>NZ_KB893670.1 GCF_000374165.1 Parafrankia elaeagni
GACGACCGCGACGACCGCGACGGTGCCTTCGTGAACGGGCTGTCCGACGACGGCGGCTTCGACGACGTCGAACTGTCCGCACCAAGCCTGCGTTCGAGTTCAGCGACCCGGGCCGTCAGCCGCTCGATCAGCGCGGCCTGGTCCGCGACCAGGCGCACGAGCTCCTCGTAGCTCGGCTGACCCGCGGACTCCACCCCCACAAACTATCCGATCTTGACCCGCCGGCCGGCAACCAGCCGAACGATCAACAGACAAGATCCGCAAGACACCCGTTCAACCGAGCTGAACAGCTACCCGGAGGCCTTCGTGCCGCTGGCCGAGCAGGCCGGGCTGATGCGCATGCTCACCATCGAGGTGCTGGAGATGTCCCTCGCCCAGTGCCGGGCGTGGCGCGACACCGGGCTGGACGTCACCGTCGCCGTCAACCTCGCCGCGTCCGACCTGCTCGACCTCGCCTTCCCGGACCAGGTCCGCGGACTGCTCTGCCAGTACGGGCTACCCCCCTCGGCACTGGAGCTGGAGATCACCGAGACCACGCTGATGCGCGACCTGGTGCGCTCCGCCGCGGTGCTCGGCGAGCTGCGTGAGCTCGGCGTACAGATCGCCGTGGACGACTACGGTACGGGGTATTCGTCGCTCGCATACCTCCAGGAGCTCCCCGTCGACATCCTGAAGATGGACAGATCCTTCGTCACGAAGCTGGAGGACGGATCCCGGGCTCGCCGGCAGAAGGCCGAGGCGATCGTCCGGTCCACGATCGGGCTCGCGCACGAGCTCGGCCTGCGGATCGTGGTCGAGGGGGTCGACAGTGCCAGCACGCTCGCGAAGCTGCGGAACTACGGGTGCGACCTCGCCCAGGGCTACTTCATCGGCCGTCCGCGGCCCGCCGACGAGGTCACGCCCATGCTGACCGTGCCCGCCCCCACACCTGTGCCCGCTCCGGCACCCGCGGGGGTCGCCGGGCCCGCGGCCGTGGCCATGTCCCCCTCCGCGGCCGCGGTGCTGACCCCCCCGGTGCAGTGCTGACCCCGCTGCGCGCATGCTGACGCCGCCCGCGCCCAAGCCCCCGAGGTCCGGCTGGGACCATCCGGTGCTGGCGCGCTACCTCGACCAGGCCGCGCCGGACGGACCGGTGGCCGCCGGTGGTGGAATGGCGCCGGCCACCCTGGTCGGCGCCTACCGCCAGGGTGCCTTCCCCTGGCCCACCGACGACCCCGAGGCCGCGGAGGAGCTGCGCGCGGCACTCGGCATGGCGGTCACCCGCGGGATGATCCCCCGGATCCCCTCCCCGGCGGGAGGCGGCGGCTCCCCGGCGGGAGGCGGCGCCGCGACCGAAGCCGATCTGCTGGATCCGCCGTGGTGGTGCCCCGACCCGCGGACGGTGCTCGCCCCGGGCGAGATGCGGATCCGGCGCTCGCTCGTCATCCGGATGCGCAACAGCAGCTGGACCAGCACGGTGAACCAGTGCTTCGTGGACGTCGTCCGTCACTGCCGGCGCGAGGGCCCGCACCAGTGGATCACCGACGAGCTGGTCGAGGGCTACGCGGAGCTGCACGCCCTCGGCTGGGCCCACAGCATCGAGATCTGGGACGACGACCGCCTCGTCGGCGGGATGTACGGGGTGCTCGTCGGGCGGATCTTCACCGGCGAGTCCATGTTCCACCGTGCCTCGGACGGGTCGAAGGTCGCCCTCGTCGACTTCCTCGACCGGTTCGGCCGGGCCGGCGGAGTGCTGCTCGACGCGCAGCTCACGACGTCCCACCTGATGTCACTCGGCGCCCGCGAGGTCCCGCGGGCCGAGTTCCTCGCGACGCTGCGGACCGTGCGTGACGACGAGGTGCGCCTGGAGTGCGGGCGGCTGCCCGTCTCCCGGCTGGCGCCGCCACGCAAGCCGCCCCCGGCCCGGCTGCGGCACACCGCCCCCCCGAGCGGGTGACCGGAGCGCCCGCCGGGCCGCTGCCGCCGGGTCAGACCTTGCGCAGGACCATCGCGAGGTTCCAGGTGACGACCTCGCGGGCACCGGGAACCCGCAGGACCACCTTCGCCCAGTCCGGGAGGTAGCGCGGCATCGCGTCGACCACGACGACGTCCGAGCGCTGGCGGGCCCAGGCGAGGGTGCCGGCGACCGACACCGGGAACAGCGTCTCGCCGAACCGGTTCTTCGGCGCGTGCCCCTCCCGCTTCCGGAAGCGCTCCGCTGCCCGGTGGCCACCCAGGTAGTGCCACGGCGCCGTCTCGTGCCCACCCCACGGTGACAGCCAGTTGGTGTAGCTCAGGAAGATGAGCCCGCCGGGGCGCGTGACCCGGACCAGCTCCGAGCACATCCGCCACGGGTCCGGAACATGCTCGAGGACGTTCGAGCTGTAGCACAGGTCGATCGAGCCGGAGCGGAACGGCAGTTCGAGGGCGCTCCCGCGGATTCGGCCCGGCACCTCGATACCGCCGGCCTCCATCTCGGAGACGTCGGGCTCGACCCAGTAATAGCGGGCGCCCGCGTCGAGGAAGGCCGACCGGAAGTAGCCGGGGCCACCGCCCACGTCCAGCACCAGTTGGCCCGAAAGCGACGTGTACCGGGCCAGCTGGCGGACGGAGTCGGCCGCGATCAGGGAGTAGAAGCCGGCCGGGTCGACCGGCTCCTTGCGGTGCGCCTTGAAAAGGGTGACCGACCGGGACAGGCCGAAGCCGGAATAGGGCAGGTTACGCAGAACCGGCGGGCCCTCGTAGGCAGGCCTGGTCGGAGCCGACGCGCTCGATGTCGCGCTGTCCGAAGCGGAGGCGGTCTCAGGCATGCGGGGACGATAACACCACGCCCGCACGGGGATGTCCCTGCCGTGGCCGCACCGGCGGCTCCCTTCCCGGAAGGTCCGGCCCGCCTGGAACATCCCGGCGACTGGTTCTCCCGGCCGGTCGGATCAACCCCGCCGCACCGCCGGGCACCCACCGGAACCACCGGGGGGCCGTGCGCGGCCTCCCGCCCTGGGCCGACCACCTGGCCGGGCAGCCGCCTTCCGCCCTGCCGGGCAGCCGCCTTCCGCCCTGCCGGTCGGCTACCCGCCAGTTCTCCGGACCGCTTGTCCAGCCACCCGTCCAGCTTGTCGGACCACCCCCCGGATGGCCGACGGCCTGCACCCCCGACTGCACCCCCCGATCGGAACGCGCCGGCCGGACAGCCGTGAATCCGCAGGCCGGGCGCCCGCGCCCCGGAGTGGCGCCCGCCCTCGGAGTTCGGCCGACCCGGTCGCGCACCGCACGCGCCACACCGCGCGGGCGCCGCCGACCGCGCAGTGGCGCCGAAGAAAACAGGAAACGAGTGGAAAGCGCCGACGACAGCAGCTATTGTGCGTATGTAGTTCTTCGCCACGCGTTACGCCCACCGCATTGCCATACGGCGGCCCGGGCGGTCTTTCGTCGATTCTTCTTGTTTCCCGCGCCCCCGGAGACAATGTTTTCGGGGATCTATGAGAGGCCGGTGACGGCGATGACACCCCCGGTGTGCCGACCGGGCCCGGAAGTCGGGCCCGGATGACGCAGACCTCGGATTCCCTGCCCTCGACCATCGAACCGCTGCGCACACCGATCGCCAGCGCTCCGATACCCGGGCCGGCGCTGGGCGCGGGTCTGCGACGGGTACTGGCCCGGCCCTACGGGGTCATGGCCGAGCTGGACCGCATGCGCCGCCAGTCACCGTTCTACGACTCGCGGGTGGATGAAATCGATCGGCGCCGCATTCGAATCGGCGGCCGCTGGCTGATCGATTTCGCCTCGTGCAACTATCTGGGTTTCGATCTGGACCGTGAGATCATCGCCGCCGTTCCCGAGTATCTCGATCTCTGGGGAACGCATCCGAGCTGGTCACGTATCATTGCTAATCCACGACTGTTCGTGGAGATTGAAGAGGCTCTCACCGAGCTGCTCGGCGCACCCGACACCCTGCTGCTACCGACCGTCAGCCATATTCACCTGTCGGTGCTGCCCGCACTTGTCGGCCAGGGCGCGCTCTTCGTCGAGCTGCACGCGCACAGCTCGGTTCACGACGGCGCGACGATGGCGGTCGGCCGGGGCGCCACCGTGCGCCGCTTCCGGGAGGAGCGGCTGGACCGGCTGGAACGCGCGCTACGTGCCTGCACCCTGTACCCGCGGGTTGTCGCCGTCGACGGGGTGAACAGCATGACCGGCAACGGGCCGCGGCTGGCCGAGCTCGTCGCGCTCGTCCGGGAGCACGAGGCGGTCCTCTACGTCGACGACGCGCACGGGTTCGGCGTCCTCGGCGAGCGCTCACCGGCCGAGCCGACGCCGTACGGCCTGCGCGGCAACGGCATCGTCCGCCATCTGGGGCAGAGCTACGACGACGTCGTCATGGTCGGCGGGTTCTCGAAGTCGTACTCCTCGCTGCTCGCGTTCGCCACCTGCCCGACCGAGCTGAAGGACTACCTGAAGACCATGGCCAACCCGTACATCTTCTCCGGGCCGCCCCCGGTGGCGTCGCTCGCGACGGCGCAGGTCGGCCTGCGGGTCAACGCCGAGCGCGGCGAGCAGGCCCGGTCGAGGCTCCATGCACTGACCGCCCGCGTGCTCACCGGGCTGCGCTCGCTCGGGCTGGCGACCCTGAACCGCTCCGGCCATCCGATCATCGAGGTACCGCTCACCGACCCCGCCCACGCGGACGCGCTCGGCGCCCACCTCTACGACCGGGGCATCTACGTGACCGTGGCGCCCTTCCCGGTGGTACCACGGGACCAGGTCGGAGTCCGGGTCCAGGTGACGGCCGCGAACACCGAGGAGGAGATCGACATCCTGCTGGACGTCCTCGACGACGCTGCCCGGCTCTTCCCCCTGCGCCGCCTCGACTGAGCGCAGGCGGAGAGGACGTCAGATCAGGCGCAGCTGACGGCCGGCCGAGCGGCGGCGGGCCCGGGCGGCGTCGGCCGGCGAGCCGGCCCGCTTCTCCAGGTGCCGGCCGTCGATCGCCGCCAGGAACGGCGACGGGCCGGTCTCCACCGGCTCGCCGCCACGGCGGCGCCGCGCGGCATGGGTGAGGACCAGCCGGCGGCGGGCCCGGGTGATCCCGACGAAGAACAGGCGCCGCTCCTCCGCCTCCCCGTCCGTCTCCGCAGCGGGGGGTGCGGCGCCCCACCGCAACGGCAGCAGGCCCTCCTCGCAGCCTACGATGATCACCATGTCGAACTCCAGGCCCTTGGAGGCGTGCAGGGTCAGCAGGGAGATCCGGTCGGCGCGCGGGTCGAGCCCGTCCACCTCGGTGCCGAGCGTGACCGCGGTCAGGAAGGCCGCGAGATCGTCGCCCGCAGCCGCGGCGGGTGGGGTCAGCAGCTCGACGGCACGGCGGATCTCCGCCGCGGTCGGCAGCCGGCCCGGGCCCGGCTCCCGCTGTGGCCCGGCCGCGGTCCCCTCGCTGCCGAGGACGGAGTCCGCCGCGTCCGCGAGGTCGGCGAGACGGGCGGCGGCGTCCCGCAGCAGTGCGGTCACGGCACGCGGTGCGGTCACGGCACGCGGTGCCGCCTCGTCGCCGTCGCGCAGGTCGGCCAGCAGGGCCGCGACGGCCGGCAGGTCCGCGAGTGGGGTGTGCGAATGCTGCCGGAAGGGGAACCCGCGCCGCAGCAGTGCGTCGACGATCGGCTCGGCCTGCCGGGACGTCCGGTAGAGGACCGCGATGTCGGCGAAGGACAACCGGCCCCGCTCCGAGCCGTCCACGCCCGAGTCGAGAGCGTGGAACGATGTGCCGCCGAGGGCCTCCTCGACGAGCTCGGCGACGACGCCCGCCTCGTCCGCCTCACTCGCGCACCGCCGGACCACGACGGGGCTGTCCTCGTCCGCCGCGGTCACCGCGCGCAGCTCCCGGCCGGGGACGAACGTGCTGGGCGCGATCGCGTCCAGCGCCGCCCCGACGATGGTCGGGGTCGAACGGTAGTTGCGGGTCAGCGAGACCCTCCGGGTGCCGGGGCGATCCTGCGCGAAACGCAGGAAGAAGCCGACCTCCGCCCCGCGGAAACTGTAGATGGCCTGGTCGGGGTCGCCGATCGCGCACAGGTCGCCCTCCGGCGGGCAGAGCTCGCGCAGCAGCCCGTACTGCACCTCGTCGATGTCCTGGAACTCGTCGACCCAGACGTGGCGCCACCGCTGCTGGTACTCACGGGCCAGGTCCGGCGCCGACCGCAGGAGCCCGAGCGGGAGGGTCACCAGATCGTCGAGGTCCACCATGTTGCGGTCGCGCAAAGCGGCGTCGTACCGCGCGAGCGCCCCGGCGGACGGGTGCTCCCGGTAGGACTGGCCGAGCGCGCGCCGCCGTTTGAGCTCGGCCAGCGCGGCGATGGCGCGCCCGCGGGCCACGGCGCTGCCGGCGCCGTGCAACGCCTCGTCCACCAGCTCGGCGCGGACGGCGTCGTCGGCCACCTGCACCTGCGGTGCGCGCGCGAGCGCCCCGTGCCGCTCGCGGATGATCATAAGCCCGAGCCCGTGGAACGTCGTGGCGGTCACCCCGGCCCCGTCCGGGCCGAGCAGGGGGTCGAGCCGCTCCCGCAGCTCGCCGGCGGCGCGGCGGGTGAACGTCACGGCCAGGCACTGCCCGGCGGGCACCGACAGCTCCCGCACCCGGTGGGCGATGGCGTGCACCAGCGTGCGGGTCTTTCCGGTGCCCGGCCCGGCGAGGACCAGCAGCGGGCCGCCGGAATGCTCGGCCGCTCGGCGCTGGTCCGGGTCCAGTCCGCCGAGGGCGGAGCGGGGGCCCTCGTCGGATCCGCCCGCGGTGTCCGATGCGGTGCTGGTCGGCAGCGACTGCGGTGGCTCCCCCGACCGGAGGGTGAGCGGCTCCGGGGCCTCACCCACGTCGGCGGCGAGTGCACTGGGGCGTCGTCCGGCGGCCCGGCTCCGCCGGCCACGGCCCGGTGCCGGCGGGCCGGCGTCGAAGAGGGTTCCGGCGTCGGCGCCGAGCTCGCCGGGCTGGAACAGCCGGATGACGCCGTACTCGCCGTCGTAGCCGGCCTCGCGGATCACCTCACCGCGGCGCAGGCGCCCGATGCCCTCCACCAGCGTCGGCGAACCAGCCTCGGCGATCGCGTCGAGGGGGACGTCCGAGAGGATGCCGAGTTCTGGCCCCAGCCGGGACACCAGCGCCGTGACCTGGGTCGCAACGGACTTGCTCTTGGGCCCGACACCGAGGATCTCCCCGACGATCTCGGGCAGGGCGACGAGCGAGGTGACCTCGCCGGCCGTGTCGGGCCGCCGCGACTCGGTCCGGTCGGAGAGCGTGTCGACCCGGTTGAGCACCCCGACGGTCAGACCCCGCCCGCAGGCGGGGCAGATGCCGCCGAGCGCACGGGTCTCGTCCGGGGTGAGCGCGACACCGCACCTGCGGTGCCCGTCGTGGTGGTACTTCCCCTCCTCGGGAAAGAACTCGACGGTGCCGCCGAAACCGTCGCCGGTGCGCAGCGCGCGCAGGATCGAGAAGTAGTCGGGCTCGCAGGTGAAGGCGGTCGCCTCCCGGCCGAGCATCGGCGGGGAGTGCGCGTCGGAGTTGCTGACGAGTCGGTACCGGTCGAGCCCGGAGATCCGCCAGAACATCTCCGGGTCAGCGGAGAGCCCGGTCTCCAGCGCGAAGACCTCGTCCGCGAGATCGGCATAGCAGTCCTCGACCGCGTCGAAACCCGACTTCGAGCCGAGAACGGCGAACCAGGGCGTCCAGACGTGCGCCGGAACCAGGTAGCAGTCCTCACCGCCACCGAGGGTTATCTCCAGCAGGTCGCGGGAGTCCAGGCCGAGGATCGGGCGTCCGTCGGCGGCCAGGTTGCCGATTCGGGCCAGTGCGGACGTGATCCGTCCGGCCGACTCACGATCGGGTGCGTAGAGAAGGTGATGGACCTTTCTGGTGCGCTCACCACGCTTGTAGATCGTGGAGATCTCGGTGGAGATCATGAATCGCGTCGCGGTGCGGCACGATGCCGGCAGCGTCGCGAGGACGTCGCGCTCCAGGTCCGGACGCAGCCGGAACAGCCCGGGCTCCGCCGGCACCAGTTTGGTCGCCAGCTCCTGCGACCAGGCCGGATGGGTGAAGTCGCCGGTACCGACGACGCGGATGCCTTTCCGGGCCGCCCACCACGCCAGGTGCTCCAGGTCGCAGTCGCGGCTGCACGCCCGCGAGTACCTGGAGTGGACGTGGGTGTCGGCAAAGAACCGTGACCTCACGGATGCGTATGTTGTCGCATCCCACTTCCGGGCCAGGCGGCGGCACGCCGGTGGACACGCCGACGGACACGTCCGGTGCCGGAACCGACCACGGACGGACCACAGCCAGCCACGCCGATCCGGCGGCGGCGGCGCCGCACCACCACCCGGCCATCGCGGTCGGCCAGCCCGCCCCCTGAGCCAACTGTGCATGCGGACGAGTGCCGCATTCAGCGGGTCGCGGCGGCACCGTCCTGGTTCGTCCGGGAGGCTTGCACTAGTTCCCGTACCGGTTGCTCCGGTACCGGAACGATCGGAACAGGGCGTTCGCGACGCCCCGTCACGAGTTCCGCCGCCGGCACGCGCCGGCCGGAATCGGGGAGAGACATGACGACGGACTCGGGAACGGCGGATTCGGGCTTGGTGGACGCGAGTGCCACGGACACACCGAAAGGCACGACGGACGGCACGGAGAGCCGTCCCGCCCGTGCGCCCGCCCGCCACACCGCACGCGGAACAGGCGGAACAGGTGGCGCCCCCCTGCCGGGCGATGAACCCGCCGCCGACGCCCACGCCGCCCACACCGCTCCCGACCGCTCGGCCGACGCCGCCGGCAGCGGCGGCGGTGACACCGCCGACACCACCGCCGCCGGCACGGTGAACACCGCCGACACGGACGGCTCCCAGGACGGCGCGGAGACCCCCGGGGACGGCCGGCCGGGCAGCGCGGTGGACCTGGAGGCGCTGGCGGCGGCCCGGCACGAGCGACAGGCCGCGTTGACCGACCGCTGCCACCGTCTGGTCCGCTTCCTGCACGAGGTCGCGGTGTCCCAGTCCGAGCAGGTCGTCGACGTCCACGAGAACCCGCTGGTGATCTGGCTCGCCGATCTTCCGGCGGGGCTCTCCCTGTTCGAGAGCGCCGGGGCCGGCGAGGTCCTGCTCGAGGCCCCCGCGGCAGCGCTCCTCCCGCCGGCGCCGCCGCTCCCCGACATCCTCCGCGGCCGGGTGCGGCTGCCCGTGCGCGGCGCCGACGTCACCGCCGGGCTGCCGCAGGACGGCATCATCCTGCGCGGCCCCGTGCCGCCGGTCGACGTGGACCTGACCGCGGCGCCGGTCCTCGTGTACGACCTGCCCCCGCTGCCACCCACACCACCGTCACCCACACCACCACCGCCGACACCACTGCCGCCGGCGCCTCCGGCCGGGACGCCGGGCGGGACGCCGGGCGGGACGCCGGGCGGGACGCCGGGCGGGCACGAGAGCGGCCCGGGCCACGACGACCCCGCCGGATCGGGGGAGGCCAACGGCCGCGGACCGGCCCACGGCAGCAACGGCGCCGCGCCGTCGCCGAACGGTCGGGCGCGCACCTCGCCGAACGGCCAGGGCCCCAACGGGTCCCAGCCGGCCTCCGGGAACACGCCCCGGCCCGGCAGACCGGCCGGTCCTGACCCCTCCGCCGGCACGGCGAACGGCTCGGGGAAGGGTTCCGCGGCCGGCAACGGCGCGGTGTTCGTGAAGGGCACGGCGTCAGCGAACGGCGCGGGGGCGGCCAACGGCACACCCCCGACCACCAGCACACCCTCGGCCAACGGCGCGGCCTCCGCCCACGGCGCGGCCGCGAGTGGCGCGGGGTCCGGTCCGGCCCGGGTGGGGCAGATTCCCGCCGACGTCGCCGCGGCCTTCGCGGAATGGGCCGGGGCCTGGCAGGTGTGGAGCTCGCGGGCGCGCGCCGACGCGGACCGCCGCCACCTGCACACGACGCTGTACGGGGTGGCCCAGCGACTGGCCCAGGAGGGCGACACCCTGGAGCTGGTGCTGGCCACCGGTCTGCTCACCTGGTGGCTGCCCCGGCCGGTCCGCCGGCACCTGCTCGTCACCCGGCTCGTGGTGGAGACCGACCCGATGACCTCCGCCGTCCGGCTGCGGGTACCGGCGGGGACGTCCACCCGGCTGGAGGACAGCTCCTTCCTGGACGGCATCGCCGCGTTCCGCCCCGAGCGGACCAACGCACTGCACGAACGCCTGCGCTCACGGGACGCCACCCCGCTGGGGGCCGACGACGAACGCCTGCTGCGGGACTGGCTGACCCTCGCGCTGGATGGTCCGACCGCGGGATACCGGCCCAACTGGCCACCGCCCGGACCGGGGGGCCCCAGCGCCTCGGTCACTCTTGCGCCCGCGCTCGTCCTGCGCAGCCGGGGGCAGGCGGCGCTGCTCAACTACTACGAGCAGATGCTGGACGCGCTGCGCGGCGACGGCCTGCCGCCGCTGGGCCTCGCCCAGCTCGTCGAGACCCTGGACACCACCGAGCGACTGGCCTGGCTCGCCACGGCCGCCGCGACCGCCGCGACCGGCACGGCCACCACACCGGCCCTCCCCAAAGGCGGCGCGGCCGCGGACGAATGGCTCTCGCCGCTCCCGATCAGCCCGGAGCAGGCCCGGGTCATGCGTCGGCTGCGCATGGACAACGGGGTCGTGGTCGAGGGCCCGCCGGGCACCGGCAAGACCCACACCATCGCCAACCTGATCAGCGCGCTGCTGGCCGAGGGCCGCCGGGTCCTGGTGACCAGTCAGAAGGGCCAGGCGCTGCGGGTCCTGCAGGAGAAGCTCCCGCCGGAGCTGCGCCGGCTGTGCGTCTCCCTCACCGAGGACGCCGACAGCGGCGCCGGGGAGCTCGCCACCAGTGTGAGCGCGCTGGCCGCGCAGAAGGCCGTCTACGACGCCGGGTCCCAGGACGAGCGCATCCGGACGGCGCGCCAGCGGCGCGACTCGGCCGTGGCCGAGCGGGATCGCATCGCCACCGCGGTCGCGGCGCGCCGGGCCGCCGAGTGGCGTCGCCACGGCACCTACGAGGTGGGAGCCGGCTGGTCGGGAACCCGGGCGGAGATCGCCGCCCGGCTGCGGGACGAGGCGGGCGAGCACGGCTGGATACCCGTGCCGGTGCCCGGCCCGGAGGGTGGCGGCTGGCCCCGGACCCCCCTCAACGACGCGGAGGCCGCCGAGCTCTGGCGGCTGCTGACCACGCCCGACCCGCAGCCCACGGCCGCGGCCCGCGCCGCCGCCGCGGGTCAGCCGGGCGGGGCGGATGCCTCGGCCGGGCCCGGCGACCCGTCGTCCCCGCCGACCTCTCCCCTCATGATCACCATTGCCGGTCGGCTCGTCCGGACAGCGGCGCCAGGGATACCCGCCCATCCTGCGCAGGGGGCGGGCCAGGGGAGCCCGCCCGACCAGGGCGGGCCGGGGATCTCCTCGACCGATCTGGCCAGTACCGGCGGACCATCCGATCCCCCGACCGTGCCATCCCCGATCACCTCGGCGATCGCGCTGTCGGCGCTGCGCGAGCAGCGGGCCTTCGGGCTCCCCCCCGAACTGGGCGAGCTCCCGACCCGGTCCGAGCTGACGGCGCTGGCCTACGCCGAACGGGGGGCGCTGCACGCCGCCGAGTCCGCCGAGCACTCCCTGTCCCGGCAGGCTGCCGCGATGGTCCCGGTCCTCGCCGACGTGCTGACCCGCGCGGGCGACGAGGCCGCCGACCGGCTCGCCGCCGGGGTGGACGCCGTACTGCGGGCCGCCGACGTCATCAGCCGCCTCGCCGTCCGGCAGCCCTGGGTCACCGACGCGCTCGCCGATGCCTTCGCCGGCCGCGCGGCCGTGCTGTGGACGAAGGTCGCCGCCGCCGCTCCCGCGATCGCCGAGGCCACCGCGGCCGTGGTGGAGCTCGGCCTGCACCGGGTGGAGCTCCCGCTCGACGAGGACGGTGCCGGCCCCGACGCCACCACCCTGCTCACCTGCGGTCTCGCCCTGCGTGAGCACATGGAGGCCGGTGGTGCGCTGCGCCGCTTCTTCCGCTCGAAGGCCCAGAAGGACGCCGGCCTGCTGCTCGAGCACACGGCGGTGGACGGCGTCCCGCCGCGCACCCCGGAGCTGCTCGACCTGGCGCTGTGCCGGCTGCGGGCCGAGGTCGCGCTCGAGGCGGCGACCCGGGCCTGGTCGCTGCTGAGCGTCAGCCCGAACCCGACCGCGGAGCTGGAGGTGCGGCTCGCCCGCCTCACCGAGGCGCAGGACGCGGCGCGTGCCATCGACGCTGCCGTGGCCGCGCGCGACCGGCTGGCCGCGCTGCTCGACGCCCTCGGCGCCCGGGGCATCACGCTCGACTCCCCCGGCGCCTGCGTCGACGTGGGCGCGGCGGCGAACGCGCACCGGCTGCGCCAGGCAGCGACCGCCGCGGGCTCCCAGCTGCGGGACCTCACCGCCGAGCTCGTCGCGGCCGCCGCGCAACCGGACGCCGTCGACGAGCTGGCGCTCCTCGCCGTCGCGGTCGAGGCCCGTGATCCGGGCGGCTACGTCGGGGCGCTGGAGGCGACGGCCGACGCGCTCAACGGCCGCGCCCGCGCGCGTCGCCGCGACGAGCTGCTGGGGCGGGTCCGGGAGGCACACCCGGTGCTGGCCGAGATGCTGGTCGCCGGCCGCCGGCTGGCCGATGTCACCCCGGAACAGTTCGAGTCGTTCGGGCGGGCGTGGTCCCACGCCGTCGCGGCGACCTGGCTCACCCGCGTCCGCGCCACCGACCAGGCCGATCTGGACGCCGGCCTCGACGCCGCCGACCAGTTGGTCGCCTCGGCGACCGCCGAGCTCGCCGGGGCGCTGGCCTGGAAGCACTGCCTGGAGCGGATGGGCACGGAGCAGTCCGCCGCTCTGCGCGCCTATGCCGACGCGATGGCCGCCGGCGGCCGGTTCACCGGCCGGCACTCCGAGCGGTACCGGCAGGCCGCCCGGGAGGCGATGCGGATCGCGCAGACGGCCGTCCCGGCCTGGGTGATGCCGATCAGCGAGGTGCTGTCTACCATCCCGGCGGTCCGCGACAGCTTCGACGTGGTGATCGTCGACGAGGGAAGCCAGGCCGGGCTGGAGAGCCTCTTCCTGCTGTGGCTGGCGCCCCGGGTGATCGTCGTCGGTGACGACCGGCAGTGCACCCCGCCGGACGCCTCCGTCGAGGAGCTCGAGCCGGTCTTCAACCGTCTCGACACCCTCCTGCCGGACGTCCCGAGCTGGCTGCGGGTCGGCTTCACCCCGCGGTCGAGCCTGTTCTCGCTGCTGCGGACCAGGTTCGGCGACGTCGTGCGGCTGCGGGAGCACTTCCGCTGCATGCCGGAGATCATCGAGTGGTCGTCGGCGATGTTCTACCGCGACGCCCCGCTGGTGCCGCTGCGCCAGTTCGGTGTGGACCGGCTGGCCCCGCTGCGGGCCCAGTTCGTCCCGCACGCCTACACCACCGCCACCGACGACGGCCCGCGTAACCCGATCGAGGCGGAGGCCCTGGTCACCCAGGTGCTGCGGTGTGCCGAGGACCCGCGCTACCGCGGCCTGAGCTTCGGGATCGTCGTCCTGCAGGGCACCGCGCAGGCGGAGCTCATCCGCTCCGAGCTCACCGCGCGGATGTCCGCCGCCGAGCAGCTGCGCCGCCAGCTGCGGGTCGGCTCGCCGCCGGACTTCCAGGGCGACGAGCGGGACGTCGTCTTCCTCTCGCTGGTCATCGCACCCGGCACGTCCACCACCTCGCTGACCCGGCTGGAGTACCAGCGCAGGTTCAACGTGGCCGCCTCCCGCGCCCGCGACCAGGTGTGGCTGTTCCACTCGGTCTCCACCACCGACCTGGACCCCGGCGACCTGCGGCACAGCTACCTCAGCTACGTCCTCGCCCACTCGGCGGCGGCACCGCTGGACGGTGCCGCCGCCCCGCTCACCACGTCCGAGGTGAGCCCGGTGCTGCCGCACCCGCGGTTCGACTCGCTGTTCGAGCAGCGGGTCTTCCTGGCGCTGGCCTCCCGCGGATACCACGTCACGCCCCAGGTCGAGATCAACGGACGCCGGTTCGACCTGGTCGTCTCGGGTGGACGGGCCCGGCTCGCCGTCGAGTGCGACGGGGACGCCACCCGTTCCACCGAGGACGTCGAGCGGGACCTGAGCCGCGAGCGCGAGCTGCGCCGGGTCGGCTGGCGGATCTGGCGGGTACGGCGGTCAGAGTTCGAGATCGACCAGGAGGCGGCGCTCGCGCCGCTGTGGCCCAGGCTCGCCGCCGCGGGGATCCTCCCGGCCGTCACGGCGCCGACGGTGTTCCCGCCGGCGCACGCGGACCCGTCCATGCTGGTGACCCAGCTCCTCGCCGCACCCGCGCAGGCCCGGCCGGTACCCCCCGCCGGGGAGGCCGCGCAGGCCTCGGGTGATGAGCCCAGGCCGGGCCTGCTGCTGCCGAGCACGTCGGCTCCCGGTCACGACACCCCTGCGGGCAGCGCCGACCCGGCTCCGTCCGAGCGGTGGCGTTCTGGTTCCGCCCCGGGCACCGGCCCTGCCCAGAACGGACCTTCTCCGGCGGCCCCCGGAACGTTCGGCACGCCCGGCCAGCTCGGTGCGGGCTGGCCGACGTCGGGCGGCTCACCGACCGGCTGGGCCTCGGTCGGGACCTCGCCCAGCGTCTATCCGGGAATGCGCAACCTGGTCTCAGGAGCGGACTCCTGGCCGGAGGTGCCTTCCGCGCCGGAGACGCCCGCCCGCACCCACGGCGGCATCCAGCCCCACGGCGGCATCCAGCCCTACGGCGGCATGCCCCCCTCGGGGGATGCCACCGCCAGGCAGTCCACCGCAGGGGCCTCCACCGGGGGGACCGGGGGGACCGAGAGCACCCAGGCGGGCGGTGCGACACCGTCCGAGCAGCCCAGGAACACCGACCCCGTGCCGCCGGCCCCCGAGGTGCCCCCGCTGCCGGCACCCGACACACCCGGGGCCGCCGTCCCCGCCTCCGGGCCAGGGGGCACCGGCCCATCCGGGGCACCCTCGGTACACGCCGACGCGGACGAGCGCCGCCAGCGCTGGCGGCCCATCCCCCTCTCGGAGCTGGAGGGACTGGACGACGCTCCCCCGACCGCGCTCTGACCCCGGTCAGCGGGGCTGCGCACCACCGGACGGGCGACTGCCGGCGGGAGCAGCGGGAGCGGCGGGGCCTGCAGGGCCGGCGGAGTCCGCGGCCGGCGGCCGGTCCGGAGCGGCCCCGGCCCCGGCCCCGCCGCGGCCCGGTACCTCCTCCGCACGGTTCCGCTGCGCGGCGGCGGCCTGCTCCTGGCCCGAAGACCTGCCCTGTTCCGGCAGCCGCGCCGAGCCGGAGGGCTCGACCAGGTCACCGGCCGGCGGGGTCTGCTCCCGGTCGGGCTCGGCGTCGGAGCCGCCGACGATGCGGGCGAAGCCGGCCCGTGGAAGGCGTGCCTTGACGGGGGCCGGCTCGGTGAAGTCCGCGCGGCGGATCCGGCAGAACGCGGACCCGTAGCCGGCCGCCAGCCGACCGGCGCCGAAGTCCGCCGCTGCCGCCAGGTAGGCCATCGCCTCCGCCCGGTCCAGACCGATCTTCGTCTGCAGAAACGTCACCGCCGCCCGGGCCGCCCGGCGTGTCGCCTCTCGCGGATCCGGGTCGAAACCGGCGGTGATCCACAGCTCGTCGGTCTCGATGAACGGCTCCCGCAGCGCGCCGAGCGCGCTGGCGGCGGCGGCGTCCCGCAGGGTGATCAGCCGCAGGGTGGCGCGCAGCGGCCCTTCCAGCGCGGTCGCGCCGATCATTCCGTCCCGCAGTGAATAGTGCGGATCGCCGACCGCGAACAGCGCACCCGGGACCTGGACGGGCAGGTAGAGATGCGTACCGGGCCCGAGGTCGCCACAGTCCAGAGCCCCGCCGTAGACACCTGCCGACAGCGAGGTGACGGTGCTTTCGGCGACGTCCGAAGCCACCGCCATGATGCCCAGGCACGGGTTGAGCGGGAACCGGACCCGGCCGTGGTTACCGCCCGGCAGGGCGGCGAACAGCCGGCCCCGGCGGCGCTCGACCGCGCAGAACGTGGTGACCGTCCGGAAGCCCTGCCAGCGC
This sequence comes from Parafrankia elaeagni, assembly GCF_000374165.1. Lineage (GTDB taxonomy): Bacteria > Actinomycetota > Actinomycetes > Frankiales > Frankiaceae > Parafrankia > Parafrankia elaeagni. Next base: position 16,085 of record NZ_KB893670.1, read on the forward strand.
CGGGCGTCGGCGTCGAGGGCTGGGGCCGCGGTCTCGGGGAACTCGCCCGCGAGCAGGCCGGAGCCGTGCCGGGTCGAGATCATCCCGTACCGGGCCCGCGGGTGCAGCGAGAGGATGTCGACCCGCAACACGTCGCCCGGCTCGGCACCGCGCACCGACACCGGCCCGGTCACGACATGCGATCCGTCTATGCCGTAACGATGCGGAATGCCGGAGGCGGCGATGGCGCGAGCATCCTCGAGTACTTCCGACGACACGACTCCGAATCCGCTGAGAAAGGCGTCCGGATCACGACCCTGATCTTCGAGAATGCCTTCCTGGCTTACCGTGTCGATAGTGACGGAAGTGCCCGAGTCAACGCTCAGCACCGGCCGCGTGCGCGCGGTCGGGAGACAACCCCAGCTGACCGTCTCCGGGGTCGAGGGCAGATAGTGCCGACCCTCGATCTTTCCTCGTCCTGGCTGCAGGGCCACTCGCGCTCTACCCGCGCCGGCGCGTGGCCGGACCGAGCCGGCGACCTGCGCGGGCGCTGAACAGCAGAGTCGCCGCCGGGCATCCCGGGCTGGATGGCCGCTCGGTGGCGGTTACAGCGGGCGACCGGGTGGCCCGCGCGACCGGGCCGGAAGCCGGTCGCCGATGACGGCGATATGGGCGCTGCACGCGCGTCAGAGTCGCAGCGACACATGACGGCGAGATGTCCTCGATGTTGCAGTCGACGTCATTTCCTCGGTAAACCCTGCTCCCAGCCCTGTCCCGCTTCCCGGATTCGGCCCCGGTGCCCGCCGGCCGGCTAGCGTGGCGATCGATGTGCACTTCTGGACCGGACGCGGACGGTTCCGCGCCGACCGGCGGCTCCGCCACAGCTGACGGCGCTGCGTCACCAGGCCGCACCGCGGCACCGACAGTCGCGGATCTCGGCGAGTTCGGCCTCATCCGGGCCGTCACCCGCCGCCTGCCGACCGGCCCGGACGTCCTGCTGGGCCCGGGTGACGACGCCGCGGTCGTCGCCGCCGCCGACGGCCGGGTCGTCGTCACCACGGACCTGCTCATCGAGGGCCGGCACTTCCGCCGCGACTGGTCCTCTCCTTATGAGGTCGGCAGGAAGGCCGCGGCGCAGAACCTCGCCGACATCGCCGCGATGGGCGCCCGCCCGACCGCGCTGGTCGTCGGCCTCGGAGTACCCCCGTCTCTTCCCGTTTCCTGGGCCGAGCGGCTCGCCGACGGGCTGCGGGACGAGTGCGACCTCGCCGGTGCGTCGGTTGCCGGCGGCGACGTCAGCTCCGCGGACAGCGTCCTGCTCGGTATCACCGCTCTCGGCGACCTGGCCGGACGGGCGCCGGTCCGCCGTGACACCGCCCGTCCGGGGGATCTGGTGGTCCTCGCGGGCCGGATCGGCTGGGCCGAGGGAGGCCTCGTGCTGCTGCGGAAGTACGGCCCGGACGGGCCACCGCACGGACTGGACATCCCCGGCCAGGCCGACCTGATGGACGCGCACCGACGGCCACGCCCTCCCTACGCCACCGGGCCGCTGCTGGCATCCGCCGGCGCGCACGCGATGTGCGACGTCTCCGACGGCCTGCTCGCCGATCTCGGCCACATCGCCGCCGCCTCGGACGTTCGCATCGACCTGGACAGCGGCCAGCTACCGGTACCCGGGCCGCTGCGGGCCGCGGCCGCGGCGCTCGGCGCCGACCCGCTGGTGTGGGTGCTGACCGGCGGGGACGACCACGCGCTGGTCGCCTGCGTGCCCCCCGCCACCGAGCTGCCCGCCGGCTGCGTGCTGATCGGCCGGGTTCTCCCCCGCGCCGGCCGCGCCGGCCACTCCGCCGGCCTCGGCCCGGAGCGCGGCGTCGTCCTCGTCGACGGACGCGGCCACCGGGACAGCGCCGGCTGGGACCATTTCGGCCAGGCCGGCGCCGCGGCGGCCGGCAGCTGACGGCCACCCGGCCACCCGGCCACCCGGCCACCCGGCCACCCGGCCACCCGGCCACCGTAGGCCAGGAGGACGGGCCAGGACGGCGCACCCGCAGGCCACGCCCCGGGGCTGGCCGACCGCTGGAAAACAACGTGCCCCACCCTCCCGAAGGAGGGCGGGGCACGTGAAGTTAGGTGCCGGCCCGCCAGGTCGCCTCGCGGCGCGACGTCGCACGTAGCGACTCAATTATGGGTCCGGGGGCCATGATACGGACCGGCACTGCCCAGTCTAACGCCGCACCGACCGTTGCTGTTCCCGTCCGCGAACCCCCGACGGAAGTCCGGGCGGATCCGTCGTTCCGGGGCGACCGGGCTGGTCAGGCTGTACCTCCGTGGGTGAGGACGAGGGTGCCGACCTCGTCGACCATCCCCGCCCAGCCGCGGCGGACCAGGCAGGTCGACTCGGCGAACTCCACCACGGCCGGGCCGGTCACCACCTCGCCCGCCCCCAGCGCGGCCCGCGGGATCACGTCGATCCGGTGCCACTCGCCGTCGGTCCAGGCCCGCCGGTGGCCACGGCGCGCCGACGGGTCGGCGGGCGGCGCGACCGGGACGGGACGCGGGCCGCCCACCGTCACCACGAGCCGCACCGCGACCGTCTCGATCTCACGCTCCGGCGCGATGTGCCCGTATCGGCGCAGATGCTCCGCCTCGAAGGCGGTACGGACCGCCTCCGCGACGCGGCTGGCGGCCACCCCTTCGTCGACGTCGATCGTCAGCTCGTGGGACTGGCCCACGTACCGGCAGTCCACCCGGCGCTGCAGGGTGACCTGCCCCGCGGGCTCGGGCCCAGACGCGGGCGCGGGCGCGGCGTCGGGTCCCGACCGGGGCGGCTCGGTGCCCGCGACGAGTTCGGCGAACGCACCCGCCAGGTCGACCGCGCCGAGCCGCCCGAGCAGCGGGCGGGCGTGATCGCGCCGGACGTCACCGATCGCCAGCCCCAGGGCCGACAGGACCCCCGCGGCCAGCGGCACCAGGACCCGGGTGATGCCGAGCTCGTCCGCGAGCGCGCAGGCATGTGTCCCGCCCGCGCCTCCGAAGGCGACCAGGACCAGCTCCCGCGGGTCGATACCGCGCTCGACGGAGACCACGCGCAGGGCACGGGTCATCTCGGCGTCGGCGACGGCGACGACACCCGCCGCGGTCTGTTCCGGGGTGAGGCCGAGCGGCTGCCCCAGGTCGCGCAACGCCGCCTCGGCCGCCGCCCGGGAGAGGATGAGCTCGCCACCGAGCCCCGCGCCGTCAGCCAGGTAGCCCAGGTAGAGGTCGGCGTCCGTGACGGTCGGCCGGGTTCCGCCCCGGCCATAGCAGGCCGGGCCGGGGTCGGCGCCCGCCGAGCGCGGGCCGACCCGCAGCGCCCCGCCACCGTCGACCCAGGCGATGGACCCGCCGCCCGCGCTCACCGAGTGGACGTCCACCGCCGGCAGCATGACCGGGACGCCGGCGAGGACCGACTCCGAGGTGGTCAGCGCCTGGCCGCCGAGGACCGGCGCCACGTCGGTGGAGGTCCCGCCCATGTCGAAGGTCAGCAGATCGCGCACGCCGGACAGCCCGGCGATGTAGGCCGCTCCGACCACTCCACCGGCCGGTCCGGAGAGCACGCACCGGGCGGCATGGCTGGCGGCCTCGGACAGCTCGGCCACCCCGCCGGACGACTGCATGATCGCCGGGACGGTGAGGCCGTGGCCCGCGCACCGCCGCTCCAGCTGCCGTAGGTAGGAGGAGAGCCGCGGGGTCAGGTAGGCGTCGGCGGCGGCCGTGGTGAACCGCTCGTACTCGCGGAAGACCGGCAGGATCTCGCTGGAGGCGACCACCGTGACCGCCGGCAGCCGCCGGCGCAGCGCGTCCGCCAGGATGCGCTCGTGCCCGGGATGGGCGAACGAGAACAGCAGGCAGACCGCGACCGCCTCCAGACCGGGGACGGCCGCGACCTCCGCCACCACCCGCTCGACCTCGGCCGCGAGCAGGGGCTCGATCACTCCGTCCGGGCCGCACCGCTCGGCGACGGTGAAGCGCAGCTCGCGCGGAACCAGGCTCGGCGGCCGGTCCCTGGTCAGGTCGTAGAGCGACGGCCGGTTCTGCCGCCCGATCTCGATCACATCGCGGAAGCCGCGGGTGGTGACCAGCGCCGTACGCGCGCCGGCCCGCTCCAGCAGCGCGTTCGTGGCGACGGTCGTCCCATGGGCGAACGCGCCGACCTCGGGCCCGGCCAGTGCGGCGGCGGCCACCGCGGCCAGCACACCGCTGGACGGGTCCGCCGGCACCGAGGGCACCTTGGCGAACCGCAGCGCCCCGTCCCGGTCGACGGCGACCAGATCGGTGAAGGTGCCGCCGACGTCGACCCCGAGACGGACCCGGCCGGTCGATGGCTCCTCGTGATCGGGCACTCGGCCTCCCGGCTTCCCAGACATACGGCGGCTCCACGCCCCCGGCGCCCCGGCCGCCGTGGCTGCCAGCTGCGCCAACTGTCACCCAGAGCAACATCAACAGCGGACTGGGCGCCCGCCGGGCCCGGCGCGGTGGACTGGTACAGAACCACCCGAAGAGTCTCTTCGTGGCCTTCCCTGCGCCAGCCGGTGCCGCGCCGCGGGCCGGGACCGTGACCTGGCCATTGCCGCCGGCACAGGCAAGATTACCGGCGGCGGCCGGCTGGAGCGCCACTCCGTGCATCAATGCGCAATACGCACGGAAAACGTCAAATGTGACGCGACGCCGAGCGGCCCAGCTTCTGGGGGTCCGTCCACAGCGGGTAACCTGAGCAGACGGTAGCGAAGGGCCTGCGAACAGGCCGAGATGTACACCGTGGATAGAGGCGATTGGCCCCGTGACAGCACCGACGGTACCCGCGTCAGAACCTGACTTCGGCCCCAACGAGTGGCTGGTCTTCGAGATCTATCAGCAGTACCTCGAAGACCCGGAGAGCGTCTCCCCTGAGTGGCGCGAGTTCCTCTCGGACTACCGTCCGGTGAACCCGCCCACCGGGGACGCGCAGGCGAGTGAAGCCGCCGCCCCCGGCTCCGTGTCACCGCCGCCGGCACCGGCGCCCTCGGCCCCCGCCGCGCCAGCGGCGACGGCGGCACCCACGGCACCGGCACCGGCAGCGGCCTCCGCGGCAGGGGCGGCGACGGCCGCCACACCAGCCCAGCCCCAGGCACCGGCGGCGCCGCGCCCGGCCGCGCCCGTCGCGGCCGGCGCGCGGACACCGCTGCGCGGCGCCTCCGCCCGCGTGGTCTCCAACATGGAGACCTCGCTGAACATCCCGACCGCGACGTCCGTGCGCGCAGTGCCCGCGAAGCTGCTGGCCGACAACCGGATCGTCATCAACCGGCATCTCGCCCGGTCCAGCGGCGGGAAGATCTCCTTCACGCACGTCATCGGCTACGCCATGGTCAAGGCCCTCGTCGACCACCCGGCGATGAACGCCTCCTACGCCGAGGTCGACGGAAAGCCGACGCTGGTCCAGCCCGAGCACGTGAATCTCGGGCTCGCCATCGACCTGGTCACACCCAAGGGCCGCCAGCTCGTCGTCGCCGCGGTGAAGAAGGCCGAGACCCTCGACTTCAGCCAGTTCTGGCTGGCCTACGAGGACCTCGTCCGCCGGGCACGGACGAACAAGCTGACCATGGACGACTTCGCCGGCGTCACGATCAGCCTGACCAACCCCGGTGGTATCGGGACGGTGCACTCCGTCCCGCGCCTCATGGAGGGTCAGGGTACGATCATCGGCGTCGGCGCCATGGAGTATCCGGCCGAGTTCCAGGGCGCCTCCGAGCAGACCCTGACGAAGCTCGCGATCTCCAAGATCATGACGCTGACCAGCACGTACGACCACCGGATCATCCAGGGCGCACAGTCCGGCGAGTACCTGCGGCGCATCCACCAGCTACTCCTGGGCGCCGACGGGTTCTACGACGAGATCTTCAAGTCGCTGCGCGTGCCCTACGTCCCGGTCCGCTGGCTGCCCGACATCTCCGCGCACCACGAGGGCGACCTCGACCACGGCGCCCGGGTACTCGAGCTGATCCACGCCTACCGGGTCCGCGGCCACCTGATGGCCGACACGAACCCGCTCGAGTTCGCGATCCGCAGCCACCCCGACCTGGACATCATCGGTCACGGCCTCACCCTGTGGGACCTCGACCGCGAGTTCCCGGTGGGCGGCTTCGCCGGGCAGCGCACGATGTCGCTGCGCGACGTCCTCGGCGTGCTGCGCGACTCGTACTGCCGCCGCGTCGGCATCGAGTACATGCACATCCAGGAGCCCGAGGAGCGCACCTGGATCCAGGCCCGGGTCGAGCGCTCCGCGGAGCGGCCGGACCCGGCCGAGCAGCTCTACGTGCTGGAGCGTCTCGGCGCCGCCGAGGCCTTCGAGTCGTTCCTGCAGACCAAGTACGTCGGCCAGCGCCGTTTCTCGCTGGAGGGCGCGGAGTCGACCATCCCGCTGCTCGACGAGATCCTCGGCCGGGCGGCGGAGGCGACCCTCGACGAGGTCGTCATCGGCATGGCGCACCGCGGCCGGCTCAACGTGCTCGCGAACATCGTCGGCAAGTCCTACCGGCAGATCTTCGACGAGTTCGAGGGCTACGTCGACCCGCAGACCGCGCACGGCTCCGGCGACGTGAAGTACCACCTGGGCGCCGACGGCGTCTACACCGACCGGGAGGGGCGCGAGGTGCCCGTCTCGGTGGTGGCGAACCCGTCCCACCTCGAGGCGGTCGACGCCGTCCTCGAAGGTGTCGCCCGGGCCAAGCAGGACGTCCTCGACAAGGGCTTCTCGGGTTACACCGTCCTGCCGGTGCTGATCCACGGTGACGCGGCCTTCGCCGGCCAGGGTGTGGTCGCCGAGACGCTGAACCTCTCCCAGCTGCGCGGCTACCGCACCGGTGGCACCGTCCACGTCGTCATCAACAACCAGGTCGGTTTCACGACGTCACCCACGTCGAGCCGCTCCTCGGTCTACGCCACCGACGTGGCGCGGATGGTGCAGGCGCCGATCTTCCACGTCAACGGGGACGACCCGGAGGCGTGCGTGCGGGTCGCGACGCTGGCGTTCGCCTACCGGCAGGTGTTCAACAAGGACGTGGTGATCGACCTCGTCTGCTACCGCCGGCGGGGCCACAACGAGATGGACGAGCCGTCCTTCACCCAGCCGCTGATGTACGACACCATCGCCTCGAAGCGCTCGGTGCGCAAGGTCTACACGGAGGCCCTGATCGGCCGCGGTGACATCACCCGTGACGAGGCCGAGCAGGCGATGAAGACCTACCGGGCCGAGCTGGAGAAGGCGTTCACCGAGACCAGGGAGACCACCCCCCGGCCCACCCCGCTGCCCCGGATCGTCACCACCCCGGCGGAGGCGGCGGCCGCGGCGGCGGTCACCACGGCGGTGTCGCTGGAGACGGTCAAGAAGATCGTCGATGCCCAGGTCACCCTCCCGGACGGGTTCGTCATGCACCCGCGCCTGCGGCCGCAGATCGAGCGCCGCCCGCAGATGATCGAGAGCGGCACCATCGACTGGGCTCTCGCCGAGACGATCGCGTTCGGCAGTCTCCTGCTGGACGGCACCTCCGTCCGGCTCACCGGCCAGGACAGCCGCCGCGGCACCTTCGGCCAGCGGCACTCGGTGCTCGTCGACCGGTACACCGCCGCGGAGCACACCCCGCTGCGCACGCTGCGCAACGAGGACGACTCGAAGGTCGGCACCTTCTACACCTACGACTCGCTGCTCTCCGAGTTCGCGGCGATGGGCTTCGAGTACGGCTACTCGGTGGCCCGGGACGACACCCTGGTGCTGTGGGAGGCGCAGTTCGGCGACTTCGCCAACGGTGCCCAGTCGATCATCGACGAGTTCATCTCGGCCGGTGAGGCGAAGTGGGGCCAGCGGTCGTCGCTGACGCTGCTGCTCCCGCACGGGTACGAGGGCCAGGGGCCGGACCACTCGTCCGCCCGCCCCGAGCGGTTCCTGGCGCTGTGCGCGGACGGCAACATGACCGTCTCCGCGCCGTCCAGCCCGGCCAGCTACTTCCACCTGCTGCGCCGGCAGGCGCTGTCGCCGGTGCGCCGTCCGCTGATCGTCTTCACACCGAAGTCGATGCTGCGGCTCAAGGCGGCGGCCTGCACCGTCGAGGACCTCACCGGTGGGGCCTGGCAGCCGATCATCGACGACGCGGCGGTCGGCGACCCGGCCAGCGTCCGGCGGGTGCTGCTGTCCGCCGGCAAGGTCTACTACGACCTGGCCGCGGCGCGGGAGAAGCGCAACGACTCGCAGCGCTTCGCTCTGCTGCGGGTCGAGCAGATGTACCCGACGCCGGGGCCGGAGCTCGCCGCGCTGCTGGCACGGTACCCGAACGTCACCGACATCGTCTGGGTCCAGGAGGAGCCGGCGAACCAGGGCGCCTACCCCCACATGGCGCTGAACCTGCCCGAGTCGCTGCCCGACGGGCTGCGGCTGCGACGGGTCTCGCGGCGGGCGTCGGCCGCCCCGGCCTCCGGGTCGTCCAAGGTGCACGAGCGGGAGCAGGCGGCACTCGTCGAAGCCGCCTTCGCCGACTGACCCCACGCCGGGCTGGCCCCGGCGAAACGGGCTGGTCCCGGCAGGCATGCAGGGCAGACGGACGAGGCGGTGAGCCGACCCGCGAACCGCGGGCAGGCCCACCGCCTCGTCCCGTTTCCGCACAGTCCCGTTTCCGCACAGTCCCGTTTCCGCGCGCTCCGCTCCTGCACGCTCCCGTCCCGAGCTCGGCTGGGTGCACCCTGTCGCTCATCGCACGGCGCCGGATACCGTTCGGCCATGTACTTCACCGACCGTGGGATCGAAGAGCTCGCCAGCCGGCGCGGGGGGGAGTCGGTGTCGTTCGACTGGCTGGCGGATGCCCTGCGCACCTTCGTCGACCTGCATCCGCAGTACGAGGACGCGGTCGAACAGCTCGCCACCTGGCTGGCCCGGCCGGACGACGACCCCGATCTCTAGTGCTCCCGGTCACGGTACCGGTGCCGTGACCTGACCGTCACACGGTGAGCACGAGCTTGCCGAACACCTCGCCGCCCGCCAGCCGCTCGAACGAGGTCCGGGCATCCGCGAGCGGGCGGACGTCGTCCACGAGCGGGCGCGTGCCGGTGCGGTCCAGCAGGTCCACCAGCGCGGCGAGTTCCGCCCGGGTGCCCATCGTGGTGCCGATCACCGACAGCTGCAGGAAGAAGATCCGGTTCAGTTCGGCCGGCGGGTTCGGGCCGCTGGTGGCGCCGGAGCAGATGATGCGCCCGCCCGGGCGCAGCGAGCGCACCGAATGCGACCAGGTGGCGGCGCCGACGGTCTCGATCACCGCGTCGACCCGGGTGGGCAGCCGCTCTCCCGACCCGACCGCCAGGTCGGCGCCGAGGTCACGGGCGCGCTGACGCTTCGCCTCGTCCCGCGAGGTGACGAACACGGTGTGCCCGACGGCCTTGCCGATGAGCAGGGCTGCCGTGGCCACCCCGCCGCCCGCTCCCTGGACGAGCATCGTCCCGCCGCCGTCCGCGGGCAGGCCCGAGCGGCTGACGACCATGCGGTACGCGGTCAGCCAGGCGGTGGGCAGGCAGGCCGCCTCCTCCCAGGACAGCGAGGCCGGTTTCGGCACGAGATTCGCGCGGGGCACCGCGATCCGCTCGGCGAGCGTCCCGGGGTGCAGCTCGGAGAGCAGCGTCCGTCTCGGGTCGAGGGTCTCGTCCCCGCCGCCGCGCGCCGGGTCACCGATCACCGCGTGGACGACGACCTCCGTGCCGTCCTCGCTCACCCCGGCGGCGTCACAGCCGAGGATCATCGGCAGGCGGTCGGCCGGCAGCCCGACACCGCGCAGGCTGAACAGGTCGTGGTGGTTGAGCGCTGCCGCGCGTACGGAGACCGTGGTCCAGCCTTCGGGGACAGCCGGCTCGGGCTGCTCGCCGACCTCAAGACCGGCAAGCGGACTGTCCGGGTTGATCGAGACGGCGGCGGCGGCAAGCATCAGGCAACTGTAGTGCCGGTGAGGCCACGGATGGTGCCGCCCGGGGCATCGGCCCGGGCGGAGCCGACCTGGCCGGGATGTGTGTGTCCCTGCCTGGTCCCGCCGGCCCGGCCGTCGCGCTCGCCCAGCAGATGTGCTGAACTCAGTCCCGTGGTGACACAGGGAGGAACGCCGGCTGCGGTTGGCCGGGACGGGGGCAGTCGTCGGTTCGGGTGGCGTCGGCGTCGGCCGGTGCCGGTCCCGGAACCGCCGGTGGTCCCGGCGACCGACGGTTACCCGGTCATCGTCGTGCCGTTGGCGGATTTCGTGTGCTGTTCCTACAAGGGGTGCGGCGCGCTGCGCCCGCTCACCGAGGCCAGCGAGAACCGGCCGTGCCCGGGCTGCGGCCGGGTCTGACCCGGCCACCGGCCCGAAGGTCCCGAGCAGCCTGACGCGGCTGCCAGCCCGACCTGCCCGCGGCCCGCCGTGGCTGCCAGTACCCTCACGGGGCCTGGCAGCCACGGCGGCCGGTGCCGTCCAGCGGCGCGTCAGCGTCAGCGGCGCGTCAGCGTCAGCGGCGCGTCAGCGTCAGCGGCGCGCGACCCCGTCGGCGCGGGCCGCCTCGGCCACCGCCGACGAGACAGCGGGGGCGACCCGCTTGTCGAAGACACTCGGGATGATGTTGTCCTCGGACAGCTCGTCGGCGACCACGTCGGCGAGCGCCCGCGCGGCGGCCAGCTTCATGCCCTCGGTGACCCGGCTGGCACGCACGTCCAGCGCACCCCGGAAGACACCGGGGAAGGCCAGGACGTTGTTGATCTGGTTCGGGTAGTCACTGCGACCGGTCGCCACGATCCGGGCGTACTTGTGCGCGACCTCCGGGTCGATCTCGGGGTCCGGGTTGGCCATCGCGAAGATGATCGACTCCGGAGCCATGGTGGCCACCACGTCCTCGGGCACCTTGCCCGCGGAGAGACCGAGGTAGACGTCCGCCCCGGCGAGGGCCTCGTTGATGGAGCCCTTGAGCCCGGCCTTGTTCGTCTCGGCGGCGAGCGCGGCCTTGACCGGCGTGAGGCCGTCCCGACCCGCGTAGATCATGCCTCGACTGTCACCGACAGCAATGTCGCCGATACCCGCGGCAAGCAGGATCCGGGTGACGGCGACTCCGGCGGCGCCGGCTCCCGACACCACGGCCCGCAGGTCCGACAGCTCCCGGCCGGTCAGCCGCGCGGCGTTCTCCAGCGCGGCGAGCGCGACGATCGCGGTGCCGTGCTGGTCGTCGTGGAACACGGGGATGTCGATGCGGTCCTGCAGCATGCTCTCGATCGCGAAGCACCGCGGCGCCGAGATGTCCTCCAGGTTGATGCCACCGAAACCCGGGGCCAGCCTGGCGATCGTGTCGACAAGCTCCTCGGTGTCGGTGCAGTCGAGGCAGATCGGGACAGCGTCGACCCCGCCGAAGTGCTTGAACAGCGCGGCCTTGCCTTCCATGACCGGCAGCGCGGCGGCCGGCCCGATGTCACCGAGGCCGAGCACCGCCGTCCCGTCGGTCACCACGGCCACCGTGTTGGCGCGCCAGGTGTACTCGTCGGCCAGCGCGGGTGTCTCCGCGATCGCGACACACACCCGGGCGACACCCGGGGTGTAGGCGAGCGAGAGGTCCTCCCGGTTGTTCAGCGGCGCCGTCAGACCGATTCCGATCTTCCCGCCCCGGTGGAGCGCGAAGGCGGGGTCGTCGTCGGACGGGCGTGGGCTCGGGCCGTCGAATCCCGGCGACGCTGCCGAGGACTCTGCCGAGCCGGGCCCTCCGGCCGGGGCCACGGTGGACGGGTCGAGGGTCGTGTGGTCGGTGGTTGCGGTCACGAAAGGGGCTCCTCGGACAAGCCACGGCGGTACCGTCCGGCGAACGGTGTCACTGACCGGACGTGGCTAGGACGTTCCCGGGGCCCCGGCGAAGATCGGGCGTTCGCGGGGCGGCGGGCATGCGGCGCCGCCTCGGACGTGTGAGGCGACTGGTGTGCCAGGGTGCCTGCGGCGGGGGTGGCCCGCCACAGCTTCCAATATGGCACGCCGAGGGGCCCGGGCCTGCCTGTCTGATTCACCACCGACGAACCCCAGATGTCTTCCGAATGAAACTCGCGGACGCCGGACGGGCCCGTGGATGTTGCCAGCCCGTGACATGCGCGGGCACCGGAGGCCTCCGGGAGGGGCCAGGACGGGCCCCGGCGCCGTTTGTCCACCGCCTCCGGCTGGTCCGTGCGGCGTGGACTGTCGGCCATCCGACTCGGTCCGCCCGGTTCGCCGGTCCTTCCCCACCGGGTCCGGCACCCCCGACCCCTCACCCGCCCGGCTGCCCCGGCACAGCCGCGGCACCCCGGCACAGCCCGCACGCCGCCGGGCCGGCCTCCCGCGCCGACTCCCCTCCCGGCCCCCGCACCCCGGCCCCGCCCCGGCGCCGCTCGGCCCTGCTTCGGCGCCGGGTCGAGCGGGTGAGGGGGCGGGCACGCAGGGCAGTGACCACGGCGGAGGCGGCGACGCAGACGCAACCGCCGGCGCAGGCAGCACGACAGGAGGCGGCGTGGGAGCGGGATCTGCGGGCGGGCGTTCCCGCGCGGGACTCCCGCGGCCGGCGTGTCGCCCGGGTTTCCAGAATCGGTCCGAATGCCGGGGCACTCCCGGACCCCGATTCCACCGCGTTTCCCCGGGGTTTCCTCCCGGCCGCACGCCAATGATCGCGGCTTCGCGACACACCCATCACAGATGAATCGTGAGACGATTCACGCCCAAGGCGGACGTTGTCCGTCCGTGGGTTTCCGGAGTGCACCCGGCGACTGGGGCGGGATCCGGCGGCCAGCAAGCCGCGGTCCAGGTCACCACACGTCCACCAGGAACATACGGATACGGATAACCGTCACCGGAGGACGGTGATACGACAGCGACCGGTGTCATCACGTTCACCCTGAGCGCGGGTTCCCGGGCGGCCCCGTCGGGGAATCGGTCGCCTAAACCTAGTAGCGTGTGTTGTCGTGGAGGTCACCGAGCTGCCGATATCCGATGCCTGGTTGTTCACCCCGCGCAAGCACGCCGATCCACGCGGAACATTCCTCGAATGGTTCCGTACCGACGCGCTGGAATCGGTGACCGGGCATCGTCTCGAACTCGCCCAGGCGAACGCCAGTGTCAGCCGTGCGGGAACACTGCGCGGGGTCCACTACGCCCAGGTGCCGCCCAGCCAGGCCAAGTACGTCACCTGCGTCAGCGGGCGGATCCTGGACTGCGTCGTGGACATCCGGATCGGCTCGCCGACGTTCGGCGCGCACGCGGCCGTCGTCCTGGACGACGTCGACCGGCGGGGCCTGTACGTGTCGGAGGGTCTCGGGCATGCGTTCATGGCGCTGACCGACGGCGCCGCCATCACCTACCTGTGCTCGACGCCCTACACGCCGGCACGGGAGTACGGCATCAACCCGCTCGACCCGGATCTCGACCTGCCCTGGCCACCCGACCTGACCCCACTGCTGTCCGACAAGGACATCGCGGCGCCGAGCCTGCACCAGGCCGCCGCCGCCGGAATTTTGCCCAGCTACGCCGACTGCAGGGCCTTCTACGACTCGCTGCGCCCCCTGGGCAGCGGCGCCGTTCGTTCCTGAGGCCGCTGCCGTGGCACCGGGACCCGGTGCCACGGCAGCGGCCTCAGGGCCCGCTACGCCCGCGGCGGGCGGCTGCGGCGCAGCACCCGGGGGCGCGGCCAGTAACGCGCCACCACCCGGCCCAGGATGTCCCCGGCGGGAACCATGCCGAACGCGGCGCTGTCGGTGCCGACCCCCACGTTGTCCGACCGCAGCCACCAGGATCCGTCCGGGTCGGTGAACTCCGCCCGTTTGATGCCGAGGCCACGGCCCGGCAGCCGCGCGACCACCACATCCCCCGGCCGGGCAGGTGCGCCCCACAGGACCAGACAGGCATCGCCGTCGCGCAGGGTCGGGCGCATCGACTCGCCACGCACGCCGACCGCCCGCGGAGAAATGTTCGGGCTCACAGGGGTAGGTTGCCAGAAGGCGGGAAACCGGTCCGCGAGCTGCTCACTCGCGGCTCACCGGCCCGCGATCGCAGCACCCAGGGCCGGCCACCCGGCGCGGGCACGGTCGCCCTGGGGCGAGGGAAGTCCCAAGGCGTACAGAGAGGACAGCGGCATGAGCCTGCTCAATCCCGCGACCAGCGTCAGTGCCCACTGCGACCTGCCCTGCGGCGTCTACGACCCGGCCCAGGCAAAGGTCGAGGCCCAGTCGGTCAAGGCCATCCAGGAGAAGTACCAGGGCAACACCGACCCCGAGTTCCGGGCCCGGGCGCTCGCCATCAAGGAGGAGCGCGCGGAGCTGGTGAAGCACCACCTCTGGGTGCTGTGGACCGACTACTTCAAGCCGAACCACCTGGAGAAGTACCCCCAGCTCCACGACCTGTTCTGGAAGGCCACCAAGGCCGCCGGCGCCGCCGGCGCCAAGGGCTCGGTGGACCCGGCGCAGGGCCAGCAGCTGCTCGACCTGATCGACGAGATCTCCACGATCTTCTGGGAGACCAAGGCCGCCGCCTGACGTCGGCGACCTGCGGCGAGGACGTCCCTGCCGGGTGGTGTGAAGCCACCCGGTGGGGACGTCCCCGTTTCCAGCCCCGGCTGTCCCGGACTGTCCCGACTGCCCCGCCCCGCCCCGCCCCGGAGCCGACATGATCAGAACGGCTGAACGCGCGGACGTCGTTCCCGTCCTCGGTCTGGTCCGCGACCTCGCCGCCTACGAGCGGGAGCCGGACGCGGTCGCCATGACCCCGGACGACCTCGCCGTCGCTCTCTTCGGCGATCCGCCGGCGGTGCACTGCCTGGTCGCGGCCGCTCCGGGCGAGGGAGGCGACGTCCTCGGATGCGCGCTCTGGCACCCGACGTTCTCAACCTGGACCGGTCAGGCCGGGATGTATCTGGTCGATCTTTTCGTCCGGCCCGGACATCGCCGCGAAGGGCACGGCCGCGCGCTGCTGCGCGAACTCGCCCGGCTGTGCGCGCGGCATGGCTACCAGCGCCTGGAATGGGCCGTACTGGACTGGAACACGCCCGCGCACGACTTCTACCGCTCGGTGGGGGCGACGGCCACCGAGGAGTGGACCACCTGGCGCCTCGACGCAGCGGCCATCGACGCACTGGCGCACCGGCGGCCGCCCCGGTGACCATGTCGGCTGACATGCACCTTGACGGCGACGTCCCGTGGTCCGAACGTCCGCACGAAGTGGTCATCAGGCCTGTGCGCGCGCCCTTCCAGCGCCTCGCGCCGGGCAACGAATTCCCAGGTGGCCGGTATGAACCGGCCATTCACGACCACGTGGGCCCGAGGCGCGTCTTCTGATCACCCGACCTGCGACACACCAGGCAGCCTGGGTACGGTGGTGAACGACGGGAGGCCATGCCGGGTGGTCAACCGGGGCAGGGCCATCATCGGAGTAACGCCCCGCGGAACAGGGCAGGGCTCACCACCGGAGTGTCGTCCGGAAACGGACATCACACCCCCGGGCCGGAGGCTGTCACGCCGTGGTGACAACGCTCTGGTATCCGGTACCGACGCGCCGAGGGCGCCCGGCACCGGAAGTTCGGCCGCACGAAGGGCGAGATCCACGCACGAACGGCAGCTGGTACGGCGAGAATCCAAGGCGGCGACGAGCATCGGGCGCACCGGAGGAGGTCGGCGGTCCCATCCAGGCCGGCGGCACAATCAGCAGGGCGGCCGGCGGCTCACGCGGCACAGCGGAACGCGAGGGGAACAGCACGACGCACCGTCGGCACGGCACCAGGCATGAGGTCCGGACACGACGCACCGGACATGACGCACCAGACACGCGTACAGACACCAGGCACGCGACAGACACCAGGCACGCGACAGACATCATCGACGAGGACCTTCCTCGCACGACCCGGGCTCTTGGGGGTAGGAACGTGAATCCGACGCCTTCTACCGGCGGCGCGGAGAACTCGGACGGCATCTCGGGCGGCGCCACCGGCGACGGCGGCCCGCACGACGTCGTCCAGCTCACCCTGCCCGCCGCGAGTGCCTATCTGACCGTCCTGCGGACGGCCACAGCGTCCCTCGCGGCCCGGTTGGACTTCACTCTCGACGACATCGAGGATCTCCGTATCGCGGTGGACGAGGCGTGCGCGCTGCTGCTCGTCTCCGCAGTGCCCGGATCCGCCCTGGAATGCAGCTTCGCCCTGGAACCCGGCGTGATGAAGGTCCTGGTCACGGTCGAGAGCCTCGATGGCGAACCACCGTCCAAGGAGACGTTCGCGTGGACGGTGCTGACCGCGCTGGCCGGTGACGTCTCCAGCTCGACGGGCCCGGGCTCCCGGGTCAGCATTGCCCTCCAGAAGCGTCGCGGCGTCCGGGCCGACCTGGGTGAGCCCCCGGCCGGGCACGTCCGCGGCTCAGGTGCGGCCTCCGCAGCGGCCCTCGGCGACACGGTAGGCACGTTGTGACTTCAGCCGGCAGAACACCCACCACGCCCCGATCGGCACCCGTGGGCCACGCGGGCAGCCACGATCCCGCTGGCGCGGGCGACCCGGTCGCGGCCATCAGCCAGCGCAACGCCGGCGAGGTCGCCGGCGTCACCCTGAGCGGGCCGGGAGCGGGCCGGGAGAAGAACGGCCACGCCCCGACCGCCGGCGCCGCCGGGAGCGGGTCCGCCACGGGCCGCCCCGCACCCCCGGCGTTGGGCGAGCAGGCGCACCCGGAGAGCCCCGTTGAAACCACCGTCGAGACCACCGAGGCGGCCGGTCCCGAGGCGGGTGCGGCTCCGGAGCGCAGCACCTCCCCGGACCGGGTCCGTGCCCGCGCGCTGTTCGCGCAGCTGGTCTCGCTGCCGCAGGGCGACCCGGAGCGGGCCGCCGTGCGTGACCAGCTCGTCCGCATGCATCTCCCGCTCGTCGAGTACCTCGCCCGGCGCTTCCGAAACCGCGGCGAGCCCCTCGACGACCTGGTGCAGGTCGCGACGATCGGCCTCATCAAGTCGGTCGACCGGTTCGACCCCGAGCGCGGGGTCGAGTTCTCGACCTATGCCACCCCGACCATCGTCGGCGAGATCAAGCGCCACTTCCGGGACAAGGGCTGGGCCATCCGGGTGCCCCGCCGGCTCCAGGAGCTGAAGCTCTCGCTGACGAAGGCGACCTCCGAGCTCTCCCAGTCGCTGGGCCGCTCGCCGACGGTCAGCGAGATAGCCCGCCACCTGGAAATGACCGAGGAGGAGGTCCTCGAGGGACTGGAGTCGGCGAACGCCTACTCCGCGGTGTCCCTCGACGCGCCCGACTCCGGCGACGACGAGGCACCGGCCGTCGCGGACACGCTCGGCGTACAGGACGAGTCACTCGAGGGCGTGGAGTACCGGGAGTCGCTCAAGCCGCTCCTAGAGAAGCTGCCGCCGCGGGAGAAGCGCATCCTGCTCCTCCGGTTCTTCGGCAACATGACGCAGTCACAGATCGCGAACGAGCTCGGGATCTCGCAGATGCACGTGTCCCGCCTGCTGGCCCGCACACTGGCCCAGCTGCGCCGTGGGCTGCTCGAAGACGGCTGACCAGACCGACGACCGACCCCCGGGCCCGGGTCGGTCCAGCTCCGTGCCCTCTCCGTGCCCTCCTGGCCCCGGCTCGCCACCGCTCCACGGGCCGGTCTGGCACAGGCCGGGCAGGCCAGGCCAGGCCAGGCCGGAGCTGCTGCCCGAGGCCGGAGCTACTGCTCCTGGCTGGCGCCGGGACGGGCATATCCCCCGCCGAGGGCGATCGCAACGATAATCATGATCGGCACCACGACCAGCGGTACCCCGTAGCCGTAGAGACCCCCCTGGAGCAGCCCCCAGGCAACAGGGAGGCACAGCACCTGGGTCACCAGCGCGGGTGAGCGGAACGCCTCCCGCCCGCGCAGCACACCCCAGGTGACGAGGCCGAGGCCGGCCGCGCCGACCAGCGCCAGCAGGCCGCCTGTCTCCGCCCGCCCGACGTCGTCGATGTCGGAGCCGAACCCCCGGACCACCAGCAGCACTCCGAGGCCGGTCAACACCACCGTCTGGAGCCCGAGCAGCGCTCCCGCGACCAGCAGGGGCCGCGGCACGGCACGCGTCTGCTGCGCCGGACCGCCGCCCGGCTCCCCCGCAACGCCGCGGTTGGTACCCATCCGTCGAGATTACGTGCCCGCGGCCGCGGGCCCGCCACCCGGCCGCGCGGCGGCGCCGGGTCAGCACGGACGGTGTGAGAGTTTTCCCAGCCGACGCCCTGAATGACTGCGCAGGCTACCGTATTGCCATGCGCGGGCTGCTGGTCGTCAATCCGGTTGCGACCACCACTACTGAGCGGGTCCGCGACGTTCTCGTCACCGCACTCGCCGCTGACGTCGACCTGGAGACGGTTGTCACCAAGGGCCGTGGCCACGGGGTCGAGCTCGGGGCCGACGCCCGTGAGATGGGTGTGGACGTCGTGATCGTCCTCGGTGGTGACGGCACCGTCAACGAGATCGTGAACGGCCTGGTGAGCAGCGGCCCGGCCGCCGGCGGCCCCGCGCTCGCCGTGGTTCCCGGCGGCAGCACGAACGTCTTCACCCGAGCTCTCGGGTACTCGTCGTCGCCGGTCGAGGCGACCGGCGAGCTGCTCGCAGCCCTGCGGGAGGGCCGCAGCCGCGAGGTGAGCGTCGGCCTGGCCCACTACGGCGACCAGCAGCGGTACTTCGCCTTCTGCCTGGGTGTCGGGCTGGACGCCGACGTGGTCGCCGCCGTCGAGCGGCGCCGGGAGAAGGGGCGGCGCAGCACCCCGGGGCTGTTCGTGCGCTGCGCGGTCACGGAGCTGCTGCGTCGGACCGGCCGGTCCGGCCCGACGATCTCCGTCAGCTCGACCGGCGGCGTGCCGGACCTGCGCGGAATCCTCGACGAGGCGGACGGCACTCCCGAGAGCGCGGCTCCCGCGGACGGTACGGGCCGCGAGGCCGGAGCCGCGTCCGGTGACGGCGGGTCGGTGGTGGGCGGTGACGGCGGCCGCGCACCGGTCGAGGTGTCGCTGGCGATCGTGTGCAACACCCGGCCCTGGACCTACCTGAACAACCGCCCGGTGGCAGCCTGCCCGGCCGCGTCCTTCGACACCGGGCTGGACCTGCTGGGCCTGCGTCGGGCGCGGCTCACCAGCGTGCTGCGGACCGGGCTGAAGATGCTCGGCGAGGACGCCGACCCGCGGGGCCGCAACGTCTACGGGCTCCACGACACGACGTCCCTCACGCTGCGTTCCGACGAGCCGGTCGCCGTGCAGATGGACGGCGAGGTGCTGGGCCTGTTCACCTCGGTCGAGCTCACCCACCACCCGCGGGCCCTGCGGGTCATCGCCTGACCCAGGTCAGCAGGTCAGTACCCGCCCGCAGTCATCTCCCGAGTGCCGTGGTGATGCCGGCCGGGTCGTCGCAGATGATCCCGTCGACGCCGGCGTCACGCAGCTCGAGCGCCGCCGCCGGGTCGGTGACCGTCCAGGTGACCAGGCGGACGCCGGCCCGGCGTGCCCGCGCCACCGCGTCCGGAACGCCGTGGACGGCGGACACGTGCGCATGGAGCTCGGTGTGGCCGGCGGAGCGGACATAGGCGATTCCGCCGCTGACCGACATCCGGGGCATGGTGAGGAACGCGGTCGCGACCCCGAGGCCGGCGTCGCGGACCGCCTCGATCGCGAACCAGTCGAAGGATGACACCGTGATCCCCGGCTGGACCGCGGAGCCGGCACCCGGCTCACCGCCGTTCGCCCGCGCGTCCGGCGTGGCTGCGGGATGCCACCGGGGTTCGGCGGCATCGCCGGTGGGGCTCTCGGCCGGGTCCAGCCGCCCGGGGGTGCCCGGACCCGGCTCCGGGGTGGTCGGACCCAGCTCGGGGAGGCCCCGGGCCCGCAGGAGCTCGATGAGCGCCCGGGCGGTGCGCTCCCGCGGCGCGTCGAAGTCGGGTTGACCCGGCTGGTTCTTGATCTCGAGGATGAGCCGGCCACGGCCGGCCCACACGTCCAGCACGTCGGTCAGTGCCGGGATCCCGCGGCTGGCCAGCTCCCTGGTCGACCGGCGGAGGACGGCGCGGCCACCGAGGCGCGGGAGCCGGGCGTCGTGCACACAGACCAGATCCCCGTCGGCGCTGCGCCGGATGTCGAGCTCCACGCCGTCGGCGCCGGCTCGTAACGCGGCGTCGACAGCCTCGACCGTGTTCTCGGGGCCAGGTGTCCGGCTGCCCCGATGGCCAAGAACCTCCATCGCTCCATCCTGCACGGACTGTTCCCCGCCCTTCCACCGCAGCATCACCGCCACGCACGGTGACCTTCGGGCGATTCCATCGGTGGCGGCAGCCCGCCGGGCCGGCCCGGCGGGACCCCCGCGCGCACCGCACCGCACGATGCGCCAGAATGGCCCCTACGCCTCCAGAATCAACACCAAAGCGACAACACAGCACAGAATGACCAGGCGGCATGGCCGCCAGATGAACGTCGCCGAGCGCTCGCGCCTCGGCCGACGTTCGGGCACCCCACAACGGTCCAACATGATCCGGAGAGCCTGGAAGTGCCGACAGCCACGGGATTCCCTCCCGATGGCCAATGCCCGATGGGCAGTCGCGTCACCCGTGGTCCGGCCGTGTCCCTGGCGGACAGGGACCGGCCAGAACCGCCGTCACACCACAGGTAGGTTCTTGCGCCCCTGCCCGTTCCGGTGGGAGGGTGGCGAATGTCCGAGGTAGATGCACGTGCACCTGGGACCACGCGCATGCACTCGCACCAGCCCCCGCCGCCGCGCCCGACGCGACATCCAGAATTTTCTTTCGGGACGCGACGCAACCAAGGCGGCTCACCGAGCGTCTGATGTGCAGTGTGGTCCGAGACGAGAGAGGGAGTAGTACGCATGGACTGGCGCCACCGAGCGCTCTGCCGTGACGAGGATCCCGAGCTCTTCTTCCCGATCGGTACGACCGGTCCGGCAGAACGCCAGGTCGAAGAAGCGAAGGCCGTCTGCAGGCGATGCGCGGTCACGAGTGACTGCTTGAACTGGGCTCTGGACACCGGGCAGGATTCCGGGGTCTGGGGTGGGCTGAGCGAGGACGAACGACGGGCGCTGAAGCGTCAGGTTCGCCTCCGGGTCCGCACCGCCTGAGCCTGGGCCCGAACCGCCCGAGCCTGTTGGCGCCCTACCCGGGGCGGCACCAAGCCGGACGGCGACAGCACCGAACTGGCCCACCGCCGGTGGGCTGATCACAACCGAACAATGATCGTGAACAGCCGTTCCGCGCACGAACGAGCCCGGCCGACGCCTCGCTGCAACGAGGTGCTCCGTGCCCGTTCCCGCGGAGTGGGTTCCGTGCGCGCTCAACGCGGACGGCACGAGAGGTAACACCATCGGCCGCTCTGTCCGCTGGTCCGCCGTTGCACCACGTGCGGGCTCGGACGGAGCGGCCGAAAAATCGTCCGGATCCCCGCCTTCACCGTCTGTGCCGCCTGCGGCTGATCGACCCGAGGCACCCGCACCATCGGAGGCAACGAACCCGTTCCAGCCGTCCGCGGGAGACGACGCAACCAGCGCACGTCGGCGGCGGTCAGAGGGCACGCCGGGTCTCATACCCGCCCATGCAAGCCCCAAACACGCAACCTCAGGAAAGTGGAATCGACAGCAGGGCCTCCGTCCCCCGGGCCGGACCGGCCTGCAGCCGGATCGTCCCGCGCATCTCGCCGAGCACGAGCTGCCGCACGATCTGCAGGCCCAGCCGCGGCGAGTGCTCGAGCTGGAAGTCCTCCGGCAGGCCCGCCCCGTCGTCAGCGACCACGACGTCGAGGCGGTCCAGCTCCCGCCGGACGCGGAGCTCGATCGCCCCGGCCGATCCATCGAACGCATGTTCGACAGCATTCTGCAGAAGTTCCGAAAGCACAAGGGCCAGCGGCGTGGCGAGCTCGCCGGGCAGCTGCCCGAACGATCCGGTGCGCCGCGTCGTGGCGCGTGTCCCGGTCGAGGCGAGGTCGACCGTCACCGAGGTGATCTGGTCGGCGATCTCGTCGAACGGCACGGACTCGCCCAGCGTCTGCGAAAGCGTCTCGTGGACGACCGCGATCGAGGTGACCCGCCGCACGGACTCCCGCAGGGCGTCCCGTGCCTCGTCCGCCTTCGTCCGCCGCATCTGCAGGCGCAGCAGAGCGGCCACCGTCTGCAGGTTGTTCTTGACGCGGTGATGTATCTCACGGATCGTCGCATCCTTGCTCAGCAGCTGGGCCTCCCGGCGCCGCAGCTCCGAGACGTCCCGCACGAGGACGAGCACCTCCCGGATCGCGCCGGGGTACAGCGGGATGGCGCGCAGGAGCACCACCGTGCTGCCCACCTCGAGCTCGACCTCGACCGGGCGCCGCCGGCTGATCGCATGCCACACCGCGGGCGTCGTCGCCGGCAGGTTGAGGGCGCGGTGCACGGTGCGCAGGTCCTCACCGGTGACGTTCCCGGTGTAGCCGAGGCGGCGGTAGGCGGACAGCGCGTTCGGGCTGGCGAAGATGACCTTGCCGGCACCGTCCAGTCGCATCATGCCGTCGCCCACCCGGGGCGGTTCCGGAAACTCCGCCGAGCCCGCGCGGAACGGAAAGGCACCCTCGGCGATCATGAGCGCCAGGTTGTTCGCGGCCTGGAGATAGGCCGATTCCAGCGCGCTCGGCGTGCGGGTCGTCGCGAGGTTGGTGTCGCGCGCCAGCACGGCGATCACCCGGTCGCCGTGGCGGACCGGAATCGCCTCGGTGCGGACGGGGACACCGCCGTCCCACTCCGGCTCGCCCTCCCGGGCGATGCGGTGCTCCCGCCAGGCGTTCTGGACCACCCACCGGTTGATGACGACGCTGCCCACCTCGTCGTTGTGGTAAGCCGTCGGACCGGTGGTGGGCCGTACCTGCGCCACGACCTGGAACTCCATGCCGCCGGCATGGCCGGCCCGAACCGCGCCGGACCGCACGGGCACGAGCAGCAGCAGGTCGGCGAACGACAGGTCGGCCAGCAGCGCCCAGTCCTCGACGAGGGCATGGAGGTGGTCGATGTCGTCGCCGGCGAGATCAGTACTCGCCCGCAGGGCGTCGGCCAGGGTTCCCACGGCACGCAGACTGCCAGATGCCGTCCGTGGCGTGCCGGGCGGCCGGGCCGGAATGCACCGTACGCTCGCCGACGTGACGCCCGATCCCACCCGCACCACGTCATCCGCCGCCCTGGTCGGCCCCCCGGACCCTCTGGCCAGCAGTGACGCGGACACGCTCGCCAGCGGCCCGCCCGTCTCGCCCGTCTCGCCCGCACCCGCCCCGGCTGGCACGACCGACCCGGCAGCGGCGTCGGATCCGCTCGGCTGGCTGGACGAGGCCGCGCGGCTGCGCGCGGCCGCCGGGCTGCACCGCGTGCTGCGCCCCCGTGCCCCCCGCGCCGCGGCGACAGCGGGGACGCCGACGACACCGGGCGTTGCCGGCGGGCCGGTCGAGCTGCCGGTCCAGGGCTCCCTGCAGCCCTGGACCAACGGCGATCTGCTGCTCGACCTCGCAGGCAACGACTACCTCGGCCTGGCCCGTCATCCCGAGGTGGTCGAGGGCGGAATCGCGGCGCTGCGTGCGTTCGGTGCCGGGTCGACCGGAAGCCGGCTGGTCAGCGGCACCACCACCCTGCACGGGGAGCTGGAGGAGGCGCTGGCCGCGCACCTCGGCTTCTCCGTCGCGCTGGTCTTCTCCTCCGGCTACGCGGCGAACCTGGCGATGCTGACCGTGCTCACAGGACCAGGTGACCTGGTCGTCTCGGATGAGCGCAACCACGCGTCGCTGGTGGACGCCTGCCGCCTCTCCCGGGCGGAGGTCCTGGTCACCCCACATGCGGATGTCGCCGCCGTCGACGAGGCGCTGGCCACCCGGGCCTGGCGGCGGGCGTTCGTCCTGACCGACTCGGTCTTCTCCGCGGACGGCGACCTGGCTCCGCTGCCGGCCCTGCATGCTGTCGCCCGGCGCCACGGCGCCGTGCTGCTCGTCGACGAGGCGCACGGGCTGGGGGTCGTCGGCCCGGGCGGGCGCGGCGCACTGGCCGCCGCCGGGCTGGCCGGTGAGCCGGATGTGGTCGCGACAGTGACGCTGTCCAAGTCGCTGGGGAGCCAGGGCGGGGCGGTACTGGGGCCGGCGGCGCTGCGCGACCATCTCATCGACACCGCCCGCACCTTCATCTTCGACACCGGTCTGGCGCCCGCGTGCGCGGGTTCCGCGCTGGCCGCGCTGCGGCTGCTGACCGCACGGCCGGAGCTGCCCGACCAGGTCCGGCACCGGGCCAGGCAGATCGCCGAGGCGACCGGCGCTCCGGAACCGGCCGGGGCCGTGGTCTCCGTGGTGCTCGGAGATCCCGAGCGCGCCGTCGCGGTCGCCGCCGCCTGTCGGGAGGACGGGGTCGCCGTCGGCTGCTTCCGGCCACCGACGGTCCCACCCGGGACGAGCCGGCTGCGGGTCGCCGCCCGCGCCGACCTCACCGACGGGGACATCGAGCGCGCCGTCGGCGTGATCACCAGTGCCATCGCCCGGATCCCCGCACCGTGAGCGTGATTGTCGTCACAGGAACCGGGACCGGGGTGGGCAAGACGGTGGTGACCGCGGCGCTGGCGGCACTGGCCGCCGACCGCGGCAGCACGGTGGCGGTGGTCAAGCCGGCGCAGACCGGTGTGCAGGCCGGCGAGCTCGGTGACGTGGACCTGGTCCGCGACCTCTCCGGCGTCGACGACGTCCACGAACTCGCCCGGTACACCGACCCGCTCGCGCCGGTCAGCGCCGCCCGGCGGGCCGGCCTGCCCACCCTCGACCTGGCCACCGTCGCCGGAACCGTCCGGGAGCTGCAGGCTGACCGCCGGCTGGTGCTGGTCGAGGGCGCCGGCGGGCTGCTCGTCCGGTACGACGACGACGGTTCCACCCTCGCCGACCTGGCCCGTGACCTGCGGGCGCCGGTTCTGGTGGTGACGACGGCGGGCCTGGGCTCGCTCAACGCGACCGCCCTGACCCTGGAAGCCATCGCGCACCGCGGGCTGGATCTGGCCGGCATCGTCATCGGCGCCTGGCCCGCCGAGCCGGATCTGGCCGCCCGCAGCAACATCACGGACCTGGAGCTGCTGGCTGCCCGACCGCTGGCCGGCGCCGTCCCGGAGGGCGCCGGCCTGCTCGACACCGCACGGTTCCGGGACGTCGCGCGCGCCTCGCTGGAACCAGCCCTCGGCGGCGCGTTCAACGCCGCACGGTTCCGCTCCCGGCACACTGCATGACGGTGCCGCGGCCCCAGGACGGTGCCGGACGAACGACAGCGCCGGGCAGCGGCGACCGGCACCGGGCGGACGCACGTCACAACACGCGCGCGAGCCCCGCGGATGACTGAACAATGGACACTCCAAGCCCGACCGGTGGACACCACCACGCCGCCGGCACGACCTCACGATGAGGACCAACCTGTGACCGCACCTGTGACCACGACAGTGGAAACGTCCACGGCCGCCGGGACAGCCGACGGTGACCTGCTCGCCCGGGCCCGGCAGCAGGTCCTCGAGGAGGGCCGAGGGCTCGACGAACAGGACGTCCTGGCGGTGCTACGGCTGCCCGACGAGACGCTCACCGACCTGCTCGCGCTGGCCCACGAGGTGCGGCTGCGCTGGTGCGGGCCGGAGGTCGAGGTCGAGGGCATCATCAGCCTGAAGACCGGCGGCTGCCCGGAGGACTGCCACTTCTGCTCGCAGTCCGGGCGGTTCGACTCCCCCGTGCGCTCCGCGTGGCTGGACATCCCGTCCCTCGTCGACGCCGCGAAGGCCACGGCGGCGACCGGAGCCACCGAGTTCTGCATCGTCGCCGCGGTCCGCGGACCCGACGAGCGGCTGATGGCGCAGATCCGCGAGGGCGTGGCGGCGATCCGGGCGGCGGTCGACATCAACGTCGCCTGCTCGCTCGGCATGCTGACGCAGGAGCAGGTGGACGAGCTCGCCGACCTGGGCGTCCACCGCTACAACCACAACCTCGAGACCGCCCGTTCCTACTTCCCCCAGGTGGTCACCACCCACAGCTGGGAGGAGCGCTGGGAGACCTGCGAGCTCGTCCGGGCCGCGGGGATGGAGCTGTGCTGTGGGGCGATCATCGGCGTCGGCGAGACGCTGGAACAGCGCGCCGAGCTGGCCGCCCAGCTCGCGGCCCTGGAGCCGGACGAGGTGCCGCTGAACTTCCTCAACCCGCGGCCGGGCACGCCGTTCGGCGATCTCCCGCCGGTCGAGGCGCGGGAGGCGCTGCGCACCATCGCCGCCTTCCGGCTGGCGCTGCCGCGCACCATCCTGCGCTATGCCGGAGGCCGGGAGATCACCCTCGGCGACCTGGACGTCCAGGGCATGCAGGGCGGTATCAACGCGGTGATCGTCGGCAACTACCTGACGACCCTCGGCAAGAACCCCGACAGCGACCTGGCCATGCTCGCCGAGCTCCGCATGCCGATCAAGTCGCTGCAGGCCACCCTGTAGGCACCCGCACCACAGCCAGGCACCCGCACCACAGCCAGGCACCCGCACCACAGCGCCGCCGGGCCACCCGGGCGCCGCCGACGGCGTCGCCCGGGTCTCAGGACCCCGTGAACGTGCCGTGCTCCGCGCAGTGCGCGCTCCACCCCAGCGGGGTCACCTGGACGACGAGGCGGCGCCGGCAGGACGCGCAGTAACGCGGCGGCTCGAGCGCCCGGGCACGCGCACAGGCCTCATGGCTGCCAATGCTCGCGAGCTGACCGCAGCGGTCGCAGAACGAGGCCTCCATGAGACGTCACCCTATGGCACGAACCGCCCGCCGCGGCCGGGTCAGGACTCGACGACGGCGATCAGGTCGCCGTCCTGCACGACGTCACCCTCGTGCACGGCGATGCTGGCGACGGTGCCGCCATCCTCGCTGATCACCGGGATCTCCATCTTCATGGAGTCGAGGATGACCAGCGCGTCGCCGGCGGCGACGGAGTCACCCACGCCGACGACGACCTTCCAGACATTGGCGACCATCTCGGCACGGACTTCCTCCGCCATCGCAGATCTCCTCTTCGCCTCGGCCACGCGCATGGCCTCGACCACGTTGCGGCACTGACAATGTGAGCGTAGTGGCCGCCGCCCGGGCGCCGGGCCCGAGTCCGGCGACTCGCCGCCGGGCGGCTCCCCGGCCGTCTGCCGCCACCTGTCGCCGCCTGCCCACCGCCACCCGGCCCGCGCCGACCACACCCACGGGCCTGGCCGGGGGGCAGGGGCACCCGCCGCCCGCGGCGCCGCGGGCGACACCGCCCACGTCGGCGGGGTGCGGGCAGCCCGCACCCGCGGCGGACGGGTCACACAGGCGGCCCGTGCGGCGCACCCGGGCCCGCACCGTCCACACTTACGGATGTGCTCGTACTCCTCCTCCTGACCCTCCTGTGCGGGTTGGCCGTGGGTCTCGCGAGGGGCGGAACCCTGGACGCCCTCAGCCGCGTGTACATCGCCCGGCCCCTGCTGTTCGTCGGAGTGGTGGCGGTGCTGGCCTTCGGCCGGCTCGTCGGCCCACTGCACAGCCCGGCCTGGATCCTCGCCTCGGCCGGCCTGCTGGCCTTCGCCCTGACCAACAGCCGGCTCCCCGGCCTCCCCCTGCTGTGCGCCGGCGTGATCCTCAACGCCGTCGTGATCAGTGCGAACGGCGGGGACATGCCCGTCTCGGAGTGGGGCGCCGACCGCGCCGGAGTGCCCGTCGAGGACATCAGATCCTCCGACTTCCACACGGTGGCGGATTCGGGCACGTCGCTGCGCCTCCTCAGCGACATCCTCCCGCTGCCCACCCCCGCCGCTCCGGCCGTGGTCAGTCTGGGGGACGTCCTGATGGCCGCCGGTCTGGGACTGTTCGGCGGGGTGGCCCCGGTGCGGGCGCGCCGGACCCTGCAGGCACGGCTGGCGGCCACCCTCGGCCGGCCGCGCCGGAGCACGCCGGCCCCCTTCGACCCGGATCCGCAGGGACACGGGGACAGCGACAGCCGTGCGCCCGGCCCGCAGGACGGGAACAGCCTCGACGAGGACCAGTACGACGAGCCGGACGACGGCCCGGCAGACGACATCGCCCTCGAGGACGACCCTGCCGACGACGGACCGGACCACCTCGAACCGGACCACCTCGAACCGGTCGGCCACGAGCCGGTCGGCATGCTGCCTGACCAGGAGCCGCCGACGGGTGTCCGGGGCGCTGCCGTCCCCGTGGGCGCCACCGCAGCCGGTGACGGCCGGTCAGGCGCCGGTCCCGGGGGCGACCACCCGGCTGCCGGTCTCTCCGTCGGCGACGCCGGCGGCGGAGGCCCCGACAGTGGCGCCGGGGCGGATGACGATGACCCTGGCGAGGACGGCCGGACCGGAACCGGCGGCACCGCCGTCGGCGGACCGCCGGCCGCCGAGCCCGGGGGACACCGCAGCGGCGACACCCGCCAGCCCGTCGACTGAGCCCGTCCTGACGACCCGCAGCCGCGGGCTGGCAGTATGTGGCCGACGGAGGAAAGGAGGCCACCATGGCGAAGAAGAAGCGCAAGCGGCGCGCCAGGGCCAAGAGCAAGGCCAACCACGGCAAGCGTCCGAACACCTGACAGTCGGCCCGGGCGGGCCGGGGCGGGGCGGCAGCTGTGCTGTGCCCGGCCAGGCCCGCCCGGGTGCTTGGGCCATCCGTCCCCGGGTCAGGCGCCTCCGGCGTCGATTCAAAGGCCTCCGGCACCGGCCGTGGCGGTCGTGGCGGTGAGCCGGCCACGGATCCAGTCGACGGTGTTGCCGAGCCCCGTGTCGAGGTCGACCAGCGGGCGCCAGCCCACCTCTCGTTCGGCGAGGTCGACGTTCAGCGAGATGTGTTGCAGCTCGCCGGGGCGGGCCGGGGCGAACTGCGGCTCGTCCGGCACGCCGGCGAGGCGTGCGACCCGGCCGTGCAGGTCACGGACCGTGGTCTCGACCGACGTACCGATGTTGAGCCGCCGGCCGTTGGCGGCCTCGGCCGGCAGGCAGCGGGCGAAGGCGTCCGCGACGTCGCCGACGTAGACGTAGTCACGGCTGGTGGTGCCGTCACCGAAGATCTTCGTCGGGCGCCCCTCCAGCATCGCCGTGCCGAAGATCGCCACCACCCCGGCCTCGCCGTGCGGATCCTGCCGCGGGCCGTAGACGTTGCCCAGGGCGAGCGCTGTGGTGCCGAGTCCGTAGGTCGCACGGTAGACGTTGAGGTACAGCTCTCCGGCGGCCTTGCCCGCCGCGTACGGCGACTCCGGCGCGGGCGCGGCCGACTCGTCGACCGGGAGCACCGTCGGAGTGCCGTAGATCGAGCCACCGGACGAGGTGTGGATCACCTTCGACGCGCCGGCCAGCCGGGCCGCCTCGAGCACGTTGATCGTGCCGAGCACGTTGAGGCGCGCGTCGTGCAGCGGATCGGCCACACTGATCCGGACGTCGATCTGCGCGGCGAGATGCGCGATCACGTCCGGCCGGACCCGGGCGACGAAGTCCGCCAGGTCGGGGGCGGTGATGTCGCCGCGCTCGAACGAGAAGCGGGCGTCCGACGCGGCCTGTGCCAGGTTCTCCAGCCGCCCGGACGACAGGTCGTCCAGGCCGACGACCTGGTGGCCGTCAGCAAGCATCCGATCGACGACGGTGGAACCGATGAAACCGGCCGCGCCGGTGACGAGGATACGCACGCCCCGGAGCCTAACCGCCACCTTCGGGTGGCCCGCGCCCGCGGTGCGCGGCTGGTCCGGGGCTCCTGGGCCGCCTCGGCGACCCGGCGGCGGCTCCCGGCGACTTCCCCCCGGGGCCGGGGAGCCCGGCCCGGCGGCCCCGGCCGGCTGCCCGGCGGCTACTCCGGGCGGCGGCTACTCCGGGCGGAACTCGGCCGCGTCGGCGCCCGAGCGGGCCGCCCGCAGCCGGGCCATGACACTGAGCCGCAGCGAGTCCGGCGCGCGCTCGCCGCCGCAGGTGCGGGCGACGAGCATCTTCACCTCGTGTTCCACGCCGAACTCACGCAGGCAGGGCGAGCACTCGTCCAGATGCGCACGGATCAGGTCGTGGTCGGAGCCGTTACACTCGCCGTCCAGATAAAGGAAGACCGCGTCGAGTACCTTCCGGCAGTCGATGTTGTGGGAAGCTCCGCAGCTCACGACCCACCGCCCTCGTTCTCGCCGGTCCCGGCCGGCACAAGGCCCCGCTCCAGTGCGTAGTGCTCGAGCGACTTGCGCAGACCGCGGCGCCCACGGTGCAACCGGGACATGACCGTTCCGATCGGCGTGCCCATGATCTCGGCGATCTCCTTGTAGGAGAACCCCTCGACATCGGCGAGGTACACCGCCATCCGGAAGTCCTCGGGAAGTGCCTGGAGCGCCTGGGTGATGTCGCTGTCGGGCAGGTGCTCCAACGCCTCCGCCTCGGCGCTCTTCAGCCCCGTGGAGGTGTGCGACTCGGCCTCGGCCAGCTGCCAGTCCTCGACCTGCTCGGTCGGGCTCTGCAACGGCTGCCGCTGCCGCTTCCGGTAGGTGTTGATGAAGGTGTTCGTCAGGATGCGGTAAAGCCAGGCCTTGAGGTTCGTGCCCTCCTGAAACTGGTGGAACGCCGCAAACGCCTTCACGAAGGTCTCCTGAACGAGATCCTCCGCGTCGGCGGGATTGCGTGTCATGCGCAACGCGGCCGCGTACAGCTGATCGAGGAACGGCAGCGCGTCGCGTTCGAAACGCGCGCCCCGCTCCTCCACGGTCTCGTCGTTGGTCCCGTCGACCAGGATCACTTCCTCACCATGCCGTGCGCCGGCCCGTGGGCCGGACGCCGCCCCGCCGGTGACCGCCCGGGCGAACCTTCTCTCCGCGCCGGACGATACCCCCGCCGCCGGCCGGGCGCGTCCCGGTCCGCCGGGGGGGCCGCCGTGCGAGGGCCGGGCCGCGCGGTGTTCCGCCGGCGACGACGCCGCAATGCCGTGGTGGTACCTCATCGAACCTCCGTGCCGCGGGCCCGCCCGGGGCCACACCACCTCGGTGCGGCCCGGCCGGACCAGGCATCAAGCGCTTCCTCCTCGGCAAACCCGCGAACGTCAGCCGCAATTCCCGGTTCCCCGCCGCGAAGCTGGGTATCAGAGGTGGACGTGAGCACATATCGGGGGTGCGGCCTGCCCGCGTCCCAGGCACCTGCCCACGGCCAGGCCCCGTCACCGGCCCCGTCACCGGCCCAGGCCCCGTCACCGGGCCGGGCTCAGGCCCCGTCGGTGAGCAGGTGGCCGAGCAGCCAGGTGGCACCGACGTCCGCGGCCTCGGCTGTCACGTCGTCCACCGTCCGGGCGTCCCGGAGCCGGACGCGGAACGAGTGGTCGGCGCCCGCCACGATGTGGAGGGACACCGCTCGGGCCGGGTCGGACGACGCCGGGTCGGGCGACGCCGGGTCGGGCGACGCCGGGTCGGGCGACGCCGGGTGCGGCCCGGGCGCCGGGTGCGGCACAGGAGTGCCGAACGCATCCCGCTCCCCCTGGACCACCAGCACCGGAACACCCGCGCCGGCCAGCTCGGGGGCACGCGAGGGCCGCCCACCCGGTGGCAGCAGGGGAAAGCCCAGCGCCAGCACGGCGCGGGCCCCGACCGCGCGGGCGCACCGGACCGCCACCCGCGATCCCATCGACGCGCCGGCCAGCCCCAGCACCGCGGGGCGGCCCAGCACCTCGGTCGCGGCGGTGAGCACGGCGTCCAGCCGGGCCGGCCGGTCCGGGGCACGCCGGCCGGCCACCCGGTAGGGCATCTCCAGCGCGGCGACGCGCACCCCGGCAGCCGTGAGGCGACCCGCGAGCGCCGTCAGTACCGGGGTGTCGGTGCCGCTGCCCGCTCCGTGCAGCAGCACCACCGTCGCACCGGGCCGGGCCAGGCCGGCGGCCCGCGCGGGAACCGTGCGCAGGCGCCCTCCGTCCACATCTACGGGGGGCTCGACATCCACGGAGGCGACAGGCAGTGCCACGCCGTGTTCTCCGTCGCCCGAGCCACTCCGGAGGGACATTGCGTGGTCGGGCTGAACATCTGTCAGAATTTCACCGTGCGTGTGTGACTTGCCTCGCATCATTACCCCTCGAAGGGTAGGAACGGTCAATGCTGTCTGGCGCCGAAGCCGACGCTCACTCGTCCCGGGCGAACACGCTGGTCTGTGAGGCCCCGGCCGACAGTGACGACCCCTACTGGGCCTTCTACGAGGAGGTCGCCTCGGCCCAGCTGCGGGAGTGGCTGCCCACCGAGCCGGTCCGTGTCCTCGATGTCTCGGGCCCGCGGGCCAGATTCGCACGCCAGATGGTCGCCGCCGGCCACGAGGTGGTGCGGGTGGTCGGCAGCCTGAGCAGCATCGACGCGCCCGGCGAGAGCGGGCCGGCGCCCGGTCCGGGCCGGCTGCGGCGGGTCGTCGGCGACGCCCGCTCGCTCGACTGGTTCCGCCCCGGCGCCTTCGACGCGGTCCTCGCCGAGGCCCGCGCGCTGTCGTTCTGCCTGGCCACCGAGACCACACTGGAGGAGATCCATCGCATGCTGCGGCCCGGCGGCCGCCTGCTGCTGTGTGTCGACTCGCTGCTGCTCGGCCTGGCGCGGCTCGCCGAGCAGCACCGGTGGGCGGAGCTGTCGGACGTCCCACGCGCCGACGTCGTGCTCGTCCCGGCCGAGGACGGGACCATCACCCGCTGTTTCTGGCCCGAGGAGCTGCGTGCCCTGCTGACCAGCGCGGGCCTGGAGGTCGACTGGATCCGTCCGCGCACGGTGCTCTCCGCGGAGGCCGTCCGACGGGCCGTGGCCGAGGACGTCTCCTGCTTTCCGACCCTCGTCCGCACCGAGGTGGAGCTCGCCGCCGAGCGTGAGGGCGAGTCGATCGGCATCCATCTGATCGCGTCGGCCCGCCGGCCCGACTGACGCTCGATCCGGCATGCTGGCAGGGTGACCACCACCACCCACGCGCAGCGTGAGCAGATCGACCCGTGGCCGGCGCCGGTGGCGACCGGGCCGGTCCGGGCCACTGTCGCCGTTCCGGGCTCGAAATCGGGTACGAACCGGGCGCTCGTCCTGGCCGCGGTGGCCGATGGCACGTCCCGGCTGCGGGCGCCGCTGCGCTCGCGGGACACCCTGCTCATGGCGGGCGCGCTGCGGGCGCTCGGGGCGGAGGTCACCGACGCGCCCGGGGCACCGGGCACCTCCGCCGCCTCCACCGAGGCGGATCTGGTCGTCACCGGGCCCCTCGGCACGATCAGCGGCGGCGCGGCCACGGTCGACTGCGGGAACGCGGGGACCGTCGCACGCTTCACGCCGGCGCTGGCCACGCTGGCCCGCGGCGACGTCCACTTCGACGGCGATCCACGGATGCGGGAACGCCCGCTCACCCCGCTGCTGGCGGCACTGCGCGGCCTCGGGGCGCGGATCGACGGCGACCTGATGCCCTTCACGGTGCGGGGCAGCGGCGGCATCCCCGGCGGAGCGGTGACCGTGGACGCGTCGACGTCCAGCCAGCTGGTGTCCGGGCTGCTGCTGGGCGCGGCCCGCTTCGAGCACGGGGCGACCGTGACACACGCCGGCCACCGGCTGCCGTCCGGGCCGTACCTGGACATGACGGTCGCCGACCTGCGCGCGGCCGGTGTGGTGGTGCATGTCGATGATCCGTCCGTCGCGGGCGGCCGAGGCGCCGAGGCCGATCCGGGCGCGGCGCCGTCGACCCGGCGCTGGCGGGTCGAGCCGGGCGGGCCGCAGGCACGCGACCGGGTGATCGAGCCGGATCTCAACAGTGCGGCCGCCTTCCTCGCCGCGGCGGCCGCCACCGGCGGCCAGGTGACGATCCCGGGCTGGCCGGAGCGGACCGAGCAGCCCGGCCGGATGCTGCCCGACCTGCTGGTGGCGATGGGCGCCCAGGCGGAACTCGGCCCCGAGGGCCTGCGGGTCACCGGCGGCGGGCGCCTCACCGGCATCGACGTCGACCTGTCCGACTTCGGCGAGGCCGCGCCGGTTCTGACCGGGCTCGCCGTGCTGGCGGAGTCACCGTCGCGGCTGCGCGGCATCGCCCACCTGCGCCTGCAGGAGACGGATCGGCTGGCCGCGCTGGCCAGCGAGCTCGGCAGGCTCGGTGCCCGGGTCGCCGTCACCGAGGACGGTCTGCGGATCGACCCGGCGCCGCTGCACGGCGGTCGCCTCGACCCGCACGCCGACCACCGGCTGGCGATGACCTTCGCTGTGGTGGGCCTGGTGGTGCCGGGCGTGACCGTCGACGACATCGCCACGACCGGAAAGACCGTCCCCGATTTCGCCCGGATGTGGACGACGATGCTGGCCGGCTGACACCGTGGCTCGCGAGTTGGATGAGGACGACGTCCGGACCCGGCCGGGCCGGGGCTCCCGGCCGCGGACCCGGCAGCGCCCCGAGCACGCGGACGCGGCGGGAGCCGTCGTGGTCGCGGTGGACCGGGGCCGCTACACCTGCCGGCCGGCGGCGGGCGCCCCGTTCGCCGCCCCGTTCGTCGCCGCGGTGCGCGGCGGGTCGATGCGCCGGACGTCCGTCGTCGTCGGCGACCGGGTCGAGCTGGTCGGCGACCTGTCGGGCCAGCCGGGTTCGCTGGCGCGCATCGTGCGCCGCGACGAGCGGAGCAGCCTGCTGCGGCGCACCGCCGACGACACCGACCCGGTCGAGCGGCCGATCGTCGCCAACGCCGATCTCCTGGTGATCGTCTGCGCGCTGACCGATCCCCCGCCGCGCACCGGGCTGATCGACCGCTGCCTGGTCGCCGCGTACGACGGCGGTCTCACCCCGGTGCTGTGCCTGACCAAGGCGGATCTCGCCGACCCCGGGCCGGTCCGGGCGTCGTACCAGCCGCTCGGGCTACCCGTCGTCACCACCCGGCCGGCAGGCGATCTCGGCCCGCTGCTCGCCCTGCTGCAGGACGCGACCAGCGTCTTCTTCGGCCACAGCGGGGTCGGTAAGTCGACCCTGGTGAACCGCCTGGTCCCGGACGCGGACCGGGCGATCGGCGTGGTGAACGCGGTGACCGGGCGCGGCCGGCACACCTCGTCCGCAGCCGTCGCGCTGGCGCTCCCCGACGGGGGGACGGTGGTCGACACCCCGGGCATCCGCTCGTTCGGGCTGGGAGCCGTCCAGCTCGACCGGGTGCTGCTCGCCTTCGACGATCTCGCGGCGGCGACGGCCGACTGCGAGCCCGGCTGTGATCACCTGACCTCGCCGGACTGCGGCCTCGACGAGGCCGTCCGCCGGGGCCGGGCCGACCCCACTCGGGTGGAGAGCCTGCGGCGGCTGCTCGCCGCCCGGGTCACGCCCGGCTGACGTCCGGCCGACGTCCGGGTGACGTCCGGCCGACGTCCGGGTGACGTCCGGGTGACGTATGCCGGTGACGTGCCATGGCGGGGGCGCGCGGGACGTGCCCGGAGCAGCCCCTGCGGGCACACAACCGCGGGCGTCCCAGCACAGCGCGCGACCCAGCAGGGCTAGCGTCGGTCATGTGATCGACAAACCGTGCCCCGGACAGAGTGATCATGCTATGACGGCGCCTAGTCTCGGGCTGTGATTGATCAAGGGACGCTGCCGCGCGCGGCCGAGTTCGCCCGCGTCGCCAGACGCCGGCGCCGGCAGCCGGTGGAAGCCGAACGCGAGATCCTCCGCGCCGCCACCGAGATGATCGGATCCGACACGGGCACCCCGATGACCGTCGCCGCGCTGATGTCCCGGACGGGCCTGGGCCGCTCGGCGTTCTACGCCTACTTCCGCGACCTCCCGGACCTGCTTCGCCGACTCCTCCATGAGATCGAGGGCGAGCTGGCCGCGACGTCCGCCGGCTGGTTCGACGGCACCGGCGACCCGGTCGAGGACTGCCTGCGCTCCACCCGCGTCCTCGTCGGCGTCCACCGGCGGCACGGCCTGGTGCTGAGCGCCATCGCGGACGCCGCCGCCGCGGACCCCGACCTCGCGGCCCGCTACCGGCAGACGGCCGTCGACGGGTTCGCCGACGCCGTGACGGAACGGATCAGCCGGGAACGCGCCCGCGGGCGGGTCGCCGCCGAGCAGGAGCCGCAGAGCGCGCGGGCGCTGATGGCGATGACGGACGCCTACCTGCGCGAAACTCTCGGCCGCCACCCCCGGGCCGACCCCGTCGACGTGGTGAGAACGCTCACGCTTGTCTGGACCCAGGCGCTCTACGGACGGCCGCCCGCAGACGGGTACGACCCGCCGGCGCACGCCGGAACCGCTGGAACAGGCGGCCCCGGCACGACGCGGCCCTCGGATGAGCCGGTGCCGCCGCCGGCCGGGCCGCCCGGGGCCGGTGGGGCCGGAGCACCGCGGCCGATCCCCGGACGTCGAAACTCGTAGTCTTCCCTCGTGACTCCGTCAAACCCGAGCCCCGTCAGCACCAACCCGGTCGGGGCGGTCGACCCCGCCGGCTGGATCGCCGATGACCTCGCCCTCGCTCTGAGCCTCGCCGACGCCGCCGACCGGATCACCCTTTCCCGCTTCCAGGCGGTGGACCTCCACGTCGAGTCGAAGCCCGACAACACCCCGGTCTCGGACGCGGACACCGCCGTCGAGTCCATGATCAGAGAACGGCTGGCCGCCGCGCGCCCCGGGGACGGGGTGCTCGGCGAGGAGGAGGGCCTCGTCGGTGAGAACACCCGGCGGCGCTGGATCCTCGACCCGGTTGACGGCACGAAGAACTTCGTGCGCGGCGTGCCGGTGTGGGGCACGCTGCTCGGCCTCGAGGTCGACGGCGAGATCGTCGTCGGGGTCGCGAGCGCGCCGGCGATGAGCCGCCGCTGGTGGGCCGCCCGCGGCACGGGCGCCTTCACCCGCGACGCCACCGGGGACACCCGGGCGCTGCGGGTCTCCTCCGTTGCCCGGCTCTCGGACGCGTTCCTGTCCTTCGCCTCCATCGAGGGGTGGCGCACCGCGGACCGCCTGCCCGAGTTCCTGAGCCTGGCGGAGCAGGTCTGGCGCA
Organism: Parafrankia elaeagni; assembly: GCF_000374165.1. Taxonomy (GTDB): domain Bacteria; phylum Actinomycetota; class Actinomycetes; order Frankiales; family Frankiaceae; genus Parafrankia; species Parafrankia elaeagni. Next base: position 53,045 of record NZ_KB893670.1, read on the forward strand.
GCCGCGCCTATGGCGACTTCTGGTCGCACATGATGGTCGCCGAGGGCGCCGTCGACCTCGCCTGCGAGCCGGAGGTCTCGCTGTGGGACCTCGCCGCTCTGCAGATCATCGTCGAGGAGGCCGGCGGCCGGTTCACCGATCTGCGCGGTCAGCGCGGCCCGGCGGGGGGCACCATCCTCACCACGAACGGCCATCTGCACGATCTCGCACTGCGGCACTTCACCAGGTGACCGGCCGGGCGGCGGGGCACCTGGTGGCGCGAGGGGCCATCCGGCGGTGGTGATCGGTTTCGCGCACCGCGGCTCCCCCGGCCGGCTCCAGCGGGAGAACACCCTGCCCGCCTTCCGGCGGGCGCTGGCCGCGGGCGCGAACGGCCTGGAGTCGGACGTCTGGCTGACCGCCGACGGTGTCCCGGTGCTGCGCCACGACGACGCCCTGGGCCCGCCCGGGCCCCGGCGGCGGCGGGTGACCGGCCTGCGCCGCGAGGCGCTGCCCGGGTGGATACCGAGCCTCGCCGAGCTGTACCAGGACGTGGGCTGGGGTTACGACCTCAGCCTCGATCTGAAGGGCCACCCGGCGGGGATGTCCACCACGGATGCGGTGAACGCGGCCCTCGCCGCCGCGCGGGCCGCCGGCGGCACCGCGGCCGTCACCCGGTTGTGGCTCTGTGGCCCGCTGTCCGAGCTGCGGGCGTGGCGGCGGATCGACAGTGATGTCAGGCTCGTCAACTCCACCTCTGCCGCGGAGGTGGCCAGGCACGGCGGCGGCGCGGCGTACGCGGCCGTCCTGCGGGCGGCGGGCGTCGACGCCCTGAACCTGCGTGCCCGGGAGTGGGCGCCGGCTCGCGCCGGGATCGTGGCCGACCTGCACGCCGCCGGTGTCGCGGCCTTCGGCTGGGACGCGCAGTCGACGGCGACGCTGCGCCGGCTGCGCGGGTACGGCCTGGACGGTCTGTACTCGGATCGCCTGCAGCGCCTGGTCGATGTCACCGCGGCACCGCCCATGCCGCAGGAGCCGCCCGCCCGGAAGGCACCGTCGTCTCCGGATTCCGTCAGCGACGACTGAGTCAGCCGACGGTTCGGCCAGCGCGACGACCGACCCCCACACACGGGTGCCTGCGCACCACTGCACCACGGCACCGGGGAACCACGGGGAATCCCGGTCACCCGGAAGCGCACACCCGCAATAGACCGTGGCCACGCGCCGACGAGCAAAGAGTCACCCGATTGCGGTGACGCAGTCTGAATGTGACTGTTCCACTACCCGAACGATTGACCTGACCAGCCCAATTCGGCGAAGTGCTCGGATGGGCGTGGGTTCGAACCGCACGCCTTGGCGCTGTACACGATGAGACACCAAGGGACCGACACGCAGAGAAGTATTGTTGACACCGTCGGCAACCAACACCACACGCCCCGCGCTACAACCACGGCCATGTCGGCTCGGGCGCGCGGAACCCGGCCGACCGGCAAGAGTCCGTGACATCACGAGGACATCACGACTGCCGGATGAACGACCGGTCAGTCCTCTCCCGCCACTTTGAGCATCTGCGCGGGAAAGCCTGTCCGTTCCGCGACGTTCTCGACGGAGTAGCCCTGCTCCACGAGGTCACGAGCTTGTTCGAGGGTCCAGCCCCGGCCGGGATCCACCCGACGGACGACCACCTCACTCGCCTGATGATGTTCCTGCGGCCAGCTCAGTCGCGCACGGCGTGCCAACGGTCGACCTCCGAAGTTTTGACGGACATTCGCGTTACGAACCAAGGATAAGCCAGATACGCACCTTCCCGCTCCATGAACTTCGCGATAGCGGCCGCACCGGAGTAATGCGCAACCACGGGCACCCTCGACACCCGGTCCCGGCCCGGCACCATCATCGCTGTCACCGGACGCGCAAGCCACCTGGCCCTGCCGACAACACGGGAGTGAGACAAGTGTTGCGGCGAGGCGGGTCACGCCGTGAGATGTCTGATGGACATGTCCGCTTAACTTGTCCGGTCGGTACTTGTCCGACCAGTTCTTGTCCGGTAATGTCCACGGGCCGCCCCAGACGGATGAGGACAACTCCGACCGAGTCAGGCGCCATCAACGGCGCCTCATCCCGCAGCCCTCATCCCGCAGGCTCCTCTTCCCGCGGCCGACCCGGGCCCGCAGCCACCTCCGGCCGCGGGCACCTCATGCCGCACAGTACCGCCGTGGCCGCCGGCGCGGTGTCGGCCGGAGGTCACCTGCCCGACCGTCGGTTCCGCCACCGCCCGCCCTCCCTCTCGGACCGGCCACGGCTGCCCGACGGACCGCCCCTATCCGCCGGACAGGCTCGGGCCTGCGGTGCCACCCGGCCCGCGCTGGCGGCCGGCCACGGTGGCCGGGTGCTGCTCGCGCCCATCGCCACCGTGCGAGCGCAGCAGCGTCCGCCACTGCCGGTCCGAATGGCTGGCGGGACTCGTCGTCGCGAGAAAGTCCTCCAGCACCGCCCGGAACCGCGCCGGCTCGGCATGGTGCGGAAAATGACCGGAGTCCGGGAAGATCTCCAGCCGGCTTCCCGGCATGGCCTGGTGCGCGATCCGGGCGTGTTCCACCGGGATGACCCCGTCGTGTTCCCCCCACACGATCAGGGAAGGCATTCCCGCGGCGAGATAGCACCGGTCCAGCATGGTGATGGCCTGCCCCCGCCCGTCCACGGCGGCGCGCAGCGTGCGCAGGAACGCCCGGCGGGCCGTCGGGACCTCGAGGGAGGCGAAGACACGCATCAGGTCATCGGCGTCCCGGCCGACATCGGTGTGCGCCAGCCGCAGCGCGTTGACGACAACCGACCCGACCCGGCGGGCCGGCGGGCTCGCGAGCAGCGAAAGCGCCTGCCCGGCGCCGGGGGCGGTCGCGGCCCGCAGCAACGGGTGCAGGTCCGGCCCGACGCCGCCGGTGGAGACCAGCACGAGCCGCTCGCACCGCGCGGGAAACTGATAGGCGAACTGCATCGCCACGCCCCCGCCGAGCGAATGGCCCACGACGGTCACCCGCTCAATGCCGAGGATGGTGAGCAGATCCCGCATCCCGCAGGCATAGCCGGCGACGGAGTAGTCGCCCCGCGGCTTGTCCGAAGCGCCGTGCCCGAGCAGGTCGGGCGCGATGACCGTGTGGTTGCGCGCCAGCGCGGGGATCAGCTCACGCCAGGTTCCCGAGTTGTCGCCGATGCCGTGGATCAGCAGCAGCGCCGGGCCGCGGCCGGCCCGCAGATAGGCACGGCGATATCCGTGCACGGTCACGAAGCGCGGCGCCAGGCCGCTCCCCACCGCTCTGGGCTTCCGTGCGACCACCCGGTCCACTTCCCGACTCCCGACCACTGTCCGTCACCCCGCCACCGCCGCCCGGCCCTGGAATTCGACGTTGTGCATCACATGCTTGATGCGGGTGTACTCCTCCAGGCCGTAGACTGAGAGGTCCTTTCCGTAACCGCTCTTTTTGAAACCGCCGTGCGGCATCTCGGCCACGATCGGAATATGCGTGTTCACCCACACGCACCCGAAGTCGAGCCGGTTCGCCACCCGCATCGCGCGGGAGTGGTCGCTCGTCCAGACGCTGGACGCGAGCCCGTACTCGACACCGTTCGCCCAGGCGACGGCCTCGTCCTCGGACGTGAACGCCTGGACCGTGACAACCGGGCCGAACACCTCCCGCTGTACCAGCTCGTCCTGCTGTCGCAGCCCGGCGATCACCGTGGCCGGGTAGAAGTAGCCGGGCCCGCCCAGCGGCGCCCCGCCGGCGAGCAGGCTGGTGTGCTCCGGCCGGCGCTCGACGAAGCCGCTGACCCGCTCCAGCTGGGCGGCGCTGTTCAACGGCCCGAAATCCGCATCGGCGGCGGCAGCGGCGCCCGCAGCCGCACCGGCGTCAGCGCCCGCGCCCGCGCCGGCACCCACTCGGGAGGGCGGGCCGGTGACGGTGCCGCGCGCGGCTGTGGCCAGCGCGGCCGCCAGCTCGGCGGCGATGCCCGGACCGGCGAGCACCCGGGTGGCCGCGGTGCAGTCCTGACCGGCGTTGAAGTAGGCCGCGCCCGCGATCGCGGTCGCGACGGCTGCGGGGTCGACGTCGTCGAAGACGATGACGGGGGCCTTGCCGCCCAGTTCGAGCTGCACCCGCTTGAGCGTGTCCGCGGCCGCCCGGGCGACCTCCATGCCGGCCCGGACGCTGCCGGTGACGGAGACCATCGCCGGGCCGGGGTGGGCGACCATGTCCCGCCCGGTGTCCCGGCCTCCGCAGACCACGTTGAGCACACCCGGCGGCAGGAACTCGCCAGCGATCTCCGCGAGCAGCAGGGAGCTGAGCGGCGTCGTCTCGGCCGGCTTGAGCACGACGGTGTTCCCGGCGGCGATCGCGGGCGCGATCTTCCAGACCGCCATCATCAACGGGTAGTTCCACGGGGTGACCTGGGCGCAGACGCCGACCGGCTCCCGCCGGACATAGCTGGTGTGGCCCGCGAGGTACTCTCCCGCCGAGCGCCCCTCCAGCAGCCGGGCCGCACCGGCGAAGAACCGGATCTGGTCGACCGACGGCGCGATCTCCTCGTCCAGGGTGAGCTGGCGTGGCTTGCCGGTGTTCGCGCACTCCACCGCGGCGATCTCGGCCGCGCGGCTCTCGATCGCGTCGGCCAGGCGCAGCAGCGCACGGGAGCGCTCGGCGGGCGTCGTGCGGCGCCACTCCTCGAAGGCCTCGCCGGCCACCCGGACCGCCGCGTCGACGTCCGCGGCCCCCGAGGCGGGCGCGTGGGCGAGGAGCTCGCCGGTGGAGGGGTCCAGCACCGGCGCGACCCGACCGTCCACGGCCGGCACCGACTTGCCGCCGACGAGGTTGTACAACGTCCGCACCATGGGCCTTCTCCCTCCACCAGGACCCGTGCGCACCCCGGGTCCTGGGGCTCCTACCCACCGCGGTCGATGCTTCCACGGTCCGTCACGCATCGGCCGCGCGTCCGCCCGGCTTCTGCCCGGCTTCTGCCCGGTCGCGACCTTCGCGGAAGCGCGAGCGCGGAGGGTGCGCCTCGTCCCGGAAGGGGCCTCGCAGACGCCCCGGGGCGAGGCACGCGGACGAATGGTGCGACCCTGGGCGGTGTCTCGGCCCGCCGTCGTCCCGGGCGCGCCGATCAGAGCCTGGTGGTCGGTCCGGGGCAGTGGGAGACGACGGCACCGTGAGCGACAGCGAGACACGCACGGACACGCTCGTCAGCCCTACCGGGTGGTCCCTGTGGTCCGATGCCCCGACCCGCCAGCCGCGCCCGCCCCGACCGAGGGCCCGTGGCGCCCTCACCGCCGACGTGTGCGTGGTGGGCGCCGGCTACACCGGCCTGTGGACCGCCTATTACCTGGCCGTCACCCATCCCGCGCTGCGGGTGGTCGTGGTGGAGATGGAGACCGTCGGTTTCGGGGCCTCCGGCCGCAACGGCGGCTGGTGCTCGGCGCTGTTCCCCGCCGCAGCCCTGGCCGGGCAGATGCGCCCCGCCCTCGCCGACACGGTCGAGGAGATCGGCGCTGTCACCCGGGAGGAGGGCATCGACTGCGACTTCACCCGGGCCGGGCTGCTCACTGTGGCGACCACCCCGGCGCAGGCCGCCCGGCTGCGCCGCGAGGCCGGCCCCGACTGGCTGGGCGCCGCCGAGGTCGCCCGCCTCGTACGCGTGGCCGGCGCCGAGGGCGGGATTCTGGACCCCGACTGCGCCGCAGTCCATCCCGGCCGCCTCGTGCGCGGGCTCGCGGACGCCGTCGAGCGCCGCGGGGTGACCCTGTTCGAACGCAGCCGGGCCCGCCGCATCGTGCCCGGGCGGGTGGTCCTCGACGACGGCGTCGTGCGGGCGGACGTCATCGTGCGGGCCACCGAGGCATACACCGCCGCGCTGCCGGGCGCCCGTCGCGACGTCGCACCGGTGTACTCGCTGCTGGTCGCGACCGAGCCGCTCCCACCGGCGGTGTGGGAGGAGATCGGCTGGGAGCGCCGGGTGACCGTCGGCGATGCCAGGCACACCGTCGTCCACGCCCAGCGGACCGCCGACGGCCGGATCGTCCTCGGCGGCCACGGCACGCCCTACCACTTCGGGTCGCGGGTCCGTCCCTCCTTCGACGTGGAGCCGGCCGTCTTCGACCAGCTCCGCCGGACTCTCGCAACGCTGTTCCCCGCCGCGGCGCAGGCCCGGATCACCCACCGCTGGGGCGGGCCGCTCGCCGTTCCCCGGGACCGGACACCGGTCGTCCACCTCGACCGCGGGACCGGCCTGGCCCACGCCGGCGGCTACGTGGGTGACGGGATGACGGCGAGCGCGCTCGCCGGCCGGACGCTGGCCGAGCTGATCACCGGGCGCAGCTCGGAACGCACCGGACTGCCCTGGGTCGGGCGCGAACGGCGACGCTGGGAACCCGAGCCGCTGCGGTGGCTCGGCGTCAACGGCGGTGCGCTGCTGGCCGCGGCGGCCGACGCCCGCGAGAACCGCACCGGACACCCGTCCCGGCTCGGCACCGTCGTCACGGCTCTCACCAGCGGCCGCTGACAGCGGCCACCCGGCTGGTCTGGCCGGTGGCCGGTGGCCGGTGGGCCGTCAGCCGCGGGCCGCGAGGTCTCCCGCCATCGCGTCGAGGCTGTCCAGGTAACGGTCGACGTCCGCGTCGGTGTGCTGGACGGACAGGGTCCACTCCTCCTCCCGGCCGGGAGCCATGAGCACTCCCCGGTTCGCGTTGTACAGCCAGGCGAGCTCCGGCAGAGCAGCGTTCTGGTGGGCCATGAAGGATGTGTAGTCCCGGATCGGCGCGTCGGTGAAGTGGACGCAGCCCTTGGAGCTGATCCCCACCGCATAGCCGGCCAGGCCGTGCCGGGCCAGGATCTCCTCGCAGCCCGCCAGCAGGCGGTCGTTGAGCTGATCCAGATGCGCGTAGGCGTCCCCGGTGAGGACCTCCTGCAGGCTCGCCCGGGCCGCCGCCATCGCGAGCGGGTTGCCGTTGTACGTCCCGACCTGCTTCACCCTGTCCTCGGCCACCACCGCCATCAGTTCCTCGGTGGCCCCGATGGCGCCGGTCGGCAGCCCGCCGCCGAGCGCCTTGGCCAGAGTGACCATGTCCGGCGTCACGCCGAACCGCTCGACCGCGCCGCCCGCGGCGACGCACAGGCCGGTCTTGACCTCGTCGAAGATGAGAACGATGCCGTGCCGCCGGGTGATCTCGCGGACGGCCTCGAGGTAGCCGGGCTCCGGCAGCACCACGCCCAGGTTCATCATCGCGGCTTCCATGATCACGCAGGCGGGCGGTTTCCCCTCGGCCTCCAGTGCCTCGATCCGGCGTTCCATCGCCGCGGCGTCGTTGAACGGCACCGCCACGGTGAGCTCCACGACCACCTCGGGGATTCCGGCGCCGTAGCTGAGGGAGTTCATCCGGTCCGCCGGGCCGATGTCGGCGTAGGGGGCGCCGATCGACACCATCACGTAGTCGTGGTGGCCGTGGTACGACCCGAAGATCTTGACGATGTGATCACGGCCGGTCACCCCGCGGGCGATCCGGATCGCGTCCATCGTCGCCTCCGAGCCGGAGTTGACGAACCGCCACTGCGGCAGGCCGAAACGGCGGGCCAGCTCCTCGCTGACGATGACCGAGTCCTCGGTCGGCATCGCGAAGTGGGAGCCGAGGGCGATCCGCTCGGTGACCGCGCGCACGATCGCCGGATGGGCGTGGCCCTGAACCATCGAACCGAAGCCGTTGTGGAAGTCGGCGTACTCGTGGCCGTCGACGTCCCACACCCGCGAGCCCCGGCCGTGGGTGAGATAGATCGGCCACGGATCACGCGCCTGGTAGGAGGACGGGACGCCGCCCGTCATCGTCCGCGCGGCGCGGGCGTGCAGGGCGCGTGAAGCCGGGGTGCGCTCCTGCAGGGCACGTTCCTCGCGCTCCCGCAGGCCCGCGGCGATGTCGTCGGGCCCACCCGGAGGTGGGGCTGCCGGACGGTCCGTCCGGGGGGTCGCCCGGGGAGCTGTCTGAGGGGTCGTGGACGTCGCGTTCGGCACCATCACCGCACCCTTCCCTGCTCTCGACTACCGAAAGCGTAGCCCCGGAGCACATTTTGCGATGGAATCGATAGAAAGCAAGCGTCACAAAGACCGCATCCAGATCAGGCCCCACCCGGCCATACGATGACGCGCAGCGAGTACCCGCCCCACGATCGGCGTCCGTCGGACGAAGCATCCAGGAGGATGTCGCGTGCAGTCACGCAGGTCGTCCGGTCAGCGCCAGGCGCCTGAGCCGCTGCTGGACGACATCAACAAGGCGATCATCGAGCAGCTCCAGCAGGACGGGCGCCGTTCCTACGCGGCGATGGCCACGGCCGTCGGGCTGTCCGAGGCGGCGGTCCGTCAGCGGGTCCAGCGCCTGCTCGACGCCGGGGTCATGCAGATCGTCGCCGTCACCGACCCGCTGCGGGTCGGCTTCCGGCGCGAGGCGATGGTCGGCGTGCGGGTCTCCGGCGACACCCGGGAGGTTGCCGAGGAACTCGCCCGGCTGCCCGAGGTCGACTACGTCGTGCTCACCGCGGGAACGTTCGACATCCTGATCGAACTGGTCGCCGAGGACGACGAGCACCTGCTCTCGCTGATCAACGACCAGATCCGTGCACTGCCCCAGGTCAGGGAGACGGAGACCTTCGTCTACCTGCGACTGGTCAAGCAGACCTACGCCTGGGGCGCACGATGACCGGACGTGTCGGGCTCGCGACCCGAACCATCACCGGCAAGCACGGAGACACCGGGCAACCATGAAGAGCCAACAGGAGTCCAACATGTCGCGAAGACTGGTTGGTTCCGGCTCGAGCGATGAGGAGACCATGGCGCTCGTCCACCATGACCCGCGGGACGGCATCCTGATCACGAAGATCGGGCAGGCGGAGATCACCGTCCGGCCTGAGCCGCCTGCCAGCACCGGCGCCGCGCCTGTTGTCCTGCTGCGCGTCGACGCCCCCATGCTCGAAAGCCTGGCCGCCGCCTACCTCGACCCCGACGAGGCCCGGTCGCTGGCCCGCGCGCTGCTGCGGGCGGCCGACCAGCTACGCCCGGCCAGCCCCTGGCGGACGCCCGAGCGCCCGACCGGCTGACCGCCCGACCGGCTGCCCGGCTGCCCGGCTGCCCGGCTGCCCGGCTGCCCGGCTGCCCGGCTGCCCGGCTGCCCGGCCGGTTCAGGGTGAGGGTCGGGTGCTGCCGTTACGGTGAAATTCACGTGCAGTCAGCGGATATCCGCGCCACGCTGCCGGAATGGCAGAGTCGTCCGCGCGCCTGGCCGGTCCCGCCAGCTCCGCGCCCAACGCCGGCGACGAGGAGGAGCAGGAGCAGGCCGCGGTCCCGAGCAACCGCCGCAACGCCGGCCTGCACTCGTTCCTCGCCCACATCCGGACGTTCCGATGGCGTGCGGTGGCCGTTCTGGGCGTTTTCGCCATCGCCAACCTGTTGCTCGCGGTCGTGCCGATCTTCGCCGGCCGGCTCGTCGCGGCACTGGCTGCCACACCGGTCGACCGGGACGCGGCCCTGTTCGGTGCCGGGGTGCTCATCGGATTCGGCGTTCTGCACGACATCTTCTGGCGCAGCGCCGAGCTGCTGTGGGTACGCCTGATCCTCGATCGTGGGTACGAGTACGAGGACCTCGTGTTCACCAAGGTGATCACCCAGCCTTACCCCTACTTCGTCGGCACCTTCACCGGAAAGATCAGCAGTTACGCGGGAACTCTCGGCCGGGAGTACCGGCTGTTCCTCAACTCGGTGTACTGGGAGTACTGCGGGCAGGTCGTGCGACTGCCGACGCTCGCGGCGATCATGTTCACGGTCAACGTGCCGACCGGCTTCGCCTTCGCCGGCGGCCTGGCGTTGATGCTCCTGCTGGGCCGGCTGACAGTGCGACGGGTGGCGGCCCGGGAGCGGGCCGCTGCCGATGTCGCCTCCGACGTCGAGGGTCACACGATCGATGTGATCGCGAACTTCGTCGCGGTGAAGTCGTTCACGCGGGAGGCGGCCGAGTCGGCCGGGCTCCGGGCCAGGCGGCGTGGCCTGGCCCGGGTGGCCGCCTCGTCCTACCGGTGGAACTTCCTCTATTTCGGGGCGATGAGCATTGTCGTCCGCTACGTCCTGTGGCCGACGACAATTCTTTTCAATCTGCATCTCTATCTGGACGGAAATCTCACGCTCGCGCAGTTCGCCACGTTCCTCACCGCACTGATGGCCTTCTCGGAGTACATCTGGGGCACCGTCTGGTTCGTTTCCCAGCTGAACCTGCAGCTGGCCCGGGTCGAGGAGGCCTACCGCTACCTTTTCGGCGCCCGCGACATCATCGACGAGCACCGCCGGGTGGCGCCGCGGGAGGAGACCAGCAGCCCGCCCGCCTACACCCGCTCACTGCGGATCGACAACCTGCGCTTCGCCTACCCGGACGACCCGGCCCGGCCGGTCCTCGACACCATCAGCCTGGACGTCGCCCGTAACGAGAAGATCGGGATCGTCGGCCGGAGCGGCAGCGGAAAGTCGACGCTGCTCAAACTGCTGCTGGGCTACTACCCACTGCCCCCCGGCACGCTGTGCGCCGACGGCGCCCCGATCGACGACCGGCAGCTCGCCCGGCTGATCTCCTACGTCCCGCAGGACATCACGCTCTTCCACCGCTCGATCCGGGACAACATCGTCTACGGCACCGCCGCGGCGGCGACGCGCGAGGAGGTCGAGGACGCCGCACGCCGGGCCCACGCCCACGAGTTCATCGCCAGCACCAGGGACGGGTACGACACGCTGGTGGGCGAGCGGGGCATCCGGCTGTCCACCGGGCAGCGCCAGCGCATCGCGCTGGCGCGCGCGTTCCTCAGCCCGGCCCCGATCCTGGTGCTGGACGAGGCGACCAGCGCCCTCGACAGCGAGAGCGAGCGGCTCGTCCAGGACGCACTGGAGGATCTGTGGGCCAGCCGGACGGTGATCGCCATCGCGCACCGTCTGTCGACACTGCTGACGATGGACCGGATCGTGGTGCTGGAGGGCGGACGGATCGCCGAGCAGGGCTCACATGAGGAGCTGCTCACCCGGACCGGGCTCTACCACCATCTGTGGAACCGGCAGAGCGGTGGCCTGATCGGCGGCCGGGATCTGACCGCGGGCCCGGTCGTGCCCAGCCCACTTCAAACGCCGAAAAAGAATATCCCCCAGAAGCCTGGGCTTCTGGGGGATATTCCATCTGGTAGCGGGGGCAGGATTTGAACCTGCGACCTCTGGGTTATGAGCCCAGCGAGCTACCGAGCTGCTCCACCCCGCGTCGGTGTGTGTCTTTACTATACAGGGACGCTTGGCCCAGGTGTCAAATGAGCGGGCCTACTAATTTCCCGGCCCCTCCCCCAGTCGACGCTCCGTACTCCGCCGGTCCGGGGCCCGGACCGGCGACCGGCCGGCGGCCTGGCTGGAGCCAGGCCGCCGGCCGGTCGATCCGATCCGATCCGTTTCGATCCGGTCCGTCCGGCCCGGTCCGGTCGATCCGTTCCCGTGGGCTCAGCCGGGGCTGCCGGTCGGCGCCGCCACCGGGCGGATCGCCGCCGGCACCGCGCCGACCGCCTGCTCGACGACACCACCCGTCCCGCGCACCGGCTCCGCCGGGGCCCCAGGGGTCCCCGGGCTCGCCGGAGCCGCTGTGACTGTCGGCGCCGGTGCCGCGGTGGGTTGCGCCGCCCCCGGCGAAGCCGGGGGCGGCGGGGTGGGCGGCGCAGCCGTGGGCGCCAGAGCGCGGAGCCGACCGAGCGCGTCCTGCAGGTCCCTCTGGGCCTCGCCGTAGGCGGTGAAGTCCGGCGGGGTCTTCGCCAGGGCCTCCTCGCCGGCCCGGTAGGCGGCGTCGGCGTCCTCGATGGCACTGGCCAGGTCGCCGCTCGACGGCGCGGACGGGGCGGGCGGGCCCGATCCGGATTCACCCTCGCCCTCGCCCTCCTCCTCGCTCTCGTCACCGGTGGTCGGGGCCGCCGAGGTCCCGGCGCCGGCCGCCGATGCTCCCGCCCCGGGGCCGAAGACGTCGTCCAGCGCGTCGGCCAGCGAGGAGCCGAAGCCGATCCGGTCCCCGAAGGCCACGGCCACCCCCTGCAGGGTCGGGTACCCCGTCGACCCGCGGGCCTGGACGTAGTAGGGCTCCACGTACAGCAGGCCGCCTGCGACGGGCAGCGTCAGCAGGTTTCCCTCGATCGTCTGTGAGCCCGCACCACGCCACAGGGTGAGCCGGTTGGCGACGTCACCGTTGGACTCGATGGCCCCCTGTACCTGCACCGGCCCGTTGATCGTGTCGCCGGGCGGCAGCTGGAGCAGGGTGAACCTGCCGTAGTTGTCCGGATCCATGGACACCGCCATGTAGGCGGCGAGCTTGGACGACCGGGCCGAGATCAGCGGCGAGGTCAGGTTGTAGGACGGGGCGTCGCGCCCTGGCAGCTGGCTGTACACGTAGAACGGCGGCTGCGGCTCACCGGTGTCGTCCGGGGACTGCGACACGTTCCAGAAGTCCTCCTGGGAGTAGAAGTCCCGGGCGCTGTCCACGTGGTACTGGCCGATCAGGTCCCGCTGGACCTTGAACAGGTCCTCCGGGTAGCGCAGGTGCTCCATGAGGGAGGGCTTGATGTCCTTCTTCGGCTTGACGGTGTCCGGGAAGGCCTTCATCCAGGTCCGCAGCACCGGGTCCTGCTCGTCCCAGGCGTAGAGGGTGACCGTGCCGTTGTAGGCGTCCACCGTCGCCTTCACCGAGTTACGGATGTAGTTGACCTGGTTCGGCGGCTGCTGGGTGCGGTTGCGGCTCTGGGTTGTCACCGCGTCCGCCGTGACGTCCCCGAACGTCCGCCGTGCGGAGTAGGGGTAGCCGTCCGAGGTGGTGTAGCCGTCGAGGATCCAGGTGACCCGGCCGTCGACCACCGCCGGGTACGGGTCGCCGTCGAGGGTGAGCCAGGGTGCCACCTTGCTGACTCGCTCGCGCGGATTGCGCTCGTAGAGGATGCGCGAGTCGCCGGTGATGTCCTTGGAGAGCAGGACGTTCGCCTCGCCGAAGCGGAGCGCGAACAGCGCCCGCCGGAAGCTGGAGCCGATCGAGACGCCGCCGTCGCCGTCGTAGCTCGTCGTGAGCTGGGTGTCGTTCGGCCCGGGGCCGTCGATCTCCGCCTGGCGGGTGCCGACGATCGAGTACTCGGGCGACATCTCGCCGAAGTACACCCTGCTCTCGGTGACGTCCAGGTCGCCCGTCTCCGGGAGGTTGCGCTCGGTGAAGGCCGGCCGGCCCTCGTCGGCGGTGTTGGACGGCGCCGCGACGAAGCCCCGGCCGTGGGTGTAGGTCAGGTGCTCGTTGATCCAGTTCCGCTGGTCCTCCCCGAGCCCGCCCTGGTTGAGCTCGCGGACCGACACGACGTAGTCCCGAGTCGTGTTCCTCCCGTTGACCGTCGTGGTGTAACGGTCGACGTCCAGAGTCTGCGGGAAACCGTAGTAGCCGCGGATCTGCTGGAGCTGCTGGAACGTGCCCGACATCTTGCTCGGGTCGAGCAGCCGGATGTTCGGCACCGTTCCCTTGTCCGCCGCGATCTGTTCCGCGGTCGCGTCCGTCCGCGCCGAATAGGGCTCCGGTTTGACGTCCTGGATGCCGTAGGCCGATCTGGTAGCCGCGATGTTGCGGGTGATGTAGGGCTCCTCGCGGGAAGCCTCGTTCGGCTTCACCTGGAACTGCTGGACGATCGCCGGGTAGATGCCGCCGATGACGACCGAGGACAGCACGAGGATTCCGGCGCCGAGCAGCGGCAGCGTCCAGCCCCGCTGGAAGATGTTGTAGATGAACAGCACCGCGCAGGCCAGCGAGATGAACAGCAGGATCAGCTTCGCCGGCAGCACGGCGTGCAGGTCGGTGTAGGACGCCCCCGTCGACACGCCGCGGGAGGAGAAGACCAGCCCGAACCGGTCCAGGTAGTAGGCCCAGGCCTTCAGCAGCGCGACCAGCCCGAGCAGCACCGAGACGTGCGCCTTCGCCGCCGGCGCGACCCGCTCCCCCGCCGACTGCAGCCGGATGCCCCCGAACAGGTAGTGCGTGAGCACCGTGACCAGCAGGGAAAGCAGCACCGCGGTCAGCAGGAAGGCGAGCAGGAAACGCTGGAACGGGTAGCTGAAGGTGTAGTAGCTGATGTCGCGGCCGAACTGGGCGTCGACCTCACCGAAACGCTCGCTGTTGATCCACAGCAGCCACGTGCGCCACCGCCCGGACGCCGACAGCCCGGCGACGAGGCCGAACAGTGCCGAGACGGCCAGCAGAACCGGCAGCATGAACGGCTCGATCGCCACCCGGTAGCGCTCGAGGTTCTGCTGCTCGGTCGACAGGGGACGGATCGGGGGGCGAAGCCTGTAGGCGAGTACTATGTTCGTTCCCACGGCAATCGCCATCACGGCACCGAAGAGAACGAACAGCAGTATTCGCGTGAACACCACGGTCCTGAAGACGTTACTGAAGTCCACCGAACGGTAGAACAGAAGATCCGTGTAGAGACGGGTGTAGACGCCGACTCCCACGAGGATCAGGACCAGGACGCCCACCACCGGCACGAGCAGGCGTGTCCGTGTCAGCAGCGGTCTGCGACTGGTTCCTGCCACTAGCTCCTCCGTCCGTTCCTGATGCGGCTGCCCGCCTTCAGGGCAACCTACGCCAGCCCTGTTCGGCTAGATCCGAGAGGATGGGTCGGTGACCACTCCGAGCATCACCGAGCTGACCTCCGTCGTCCTGGAGGTCGAACGACACGTCGCCGAGCTGGGGTGGGACCAGCCCAGTCAGGTGTACGCGCTGGCAGACACCTCCGAGCTGCTCATGCGCGAGCCTGGCCTGGCCCCCCATATCGGCGACGCCCCACCAGGTTCCCTAACGCCGGTGGAGCAGGAACCGCTCCCGGCCGGGCGGCTCGACGAAGTTCTGGCTGGCATCGGCTGGCCCCCCGAGGTCCTCGGCTGCGTCCTTGTCACCGAACTCGTCGTCCTGCCGCCAAGTGCCGAGGCGGAGGTCCCCTACGACGAGCACGACATCGAGCACTGGGCCGCCAACCATCCCGAGCGGCAGGACGTCCGGCTCGCGGTCGGGGTCACCCGGGCCGGCATGCACGCATCCTGCCTGCGGGTGCGCGGTGACGACGAGCTGGTCATCGACCCCGACCTCGCCGACAACCTGGTTGACGGGCTGCTGGAGACCTTCCGGTAGACCTCCGGGCCGGGGGCCCGGGTGCCTGCTCTGCGCGGCCTGGTGCCGTGACCGGCCGGGTTCGCCCCGGCCGGTCACGGCGCTAGCTCGCGTCGGCGGAGCAGGTGGGCACCGAGGTCGAGGCGGGATCCCCGCGCAGGGTCTCCAGCGCCTCGAGAGCACCTGACAGGCCTGTCACCTCGACGAGCCGCAGGTCGGTCTTCATCCGGACGGCATCGACGCAGTTCCCCTCGGGCACGAGGAACACCGAGGCGCCCGCCTGCTCGGCTCCGAGGATCTTCTGCTGGATACCACCAATGGGCCCGACCTCACCGGTGCTGTCGATGGTCCCGGTACCGGCGATCGTCCTCCCACCGGTGAGCTCACCCGGGGTGAGCAGGTCGACGATGCCCAGCGCGAACATCAGGCCCGCGCTCGGGCCGCCGATGTCGGAGATCCGGATCCGAACGGTGAACGGGTAGGACCGCTTCTCGGTGGTGGTGACACCGATCATGGGACGACTGTCGTCGTCCGGGGCGGGCCTCGTTGTGATCCTCGCGGTGGCAGGCCGGTTGTCACGGCGGTAGGCGACCTCGACGACATCGCCGGGCTTCGCCGCGCCGACCCGCTCCCGCAGCCCGTCCTGGTCGGTGATCCTCGCCCCGCCGACCGCGGTGATGACGTCGCCGGACCGCAGCTGCCCGGCGGCCGGCGAGCCGGCCGGCACCTCGTGCACGACGACCTCCGTGCCCGTCGGTTCGATGCCGAGCTCGCTGAGTGCGGCGGCCGTCGCCTGGTCCTGGGAGTCGATCATGGCCTGGGTGTTCTCCTGCCGGATCTCCTCCTGGCTGGATCCCGGCGGGCGCACCAGCTCGCTCGGGACGACGGCCCGGTCGGAGGACACCCAGTCCCCGAGCGCGCCGAGCAGGTTGAGTCGCGGCGTCTCCTCGACGGTCGTCAGATCGAGGCTGCCCGAGGTCGGGTAGGTCTGGCGACCGTCGATCTCGATCAGCGGCGCCCCGTCGACCTTGCCGAGCGTGTCGGTGACCGGGCCCGGGGCGAACGTCACATAGGGCACCGGTAGCCACAGGCCGACGACGGCGAGGATCAGCGTCAGCACCGACGCAACGAGGAGTGTCTGCGCGCGGCGGCCCATGCCCGCAGTCTACGTAGATCGCCGCCGAGCGCTCGTCCGAGCGCGTTCCAACGCCCGGGAGCCCCGACGTGCGGCCGGGCTCCACCGACGGGACCCTCTCATGCCGGTGGGGCGGTGGCCCGCGTCGATCTCGCGGTGCCACCGCCCCACCGGGCGTGACTGGTGTGACCGGGTGACTGGTGTGACCGGGTGTCAGTGGTCTCCGGCCGCGTCGCCTTCGGCCGAGACCGCGGCGACGGCCTCGGCCGCCCGGGCATCCCCGGGACGTGCGGCCGGAACCGGGACGAGGGCGGGCAGGGTCGTCACTGACGGTGAAACCAGGGGAGTGGAGATCTCGTGGCCGGCTGAGATGGGGCGGGCGAGGGCAGCCATACTGCGGCGGTAACCCTCGACAGTGATCATGGCTTCGGAGGTGCGGTCAGGGCGACTGCGCAGCGTGAACCAGGCCAGGGCCAGGAGCATCGTGGCAGGTGGGATCAGCAGGAACCACATGGCGGCCTCGACGTCGAGACGGGGAAGGAAGATGACCTACATCTATCCTAGGTGCCCCACTCAGCAGGCGCCTACCCATTCCGACGAGCCATCTGCGAATGCCTGACGCTTCCAGATCGGCACCTGTTCCTTCACATCGTCTATGAGACGCCGGCAGGCGTTCAGGGCCTCCGCCCGGTGCGCGGCACCTGCGGCCACGATGACGGCGATGTCACCAATCGCCAGGCGCCCGGTGCGGTGCACCACAGCGATCGCGCGAACGCCCAGCTCAGCGGCCACCTCCTCGGCAACCCGGGCAAGCTCACGCGCCGCGTGGGGATGCGCGCTGTACTCCAGGTCGTCGACCGACCGCCCGTGGTCATGGTCCCGAACCGTGCCGATGAACAGCCCGATTCCCCCCACCTCCGGCAACCGGACGGCAGCCAGACATTCATCCACGGACAGCGCGCTTTCCCTCATCTGCGCGAGAACCACGACACCGGGTGACACGCCGTCGACAACAGGCGCTCGATCCGAGAAGGTCACATCCACCCCCCGACGGTAACGCCCGGCCGACTCCGTTTCACCAGTCGGCCGGAAAACGCACTACCGTGGGTTCATGTCCCTACGGAACGACCACAGGCCCCAGCGATGAGCGGCGGCTTCCCCTTCGGCTTCGGCCCCACGCCGGGTGGGGACCCGAATCGTCCCCCCGGCGGCGGCGGGGCACCGTTCTTCGCCGAGCTCGAGCGCCTGCTGTCGTGGCAGGGCGGGCCGGTCAACTGGGAGCTCGCCCGCCAGGTCGCGGTACGGACGCTCGGCAGCGACGACCGCACGGTGAGCCCGGCCGAGGTGAGCGAGGTGGAGAACGCGCTGCGGATCGCGGACGTCTGGCTCGACCCGCTCACGGTGCTGCCCGCCGGCGCCACCACGGCCGCCGCCTGGTCGCGTGAACAGTGGATCGAAGCCACCCTGCCGGTCTGGCGGACGCTGTGCGACCCCGTCGCGAGCAAGGTCGTCGAGGCCATGCGCACCGGGATCTCCTCCGGCCTCAGCCAGCTCGGCGGCGGCGACCTGCCGCCCGAGCTCGCGGGGGCGCTGCCGCCCGGCGTCGACCTCGGCCGGCTGATGGGTGCCGGCGGGCCGGTCATGCAGATGATGAACCAGGTCGGCGGAATGCTCTTCGGCGCGCAGGTGGGCCAGGCCATCGGCGGCCTCGCCTCCGAGGTGGTCAGCTCCACCGAGGTCGGCCTGCCGCTCGGCCCGCTGGGCACCGCCGCTCTGCTCCCGGCGAACGTGGCCGCCTTCGGGCAGGGTCTGGGCGTCACGGACGACGAGGTCCGCATCTACCTCGCGCTGCGCGAGGCGGCGTCGAACCGGCTCTACGCGCACGTCCCCTGGCTACGGGCGCACGTGCTCGGCGCGGTCGAGGAGTACGCCCGCGGGATCGCCGTCGATCCCGAGGCGGTCGGCCGGGTGATGCGGATGATCGACCCCAGCGCGCTGATGAACCCGGAGCGGCTCACCGAGGCCCTCGGTGAGGATGTCTTCGCTGACGCCGACACCCCCGAGCAGAAGGCGGCGCTGGCCCGGCTGGAACTCATCCTGGCGCTGATCGAGGGCTGGGTGGACCACGTTGCGGACACCGCGGCGCGCGAGCATCTGCCGTCCTCGGCGAAGCTGCGGGAGATGGTGCGCCGACGGCGTGCGGAAGGTGGCCCGGGCGAGCAGATCTTCGCGACACTCGTCGGCCTCTCCCTGCGCCCACGCCGCCTGCGCGAGGCCGCGGCGCTGTGGGAGGCGCTGTACGACGCCCGCGGCCATGAGGGGCGGGACGCCCTGTGGGCCCACCCCGACCTGCTGCCGGGCGCGGATGATCTCGCGGACCCGGCCGCCTTCGTCACCGGCACCGGGGCGGGCGCGGATGTCGACATCATCGCCGAAATCGAGAAACTCGACGGCGCGTCGCCAGGAGATGAAACACCGCCCAGTTCGGACGGTCCGAGTTCCTGACCAGTTACTTCCCGCCGTCGATACGGCTACGCGGGACACAAGAGGCCACACGAATTGACCGACACGGCGATTCGGTCGTAGCTTGACCACGCGGGCCCCCGGCATGCGTGGCGCCTCCGGAAGGGGAAGCCGGAGGCGCCACGTTCACCCCGGGGGCTCGCCCGTACGTGATCTCCGGGTGGCAACCCTGCTCGGGGCGCCACCTCGCCCTCCTCGCGGCGGATATGCCCTGCTGGTGAGGGGTTGCTCGGTGTGCCGCCCGGCCTTCTCCCAGCCGGCGAGTCACTTCGATCATGTGGTTGCCCATTTGCCAGGTCGGCCCTGAAGGCGCGGCTCGCTGGTCGACGGCGTCTCGGCGCCCCGGCGCCCCGGCGCCCCGGCGCCCCGGCGGACTGTGCTCGGGGCCAGTGCGCCCTGACCGCGACGGGCAACGACGGGCAACGCAGCGAAATCCGTGGTGAAACCCAAACTTTCTGATCATGCGAGATAGATCGCATTTCTCCACCCGAATAGTCCCGATAAACGGTGATGATTCGGGCGCTCTCCACCGGGCCGTCCGCGCGAATCCGCCTTGTCCACAGGTCCCGCCGACAGGCGCTGGTGCATTCCGATCTCATGTCATGGTGGACCGGTCTTCATCACCGCCGGTCGGTCTGGCTGGCAGACGCGAGGGAGGATCCCGTGCGCCCGGTCCTCAAGCCCGGTCTCCGCCGGCTCTGGCGGAGCAGCACCACCCTGCAGATCGGCGTCGACCCACTGCGGGCGGTGATCCTCGCCGGCCTCGACCCGGCCCATCTCTCCGCGCTCGACGCACTGGAGCCTCCCGGCCCCGACCTCGACGCCTGCGGGCAGGCCCGCAGCCCGGCCACCCGCACGATGATCGAGCTCCTGGCGCAGGCCGGGCTGCTCGACGACGACACCGATTCCAGCCAGCCCGCCAGCGGCGAGCTCGACCAGAACCGGTTCGCCCCCGATGTGGCCGCGCTCTCGCTCGCGAGCTTCGGTGTGCGGCTGCCCCGGTCGGCGATGCTGCGCCGGCACCGGGCCCGGGTGGCCCTGCGCGGCGCCGGGCGGATCGGGGCACAGATCGCGACTCTCCTGGTGGCTGCCGGCGTGGGTCAGGTGATCGTGGACGACCCCGGAGCCACCTCGGCCGCGGACCTGGCGCCCGGTGGCCTCGGGCTCGACGACGTGGGCCAGCCGCGTTCGGTCGCCGTGCACGCGGCGCTGGGCCGGGTCGGCGGTCGGCGGGACCCACCAGGTCGCCTTCCCCCCGGCCGTGCACCACGCACACAGCACCCGGAGCCACTACGCCCCGACCTGCTCCTCCTCGCCCCGGTCGGCATCCCGCTGATCCACCCGGACGAGTGCCTCGCGCTGGAGCGATCCGGTGTCCCGCACCTGCTCGCGGGTGTCCGCGAGACCACCGGGATCATCGGCCCGCTGGTCGTGCCGGCGGTCAGCGCCTGCCTGCACTGCCAGCATCTGCACCGCGACGCCCGCGACCCCGACTGGCCGATCCTCGCGATGCAGATGATCCGTCCCTCCGGCCGCGGCGCCGACCCGTGCGAGATCTCCCTGGCCACACTCGTCGCGGCGATCGCCTGCATGCAGGCCCTGGACTTTCTCGACGCCACCCCGCCCGCACCGGACGGCCCGAAACCCCTCCTGCCGCCGACAGTCGACGGCGCTCTGGAGATCTCCCGCGCCGACCTGCGCATCCGCCGCCGGAGCTGGCTGCTGCACCCCGAATGCCCCTGCCGCACGGCACGGTCCGCCGCCACCGCCTCACCAGAGACGGGCATGTCCTCACCGACCGGCTTCCGGGTGCCCACCCAGGGCCAGCCGATCGCTACGGGGAGCGCCAGTTGAGGGCGTGTATCGCAAGGGCGCCCCGCTCCCGGCGATGGAGGGGGCACGATGGAGCTGTGTCCGACATCCCGCGGCGGGCAGTCGTCCGCACCGCCAAGCTCGCGACCCTCCCGATCGGCATGGCAGGCCGGGCGACGCTCGGCGTCGGCAAGCGCCTCGGCGGCCGGCCCGCCGAGGCCGTGGCCACCGAGCTGCAGCAGCGCACCGCCGCCCAGGTCTTCCGGGTGCTCGGCGAGCTCAAGGGCGGCGCCATGAAGCTGGGGCAGGCGATGTCCGTCTTCGAGGCAGCGCTGCCCGACGAGGTCGCCGGCCCCTACCGGGCCGCCCTCACGAAACTCCAGGAGGCGGCGCCCCCGCTCCCGGCTGCCACAGTGCACAAGGTGCTCGCCGACGAACTCGGCCCGGGCTGGCGGGCCCTGTTCGCCAGCTTCGACGACACGCCCGCCGCCGCGGCCAGCATCGGGCAGGTGCACCGCGCGGTCTGGGCCGACGGCCGACAGGTCGCCGTCAAGATCCAGTACCCGGGTGCCGGCCCCGCGCTGCTGGCCGACCTCAACCAGCTCGGCCGGGCCGCCCGGCTGTTCGGGGCGCTGACTCCGGGGCTCGACATCAAGCCCCTGGTCGCCGAGCTGAAGGCCCGCATCACCGAGGAGCTCGACTACCGGCTGGAGGCCGCCTGGCAGCAGGCGTTCGCCCGGGCGTACGCCAACGACCCGGACATCTGTGTGCCCATGCCGATCGCCGGGGCCGACCGGGTGATCGTCAGCGAGTGGATCGACGGCGTGCCGCTGTCCACCGTGATCACGCACGGCACCCAGGAGGAGCGGGACCGGGCCGGGCTGCTCCTGGTCCGGTTCCTCTACTCCTGCCCGGGGAGAGCCGGGCTGCTCCACGCCGACCCCCATCCGGGGAACTTCCGCCTGCTGCCCGACGGCCGGCTCGGGGTTCTCGACTTCGGGGCCGTCAACCGGCTCCCCGGCGGGCTGCCCGAGCCGATCGGCCGGCTGGCCCGCCTCACCCTCGCCGGCGACGCCGAGGCGGTGGCGGACGGGCTGCGGGCCGAGGGCTTCATCCCGGCCGGCACCGACATTCCGGCGGACGGTCTGCTGGACTACCTGGCCCCGATGCTCGCGCCGATCGCCGCGGACGAGTTCACCTTCTCCCGCGAATGGCTGCGCGGCGAGGCGCTCCGGCTCGGCGACTGGCGGTCCGCGGCGGCGCAGCTCGGCCGCCAGCTGAACCTGCCGCCGTCCTACCTGCTGATTCACCGGGTGACGCTCGGCGCCATCGGCATCCTGTGTCAGCTGGGCAGCTCAGGGCCGTTCCGGGCCGAGATGGAGCGCTGGCAGCCCGGCTTCGCCGCGCCCCGCACCGCCGCGGCCCGGCATGCCGCCTCGGCGAACCGGCCCGGTCGCCGCCTGCCGAAGCTCGACGTCGAGGACGACGCGGGGGTTGTCCGTGCCCGGCAGGGCCCGGTGGTGCTCGCCCCGGCGCAGCGCTCCAGCCGGTCACGGAGCCGGATCCGCCCACCGGAGCAGGCCGGGCCCGCCGAACCGAGCCGTCCGTCCCGTCGATCCACGCCCACCCGCAAGCCGAAGGCCGACCAGGACTGAGCAGGGCTGACCGGGCGGTGCCGCGCAGCCACCCGGCGCTACCCAGCCACCCGGCGCTGGCCGGCCGTCCCGGGGCCAGGCGGCCTGCGCCCGGCCCCCAGCCGGGTCAGGAGCCGGCCGGCTGCGGCGGCAGCAGGTCCACCGCCGGCTCGTCCGGTTCCGGCTCGCCGTCCGGGGCTGCCCTGGTGGGAGGCTCCGCCGGGGCGGGAACGTCCAGGTAGATGAACCCGTAGCCCTCGTCGCGAAACCGCAGGCCCTGCTCGCGCAGAACGGCGTCCCAGTCACCCCGGCAGTCCGGATCGGCTGTCTCGAAGCCGTGGTCGGCGGTCAGCAGAATGGCGGTGGAGTCCGTGAGCCCGCGGCGGTCCACCAGATCCAGGAAGACGCCCAGGCGGCGGTCGGCGTCCGCCAGTGCGGCCCGTGCCTCGGGTGAGAAGGCCCCGCCGCCGTGGTGGCCGGTGTCGGTGATGGTCGTGTTCCACCAGGTCAGCGCCGGTGGTTCCTGTCCTTCGGACCACAGGTCGATGACCTGGTTGAGCCCCAGCGCGTCCACCCGCGTCGACCAGGAGTAGTCCCGGTCGGCAGCCACCCAGTCGGGGCTGGCGTGCGGGTCGTCCTGTGCGGAGGGCAGGTAGTCGTCCATCCGCCCGCCGCCCGCACCGTCCGCCTCCCCGGAGTCACCGCCCTCGGCTGTGCCGCTGGTGACGCCGAGGGCGCGGACGAGGCCGAACGTCGAGTAGTCCGCACCGCGGTCGATCGGTTCGTTCACGCAGGCTGTCGTGGCTCCGGGACGCGAGGACGCGACCGCCTCGAACACGGTGAGCACCCCGTCCCGAAGCTGGTCGCAGGCGGCGTGCCAGGAGGCGGCGTCGTTGGTGATCACCTGGCGGCCGGTGGCGCGGTCGAAGTAGACGTTGTGCAGGATCCCGTGCCGGCCCGGACCGAGACCGGTGAGGGCCGAGGTGTGGTTCGTCAAGGTGACGCTCGGGAACTCCGCGACGGCACCGCCGGTGAGCGCCACCCCGCGGGCAAGCAGGCGGGCGACGTTCGGCAGCTCCCCACGGGACGCCAGGTCGAGCAGGTCGTTGCAGTTCGTCCCGTCCCAGAGCAGCCCGACCACGTGGCGGGCCCCGGGCTCGGCGAGGTCGGTGAGCGGGGCTCCCTCCGCGCCGGGCATCTCCGCACCGGCGAGCATCGCCAGTGTCGGGCCGATGTCGACCACCCGGGCGGCCTTCGGCAGCAGCCCACAGGCGGTGACGCCCGCCCCGGAGAGGATCAGTGGCGCGCGGGACTGACCGGCGTCCAGAGAGCCATGCTCGCCCAGATGCCCCCCGCGTTCGGGCCAGTAGTGACGCGGTGTGTGGACGACGACGACGTCGGGGGAACGGGTCGGATCGGCGAAGACGGACAGCAGCCGCCGCCCGGCGAACGGATAGGAGTTACGGGCGGAGGGCGGCGACGGGTCCGCGAGCGCCGCCGCCAGCGGGACGCCGTGCAGCGGGTCCTGGACCGCGACCGGGTCGCGCCCGCGCACGACCTCCCAGGCCCCGTCCGGGTCACCGGTCGGCAGGCGGGACGCACCGTCGGCGTTCGCCACGTGCAGCCAGCCGTCCTCGATCCAGGCGACGAGGTCGACCACCTGAGCGAGGTCTGAACCGGTGAGAACCTCCACCGCCCGCGCGACGGACACCCCGGCGACAGACACCCCGGCGGCAGGCACCGTGCCGGCGCCGGCCTGCGCGGCGGCCGGGGCCTGCGCGGCGGGAGTCTCGGCACCGGCGGCCTCAAGGACATGACCGGGACCGGCGACAACCCTGCCGTCACCCGCCCGGACCGGATACACACGATCACTGCTGGGCACGCTCGCACCCTACCGGCGCCGACCGCACCGCCAGGAGAAGCGCCTGCCAACGTGGTGCGGCGGGACGCCGAAGACTCGACGTCCCGCCGTGGTGCCGGCAGTCAGCGCGCAGGGCCGCGGCCGTCAGGCCGCGACCTCCTTGCGGGGCCGGCCGCGGGGCCGCTTGCGCGGAACGACGCGGCCCGTCACGACAAGCTCGCCGCCCCAGACTCCCCAGGGCTCGGCCCGGTCGATCGCGGCGGCCAGGCAGGCCAGCCGCACCGGACAGGCGACGCAGACGGACTTGGCGGACTCCACGTCCGCCGGGGATTCGGCGAAGAACAGCTCGGGGTCCACGTCCCAGCAGGGCAGGACGAGACGCTCCCGCTCGATCCTGGAATCGATCGAGGGGTCGAACACCGGGGTCACCTCCGACACTGGCGGTTTCTTCGGTTCGGTTGCGGTCCTGCGTCCATCGACGACGGTCAAGATCACACCTCGGGTGGTGGCCGGCACTGATGCGCCAGGAGAAACAAAAAGGCCGCGGATCCCTGTCGGGACCGCGGCCTTGGATGTCACTCCGAGTCGGCGTTATGCCAGGAGCGGATCCGGGACGGGGCCCGACGGGTGGTACAGACGCGTGGTGCGTGCGCCTGTGCGGATGCCGGTCGTCTGCTCATGCGTCAGGTGCTCGTGCGCCGTGTGCGCCGCCGGGACGGCGGAGCCGCAGCCGGCAACGCCTGCTTGGGCGGACCCGGCGACAGCGAGCGCCCTGCGGGCATCACCCAGGGCATCTGCCTGCAGGGCGGCCCTCGGCGCGTTGGCACCACGCGGCAACGAGACGTCGGCGGGGAGCGAGCGCATACGCGCGAAGGCCACCATGAGGTACCTCATCGTGGTGACCTCCCTCGCGAGCCGTAGGTGCGGACCGCATCCGGCCCGCGAGCGCGATGATCGCGCTCCAGTGTTCACGGACAACGGTAGGAGCCGCCGCCCACGCTGACAACCTATTTTTCGCGCGATCATCCAGACACGTGCAGCCACAGGCACGATCGGGCCATCCCGGGCGTGTCACCGTCCGCGACGTATCCGTTTCCGGTGTTCGGTGTTCGGTGTTCGGACATGGTGCTGTCAGGGCAGGTGCGACACGCTCAGCCGGTGGGCCCCGCTGGTCGCGGGCTGCCCGCGACCAGCGCGAGGACGTCCTCGCCGTACCGGTCGAGCTTGACCTGGCCGATGCCGGGCAGTGCCACGAGCTCGGCGACGGTGGCGGGACGCCGTTCGGCGACGAGGCGCAGCGTCGCGTCGGTGAGGACGACGAAGGCGGGCTGGCCCTGTTCCTTCGCCCGTTGTGCCCGCCAGGCGCACAGCCGCTCGAACAGCGCCGTGTCGACCTGCCCCGGGCAGTCGTCGCACCGGCCGATCCGGGCCCGGGCGCCCGCGAGAGCACGCCCGCAGACCCGACAGGTGACGCTCTGCCGCCCCCGTCCCCGCCCGCGGGCCTGCCCGCGGTCCGCGCCGCCGATGGACCGGGCGGCGGTGTCCCGGCCACCGGGCGAGCCGCCCGCGTCGGGTCCCCCGGCGGGGCCGGACGCCCGGGCCGTGGACCTGCGCAGGTCGTCGAGGAACCGCGACGGCCGCCGGGAGCGGCGCGTGCCCTCGGCCCGGGCCAGTGCCCACGACAGCGTGAGATGGACGCGCGCGCGGGTGACCCCGACGTAGAGCAGCCGCCGTTCCTCGGCCAGTTGCTCGTCGGTCTGCGCGTGGATGATCGGCAGGGTCCCGTCGACGAGCCCGACCAGGAAGACCGCGTCCCATTCCAGGCCCTTGGCCGCGTGCAGCGAGGCCAGCGTGACGCCCTGCACGGTCGGGGTGTGCTGGTGCACGGCGCGCTCGGCCAGTTCGGTGACGAAGGTGGTGAGGCTGGCTTCGGGCTGGTCGGTCTCGAGGTCGGCGGCGAGGCGGTGTAGCGCGGCCAGGTTCTCCCACCGTTCACGGTCTGCACCCGGGCCCGCCGGGGCCTGGCCTGCCCGCCAGCCGACAGCGCCGAGGACGTCCGCGACGGCGTCGGCGAGCCCGCCGGGGCGGTCCGGTTCCGCGGAGCGGACCGCCGCACGCAGCATCCGCACCGCCGCGGTCACCTCGGGCCGCTCGAAGAACTTCTCCCCGCCGCGCAGAAGGTACGGGATGTCCGCCCGGCCGAGCGCGGTCTCGTACGCCTCGGACTGCGCGTTGATCCGGTACAGCACCGCGATCTGACTGGCCGGGACGCCGGCGGCCAGCAGACCGCGGATACGGCGGGCCACCCCGGCCGCCTCCTCGGGCTCGCTGTCGGCCTCCAGCCAGGCCGGCGCCGGGCCCGGTGGGCGCATGGCGACCAGCCGCCCAGCCCGCCCGACCTGCCCGACCTGCCCGGGCTGCCCGACCTGCCCGGGCTGCCCGACCTGCCCGGGCTGGCTCGCCCGGCCACCGCCCGGCGCGGTCGCACCGTCGAGCAGACCGTTCGCCAGGGCGACCACCTGCGGAGTGGACCGGTAGTCGCGGACGAGCCGGACGACCGTGGCGGTCGGGAACCGCCGTGGAAATCCGACCAGGTAGCGGGCGCTCGCCCCGGTGAAGGAGTAGATGGTCTGGTGCTCGTCCCCGACGACGCACAGGCTGTCCCGGTCGCCGAGCCAGGCATCGAGAACGCGCTGCTGGAGCGGGTTGACATCCTGGTACTCGTCGACGACGAAGTGCCGGTAGCGGGCCCGCAGCTCGGTCGCGACCCAGCTGTGCTCCTCGATGACGGCCGCGGTGAGCAGCAGCAGGTCGTCGAAGTCGAGGACGCTCGCCTCACTCTTGACGTCCTCGTAGGCCTCGTAGAGCCGGGCGACGAGGTCGGGGGCCAGCGAGGTCTCCCGCCCGTGCTCGGCGGCGGCGCCGGGGTAGTCGGCGGGGGTGACCATCGTCGACTTCGCCCACTCCACCTCGGAGGCGAGGTCGCGCAGCTCGGCCCGGTCCGGACGGATCTGCAGGCGGGCCGCCGCCCGGACGAGCAGGGGTATCCGGCTCTTCTCCAGTCTCGGCAGCGCCACGCCGGCCACCTGCGGCCAGAAGTAGCCGAGCTGGCGCAGCGCGGCGGCGTGGAACGTCCGGGCCTGGACGCCTTCCACCCCCATCGACCGCAGCCGCCCGCGCAGCTCACTGGCGGCCCGGTTGGTGAAGGTGACGGCCAGGACCTGGCCGGCGCCGACGCCCCGTTCCGTCACCATGTGCGCGATCCGGTGCGTGATGGCCCGGGTCTTGCCCGTGCCGGCGCCCGCAAGGATGCAGACCGGGCCCACCGGGGCCAGGACCGCGGCGAGCTGCTCGGGGTCGAGACCCTCAGTCGGCGCCAAGGCCGCCGCGCGCTCCGCGGCCGCGGCCGGCATCGGCTCGACGGCGGCCTTCGGTTCCGCTGCGGGCGGCCGACGGCGTGCGGCGGCCGTCACCTGGCGGTTCCCGCGAGTACCTGGTCCGGACATCATGCGACACCGTAGTCGGGGCACGTCCCGACACGCGGGACCGGGAAGCGAAGACGCCACATCGGGGTTATGCACCTCGCCACCCACCGGCACAACCACCAGGACCGGACCTCCCGGACGAGGCCCCGCCAGACCGGGCGATCCGGCCTACCATCGCCAAACGCGCCGGCGTCGCCGACGAAGACCACACCGCGCTACCGGTCGCCGTCCCCGGACGGGTCACTCACCAACGGAGGTTCCGCCGTGATCACGATGTACACCACTTCCTGGTGCGGCTACTGCGTCCGACTGAAGCGTCAGCTTGACCGGGCCGGCCTGGAGTACGTGACGGTCAACATCGAGCACGACGCGACAGCAGAGCAATTTGTCCGCGATGCCAACAACGGCAACGCGACCGTACCGACGGTGCTGTTCGCCGATGGGACGGTGATGACGAATCCGTCCATCCGTCAGGTCACCGAGAAGGCCACTTCCGCCGCGTAGCGGATACGTAGAGCGACGACAACGGGGGAGTTCGCCTCTTCCCGACACACACGCGGCCGGCTCGTGGGACGGTGTCCGTCACTGCCCGTGAACTTTGTGGGAGAGTTCGGCCTGTGTCGTCAGCACCTTCAGGACTCCCGTGGAGCACGGTCGACGCCGCGCTGAGAGCCACGCACGCCCTCCACCAGCTGGAGCAGACGTGCCTCGTCGCGGTGTCGGCGACCGATGCCGTATACCTGCGGGTGACCGGGCCGATCCCCGAGCTGGTTGCCGGGCTTGGTATCCCTCGCGCCCGGTGTCTACCTGCCCGAATGCTCGACGGGGCGCCCGCAGTCGGCTCCCTGGCCGACCAGGAACCCGCCCTGGCCGACACCGTCGAGGTCGAACGGTTCGGCATCCGCAGCCATGTCTCGATGCCCATCCTCGGTCCGGACGGGACGGTGCTCGGCATCCTCGCCGGGCTCGACCGGTCCCCAGTGGAGGTGCCTGCGGAATCACTCGGTGTACTACGGGCGATAGCGGACAGTCTGGGCGCGTCCGACACACTGCGGGACCAGCTTGCCCGCCAGGTCCACGCCGAGGTTGCTGCCAGTAACGGAAGCGGGGCTGACCGGGAGGAAGCCGCCGCGGAGGCAGCAGCGGCAGCCGGCCGGATGGGCGGTCCCGGCGGCGCAGCCTCGCCCACCGGGCACCCGCCGCCCGGGCACCCGCCCGCCGCCCCACCGCCGCCCGTCGCGTCGTCTCCCGGGGTGGTCCCGCCTGCCGCCCCCGGCACCGCGGCGCCGGCGCCGGCGCCGGCTTCCGCCGAGCCCCGGCCCACCGCGGTCCAGCCGTCGGCCCCGGCCGCGTCCGCGGGCTCCCCGGAGACAACCGGCGGCATCGGCGTGCCGATCGAACCGGAGCGTTCCCCGGCTACGGGCCAGAGCCAGAGCCCGGGGCGTGGCCAGCCCGGGCCGGTGGCGACCGGTGGCGCGTCGCGGGTCACCCCGGAGGTTCTCGCCCGGGCAGCCCGGCCCGGGCCGGCCATGCGCGCAGGCACCACGCAGCCCGCACCGCCGCGGTCCGGGCCGCCGCGGGCCGGCGCCGCCCGCGGACAGGGCGGGACCCCCGGGCCATCCGGGGGAGGCGTTCCGGGACCGTCCGACATGCGCCTGCGGCGGGCCTCCGCCGGATGGGTCGTCGAAGGGCCCGGTTCCGAGGTCCGCCCGGTCGGCGACCTCATCTCCGCGATGGTCCTCGCCGATCTGCTTGCCGACGATCTCAGTCCACCGGGCCGGCCCCGGCGGGCGGACCGCGATCTCAACGAGACCGAACAGCTCCGCCTGTCAGTGATCCAGCTGGAACACGCCCTGGCGTCGCGGGTCATCGTCGAGCAGGCGATCGGCGTACTGGCCGAGCGGAACCACATCAAGCCCAGAGACGCGTTCGAGCGGCTGCGCCGCACCGCGCGCGGTATGGGCAGGCGGGTCCATGACCTGGCCCGCCAGGTGGTCGAGTCGGTGGGTGATCCACGGATCAACCTGCCTGGGGAACTGGGCCGCGGCAGCGCCGGACCGCCGCCGGGCGCGAGCCCGGCAGGGGGAGGAACCGGCGGCGGGTCACCCCGGCCCAGCCCGCCACGCGCCACGCCCAGCCGCCACTGACGGCCGCGACACGACCCACTTCGACACCCAACCGGCCCTGACCCCGCGCGGTTCAGGCGGACTCGACGTCGCCGAGCACCCGCACCGCATCGGTGATCTTCGACGCGTCGCCCACCAGGACGGTCACCAGGCCGGCCGGGGCGAGCAGCTCCGCCGAGACCGCCTGGACGTCCGCCGCGGTGACCTCGGTCAACGCTCGCGGATGGTCCCGCAGGAACTCCACCCCGATGCCGGCGCCCGACAGGCCGGACAGCGTGCCGGCCAGCCCGGCCGCGGTGGCGCTGGCCAGCGCCAGCGTGCCGATCAGGTACTGGCGGGCGGCCTCGAGCTCGTCGGCGTCGGGCGGCAGCAGCGCGATCCGGCCGAGCTCGTAGCGGATCTCCAGCAGCGCCGGGCCGGTCACGTCGGTGGAGACGTCCGCGGCGACGGTGAACCGGGAACCGGCCTGGTAGTGCTCCACCGAGCTGCGCGGGGAGTATGTGTACCCCTTGTCCTCCCGGATGTTGGAGACCAGCCGCGAGCTGAAGTAGCCGCCGAAGATCGTGCTGGCGAGCCGCAGCGCCGGGTAGGCCGGGGCGGTCCGGTCCAGCGCACGACCGCCGAGCCGGATGTTGGTCTGCACCGCCCCCGGCCGGTCGACGATCAGGATCCGGCCCGCCGTAGGCACCGGGGGGGCCGGGTGGCCCGCCCCGGCGGTGCCGCTCCAGGCGCCGAGGGTGGCTTCGACGGCGTCCAGCGCACGCTCGGGATCGACGTCCCCCACAAGGGTGAGGATCGCGCCGCCGGGGCGGACCCGCGCCGCGTGCAGTGTGCGCACCGGCCCGACGCCCACCTCGGCGAGCACCGACGGCGGCGTGACGGCGGTGCCGTAGGGGTGGTCACCGAACATGCGCCTGCGCAGGGCCTCGCGGGCGATCACCACCGGCTGGCTCAGCGCCGTCTCGGTGTCCTCGACAACACGGGCGCGCTCGCCGGTGAACTCGTCCTCGGGGTAGCTCGCCGAGATCAGGACGTCGGCGATCAGAGCGAGCAGTGGTTCGAGGCTGGTGGCGAGGGCGGAGCTGACGATGGCCAGCCGGTCCGCGTCGACGCCGGCCCGCAGCGACCCGCCCAGGGCCTGCACCGCGGTGGCCAGGCCGACGCGGTCGTACCGGCCGCTGCCGGTGAGAATCGTCTCCGCCAGCAGCTCCGCCTCGGCCTGGTAGACCTCACCCGCGCCGGCGAACGGGATGCGCAGCCGCAGCTCCACCAGCGGAACGCTCGCTCGGGCGACCACGTCGACACGCAGACCGTTGGCCAGCGTGCGCCGAACGACCGTCGGCAGCTCACGGGGGACGGTCGCGGCCACCGCGGGGATCACCGAGCCCGCCCCCGCCGTCGCCCCGGCGCCGGTTCCCGTACCGGCACCGGCCTCCGCTGTGGAGGGGGTGGCCGCGGTCTCGGTGGTCGTCGTCACGCTGTCTCCTCGTCCCCCGGGCGGGGGATCGCTCGGCCGATCATCCGGCTGCTGGCGGAGCACCGGGCCGTCATCAGGCGGCCCCGGCCCGCAGCTCCAGCACCGCGCGGCCCTGCCCGCGCAGCGCACCCGCGGCGGCGGCCACCGCGTCACCGGTGATCTCCGCGAGCAGGCCGGGCAGCTCGTTGAGCAGCTCGGGGCGACCGTGGTGCAGTTCGAACGTCGCGATCTTCAGGGCGCGGCCGAGCGCGTCGTCCGCCTCGCGCAGGATGCCGGCCCCGACCTGCGCCCGCACCCGGTCGAGCTCGCCGGGCTCCAGCCCCTCGCCCGCGATCCGGTCGAGCTCCTCGTCGACCGCGGCCAGCACCGCGTCAGCGGTGGAGTCGCCGGCGTGCCGGGCATCCAGCGTGAGCAGCAGCGGGTCGCGCTGGTCGAAAGGATCACCGAAGGTGCCGACGTAGGTGCTCACCGCGGTCACCAGGCGGTCCTTCTGGACGAGCCGCCGCTCCAGTCGGCTCGCGTCGCCGTTGGTGAGCACGTCCGCCAGGAGCTCGGCCGCCAGCAGCCCCGGCAGGTCGCTGTCGGGGTCGGGCACCCGGTAGCCCACCGCGAGCGCCGGCCGGGGGGCGAGCCGGTCGGTCAGCACCTCGCGGCGCTCCTCGGCCCGTACCGGCTCGGCGAAGCTGCGCCGCGGCGGCACGGGCCGGGCCGGGATCGTGCCGAAATACCGCTGGACGAGGTCGAGCGCCCGCTCGGGGTCGAACTCACCGACGATCGTCAGGATGGCGTTGCCCGGCGCGTAGAACGTGTCGAAGAAGTCCGCGGCGTCGTCCAGGCTGGCGGCCTCCAGCTCGGAGAAGTCGCCGTACCCGTTGTGGGCGTTCGGAAAGGTGTCGAACGCGACCGGCGGCAGCGCGATCCACGGGAACCCGCCGTAGGGCCGGTTCAGCACGTTGACCCGGATCTCCTCCTGGACCACGGCGATCTGGTTGTCCAGGTTCTCGCGGGTGATCTTCGGTGCGCGCATCCGGTCGGCCTCGAGGAACAGCGCCCGTTCCAGCGCGCCGGACGGCAGCAGCTCGAAGTAGTCCGTGTGGTCCGGGTGGGTCGACCCGTTGAAGATGCCGCCCGCGGCCTGCACGTACTTCGGGTGCTCGGCCTTGCCCACGTTCTCGCTGCCCTGGAACATCAGGTGCTCGAACAGGTGGGCGAACCCCGTGCGCCCCTCGGGCTCCGAGCGGAAGCCGACGTCGTAGTGGACCGCGACGGCCACCACCGGCGCCGTCTGGTCCGGCGCGAGCAGGACGCGCAGGCCGTTGTCCAGCACCACCTTGCGCAGCGGGTAGGCGGGCGCGGGCAGCGCTGCACCCACCGCACTGGAGGCGGCCGAGCCGGCGGCTGTAGGTGAGGACACAGCGCCACGCTACTGCCCGCGCCGCCCGCCCGGCCACGTTCGGCAGCTTCCCCCCGCGACCCCGTCCCCGCGCGGAGATGCGCGGACTACGAAAGGGCCAGTCGGGCGCCCGCCCACCGTCCCACGCTGTGGTCCTTGACCGAGCCAGCCCGTCGCGGTCAGCAGGCACCGCCAGTCAGGCCGGCACCGTCGGCCAGCCGGCACCGCGGTCAACAGGCACCGCGGTCAGCAGGCACCGCGGTCAGCGGCGACCGCGGCCGCCCGCGGAGGAGACGAGGAGGACGAGCACCGCGGCGACGGCCACCTGGAGCAGCAGGGTGAGGAACCAGCCGGCGTCGATGCCGCTGGCGACCACCAGCCCGAGCGCAGCGCCCAGCAGGCCGATCAGCACCGTCATGAGAGCGCCGATCGGTACCCGGCGCCGGGCCGGGACGGCCAGCCGGCCCAGCAGGCCGACCAGGCAACCAGTGATCAACGCGCTGACAATGCCGGTGGGGGTCTCCACGGACCCGATTGTGCTCCTCCCCCACCGCCGCCGACCGGCCCGCGAACACCACCCATCCCACCGTGCGCGGCGCGAGGGGACAGACTGTGCCGGTGGGAACGTTTCCGCCCGGGCTGAGCGACTCCCTGGCCCATGGCCTGGAACAGCTGGCCGACGAGATCATCGCGGCGATCGCCGCGGAGGTCCCGGCCTATGCCCGGCCGCTGGAGGGCTCGTTCGGCCAGGGAGTCCGTCGCGGCGTCGAGGAGGCGCTCGCCCGGTTCCTCGCCCTCGTCGACGCCGGCCCGCAGGCCGCCGGTGACCTGGCCGCGAGTCGGGACGTCTACGTCCGGCTGGGGCGTGGCGAGGTGCGGGCCGGGCGCTCCCTCGACAACCTGCTGAGCGCCTACCGGGTGGGCGCCCGCATCTCGTGGCGCCGGATGGGCGAGGCCGCGCGCCGCGCGGGCCTCGACGCCGCCGGGCTCGTCTCGCTCGCCGAGATGATGTTCGCCTACATCGACGGGATCTCGGCCGCCTCGGCCGACGGTTACTCGCTCGCGCAGTTCGAGGTCGCCAGCGAGCGGGAGCGGCTCTGGGACCGGCTGGGCGAGCTGCTGCTCTCCGGCGCGGACCCGGCCACCGTCGAGCACGCAGCCAGCACCGGAGCGGTCCGGCTGCCGGAGCGGATGGCCGCCGTTCTGATCCCCGACGGGCCCGGTGACCATCTCTCGGCGCGCCTGTCCACCGGCTGCCCCCGCGCCAGCCACGGATCGGACTTCTGGTTGTTCGTGGGCGAGGCGGACGACCCCTCCCGGCGGCTCTGGCTGGCCGAGCGGCTCGCCGGCACCGGGGCGGTGGTCGGGCCGTGCGTGGCGTGGCAGCAGATCACGACCAGCGTGGAGCGGGCCGGCTTCGCCCGGGCCGCCCTGGTGGCCGGACGCCTGCCCGCCGCGACGGGACCGGATCCCCTGATCACCGACGATCATCTGACCGAGCTGCTGCTGGCCCGCGACCCACGGCTGCTCGACGATCTCGCCCAGCGCCGGATCGCCCCGCTCGCGGGGCTGCCCGAGCGCACCCGGGCCCGGTTGGCCGAGACCCTGCTGTACTGGCTGACGCTGCACGGCCAGCGGCAGCTGGTCGCCGAGCGTCTGCACATCCACCCGCAGACCGTGCGTTACCGGGTGGGCCAGCTCCGGGAGCTGTTCGGAGACACCCTGGACGACCCCGACGCCCGCTTCGAGCTGGAACTCGTCCTGCGGGCGACCACCTGCCGCGGCCCGCGGCCCGCGGCCCGGCCACCCACGGCGAACCCGCCCGCCGCACAGCAGCCCACGCCACAGCAGCAGCCCACACCACAGCGGCAGCCCACACCACAGCGGCAGCCCACGCCACAGCGGGATCCGGCCGGCTGACACCGCCAACCGCGCTACCGTCCGTACCGTGCGGGTGGGTTCGTTCAACGCGATGCACGGCCTGTCCCTCGCCGACGGCCGGGTCGAGGTCGACCGTTACACCGCGGCGATCACCGATCTGGACTGCGACGTCCTCGGCCTGCAGGAGATGGACCTGGCGCAGCCGCGTTCCGGCGGCGGCGACCTGGCGGCCACCGCCGCGACCGCGCTGGGTGCCGCCGACGGCGGCTGGCGCTTCGCCGCCACCGTCTACGGAACTCCGGGGCACAGCTGGCGGCCGGCCGAGGGCGTCCGGGCCGACGGCGAGCCCGCCTACGGCATCGCCCTGGTCAGCCGGTTGCCGGTACGCCGCTGGTGGGTGCTGCCGCTCGGCCGGGCGCCGGTGCGCGCGCCGATCCTGATCCCCGGCGGATCACGGCGGGCGCGCCTGATCCTGCTCGACGACGAGCCGCGGGTGGCGCTGGCGGCCGTCGTCGAGACCCCCACCGGGCCGCTGACCGTGGTGACGACACACCTGTCGTTCGCGCCGGGCTGGAACGCCGTCCAGCTGCGCCGGCTGGTCGGGCGGCTGCGCGGCCTCGACGGCCCGGTGCTGCTGCTCGGGGACCTGAACCTGCCCGGTCGGCTGCCGACCGCGCTCACCGGCTGGCGGCGCCTCGCCGCCCACCGCACCTACCCGGCCCACGCGCCCCGGGTACAGCTCGACCACATGCTGGCCCGGGGCCCCGTCGGAACGGTCGCCGCCACCGAGGCGCGCCGCACCGCCGTCTCCGACCACCTTGCGCTGCTCGCCGACATCCGTCGCTAGAGGTCGTTCCGGCGACCGGACAGCAGCGCGACGATCTCGGTCTCGCCCAGCAGGGCCGGCCGGACGATCTCGCCGGAGGTCACGTAGAAGTAGGACGCCTCGACGTCCGCCACGGGCACCCCGCGCACCCGGGCCCAGGCGACCCGGTAGACGGAGAGCTGGGTGGGGTCGGCGGGCTCCGAGCCGGTCTTCCAGTCGACGACCTCCCAGCGGCCGCCGCCCAGGTCGTAGACGGCGTCGATCCGCCCGCGCACGGCCCGCCCGCCGATCATCACCTCGAACGGGGCCTCGACGGCGAACGGCCGGCGCGTGCCGTACGGCCCGGTCAGGAAGGCCTCCTGCAGGCCGGACAGGTCGTGGTCGTCCAGGGTGGCGGCGTCGGCAGCGCCGGGGAGATCCTCCACGTCGATCAGCGGCCGCTGGTCGAAGATCTCCTCCACCCAGGCGTGGAAACGGGTGCCGCGGCGGGCCTGCGGCACCGGCCGGCGGGGCACCGGCCGGGCCAGGTCGCGGGCGAACTCGGCCGGGTCGGCGCGCATCCGCACGATCTCGGACGCCGTCAGGCTGGCCGGCAGGGCGACGTCCCGGACGGGGCTGCGGGCGGCGCGTTCCTCGGCGAGCAGCAGCGCGGCCTCGCGGTCGAACTCGGCGAGCTGCGCCCGTTCCCGGGCGGTCATCCCCGCCAGGTCGTCCGGCGGCGGGGCCTGGCCGGCGCGGAGCAGCTCCAGGGTCTGCCGGACGGCGTCCGCGGCCGCCTGCCGGCGCGCGAACGCGACCGGTTCGTAGGGCACCGGCCAGGTGAACTCCGGCGGGACGGCCAGCTCGGGGTTCCCGCCCGGCGACGGTTCGGCGGCCCAGACGTCCACCTGCCCGTGGCCGGCCGCGGCATGGTCGTGCAGCTCGGTGAGGAACACCGAGGGACCACGCCGGGTGCGCTGGCTGGGCCCCCACCAGTGGCCGCTGCCGAGCAGCACCGACTTCGCCCGGGTGAAGGCGACGTAGGCCAGCCGGCGCTCCTCGCGCTCCCGGTAGCCCCGGCAGTCCTCGTCGAAGGCCACCAGCGCGGCCTTCGAGTCGCCGACCGTGTAGGACGGCAGCTCGTCCGCGTCGCCGCGCAGCGGGGTCGGCAGCGTGCCGGGCGAGGTCGTCCACCTGTCCCGCACGGTGAGGTCGGGGAAGACCCGCCGGCTCAGGTCCGGCACCGCGACGACCTCCCATTCAAGGCCCTTCGCCCGGTGCACCGTCATGAGCGCGACGGCGTCCGCGCCGGTCGGGCCGGTGATGTCCAGGCCCCGCTCGTGCTCGCGGGCGGCCCGCAGGAAGGCGAGGAACGACGTCAGCGAGTTCGGGCCGTCGGGGTCGTCGAAGTCGGCGGCGGCGTCCAGGAAGGACGCCAGGTTCTCCCGCCGACGGGCCGCGACCGCCTTCGGGCTGGCGGCCAGCTCGACGTCCAGGCCGGTCGTGGAGATCACCCGGTGCAGCAGGTCGAGCAGGCCGTCACCGACATGCGCCCGCAGCACCGCCAGCTCGGCGCCGAGGCGAGCCACCCGCTCCCGCCCCGCCGCGGAGATCTCGTCGCCGGCGTCGAGCAGCGCGTCCGCGAGCGAGACGACGTCGCAGGGGTCAACACCCGCGACGGCCTCGGCCAGCGGATCGGTACCGTCCCGCGCGGCCTCGGCCCGGTCCGCCGCCGCCCCGCCGACGGCCAGCAGGCCGCGGGCCCGGCGGCCGAGCGCCGCCAGGTCCCGCGGCCCGAGCCGCACCCGCGGGCCGGTGAGCAGCCGGACGAGCGCCGCGTTCGCGATCGGCGAGTCGAGCACCTCCAGGACGGCGACGACGTCGGCGACCTCCGGGGTGTCCAGCAGGCCGGCGAGGCCGACGACCTCGACGGGCAGCCCGGCCGCCGTCAGCGCCGTGTGCAGTGCCCGGACATCCGACCGGGCCCGCACCAGCACGGCCATGTTCCCGGGCCTCTCCCCCGCCGCGACCAGCTCGGCCAGCCGGGCGGCGACCCAGGCGACCTCCTGCGCCCAGCTCTCGTGCAGCGCCACCAGGGTGCGCCCGGCCGCGACGACGTCGGCCCGGGGCCGCAGCTCCACGACGTGGTGACGGGCCCGCAGCGGGGCGGCGACGTCGTTCGCGAGGACGAGCAGCCGGCCGCCGCTGCGCTGGTTCACCGACAGCCGGTAGCGGGCGGCCGGCGAGCCGTCGGCGCGCGGGAAGTGCTCCGGGAAGTTGTCGAGGTTCGCGACCGAGGCCCCACGCCACCCGTAGATCGCCTGGCACGGGTCGCCGACCGCGGTCACCGGATGGCCGTCGCCGAACAGGCCCGCCAGCATCGTCCGCTGGGCCACGGAGGTGTCCTGGTACTCGTCCAGCAGCACCACGCCGGCCCGCTGGCGCTCGGCGGCGCCCACCTGCCCGATGTCGCGCGCCAGCCGGGCGGCGAAGGTGACCTGGTCACCGAAGTCGAGGACGTCGCGCGCCCGCCGGGCGGCCCGGTAGTCGGCGACCAGCCCGGCGAGCTCGCGCCGTGCCCGTGCGGTGGACGCCATCCGGCGCAGCTCCTTGCGCAGGGTCTTCGTCCCCGGTCGCAGCGCGGCGGACGCCAGCGCGGCGAGTGCGCGCTCGAACATGCCGGCGTCGAAGGCCATCAGGTCGTCCGCGGAGACCAGGTGCTCGCTCATCTCGCCGTCCAGGGCGACGAGGTCGGCGACGAGGGCCGGCAGCGACCGGCTCAGCACCTCCACCCGCCCGCGGTGGGCACGGGCGACCCGGGCGGCGAGCTGGTAGCGGGCCGCCGCGACGAGCATCCGGGTGTCCGGCTCGAGGCCGAGCCGCAGCGCGTGCTCGCCGACGAGCCGGCCGGCGTAGGCATGGTAGGTGCTGATCGTCGGCTCGTCCGCGCCTGCCGCGTCGTCCTGGGCACCGGCAGGCCCGGCAGACCCGGCGAAGTCGACAGGCCCGGCGGAGTCGGCAGACCCGCCGAAGTCGGCGGGACCCGCGAGCCCGGTCGTGCGGCCGGGGTCGCTGCCGCCGGCGCGGCGCAGCGCCGTGCGCACCCGCCCGGCCAGCTCGGCAGCCGCCTTGTTCGTGAAGGTGAGGCCCAGCACCCGGCCCGGCTCGACCTGCCGGGTGGCCACCAGCCAGACCACCCGGGCGGCCATCACGGACGTCTTCCCCGAACCCGCGCCGGCGATGACGACAGCCGGCTCCAGCGGCGCGGTCGCAGCCGCGAGCTGTTCGTCGGTGTAGGGCACGCCGAGCAGCTCGCGGAGATCCTCGGGGTCAAGCCTGGGCGCGGTGACCTCACCGTCGCCACCGCCGGACGGTGGGCCGAAGCCGGGGAGCGCCTGCTGCGCGCCTGTGCCGACGACGCCGGTCAATCGATCACCTGCTCTCCCTCCGGCCGCGCCGGGCAGCACCGACGGAACGAACACATGGTGCACGCATCGCCCGGAACAGGCCGGAACGACTCGGTGGTGACGGTCTCCACGGCGGTCTCCAGCAGGTCGTCGATCCACGCCCGCCCGGCGGGAAGCGCCTCCTGACGCTGCACCTCGGGCGGCGCGGGTTCCTCCCCGGGCAGGCGGGGCCCCAGGCTCTCCCCGCCGGTGTCCCGCCGGAGCTGGACCAGCTCCGCCCCGCCCGGCACCGCTGCCGCCGGGCCGGGCAAACCGTCGCCGCCCGGCGGCTCACCAACGCCCGACGGTCCGTCATCCCCGGACAGGCCGTCGCGGTGGCGGGCCTCGTCGAGCACCTGGTTGAGCGCACCCTCCCGGACGGCGAGCTGGTAGCTCCCGAGCTGGGCGTGGGTCTGCAGGTCCCGCCGGCTGGGCGCCGCGCGGCCTGTCTTGAAGTCGACGACGTGCACCCGGCCGGCGTCGTCGAGTTCGACCCGGTCGATGAAACCGCGCAGCCGGACCACCCGGCCGGCCACCGCCAGGTCGCAGGAGAAGCGCACCTCGGAGGCCACAACCTCGCGCCGGCGGGCGGCGTGCCAGTCCAGGAAGCGACGCAGCGCCTCCCGGGCGGCGGACCGCTCCTGCTCGGACCGCCACCGCGCGTCGAACTCCAGGTGCCGCCACACCAGGTCGAGCCGGGCGTCAAGGGCGTCCATCGACGGGGCGGTGCGGCCGCTCGACACCTCGTCGGCGAGGGCGTGCACCACCTTGCCGAAGCCCTGCGCCGCCGAGGCCGCCTCGGCCGCGTTCGCCTCATGCTCGAGGAACCAGCGCAGGCCACATGCGGCCAGGCTCGACAGTGAGGATCCGGAGAGCCGGATCGGACCGTCCGGCGGAACGACCGGCACCGGCGAGGTGGTGACGTCCACCAGCCCCCACCACCGTCCGGGGTCGGCTGCGGGGACCAGCTGGCGCCCGGCGCCGTCCCCGGTGGCCGCGAGTGCGGCTAGGCGCACCGCGGCCGCGGCCCGTACGGCCGCCGAGGCCTCCGGGTCGACGGTCAGCCGGCGCAGCGCGGCGACCAGGCCGACCAGCGTGAGCGGCCGGGCCGGGCGGACCCGGACGTTCTCCACCTGCACGCCCAGCTCGCCGAGAAACCGGCTGGGCTGCTCCCCGTCATCGTCGGCGCCGTCCACCGCCGTCACCACGAGTCGCCGACGGGCCCGGGTGATCGCCACATAGAAGAGGCGGCGCTCGTCGGCGAGCAGCTCCTCCCTGGTCCGCGGCGGCCGGACGCCCCCACCGCCGCGCCGCGGGGTGTCGAGGGTCTCGGCGGCGAGCAACGTGTGCCGTGCGCGCAGGTCGGGCCAGACGCCGTCCTGCACCCCGCAGACGACCACGACCTCCCACTCCAGGCCCTTGGAGCGGTGCGCGGTCAGCAGCCGCACGGTTGCCGGGCGGCCGGCCCGGGCGGTCTCCGTGTCCGGCGCGATCTGCTGTCGGGTGAGCTCGCCGACGACGGAGGCCACACCGAAACCAGGCCCGCGCCGCTCACCGAGGCGGCCCACCGCCTCGAACAGCGCCACCACGGCGTCAAGATCACGGTCGGCCGACCGGCCGGCGGCCCCGCCGACCGCCGAGACGCGCTCCAGCCTGGGGCCCCATTCGCTGGCTGTCCACAGTGTCCACAGCGCGTCCTCGGGGGCGGCACCGCGGCGCAGCTCGGCGCGCACGGTCCGCAGCAGGCGCCCGAGCCGGCGGGCCGGGGCGGCGATGTCGTCCGGGATCGTGAGCAGCATCCGCTCCGGGTCCGCCACCGCCGCGCGCAGCAGCTCGGCGGAAGACGCCGCTGTCCCCGCCGGCAGGCCCGCGGGGCTGGGCGTGTCGGCAGCGGACTCCCCGTCAACAGCGGGCTCCGCGCCGGCAGCGGACTCCCCGTCAGCAGCGGGCTCCGCGTCGCCGGCGGCGGGCTCCGCGTCGCCGGCGGCGCCGTCCAGGTCGACGGAGCCGTCCAGGCCGGCGGCGCGGGCTGCCGCGTCGAAGGCCCGCAGCTCGCGGCCGAGGGCACGCAGACCGGCCGGGTCGGCACCGCCCAGCGGCGAGGTGAGCAGCGCACGCGCCGTCTCCGGCGTCAGGTGGACGGACGGCTCGTCCGCGCAGCGCAGCGCCGTCAGGAGCAGCTGCGCGGCTGGCTCCCGCGCGGCCGGCAGGTCGCCGCCCGCGACGCTCACCGGGACCCCGGAGGCCGTCAGCACCCGCCGCAGCAGTCCGAGGCCCGAGGTGGAGCGCACCAGGACGGCCATGTCGTCCCAGCCGACGCCGTTCTCCAGATGCTCCCGCCGCAGCACCTCGGCGATGGCCTCCGCCTCGGCGCCCGCCGTGGGGTAGGTGATGGCCGCGACCTGGCCGGGACCGGTGGTGCTCCCCGCCGGAACGAGATCGCGGTGTGCGCGGATGTACCGGACGGGCAGACCCGCCGCCGGGAGCCGGGCCGCCACCCGGCGGCTGGCCGCGAGCGGCGCCGGGGCCATCCGGCGGCAGCGGCGCAGCGCCGTGACCTGGGCGGGCGAGCCGTCCCCGTGCGGGAAGCGGGCCGCGAAGTCGAGCAGGCCACGCACCTCCGCCCCGCGGAAGGAATAGATCGCCTGGTCGGGGTCGCCGAAGACGACCAGGTCCCCGCCACCGCCGGCGACGGCGGTGAGCAGCCGCTCCTGGGCCGGGTCGGTGTCCTGGTACTCGTCGACGAAGACCGCCCGGTAGCGACGGCGCAGGGCGGCGAGGACGTCCGCGTCGGCGGCGAGGGAGGCCGCGCTGTGCACCAGGTCGGCATAGTCGATCGCGCCTTCGGCGCCGAGAGCGTCCAGATAGTCGCCGTAGAACTCGGCCACGGCCGCCCAGTCGGCCCGGCCCGTCCGCCGGCCGATCCGGGAGAGCGCCGGCGGGTCGACGCCGACCTCCCGGGCCCGGGCCATGAGCATCCGGACCTCCTCGGCGAAGCCGCGGGTGGTCAGCGCGGCGGCAAGTGCGTCGGGCCAGACGGGACGCCCCAGTTCCCGCGAGCCCTCGAGCAGGTCGCGCAGCCGGGCGTCCTGCTCGGGGCCGGACAGCAGCCGGAAGCCGCCGAGCGGGGTGTCGGCGCCGTGGGCACGCAGCAGCGCGAGGCACCAGGCGTGGAACGTCCAGGCCGGCGGGCCGACGGCACCCGCCCCAAGCCGGACGGCGAACCGTTCCCGCAGGTGGCGGGCGGCCCGGCGGCTGAACGTGAGCACCAGCAGCGAGGCCGGGTCGGCACCCGCCTCGACGCGCCGGGCGACCGCCTCGACCAGCGTCGTCGTCTTCCCCGTGCCGGGCCCGGCGAGGACCAGGAGGGGACCACCGGCGTGTCCCACCACCTCGGCCTGCGCACCATCCAACACGATGGGTGACGCCACTGGCGCCGGCGGTGCCACCAGACGGAACGATCGCCTGGACGGGTGGCGGGTGACGGGCGGCACGGTGACCACGCCGCACAGCACATCACGACGCTCTGACAAGATCGCCAACGCATGGCGAGGGAACGCGGGCCGCACTGCCGCGGAGCCCGCGCCGCGGCGCAGGGACACTTGGAGCAGCAAAGATGAGCACGAATAGCACTAAAGGCGGCGAATCGGATGCCTCGCGTGTCGCCAACGTGGCACCTTCCCCCGATATGAGCGAAGGCACGGAAGGCACGGCGCGCCCGGCAGGCACCGATCGGGCCGCGTCCGCGGGACAGTCGGCACGCGAGG
The DNA here is from genome assembly GCF_000374165.1 of Parafrankia elaeagni. Classification (GTDB taxonomy): domain Bacteria; phylum Actinomycetota; class Actinomycetes; order Frankiales; family Frankiaceae; genus Parafrankia; species Parafrankia elaeagni. Next base: position 95,592 of record NZ_KB893670.1, read on the forward strand.
AGCACGCTGGCCAGGTCGCGCTGGTGACCGGCGCCGCGGCCGGGATCGGGGCCGCCTGCGCACGCCGGCTCGCCGCCGCCGGCGCCTTCGTCGTCCTCGCCGACCAGGACATCGCCACGGCGAAGGACGTCGCCGCCCAGATCGAGGGCGCCGGTGGCGGTGCCCTGGTCCTGGAGGTGGATGTCGCCGACCCGGAGTCGGTGCTGGGCGCCGTCCGGACCACCGTGGAGCTCCAGGGCCGCCTTGACCTGGCGGTCAACAACGCCGGCGTGGCCACCGACCGGGCGCCGCTGGAGGACACCCCGCTGTCCGACTGGGACAGGGTGCTCGCGGTGAATCTCTCCGGGGTCTTCTACAGCCTGCGGGCGGAGATCCCGGCGATGCTCGCGAACGGTGGTGGCTCGATCGTCAACATGGCCTCCGTGCTGGGCACCGTCGGCCTCCAGGGAACCCCCGCCTACGTGGCCGCCAAGCACGGCGTCATCGGCCTGACCAGGGTGGCGGCGCTGGACAACGCGACCCGCAACATCCGGGTCAACGCGGTGGCACCCGGGTTCATCGACACCGGGATGGTCCACGGGCAGCGGGGAGCGCGGTTCTTCCAGCCGACGAACCGGCTGGGGACCGCCGACGAGGTCGCCGAGGTCGTCAGCTTCCTGTTGTCGCCCCGGGCCTCACTGGTCACCGGCAGCGTCTACTCGGCCGACGGCGGATTCACCGCCCGCTGACACCGTCGCCCCGGTTTCACCAGCCTCGCCGGCCGCGCCGGCCTCCCCGTCCCAGCGGGCGCGACCGAGGTCGACCCGGTCGCAGCCGCGGCCCAGCGGCGTGCCGTCGGCTCTCAGCCGCCGCAGGGCCTCGGCCGGTGCGCTCGGGTTGGGTTCCCCGGACGCCCGGATCACGCGGTGCCACGGGACGTCGTCCTCGTCGCCGAACCGGGCCAGCACTGTCCCCACTGTTCGCGCGGTGCCGGCACCGACGTACTCGGCGACGTCCCCGTAGGTCATGACCCTGCCCGCGGGGATACGCGCGACCGCCTCCAGCACAGCCAGCGCGTAGGGGGTCGGCGCGCCGCCCGCGTGGATCCGCGCCGCGGCTCCGGGCCCCGGCCCGNNCCCGANGCCTGAAGCTTCGGGACCGGGCCCGGCCCGCCCACCGGTGGGGGCGGTCAGTAGACCGGCAGGGTCTTGTCCACCTGGGTGGCCCAGGCGGTCACTCCGCCCTGGACGTGCACGGCCGAGGAGAAACCGGCCGCCTTCAGGGTCGCCAGCGCCTCGGCGGAGCGCACGCCGCTCTTGCAGTAGACGACCACCCGCCGGTCCTGCGGCAGCTCCGACAGGTGCGCCGGCAGGTCACCCTTGGGGATCAGGCGCGCGCCGGGGATCCGCACGATCTCCCACTCGGCGGGCTCGCGGACGTCCACCAGCTCGATCGGCTCCCCGCCGTCCAGGATGCCCTTCAGCTCGGCTGCGGTGATCGTCGAACCGGACGCGGCCTGCTGGGCCTCCTCGGAGACCACGCCGCAGAACGCCTCGTAGTCGATCAGCTCGGTGATCGAGGGGTTCTTGCCGCACAGCGGGCACTCCGGGTCCTTGCGGACCTTGATCGAACGGTAGGACATCTCCAGGGCGTCGTAGACCATCAACCGGCCGACCAGCGGGTCACCGACCCCGGTCAGCAGCTTGATCGCCTCCGTGGTCTGGATCGCCCCGATCGAGGCGCACAGCACCCCGAGCACGCCGCCCTCGGCGCAGGACGGGACCATCCCGGGCGGCGGCGGCTCCGGGTAGAGGCAGCGGTAGCAGGGGCCGTGCTCCGCCCAGAAGACGCTCGCCTGCCCGTCGAACCGGTAGATCGAGCCCCAGACGTACGGCTTGCCCAGCAGCACGGCCGCGTCGTTGACCAGGTAACGGGTCGCGAAGTTGTCCGTGCCGTCGACGATCAGGTCGTACTGGCTGAAGATCTCCTTCACGTTGGAGGTGTCCAGCCGGGTCTCGTGGATCACGACGTTCACGTACGGATTGATCTCGCGGACGGAGTCGCGCGCCGACTCGGCCTTGCTGCGGCCGACGTCCGACTGCCCGTGGATGATCTGGCGCTGCAGGTTCGACTCGTCCACGACGTCGAACTCGACGATGCCCAGCGTGCCGACACCCGCCGCCGCCAGGTACATCAGCGTCGGCGAGCCGAGGCCACCGGCACCCACCGCGAGCACCTTGGCGTTCTTGAGCCGCTTCTGCCCGTCCATCGCGACGTCGGGGATGATCAGATGCCGCGAGTACCGGCGGACCTCGTCGACGGTCAGCCCCTCGGCGGGGGAGACCAGGGGCGGTAGTGACACGTTGCTCCTCGCCTTCTGAAGTCTTACCACCCGACGATGCCACAGCCGCCCGCTCCGGCAGCCATGATCGACGGCTCGCGTGGCCCCGGGCCGGCCACACCGCGGCCGGCACCCGAGGTCCTCCCCCGGTGCAGCGCATGCCGGCGGCACGATGTTCCCGCCGGCCGGGTTCCCGCCCACCGGTGTTCTCCCCGGCCGTCGGAAAGTCCAGGGGTCGGCCCGTGTATCAGCGTCGCCGGCGGCGGGTATCGGAGACTGGCGGCCAAACGGTGACCAGCTGGGCCGCGCAACGCCACCGACAGGCCACCGACAGGCCACAGACGGGTCACGGACAGGTCACGGACAGGCCACGGACAGGTCCACCGACGAGCGATGAGGAGCGACGCGATGGGGTCATCGACCGAGCGGCTGCTGGACGTCCCGGACGCGGACGCCGCCGAGCAGTCCCGGGACCTGCGCCCGCCGTCCGCCGGGGAGGGCGGGGGGCAGGCCACCGACACCTCGCCCGGCACCAGCGGCGGCGCTGCCGAGGCCGACGAGTTCGACGCGGTCGAACAGCGCCTCGTCGTCGAGCAGGACGACGAGGAGGAATACCGGTAGACCGGGCCGACGGAGCGGGGGGAGCCGGGTGGTCCGGGCGCAGTGGTGGGCAACGGGAGGATCGAGGCCCGGGCGCGGGTAGTGTTGGCACGATGTCGACGTGGCTGCGCACCGACGGCCCGCGTGTGTTCGACGGATGCCGGTGACCTGCCAGGAGGTGCGCGGGTGACAGCCGAACCTGTGACGCCCGGACCTGCGGCGTCACCGTCGCGCCCGGGAAGGACGCCCCGGCTGCCCCGTACCGCCCGGCGCTTCCAGCTCCTGGGCGCGGCCAGGGAGGTCTTCGTCGCCCAGGGCTACCACGCGGCGGCGATGGACGAGATCGCCGAGCGGGCCGGCGTCAGCAAGCCCGTCCTCTACCAGCACTTCCCCGGCAAGCTCGACCTCTATCTGGCCCTGCTGGACGAGCACTCGGAGCGGTTGATCTCGGCCGTGCGGGCGGCGCTCGCCTCGACGTCCGACAACCACGTGCGCGTCGAGCGGTCGGTCCGGGCGTACTTCGACTTCGTCAGCGACCCGAGCGGCGCGCACCAGCTCGTCCTGGAGTCCGACCTGCGCAGTGAGCCCGCCGTGCGGCAGCGGGTCGAGGACAACTTCGCCCAGTGTGTGCGTGCCATCGCGGCCACCATCGTCGCGGACACCGGCCTCGGCCAGGACGAGGCCGACCTGCTCGCGGTCGGGCTGGTCGGCCAGGCCGAGTCGGGGGCACGCTGGTGGCTGCTGCGCGGTACCGCGATCTCGAAGGAGCGCGCCGTGGAGCAGCTGGTGGAGCTGGCCTGGCGCGGGATCGCCGGGTACCCCCGTCAGGTGCCTCCCGCCGAGAGCGCGTAGCGCTGGTCCAGCCCTGGTCCCCGGTACCGATCCGCCTGGTGGCGGTGGCATCGGCGTGTGCCGGGAGCGAACAGCGGTCCCGCGGGCCCGTCCCGGGGCCGGAAGGCCATAGTGTGGGCGCTGATCGTCCGACGGAGGCAGCCGTCACCGTCTGCACGCGCCCCAGCAAACTCGACCACGCGGAGGTCATCGAGTGGAGGTCAAGATCGGGATCAAGCACGTCGGTCGCGAGCTGGTACTGGAGAGCAGCCAGTCACCGGAGGCGGTCGCCGCGCTGATCGACGAGGCGGTCGGCGGCAAGACCGGGCTTCTCACCCTCGTGGACGAGAAGGGGCGCCGGGTCGTCGTCCCGGTCGACGCGCTCGCCTACGTCGAGATCGCCGAGTCCGAGTCTCGCCGGGTCGGTTTCGGCACCGCCTGAGCGCGGCATGAGCCGGCTGGCCGCCGCCGTGACGCTGGCCGCGGTCAGCCGGGACACACCCGGCCGAGCACACACAACCGGCCGAGCACAACCGGCCGGAGCACACCTGGTCAGGCCCGGAGCCGGGGCACATCCGGGCCCGGAGCTCAGGCGGAGAGGCCGAGGGCGGACATCCGCCGGCCGTGCGCGGCCATGATGCGGTTGAAGATGGCGGCGATCTGCTCCAGGTCACCGACCCCGGCGAGCAGACTCGTCAGCGCGTCCCGGTCGACCGCGACCCGCTGCGCCTGCGTCAGCGCCTCCCCGACCAGGCGGCGCGCCCACAGCGCGAGGCGACCGGCGACCGCCGGGTTGCTGTCGATGGCGGCCCGCACCCGGTCGACGGCGAAGGCCGCGTGGCCGGCGTCGGCGAGCACGCTCAGGACCAGTGCCTGCGGGCCCGGTTCGAGCCGGCCGGCGATCTCCCGGTAGAAGTCCGCCGCGATGCTGTCACCCACGTAGGCCTTGACGAGGCTTTCCAGCCAGTCCGACGGGGCCGTCAGGTTGTGGAAGGCCGTCAGCGCGGGCACGAACGGCGTCATCGCCTGCTCCATGTCCACGCCGAGCAGGGTCAGCTCCCGCTCGATGGCCTCGAAATGCGCGAACTCGGCCGCCGCCATCCGGCCCAGCGCGATCTTGTCGGCCAGGGCGGGGGCCATCCGGGCGTCCGTCGCCATCCGCTCGAAGGCGGTCAGCTCACCGAACGCCAGCAGACCCAGCAGGTCGACGAGCGCGGGGTCCGCCGCTCCGGGTGTGACGGGCTCTCCGGTGGCGTCGGCTGTGGGCGCGGCGGCACGGGTGCCGGCGTTCGCGCTGGTGGGAACGGATCCGGTGCGGGTCTGCGAAGTCTGCGCCACAGCGTGATTCTGGCACCTCCCGGTGCTTCACCCGTCGCGTCTGTCCCCGGCGGCGCCCCGGGTCGTGGCCTGCGGATGCCGGTGCCCGCCAGGAGTCGCCCGGACGTCGCCCGGGCATTTGACCGGGCATCTGACCGGTCGCCCGCGGGACGTCGACCTGACGTCGACGCAGGGCCGGCCAGGAGTCGATCGGGCCTGATCGGGGGGCCGGTCGCAGTGGTGTCCGAGAGATGTCAGCGGCCGTTGCCGGACGGGTCGGCGACAGCGGAAGCCGTGCCGCGGAGCACCCGCGACCACGAAATCCGGCGGCCGTCGGGCTTGCCTGGCAACGACTTCGTGGGTCAACGAAGCCGGGAACCTTGCAATATCACACCCACTCGGGGCGGGACACGGGTTATCCTGGGTTCAGCCGGTGGTCATCACACCACCCAGCCAACAGGCCGCTGATCGACTGACGCCGCCCCGGGGAATCGGGCCGCTGGCGCCGCGCGGCGAATCGCGAGCGGGTTCAGCGAACGGACACCGCTCAGAGCAGACCAGGAGTGTCCCGCTGTCCGTCACAGACACACCATCGACCGACACTGAAACCACCAGCCCCACCGAAGCCGTCAGCGACTCCCCGGCCGGCCCGACAGACCAGGCCCCGGAGCAGGCTCCGCAGGAGGCCCCGCTGTTCGCCGAGATCGGCGTCCGCGCGGAGACCGTCGCGGCACTCGCCGAGGTCGGCATCCTCCGGCCGTTCGCCATCCAGGCACTGACCCTCCCGCTGGCGCTCGCCCGTACCGACATCATCGGGCAGGCGCGCACCGGCACCGGCAAGACCCTCGCCTTCGGCATCCCCATCGTCCAGGTCGCCACGGCGAAGGACGAAGGCGCGACCGGGCGTCCGCAGGCCCTCGTCGTCGTTCCCACCCGTGAGCTGTGCGTGCAGGTCACCGCGGACATCGCCCGCGCCGGCCTCGGCCGCGGGCTGCGGGTGCTGGCGGTGTACGGCGGCCGTGCCTACGAGCCTCAGCTCAGCGCGCTGCGTGCCGGCGTCGAGATCGTCGTCGGCACGCCGGGCCGGCTGCTCGACCTGGCCCGGCAGAAGGCGCTCGACCTCGGCGAGGTCCGCACCCTGGTCCTCGACGAGGCCGACGAGATGCTCGACCTCGGCTTCCTGCCGGACGTCGAGCGCATCATCGCGTTCCTCCCGGAGGGCCGGCACACGATGCTGTTCTCCGCGACGATGCCGGGCCCGGTCATCTCACTCGCCCGCCGTCTGATGATTCGGCCGGTGCACGTCCGCGCCGAGCAGCCGGACGAGGGCAGGACCGTCCCGAACACCCAGCAGCACGTCTTCCGCGCCCACGCGCTGGACAAGATGGAGGTGCTGGCCCGCCTCCTCCAGGCGGCGGACCGCGGCCTCGCCATGGTCTTCGTCCGCACCCGCCGCACGGCGGACAAGGTGGCGGAGGACCTGGCCCGGCGCGGCTTCGCCGCCGCCCCCGTCCACGGCGATCTCGGCCAGGGCCAGCGTGAGCAGGCGCTGCGCGCCTTCCGCGCCGGCAAGGTCGACGTGCTCGTCGCCACCGACGTCGCCGCCCGTGGCATCGACGTCGGCGGCGTCACCCACGTCGTGAACTACCAGTGCCCCGAGGACGAGAACGTCTACCTGCACCGCATCGGCCGCACCGGCCGGGCCGGCGGCAGCGGCGTCGCGATCACCTTCGTGGACTGGGACGACCTCCCCCGGTGGACGCTGGTGAACCGTGCGCTGGCGCTGCCGTTCGAGGAGCCGCTGGAGACCTACTCCACCTCGGCGCACCTGTTCGAGCTGCTGGGGATCCCGGCCGAGGTGAAGGGCACGCTGCCGCACGCCGCCCGTACCCGGGCCGGGCTCGCCGCCGAAGAGGTCGAGGACCTCGGCGGCGGTGGCCGGCGCGGCAGCCGTCCGCGCACCCGCGAGCGGAGTGCCGAGGAACAGCCGGTCCGTCCTGCGCGCACCCGCGTACGCCAGCGCACCCGCGGTGCCGGCGCTGCCGCCGCGGCGACCGGGCTCAGCGTGGCCGGAACCGACGGAGCGCCCGGCGACCCGGGCGTGGACGCCGGTACCGACGCCGGCGTGACGGATCTGGCCAGCGCTCCGGCCGGTGGCGTCACCGACGGTTCCGTCGCCGAGGTCCATGTGCTGGGCGGCGAGACGGCCGTGCGGCACGACAGCGGGTCCGGCAGCGGGTCCGCGGAGGCGGACGAGGACGGTCTCGACCTCGCCTCGACCGATCCGTCCGCCGAGCCGGCCCGCCGGCGCCGGCGGCGCCGCGGTGGTCGCGGGCGCGGCACCGGCACCGTTCGCGACAACGGCTCGGAGCCGGGCAGCGACGGTGACCTCGGTTCCGACGTCACCGACCACGCCCCCCGGGCCGAATCCGCCTGACACCCGCACGAAACCGCAGGGCCCCGGTGATGTCCGGGGCCCTGCGGCATGTCCGGGGCCCTGCGACATGTCAGGGCCTGGTGCGCAGCGCAAGCCGCACCCAGCTGGGCCGTCCGCAGGCGGGGCAGCGCAGGAGCGACGGGTGTCGCAGCGGCAACGGCAGGTGCATGCTCGGAGTGAGTACCAGGAACGCCCGCCACAGGCCGACCACGCTGCTGCGACCGCAGCGGGAGCAGGCGATGGCGAGCGTTGGCCGCCGGTTCCCGGGCGGCCGCACACCGCTGTAGAGGGCTCGTTTGCCGTGCGCGTCGCGGCCGATCGAGCCCCCGCGCCCATGGGCGCTGTCGGTCGCCGGCATTTCGACGACCCGCTCCCGCAGCGGTACGGGCCTGGCGACGGGGATGCCGGCACCTCCCCGACCGGTGCCACCCAACCCGGTGCCGCTTGCCGCCCCGTCCGCGCGGGCACGGCCGGTGTCCCGCCCGGACGCGCTGCGGATACCTCCCGCCGTCCCCCGCGGGCGCAGGCGCTCGAAGCCCGCCGACGCGCGCGGGTTCACACCGGCGCGCCGGACACGGCGGCGCCCGGACCGACAGTCCGCGCGGGCGGGCGGGCCACGGGGGGCGCCGGCAGCCGCCCGTCGGGCAACCGCGGCGGCCCACCCCGGCCCGATCCGGTCCCAGGTCCGGTCCCAGATCCGGTCCCAGGTCCGGTGCCGGCAGTTGTGCCGGTGCCGGAGCCGGAGTCCTGTCCGGCGATGGCGCGGGCATGCGCCCGGTACGCCTCCGCCCCTTTCGAACGGGACGCGGTGGTGAGGATCGAGCGGCCCAGACCGGGTGCCTCGGCGAAACGCACCGACCGGGCGATCGGCGGCTCGAGGATCGTGACCTCATAGCGGGTGGCGACATCCAGCACGACGGCGCGGCCGTGCGCGGTACGCGCGTCGAACAGGGTGGGCAGGACCCCACGGACCCGCAGCCGCGGGTTCGTCAGCCGCTGGACGTCCGCGACCGTGTCGAGCAGCTGCCCGACCCCACGGTGGGAGAGCGTCTCGCACTGCAGCGGGATGACGACCTCGTCCGCGGCCGTCAGCCCGTTGATGGTCAGGACACCGAGCGACGGGGGACAGTCGACGAGGACGAAGTCGTACTGGTCGGCGACCTCGTCGAGGGCGAGGCGAAGCGCGTGCTCCCGCCCGGTGCGGGAAAGCAGAATCGCCTCGCAGCCGGCCAGCTCGATGGTGGCGGGCAGCAGATCGGCGCCGTCGGGAGTCGGGCGGGTGACGATCCCGGCGGGCAGCCGGCCGAGGAGCACGTCGTGGACGGAGAGTTCCAGCGCGTCGGGGTCGAGGCCGAGGGAGAAGGTCAGGCACGCCTGCGGGTCGAGGTCCACCAGCAGGACACGCTGGCGGAGCTCGCTCAAAGCGGCGCCGAGGCTCGCCACCGAGGTGGTCTTGGCCACGCCACCCTTCTGGTTGGCTACAGCGAGGACCCGGGCCACACCGATCAGTGTGCCAACCGAAACAGCCTGACCACAACACTATGTGTGATCGAATCTTGCGCAGGCGACAACCGTGGGGACGAAACCGCCCAGGCAGGGACGCGCCAAGGGCTCCTTTCGTGAGATCTCCGGAGCATTGGTGCCGCGAGCCGTGTTCCGGGCGCTACCGGGGGGCAGGGCCCTTCCGGGGCAGCACGCGCATTGCCCACCCACCAGCCGACCAGAGGGAGCCATCAGCATGCTCGAGGCCGCCGGCTACCTGCTCGTGGCCGTGCTCCTGATCGCCGGCAACGCGCTGTTCGTCGCGGCCGAGTTCGCGCTGGTGGCCGTCGAGCCGCATCAGGTCGCCGAGGACGCCGAGGCGGGCGAGCGCCGCGCCGGCGTCGTGCTGGGGGCGGTGCGGTCGTTGTCGTTCCAGCTCTCCGGCGCCCAGCTGGGTATCACGGCGACGTCCCTTGCCGTCGGCTATCTCGCCGAGCCCGCCATCGCCACCCTGCTGCGGCCGCCGCTGGAGGCGATCGGGCTGCCGACGGCACCGAGCGGGCTCGTCGCCATCACCCTGGCCCTGGTGCTGGCGACCGTGACGCAGATGGTCTTCGGCGAGCTGGTCCCGAAGAACTGGGCGATCTCCGAGCCGGTACGGGTCGCCCGGGCGGTCGCGCCGGCGCAGGTGCTGTTCTCCCGGGTGTTCCGGCCCCTGATCAGCCTGCTCAACGGGGCCGCGAACGTGCTGGTGAGGGCAGTGGGCGTCGAGCCGCAGGACGAGCTGCGCACCGGCCGTTCCTCCGAGGAGCTGGGATCGATCGTGGCGTCGTCCGCCGAGCACGGGACGCTCCCGGCCACCACGGCCTCCCTGCTGAGCAGATCACTGCGGTTCGGTGACCGCCGCGCCTCGGACGTCATGACACCCCGGATGCGGACCGTGTTCGTCCATGCCGACACGTCTCTCGCGGAGCTGCTCGGCCTCGCCGAGCGGACCGGCCTGTCCCGCTTCCCCGTCCTGCGCGCCGGGCGGGACGCCGCCCCCCGCGGCGGCGAGGCCGCGGCCGGCGACCACACCAACACCGGCGACCACACCAGTTCCGGCGACGACGCCAACGACGGTGACAGCGGGAACGATGGAGACAGCAGGAACGACGGAGACGCCTACGACGTGATCGGTGTCGTCCACGTCAAGGACGCGTTCCGGGCGCCCCCGGCGGAACGCGCCCGACGCGGCGTCGCGGAGTTCATGGTCGAGCCGCTTCTGGTCCCCGCGTCGCTGCACTGTGAGGTCCTGCTGCACCGATTGCGGCGCGGCGGCCTCCAGCTCGCCGTCGTGATCGACGAGTACGGCGGGATGGACGGCATCGTGACGATGGAGGATCTCGTCGAGGAACTGGTCGGCGAGGTCGACGACGAGCACGATCGGCCGGCGTCGCCGGACGTGGTGGCCCTCTCCGCCGGCCAGTGGCTGCTGTCCGGCCTGCTGCGCCTGGACGAGGTTCGGGAGGAGACCGGAATCAGCCTGCCCGAAGGCCCGTACGAGACCGTCGGCGGCCTCGTCCTGGCCCGGCTCGGCCGCCTCGGGAAGCCGCAGGACGTCGCGGTCGTGGACCACAACGAGCTCGTCGTCGTCGCGGTCGACGGCCGCCGCATCGACCGCGTCCGCCTCGTCGCCACGCCGACCGCGGGAGCCACCGCGACCGCCACGACCGCCACGGACCGGGCGGACCGGGCGGACCACCGATGAACCTGCTGGCCCTCGCCGCCGGGCTGCTCCTGCTCGCCGGGAACGCCTTCTTCGTCGGGGCCGAGTTCGCGCTGATCTCGGCGCGCCGGGACCGCGTCGAGCCGCTCGCCGACAGCGGCGACAAGCGCGCGGCGGCCGTCCTGGCGCACATGGAACACCTCTCCCCCATGCTCGCCGCCACCCAGCTCGGCATCACCGTGTGCTCGCTGGCGCTGGGCTCCGTCGCCGAGCCGGCGATGGCCCACCTGCTGGAGTCGGGCCTGGACGCGGCCCACGTTCCGTCCGACGCCCAGCATGTGATCGCGTTCGCGGTAGCCCTGCTCATCGTCGTGTCGCTGCACATGGTCCTGGGCGAGATGGTCCCGAAGAACCTCTCCATCGCCGGGCCGGAGCGCGCCGCGCTCTGGCTGGGGCCGCCCCTGTTCGCGTTCGCCCGCGTCACGCGCCCGTTCATCATGTTTCTGAACGCCTTCGCGAACGCGGTCCTGCGGCTGCTGCGCGTCGATCCGCAGGACGAGCTGGCCTCCGCCTACACCCCGCAGGAGCTGGGGGCGCTGATCGGGCAGTCCCGGCAGGAGGGCCTGCTGCACCCGGGCGAGCACGAGCTCCTCACCCACGCCCTGGAACTGTCCGGCCGCACCGCCCGCTCGGTGATGGTGCCGCTCGCGGACACCGTGACCGTCCCGTGGACGGTGACAGCCACCGAGCTGGAGCGCATGGTGGCCGGAACCGGGTTCTCCCGCTTCCCGGTCCGTGCCGACGCCGAACTGGCCGGCTTCCTGCACGCGAAGGACGTCCTGGGGATTCCGGCGGAGGCCCGGGACGAGCCGCTGCCGCCTCGCCGCCTGCGGCCGATGGTGCGGATACCCGTGGATCTGAACCTCGACGAGGTGCTGCGGCTCATGCAACGGACAAGGAGCCATCTCGGCCGCGCCGTGGACGCGACCGGCGCCACTCTCGGCGTCGTGGCGATGGAGGACGTCGTGGAGGAGTTCGTCGGCGAGGTCGAGGACTCGAGCCATCGCGATGCCGACGCCGCGGTCGCCGAGGCCGCCGACGCGGACGCGGACGCGGCCGACACATCCAGCCGCTGACAGCGAGACCCGCCGCCGGTTCCGGCCCGCTACCGCCGTCCCGGCCGGGCCCGCGGTGAAGGCGAGCCCGGCCGATCAGACGCGCGACCCGGACGGTGCGGGTCGGGTACGACCGCCCTGGTCAGCCCGCGGCCGGCGCGGCGCTCTGGACGACCTCGAACGACCACAGGGTGGCCCCGCTTGCGGCCGGCCCGCCGTGGCCCGGCTGGCCGCCGTGACCGCCCGGGGCACCGTTTCCGCCCGGGGCACCGTTTCCGGCCGGGGCACCGTTTCCGCCCGGGGCACCGTTTCCGGCCGGGGCACCCGTGGGCGCTCCGCCGGGATGGCCGTGGGCACCAGGAGCGGCCTCGGCGCCCGCGGCCCGGTGCCCCTCGCTGAAGGCCATCGAGGACTGCCACTTCTGGAAGTCGTCCTCGCTGCGCCAACGGGTGTAGACGAGGTAGGTGTCGGTTCCCTCCAGGGGCCGCAGGAGCTCGAACCACTCGAACCCGTCGGCCTTCTCGACCATCCCTGCGCGGCCGGCGAACCGCGACTCCAACGTCTCCCGCATCGCCGGGGGAACCGTCAGGACATTGATCTTCACGACACTCATATCCGCAACGGTAGTGCGCGGCGGCACGCCGCGGCGGTGCCGGCCCCACGACCGTCCCATGTCTGTCGGGCTGGAGACCGAGCCGGCGCCGGCAGCGGCGCGGGCGGGAGACCGGCGTCCGGGCCGGTGCCCGGGAGGCCCCGCCACCACCGCCGGCAGTGGTCACTACAGTCGGCGGACGTGTCCCGTCTCCCCCGCCTCGCCGTGCTCATCGAGGCCGGCGCTGTTTCCCAGGCCCCCTCTTCGCAGGGCCCGTCCCGCGCGAACGCGGAGCCGCAGGCACGCGGTTACGCCGGGGCGGCCGCGCTCGTCTCCCTTGTCGACAGCGGGCTGGACGCGATCGCCGTGGTCGCGGGTGGCGCCGGTCTGGCAGCCCGCGCGGCAGCCCGGGAGCTTGGTGAGTTCGGCCTCGTCGACCGGCTCACTGTGCTGCCGGAGCCGCTCGTGCTGCGCGCCGGGCCCGGCGGACGCCGCCCCTTCACCGTGCTGGGCGGTACACCGCAGCACGGGCCGGAGCAGCTGCCCGATCAGGACGCGATTGTGCTGGTCGGCCGGCACGCCGCCATCGGGCCGGCGCTCCGGGGCACCCCGGCTGGGCCGCCACCGCCGCCTGAGCTCGCCCGCGAAGCCGGTGGTTTCTTCGGCGGTGTCTTCCACCCCGAGCTGGAAGGCGTGTTCCGGGTCTCACCCGATCCGGAGCTGGCCGGGCCGCAGGGGCGGTGGATCGGCGAGTACGTGCGGGGTCGGTACCTGCTCCCGTCCCGTTCGGTGATGGTCTGCGGCGCCGGGCGGCTCGCGGGCCTTCCCTGGCGAGGCGGGCTGGTGTCGAGGCCGGACGGGCAGGCTGCCAGCCGGCGCTACCTGAGGGCGCTCGCGAAGGAGATACGCCGAGGCCACGCCCGCGCGTCCCGCGCCGGTTACCCGCTGCCCGTCCCCGCCGGCCAGGGCTGAATCAGCCTGGCCGCCGCCGGGAGCCCGGAGCTTCCGGCTTCGGAGTCACCTCCACCGCGGGCTGCACGGGCGCCGAGGCCGGCCCGGCGGCCGCGGCAGCCTCGGCGGCGGCGGTGACGTACACCGGCAGCGGGTCGGGCGCGGGCTGGCGGCGCCAGACCGAAAGCTGGCACAGACCAGGTTCGACGGTCCAGGTGCGGCCGTCGAGGTGGTCCTCGATACGCAGGGGAGGCCGCGCCCCGGGTTCGGCGGCCTGGCGATGCCCCCAGGCGTGGGCGGCGTCCCAGCTCTCGAAGACGCCCACGAACTGGTCGTCCCCGTCGAACACCTGGTAGCGGCAGGCCTCGGCGACCGAGCGGTCGATCTCGGCACCGCCGCGGCCGCCGCCCACCGCCCCGGCGGTTCCTCCCGCCTCCGCCAGCCGGGCCATGCCTGCCATGCCTGCCGGCCCAGCCCGGCCCACTGGCCCGGCGGCGCCCGCGGTGTGCGCTGGACCCGCGGCTCGCGGGACACCCGCCGAACGCGCCCCGAGGGCCCCGAGGGCCCCGAGGGCCCCGCCAGGACCCGTGAACACCGATCCGACGAATCCGCCGGGCCTCGGTCCGGTCGCGCCCGCCGCGTGGGCGCCTGCCCAGCCCTCCATCACGATCACCCCGTCCACCAGCGACGACGCCCCGCGGGGCGGGCCGACCTGGCCACCAAAAGCAAGATACCGGACACTCAGTGTCAGTCGGGCCACGCGATCGGCGCACATGCATTCACCACGATTGTGCATCCATTGTTCCAAGGCTCTGCCAACTTATGCTGAGATCATGACCCTCAGGCTACATTGGCACGCAAACCGTTATATTCAGCAAACTATTTAAATTGACACAAACTCGTGGTAGCCCCGCGACGGCGGAGACCGCTCCCTGTTTGGTGTGCTCAGCTCCGTTCGCCGTGCGTCCCGCGGGCATGCCCCGGCACTACCGAAAACACCACGACACGGGGTGTTCCGGCCAGGTGTGTGCCCCGGCCCGGCAACAGCCGCGCGCAGGGATGACGCGCAAAGCACCCACGAAAACAGCCACAGAGAGGCACCATGTCCGAGCCCACCATCGGGGGAAGTCCCACAGTGCGCCGCCGGCGGCTCGGCGCCGAGCTCCGCCGGCTCCGCGAGCAGGCCGGCCTGTCCGCGGACGACGCCGCACGCCACCTGGAATGCTCGCCGTCGAAGATCAGCCGGGTTGAGACCGGGCGGACCCCGGCACGCATCCGCGATGTTCGCGACCTGCTCGAGCTCTACGGGCTCCACGACACTCCCGAACGGGAGACCCTGCTGGACCTGGTGCGCCAGTCGAAGGAGCAGGGCTGGTGGCAGTCGTTCGGGGATGCTGTTCCGGAGTGGCTGGAGACTCTGATCGGCCTGGAGGGCGACGCCGACACCATCCTCACCTACGAGTCCGTGCTGGTCCCCGGGCTGCTGCAGACCGAGGAGTACGCACGCGCCCTCGCTCTGGACTTCGACCGGGACGGCTCACCGACCGACGCCGAGCGCACGGTGGCGCTCAAGCGGGAGCGGCAGAAGCGGCGCGGCCGGAGCGGCCGGCCGCTGGTCCACGCGCTCCTCGACGAGGCGGTCCTGCGACGGCCGGTGGGCGGGCCGGATGTCCTGCGCGGGCAGCTGGAACACCTGCTCGCGGAGGCGGCCCGCGGGCGCGTCATCATCCAGGTGATCCCGTTCCAGGCCGGCGGCTACCCGGCCCAGGGCTTTCCGTTTACTCTTTTCGAGTTCCCCGACACGCGGGACCAGCCCGTGGTCTATCTGGAAGCCCTCTCCGGCGCGGTCTACCTGGAAAAGGCACACGAGGTGCGCCGCTATAAGGTCGCGTTCGAGAAACTGCGGGCCTGCTCTCTCGGTCCCGACGAGGCAGGTGCCATGATCATGCGCATAGTCGAGAAGGTGAAACAGGGTGAAGGTATACACGGCCAGCGGCGGTAAGGGTGGCCTCGAGTCTCTCCGCTGGAGGACGAGCAGCCACAGCCAGCCGCGCGGGAACTGTGTCGAATGGGCACCCGGAACGGGTTCCGCGTACGTTCGCGACTCCAAGGACCGCGCCGGAGGCACTCTTGAGTTCTCCGAGCGGTCGTGGTCGTCGTTCGTCAGCGCCATCCGCGCCGGCGACCTGGCCTGACGGAACCAGCCGGGGCTGATCAGCCCGCCGTCCGGCCGTCGCGGCGCCTCCCGAGGGCCGCGATCGGCCGGCGGCGGGGCACGGGTCCTCGACGCAGGCGGCAGCCACCTGTGCCGGCGTCGGTACCGGCCACGACGCCGACGAGGTATCCGAGGCGCCCGAGGCCCCGGAACCTGCTGCGTCAGATCGTCAGGTCGAACTCGCCATCGGCGAGTCCGGCGATGAAGTCGTCCCACTCCGCGTCGGTGAACAGCAGGACAGGGCCGACCGGCCGGTCGGAGTCCCGCATCGCCATGCCGCCGGGGATCCGCGCCACCTCCACGCGGTTGGGCTCATCGCCCTCCGGAAGTGCCGAACGCCACGACGCGGTGGCGAGGTCGCGATGGGAGAGATCGAACTTGCGCGGCACCGGAACAGCCCCTGACCTGTCTGAAACGGACATCTGGACCCGGCCGCGGGGCGGCGAGCGACACGCCCCGGACCGCGTCACCCCTGCGGGTAAGGGTAGAAGGCGCGGCACCTGACACCGGGTAGGAGCATCGGCGCGTCACATCGCCGGCATCAACCTGCCACCCACGGTCAACCTGCCAGCCGCAGTCGACTTTCCAGCCGCAGTCAACCTGCCAGCCGCAGTCGCTCTGCCAGCCGCAGTCACTCGCCCAGCCCGGCCCAGGGCTCGCGGTCCGGTGTGACCTCCCGCCCCTGTGGGCAGTGCCGCCGGAAGTCGCACCAGGAACACAGGGTGCCGGGCCGGGGTGGGAAGGCCGCGTCGCGGTCGGCGCCGGCCCGCAGCCGGTCGGTCGCTTCGGTGATGTCCCGCGCCACGGACTCGGCGCGCCGCACATGACGGGCCAGCGACTCCTCGGTGTGCTCGGCGGCGGCGACCGACCCGGTCGGCAGATGGTGCAGCTCCACCCGGCGGCACGGGGTGCGCAGCATCCGCCCGGCGGCGAGCGCGTACAGGGCCAGCGCGGACGAGCCGCGGGCGTCGGCGTCGGAGAGGGGGCGCCGGCCCGTCTTGTAGTCGACCACAACGAGCTCACCGCCGCGCTCGTCGAGGCGGTCGACACGGCCGTGGAAGGCCAGCTGTTCCGTCCGGGTCGCCACCTGGCGCTCGACCGCGCGCGGCTCGGCCGCCGGGTCGAGACCGGCGGTGTACCCCTCCACCATCGCGACGGCACGCTCCCGCCAGGCCGCGGACTGTGCGCTGTCGCGGAAGCCGTCCTCGACCCAGGCCGTCCGCAACAGGGAGCCGGCGCGCTCCGGTGTGCGGGCCGGCAGTGGAACCTCCCACCAGCGGTGCAGCGTGTTGTGCACGCTGATACCCAGGGACGTGTGCGCCCACGGCGGGCCCTTGGGCGGGGCCGGCCGATCCAGGTAGATCATCCGGTACTTCCGCGGGCAGTCCTCGAACGCCGCCAGGCGGGACGGGGTGCAGGAGAACAGCCGACGGGGCATCCCGGCCAGCTCCATCTGGTCCATCAGCCGATCATCTCATCGCCGTGACTCGCGCCGGGTCTCACATACGTACCTTCTGGACGGCGCGAACCCCGCCTGGCATGCTCGGTCCATGCGGTTCGGTGGGGCTCAGGCGCGCGTGACGGCGCTGCCGACCGGGACCGCACCACGGGCCGGGCGCGGGCGGCCGGTGGCCGGCCGGGTCGGCCCTCGTCCACCGCGAACGTTTTATGGGGGCCGGGTACGGTCCCCGCACTGCCGCTGATCCCACGCGGCTCCGCGCCAGACCGCAGCCCGGCAACCCCCGGGCCCTTCGTGGCGCGGGTAACGCCGAGCCCTACCGAAGGGCCCCACCGTGACGAACGTCGTCGACGCCTCCAGCTCCGCCGCCGCGGCCGGCAGTGCCGCGCCCGCCGAGCCCGAGACGGCCGCCGCGCCCGCCGCCGTGCCGACCATCTCCTCCATCGACGAGGGTCGCCATCTCATCGATGACATCGACGCCAGGCTGCGCGCGCTGGTGAGCACCCGCAAGGAGCTGTCCCGCCAGGTGCAGGCCCTGCGGGCCGAGGCCGGTGGGCCGCGGGTGCAGCATGGGCGGGAGAACGCGATCATCTCCTCGTGGGCGGACGAGCTCGGCCCCCGGGGAGCCGAGATCGCGCTCGCCGTGCTGACCCTCTGCCGCGGCAACCTCCCGTAGGCCCCGCGGCCGCCCGCAGGCTCGCCGGTCGCCCAGGGGCAGTTACCCAGGTCGGTCGCCCAGGTCAGTAGCCCAGGGTCAGTCCGGTCTGCGGGATCTGCCGGACCTGGCCGGGCCGCTGACACCGCCGCGCGGGGCCGCCGTCTCCTCCGGACGCTGGCGGCGTTCCCGCCGGTCCCTGCGCGCCCGCTCCCCGCGGGCCCCGGCACCCGCGCTGTCGAGGTCGGCGAGCAGGACCTTCAGCTCGGAGCGCAGGAAGTCGCGGCTGGCCAGCTCGCCGATGGAGACCCGCATCGCGGCCAGTTCCCGCGCCAGGTACCCGGTGTCGTCCTGGAGGCGTACCGAGGCCTCCCTGTCCTGCGCGAGATTCGCGCGGTCCCGGTCGTCCTGCCGGTTCTGCGCCAGCAGGATGAGCGGCGCCGCGTATGCCGCCTGCAGTGACAGTGCCAGGGTCAGGAAGATGAACGGGTAGTTGTCGAAGCGCGCCACCGGCGGGGCGACGATGTTGTAGACGACCCACACCACGACCACGACCGTCTGCGCGGCGATGAAGCGGGCGGTGCCGAGGAACCGCGCGATCCGCTCGGCGGCATGCCCGAACGCCTCTGGTTCGTAGCTGGGGCGCAGATGGGCCCGGCGCGTCGGGCGAGGCTGGTCGAGACGCTCGCCACGCCTGCGCAGCAGGCTGGTCACGGGCCCGCCGGCTCGCCGGCCGGAGACACGCCGGTCGGCGGGGCGCCGACGGCCGCCCGCGGCGCGCCCGGTGCGGTCCCGACCACGGCATCCGAGGCGAGCTGGCTCTCCCTCCAGTCGGAGGGGAGCAGGTGGTCCAGCACGTCGTCCACGGTCACCACCCCCACCAGGCGTCCCGCGTCGTCGAGAACGGGCACCGCGACCAGGTTGTACGAGGCCAGGTGACGTGTCACCTCGGGTAGTGGGGTGTCCGGGCGCAGCGGGGTGATGTCGACGTCGATGACGCCGCCCACCAGTGTGCTGGGCGGCTCCCGCAGCAGCCGCTGGAAGTGCGCGAGCCCCAGGTAACGCCCGGTGGGAGTCTCGTACGGCGGGCGCACCACATACACCTGGGCGGCGAGCGCAGGGGACAGCTCGGGTTCCCGCACCCGCGCCAGTGCCTCGGCGACCGTGGCGTTCGGGGCCAGCACCACCGGCTCGCTGGTCATCATGCCGCCGGCAGTGTCGTCGGCGTAGACCAGCAGGCGGCGCACCGGCGCCGCCTCCTCGGGCTCCATCAGGCGCAGCAGCCGCTCGGCCTCGTCGGCGGGCAGCTCACCCAGCAGGTCGGCGGCGTCGTCCGGGCCCATGGCCTCCAGGACGTCGGCGGCCCGCTCCGCGGCGAGGCCGCCGAGCAGCTCCACCTGCTCCTCTTCGGGGAGCTCCTCCAGGACGTCCGCCAGCCGCTCGTCGTCGAGTGCGGCCGCGACCTCCGCGCGCCGCTTGCTCGACAGATGGTGCAGCAGTGACGCCAGGTCGGCGGGGCGCAGCCGCTCGAAGGCGGCCAGCAGGTTGGCCGCGCCCTGGCCCTCCTCCGGCAGCGTGAAGCCGGTGACCTCGTCCCAGCCGACGGTCCGGACCTCGCCACGGCGCCCCTTGCCGACCCGCACCGCGACCTGGTCGAGGAGCCAGTCCCCGCTCCGGGTCGGCTCGATGGCGGCGTCGACGACAGTCACCTCGCGCCCCTGCGGGGCGGTGCCGTCCGCGGACTGCTCCGCCCCCGGCGGCAGCAGGGTGACCCGGCGGTCGAGCAGCTCGGCGAGCACCCGGGTCTCGTTCGGGCGCTGCGCGAACCGGCGCCAGCTCAGCCGCGCCGAGGAGAGCACCACGGCGCCGGACTCGACGCCGGTGACCCGGGAGATCGGCACGAAGATCGGGCGGCGCTGGACCTCGACGGCCAGGCCGAGAACCCGCGGAGGCTCGTGGCCCAGGCGGAGCGTGACGATCACGTCGTGGACCCGGCCGACCTGGTCGCCGTTCGGATCCAGCACCAGCAGCCCGGCGAGGCGCCGGCAGTACACCCTGGACGGCCCCTGCCGCGCTGTCACCGCCGTCCTCCCACCGGGCGGCGTGCACCGGCCAGACGGCCGTCAGGGGCGGGGGAAACCGGGGCCGGGGTCGCGTGCGACGGTGCCGGAGGTGCAGGGGTCACGGCCGGAGGGTACCCGCGCGCCGCCCGTCCGCAACCCGCCGGGACGCGAGACCGCACGCATCACACCTGGCACACCCGGCACACCCGGCGCCCGCCCGGCCGCCGCCAGTGCCGTGACCGCCCTGGAGGTGCCCTGGAGGCCCCTGGAGGTGCCCTAGAGGTACTGCTTGGCCGGGCCTACCATCGCGCGCACGGTGCGCCCGTCGTGGAACTCGCCGATCGCGGTCATCGCCCAGGTGGGCGCCCCGGGCTCCCGTTGCAGCCGGCACATCACCAGGCCGGTCGCCGGCTTCGACTCGGACAGGTCGAACCGCACGAGCTCCTGGCCGGTCTGGTCGTCGATCAGCCGGCAGAAGGCGTTGCGGATGTCGGTGAACGACTGCCCCTGGAAGCTGTTCACGGTGAAGATCAGACTCACGACGGTGGGCGGCAGCGCGCCCAGGTCGACGAAGATGGTCTCGTCGTCGCCCTCGCCCCTGCCGGTGAGGTTGTCCCCGGAGTGGCGGACGGCGCCACGGGCCCCCTTCTTCGACATGAACCAGACCTTGTCGACGTCCTTGCCGCGCTGGTCGAACAGGATGCACGACGCGTCGAGGTCGATGGACTTCCCGTGCTGCGCGGGATCCCAGCCGAGGCCCATCCGGACCCGGGCCAGGGGCGGGGCGCCGGTCTTGACCAGCGACACGCTCTGGCCCTTGCGCAGCGAGACCCGGCCCTTGTCGAGGTTGATCCGGCCGGCGGCGCCGGGCGGCGGCCCGCCGACGGGCGCGCCCCACTGCTGGCCCCCGCCGGGCGGCGGAGGCGGCGGACCCCACTGCTGACCACCGGGCGGCCCCGCGGGCGGCGGGCCCCACTGGCCGGGAGCCGGCGGCGGGCCCCACTGCTGACCCGCGGGCGGGCCCCACGGCTGACCCGCGGGCGGGCCCCACGGCTGCCCGGCCGGCGGTGCCGGCGGCGGGCCCCACTGCTGGCCCCCGCCGGGCGGCGGAGGCGGCGGACCCCACTGCTGACCACCGGGCGGCGGCTGCACGACCTGGGTCGGGGCGTCGTAGTGCGACGGGACGGGCGGCGGCGCGGGTGGGGCGGACGGGACCGGCGGCGGGCCCGACTGCGGGGAGCCGCTGCTGGCGGTGCCCGGGTCGTCGACGGCGATCCCGAAGTCGGTGGCGATGCCCGCGAGCCCGGACGCGTACCCCTGCCCGACGGCGCGGACCTTCCAGGACCCGGCGCGGCGGTACAGCTCGACGAGCACCAGCGCCGTCTCGGTGCTGAGGCCGGCGGGGTCGAAACGGGCGATCTCCTGGCCGCGGCCGTCCCGGACGGCCACCGCGAGACCACGGACGCCGGCGAACGTCAGCGGGCCGCTTCCGTCCAGGCTGCCGGTCACGACCACCTTGTCGATGTCGGACGGCACCGCGGTGAGCGTGAACTCCAGCGCGGACGGCGGCGCGAGACGCACCCCGGGCCCGGCCGGCTGGTTGAAGAAGACGAAGTCGGCGTCATCGCGCACCTTGCCGGACGGAGTGACCAGCAGCGCGGCGATGTCCAGCGGGGTCGACGAGGAGACCTCGACCCGCACCTCGGTCGTCGGCAGTGCGGCGTTCGCACCCTTGCTGAGCATCTGTGCCATCTGGCCCTCCCATCCGCCGTCACAACGAACAGGTGCGGCGTCGCGATCCTACGATCGACCGCTATGAGCGCAACCGACGATCCGGAGCATGACAGCCCTGACCGCGCGGAGCACCCGCCCAGCGGCGGAGACGTCCTGCGGCGCGTCGAGGGGCACCTCGTCGGCTGGTTCGGCCCGGACAGCGGGCGGGCGAGCCTCACCTTCCTCGGGGCAGACCCGATCGAGGTGCTCCGCTTCGGCCCCGACCCCGATGGCGTGGTCCGCTATGTGACCCTCGGGATGGCGCGGGAGCCGATGACGCCCGCCGAGGCCACCGTGCGCGACCCGGCCGGGCCACGGGCCGAGCTCGTCCTGTCACTGCGCGGCCGGCGGGACGGCGCGGCGCGGGCGCTGGCCGTCCTCGCGTCGGTGC
This sequence comes from Parafrankia elaeagni, assembly GCF_000374165.1. Classification (GTDB taxonomy): domain Bacteria; phylum Actinomycetota; class Actinomycetes; order Frankiales; family Frankiaceae; genus Parafrankia; species Parafrankia elaeagni. Next base: position 117,501 of record NZ_KB893670.1, read on the forward strand.
CGGTGGTCGAGGGCCGGCCGGTGGTCGCCGGCGCCGGCCTCGACCTCGGCGAGCCGTTGTGGGACGGCGCCCGGTTCACCGCCGTACTGGTCGGCGAGCCCGGCGGCCTGGTGCCCGACCTGCCGCTCGCGTCAGCTCGCCCGGCCGCGGCCGCCAACGGCTCCGGACCCGCGGCCCCGGGCCCCACGGCCCCCGGGCCGGCTCCGGTCCACTTCCTGCCGCTGCTCCCGATGACCCCGAACGAGGCGGCGTACAAGCGCGTGCACGGCGCCACCGCGATGCACCAGCGCTGGCTGGACGTCGGCACCGACCTGCGCGACCCCGACCGGGCGGAGGCCCCGTTGGGCTGACCGCCTCGGGCCCTGCAGGGGCGAGGGTCGTGCAGGGCCCGAGGGTCGTGCGGCGGTCAGAGCTCGACGCCGGCGAGCACCATCACCCGCTCCACCGTCAGGTCCGCCATCGCGGCGCCGACACCCTCCCGGCCCAGCCCGGAGCCCTTGACGCCGCCGTAGGGCATCTGGTCGGCGCGGTAGGAGGGGACGTCGCCGATGATCACACCGCCGACGTCCAGCGCCCGGTGGGCACGGAAGGCCGTCCCGAGGTCGCGGGTGAAGACACCGGCCTGCAGGCCGTAGGAGCTGTCGTTGACCCGGGCCAGCCCGTCGTCCAGGCCGTCGACGGGTTCGAGCACGAGCACCGGCCCGAACACCTCCTCGCTGGCCACGGTCGCGTCACGCGGCACGCCGGTCAGCACGGTCGGCGCGAAGGCGGTGCCCTTCGCGATGCCGCCGCACAGCACGGTGGCACCGCGCGCCACCGCCTCCCGCACCCAGGCCCCGACCCGCTCCGCGGCGGCCGCGTCGATCAGCGGGCCGACGTCGGTGGCGGGATCGGTGGGGTCACCTCCGCGCAGCTCGGCGACGGCGGCGACGATCTCGTCCCGGACCGGCTCGTACAGGCTGCGGTCGACGAACACCCGCTGCACGGCGATGCACGACTGGCCGGCCTGGTAGTTCGAGAACAGGGCTATCCGCCGCGCTGCGTGCCGCAGGTCCGCCGGGCTCGAGTAGTCCGCCGCGACCAGCACGGCCGCGTTCCCGCCGAGCTCGAGGACGACGTGCTTGCGCGGGACGGCGTCCCGGATCGCCCAGCCGACCCGCGCCGACCCGGTGAACGACACCACCGGCAGCCGCGGGTCGGCCACCAGGGTGGGCATCTGGTCGTCGCTGACGGGCAGGACCGACCAGGACCCTTCCGGCAGGTCGGTCCCGGCGAGCAGCTCACCGAGCAGCAGGGCGGACAGCGGGGTACGCGGCGCGGGCTTCACGACGATCGGCGCGCCCGCGGCGATGGCGGGCGCGACCTTGTGGGCGACGAGGTGCAACGGGAAGCTGAACGGCGCGATGCCCAGCACCGGCCCGATCGGAAAGCGCCGGGTGAGGGCGATGCGTCCCTCACCGGTCGGGTCGGTGTCGAGCCGGTCGACCTCACCGGCGAAACGGCGGGCCTCCTCGGCGCCCCAGCGGAAGGTCGACGACGCCCGGGCGACCTCGGCCCGCGCCCAGGTGATCGGCTTCCCGGACTCACTGGTGATCAGGGCGGCGATCTCGTCCCCGCGGCGGGCGATCTCGCGGGAGACGCTGCTCAGCGCGCCGGCCCGCACGTGGGCGGGCAGCGCCGCGCAGGCGCGCGCGGCCCCCGCTGCCGCGGCCAGCGCGTCCTCGACGTCGGACTCCGCCGGGCGCGCCACCGTCGCGACCAGCCGGCCGTCGAACGGGCTGCGCACCTCGAAGGACTCCGCGGACCCGCGCCGCCGGCCGGCCACCCAGAACCCGGTCATGACACGACCACCTTCTCCTCACCACCAGGGACGGGCGGACGTGCGGGGACCCGACCGGACACCATCGCCGGACGTGGCGGATTCCCCACCCGTCGGAATCCGCGCGACAACAACTGACATCCTCCTCCTCACGATCGACGGGACTCCAGGTCCCACCACACCGGCCACAGCGGGCACAACGGGTGCGGAGCGGTGGGGTCGCAGTTCACGGGCGCACCGGGAGCCCCTGGAACCGCTGCTCGGCACGCCCACCAGCCGGCCACTTACACTCTGCAAGCGATCGACTCCCCCAAGAAATCGACTCCTCTTCGGAGCGGGTGTCGGTCCGAAACAAGCTCGGTCCGGCGCCGCCGGACCGAGCCGCCAGGAGGAGGGGCCCGGTGCGGAGTGGGACGAACACGGCCCTGCGGCCGCCACACGGCGGTCCGGGGCTTCCACAGGTCCGGCGGCTGGTCACGGCTGTCCCGGGGCCGGGCTCGACCGCGCTGGCCCGGCGCCGCTCGCAGGCGGTGGCCCGCGGCGTCGGCGAGACGCTTCCCGTCTACGTGGTGGCCGCCGGCGGCGGCGTGCTGGTGGACGTCGACGGCAACTCACTGATCGACTTCGGCTCCGGCATCGCGGTGACCAACGTCGGCAACAGCGCCGACAGCGTGGTCCACAACGTCACCGACCAGGCCCGCCGCTTCACCCACACCTGCTTCATGGTGACCCCCTACGAGGGGTACGTGGCCGTCTGCGAGGAACTCGCCCGGCTGACGCCGGGCGGGCACGAGAAGCGCTCCGTGCTGTTCAACTCGGGTGCCGAGGCGGTCGAGAACGCGGTGAAGATCGCCCGCGCGTACACCGGGCGATCCGCCGTCGTGGCGTTCGCGCACGCCTACCACGGCCGCACCAACCTCACGATGGCCCTGACCGCGAGGTCGACGCCCTACAAGGCGGGCTTCGGTCCGTTCGCACCGGAGATCTACCGGATGCCGATGGCCTACCCGTACCGCTGGCCCGGTGGTCCGGAGGGCTGCGGCCGGCAGGCCGCCGGGCAGGTGATCGACGCGATCCGCGCGGAGATCGGCGCGGAGAACGTCGCGGCCGTCATCATCGAGCCGATCCAGGGCGAGGGCGGGTTCATCGTCCCCGGCGCCGGCTTCCTGCCGGCGCTCGCGGAGTTCTGCGCCTCGGCCGGGATCGTCCTCGTCGCCGACGAGGTGCAGACCGGGTTCGGCCGCACCGGCCACCTGTTCGCCTGCGAGCACGAGGAGATCGTGCCCGATCTGATCGTCACCGGAAAGGGCATCGCCGGCGGCCTGCCGCTCGCCGCCGTCACCGGCCGCGCCGAGGTGATGGACGCGCCGCAGGTCGGCGGCCTGGGCGGGACCTACGGCGGCAACCCGCTCGCCTGTGCCGCCGCGCTCGGCGCGATCGCCACGCTGGAGCGCGAGGACCTCGCCGCCCGCGCCCGCCTGATCGAGCGGATCGCGATGCCACGGCTGCGGTCGCTGCGCGGCAGGTACCCCTTCGTCGGGGACGTCCGCGGCCGCGGGGCGATGCTCGCGCTCGAACTCGTCGCCGACGAGCCACCCCCCGCCGGGCAGGCGGCGCCCCGGCCCGACCGGGCGGTGGCGGCGGCCTGCGCGGCCGAGGCACACCGACGCGGCCTGGTCCTGCTCACCGCCGGCACCTGGGGGAACGTGCTGCGCCTGCTCCCGCCGCTCGTCATCCCGGAACACCTGCTTGTCGAGGGCCTGGACGTCCTGGAGGAGGTCGTCGCCGACATCGCGCGCCACCGCTACGGCACCTGACCGCCTCCGCGCCGCAGAGTCACGGGTCCGTCCGACATCTGGCGCCGAGGTGGACAAGTCCCGCGCGAAGGAGTCGGAACCCGCCTCGGCGGGCATCAAACCTCCGCCCACCTGCTACATGGAGGCGGAGGATGCCCGTGGTTCCCGTTCTTTCAGTTGACGCACTCCTGCCTGTCGACGCGCTCCTGTCCGTCGACGCCCTTCTGTCCGTCGACGCCCTCCTGCCTGTCGACGCCCTTCTGCCTGTCGACGCGCTCGTCGGCGCGCCGCGGCGGGGTGTGCGGTGACCACCCCGCCGGTGTGCCCGGCCTGCCTGAGCGACCTCGACCCGCCGAACGTGTGGAGTGACCGGTGGCGCTGCGCCCGGCACGGTGACGTCGAGCCCTTCCACGAGGCGCATGCCTCGCGCGAGCAGGTGCTCCGTTCGCTGGGGCGGACCAGCCGGGTGCCGGTGTGGCTGCCCTCGCCGATGCCGGTCCACTGGTTCGTCAGCGGAGTCGGCTGGGCCGGCGACGAGCGCACCGGGGCACACGCGGCCGCGCTCTCGGTGAGCGGCCCGTCGCCGGTCGGCGGCCCCGCCGAGATGGTGCTGGTCGCCGAGGCGCCGCGGGTCGGCCTGGGCAGCCGGCTGGCGGGCCTTCCGCTCGCCGACCCGGACCGTCTCGAGGAGAGGCCCGAGGCGAAGGTGGAGGCCGCCGGGCACCCGACGGCACTCTGGCCGCTCGCCGCTCCCCCGGACCGCGCGGCCTTCGTCGGGGAGGCGCTGGGTGTCTGGCTGTGGTGTGTGCTCTGGCCGGCCGACGCGGCGCTGATTCTGCTCGAACACCTGGTGATAGAGGACATGCGCGACGATCCGAGGCTTGTCGACCACCTGCTGTTCGGCGCCACGGGTTCTCATCTGTCCGCACCCTGATCCGGCTCCGGGCGCGCTAGTATTCTGCCGCCCGCCCGTTCGCCGTGCCAGAGCCGGGAGCCCGGAGTGACTCTTCTACGCGAACCACCCGGCCCCGACACCCGGCCCGGCGCCACCGAACACGGCGAAACGGGGCACACGCGTCCACGTGTCCCTCTGCTCGGATACCTGCGCACGACCTCGCACAAGGACATCGCCGTCATGTACGCGGTGACCTCGTTCGGGTTCTTCGTCTTCGCCGGCGTGCTGGCGATGATGATGCGTGCCGAGCTGGCCAGGCCCGGGCTGCAGTACTTCTCGAACGAGCAGTACAACCAGCTGTTCACGATGCACGGCACGCTGATGCTGCTGATGTTCGCGACGCCGCTCGCGTTCGCCTTCGCGAACTTTCTCATTCCGCTGCAGATCGGCTCGCCCGACGTCGCCTTCCCCCGACTGAACGCGATGTCGTACTGGTTCTTCCTGTTCGGCTCCCTCACCGTGGTGGCCGGCTTCCTCACCCCGGACGGAGCCGCCGCCTTCGGCTGGTTCGCCTACGCACCGCTGAACAGCGGGGAGTACAGCCCCGGCGCCGGGGCCGATCTCTGGATCATGGGTCTGTCCGTGTCCGGCCTGGGCACGATCCTCGGCGGGGTCAACATGATCACGACGATACTGACCCTGCGCGGGCCCGGCATGACGATGTTCCGCCTGCCGATCTTCTGCTGGACGTTCCTGGTGACGTCCATCCTGGTGATCGTCGCGTTCCCGGTGCTCGCCGGGGCCCTGCTCGCGCTGGAGGCCGACCGTCGCTTCGGCGCCCACGTCTTCGACGCGGAGAACGGCGGGGCGATCCTCTGGCAGCACCTTTTCTGGTTCTTCGGCCATCCCGAGGTCTACATCATCGCGCTGCCGTTCTTCGGCATCATCAGCGAGATCATCCCGGTCTTCTCCCGCAAGCCGATCTTCGGCTACAAGGGCCTCGTCTTCGCCACGATCGCCATCGGCGTCCTGTCCATCGTGGTGTGGGCGCACCACATGTTCGTCACCGGCGCGGTGCTGCTGCCGTTCTTCGCCATCATGTCGTTCCTGATCGCCGTGCCGACCGGCATCAAGTTCTTCAACTGGATCGGCACGATGTGGCGCGGCAGCCTCAGCTTCGAGACCCCCATGCTCTTCTGTATCGGGTTCCTCGTCACCTTCCTGCTCGGCGGGCTCACCGGCGTGCTGCTCGCCAGCCCGCCCATCGACTTCCACGTCAGCGACAGCTATTTCGTGGTCGCCCACTTCCACTACGTGGTGTTCGGAACGGTCGTCTTCGCCGCGTTCGCCGGCACCTACTTCTGGTTCCCGAAGCTCACCGGTCGGTTCATGGACGAGACCCTCGGAAAGATCCATTTCTGGACGGTCTTCTTCGGCTTCCACCTGACCTTCCTCGTCCAGCACTACCTCGGAACGCAGGGCATGCCCCGCCGTTTCGCGGACTACGGGCCGAACGACGGGTTCACCAGCTGGAACACGGTGTCGACCGCGGGCAGCTTCCTGCTCGGCGTCTCGACGCTGCCGTTCATGTACAACGTGTGGCACTCGTACCGGCACGGCCGGCTCGCCCTCGTCGACGACCCGTGGGGCTACGGCAACTCGCTGGAGTGGGCGACGTCCAGCCCGCCGCCGCGGCACAACTTCCACCAGCTGCCCCGCATCCGCTCGGAGCGGCCCGCCTTCGACCTGCACTACCCGGAGGTCGCCGGCACGGCCGACTACCACGCGACCCCCGAGCTCCGCTGAACGAACGGCCGCCCGGGCCACCGGCCTCAGCTCTCAGCTCTGAGCTCTGAGCTCTGAGCCGGTGAAAGCGCCTCGGCCCTGCCGGGTACGGGCCCCGCCTGGCGCTCAGGGCTGCGGCGGCACCAGCAGGCGCAGCGCGCCCGGCCGGACGACGATCTCGGCCGGCAGGTCGGCGACCGGGTCGCCGTCGGCGTACACCTGGAACGGCCGGTCGGCGTCGACGACGAGCCGCCGAGCCCGGCTGACCTGCACATAGGGCACCTCGACGTGGCGCCCGGAGAAGATCCGCGGGAACAGCCGCAGGAACGTCAGCCGCCCCGTCCTCGCGACCAGCACGATCTCCAGCAGGCCGTCGGCGATGTCGGCGTCCGGGGCGAACTTCATCCCGCCGCCGTAGTAGGCGGCGTTCGCAGCGCCCACCGTCCAGCCGGCGTGCTCCCGCGGCGCCTCGTCGTCGATCGTCACGGTGAACCGGGCGGGCTTCCATGCCGCGAGCGCCCGCATCACCGCGTAGGTGTACACACTCTGACCGGAGAGCCAGGTCGTCCGGTTCGCGATCACCTGGACGTCGGAGTCGAACCCGAGGCTGGCGATCCCCAGGAACGGCACACCGTTCGCCTCCGGCAGGTCCACCCGGCGCTCCACCGCGGCGACGAGCGCCGTCGCGGCGAGGGCGGGATCACGCGGGATCCCGAGGCCGCGCGCGAAGTCGTTGCCCCGCCCGCCGGGCAGGATCGCGAGCACACCCCCCGCACGGGCGACGGCGCCCGCAACCCGGCCGGAGAGGCCGTCACCGCCGAGCGCCACGGTCACCCGGCCGTCGGCCACGGCGGCCCGGGCCAGCTCGTCAGCGTGCTCGAGGCTCCTCGTGGTCTCCACCGAGACGTCGTCGGCCCACCGGTCCAGGGCGGCGCGGACATCGTCGAGCACCTTGGCCGCCCGCCCGCCACCCGCCTTCGGGTTGACCACGACCGTCAGCCGGGAGCGGTCCACCGCCGCGTCCACCACCGCAGGCGCGGGGTTCGCCACCTCAGCCACCTCAGTCGCCTCAGTCGCCTCGGCCACCCCGTCGGCCACCCCGTCCATGCCGGCCATCCGTCCTCCCACCACCGCCGAGCTGATCACGGCACAGCCTACGGCCATGTCCTCACGCCCACGAGGATCCTCCGCGCCCACGGGGATCCTCCGCGCCCGCCTTCCGCCTCCGCATCCCGATCGAGGGCGGGGCGGGATCAGGCCCTGGTCGCTCCGGCGGTGCCAGCCTCGACGACCCAGGTCTCGTCGGTGGACGTCGGAGCGTCCCGCCGCTCGATGGTCTCGACGACGCGCATGTCCGAGCGCCACTCGTCGTCGCTCACCGTGATCCGGGTGTAGCCGCGCCGGTCGCCGCGGAAGTAGCGCACGTGCGGGTTGAGCCGCGCGTTGTTCTCCCGGACGAAGTCCTCGCTGATCAGGAAGAACCCCGAGCTGACCGAGGTGCAGACGAACTCGGTCGCGATCACCGGGGTCTCCGGCCGGTCGAAGTCGACCCGCAGGTCGTTCACCCACGCGCAGTGGATGTCCCCCGCGAGCACCACCGGGTTCGCGACCCGGCTGTCACGCACCGCCGAGAGGATCCGCGTGCGGTACGGGAGGTAGCCGTCGGCCTGGTCCAGGTTGGTGAGCGTCTCGCTGCCGTTCAGCTGGCCGTGCAGCTGGGCCATCATCGTCTGCTGGGCGATCACGTTCCAGCGCGAGCGGGATGTCCGCAGCCCGTCGACGAGCCACGCTTCCTGGGCTGCCCCGGACATCGTCCCGCCGGAGTTGTCCCGGCCCGCCCGGACGGCGCCGATGCCGTCCGCGGGCGAGCCGGGCAGCGGCGTCCGGTACTGGCGGGTGTCCATGACGTTGAGAGTCAGCAGGTCGCCGAAGGTCAGACGGCGGTAGATGCGCAGGTCCGGCGACCCCGGGTCGAGCTCGGCCCGGATCGGCATGTGCTCGTAGTACGCCTGGTAGGCCGCCGCCCGCTGCCGGGCGAAGGTCGCCTCGTCCTGGCGGCGGTCACCGGTGTCGCCGGCCTCGTCCACCAGGCCGGCGTAGTTGTTCTCGGTCTCGTGGTCGTCCCAGGTCACGACCCAGGGCGCGGCGAGATGGGCCGCCTGCAGCGCGGGGTCGGACTTGTACTGCCCGTACCGGTTCCGGTAGTCGGCCAGGGTCTGGAGCTGGCCGAGACCAGGGGTCTCGGGGGTGGTGTGGCGGCGGTCCGGGTAGGCGCTTTCCGGGTCGTACTCGTAGATGTAGTCCCCCACGTGGAGGACGAAGTCCGGGTGGTCGCCCGCGATGGCGTCGAAGGCCGGCCAGTACCCGTTCTGGAAGTCCTGGCAGCTGGCGAGCGCGAACGAGAGCCGCCCGCCGGCGGCCCCGGGAGCGGCCGCGGTCCGGGTCCGCCCGACCGGGCTCAGGACGTCCCCGGCGCGGAACCGGTAGAAGTAGTCCCGCCCGGGCTCCAGACCGCGGACGTCCACGTGCACCGAGTGCGCGAAGGAGGCGGTGGCGAGCTGCGTCCCGCCGCGGACCACGTCGGAGAACCGCTCGTCCCGGGCGACCTGCCAGTCGACCTCGACGTCACGCGGCGGCATACCGCCGCCGGACGTCGGCTCGGGCGCCAGCCGGGTCCAGAGGATCACGCCGTCGGGCAGCGGATCACCGCTGGCGACCCCGAGGGAGAACGCCCCGTCCCGGATCCCGGGAATCGGGGTGGGCGCGCGCATCGTCGGCGCGGGGGTCGGCGCCGACCCGGATCCGCCTCCGCATCCCCCGACCGCGGCAGCCACCAGGGCACCGACGCCACCCGCCAGAACCACTCGCCGGCCCGGTCGCGCGACCGCGAACAAACCCTCGTCCCGCATCACCGGGTGATGACACCACAGTGGGATGAACGGCGGACGACCAATCACCAACCGGACCGACCAGACCGTCCCCCCAGGCGTTGGGCGAGCCGGACCCGGCGCCACCGAGGGATATGGCCCACTCGTCTAGGATTTCGCGGGTCCGCCGCCGAACCGGAAGAGCCAGGATGCCTCGCGACCGTCTCCGGGACCTGATCGCCGCGCAGCTGGCGCACAGCGACCTGCCCACCCGGGTCAGCGACCTGATCCTGACCACCCTCGACGCGCCCGGAGCGGGCCGGCGGGACACGGGTGACGCCAGCCCGGGTGATACCAGCCCGGGTGACACCGGCCGCGACTCCGAGCGACTCACCGCCGAAGCGGCGGTGTATCTGCGGGCGGTCAGCGTCGAGGGGTTCCGCGGCATCGGTCCGTGGGTGACCCTGCGGCTCCGCCCCGGCCCGGGGCTCACGCTCGTCACCGGGCGTAACGGTTCGGGCAAGTCCAGCTTCGCGGAGGCAGCCGAGATCGCGCTGACCGGCGAGGGCCGCCGCTGGTCCCAGCGGGCGGCGGTGTGGCGCGGAGGCTGGCGCAACCTGCACAGCGGCGGGACGGTCCGCATCGAGATCACCTGCACGGTCGAGGGGATAGCCGGCCCGGTCACCGTCACCCGAAGCTGGCAGGACGGCGACGGCCTCGCCGAAGGACACGGTGCGGCGGCGACGGCGGACGGCGGGCGGCTGTCGACGTCCGGCTGGGACGCGGCGTTCTCCACCCACCGGCCGTTCCTGTCCTACGCGGAGCTGAGTGACCTGCTCGGCGGCCGGCCGAGTGCCATGTTCGACGCGCTGCACGCGATCCTCGGCCTCGACACGGTCGCGGACGTCGCCCGTACGCTCACCGCGGCCCGCGGCAGGCTCACCGAGGTCGCCCGCCGGCTGTGGGAGGAGCATCCGCCACTGCTGGCGGCGCTGCGGGCGAGCGGCGACCCGCGCGCCGCGCAGGTGGCCGACGCCCTCGGCGACCCGTCCCACCTCGACCTGGACCGCGCATGGGCGCTCGCCGCCCAGCCACCCCCTGCCCCGGGTTCCGCGGTCCCCCCGGGCCAGGCGGTGACCGAGGAGCTCCAGCACCACGCCCGGCTCGCGGCCCTGGCCGCGCTGCGCGTACCGGCGTCTGGCGAGGTCGCGGTCCTGGCCGCCCGGCTGCGCGAGCTGGTGGCCGAGGAGACCGGGCTGCTCGGGACCGCGATCGGCGACGCGGCCCGGCTCGCCACCCTGCTCGCCGCGGCAGTCGACCACCACGAGCAGCACTCCGACGCCCACGCGGACGCCAGCGCGGACGCCAGCGCGGACGCCAGCGCGGACGCCAGCGCGGCGGCGGAGCGCCCCTGCCCGGTGTGTGGCACCGGCCGGCTGGACGCGACGTGGTCGCGCACGGCCACCGCGGAGCTGGCCCTCCTGCGGGAGCGGGCCGCGCCGCTGGCCGCCGTGCGGGAGGAGCTGGGGCGTGCCCTCTCCGAGGTCCGTCTGCTGGTCGCCCCGGTGCCCGCCGCGCTACTCAACCCGGTGCCCGCCGCGCTGGCCGCCGCACAGGCCGGGGACTGCTCCACACCGGCCCGTGCGGCGGGCACTGCCTGGGAACGTTGGGCAGCGCTGCGGCTGCTGACCGATCCGTCCGCGGTCGCGAACGGGCTCGCGGCTGCCCACCCACCGCTGCGCGAAGCGGTGGAGGAGCTGGCCACCGCCGCGGCGAAGGCCCTCGACCAGGCGGACGCCGCATGGCTGCCCCTGGCCGCGCGGGCCACCGCCTGGGTCGGGGCTGCGCGCAAGGTCCAGGCCGACGCACAGCAGCTGGCGGACGTCCGCCGCGCCCTGGAGTGGTTGCGGGAGGCGGCCCAGGACCTGCGCGATCAGCGGATCCGGCCGTTCGCGCAGGAGTCCGCCGGTATCTGGTCGCTGCTGCGCCAGGAGAGCAACGTCGATCTCGGCCCGGTGCGGCTGACCGGCAGCGCGAACCAGCGACGGGTCGATCTCGACGTCACCGTCGACGGGGTGAACGGCACCGCCCTCGGCGTGATGAGCCAGGGGGAGCTGCACGCCCTCGGCCTGGCGCTGTTCCTCCCGCGGGCGACGAGCGAGGCGAGCCCGTTCCGGTTCCTCGTCATCGACGACCCGGTCCAGTCGATGGACCCGGCGAAGGTGGACGGGCTGGCCCGGGTGCTCGCCCAGGTGGCCGAGACCCGCCAGGTCGTCGTCTTCACCCACGACGACCGGCTCGCGGACGCCGTCCGGCGGATACGACTGCCGGCCACGGTGCTCGACCTGGTGCGCCGGGAGGGATCACGGGTCGAGCTGCGCGAGAACCTCGACCCGGTCGAGCGGCACCTCGCCGACGCGCGCGCCCTGGTCCGCACTGCCAGCCTGCCGCGCGACATGGCGGCGATGCTGGTCCCGGCGATGTGCCGGACGGCGGTCGAGACGGCGTGCAACGAGGCGGTCCGGCGCCGCCGGCTGGCCGCGGGCGCGCGGCACGCGGACGTCGAGGCTGCCCTGACGGCGGCGCACTCGGTGACCGAGAAGGCGGCACTCGCGCTGTTCGACGACGCCCGCCGGGCCCGGCTGGTGCTGCGCCAGCTGGACGGGCACGCGCCGTGGGCGGCGGACACCTTCCGTGCGCTGCGTGACGGGGTGCACGTCGGCTACGGCGGCAACCTCGCCGCGTTGATCCGCAACACCGCCCGGCTGGCGGACCACTTCCGCTCGCTCGCGTGAGCCGCCCCGGGCCGCGGCTGGATCCGGAGGTACCGCTCGCGCAGGCGGACCGGCTGCTGCGCGGCGGAGATGCCACCGACCTGCGCGGGTCATGGCCCCGCATCTGCGCCTGGCTGCTGCGGCTCGCCGTCGAGCAGGCCGTGGACGAGGTGTGGCGGGCCCACCGCCGCCCGGAGCTGATGCGGCTGCCGATGCGCGCGCAGCTGCTGCTTCTGCCGGCCTTCGTGGACGGCGCGGCCGCGGACGAGGTCGGCAGTGCCTGGTACGCGCTGTCCAGGGCCGGTCACCTGCACGCCTACGAGCTGGCACCGACCGCCGCCGAGCTGCGCCGCTGGCACCAGGACCTGTGCGCGCTGCTGCCGAGGCTGACCGAGCCGGAGCCAATACCGCCGGGCGGACTGCCGCCGAACGGACTTCGACCAAGCGGATAGTGTGAGTCGGTTGGGATCAAGGAGGTCGAGTCAAGGAGGTCCCCCTGACCATCGACCCGCAGCCGCGCATCGGCCCGCAGCCGCGCATCGACCTGCACACGCACTCGACGGCCTCGGATGGCTCGCTCACACCGGAGGAGCTGGTCGGGCACGCCGCGAGCGCCGGCCTCGACGTCCTCGCGCTGACCGATCACGACACCACCGCCGGCATCGACCGGGCCGCGGCCGCCCTGCCGCTCGGACTCACCCTGCTGCCCGGCGCCGAGATCTCCTGTTCGGTCGCGGTCCGTGGCCGGAAGGTGTCCCTGCATGTGCTCGCCTACCTGTTCGACCGGGCCGAGCCCCGGTTCGCCGCCGTCCGCGCCCGCCTGCGCGACGAACGGGCCAGCCACGCCCGGCGGATGGTCGAGGGGATCGCTGCCGCCGGCCACCCCCTGCGCTGGGAACGGGTCCGGGAACTCGCCGATGGAACGGTCGGCCGACCGCATGTGGCGGCGGCCCTGGTCGACGCGGGCCTCGTCCCGACGGTGCGGGACGCGTTCACCCACGACTGGATCGGTGCCGGCGGGCGGTTCTGGCTTCCCAAGACGCAGCCGGACGTCGGGGAGACACTGCGGCTCATCCGGGACGCGGGCGGCGTCAGCGTGTTCGCCCACCCGTTCGCCAGCGCCCGCGGGGAGACCGTCGGCCCGGAGGTCATCACGGACATGGCCCGCGCCGGCCTGACCGGCGTGGAGGTGGACCACCCCGACCACCAGCCACCCGACCGGGACCGGCTGCGGGCGCTGGCCGCCGAGCTCGGCCTGCTGGTCACCGGGGCCAGCGATTTCCACGGCCCCGGTGACCGCCGGGTGCTCGGCTCGGAGACGACGGCGCGGACGTCCTACGAGGCGCTGGTCGACCGGGCGAGCGGCGCCGCGCCCATCACAGCGGGGGCGGGCCAGGTCAGCGGGTAGCGGGCCGAGGCCAGGCACTGCCACCGCCAGGATCGCCGCCACCGCCAGGGGACCAGTGGGTCGGTGTGGGCGATGGTTCGGCGTGAGCTGTGGCCAGTTCGGCGGGGGCGCTCTCCGGGTCGCCCAGGCGCCCGAGGAGCTCCGTGATGATGTCCTGCTCCTCCGGGGTGAAGTGGCTCAGGACGTGGCGCGCGACCCCCCGCAGGTGGGTGCCGGAGGCATCCCGCAGCCGGGAGAACCCCGCGTCGGTGAGCGTGGCCAGGGTGCCCCGCGCGTCCGACGGACAGGAACGGCGCTCGACCAGGCCCTCCCGCTCCATCCGGTCGACCAGCCGGGTCAGGCCGCTGCGGGAGAGCAGCACCTTGTGGGCGAGCTCACTCATCCGCAGCTGGTGCCCGGGTGCCTCGGACAGCTGCACGAGCACGTCGTAGAAGGCGAGCGGCAGCTGGTGCGCCGCGTCGAGCTCGGCCTCCAGCAGGCGGGTCACGTGCGCATGTGCCCGAAGCAGCTGCCGCCAGGCGCGCATTCCCCGCGCGTCCACCATCTCCCGCGCCATGTGGATCAGAGTACGTCGCGCGAAACGGTCGCGTCGCCGGCCACCGAGGCCGCCCGGAGCGGCCGTGACCCCACCGCCGGGCCGGCCCGGCGACCCGGCGGCGGGCTATCGTGGACAGGGTCGCGCCCGGTAAGCATCCACTGCGCGGCCGCGACACGCGATCCACACAGCGAACCCGCGATCCACACAGCGAACCCGCGATCCACACAGCGATCCCGTCCACAGGCCCGTTACGAGCCCCCGCTATGCAACATCCGTGGTCGTGACCCGACCGTGGATGTCGACCCGCGACCGAGGTTTCCCTTGTCACCAGCCCTGCCTTCGTCCGACGCCATCCAGACCGCCCTCGCGACAGTGCTGGACCCGGAGATCGGGCGGCCGATCACCGACCTGGACATGGTGGAGTCGGTCCACGTCCGCGATGACGGATCCGTCGACGTGGCCGTTCTGCTGACCGTCTCCGGCTGCCCGATGCGCGATGAGATCACGTCCCGTGTCAGTCGTGCCGTCAGCGCTGTCGACGGCGTGCGGGAGGTCCGGGTGGCGCTGGGAGTGATGTCCGCCGAGCAGCGGACGGCCCTGCACGAGAAGCTGCGGGGCGGTACCGCGCAGCGGGTCGTCCCCTTCGCCCAGCCGGGCTCCATGACCCGTGTGTACGGCATCGCCAGCGGCAAGGGCGGTGTCGGAAAGTCCTCGGTCACCGTGAACCTGGCCGCCGCGATGGCCCGCTCGGGGTTGTCCGTCGGTGTCCTCGACGCCGACATCTACGGCCATTCCGTCCCCCGCATGCTCGGCATCGACCGCCCGCCCACCCAGGTCGAAAAAATGATCATGCCGCCCCAGGCACACGGGGTCCGCGTCATCTCCACCGGCATGTTCACTCGTGGCAACGAGCCGGTCACCTGGCGCGGACCCATGCTGCACCGCGCCCTGGAGCAGTTCCTCTCCGACGTCTTCTGGGGTGACCTCGACGTCCTGCTCCTCGACCTGCCGCCCGGCACCGGCGACATCGCCATCTCGCTAGCCCAGCTGGTGCCGACATCCGAGCTGCTGCTCGTCACCACGCCGCAGCTCGCGGCCACCGAGGTCGCCGAGCGGGCGGGCACCATCGCGGTGCAGACCCACCAGAACGTCGTCGGCGTCGTCGAGAACATGGCGTACATGCCCTGCCCGCACTGCGGCGAGCGGGTTGACGTGTTCGGTGAGGGCGGCGGCGCGGCCGTCGCCGAGCGGCTGACCCGGGTCCTCGGCCACGACGTGCCGCTGCTCGCCCAGATCCCGGTGGACGTCCGGCTGCGCGAAGGCGGCGACAACGGCCGCCCGCTGGTCCTCTCCGAGCCCGACTCCGAGGCCGGGAAGGCGCTGCGCGCCGTCGCCGAGCGGCTCACCTTCCGCTCCCGCGGGCTCTCCGGCCGTTCGCTCGGGATCAGCCCCGCCGGCCGCGCCTGACACCCGGCAGGCGACACACAGCCGGAACCGGCGCGCACAGGCACCCAGGCACAGGCACACAGCCAGATAGGGCGGGCCTCTTCGGAGGCCCGCCCTATCTGGCTGTTCTGCTGTGATGAGATGCCGTGCGTGGCACTGGTGTCGTGACCGGGCACTGGTGTCGTGACCGTGGGGCAGACCCTCGTGACCGGCTGCCGCGAACGAGCTGCTAGGTGGCGTCCGAGTCGAACGGCGCCGGGCTCGCGAGCGGCTCGGGCCGGGCCGCCGGTGCGCTGCCCGTGGCGACGGCGCGCCCGGGCGAACCGGGCTTCGTCAGCGACAGGTGCGGGTCGGGCTTCGCCGCCGGGGCCGGCTCCGCAGGGCCTGTCGGCAGGTGGTTCTTGGTGAGGGACGGCGGCGCGGCCGGCAGATCGTCCCCGACCAGCAGCGACTCGAACGAGGCTCGCTTGCTCGGATAACCCGTGAGCAACGGGTCGTCGTCGCCTTCGAACAGGTGCTTGCGCACGAAGGTCTTGGGGTGCAGATCCCGCAGGTCGAGATCGGCCAGCTCGGGGCCCAGCTCCGACCGCAGGTCGTTGCGCATCCCGTTCGCCATCTGGCGGAACTGGCGCAGCATGCGGCCGGCGTCCCGGGCAGCCTTCGGCAGCCGGTCGGGTCCGAAAACGAACAACCCGATCAGGAGCAGAACAACTACCTCGCCCCATCCGACGCCGTTGAACACATCGGTCAGAGTACCCCCAGTGTCGTTGCGCGCGAAGGGCTCCGACATGACGAGCAGGTGACCTGTTCCCGGTCGATCCGGGCACGACCAGCACGTACCGGGCCGTTCCGGGCACGGCTCACCGGCCGGCCCGGATCTCGCCGCCCCCACTGTCGTGCCAGCCGGGCAGCGCCAGCCGGGCAGTGCAGGCCCGGCAGTGCAGGCCCGGCAGTGCAGGCCCGGCAGTGCCAGCCCGGCAACGCAGGCCGGCGAGACCCTGAATCGCTCGTCCGGACTACCCGGGCTGTTCCTGCAGCACCACCCGGGTGGTGCTCTGAGCGCCGTTGCGCCAGAAGGTGACGGTCACGGTTTCACCGATGCGGTGCAGGCGCGTCGCCGCGTTGAGATCGTTCGTGCTCGTCACCGTCCGGTCGTCGACCCGCAGGATGATGTCGCCGGGGATCAGGCCCGCCGACGAGGCCGGCCCGGTCGGCTCGACGTCCCGGATGATGGCCCCCGGTACGGTGCCACGCGCACGGGCCTCGGCCGCGGTGACCGTGGCCGCCGACACCCCGAGGTAGGGATGGGTGGCCCGCCCGGTGCGGATGATCTCGTCGGCGACCGACGAGGCGTAGTCGATCGGGATGGCGAACCCGACCCCCACGCTGCCCGACTGGCCCGCCGCTCCGGGAGCGGTCGCGATCGCCGTGTTGAGGCCCACGACCTGCCCCTTCGCGTCGAGCAGCGGGCCACCCGAGTTCCCCGGGTTGATCGCCGCGTCGATCTGGATCGCGCCGATGATGACGGACGCCCCGCCGCCCTCCGCCGGCACGGTCGGGTTGCGGTCCAGCGCGCTGACGATCCCGGTCGTCACCGTCCCAGCCAGGCCGAACGGGGCACCGATCGCAATCACCGGAGCGCCGGCGACGAGCGACCCCGACCGGCCCAGGGTGGCCGCGGGCAGCCCGGATGCGCCGGGCAGCCGCAGAACGGCCAGATCAGAACGCGGGTCCCGGCCGACGATCTCGGCGAGGATCGGCTCGGCGCCGGCGGTCGTCGTGACCATGACCTGGCCAGCCGCGTTCGCCGCTGGGGCGATCACATGGTTGTTGGTGAGGACGTAGCCGTCCGCCCGAATGATCACGCCGGAGCCGTTCCCGCCCTGGGTGCCGGCGGTGACGTCGATCGTCACCACCGACGGGAGGACGCGGGCGACCACCGAGGCCACCGAGCCGGGATCGACAACGGTGGGGGCCGGGGCGGCCAATGCCGTCGGCGCGGCACCCCCGGCCGACCGGTCGGACAGCAGACTGGTCACCCAACCACCGATCGCACCGCCGCACAGCCCTGCGATGAGCGCGGTGGCCACGAGGGCACGCCGGCCCTGCCCGCCCCTGAGCCGTGAGGGAGTCTCCGCCGCAGGCCCGCCCGCGCCGGACCCGCCGGACGCACCGGACGCACCGCGGACGACCGCGTCGGCCGCCGCGGTCCTGGCCGCCGTCTCCGCCCGGAGAGCCGGTCCGCTCTGGGCGGCCTGAGCAGCCTGGGTTGCTCCCGACGGCGCGGCGGAATCCGCCGGCCGCCGGAGACTGACCGGCCCGGTGTCGGACCGGGTTCCGCTCCTCGCGCGGGACGTCAGCTCGGACGGCGGCGGTGTCGGCGGCCGCGGCGGCCGGCGCTGGGCGACCAGATCCACGAAGGGATCCGGTGTCGGCCGCCCGGCCGCCCGGCCGGGGGAACCCGGTGCCGCCCGCGCCGTCGTCGACCGGTCGGTGACGGTGGCCGCCGACTCCCGCGGCGCACTCGCCCGCGGCGCACTCGCCCGCGGCGTTCCCGACGGACGCGGGCTCCCCGAAGTCTCCACGGCAGGGCGAGGGGCCGCAGCACGGGACGCCGCCGGTGCCGACGCCGCGGGCGCGGGCGCGGGCGCGGAGGGACCCGAGCGGGCGGAGGTACCGGACGGAGCTGAGGAACCGGACGGAGCCGGCGGCGCACCGGCGTTCCGCGCGGGCGACGCCGGCGGGGTGACAGCGGCCGGACGACCGGCCGGGCCGGCGGGCGCGGGCGCGTGCCGGGCGGGGGCGGACCGGCCAGTCGAGGCCGCGGGGCGGGCGGGCGGTGCCGAGGGACCGGTATCCCCGGACCGGTCGTTCGCGTCCCGAGACCTGGCACCGGCGTCACCAGGCCGGGCACTGCCGGCGCCGGCCGGCGCCGGTGCCGCCGTGCCACGGTCAACGCCTTCACGCGAGGCGGTTCCGGCGGGGGTCGCACCGCGCCCGGCTGTCGCACCGCGCCCGGCTTCCGTGCCACCGGGCACCCGCGCTGTGGACCGGACAGGCTCGACGAACGGCGCCCGGTGGGAGCTCTGCCCGCGCGCGGGGGACCGTTCCGCAGCGTCGGTCTTCCCGGACCGGGTGTCCGCGCCCGGCACCGCCGGCGAAGGGGCGGCCGGCGCCGGCTGGGCCGCCGCGGCTGCGGAGCCGGCCGATGCAGGTCGGGCCGAGGCTGATGCGGCCGGGGTGGCGGGCCGGCCCGCGGTCGACGGGCCCGTGCCCCGATCTCGCTGGGCTGCCTGCGTACCGGGCCCCGAAAGGTCGTCGTCGGGACGCTCCCGCTTCGTCGCTGGCCTGGCGGGCACGAAGGGGGTGGCGGCTGTTGGCCGCGCGGGGGCCGCGCCGGTGCGTCGGGCGGCGCCGCCGGCTCCGGGCTCGGGGTCCGAACCGGCTCCGGTGGGGCGGCGGGAGCCACCTGCCAGGCGGTCCGGCTGCCCATCCTGCGGACGGCGCGCCGGGCCATGCAGGGGCAACGGATCCGGGACCGGACGGTCGGCACCGCCGCTGGAGGGAGCGGTGCCTTCCACCGCTTCCGCGGAGCGGGGACGAGGTGCCGGCCGGGCCGGCGTCGGGACGCGTGGCGCCGAGGTGCCGGCCCGGCCTCGATCACCGGGCCGTGCGTCCGCGCCGGACGGGGCATCCGCGGTCTGGTCGTCGCCGGTGGTGTCCACATGCCCTCCCCGAAGTGCCCGATCACCACACTGAGGACCGTGGGCTGCCTGTGGGCCCGCCGCACGGTCCGCGCATCAGGCGGACAACACGGTAAAGGTGTCGGACGAGCACAGGAAGGTCAGCAGGCACCAAATCCCCCCGGCGTGGCGCGCCACGGTAGCTCATCGTGAGGGATGCGGTGCGTTCGCGCAGCTGGTGGCGGCCGACCTGCCCTTTTCGCCGGGGAAGATGACAGCTGGACACTTTTTCGGTAGCCCGGTTGGGCTATCGCCCACGCCTCACCGGAGCACGCCGGCCCGCTACGGCCGTGGGAACGAGGCGGAAGCGATCATCGGGCTTGGGCGTGGGACGCTCACGGACGGGGCCTTGGCCGGTATCGCCGTCACCACCGTCGGGACGATCGTCGCCGGCCCGCTGGGGCGGGATGCCGCCCTGCCATCCGCGAGCGCCGAGCCGCTGACGGCGAGCAGCATGAAGGCGGCGGAGCCGACGAGTGTCCGCCGCATCCGGCCGTGGCCGTTCGACCGTGCCGCGCCCACCGGCCGGCGGGTGGGGGCGGGTCCGCCGCGCGGTGATCCGCTCTGGGCCGGATACGGATGCGCACCGGCCCGGGAGGAACCCGGGCCCGGAGGACGGCCCGCGGCCGGACCCGGCCGGACCGCCAGCTCCCGCCGTCGGGCAGGAAGGACAACACCGGGTGGGCGCGTTCTCGCCGCCCCGACCGTGCCACCGCCCCGGTTCGCCCGGGGCGCGGGACGGGACGCCTCCGGACGGGAAAGCCCAGACCCGGACAGCTCCGGACGGGAGCCGGCCCGCTGGGCCCGCTCGGCGCGCCCGGCCACGAAACCGCTCGCCATCGCCGGGATCCTGAGCGGGGCCGGCGGCGGAGGTACGGGTGGGGCCGCCCGGTACTCCCGGGCGCCCAGGTTGAGAAGGTTGGCGGCCAGCCCACTCGGCAGCGACGGCTCGGCGAGCCGCGCGAGCCGGGACTTGATCAGCCGCTGCTCGGCCACCTCCGCCTGGCAGGCGGGACACCTCGCCACATGAGCCAGTGCCCGGTCGCGATCGTCGTGGCCGAGCTGGCCGTCCACCAGAGGGGTGAGACGCTCGCCCAGGTGGCCGCTCACGCCCGCCGCTCCCGAGGAGCACCGCCCTCGGCTCCGACGGCACTGCTCACCGGACCGCGCCGGCGTTCGCTTCTGCGCCCTCGCCGACCCGGTCGTTCCCCGTCGCCGAAGCCGTCGTCACCGAACGCCTCGTCGTGGTGCGGGGCGTCGGCCGGCTCGCGCTCCCAGGAACTGGCGGCGTCGGCCGCGACCGGAACGCCGGCGGACGCGGGAAGGGGCGGCACCTCGGCGTCGGCCTGGCCGCTCTGCGCCAGCGCGCCCTCGGCGGTCATCGCCGCGCCGCGCGGTGCACGGTCGGCCAGGGCCGCCCGGAGCATCGCCCGGCCGCGGGAGATCCGGCTGCGCACGGTGCCGAGCTTCACCCCGAGGGTCTGGGCGATCTCCTCGTAGGAGAGCTGCTCGATGTCGCACAGCACCACGGCCGCCCGGAAGTCCGGCGGGAGCGCGGCGAGGGCCGCCTCGACGTCGGCGTCCAGGTGGCTCTCGGCGTACACCGCCTCCGGGCTCGCCTCGCGACCGGCGAGGCGCTCGGTGTCCTCCGGCAACGCATCGAACCTGATCTTCTGCTGGCGACGCATCCGGTCCAGGAAGAGATTCGTGGTGATGCGGTGCAGCCACCCCTCGAACGTGCCGGGGGTGTAGTCAGCCAGCGAACGGAACACGCGTACGAAGACGTCCTGAGTGAGATCCTCGGCGTCGTGGGCGTTACCGGTCAGGCGGTAGGCAAGGCGATACACCCGGTTGCCGTGCTCCCTGACCACGTCCTCCCAGGACGGGGGCACCCAACTCGTGACTTCTGGGGCGGTGGCCGAGTCCCGGACGGCCGATCCCGCCCCGAGTTCCTCCGCCGCCACGGCCGCCTCTCGATCGGTTCGCGACGAACGTACCCGACGCGCCGGCCAGGGAGCGGCGAATCCCGCTGCGGACACCGAATTTTCTCCCCTCGACCCAGTCGACACGGGCGCACTGACAAGACGAACGTTCCTGTCTTGTCTCCCGTTCCCGTAGGCTGCGGGTGTCATGCCGGACATTGACATCGCGGCACGGGAATCTGCCGTCGCCTACGCAGAGGGCTTCCTCCTGGAGGACCCCGTCCTTCGTGCTGCCCGCGCCCGCGCCGAGGAGGTCGGGATCCTCCCGGTCAGCCCCGGCGTCGGAGCAGTCCTCCGTTTCCTCGCCGCCTCCGTGGGGGCCCGCGCGGTCGTCGAGATCGGCACCGGTACCGGCGTGTCCGGAACCTGGCTGCTGCGCGGGATGCGCCCCGACGGCACGCTGACCACCATCGACGTGGAGGCCGAGCACCTGCGACTGGCCCGGCGGATCTACGCCGATGCCGGCATGGCGCCCGGCCGCAGTCGACTGATCACCGGGCGGGCCCTCGAGGTCCTGCCCCGGCTGACCGACGGCGCCTACGACCTGGTGTTCTGTGACGCCGATCGGCGGGAGAGCACCGAGTACCTCACCCAGGCGCTGCGGTTGCTGCGTCCTGGTGGCGTGGTCGCGTTCGCCGGAGTCCTCGCCGCCGGTCTGACGATGGACCCGACCGCCCGCAGCCAGGAAGTCGTCGCCGTGCGCGAGGTCGCCACCGCCGTCCGGGACGACGCGCGTCTCACCCAGATGCTCCTCACCGCCGGTGACGGGCTTCTGGTGGCCGTCGTCGCCAAGTCCTCGCCCGTCGGCTGATCGGCCGGCGCACCCGCGTACATCGCGCGCCCCATCCGGGCTACCGTTTAGTCTCGTTTTGGCCCGTTCGTGCCGGGGGGCACCTTCGTGTTGACGGAACCGGGGATCACTGCTGTCACCGTCCTGGCGCCACGGCGCCTCGCGGCGACGACCGGGAGCCGTCGGCACGTCGGTGCGCACAGGCCGGGCAGCACAGCGTCGAGCCGGGAGATGTCAGGTGCGCGGTCAGGTGGAGCGTCGTCGCTCTGACGACGACCGCGACCGCTATGACGACCGTGGCGACGTCCGCGAGCCCCACTCCTGGGCCGGCCACCGTGGTCGGGCCGACGAGACCGGCTACCGCGAACGGTCCGGCTACTACCGGAACGAGGTGGGTCCGGTCCCCGGCCGGGATGGCCACGACGCCACCGGTGGCTACCGCAGAGACGGGTGGGGCGGCCGCAGGGACGGGGGGAACGGTGGCCCCGACGACTCACCCGACCGCGGGGGCAGCGGCCACGAGCGCCAAGGCGGCCATGCCGGTCGCCGCGGCGACGACCGGCATCCCGGCCGGTTCGGCGGCACCGACTCGCACGCCCTGCCCGAAGGGCGGGGGCACACCGGCGGCCGTCCCACCGGCCCCGGCCGTCCCACCGGCCCCGGCCGTCCGCCGGCCACAGGGCGGCCCGACCGTCCGGGAGGCCCCGGGCACCCGGGAGGACCCAGCCGCCCAGGGGGCGCGGGCGGCACGCGGCTGTCCACGGCGGACTACGCCGACCAGCCCACACCGCCGCCGAACAGCATCCGCCGGCCGCCCTTCGGCGACTCGGGTCGCTTTGCCGTGTCACCGGCCGCCTCCGCCCCACCGCCGCCTCCGGAACGGGGTGAGAACTGGCTGGGCTGGGTGGCCTTCCTGGTCGGCATCGCGGTACTGGCCGGAGCGGCCGGCTATGCGCTGAACCGGGTCACCGCCGGCTCCGCCGGGGCCCCGGCAGCACGCCCGACGCCGACCGCCGGCGCCACCATCGGAGGTCCCGGCGCGGGTCCGACCGATCCGGCCGGGGGTGTGCCCGGCCAGGCCGTCGGCCCGACCGCGGAGCAGGTCGCGATCATGCTTGCCGGCAACGGCCTGCCGCTGCGTACGACCGTGGTCTACACCGCGCAGAACGACCCGGACAGCCTGCTCGGACGTCCAGGCGGCTACAGCAGCCGGATCGCGTTCAGCGACGCCCGGATCAGTGCCAGCGAGATCGCCGGGGCGCCGCCGGACGCCATCGAACGCGGCGGGGCGATCGAGGTCTTCGGGGATCCGGCCGCGGCGCAGGCCCGCGGCTCGCGGCTGAGTGCCCCGGGCGCCGGCGGCGATCTACCGGCCGCGTACACCTTTGTGCAGGGGCGGGTCGTCCTGCGGCTCTCGATGATCCTGCCGGAGGCGATGGCCTCCGCGTACCGTTCCGCCCTCGCCCGGGCCGGCGGCGGGTCGTAGCGCACCGTCCCGGGAGTCGTGGCAGCCGCCCGCGGCGGAAGTCCGCCGCGGGCACGCCCCGGCATGGCCGGCAGGCAGGGCCGGCAGGCAGGGCCGCGACGTTTGCGGCGACGGCTCGGAGGGGCAGGCGTACAGCATGAACATCCGCGAGTTCTACGATGCTGATCCCCGCCGGCGGACGTCCGAGGAGATCTCTCTCGGCGACGGGTGGACCACCGAGGGCGACGAGCACTCCACCTACCGCCTGAGCTGGGTGGTCGACACCCGGGAGGTCTACACGGTGCGGGAACCCCACCCGGGTGGAATTCTCGCGCGTTACCTCGACCAGCTGCGGGTCGACCAGGCGGACGTCGACGAGCTCCTGGTCGAGATCCTGGCGCGGGCGGACCGCTACGACATCGAGGCGGCCCTCGCCGGCTGGCCCGCGGTGATGCCGGAGAAGAACAGTCTGCGCTGGGCATGGCAGCAGCTCACCGCGCTGGACCAGGCGAGCACGGCGAGCACGGCGAGCCCCACCGGCCCCGCCAGTCCCGCACGGCCCTGATCCGACCAGCCCTGACCCGGCCGGCTCCCGGGCCCGCGGGTCTGCACCCGCGGGCCCGGGGGCTCAGGCCTCGGCCGTTCCGGCTCCGGCCAGGTAGGCGAGCAGGGTGCGGACACCCCACCCGGTGCCGCCACGGCTGATCTCGCCATCGTCGGAGTCCGCGCGGGCGGTGCCGGCGATGTCGAGGTGCGCCCACGGCCGGCCGGCGGTGAACTCCCGCAGGAACAGCGCCGCGGTGATGGAGCCGCCGTTCACGTCCAGCGCCCGGCCGATGTTCGCGAGGTCGGCGACCGGGGAGTCGATCGCCGGTCGGTACTCCTCGGTGAGCGGCAGGCGCCAGACCCGCTCCCCCGCGGTGGCGGACGCGGCTGTGAGCTCGGCGGCGAGCGTGTCGTCCGAAGCGAACAGGCCTGCGGTGCGCCGGCCCAACGCGACCGTGATCGCGCCGGTCAACGTCGCGAGGTCGACCATCTGGTCGGGTTCGAGGGTCGCGGCCGCGTAGGCGAGCCCGTCGGCCAGCACCAGGCGCCCCTCGGCATCGGTGTTGAGCACCTCCACCGTGGTCCCGCCCCAGCAGGTGATCACGTCGCCGGGCCGGACAGCGGATGCGCCGATCATGTTCTCCGCCAGGCAGAGCAGCGCCGTGACCCGGCCGGGAACCGCCAGATCCCCCAGCGCCGTCATCGCTCCCAGGACGGCGGCCGCACCCGACATGTCAGTCTTCATGCTGGCCATCGAGACCGACGGTTTGAGGGACAGACCGCCGGAGTCGAACGTGATCCCCTTGCCGACCAGCACCCGGTGGCCGGGAGCGGCCCCCGCGGGCGCGGGCGGGCCGTCGTAGGTGAGACGGACAAGGCAGGGCGGACGCGGCGACCCGCCGCCGACCGCTACCAGCCCGCCGAAACCCTCACGGATCAGGTCCTCGTGGGTGAGGACGGTGACCTCCAGACCGGCCTCGGCGCCAACCCGGCGCGCCTGCTCGGCGAACCAGTGTGGCGTCTTGACCAGGCTCGGCATGTTGATGAGATCACGGGCAAGGCACACCGCGTCCGCGACCGCCCTCGCTTGGCGCACGGCCTCCGCGATGACCGGTTCCCCGGCCTGCTCGACGCTCAGGACGACGACCCGATCGGCACGCAACTCCGCCGCGACGGCGGCCCCCGCGGTTCCCGCGGTTCCCGCGGCGTCCGACCCCTCGCGCGCCGGCTCGCCTGTCGCCGCCTCGCCTGTCGTCAGCTCGCCTGCCGCCGCCTCGGTCGGACCGGTGGACCCGCCCGCCACCCCAGCCACCTCGGCGCCGGGTGCAGTCGTCGCGGCGGCCCGGTCCCCGTCAGGCGGAGCGCCGGAGACCGCATCCGCCAGCCGGTAGGAGCCGAGAGAGAAGCCCTCCACAAAGGCGTGGGCCCGGTCGGCGTCCAGGTCCGCGACGACGAGGGGCCTACCCTTGGCGCCCGCGCGCCGCGCGAGTGCGGCACCGGCCGCGCGCCAGTCAGCCACCTCGCCGGAACCCACACCGAGCAGCATCAGCCGCCACGGCCGCTCGGCCCGGGACAGGGGAACCACCAGCACCCCGCCGGTATCCGCGCGGAAGCCCTCGTTCTCGATCAGCTGCTCCACATCGACCCCGACACCGGCGCAGGCCCGCTGACCGCGGTCCGACACGACCACAGTGCCGTCGACGGGTGCGGCCACGACGGCGAGGACGGCGCAGTCAGCGACCGCGCCGTCGGTGTCAGCGGTGGACCCGTCGGCCTCACCGGCCGGCCCCGCCGGCCCCGCCGGCCCGCCTGCGGGCGGGAGGAGGAACGGAAGGTCAGCAGAGGTGAGGATGACGAGCGGGGCCCGGTACCTCGACTCCAGCAGATCGGGGCCGGCGACGGCTGCGACAGGGCTCATACCGGGCACCGCGTGCCGCGGATGCCTCGGTGGTGGTTGATGACCACCGAATCTAACCGACCGCGACCTTGAGGGCGTCACCCAGCGCGCTCGCCTCGTCGGCCGTGAGTTCGACGACGAGCCGGCCGCCCCCTTCGAGCGGGACCCGCATGACTATGCCGCGCCCCTCCTTGGTGACCTCGAGCGGACCGTCA
This sequence comes from Parafrankia elaeagni, assembly GCF_000374165.1. Taxonomy (GTDB): domain Bacteria; phylum Actinomycetota; class Actinomycetes; order Frankiales; family Frankiaceae; genus Parafrankia; species Parafrankia elaeagni. The sequence continues at coordinate 143,467 of NZ_KB893670.1, forward strand.
CCCGTCCGCGGCTTCATGGCCGCCATCGGTGCACCTCTTCCTGCCGTCGGACCTGCGTCTGACGACGATTATCCCGGAGACCCGCCCGCAAACGGAAACACGTCCCAGCAGGGAATCACAACGGTCACGGCAGGGTAGTGATCTCGATGGTCTTCCGGGCACTTCCAGGCTCGGCGCTAGTGGATCTGATGCGTTTCACTACTGTTGCCCATCGGCATCCTTGTCCAGCGACACGGTGCCGGGCTCGCCGGGCTGGTCCTGGACGGGACGGGGCCCGCGCGGCTCGCCCCGGTCGGGCCCGTCGTGGCGGGCATCGCCCCGAGCCACGCCCAGGTCGGTGGAGGTGCCCAGGCCTGACACCGGGCCACGGCCACCAGCCGGGCCGGGCTCGGTCGGGCTGGGCTCGATCGGGCCGGGCTCGCCAGCGGGGCCAGCGGGGTCGGGCTCGTCAGCGGGGCGGCCGGTCGCACCGCGGTCGGCGGACGTGCCGCTGTCCGTCGGGGCGCTGTCCGTCGGGGCGCTGTCGGCGTAGAGCTGGTCCGCGGTGTCATCCCCCGGGTCGGTGGCGGGGTCCCGCACGCCGCCGAGGCGTGCGAGTTCCGCGAGGCGCAGCAGCTCGTCGTCCCGGCGTGCGAGCTCCTCGTCCCGCCAGGCCAGTTCGTAGGCGAGGCGGGACAGCACCGCGTCGACCTCGGCCATCCGGTAGCCGCGCGCCGCCATCCCGAAACGAACCGCCTCGACGTCACCGGAGGCGACGGTCTGGCCGCCGAGACCGACGTGGGGCCCGTCCGGCGCCGCGGGCGCCAACCGGTCGAACCGCCCGACGGCCAGCGCGGCCACGACGAACACGACCGTCGCGATGAGGACGATCTCCACTGCGAGCACCACGTGGTCGATCGTGCCATGGGCGGCGTCGCCCGGCCGACCCGGGACAGCTGACGCGCCAGTGGGATGCCTCGCCTGGCCGGCAGGATGTCTGGCAGGCTGGGCCGGGTGCCCGTTGATCCTCACCCGACCGCCGACCCCCGCCAGGCCGGACATCCACATCCCACGGGAAACCCTCGCCCGACGAGCGGCCAGGCACCGGCCGCCCGGCCGCTGCGGCTCGGTGCGCGCGTGTTCGGCCCGTCCGAGCTCGTCGTGATGGCGATCGTGAACCGCACGCCGGACTCGTTCTTCGACCGCGGCGCCACCTACGGCGAGGCCGAGGCTCTCGCCGCCGTCGAGGCGGCGGTCGGCGGCGGCGCCGCGATCATCGACATCGGTGGGATCAAGGCGGCCCCGGGCGAGGAGATCGACGCGGCGGAGGAGCTGCGCCGGATCGGCGGGTTCGTCTCCGCCGTGCGGGGCCGCCACCCGGACGTGGTGATCAGCGTCGACACGTGGCGTGCCGAGGTCGGGCGGGTGGTCGCGGGCGAGGGCGCCGACCTGCTCAACGACGCCTGGGGCGGCGTGGACCCGGAACTGGCGGAGGTGGCCGCCGAGTTCGGCACCGGTCTGGTCTGCACCCATGCCGGCCACCTGCCACCGCGGACCCGCCCGCACCGGATCGCCTACGACGACGTCGTCGCCGACATCGCCGCCACAACCGTCGGGCTGGCCGAGCGCGCGGTCTCGCTCGGGGTGCGGCCGGACGGAGTGCTGATCGATCCGGGGCACGACTTCGGCAAGAACAGCCGGCACTCGCTGGAGGCGACCAGGCGGCTGCCGGAGCTGGTGGCCACCGGGTGGCCGGTGCTGATGGCGATGTCCAACAAGGACTTCGTCGGCGAGGTGCTGGACGCCCCGGTGGACGAGCGGCTGGAGGGCACCCTGGCGGCGACCGCCGTGGCGGCCTGGCTCGGCGCCCGCGTCTTCCGCGCACACCAGGTGACCGCGACCTGGCGCGCGCTGCGGATGGTCGCCGCGCTGCGCGGGGATGTCGATCTGCGCATCGCGCGCCGCGGCGTCGTCTGACACCGGCGTTCGCCACACCGGGGGCTACTCCCCTTCGGCGAGCTCCGCCGAGGTCGGCGCCGGTGGGTGGCTGGGCCCGTGCCCGGCGGCGCGGCTCTCCAGGATGTCGAGAGCCTCGGTGACGCTGGTGGCCCAGACCACGATGTCCCGGGCGGGCGGGCGCACGAAGCCTCGGGTGACCAGGTCCTCGACGAGCATGCGCAAATGCGCGAACACGCCGTCGTGGTCGAGCACCACGACCGGCTTGGCATGCAGGCCGAGCAGCGCGCCGACCCAGATCTCCAGCAGTTCCTCCAGGGTGCCCAGCCCGCCGGGGAGGGCCAGGAAACCGTCGGCCCGGTCGTCCATCACCGCCTTGCGCTCACGCATCGTGGCTGTGACGATCAGCTCGTCGGAGTCGGCATCGCCGACCTCCATCGCGATCAGCACCTCGGGGATGACCCCGATCGTGTGCGCACCGCCGGCCCGCGCGGCGCGGGCGACGGCACCCATGCACGACACCGACCCGCCGCCCGACACCAGGCTGTGGCCGCGCCGGGCCAGCTCCGCGCCGACCTCGGCGGCGAGCAGGACGAACGAGTGATCGATCAGGTCGGACGACGAGCAGTACACGCAGATGTTCACGACGGGTCCGTCGGCACCGGCCCACCGGCTCCGCCACCGGCGACGCTGCCGCTGCGTGTCTGCTCGCCGGTCTCCTGCCCACCGGGCGGATCGAGCCGTCCGGTGCCGCGCAGGATGACCTGCACCGCCTCGTCGACGTCGTCGGTCAGGGTCACCAGGTCGAGATCGCCCGGTCTGATCCGGGCCGCGTCGAGGACGGTGGTGCGCAGCCAGTCCAGCAGGCCGGCCCAGTAGCTGGTTCCCATCAGCACCACCGGGAAGCGGGTGACCTTGCCGGTCTGCAGCAGGGTGAGCGCCTCGAAGAGCTCGTCGAGGGTGCCGAAACCACCCGGCATGATCACGAAAGCCTCGGCGTACTTCACGAACATCGTCTTGCGGACGAAGAAGTACCGGAAGCTCACGCCGAGATCGACCCAGTCGTTGAGCGACTGTTCGAACGGCAGCTCGATGCCCAGGCCGACCGACAGGCCGCCGGCATCCCGCGCGCCCCGGTTCACCGCCTCCATCGCGCCCGGGCCGCCGCCGGTGATCACCGCGTAGCCGGCCTGGGCCAGCGCGGCGCCGAGCCGGCGTCCAAGCTCGTAGTCGGGCTCGTTCCGGCCGACCCGCGCCGACCCGAACACGGTGACCGCCGGTGGCAGGTCCGCGAGCAGGCCGAACCCCTCGACGAACTCGCTCTGGATGCGCAGCACCCGCCACGGGTCGCTGTGGACGAACGACGCCGGGCTGCGGGTGCCGAGCAGACGCTGGTCGGTGGTCGACGCCTGCACCTGGCCATGACGGGCCGTCACCGGACCGCGGCGTTGCTCCGGCGGCGGCCCCGTCGAATCAGGAGAGGCAGAGCGGGTCACGCCCCGCACGATACGCAGATATGCCGTGCGCCCCGGGGTTCCCGGCCCCGGAACCCGGGGTTCCCGGCCCCGGAGCCCGGGATCGGGCCGTGCCACGCCCGGGCGGTCACACCGACGTGCCGGTGACCAGGTAGGAGCCGAGAACGCGCTCCGCCTCCTCGATCAGCGCCACGTCGACGTACTCGTCCCGGGTGTGGGCGAGGTTCGGGTCACCGGGGCCGTAGTTGAGCGCCGGGATGCCCAGCGCGGCGAACCGGGCGACGTCCGTCCAGCCGTACTTGGCGACCGGGGTGCGCCCCGTGGCCGCGACGAACGCGGCCGCGGCCGGGGCGGACAGCCCGGGCGGCGCCCCGGCGGCACTGTCGTCGAGGGCCAGTTCGTACCCGTCGAGCACCTCGGCCACATGCGCGAAGGCGCCGGGGACGTCCCGGTCGGGGGCGAACCGGAAGTTGACGGTGACCCGGCACTCGTCCGGGATCACGTTGCCCGCGACCCCGCCCTCGATCCGGACCGCGGACAGCCCCTCACGGTAGGTGCAGCCGTCCAGGGTCACCGAGCGCGGGCGGTAGGCGGCGAGCCGGGTGAGCAGCTCCCCCGTCCCGTGGATCGCGTTGTCGCCGAGCCAGGAACGGGCCGAGTGCGCGCGCCGGCCGCGGGTCGTGACGACGGCACGCAGCGTCCCCTGGCAGCCTGCCTCGATCTCGCCGGCGGTCGGCTCCATGAGCACGGCGAGGTCGGCGTCCAGCCAGTCGCGGTGGCCGGCGGCGAGCCGACGCAGCCCGTTCCGCTCGGCCGCGACCTCCTCGTTGTCGTAGAAGATCCAGGTCACGTCATGCCGGGGCGTGACATCGGTACGGCTAGCGGTAGCCGTACCGAGCAACGCGGCCAGCCGCAGCATCACGGCCACGCCGGCCTTCATGTCCGACGTCCCGCAGCCGTACAGGCGGGGGCCGTCGAAACGCGCCGGCAGGTTGTCGGCGATCGGCACCGTGTCCAGGTGGCCGGCGAGCAGGACCCGGGACGGCAGACCGCGGGTGGTGCGGGCCAGCACCGCGTCGCCGTCCCGGCGGACCTCGAGACCGCCCAGCGCTCCCAGCGCCGTCTCGACGGCCGCCGCCAGCACCGCCTCGTCACCGCTGACCGACGGGACGTCGACGAGGGCACGGGTCAGGTCGGTCACCGGGAGGGCCAGGTCGAGCTCCATGCCGCCGACCCTAACGGCCGGCGGCACCCGCCCGGGTCAGGAGGCGACGCCGTGCTCCCGCAGGATGTCGTTGAGGGCGAGCTTGTCGTGGATCTCGCCCTCCGCCAGGGTGCGCAGGACGAGGATGCACGGCATGGCGAACTCGCCGGCCGGGAACGAGCGGACCCGGCTGGAACCGACCGCCACCGCGCGCTCGGGGATCTCGCCGCGCGGGTACTCCTCGCCGGTGACGGCGTCGAAGACGTGCGTCGAGGCGGTCAGGATGGCACCCGCGCCGAGCTTCGCCCCGCGCCGCACGCGTGCGCCCTCGACCACCATGCAGCGGCTGCCGACGAACGCGTCGTCCTCCACCACGACCGGCACCGCGCTCGGCGGCTCCAGCACCCCGCCGAGGCCGACGCCGCCGGACAGGTGCACGTTGCGCCCGACCTGGGCGCAGGAGCCGACCGTCGCCCAGGTGTCGACCAGGGTCCCGGCGCCCACGTAGCCACCGATGTTGGTGTAGCTGGGCATCAGCACCGCGCCCGGCTCGATGTGCGCACCCCAGCGGACGATCGCGCCGGGGACCACCCGGACACCGTCGAACCGGGTCTTGAGCGGCACGCGGTCGTGGAACCTGAAGTCCCCGGCGGCGGACTCGACCATCGGCAGGACCTTGAACGACAACAGGATCGCGCGCTTCGCGCGTTCGTCGACGACGACCGATCCGTCCGTGCCGACCACCGCCACCCGGGCCTCGCCGGCGTCGATCGCGTCGACCGCGCCAACGATGATCTTGCGGGACTGGGTGTCGTCCGGGGTCAGCTCGGCCCGGCGCTCCCACAGGTCGTCGATGGCCCGGTCCAGCGGGGAGCCGACCCCGCCGCCGGGCGCCCCGGCCACACCGGCCGGGCTGCTGGACGTTCCTTCGCTCACGCTGCTCACGCCTGTAGACCCTACGGTCCGGACCATGGGCGGCGCGCGCGACCACGGACTTCGACCGACTTCGACGGAACGCCGGAGCGTGGCCGGAGGCGGGGCTGCCGATGGCGGACCCGGACCGGCGGTCTCAGCCGACGGTCAGCGGATGTCCGGCTCCGCCCGCCAGCCCCGGGCACCGTCGTGGTCTGCCGGGCCACCCGAACCGTCGGGGTTGCCGGGGCCCGAAGTGCCGGCGGGCGCATCCGCCTCCGGAGCCGCGGCGGACCGGTACTGCGGCGCATGGCTCGGGCCCGTGTCATAGGGCGGCAGCGGCTGCTGCCCGGTGCTGTACGGCGGCAGCGGGTTCTGGCCGGTGCTGTACGGCGGCAGCGGCTGCTGGCCCGTCTCGTACGGCCGCGGGGCAGGCTGGTCCGTCCGGTAGCGGTGGTCGCGGTCGAACGCCCCCGCCGGACTGGCGGAGCCCCCGACACGGTGGCCGCCGGTGTGCGCGGCATCGCCGGTCCCGTAACGGTCCGGCTGGTAGCTCTCCGGCTGCTGGTAGCTCTCCGGCGGGTAGCTCTCCGGCGGGTAGGCGTCCTGGTAGCTGTTCTGGTAGGCGTCGTGGCGGGCGTGAGCCGGCTGGGGCGGCTGGGGCGGCTGCGGGTAGCCGCCCGTGGCCGCCGGGCCCTGGGCCCAGCCGTCACCGACGCCGTACTGGCCGGGACGCCCGCTCTGGGCGTTCTGGCCGCCCGTCATCGGGAGCATCGTCATCCGCTCGGGAACGGTGGCGATCTGGGCGTCGGGCGCGGTGAGCGCGACACGCACGTGGCGCCGGCCCGACTCGCCGTAGAAACTGCCGGGCGCAACCAGGACACCTACGCTGGAGAGCGCGTCGACCGTGACCCAGCAGTCCTCACCGCGGGTCGCCCACAGGTACAGGCCGGCCTCGCTGTGGTCGATGGTGAAGCCGGCGACGGCCAGCGCCGCGGCGAGGACGGCCCGGCGGTTGGCGTAGCGGGCGCGCTGGTCGGCGACGTGCATGTCATCGGCGAGCGCTGCGGTGGTCGCGGCCTGCACCGGCGTCGGCATCATCAGGCCGGAGTGCTTGCGGATCTGGAGCAGGCCGTCCACGAGCTCCGGGTCACCGGTGACGAAACCGGCCCGGTAGCCCGCCAGGTTCGACCGCTTGGACAGCGAGTGCACGGCGAGCAGGCCCTCGTGGGAGCCGCCGCACACGTCCGGATGCAGCACCGAGACGGCACGGGCCTCCCAGCCCAGCTCGATGTAGCACTCGTCGCTGGCGACGATCACGCCGCGCTCACGGGCCCAGTTGACGACGGCGCGCATCTCCTCGACGGACAGCACGCGGCCCGTCGGGTTCCCGGGCGAGTTCAGCCAGACCAGGGTGACGCCCTCGGCGGGCCCGACGACGGGCTCGCAGCGGGCGAGCAGCGCGCCGACCTCGTAGGTCGGGTAGGCCGGGGTGGGCACCCAGACCCGGTCGCCGGGTTCCAGCCCGAGCTGGGCGGGGAGCTGGGCGACCAGCTCCTTGGTGCCCAGCACCGGCAGCACGGCGGACGGCTCGACGACCACCCCGAGACGGCGGGCCAGCCAGCCGGCCGCCGCCTCACGCAGATCCGGTGTCCCCGCGGTCAGCGGGTAGCCGGGAGCGTCCGCGGACCCGGCGAGCGCGTGCCGCACGACCTGCGGCGTCGCGTCGACGGGAGTCCCCACGGACAGGTCGACCAGACCGTACGGGTGGGCCCGCGCCTTCTCCTTGAACGAGACCAGATGGTCCCACGGAAAATCGGGCAGCCGCACCCGAGACCGCCCCGGCGATCGGATCGTCCGGGGCGGTCCAGCCGACTCCCCCGGACCGGTCAGGACTCGGCCTGGGGGGCCAGCGCCGAGACGGCGGGCGGATCGAACTCGAGTGCGCCGACCTTGGACGCTCCACCCGGCGAGCCGAGCTCCTCGAAGAACGTGGCGTTCGTGTCGGTGTAGGTCTTCCACTGCTCGGGGACGTCGTCCTCGTAGTAAATGGCCTCCACCGGACAGACAGGCTCACACGCACCACAGTCGACGCACTCGTCAGGCTGGATGTAGAGCATCCGTCCGCCTTCGTAGATGCAGTCGACCGGGCACTCCTCGATGCATGCCCTGTCCTTTACATCAACACAGGGCTCCGCGATGACGTAGGTCACCGGACGTTCCTCCTCGAGCTCACGGACGACTGAGTTCCTTAGTATCGACCTGGACAGTTCGGTGTCGACAGCAAGGGCGTGCACTGGTCGTGTATGTCGTCCACATCACTCCAGCAGACATCGGCTCACGGGTCGTGATCCGGCGTCGTATTCCCGGACCGCTCCCCCTGAGTGATGTTCTGGGCACGCTTGAGTCCTGGTCCGAAGGCGAGCTTCGCCTCCGTCGCTCCGACGGTACGACAGTGAGCGTGCCCGAGGAATCCCTAGTGGCGGCGCGTGTCGTCCCCCCGACACCCCGCCGGGCCACCGGGCGATCCCCCGGCCAGGCACCCGGTTCATATCAGGCCGGATCAGGCCGCCGCCAGGAGATCGCGGAACGCAACAAGCAGATCACAGAAGAGGACGTCCCGCCGGATGACCCGAAGGACGGGGCGGACCGCGGCGCCCCCCGCGGCGATACTGAAGGACAATGACGGTCAGCAGGACGGCCACCGGGACGCGAGCGACTGGTCCGCGTGCTGGACAGGCAGGGTGAGGGGTCCGGGCGCACATCCGTGGGCCCGGGCGGGAGCGCGGAGGGCCGGGCGGGGTGGGCCCAGACCTGATCGGTCCCCGGATCGACGCAGACGCCGGTCGGCTCGGACGGGCTGATCCGAACGTGGAGGTCCAGCGGTGAGCGCCCACAGCAGGCGGATGTTCGCCACGGTCGTCCGGCGCGAGCAGGTCGACCTCGCTCTCGCGTGTCATCTGATCGCCGCCGAGGCCGGTCCCGAGACGAACCCGGTCGAGACGAGCCGGGCGCTCGACGCGTTGGCCGCGGAGACGGCCCCGCTGCTCGCGGCGCGCGGCGCGACCGCCCGGGGCAGCGGCCGCGGGCAGCCCGCGGCGGAGGCCGCCGCCGAGCCGGCCGCCGACGGCCGGGGCCTCCTCGCCGGCCTGGATCTACGGGTCGCCGCGGAGACGCTGGGCGAGTCGCTCGGTGAGCACGCCGGGTTCGCCGGTCACGACAGCGACTACGACGACCTCCGGGCCTCCCTGCTTCCCGAGGTGCTCCGCCGCCGCCGCGGCCTGCCGATCCTGCTGTCCGTGGTCTGGATCGAGGTCGCGCGCCGGCTCGGCATCCCCGCCTACGCGGTCGGGCTGCCCGGGCATGTGATCGTCGCGGTGGGCGCGCCCGGCGAGAACATCCTGGTCGACCCCTACTCCGGTGGCCGGATCATGTCCGTCCACGACGCGGCGGCCCGGGTGCGCGCCGGCGGCACCCCGTTCACCCGCGCGCATCTCGCCCCGATGTCCCCGGAGGACCTGCTGGCCCGCATCCTGGGCAACATCCGGGTGCTCGCGGCGCGCACGGACGTCCCGCGGACCCGCCTGTGGGCGGTCGAGCTGTCCCTGCTGCTGCCGCACCACCCGGCGGCACTGCGGCGGGAGCGCGGGGAACTGCGCGTCCGGCTGGGCGACTTCCTCGGCGGTGCCCGGGATCTGACCAACTTCGCCGATGCCGTCGCGACCGTCGAGCCCGCGGCATCGGCGGCGGCCCGACAGGCGGCCGGCTCCGCGCGGGCCAAGCTCAACTGACCAGCTCCCGCCCGTCCCAGCTCCCGCCTGTCCCAGCTCCCGTCGCCTCAGCTCCCGTCGCCCGCGCGCGGGCCGGTCGACAGGTAGGCGCCCTCGTAGAAGACCAGCGGCGCCGCGTCCGGGCGGGGTCGGGCCAGGCCCATCACCTCGCCGACGACAAGGGTGTGGTCACCGGCCGGATGGGTTGCGACAGTGCCGCATTCCAGGAGTGCCAGCGCACCGTCCAGCAGCGCGACACCGGTGCGCGGCCCGAGCGAATGCGCCCAGCCGCGGAGCTGCCGGTCACCCGGATCCGCCGCGCCGCCCCGCCGGGCGAAGTCGCGGGACGCCTGGCTCATGTCGTCCGCGAGGACGGAGACCCCCCACACCCCGGCCGCCAGCAGCGGATCGTGGAATCGGGCGTCCTGCCGGACACTGACGAGGACCAGCAACGGCTCGAGCGACACCGAGACGAACGAGTTCGCGGTCATCGCCAGATGACGTCCGTCGACGACGGTGGTCAGAACGGTGACACCGGTGGCGAACCGCCCGACGACCTTGCGGAAGGCATCTGGGTCCGGCCGCTCCAGGATTCCGGGCGCATCCGCGGGACGGGATCGCGCACGAGGCGAGTCCACGGGGACGGGCTCGGGCAGGGGCTGGCGCGCTGGGCTTGCCACGGCGGCCACGCTACCGCCGAGGCAGGGGCCACACCGGGCCCCGGTTCCCCATCAGTGACCATCGACACCGCCACCGCACACCCGCCGGTGGCGGCAGAACCCACGCGACGGCCCGGCCGACCACGCTCGATGCCCCATGGCGGCGCGCGCCGCCGGTCAGCCCCCGCCAGCCCGCGGCGCAGGCCGTGACGGCACCCTCGGGGACGCTGCCATCGGCGGCAGGGCCGTCAGGCCGCGCCGGGCCTTCCCGACCACGGCGACGACCACCGGCGTCAGCACGCCGATCCCGAGGAAGAGATAGCCCGTCGCCGACGCCTTGAGCAGAAGATCACCCTCGGTCCGCGACGAGGCCAGCGCGAGGACGATCGGCAGCCAGCCGATCAGGATGATCATCGCTCCGAGTCGGGTACCGGTCAGCCAGCGGACCAGCAGCGCCGCACCGGCGTTGCCGACCAGCGCCATCAGCAGGCCGACCGAGATCAGGAAACCTCCCGGCCGCGGCCCGGCAGTCACCAGGACCACCCCGTACAACCCGAGCACGAACCCGGCGAGGACGCCGAAGGCGTAGGACCCGCCGAGGAGGACCCGTCCCGGCGCGTGCGGGCCGGCAGCAACCGATGCGACCGGCGGAACCGGCGGAACTGATTGGACGGACGGGGCGGCCGGGACGGGCTCGCTGCCGGGAGCGGCCCCCCTCGTAGCGGGGGCGGAGCCGCTTCTGCCCGTGGCGGCTCCGCCCCCGCTACGGGCAGGCCTGCCGCGGGCAGCCTTGCCGGGGCCTGAGCTGGGGCCGGGGCCACGGGTCGGACGGGGCATTCTCCGACAGTAGGCCATGGACCGTTCGGTTCGAGCGCCGGCGGCGAACGGGTGATCGACCCGCGTCCCCTCCTCAGCGGACGGCGAGCTCCACCGGCACGGCGACGACGTCCACGAGTGCCCCGCGCCGCCAGACCGTCATCTCCACCGGTTGCCCGATGGTGTCCTCGGAGAGGAGCCGCTGCAGATCACCCGGCCCGGCCACCGGCGTCCCGGCCACCGAGAGGACGAGATCGTCCGCGAACAGGCCGGCCCGCCCCGCCGGGCTCCCCCGCACCACCTCCGCGAGGCGCAGGCCGTACCGCTGCCCCGTCCGGCCGGCGAGGCCGGACGGCAGTGGGACCCGCGCGCTGGCGACCCCGAGGTAGGCGCGGCGGACCCGCCCATCCCGGATCAGCGCGGCGAGGATGTGCCGGGTGGTGCTGTTCACCGGCACCGCAAGGCCCAGCCCGATACCGGCGACGGCCGTGTTGACGCCGACGACCCGGCCGTCGTCGGTGACAAGCGCACCGCCGGAGTTCCCCGGGTTCAGCGCGGCATCGGTCTGGATCACCTCGTCGACGACACGCACCGCGGAGCCGGAACGGGTCGGCAGTGATCGGTTCAGTGCGCTGACGACACCGGCGGTGACGCTCCCGGTCAGCCCCAGCGGGTTGCCGACGGCCACGACCAGCTGGCCGACCCGCAGGGTGGCCGCGTCGCCGAGCTGGGCCGGCGCCGGCGTGGCCCCCCGGGCCCGCAGGACGGCGAGGTCCGACAGCGGATCGGCGCCGACGAGGTCGACGGCCCGCTCGGTCCCGTCGACGAACTCCGCGGTGCCGACGGACGTCCCAGCGTGGTTTCCCTCGACGACGTGGGCGGAGGTGAGAAGGAAGCCGTCCTCGGTGAACAGGACGGCGGAGCCGGCGCCGGGGCCGCGCGGGGTGCGGACCCGCAGGCTGGCCACGCTCGGGGTCACCTGTTCGGCCACCCGGGTGACGATCCTCGAGTAGGCGTCCAACGCGGCGTTGTCGGCAGCGGCAGCGGCGTCAGCACCGGCGCCGGCGGACTCACCCGGGCCGCCGGGTCGGCCCGGCTCCGCAGGGCGGCCGGGTTCGGCCGGCTCCGCAGGGCGGCCGGGTTCGGCCGGCTCGCCCCCAGGGCGGGGCACCCCCCGGTTACGGAACATCGGTGCCGCCCTCGGGGATGACGGTCACGCCCGGGGTTTCGAGGGGCGCGAGCCACCCCTTCGGGCTCGGGCGGGCGCTGCCGTGCTGGGCCATCCGAACCTCCTCGCACTGATTACAGCGTTGCATCTGTATCAACGACTGCACCTGAGAAGGACATGCCGCCCTGGCGTCCACCCTCGGCGGAAACACCACTTACGTGGACGGACCAGCGGCGACACGGCGGCGCTGCACCACGGCTGACGGGTCGACGCGGTCGGCGGGCCGGCGGGGCCGGCGGGGCCGGCGGGTCNGCGCGGCAGCGGCAGGCCTGCGAAGAGATCGCCCTCACGTGCGCCCGGCTCGGCGCCGGACTCACCGCGGGTGAGAACGAAGTGTTCCGCGGACCAGATGCGCTGGCCGATGCCGTCGGCGAGCGCGAAGAAGAAGCCGTCGACGGCCATCTGCGTGCGGTGGGCGCGCATCGCCGCCAGCTTCGCCGGCAGGAACTCCTCCGCGCTGATCAGCGTGGTGATCCTGTCGTCCGGGACGGCGAGCGGGACGTCGTCCGCCGACTCGGCCTCGAACGGGTTGTTCCCCGGCGAGTGCTCCCGGAAGTAGTCGATGCTCGCCTGCACGACCGACTTCGGCATCGCGGTCTCGTAGAGCTTGGCGATCTGCCAGGGCGGTCCGGCATCGGGCGCGAACTCGGGGTCGGCGGCATCCGTGAAGGCACGGACGGACACATCGTGAGCCCGGATGTGGTCCGGATGCCCGTAGGCGCCGTTCGCGTCGTAGGTGACGAGAACCTGCGGCCGGACCTCCCGGACGACACGGACCAGGGCCTCCGACGCCTCGTCCAGGCTCGCCTGCCACAGACAGCGCGGATCCTTGTTGGCCTCGGTGCCCATCATGCCGCTGTCGCGCCAGCGGCCGGGACCGCCGAGGAAACGCTGGTCGGTGATCCCGAGCTCGGCACAGGCCCGCGCGAGCTCGCCGATGCGGTAGCCGCCGAGCTGGTCACCGCGGTCTGCCCGCAGGTTGATCAGGTCGGGGACGAGCACCTCACCGACCTCGCCCAGCGTGCAGGTGACAAGCGTCACGTGCGTGTCGTCCCGGGCGGCGTTGGACGCGATGGTCACCCCGGTCGAGATGACCTCGTCATCCGGGTGGGCGTGAACGAACAGCACCCGGCGGGGCGGCTGAAACGGCACCGTTTCGACGGTTTGTGTCACGGCACGACCCTACGTGGGCCACCCGCGCCACCCCCACCCGCGCCACCGCATGGGGCGGCGCAGGTGGGGCGCCGGGTTGGTTGGTTGGGCCGGGTACGGCGCGTGCGGTTCGGGGCTGGCGGGCGCCGTCAGCCGGTGCGGCGGCGCGAGCGCAGCTTCTCCCGCTCCGACGCGGTCAGCGCGACCTTGCGCAGCCGCACCGTCGCCGGGGTCACCTCGACGCACTCGTCCTCGCGGCAGAACTCCAGCGCCTGCTCCAGCGAGAGCTGCCGGTGCGGCGAGAGCCGGACCAGCTCGTCGCCGGTCGAGGAACGCATGTTGGTGAGCTTCTTCTCCTTGGTCGGGTTGACGTCCATGTCGTCGGCCCGGGAGTTCTCACCGACAATCATGCCCTCGTAGACCTCGGTCGTCGGCGCGACGAACATCGTGCCGCGCTCCTGCAGGTTGAACAGCGCGTACGCGGTGGCGACGCCGGACCGGTCGGCGACCATCGAACCGGTCGGGCGGGTGCGCAGCTCGCCGAACCAGGGCTCGTACCGGTCGAAGACATGGTGGAGCAGGCCGGTGCCACGGGTCTCGGTGAGGAACTCGGTGCGGAACCCGATGAGGCCACGGGCGGGCACCAGGTACTCCAGCCGGATCCAGCCGGTGCCGTGGTTCACCATCTGCTCCAGCCGGCCCTTGCGCAGCGCCAGCAGCTGGGTCAGGACCCCGAGGTACTCCTCGGGCGAGTCGATCGTCAGCCGCTCGACGGGCTCGTGGATCTTCCCGTCGACCTCCCTGGTGACCACCTGGGGCTTGCCGACGGTCAGCTCGAACTCCTCGCGGCGCATCAGCTCGACGAGGATCGCGAGCGCCAGCTCGCCGCGGCCCTGCACCTCCCAGGTGTCGGGACGCTCGGTCGGCAGCACCCGGATGGACACGTTGCCGACCAGCTCGGCGTCCAGCCGGTTCTTCAGCAGGCGCGCGGTCATCTTCTTGCCGGACTTGCCGGCCAGCGGCGAGGTGTTCACGCCGATGGTCATGCTGATGGACGGCTCGTCCACCGTGATCACCGGGAGCGGGCGGGGATCCTCGGTGTCGGCCAGCGTCTCGCCGATCATGATGTCGGGGATGCCGGCGATGGCGATGATGTCGCCGGGGCCGGCCTCCTCGGCCGGGACCCGCTCGAGCGCCTCCGTCATCAGCATCTCGGTGATCTTCACCCGCTGCTGGCTGCCGTCCACCCGACACAGGGTCGCGGCCTGGCCGCGCGTGATCGTCCCGTTGTGCACCCGGCACAGCGCGAGGCGGCCCAGGTAGGGCGAGGCGTCGAGGTTCGTGACCAGTGCCTGCAGCGGCGCGCCCTCGACGTACGACGGGGCGGGCATCGTCTCCAGCAGCAGGTCGAACAGCGGCTTGAGGTCCGGTGAGTCCGGGCTCTGGCCGTTCTCGGGGCGGGTGATGGACGCCCGGCCCGCCTTGGCGTTGCAGTAGACGATCGGGAAGTCGATCTGGTCCTCGTCGGCGTCGAGGTCGAGGAACAGCTCGTAGGCCTCGTCGACGACCTCGCTGATACGCGCGTCCGACCGGTCGACCTTGTTGATGACCAGGACGACGGGCTTGCGCGCGGCGAGCGCCTTGCGGAGCACGAAGCGGGTCTGCGGCAGCGGGCCCTCGCTCGCGTCCACCAGCAGCAGCACGCCGTCGACCATCGCGAGGCCCCGCTCGACCTCGCCGCCGAAGTCGGCGTGGCCGGGAGTATCGATGATGTTAATGGTGACGTCACCGAAACGTACCGCGGTGTTCTTCGCGAGAATGGTGATGCCCTTCTCGCGTTCGAGGTCCATCGAGTCCATGACCCGATCGGTGGCCTCACCGCGCTCTCCGAACGCGCCGGACTGCCGGAGCATCGCGTCCACGAGAGTCGTCTTGCCATGGTCAACGTGGGCAATGATGGCGACATTGCGAAGGTCAGCGCGTACGGGCACGGTGGTGAGCTCCGGGGAAACGTGGGGCTTCAGGGCTCGAACCTTGGACCCCGAAACGGTTCGTCAGATGAAGGACCGCGATCTTCGACGCGCCACCCAGGGGGTGGCCCCGCCCGGGTGTACGACGTCCACACCGCCGCGGTCCATCTCCATGGTACGGACTCGCCGCGACACAGCGCGCGCGGCGGACCGTCACCGTGCCCACGAACCGTCCACCGGATCCACCGGATCGGCGAGCTCGACCCGCAACGCGTCGACGAGCGGGGCGTCCGCGGGGATCCAGGGCACGTCGTCGAGTTCGTCCACACCCAGCCAGCGCAGCGCGCCGTGCTCGACGGCGACCGGTGTGCCGCCGCTCACCCGGCCCAGCCACAGCCGCATCCGCCAGCCCGGCCGGGGCAGCGCGATCTCCCCGAACAGGCGACCGGTCTCGATCTCCACCCGGAGCTCCTCGCGGCACTCCCGGTGCAGCGCCGCGAGCTCGTCCTCCCCCGGCTCGACCTTCCCGCCGGGAAACTCCCACAGCCCGGCGAGCTCCGGCGGGGACGTCCGCCGGGCGGCCAGGACCCGCCGGGCGCTGTCGACCAGCGCGACCGCGACGACCAGCCGCCCCGGTCCGCCGGGACGCCCCTGTGCTTCCTCCGGTGTGCCGACCACGGTCCGGACTCTCCCAGAGCCGGGCGGGCCCGGACCCCCGGACCCCCGGGCCCGCCCACCGGCCGCTGCCCACCGGCCACCGGCCACCGCGTGTGGATCTGGCGGAGCCGGCCCGCGGGTGGCACGATCCGCGCGAGGTGCGGGACCGGTCACAACGCAGCCGGACGGCCACGGACCACACACGAGGCCACCGTTCGCCTCACACGGATCACCGCTCACCGAGGAGTCCCGGATGCCCACACGACTGGACAACAGCGCTGTCGCCACCTCCCTGGAGGCCCTCCCGGGCTGGATCGGCGACGCCGACCGGATCCGCCTGGAGATCCTCGTCGACGGCGAGGAGGCGACCGCCGTCGTCGACGAGGTGATGCGCGCGGCGGACGAGATGGATCATCACCCGGTTGTGGAGCACGGCCCGGGCAGCACGACCTTCACCGTCTGGACCCACTCCGCCGGCGGGGTGACCGAGCTCGACATGGAGCTCGCGCGCCGGATCTCGGCGATCCTGCGCTCCGCCGGCATCACGTTCTGAGCCGGCATCACGTTCTGAGCCGGTCCCGCCTTCTGAGCTGGTCCCGCGCTCCGAACCGGCGTTGGTTCCGGGTCACAGGACGGGCATCGTCGTGAAGGCTCCGCCCGGCCCACACGGGATCGGCGTCACCGCCAGCACCGCCCCCGGGTCGATCGGGCCGTACAGGTGCGGGAACAACACGTCACCGCGGTCCGCTGGCCCGGCGGCCGGCTCCCAGCGGAGCGGAGCGGACAGCCGCTGCGGGTCCACGACGACCAGCAGCAGGTCGGAGCGGCCCGCGTAGTACAGGTTTGCCGTCTCCAGCAGCCGTTCCGGGGCGGAGAAGTGGATGAAGCCCTCGGTGTCGAGGCTCGCGGGACGGTAGCTGCCCGCTCCGGAGGCCCACTCGTCCCGCCCAACCAGATGACAGATCATCCGTTCGTCACCCGTTCCGCTTCGCCGTTCCCCCGGACGAACCGCACCTTACGCGGCCGGTCCCCCACCCCGGGAGCCCCAGATGCTGCGACTCTGGAGGCATGGACGATTCGAGCCAGCCCGGGTCCGGGCGGATCACCGGGGTCGACCTCGCCCGGGGCGTCGCACTGATCGGCATGGTTGCGACCCACGTCTACCCGGCTTTCACCGACACCGGGTCGGACGATCCGGCGGTCTCACCCGCGTTCACTCTCGCCGCGGGACGATCCTCCGCGGCGTTCGCCGTCCTCGCCGGGGTGGCCCTCGTGTTGTCCACCCGCCGGAGAACCGCTGCCGAGGCCCGGCTCTCGGTCTTCCTGCGCGCGCTCGGTGTCGGGGTGATCGGGCTGGCACTCGCCTACGCCGATTCGGGCATCGCGGTGATCCTGGTCTACTACGCGTTGTTGTTCGTGCTGGCGCTGCCGCTGCTGCGAGCGGCCGTCCCGGTCCTGGTGACGGTCGCTGTACTGGCGATGACCGCGGTGCCGGCCGTCAGCCAGGCCGTCCGGGACGACCTGCCAGCCTCGGACCTGTCCTCGCCGAGGTTCGACGACCTGGCAGAATCGGGACATCTGCTGGCGAAGCTCACCATCAGCGGGGTCTACCCCGCCCTCGCCTGGCTGGGCTACCTCTGTGTCGGCATGGCCGTGGCCCACGCGGACCTGCGGTCACGCGCGGTCGCGGTGCGGCTGTTCGCCGGCGGCCTGCTGCTCGCCGCCGTGGCCAGCGGGACGTCCTGGCTGCTGCTCGGGCCACTCGGCGGAAGCGGCGAGCTCGGAGACCCGGCTGTGATCTCCGGGGTGGGAAGCCTGCCACAGGGCTGGTTCATCGACTCGGGCCTGTACGGGACGACGCCGACGGACACCGCCTGGTGGCTGGCGGTCGACACACCGCACTCGACGACGCCGTTCGACCTGGCGCACACCACCGGGACGGCGCTGGCACTGCTCGGGCTGGCGCTGCTGGTCGCCCACGTCCCGCTGACCCGCCCGATCGCGGCTCTCGGCGCGATGACCCTTACCTTCTACGCGCTGCATGTGGTGGTGATGTCCACGGACGTTCTGCCCACGGACCCGACCAGGGCGTACGTGCTGCAGATCATGGTGGCCCTGGCTGCTGCCACCCTGTGGAGAACCACCGGGCGCCGCGGACCGGCGGAAGCCGCCGTCTCCGTCCTCCCCCGGGCGGCTCACCTGCTGCGTCACACCCAACAGCCGACTGTCGCGGCCGGGCGGGGTATCTGACCGACAGGGCCGAGAAGGGCGCTGTCGGGCAGCCGCCCGCGGTCAGACGTTGAAGCGGAAGTCGACGATGTCGCCGTCGGCCATCACGTAGTCCTTGCCCTCCATGCGGACGCGGCCGGCGGCACGGGCAGCCGCCATCGAACCGGCCGCCATCAGGTCGCCGTAGGACACGATCTCGGCCTTGATGAAGCCGCGCTGGAAGTCACTGTGGATCGTGCCGGCGGCCTCGGGCGCGGTGGCACCGGCCGTGATCGTCCAGGCGCGGGACTCCTTCGGGCCGGCCGTGAGGAACGTCTGCAGCCCGAGGGTGTGGAAACCGATGCGGGCCAGCTGTGCCAGCCCGCTCTCCTCCTGCCCGAGGGACGCCAGCAGCTCGGTGGCGTCCTCCTCGGGAAGCTCGATCAGCTCGGCCTCGACCTTCGCACAGAGGACGATCGCGTCGGCCGGAGCCACGAGCTCGGCGAGCTCCTTGTGTCGGCCGGGGTCCGCCAGGACGTCCTCGTCGACGTTGAAGACGTAGAGGAACGGCTTCGCGGTGAGCAGGAACAGCTCCCGCAGCGCGGCCCGGTCGACAGACCGCTCGCTGGACAGCGGACGCCCGGCGTCGAGAACCTCCTGGGCCGCCTTCATCGCGGCCACCAGCGGTTGCTTCGTGCGGTCGAGCCGCGATTCCTTCTCCAGCTTCGGCAGCCGGGCACCGATGGTCTGCAGGTCGGCCAGCACCAGCTCGGTGTTGATGGTCTCGATGTCGGACGCCGGGTCGACGTTGCCCTCGACATGGACCACATCGGGATCCGAGAAGACCCGGACGACCTGACAGACCGCATCCGACTCGCGAATGTTGGCCAGGAAGCGGTTACCCAGACCCTGCCCCTCCGACGCGCCCCTGACCAGGCCGGCGATGTCGACGAAACTCACCGTGGCGGGCACGACCCGCGCACTGGAGAACATCTCGCCCAGCTTCGCCAGCCGCGGGTCCGGGACGCCGACGACGCCCACGTTGGGCTCGATCGTCGCGAACGGGTAGTTGGCCGCCAGGACCTCGTTGCGGGTGAGGGCGTTGAACAGCGTGGACTTGCCCACGTTGGGCAACCCGACGATGCCGATCGACAGACCCATGACCGAGCAGTCTACGGGTGATCGCCCCGGTCACCGCCGCCGGTGCGGTACAGCGGCCGGTGCGGTACAGCCGCCGGTGCGGTACAGCCGCCGGGCCGCGGCGGCCCCGGGCGGGATGGCCGCATCGCGACCCGGGTGCCCGGCGGCGGCACCATCGGTCCATTCGGGTGCACCTTCTTCCCGACACGACAGGAGCGGTCACCGAAAGTGTCGACGACGCCCCCGACCACGAGCGCCGTCCGACCTGGTCCCAAGCACTGCGCGACGCGGCGCGCTCGCCCCCGACCCGGTGGATCGGGCCGCTTCCGCACGGTCATCCGCGCAGAGCCGCGCCATCCCGCGCAACCACCGCACCCGCGCGGGACGCGCCCGCCGTGGCCTGACACGCCACGGCAATTGGTAGCGCATCGTGCATAAAGGTATGCCCAAAGTGCAGCGACCAGGACGCGTTCGTTCTCCGGCCCATCGCCCTGACGCAGTCGCAATGTCGGAGCGGTACCTTGCCCTGGTGAGTACGCCGCCTCACCGGCAGTCCGCCGGATCGCCCGGCAGGCCCGGCCGCGGCCGCGCGCCGGATGACGCGTACCCGTCCAACCCACGCCCACGCTCTGGTGCCCCGGAACGCACGACGCTCGTCACCGGAACCAGGCGCGGGCTCACCGCCCTGGGGGCGGCGCTGCTCGTGGTCATTGCCGGCAGCGTCGGTGCCGTTGTCGATTCGCTGCTCTTCGACAATCTTCGGTATGTCTTCGGGGTCCTCTTCGTGGCCTCGTGTGTGCTGGCGATCGCGCGGGTCCACGTCGACGACCTGATCGGTGTCGTGATCATGCCGCCGCTCGCCTACGCACTGATCACTGTCATTGTGGGGTTCCTGAACCCCGCGGCCGGTGACGGCAGCACCGGCCTGCGCAACCGCGCGATCGACATCGGCTCCGAGATGATCCTGCACGCTCCGGTGCTGCTGGCCGCGGTCATCCTGGTGGCAGCGCTGGCCGCGGTGCGCGGCCGGCGCGCGCAGATCGCCCGCCGCGAGCGGCAGCGCTCGCTCGCCCAGTCCGCGGCGGCCCGCCGCCGCCGACCGCTGTAGCCTCCCCGTCCCCGGCCGGCCTCTCCCGCCCCGCGGCGGGCATCAACCCCTCCCCACGCCCGGGCCGAGCCAAACCCACCCATCCCGGAGGGCTACTCCGTCGCCCGGATCGCCCGAGCCCGGAGGGTGCGCCAGCCGCGCCGTCCCGCCCTGTTCCACACCGGCGTCGAACAGGGAGTTTTCCGCGACCGGGGACACACACCAAGGCGCCACCGGAACGATTCGTCCAGATTGTTCACGGGTTAGCACTCTCGGGCTTTCCTCAGGCCAGGACCGCCCTCCACCACCATTGGGCACCCGAGGGTAGGCAGCACAACAATCGGTTGGGCTGATCCGTGGGGTACTGTCAGTCCGTGCCCACCAACACGCCGAATTTCCAGGGTCGCGCCCCGCGCTCCTGGTGGCGTACGTGCCGGTGCGGCCACAGAGATGATTTGCACCGGCATTACCGACCGGGAAGCGACTGCGGCAAATGCGGGTGCCCGCGGTTCACGCGCCTTCAGCGCCGTTTCGGGCGGGTGGGAGCACCCCCGCCCTAGCCGCTTCCCGCCGGCGGGCGTCGGCGGTGGCCGCGACAGCGCCGCTCTCGACACTGTCGGCCGGTCGCATGAGCCGCCGGCGGCAATCCGTGCGACACGACCGTCCGGCCCGTCCACCTGGCACCGCTAGCGGCCCCAGCCCCACGAACCGGCGTCAGGTGCTGGTGTCGGCCAGTGCCGATGCGCACCACACCGCGGGTCACAGCGGAGATCCGCGGCAGAGGTGACGGCGTCCGCGCTTCACAGCGGAGACGGCGACGACAGGATCATCACAGCTCTCCGACCGTCATGCGGCACAGAGTTAACGAAAAAATGATCTAACTTGCAAGAATGAGGCGCACCAAAGGCCGACCGAGGCCGGGAAATGGCTCCAATGTCCCACACGGAAGAGCCGTCGACGACCTTTCATTTTCCGCTTACCTCTTGACACAGATCTGTCAGCCGTAACGGCGTCGCTACACCCAGCAACCACCCATGCTAGATTCCGCAGGACGCCAACCGGTTACTTTCCGCGATATGAGCCGACCCGGCGAGAACGGGTGGCCCGGGGACCGCTGGAGGGGCGATAGTGTCTTCCCCACAATCCGTCACCACAGCTGAGTACAAAGAATTCAAGGAAGGCCCGGCCAAGGTCGGGCCCGCACAGCCCGCACAGCCCGCGCCGGTGAGCACCCGGCACCGCGGCCGTGCCGGCACGGCCAGCCGGCCTCAGCCGGTCCCGATTCTCCGCTACGACGTGGCCGCCGATCCCACCGGGCACGTCCCGCGCCGATCGACCGTCACCCCGGCCGTGTTCGCCCGGCACCGCCGCATGATCCAGCGATCCAACCGCCGGTTCATGACCGTCTCCGAGTACTGCGCGGCGTTGCGCTCCGCCGAGGCACCGGCCGACGCGCTCGTCGTGACCTTCGACGGCGACCGGGCGGCGACCTTCGTCGCCGCGCGTGAGCTGGCCGAGCGGGGCCTGGCAGCCACCGTCTTCGTGACCACCTCCCGGCTCGGAGCGCCCGGCATGCTCACCGAGGCGGAGGTCCGCCGCCTGCACGAACTGGGCGTCGAGATCGGCGCGAGCGGCCACAGCGGCCGGCGCCTCGACGAGCTGCACCGCTCCGACGTGACCGCGGAAATCACTCTGTGTCGGCGGCGGCTGGCCGCCGTCACCGGCGAGGAGCCGCGGTCGTTCGCCTACCCGCGCGGCGGGTGGGACCCGACCGTCCGCCAGCTCGTGATCGCCGCCGGCTACAGCGCCGCCTGCGCGGTCGGGGAGGCACTGTCGCATCCGGGAGACGATCCGTTCGCACTCACCCGGCTGACCGTCGACGGTGGCCTCGCCGACCACCGTGTGCGCGCCTGGCTGAACGGCATCGGCCGCACGCTGCCGCGCACGGTCCAGCCGGCGTCGCGCTTCCGGCTCGTCCCCTCCACGATCGGCGTGCGTATTCCGGCCCGGCTCAGCATCGCCTACCGTCCGCGCTTCGCGCCACGCGCCGCGGAGGGAACGCACCTGCCCACGTCGGACCGGCCCGGACGTCCACAGCAGTGAGTACTCCGGCGGCAGGCCGGCGGCGCGGGCCGGTGGATCCGACAACCCCGACAGCATCCGCGGGGCCGACCGTGCCCGCGGATCCGACCTGCCGCCCGGACCTGATCGAGAACATCGGCCGCACCCGGGCCACCGGCACGGCGAGAGAAGCAGGCACAGGCGGGGATGCAGGCGCGAGCAGCGGCACCGGCACCGGCAGAGAGCCCGGCACCGGCAGAGAGCCCGGCACCGGCCGGGAGACCCACGCCGGGGGGAAAGTGAGCACGGGCCGGCGCACCAGCGCCGCCACGCGCGGTGACGCGCGCGGTGACCGGGACCTGGGCACCGGTTGGGCCTGGCACGCGGCCTGGACCGGGAACGCCGACTGGGCCGGCACCGCGGACTGGACGGAGTACGCGGCTCGCGCGGACTGGCCCACGCGGGTGTCGCGGGCCAGTCGGACGGCCGCGGCGAGCCGAGCGGTGGCCGTCACCTCCCAGGTGGCGGCCCTGCTGCTCGCCGCCGCCTTCTGGGGTTTCGCGGCGCACCGGGTGCCGGCCCCGGTCCTCGCGGTCGACACGGCCGCGGCACTGTGTGTGTGGCTCGTCGTGCAGCTCGCGCGGGATGCCACCGCCGGCGCCGGTGCGCACCGCCGGCTACGCGCGGGCCTGCTCGCGGCCTGCGGCGCCGCGCTGCTCGCCGGAGCGAGCGGCTGGCTGATTCCCGGCCTCGCCTTTCTCGGCGTGAGTCCTGGCTTCCTCATTCTCCTTCCGCTGGCCGCGGCCAGCGGAAGCCTGTGGCAGGGCCGGCCGCGGGGGCCGGCCGGCCCCCGCGGCCGGCTGGATGCCGAGGCACTCGGTGGCGTGGCGGTCGGCCTTGCTCGACTGGGCACAATCATCGCCCTCAGCGACACCGGCGCGAGCCAGGCGCATCTGGCTCTGCTCGCCTGGCTGGCCCCGGTCGCGCTGGCGGCCGGCCCACGGTGCGGATGGCTGCTCTGGCAGTCCAACGCCGCCCAGCGGCCAGCGTCGTTCCCCGCGCCGACACGGCGGCTGGCAGGACGGGCCCGGGCAGCCCGGCCTCACCTGTTGCGGGCCCCGGTGGGGCCGGTCGTGGCGGCACGGGCCGCCGCGGGGCAGCTCCTGGCCGGCGGCGCGGTCTGGCCGATGGCTGCGACCGCGCTCGTCCTGCTCCTCGTCGGCCGCCAGGCGGATGCCGCCTCGGGCGCGTTCGCGCTGGCGGTGTTCGTCATCCTGGCCGTCGGCCGGCTGGTCGAGGGGCACGGGCCCGCGGTGCTGCCGGGAGTGGCCGTGGCGCTGGTGGCCGCTCCGCTACCGTGGGCCGCCCTCGGCCCGGAGCACGTCGCTGCGGGGACCGCCTGCTGCCGGCTGCTGCTGCTGATCGTGGTGATCGATGCGGTGACGGCCGCGGAGCCCGCGGCGGCCCGGACCCGGCCACACGCCGTCGGAGCCCTGGCGGGTCTCGTCACCCTCGTCGCCGTTCTCCCGGCGGCGGCCTCCGCCTACGGGGTGGCGGGTTGGGCGCTGGCACTCCTGCTCGGGCGGTTCGTCGCCGCCGTTCCGGCGATGTCCCGCCGCCCCGTCCGGCCCACGTGGCTGCACACCCCCGCACCCGCCATCACCGAGAAGACACGTCGAGTGACGTGACGTAACGTCGCTGGGGTGGACAGGCAGCCGGTCGCGCGGGTCCTCATCATCGAGCAGGGCGAAGGCCTCTGGGGTGCCCAGCGCTTCGTCCTGCGGCTCGCCCCGCTGCTGGAGCAGCGCGGGATCGAGCAGATCCTGGCCGCCCCGGCGGGCAGTGCCACGGCAGCGGCCTGGCGGGCCGCCGGCCGGGAGCACGTCGTCCTGCCGGTCCCGGTGAACCGGGCGCTGCGCCGAGGCGACGGCCGCCCGAGCGCGCCGCTCGCCGCCCGCGAAGCGGTCCGGACCGTGGCCACCGCGGTCCGGACGGCGCGGATCGCCGGCCGGCTCGGCATCGACGTCGTGCAGGCGAACAGCCACTGGTCCCACCTCGAAGCCGCACTCGCCTCGGCGGCGTGCCGGCGGCCGGCGCTGCTCGTCCTGCACGAGGAGAACGAACCCGACCTGATCGGACGACTGCGCGGCGTGGCCGTGCGGGCGGCAGCCCGCACGGTCGCCGTCAGTGACGCCGTCGCGGCCTCGCTGCCCGACTGGGCGGCCGGGCACACCGTAGTGATCCGCAACGGCGTCGACACCGATGCGCTGCGCCCCGGCCCGGCGGACCCCGGTGTTCGGGCCAGCCTGTCCACCGACCCCGCCGCCCCGCTGGTCCTGGCCATGTCGCGGCTCGACCCCCGCAAGGGCATCGACAAGGTGATCCGGGCGGTGGCCGCGCTGCCCGACCACCTGGCGTCGACCCGGCTGGCCGTCGCGGGCGCTCCCAGCCTCGATCCGACGTCCGGGACGTCCCTGCGCCGGCTGGGCGCCGAGCTGCTCGGCGACCGGGTCGTCTTCCTGGGCGCGCGGTCCGACATCGGCGATCTGCTGCGGGCCAGCGACGTCCTCGTCCTCGCCTCCAGCCTGGAGGGGCTGCCGCTGAGCGTGCTGGAAGCGCAGGCCTGCGGCCGGCCGGTGGTCTCCTTCCCGACCTCAGGAATCCCCGAGGTGATCACGGACGGCGCCACCGGCCTGCTGGCCCGCCAGGACGATGTCGACGATCTCAGCGCCGGAATCGCAAGAGTGCTGGGCGACCAGACGCTCGCCGAGCTGCTCGGCGCCCGGGCCCGGGCCAGCGTCGTCGCGCACCACACCCTTGCCGCGCAGGCCGATGCGATGGCCGGGACGCTGATCAGCCTCGCCGGCCGAGTCCGCCACCCGGGACGGGCTGGCGGCACCGCACGACGCCGCCCGACCCGCGGGAGGCCACTGCCCGACGGGGGCCGACGCCCGGACCCGAACCTGGCCTGCTCGAACGGGCTGCTCGAACAAGCTGACCGGACAGGCTGACCGGACGGGGTCGGCGGGGTGATCAGACCGGCGGGTACGGCCCGCGCGCCCTCGGGTCGGTGGTGGCCGTGCGGAGGCCGGGCGCCGTCCCGGCGACACGCCCGGGGCCGGTCGTGCCCGCGGCGCCAGCCGTGCGGACGTCCCAGCCCCTCCGCCCGGGGCGACCCGGCCGATCGGTGCGGTCGCGGCCATGGCGGGCAGTCAGCGCCGAGGCACCAAGCGCGGCCGGGGAGACCGGTACGTCGTCGCGGGTCGGCGAGGTGCGCAGCACGACGTCCGCGATCGGGCTGGTCACCCCCAGCCAGTACCGTTCGTTGCGGTAGTGGTGCAGACGATGGCCATGCCACACCCGCCGGTAGTAGCGGCCCGAGGGGCGGATGCCGGTGTGGATGAGGAAGTGCGTCCAGTCGTAGGCCAGCGCGCCGAGGCCGAAGCAGACGGCGACCGTCCCTGCTGCCGGCGGGGCCAGCGCGGCCACCGCCACGCCGGCCGCGGCTCCGGCCGTGACCTCCCGGGGCCGCAGGAACATCGTGTCCAGGTTGGTGGGGTCACGGTGGTGCTGCTCGTGTCCGTGCCCGGCGAGCTGGTAGCCGATCGACCCCAGCCGCCCGCCCGGCCTGGCGTGCAGCAGCCCGCGGTGAACCCACCACTCCACGAA
Source organism: Parafrankia elaeagni (assembly GCF_000374165.1). Taxonomy (GTDB): domain Bacteria; phylum Actinomycetota; class Actinomycetes; order Frankiales; family Frankiaceae; genus Parafrankia; species Parafrankia elaeagni. The sequence goes on from NZ_KB893670.1 coordinate 169,410, forward strand.
CGGCTGCGCACCCAGGCAGACGGCGGCGGTCACCGCGTCACGGCGGCGGATCGGGCCACGCAGCGCCCGGACGGCCGCGACCGCACCGACCGCACCGAGGAGGACCGGCGGCCGTGGGTGCCCGAGGAACCGCCGCAGGGCCGCGGGCATGGTCGTCACCTCGGCCGCGCTGCCGTGCGGCCCCGGCCGGTCGAGCCGGGCCACCGCCCGCCCCACCGGGCCGCCACCGGCCGGACGCCCCTGCCCGGACCGCGCCCCGCCGGACCGCCGCAGCAGTTCAGGACGCCGCAGCCGATCAGGGCGCCATCGCCCGGGTCGCCGCCGGCCACCGGGCGGTGTGGATGCCGCCGCGGCGGCGGAGCCTCGGGCCGTGTCAGCCATGGCCCGAGGGTAGGAGACTAGAAGGGCACGGTCGAGTAGGCCTGCAGCTTCGTGAGCTGGTGCTGGCTGTCGACGCGCCGGATGGTGCCGGAGCGGGAGCGCATGACGAGCGACGAGGTGTTCGCCCCGCCCGGCCGGTACCGGACCCCGGCCAGCAGCTCCCCGTCGGTGATGCCGGTCGCCACGAAGAAGACGTTCTCGCTGTCGACCAGGTCGCGGGTCTGCAGCAGGCGGGTCGGGTCGTGGCCCGCCTCCAGCACCTTCGCCCGCTCCGCGTCGTCACGCGGCCACAGCCGGCCCTGCACCACACCGCCGGTGCAGGTCACGGCACAGGCCGCGATGATCCCCTCCGGAGTGCCGCCGATACCCAGCAGCAGGTCGACGCCGGTGTCGGCGGAGGCGGCCATGACCGCGCCGGCCACGTCACCGTCCGAGATCAGCTTGACGCGGGCACCGGCGGCACGGATCTGGTTCACCAGCTCGGTGTGCCGCGGGCGGTCGAGAACGACCACCGTGACGTCACGCGGCAGGATGCCCTTCGCCTTCGCGACCGCGCGGATGTTGTCCTCCACCGGGGCGTCGATGTCGACGACGCTGGCCGCCTCCGGCCCGGTCACCAGCTTCTCCATGTAGAAGCAGGAGCTGGCGTCGTACATCGAGCCGCGCTCGCTGACCGCCATCACCGACACCGCGTTGTTCATGCCCTTGGCCGTCAGGGTCGTCCCGTCCACCGGGTCGACGGCGACGTCGCAGTCCGGGCCTTCACCGGAACCGACCTCCTCGCCGTTGAACAGCATGGGGGCCTCGTCCTTCTCCCCCTCGCCGATCACGACGACTCCGCGCATGGACACGGTCCCGACGAGCCGGCGCATCGCGTCGACCGCGGCCTGGTCGGCACCGTTCTTGTCGCCGCGCCCGACCCAGCGGGCAGCGGCGAGCGCGGCGGCCTCGGTCACGCGGACCAGCTCAAGCGCGAGGTTCCTGTCCGGCGCCTGGCCCTGGACGGCGAGAGATACGGGTACGGAAGCGGTCTCGGCAGCCACGGGAGGAGCGTAGTTGGCCGGAGCGCCGCGTGCCGATGGTAACGCTCCAGCACCAGACGACAGCGATCCGACACCAGGCGTCAGCAGTCGGCCCGGCGCCGATGACGGCTCCCCCACAGGCCCGCGCGGGCCCGTCGGCCGACCGCGGGGGCCGCCCCGCACCCATCGAAAAAAATCTTCGATGGGTGCGCAACCTTCGCCGGACGTGCCGCGTCAAACAGGTCGATACGGGTGGCCGTCACGCGGAGGGGGCGTGACGGCCACCCGCAGCTGTTTCGGTGCACACAGCCGTTTCCGGTGCACACAGCCGTTTCCAGCGCACACAGCCGTTTCCGGACCAGAGCCTCCGGCTCAGGAAGTCGTGCCGACGGCCGCCGTGACATCGATGGGGCGGACCGCGGCGGCGAGCGTCCGCAGATCGGCCAGCTCCGCGGCACCCGGACCGCCGCCGTCGTCGATGATCGTGGTCACTCCGTCGACGATCCGGGTGAGCGCCAGGTGGCCGCGGTCGTCCCGCCGCTCCTCCCAGCTCTCGCCGGCGACGTCCACCGAGCCGGTGACCGGGCGGTCTCCGAGAATGGCCTGCACCGCGTCGGAGGCGTTGCTCTGCAGGAACCGGGCGAAGGTGCGGTCCTCGGGCCGGTCCACCACGTAGCCGATCGTGATCCTCGTGGTGTCACCGTCGCTGGTGCCACCCGACGGCAGGATCATCCGGATGGACGTCGGCTTGAACAGGCCCGGCAGGTCCCTCGGGGCCGAGGCCGGGTAGGGCGCCTGGCGCGCGTACGGGACCAGGGTGGTCTCGACGTCGACGACCTTGACCTCGGGATCCTCCGTCCCCCGCGGCATCGCGAAGACGAAGAAGACGGCGACGGCCGCCAGCACCACGCCGAGCGAGAGCACCATGTCCCGAACTGTTTCCTGACCGCGTTGACGCGCCACGCCCTCATCTTCCAGATCAGACGGCCGCACCGGCCCCGGTCGGGCCACCGGCTCGGCGACCGTCACCCACGGCCCGCACACCCGACCCTACGGCCCGCCGAGTCTGTACGGCGCCGGGTGGATCCGCCCAACGAGTGAACCCTGTCGCGGAGTGAACCCTGTCGCGGCGGTCAGGCTCCACCCGGCCCGCTCGGGCCCCCCGGGCCCGGCTGGGGCACGGGCACGGCTGCCGCCCGTGCCGCCGGGCTCGCCGCCAGGCGGGCCCGGGCCCCGTCCAGCAGGTTCTGGCACAGGGCGGCGAGCTCCTCCCCGCGCTCCCAGAGCGCCAGAGACTCCTCCAGCGCGCACCCGCCGGCCTCCAGCCGACGGACGACGTCCTCCAGCTCCGCCCGCGCCGCCTCGTAGGTGACTCCGGCGGGGGCAGCCGGCTCGCGATCAGGACCGGTCATCGTGGTCTCCCTGTCCGGAGAGGGCGTCGGCCGCGGCATCTCCGACAGCGGGCACGGCGGCGGGCACGGCGGCGGCGAACGTACCGCCCGCGACCCGGACCACCAGCCGCTCCCCCGGCGTGACCTCGTCCGGAGAACGCACCACCAGGCCGTCCGCCCGCTGGACCAGGGCATAGCCGCGCTCCAGGGTCGCCGCGGGAGACAACGCGCGCATCCGTGCCGCCGCATGGGCCAGGTCACGCCCGGCGACATCCACCGTATGGGTGACGCAGCGCCGCGCCCGCGCGCGCAGCGCGTCCACGGTCTGCTCCCGGTGCTCGACGTCGCGCAGCGGCGCGGCGAGGGCCGGCCGCCCCCGCAGGTCGGCCAGCCGGCGGGTCTCCAGGTCGAGGCGGTGGGCGAGGACCCGCCGGGCGCGCCCGCGCAGGGCGTCCACGAGGGCGGCCTGCTCGGCCACGTCAGGGACCACACGCTTGGCCGCGTCGGTCGGCGTGGACGCGCGGACGTCGGCGACGAAATCGAGCAGAGGTGCATCCTGTTCGTGTCCGATGGCCGACACCACAGGTGTCCGGGCGGCGACAACCGCACGCAGCAGAGCCTCGTCGGAGAACGGCAGGAGATCCTCCAGCGAGCCGCCGCCGCGGGCGATGACGATCACCTCGACGGCCCGGTCGGCGTCCAGCGCGGCGAGTGCGTCCAGGATCTGGCCCACCGCCAGCGGCCCCTGGACGGCCACCTCGCGTAGCTCGATGCGCACGGCGGGCCACCGCCGGCGGGCGTTCTCGACGACGTCCCGCTCGGCCGCGGATGCACGCCCGGTAATCAGCCCGACGGCACCCGGGAGGAACGGGAGCGGTTTCTTGCGGCTCGCGGCGAAAAGTCCCTCGGCCGCCAGGGTCGCCTTCAACCGCTCCAGCCGGGCCAGCAGCGCGCCCGCGCCGAGCGGCCGGATCTCCGTGACAGCAAGGGCCAGAGTGCCCCGACCAGGGTGGAAGGACGGCCTCCCCCACACCACGACCCGCGCACCGTCGACCAGCCCGGGCCCGACCGCCTCACACACCGCGCGCGGGCAGGTCACCCGCAGGGAGACGTCCGCGACGGGGTCGCGCAGCGTCATGAAGACCGTGCCCATGCCCGGGCGGCGGGAGATCTCGGTCACCTGACCTTCGACCCAGACCCGACCCAGCCTGGAGATCCACTCGCCCATCGCGCGGGAGATCGTCCGCACCGGGAGCGGCTCGTCCGGCGTCGAGGTGAGGGCCACCCCCGAACGGTACGACCCGGCCCGGCGGCCAAGGTCACCGGCGGTCGGGGCGATGCGCGCATCCGGGATGCTCCGCTCGGCGCCCCTTGGCGGCGGGCAGCGCCCGCGTAGACTGCTGCGACATGGGGCGGGTCCTGTTGGCCAAGCCGCGCGGCTACTGCGCGGGTGTCGATCGCGCGGTCCAGACCGTCGAGAAGGCACTCGATCTGTACGGGTCGCCGGTGTATGTACGCAAGCAGATCGTGCACAACGCCCACGTCGTCAAGACGTTGGAAGCCAAGGGCGCGATCTTCGTTGACGAGACCGACGAGGTGCCGCATGGCGCCACGGTGGTGTTCTCGGCGCACGGCGTGGCACCGACGGTCCATGAGGAGGCAGCCTCGCGTCAGCTCCGCACCATCGACGCGACGTGCCCCCTTGTCACCAAGGTGCACTCCGAGGCTCGCCGATTCGCCAAGGAGGATCTGGACATCCTCCTGATCGGTCATGAGGGCCACGAGGAGGTGGTGGGCACCACCGGCCAGGCGCCGGACCGCATTCATCTTGTGGACGGTCCGGAGGACGCGGCTGCGGTGAAGGTCCGGGACCCGAAGCGGGTCGCGTTCCTGTCGCAGACGACGCTGTCCGTTGACGAGACGATGACCACGGTGAACGCACTGCGTGAGCGGTTCCCGCATCTGCAGGGTCCACCGAACTCCGACATCTGCTACGCCACCCAGAACCGTCAGGTGGCCGTGAAGGAGATCGCCGAGAAGGTCGACCTCCTGATCGTCGTCGGCTCGCCGAACTCGTCCAACTCGGTCCGACTCGTCGAGGTCGCCCTCGACGCCGGGGCACCGAAGTCCTACCTGGTGGACGATTCCACCGAGGTGGACGAGAGCTGGCTCGACGGCGTCGAGACGGTCGGTGTGACGAGCGGGGCGTCCGTACCCGAGGAACTGGTCACAGGCGTCATGGCCTGGCTGGCCGGCCACGGGTTCAACGACGTGGAGGAAGTCACCTCCGCCGACGAGCACCTCCTGTTCGCCCTCCCGCCGGAACTGCGCCGGGACATGCGTGCCCGCGAGCGGGCCACGGGCTGAGTTCAGCTCACCTTCCGACTCCGCGCCGGGTTCGGGCCGGCCGCCAGCTCACACAGTGGCGGCCAGGCCGGGCCCGGCGCCTTTTTGCGCCGCCGGCCCGTCTGCGCCGCCGGCCCGTCTGCGCCGCCGGCCCGCTCTCCCGCCCTCCGGTGGGAGCACGATCGGGCCCTCGGCACCCGAAGGTCCCGCCTGCACGGCCCGGCCACCCCGGCGGGTGCCGCGGGGCTCCTCACGGGTCGACGCGGGCGCGACGGGGCACCGCGGCCGGGCCACCCGTCCCCGCGGCGCGGTGTGACGATCGCCTGCGGCGGCCTCGGCCGAGGCGACGGATGCTCCTGATGTCCTAGGGTCGGCAGTGGCCGGCCTGCGCCCCGGACGCGTCCGCGGGTGGCCGGGTCGGCGACCAGCCAGACCAAGGTTGACGGACATCTCGGGAGATCGGCGTATGAGCGAGCAGGCGTCATGAGCGAGCAGGAATACCGCATCGAGCACGACAGCATGGGTGACGTGCGGGTGCCGGCCGCGGCGAAGTGGCGTGCGCAGACCCAGCGCGCGGTCGAGAACTTCCCTGTCTCCGGCCAGCGGATCTCCCGCGCCCACATCGCCGCGCTCGCCCGGATCAAGGCCGCCGCGGCCACCGTGAACGCGAAGCTCGGCGTGCTGGACGGCGACATCGCCGCGGCGATCGCCCAGGCCGCCGGCGAGGTGGCCCGCGGCGACTGGGACGACCAGTTCCCCCTCGACGTCTTCCAGACCGGCAGCGGCACCTCGTCGAACATGAACACCAACGAGGTGCTGGCCTCGCTCGCCTCCGAGCGCCTCGGGCGGGCCGTCCACCCGAACGACCACGTGAACGCCTCGCAGTCGTCCAACGACGTGTTCCCGTCGTCGATCCACGTGGCGGCGACCCAGGGCATCGTGCACGAGCTGATCCCCGCCCTCGACCACCTGGCCGTCTCACTGGAGCGCAAGGCCGCGGCGTTCGCCAACGTGGTCAAGTCGGGCCGCACCCACCTGATGGACGCCACCCCGGTGACCCTCGGCCAGGAGTTCGGCGGCTACGCGGCCGCGGTCCGCCTCGGCGTCGAGCGGCTGAACGCGGCGCTGCCCCGGATCGGTGAGCTGCCGCTCGGTGGGACGGCGGTCGGCACCGGCATCAACACCCCGCCCGGCTTCTCCGCGGCCGTCATCGGGGAGCTCGCGGCCTCCACGGGCCTGCCGCTGACGGAGGCACGCAACCACTTCGAGGCGCAGGCCTCCCGTGACGGGCTGGTCGAGGCGTCCGGCGTGCTGCGGGTGATCGCGGTGTCGCTCTACAAGATCTCCAACGACCTGCGGTGGGCGTCCTCGGGCCCGCGGGCCGGGCTCGGCGAGATCCGGCTGCCCGACCTGCAGCCCGGCTCGTCGATCATGCCGGGCAAGGTGAACCCGGTCATTCCCGAGGCGGTCTGCCAGGTCGTCGCGCAGGTCGTCGGCAACGACGCCGCGGTGGCGTTCGGCGGCTCGGCCGGCAACTTCGAGCTCAACGTGATGCTGCCGGTCATCGCGCGCAATCTGCTGGAGTCGATCCACATCCTGTCGACGATCAGCCGCCTTTTCGCCGACCGGTGCATCGACGGCATCGAGGCGGACGAGGAGCGCTGCCGCCGGTATGCGGAGTCCTCGCCGTCGATCGTCACCCCGTTGAACAAGTACATCGGCTACGAGGAGGCGGCGAAGGTCGCCAAGCTGTCGCTGGCCGAGGAGAAGACGATCCGCGAGGTGGTGCTCGAGCGCGGCTACATCGCGGCGGGCAAGCTCACCGAGGAGGAGCTCGACCGGGCGCTGGACGTCCTGTCGATGACGCACCCGTAGCCGGCAGGCACAGGCTGGCCTGCACAGGCACATTCCCGAACCGGCTCCCCGCAGCAGCTGCGGGGAGCCGGTTCTCATGCCGACGCCGTCCCCCGCGGGCCGGCACCGGGGCCGCGGGAGCCGTGGAAGACCCCCCAGCCAGCCTCCACGACCTCCGCGGCCCCGATGCATGTCCAACGAGGCACCGGAGCTTTCGTTACGGCCTCCGCCGCGGATTTTCCGACTGCCCCGCCGGTGGGGGGGCACCATGGGACCACTTCACCCCCGTCCGCCGATATGTGACCATGGGCACTCAGATACCAACTCGGCGCGCCAGATGTGTCGATGTGGGGACCCGGGAGGGAAAAGAACGTAACAACACCAGCCGCCGTGCGTTCCAGGCCGGATGGGCGGATAGCCTCGGGCGACACGACAAATGACAGGGGGAAACGACGTGCATGAGGTCGATGTCCTTGTCATCGGTTCCGGTCCCGGCGGGCAGAAGGCTGCCATCGCCGCGGCCAAGCTCGGGCGCAGCGTCGCGGTCGTCGACAAGCGGGACATGATCGGCGGCGTCTGCATCAACACGGGAACGATCCCGTCCAAGACGCTGCGCGAAGCGGTCATGTACCTGACGGGTCTGGCGCAGCGCGAGGTCTACGGACAGAGCTACCGACTCAAGGACGAGATCACCGTCTCGGACCTCTCGGCGCGAACCCAGCATGTGATCGGCCGCGAGATCGACGTGATCCGCAGCCAGCTCACGCGCAACCGGGTCCAGGTCCTCTCCGGCCTCGCCACGTTTCTCGACCCGCACACCGTGAGCGTGCGGGGACAGGGTGGCGTCGAGGAACGACAGGTCCGCGCGAACAAGATCATCATTGCCACCGGCACCCGGCCGGCGCGGCCGGAGTCCGTCGACTTCGACGGCCGCACGGTGGTCGACAGCGACCAGATCCTCGACCTCGACCGCATCCCGGGCTCGATGGTGGTGGTCGGTGCCGGCGTGATCGGCATCGAGTACGCCTCGATGTTCGCGGCCCTGGGCACCAAGGTCACCGTCGTGGAACGGCGCGACCGGATGCTGGACTTCTGCGACCTGGAGATCATCGAGGCCCTCAAGTACCAGCTGCGTGATCTCGCGGTGACCTTCCGGTTCCGGGAGTCCGTGGTCTCGGTCGAGCGCCACAACGGGGGCACGCTCACCCTGCTGGAGAGCGGCAAGAAGATCCCCGCCGACACGGTCATGTACTCGGCCGGCAGGCAGGGGCTCACCGAGGTGCTGCAACTGCGCAACGCCGGGCTCACCGCGGACAACCGCGGCCGCATCCTGGTCGGCCCGGACTTCCGCACCGAGGTCGACCACATCTACGCGGTCGGCGATGTGATCGGCTTCCCCGCGCTGGCGGCGACGTCCATGGAGCAGGGGCGGCTGGCCGCCTACGCCGCCTGCGGCGAGCCGTCGACGGGGATGCGGGCCGAGCTGATGCCGATCGGCATCTACACGATTCCCGAGATCTCCTACGTGGGCAGCACCGAGGACGAGCTGACCGAGCAGGCCGTGCCGTTCGAGGTCGGGGTCGCCCGCTACCGCGAACTCGCCCGCGGCGCGATCCTCGGTGACTCGTACGGAATGCTGAAGCTGCTGGTCAGCCCGGAGGACGGTCGGCTGCTCGGCATCCACGTCTTCGGGACGGGCGCGACCGAGCTGGTCCACATCGGGCAGGCCGTCATGGGGTGCGGCGGGACGGTGCACTACCTCGTCGACACCGTCTTCAACTACCCGACCCTCGCCGAGTCGTACAAGGTCGCGGCGCTCGACGCGATGAACAAGATGCGGGCGGTGGCGCGTATCTCCGCCCACTGAGACCGCCTCCGCCCACGCGGACGCACCCGGTCAGCCGCCTGCCGGCGGGAGCGGCACGATGTCCGCCAGGATCTCGTGGCGGTGCCGCCGGCGAGCGGGGGCCGGGCTGTCGTGAATCACCAGCAGGGCGTCCTGGCCCGAACCGGCGGGGTCGGGCATCAGGCTGATGCCCTCGGCGTGGTCCAGCCCGTCGCCGTAGGGGATGTCGAGGATCTTCTCGATCTCCTTGTCGTGCACGACGACGGACGTCTCGGCCTGCGCCGCGCCCCGCCAGACATAGACCCGGACCGGGCCGTCGAGATCCATCGTCGGGCCGGCGAGCAGGAGCAGGTCGTCGCCGTGGGCCGCCATGTCCCGCACGCCGAGGCCGCCGAGGTCCAGGAAGTGCTTGCGGTAGCCGCCGCCGCCGAGCGGCGCGAGCACCAGGTCCTGGCCGTCGCTGCCGGCGACGCGCAGTTCGAGGACGACCGCCCAGCCGCGCAGCACCGGCCCCCGCAGGCCCAGGTAGATCCGTTCGCCGACGACAGCCAGGCCTTCGATGTCCAGGCCGTTGTCCTTGCTGGGGATGCGCAGGAAGGGCCCGAGGTGCGGGTCGTCGCGCAGCGCCCGGGTGAGCCTGGTGGGCTTGCTCAGGCCGAGGGCGGCCGCGGTCAGCGGCGCACCGGTGGCGGAGGTGGGATCCGGGGCGGTGGCGGCGAGCACCGGGCCGTCCTCGGTGTCCAGGATCGGGATCCGACCGACGAGGTGGCGGTTCGCGTTGTTACTGACCCGGGCGAGCCGGGCGAGGGCGGTCTCGGTCGCGTGCTCGGGTCGCACCCGCTTGCGGGTCCGGGCGTGCGAGCCGGTGAACCACAGGTAGCCGCCGGCGAGGTCGAGACCCTCGATGTCGATCTCGGGCACCACGCCGTGTTCGTCGGGCGGCTCGGGCAGGGGCAGGAAGTCCCCGACGGCGAAGCTCACGTGCCCGTCGAAGACTTCCCCGTCCGCCGACAGGGTGAGTCGCTCGATCGTCACCGTCTCGTCCCCGCCGAGCCACAGGTGCCGACCGTCGACCCGAAGCGTTGACAGCGACTCGGCGATGTCCATGACCGCCCCGTCGTCGACGAACCGGATCGGTACCGTACCCACGCCTGCCCCCTCCGCCTGTGCCCGCCACCGGCGCCGGACGGTCAGACGCGGGCGCGGGCGGACTCCAGCCGCAGCTTGTCACCCAGCTTGCCCCGCACGTCGGCGATGTTCACCCAACGCCGGGAGATCCCTTTCCCGGTGAGCTGCCCGAGGGGATGGTCGGCGAGGTGCAGCAGGAACGTGGCCTCGTAGTGGACGTGCTCCGGTTCGCGCCGGGACGGCACCGCGTCGACCGGGTACGGGGTGACGTCAACCGGCAGCACGCTCGCCGGGATCAGGCCGTTGGTCTCCACCTCCGCCTGGTCCGTCAGATGCCGCAGGGCCGCGCCCAGCAACGACTGGTCCTCCTGGTCGACGTGTCCGCCGGGCAGCCGCCAGGCCGGGGCCGCGCGGCCCTTCGTCTGCAGCACCTGCCAGTCGGGCGACACAAGGACCGCGCTGCAGGTGACATGCGCCGGAGTGGTGGACGTACTGGCGATGGGTGGGCCGTGGAGTGCCAGCACGATCAGCGAGCGCAGGAGATCCCGCTCGTCGGGATTGGCCTCGATGTACTCCAGAGCCATACCGATCACCGCATTGTTCGTGACCGTCACAAATGGAACGTACAGGTGTAAGACGCCCCACACACCCCCTGGCCGGGTGTACACCGAGGTGCTTTCATCCCTACACGGCCACCGTCCCCACACAACAACAATAGCTGCACATCAGGACATATCCAGGCAAAAGGGAATGACCAGCTGGCCTGACGATCCCCTCATCACGCACCGCGTCGCTCACCGCAGGGCGCACCGCCTCACGGCCCGGGATCGCCACACGGCGCCGTCCCCTCGGCCCGACCCGGCCCGGCGCGGCGCGGCCCGGCGCGGCGCGGCCCGGCGGGGGCCGGGACAGAGCGGGTCACCTTGGTGACAGGATGAGTCGCGGTCGGACGATATGCCGCTATGGTGTGATCGTTGATCTTGCGCGATCAGGCCGCCCCGGACGGGTGGCGCCGGGCAGTCGCGCCGCGTGCGAGCAGGGGAGTGACCGGGCATGCCGAACATCACCCGCACCCAGATCCGGCGGGTCGTCGGAGGCGGGCGGGGGCCGCGTCTCCTCGTCGCGATGGGAGTGGCGGCGGCAGCCGTCACCCTGGCGGGCTGCGGCGGCGACGGCGACGCGCTGGACGACATCCCCCAGCCGTCGGTGTCGACCCGGCCCACGCTGCCGGCCGACCTGTCCTCGGCCCTCCCGACGGGCATTCCCACCTCGCTGCCGAGCGGGATCCCGACAGTCGTCCCGACAGCCGTCCCGACCTCGCTGCCCGGCGTCGGACGGATCGACACCGCCACCGGCGCCGACGCGCTGAAGGGCACCAACATCCCGCCCGGCTTCCCGGTCCCGCCCGGCGCCACCGTCGAGGTGGGTGCGACCGGCGGCAGCCACTCGACCGTGACGATGCGGGGGGTGAGCAGCGACGCCGTCCGCACCTTCTACCGCCAGGCGCTGCCGGCCGCCGGCTACGAGATCACCTCGGATGTCGGCGTCCCCGGCGTCGCCAGCTCCCTCGGGTTCCGGGGCAACGGAGTGACGGGGACCATCGGCGCCGCCGGGTCCGGCTCCACGAACGGCGTCGCGGTGGTCTTCGAAAAGCAGTGACCCGGCCCGCCGCGGCCGCTCAGCCGGCGGAGCGGTCGGCTCCGGCCGGCTGGTCCTCCGGCCGGCCGGCCACCTGACCGGCCACCTGACCGGCGGAGCGGCGCGCGGCACCGGCCGTGGGCCGTGCCGCCAGCGAGCGGGGGGCCGGCAGGTCGAAGTGGTCGCGGATCTCGGACTGCACCTCCAGCACCGACCGGCGGGCGTCCACCACGGCCACATGCTCCTTGCGCTGGAAGATCTCCATCACCGGACGGGTCTTCATGTGGTAGTCGGAGAGCCGGACCGCGAGGGCCTCCGGGTTGTCGTCGGAGCGGGTCACGAGCGCACCGCCGCAGACGTCGCAGGTGTCCTCCACCTGCGGACGGCTGGCGATCAGGTTGTAGTCGAGGCCACACCGCGAGCACAGCCGCCGGGCCAGCACCCGGCGCACGACCTCCTCGTCGGGCAGGTCGAGGTAGATCACCCCGTCGATGTCGTAGCTCTCGAGGAAGAACTCCGCCTGACGGGCGTTGCGCGGGAAGCCGTCGATGATGAACCCGTAGTTCCAGTCGTGCTCGGTAAGCCGGGTCCGGACCACCGACTCGACGAGGTCGTCACCGACCAGGTGGCCGCTGGCGACGATCCGCCGGACCTGCGCGCCGATCTTCGTGTGGTTCTGCACGTTCCAGCGGAAGACGTCTCCGACGCTGATGTGCACCAGGTCGAGCTCGTCGGCCATCAGCTTCGCCTGGGTACCCTTGCCGCTACCCTGCACGCCCATGATCACGAACTTGCGCAACGTGCCTCCCCGCGTGCTCGACGGCCTGTGGTCAGTGGCCCCCGCCCCAGCACGTACCCCCAAGAATGATGCCGGACGGAATTGTGCCCCCGGGCATCCGGCGGGCACGTTCGGAGGGATTTCCCGGCGCGCCGGGACGCGACATCCGCCACCCCCACTCGGGTGTACTCACCTGTGACATCCGGATGACGGATCGGTGGCTGCCGGGAGTTGCCGGCGACACCCCGCGTACCCGCTTCTACCAGGACGATGTCGTCCAATACGGGGAGCCGGCTGCGGCCGGGCGACGCCTACCCGGCAGGATGGAGAGGCGCGGTTTCGCGCGAGGATTCGGGACGGGTGGGACAGCCGCGGCCGCGGTGGGGACTCCCGGATCGCACGAAGGAGATTCGGGTGTCTGGGCAACTTCGCCGGCTGCTCGGCGGTGGGCTGACCGCCGCCATGCTGGCCGTGGCCGTCACGGCCTGCAGTTCCGACGGGGACGACCCCGCCCCGCCCGCCTCGGTCGTGCTGGAGCGTGCGGGCGAGAGCACCGTCCCGTTCGAGGTACCGGCCACCGGCGAGGTGGTGCTGGACGTCACCACCGAGGCCCCGGGAGCAGCCTGGGGCACCGTCGGCTCGGAGTCCGCTGTGGTCTCCCTGTTCGTCGACGGCACGTACACGACGGACGTGGTGATCCCCGCGTCGTTCCCGATCCGGCGCAGCCTCGCGCTCGGCAGCCTCAGCGGGGGCAGGCACGACCTGCGCGTGCAGTTCGCGGCGGACCGCTCACCGCAGGGCTCCACCCAGGCGAAGCTGTCGGACTTCGCCTTCCGGGCGATCGGCCCCGACGACCCGCAGTACGCGGCGGCCCGCAACGCGCCGGTGGTCTACGGGCGGACGGCCGTGAACCCGGCCCTGCTCCCGGGCACCCCCGCGACGGGCCCGTTCCAGAACGCGCTGACCGACTCGCCGCTCGTCGCCTTCCACACCGAGGCACCGACAGCCACCGGGCACCGGCTGCTCACCTACTCCATGATCTGGAGCAACGAGGACGGCGGGACCTCGACCCCGGCCCTGATGGCCCGCTGGGGGCGCACCACCGACCTCGAGTGGACCTACAAGGTCGAGGTCGACGGCGCCGGCAACGCCGTGCCCGGCAGTGCCGTCATGCAGGGCCCCGACCACGTCGACGTCCCGTTCCGCGGGCAGGTCGAAGGCACCCACCCGATCCTGCAGACCTGCACCCTGAACAACAACATCTGCGACCGGACGGACGGGCAGATGCGCTTCGCCCTCGCCGCCGGTGAGCGGCTGGACCCGGTCAACGAGGCCCGCGAGCGGATCATGGACCGCAACCCGTGGACGTACTGGGTGATGGCCCAGGAGGTCAACCGCGAGGGCAAGGTCACCGAGGCGCCCGAGTCGTCGTCCACCGAGCAGATCAGCGACCCGCGCAACTACCTGTACCTGGTGATCCGCAAGTCCACCCAGGGACCGCCGAACACCGACGCGGCGTGGGTCGGAGTGTCGGTCGGCGTGCGCCTGTCCGGCAACCCGAACACGTTCCGCTCCAACCAGGTGTACCCGGTGTGGTCCATCGAGCGGGACTCCCCGGCCCAGACCGCCATCGCGCTCCCGCCGGGCACCGTCGCCGAGGACATCGCGTCCATCCAGGCCACCCGAGTGGTCGGCGAGGGGCGCGACACCGGCGCCCGGGTCCAGATCGACTCCATCGAGCAGGCGTTCTTCCTCGGCCCCGACGGGCTGCCGCAGGAGTCCTTCCTGTTCACCCCGGCCCGGGCGACGCTGACCTCGGCGGCCCCGACCGCCACGCTCTTCCGCCGCCCCACCGGCACCTCCTGAGCCGACTGCACGGGTTCACACCGGAATCACCGCCCGGTGCGCAGCGCCTGCAGCAGCCCGGCGTCACCATGGATCTCGGTCCCGCCGCCGGCGGCCCCGACAGCCCCGGCGGCCCCCGGAGCGGCCGGATCGAGCCGGCCCCACAGCGCGAGCAGCACCGGGCCCGCGGGCCCGCGCAGCGCGGCGTCCCCCTTCGCGTGCTCGGTCGTCACCGTCGCGGTCGGGCCGTCCAGCCGCACGAGCCACTCCCCCGGAACGTCGGTCAGGTGGACGTGCACGCTGCCCTGCCCGGGTGGCGAGAGCCCGACCGCGCGCGCCGCCGGCAGCAGCAGGGTCAGCATCTCGTCGATGCCGTCGGCGGCCAGGTCGGGCGGGAACGCCGGCGGCTCGCCGACCGCGCCGGCGGCATCCCAGGCATGGACCAGGGTCTCGTTGGCCAACCGGCGCGGCCAGAAGCCGGCCACACCGGGGGTGACGTGGAGGGTGAACGTCCAGGCCGGTGACCGGGGGTCGACGTCCCGGAGCACGGCGAGAACGTCGGCCACCGAACGCCGGTAGTAGTCGGCGAGCTCGGTGTCGCCCCGCGGCGGCGCCGGAACCCGCTCGGGCTCCTCGGTCGTGCCCCTCGGCAGGTGCCTCGCGGTCACGGTGAACAACCGGCCGACGTGGGACACCAGGCGGCGGCAGTCCCAGCCGGGGCAGCTCGGGACCGGCGCGTCCAGATCGCGCAGCGCCGCGGTCAGCAGGGCGTCCGCATGCGTTTCCAACAGTGCTGGGTAGTCCATCGGACGAAGTCTTGCAGCATCAGCTGGCAGGCGCCCCGGGCACGGACGGCGCGGGCACAGCCTGCGCAGGCCCGGTCGGCGCCAGCCCGGTCGGCGCGGGCTGGCCGAGGTCTGCCGCGAGCCGGGTCCACAGGCCGTCCGCGGTGTCGAGCGCGGTCGTCGTGCGCGCCAGCAGCGTGCCGACAGGTTCCCGGGTGCCGTCGAAGAGGTTGCCGCAGGCCTGCGCCGCGCCACCGTAGGCGGCCACGCCGTCGGTCCAGGTCTTCCGCGCCCCGTCCACGGGCGCTTCCGCCACGCCCGCCGCGTCCCGAACGGCCGCACCGAGCACGGCGCAGGCCGGCTGCAGAGCGCGCCCGTCATTGGCGGCGACGGCGGTGCGCACGCCGGCCACCGCGGCGGCGACCTCGGCCCGCGCGGCCGCGGTGGACCCGTACCAGGCGTCGAGCTCGGCGGCGACGTCCAGCGTCGGCGGCGGGGCGGCGCCGGTCTCGGCCTCCACGCTGGTCTCGCCACCGACCAGGAACCACACCGCGGCGACCGCGACGATCCCGATCGTGGCCAGCACCGTGATGCCGGTCCGTCGCTCCTGCCGGCTGAGTTCGTCCCAGGTCCGGACGTCGTTGTTACGTACAAGAAGGTCATGGTTACGGCGTGCCATATGTTCTCCCACGCGCCGAGGTGTGCAGGCACAAGACAGACGCGCAGGCGGCCGCCGACGTTGCGGCGACCCGGGGCGGCTCGACCGCGGAACCTGTCGTACCCGACACCTACGGTGTTCGCGCGGGCCGGACAACACCTTCCCGGCAGGGCACGACACACCATGAACGGGCACACCATGAACGGGGTAACGGCCATGCGGCTGAAGGACCTGCCCACCCACGAGCGGCCGCGGGAGCGGGCGCTGGCATCCGGTGTCGAGGCGCTCGCCGACCGCGAGCTGCTCGCGCTCCTGCTGGGCTCCGGTGTCCCTGGCAGCGACGCCGTCGACCTCGCCGGTCAGCTCATCGCCCGGCACGGCGGTCTGTACGACCTCGCCCGGGCCGCGCCCGCGGAGCTGGTCGCGCACGCGGGCATCGGCCCGGCGAAGGCCGCCCGGGTCTGTGCCGCGTTCCACCTCGGCCGCCGGGCCTCCCGGCCTCCGCCGGCACGGCGGGCGGTGGCCAGCACCGCGGCGCTGGCCGCGGTGGCGGCGCCGCACCTGCGGGGGCTACGCACCGAGCGGGTCGTCGTGATCGTCTGCGACGGTGGTGGCACCGTCCTGCGGGCCGGCCCGTTCAGCCCCGCGACGGGTGACGGCGCTTCCGACGGCGCGTCGTCCGACGGCAGTCCGCTGAGCGTCCGCGAGCTGCTGGCCCACGTCCTGCGCTGCGGTGGTTCGGCGTTCGGGCTCGCCCACAACCATCCGGACGGCAACCTGGAACCCAGCCGGGCCGACCGCCAGGTCACCCACCGGGTCCAGGAGGCCGCCGGCCTGGTCGGTCTGCGCTTCCTCGACCACGTGATCGTCACCGAGAAAAGCTGGCGACGGGTCGAGCCCGGCCAGGGATCATGAGGAGCGGCGGCCGGGAGCGCCCCGGTCCGCGCCCAGCGAGGAGGACCGGTCCTGACCGACGAGGAGTGCGTGTTCTGCGCGATTCTGCGCGGCGAGGAGCAGGCAAGTCTGATCTACGAGGACGACGCGGTCGTCATCGACGCACACTGGGAGATCCGCGACCGCGCCGAACTCGACCAGACCGCCGCCGCTGTCCGCGCCGGCCTGGCCACGCTCACTCGGGGCGGGTCCGCCCGAGGCGCCCACGAACCCTGATCGTGGCCCCGTCAGAGCACCTGGTCCAACCGACCGACGATCTGCTCAGGACTCCGCTGACGCGACGCCGACCGGGCAGGACAGGCCGGTTCCGCCGAGCCCGCAGTAACCGTGCGGGTTCTTGCTCTCCGAGAGGTACTGCTGGTGGTACTCCTCGGCGTAGTAGAACGGGCCGGCCGGCGCGATCTCGGTGGTGATCTGCGGGTAGCCGGCGGCGTCGAGGACACGCTGGAACGCCTCCCGGCTCGCGGCCGCCGCCGTGGCCTGCACGTCGGTCGTCGTGTAGATCGCCGAGCGGTACTGGGTGCCGACGTCGTTGCCCTGCCGCATGCCCTGGGTCGGGTTGTGGCCCTCCCAGAAGACACGCAGCAGCTCGTCGTAGCTGACCTTCGCCGGGTCGAAGACGACGAGCACAGCCTCGGTGTGGCCGGTCTGCCCGGAGCAGGTCTCCTCGTAGGTCGGGTGCGGCGTGATCCCGCCCGCGTAGCCGACGGAGGTGGAGTACACGCCGGGCACCTGCCAGAACTTCCGCTCGGCGCCCCAGAAACAGCCCATGCCGAACACCGCGGTCTCCAGCCCCTCCGGGAAGGGACCGAGCAGGGACGTCCCGAGAACGGTGTGGCGGTCAGGACCGGTGAAGATCGGAACGGTACGGCCGGGCAGTGCCTGCTCGGCCGTCGGCAGGGTCGTCTTGTGGCGACCGAAGAACATCACGAACCACCTCCGGGCTTCTCCCCGCACAACCACCGCGCCGCCCGCTTAGTTCCCATGTCGGTGGCAGCGCCCGCAGGCCACATGGATGCCCGGTGGGAGCCCGGCCCCGGCCCGGCCTCGTCGCCTGCCACTACCAGCGACGAGGCCATCGCGATGCGCCGTTGTGGATTTAGGCCAGTCTGGGCCAGTCCGGCCGATCCGGTCCGCTCAGAGCACGAGATCCTCAAGCATGGTCGTGACCAGAGCGGCGATCGGCGACCGCTCCGACCGGGTGAGGGTGATGTGGGCGAACAGGGGGTGGCCCTTGAGTGTCTCGATGACCGAGGCGACCCCGTCGTGCCGGCCGACCCGCAGGTTGTCGCGCTGGGCGACGTCGTGGGTCAGCACGACCCGCGACCCCTGGCCGAGCCGGGACAGCACGGTGAGCAGGACCCCGCGTTCCAACGACTGGGCCTCGTCCACGATCACGAAGGCGTCGTGCAGGGAACGCCCACGGATGTGGGTGAGCGGGAGGACCTCCAGCATGCCCCGATCGACGATCTCCTCGATGACCTCGGGCGACACCAGCGCGCCGAGGGTGTCGAAGACGGCCTGCGCCCAAGGCGCCATCTTCTCGTTCTCGCTGCCGGGCAGGTAGCCGAGATCCTGGCCGCCGACGGCGTAGAGCGGGCGGAAGACGACGACCCGGCGGTGCAGCCGACGCTCCATGACCGCCTCCAGGCCGGCGCACAGCGCGAGGGCGGACTTGCCCGTCCCGGCGCGGCCTCCGAGGGAGACGATGCCGATCTCGTTGTCGAGCAGCAGGTCGAGGGCGACGCGCTGCTCCGCGGAGCGGCCGTGCAGCCCGAAGGCGTCCCGGTCGCCGCGCACGAGCTGGATCGTCTTGTCGGCGGTGACACGGCCGAGGGCGGAGGCGCTGCCGCCGGCGGTGGTGAGCACGAGCCCGGTGTGGCAGGGCAGATCAGCCGCCTCCGGGGGCTCGACCAGTTCCTTGGCGTACAGGCGGTCGAGATCGTCCTGGTCGAGGGTCAGCTCCGCCATGCCACTCCAGCCGCTGTCGACCGGTGACAGTGCCTGGTACTCCTCCGCGGCGAGCCCGACGACGGATGCCTTCACGCGCAGCGGGAGGTCCTTGGTGACCAGCACGACGTCGGCGCCTTCGCCGGCGAGGTTGAGGGCCACCGAGAGGATCCTGGAATCGTTGTCGTCCACGCGGAACCCCGGTGGAAGCACGGACGAGTCGGTGTGGTTAAGTTCGACCCGAAGCGTCCCACCGGACTCCAGTGGCAGCGGCATGTCCAGCCGCCCGTGACGGATCCGGAGGTCGTCCAGGATGCGCAGGGCCTCCCGGGCGAACCAGCCCAGTTCCGGATGGTTCCGCTTGGCTTCCAGCTCCCCTATGACGACCAGGGGGAGCACGACATTGTGCTCCGCGAACCGCAGCAGCGCGCCAGG
Source organism: Parafrankia elaeagni (assembly GCF_000374165.1). Taxonomy (GTDB): domain Bacteria; phylum Actinomycetota; class Actinomycetes; order Frankiales; family Frankiaceae; genus Parafrankia; species Parafrankia elaeagni. The sequence continues at coordinate 188,421 of NZ_KB893670.1, forward strand.
ATCAGAGAGCAGCACGCTTGTGTCGACGACATGCGTTCGTGGCACACGCCCACCCGCCTACTCGGAGGTATCCGGGACCGGGCCCCTGACCAGGGGCCGGGTACCGGCCTCCTGGCGTTGTCGCAACTGCGGCACCGAGGGGCCTCCCGAGTGGCCGACCCGATGTCGGACCACGACTTGAGACGCTAGGGCTCTCACGTTAGCCGTCACCCCGCAAGATGGCGACCAACTTCTTACAACACGCTTCGCTTGTCTTTGTGTGCCCTTCGTGGTCTATGCTCGGCGATCGCCGGCCACTGGTCACCGTCTGCGAAGAATCTCACGGTACGAAACCGCGCAGTTCTTCTCAGATGACACAACAGCGGAGGTCCGGGCATCCCGCCGCGATGAGACGCTCGCCACCGTGAGCCTGGCCCCACCGCCCCCTGGCCCGACGGAGCCAGGCATCGCCCCCGGACACGCATCGCCGCTCACCCGACGCTCACCCGACGGACACCCGCCGGACCAGCAATGACGAACCGGCGCCCGCGAATGATCGCGGGCGCCGGTTCGTCGACGGGGACGGGGACGGGGACGGGCGAGCGGGTCGCCGGAGGCCTCAGCCGTTGAGGCGCTTGATCAGAGCCTCGTGCTCAGCCCACAGCTCCTCCGGCAGGCGGTCACCGAAGGTCTTGTAGTGCTCGGGGATCAGCTCCGCCTCCTGCCGCCACACCTCGGTGTCGACGCTCAGCAGCGTCTCGAGGTCGGCGGCGGGGACGTCCAGGCCCTCGATGGGCAGCTCGCCCGGCGCGGGCAGGATGCCCAGCGGCGTCTCGACGCCCTCGGCCGTGCCCTCGAGACGAGCGGCGATCCAGGCCAGCACCCGGCTGTTCTCGCCGAACCCGGGCCACAGGAAGCGCCCCTCGGGGCTCTTGCGGAACCAGTTCACGTAGTAGATCCGCGGGAGCTTGCCCGGCTCGGAGCGCTTGCCGATCTCCAGCCAGTGGGCGAAGTAGTCGGCCATGTTGTAACCGCAGAACGGCAGCATGGCGAACGGGTCGCGCCGCAGCTTGCCGATGGCGCCCGCCTGGGCGGCGGTCGTCTCGGAGGAGACGATCGAGCCGAAGAAGACACCGCGCTGCCAGTCCGGAGCCTCGGTCACCAGCGGAACGGCCGTCGCACGGCGGCCACCGAACAGGATCGCCGAGATCGGCACGCCCGCCGGGTCCTGCCACTCCGGTGCCATGGTCGGGCACTGGCTGGCCGGGACGGTGAACCGGGCGTTCGGGTGGGCCGCCGGCTCCGCCGACTCGGGGGTCCAGTCCCGGCCCTTCCAGTCGGTCAGGTGCGCGGGCTTGTCCGCTGTCAGGCCCTCCCACCAGACGTCGCCGTCGTCGGTGCGGGCGACGTTCGTGAACACCGCGTTACCCCAGAGGGTCTTCACGGCGTTCGGGTTGGTCTCCTCACCGGTTCCGGGAGCCACGCCGAACAGGCCCGCCTCCGGGTTCACGGCGTAGAGCCGGCCGTCCTCACCGAAGCGCATCCAGGCGATGTCGTCACCGACCGTCTCGGCCTTCCAGCCGGGCAGCGTCGGGATCAGCATCGCCAGGTTGGTCTTGCCGCACGCCGACGGGAAGGCCGCGGCCACGAAGTGGACCTTCCCCTGCGGCGAGGTCAGCTTGAGGATCAGCATGTGCTCCGCGAGCCAACCCTGGTCACGGGCCATGACCGAGGCGATACGCAGGGCGTAGCACTTCTTGCCGAGCAGGGCGTTACCACCGTAGCCCGACCCGTACGACCAGATCTCCCGGGTCTCCGGAAAGTGCGAGATGTACTTCGTCGTGTTGCAGGGCCACGGGACGTCTTTCGCGCCCGGCTCCAGCGGAGCGCCCAGTGAATGCACCGCGGGGACGAAGAACCCATCCTCGCCGAGCTGTTCAAGGGCGGGCGTTCCCATACGGGTCATCGTGCGCATCGAGATGACGACATATGGCGAGTCCGTGATTTCGACCCCGAGCGCGGAGATGTGCGACCCGAGCGGCCCCATGCAGAAGGGAACGACATACATCGTCCGCCCGCGCATGCTCCCGGTGAACAGTTCACCCAGCTTTGCCCGCATCTCCGCGGGATCCAGCCAGTTGTTCGTCGGACCGGCGTCCTCCGCCTTTTCCGAACAGATGAACGTCCGGTCCTCCACCCGCGCGACGTCGTTGGGATCCGACGCCGCATAGAAGCTGTTCGGGCGTTTTTTGTCGGCCAGCCGGACCAGTGTGCCCTTCTCAGTGAGAAGCGAGGTCAGCCGATCGAACTCGGACTCCGAGCCGTCGCACCACTCAATACGGTCCGGCTGGGTGAGTTCGGCGATCTCACGCACCCAGGCGATCAGCCTGGCGTGCTTGGTGGGGGCGGCATCCAGCCCGGGAATCTGTGCCGCGGTCGTCACAGCTCACACCTCCGGTCGAGTTGAACCTGTCGCGTTCTCGTCCCGTGTGCGAGTGCCGTAGCCAGGTGCCGCGTTCGCACCCGAACACCACCAGACACCCAGGTACAAACCTGCGGGAAACGGGGCAGTTCGAGGCCGCGTTCAGGATCATTAGACTGTACCGCGCTTTCGGTGCAGAGTCGCGCGGTAGGCAGTGTGCGGAAACGTAGGATCCATCACGCACCGGGACGGACTGACGGGCACTGGCCCGCTCCGCTTCGTGACCTCGACGGCGACCCGATATCGTTGTCCCCCGTGGCCACCCTCGCGCGTCAGACCCTGGGCTCCACCGGTGCACCACTGAACACCCATCCACGTGACCTGGTGCGACCACGCATGCGGGGGTGGCTACACGCCGGAGCTTTCCCGGTGAGCCTCGCACTCGGCGTCATAGCGTTGACACTGGCCACGACACTGAGGGCCCGCCTGGGTGTGGCGGTTTACGCCGTCAGTATTGCGGCACTGTTCGGGACCAGTGCCCTCTATCACCGAAAAGTGTGGTCGACCTCACGCACGCGGTCGCTGATGAAGCGCCTCGACCACTCGATGATCTTCGTCTTCATCGCCGGCACCTACACGCCGTTCGCGCTCATCGCGATGCCCGAGCGGACCGCCCGGATCGTGCTGGGCGTCGTCTGGGGCGGCGCGGCCCTCGGCGTGCTGCTGCGCATGCTCTGGCTGCACTCCCCGCGTTACCTGATCATCCCGCTCTATATCGCGCTCGGCTGGGTGGCCGTGTTCGTCCTGCCCGAACTGCTCCACCAGGCCGGGGTGGCGGCAATCGTGCTGCTCCTGGTCGGCGGCGCGTGTTACAGCCTCGGCGCGGTGGTCTACGCCACACGCCGACCGGACCCCGCACCGACCACGTTCGGTTACCACGAGGTGTTCCACGCCTTCACTCTGGTCGCCGCCTGCTGCCACTACATCGCCCTGATGATCGCAATGCTGGGCTGAGCCGCCCCCGTACACGCAGCAACGCACGAATGCGGAACGTCACCTGAGCACGGAACGCCACCCGCCCCCCCCCCCCCCGTGGCAGGGGAGGGTGATTTCTGATTCACCCGGCCCGGCGGCGCCCATCCGGCGGCATGCACGACAGACCGGTCGGTCCCGGCCGACGCAGCGTGACGAAATCCGCCCGCAGATGCCCGGAGCGTTAAATCCCCGGGCCTTCCGCCCGGATCTGCTCGACCTTTTCCATGGCTTCACGCAACCGGGCGAGCCACTCGTCGGCGTTCTCGCCGACCAGCCGGACGCACCAGGCGAGGGCCTCGCTTCGGCTGCGCGCGACTCCCGAATCAACGAGGGTGTCCAGAACCTGTCGTTCCGGTTGCCGAAGACGGGTCATCACCGGAACGGACAACGTCGTGAACAACTCGGTGGCCGCGCCGAGGGAGACCCCCCAGGACACCTTGCGGCCGAACTGGTGCTCGGCGTCGCGGGCGAGTTCGATGCGGGCGTCCCGGGTCTCCTCCCGGAAGCGCCGGGTCCGCCCCGCTCCGCCGGACGGCGGGGCCGGCCCGGTCGCCGGGTCGCCGGGGTGCGGATCTCCCGGGGGCAGCGCGCCGACGACCGTGATCTCGTCCCGGTCGACCGTCACTCTGGGCGGGCCGGTGAACCAGCCCTCGGGCACCCGGGCGGTGAACCAGGCCGCGACCTCGTCCGCGGAGACGGTGTCGCCGCCGTCGCCCCCCCGCGCAGGCCCACGCCCTCGAAGACCGGCCATCACAGTCCCCTCACTGGTCGGACGGCATCCACCGACACCCGACGAAACCCGACGGCGCCTGCCGGCACGCGTGCGGCCGGAGACCGGGCACCCGGCCGCCGGCCGTCCCCGTCACGCTACTGGCCCCATCAGTCCTGATTACACGCTTACATCAGAATCCTCACACTCACGGTCGGGCCCGGCCAGCCGGTTTCGGTCTCAGCGAACGCGACCCGGGTCACCCTGGTCACCCGGGTCACCCTGGTCACCCGGGCAGGCGGACGCCGAGCTTCGCGCGGACCTCCTGGGCCGTCGTCACCGGCAGTTCACAGACGAAGTCCCGGCACACGTAGACCGCCGGGACGTCCCGGCCCTCGGTGAGGGGGCCGGCGGTGACGACCACCGCGCCGGGTGCGGTTCCGAGCCTGGCCAGCCGCTCCAGGTCGGGCCGGCCGACGACGGCGACCTCCGCCGGCCCGGCCAGCACCGCCTCGGCCACCGCGCCCGCCCAGCCGGCGAAGCGGGCGTCCCGCTCCAGCAGTGGCGTGAGCAGCCCGACTGTCGTCAGCCCGGCGTCACGGTGCTCGGCCGACCCGGTCAGCGCCGCGTAGGTCACCAGAGCACCCGCGACGGCGGCCTGCCCGGACGGGGTGGCCGAGTCGGAGGACTCGCGCGGCCGGCGCAACAGCGCCTCGGCGTCGTCGGCGGTGTCGAAGAAACCACCGTCCGCCGCGGCGAAGCGGGCCCTGACGACGTCCAGCAGCTCGCCGGCGAGGGCCAGCCAGCTCTGGTCGGCAGTCACCTGGTGCAGGGCGAGGAAGCCCTCGGCCACGCACCCGTAGTCCTCCAGTACTCCTGCTCCGGGCCCCCGGCGGGAGTCACGGCTGGTCCGCCACAGCCGCCCCTCGTGCAGGTGGACGTCCCGCAGCAGCGTGGCAGCCCTGGTCGCGGCCTCGACCCAGGACGGTTCGGCGAACAGCGCGCCGGCCTCGGCCAGCGCCGCGACGGCCATCCCGTTCCAGGCCGAGACGATCTTGTCGTCGCGGGCGGGCTGCGGCCGGCCCGCCCGCGCGGCGGCGAGCGCGGCGCGGACGCGGGCGAACCGGGCCGGGTCATCCGGGTCCGCGGGAAGCATCAGGACGGAGGTGCCGTGCTCGAACGTCCCGGCCTCGGTGACCCCGAGGACCTGGGCGGCCCAGGGCCCGTCCTGCGGCCCGAGGACGTCCGCCAGCTGCGCGGGCGTCCACGAGTAGGAGGCGCCCTCCTCGGCGTGCGCGCCCGGCGCCCCGGCGGGAACGGCGTCGGCGTCCAGGGCGGAGGCGAAGCCGCCCTCGGGGGTGCGCAGGTCGGTGAGCAGGAACTCGGCGGTCTCCCGGACGACGCGCTCGGCCAGCGGCGAGCCGGTCGCCCGCCACAGGTGCAGGTAGACCCGCAGCAGCTGGGCGTTGTCGTAGAGCATCTTCTCGAAGTGCGGGACGGTCCAGGTGTCGTCGACGCTGTACCGGGCGAAACCGCCGGCGAGCTGGTCGTAGATGCCGCCGCGGGCCATCCGCTCGCAGGTGGTCACCACCATCGCCAGCGCCTGCGGGTCGCCGGTCCGCGCCCAGTGCCGGAGCAGCAGCTCCGCCACCATCGACGGCGGGAACTTCGGCCGGGCGCCGAAGCCGCCGTGCCGGGCGTCGAACTTCTCGGCCAGGCCGGCGACCGCGCCGTCGAGCAGCTCGGCGGTGACCGCCGGGGCCGCCCCGCCCCCGGCGGTGCCCCCGGGCAGCGCCACGATCTCCGCGAGCCGGCGGGCGATGTCCGCGCCGGACTCCTCGACCTCCGCCCGGCGCTGGGCCCAGGCGTCGGCGATGGCCGTCATCAGCTGCGGGAAGGATGTCTGCCCGCGCTGCGGGCGCGGCGGGAAGTAGGTGCCGGCGAAGAAGGGCTCCGCCCGGGGGGTGAGGAAGACCGTCATCGGCCAGCCGCCGTGCCCGGTGAGCGCGACCGTGACGTCCATGTAGACCGAGTCGACGTCGGGGCGCTCCTCCCGGTCGACCTTGATGTTGACGAAGTGCTCGTTCATGTACGCGGCGATCTCGGCGTCCTCGAACGACTCATGCGCCATGACGTGGCACCAGTGGCAGGAGGCGTAGCCGACCGAGAGCAGCACCGGCACCCCGCGGGCCGTGGCCTCGGCGAAGGCCTCGGGCCCCCACGGCCACCAGTCGACCGGGTTGTCGGCGTGCTGCAGGAGATAGGGGGAGGTCTGCTCCGCGAGCTTGTTGGGCACCGCACCACCATGCCACCGGCGACGGGCCGGTCACCGCGGCGCCGCCGGCAACGAGCGGCGCCGCCGGCAACGAGCGGGGCGGCCCGGATACGCTGGACGCCAGAGGTGATCCCCGCCGCTCACCCGCCCCGGTCCGCGACCGGCGCCACCGCCAGGACCGCCGCCCGGGCCCACGGCCCCGGCCGGCTCCGCGGTCGCCCGGCACCGACCGGGCGCGCGAGCGGGAGCGGGTCAACAGTGATCGATGCCTTGGGATGCGACCAGCCATGAACGAGCCCACCGAGCGCGACACCCCTGCGGCACCCGCGGGCGGCGACGGCGACCTGCCCCACCGGTACGACTCCCGGCTCGCCGCCGAGATCGAACGGAACTGGCAGCGGCGGTGGCTCGACGAGGGCACCTTCGAGTCACCCAACCCGACCGGCCCGCTCTCCGGCGGCTTCGAGGCGGTCCGCGGGCGCGACCCGTTCTACGTGCTGGACATGTTTCCCTACCCGAGCGGGACGGGTCTGCATGTGGGCCACCCGCTGGGCTACATCGGTTCGGACGTCTTCGCCCGCTTCCTGCGGATGACCGGCCGGCACGTCCTGCACACCTTCGGCTACGACGCGTTCGGGCTGCCGGCCGAGCAGTACGCCATCAACACCGGCCAGCACCCGCGGGTGACGACCGAGGCGAACATCGCGAACATGCGGCGCCAGCTCGGCCGGTTGGGCCTGGGCCACGACACCCGCCGCGAGATCGCCACCACGGACACCGCGTACTACCGGTGGACCCAGTGGATCTTCCTGAAGATCTTCGGGAGCTGGTACGACGAGGCCGCCGGGCGGGCCCGCCCGATCGAGGAGCTGGTCGAGGAGTTCGAGAGCGGGCGGCGCTCCGCCGCCGGCCCGGCCACCCTCGAGGCGAACCCGCGCCGCGCCGAGTGGGCCGAGCTGACCCCGGCCGAGCGGCGCCGTGTCCTCGACGCGCACCGGCTGGCCTACATCTCCGAGGAGCTGGTGAACTGGTGCCCCGGGCTGGGCACGGTGCTGGCCAACGAGGAGGTCACGCCCGAGGGGCGCAGCGACATCGGCAACTATCCGGTCTACCGGCGCCCGCTGCGCCAGTGGATGATGCGGATCACCGCCTACGCCGACCGGCTTATGTCCGACCTCGACCTGGTCGACTGGCCCGACTCCATCAAGCAGATGCAGCGGAACTGGATCGGGCCCAGTGACGGCGCCACCGTCCGCTTCTCCACCGCGGCCGGTGACGGGGCGGGCGTCGACATCGAGGTCTACACCACCCGGCCGGACACGCTGCCCGGGGCGAGCTTCCTGGTACTGGCGCCCGAGCACCCGCTCGTCGACGCGCTGACCGCCGACGCCTGGCCGGCGGGCACCCCCGCCGGCTGGCGGTTCGGGCAGGACCGCCCCACCGGAACGCCCGACGAGCAGTGGACCCCGCGGGCCGCCGTCGACGCCTACCGCACCTTCGCCGGCCGGCGCACCGACCGCCAGCGCGGCGGGGCTGAGATCGACCGCACCGGCGTGTTCACCGGGACGTACGTGACCAACCCGGTCGGCGGCGGGAGGATCCCGGTCTTCCTGGCCGACTACGTGCTGCTCGGCTACGGCACGGGCGCGATCATGGCGGTGCCGGCGCACGACGAGCGGGACTTCTCCTTCGCCCGCGAGTTCGGCCTGCCCGTCGTGGCAGTGCTGGATCCCGGTACGGCCTGGCTCGCCGAGCGCGGGCTGCCCGCCGGGGCGCCGGCGGAGTCCTGGCCGGAGTCGTTCGCCGGCGAGGGCGCCTACCTGCCCGGCCCGCCCGACCTGCCGGTGCTGACCGGGCTGTCGAAGGGCGAGGCGGTCAAGACGACGATCGGCTGGCTGGAGGACGCCGGCCGCGGCCGCGCGACCCGCTCCTACCGGCTGCGCGACTGGTTGTTCTCCCGCCAGCGCTACTGGGGCGAGCCGTTCCCGATCGTCTACGACGACGACGGCCTGCCGCTGGCCGTGCCCGAGCACCTGCTGCCGGTCGAGCTGCCCGAGATGACCGACTTCCGGCCGCGGGCGATGACCGACGACGACGAGAGCGAGCCCGTCCCGCCGCTGGCCAGGGCCACCGAGTGGAGCACGGTGACCCTCGACCTGGGTGACGGCCCGCGCCCGTACCGGCGCGAGACGAACACCATGCCGCAGTGGGCCGGCTCCTGCTGGTACTACCTGCGTTACCTCGACCCGACGAACGCCGAGAGCTTCGTCGACCCCGCTGTCGAGCGTTACTGGATGCATCCCGAGCGCGGGCCGGCCGGCGACGGCGGCGTCGACCTCTACGTCGGCGGTGTCGAGCACGCCGTGCTGCACCTGCTCTACGCCCGTTTCTGGCACAAGGTGCTGTACGACCTGGGCCTGGTCTCCACCCGGGAGCCGTTCAAGCGGCTCTACAACCAGGGCTACATCCAGGCCGACGCCTTCACCGACTCCCGCGGCATGTACGTCGCCGCCGCCGAGGTCGTCCGCGACGAGGACGGGACGTACCGTCACGACGGAGCGCCGGTCAACCGGCGCTCCGGGAAGATGGGCAAGAGCCTCAAGAACAGCGTCAGCCCCGACGAGATGTACGACAGCTACGGGGCCGACACGCTGCGCGTGTACGAGATGGCCATGGGCCCGCTCGACGCCCACCGCCCCTGGCGCACCGACGACATCGTCGGCTCCTACCGGTTCCTGCAGCGGCTCTGGCGCAACATCATCGACGAGGAGACGGGTGCCCCCCGGGTCCGCGACGCCGCGCTCGGCGACGAGGTCACCCAGGCACTGCACCGGACGATCCTGACCGTCCGGGCCGACTACGCCGAGCTGCGGTTCAACACCGCGGTGGCCCGGCTGATCGAGCTGACCAACCTGGCCAGCAAGCACTTCGGCGCCGGCCTCGACGGGCCGCCCCGCGAGCTGGCGGAGGCGATGGTGCTGATGACGGCACCGCTCGCGCCGCATCTCGCCGAGGAGCTGTGGAGCCGGCTCGGGCACACCGGCTCGGTCTCCACGGTGCCCTTCCCCGAAGGGGACGAGACCCTCGCCGCCGCCTCGACGGTGCGGATGCCGGTGCAGGTCAACGGAAAGGTGCGGTTCACGATCGACGTCACGCCCGACGCGGACGAGGCCGCGGTGCGCCAGGTGCTCGAGGCCCACGAGGACTACGCCCGGCACACCTCCGGCCGGACCGTGAAGCGCCTCATCGTGGTTCCCGGCCGGATCGTCAACATCGCGCTGGGCTGACGGCGCCGCGGGTCCCGGGGCGAAATCCCCGGGACTCCCCCGGCACGGCCTGGCACGATGTGATGATGCTGCCGGACGTCGTGGTGATCCGGCCGGGTTTCAGGATCCCGGCCGGCGAGCTGACGTGGAGGTACTCCCGGTCCGGCGGCCCGGGCGGGCAGTCGGTGAACACGTCCGACAGCCGGGTGGAGCTGCTGTTCGACGTGGCGGGCTCACCGTCCGTGCCGGAGCAGCTGCGGAGCCGGGCGGTGTCCCGGCTCGGGAGCCGGCTGGTCGGCGGGGTGCTCACCCTGGCCGCGTCCGAGCACCGGTCGCAGCTGCGCAACCGGGAGGCGGCGCTGGAGCGGCTGGCGGCCACCCTGCGGGAGGCCACCGCCCCGCCGCCACGCCCCCGGCGACCCACCAACCCGACGCGCGGCTCGGTCGAGCGCAGGCTCGCCGGGAAGAAGCGGCGGGCGCAGGTGAAGCGGCAGCGCGGCGGCCGGACCCCCGGCGCCGACGACTGACGGTCCAGGTCAGGCCGGGTCGGTGCCGACGTCCTCCCCGACGCCCTTTCCCTCACGCTGACGCGGGAGCGTACCCGTCCCCGCCGCCCCGGCGGAGGTGGTCGCCACCGCGGCGGCCCGGTCACCGCCGGGCGCGGCACCGGCCTCTCCGGTGCCTGCTCCTGAGCCGTCGCCCGTGCTGGTGGACTCCGGTGCCGGGCCGCCGGGAGCCACCCGCCTGTCGGCGGGGCCCGACCCGAACTCTCCGCTGGCGACGTTCGCGCGCATCCTGCGCAGGCTCCGCGAGAGGAACACGAAGAGCGCAACCGACGCGAGGATCAGTGCGAAGACCACCAGGGCACCGCTGGTGCCCGTGCCTATCTCCGCGGCGAGCCGCAGTCCGCCGGACGTGTCAGACATCGACCGGCACCTCCTGTCCGTTCCGTCAGTTCCCCAACGTTCCCGTACGCCAGCACATCGCGACGTCCGTCCGTCAGCCGACCTTACGTTCACCCGCCGCGGCGGCGCGCCGCGCGGCGGCACCGGCCGGCCAGGGCGGGCGTCCGCTGAGGGCGCCGCAGGGCGCCCTCAGCGGACGCCGTTGAACAGATCGCTCTCGGGAAGCACACCGACCTCGATCAGGGACCGGGCGAGCTGGTAGTCCTCGGTGGGCCAGGCCTCCCGCTGCAGGGCGAGCGGCACCTGGAACCACGGCCCGGTCGGATCCACCTGGCTGGTGTGCGCCAGCAGGGCGCGGTCACGCACCTCGAACCAGTCGTCGCAGCGCACCCGGGTGGTCAGCCGACCCGTGTCCTCGGCCCGGTCGACCCACTCGCCCAGCCGCTTCGCGTAGGGCGACTCCAGACCCGCGGCCAGCATTCCCTGGTGCAGGGCGAGGATGCGGTCCTTGTGGAAGGTGAGGTGGTAGTAGAGCTTCAGCGGCTGCCAGGGGGCCAGGCCGACCTCGGTGCCCGCCTCGGGGTAGCGCTGCGGGTCGCCGGCCGCCTCGAACGCCTCGACGCTGATCCGGTGCGTCATGATGTGGTCCGGGTGGGGATAGCCGCCGTTCTCGTCGTAGGTCGTCAGGACCTGGGGGCGGAACTGCCGGATCAGACGCACCAGCGGGCGGGCGGCCACGGTGACGTCCAGCGTGGCGAACGTCCCCTCGGGCAGCGGCGGCGGCGGGTCACCTTCGGGCAGCCCGGAGTCGACGAACCCGAGCCACTCCTGGCGCACGCCGAGGATCTTCCGGGCCCGCTCCATCTCCTCCTGCCGGACCTGGGGCATCCGGGCGAGGTTCGCGGGCGTGTCCATGGCCGGATTGAGGATGCTGCCCGCCTCACCGCCGGTACACGTGACCACCAGCACCTCGACGCCCTCGTGGGAGTAGCGCGCCATCGTCGCCGCGCCCTTGCTGGACTCGTCATCGGGATGCGCGTGGACGGCCATGAGCCGCAGCCCGCGCTCCTCGTCGGCCGGGAGCATGCGCCCCATTGTGGCTGACGAACGGGACGGACGGCGACGACCGCCGGACCGGCACGAACCGCCGCGGAACGGCGCGGACAGACCCGGACAGGCTCGGCGGACGGGCGGCGCAGATCCGGAGAACGGTCAGAGAAGGAGACCCAGTTCACGTGCGATCTGGAAATGTTACCGAGCGCCGTGGCAGAATGCACAGTCCGCGCACACTCCGATGACGCCCGAACCCGAGAACACACGATCGGCGGAGACATACCGCCCGAAGACGCACGGTCGCCCGACCGGCAAGCCGCCAGCCGGCCCGCCGGAATCCGGCCGAAGGTCCGACATCGTCGTCGGCCCGGCCGCCAGCGACGGCCGCAGCGGCGCCGCACCGGTTGTCCTCACGGACGGCCTGGCGGCCGGGAACGGCGCGTCAGGAGTGGCCGGATCACCTGCTCGGCCTGATCCCGCGCCGGCCGCCGCGCCGGCCGGGGGCGGATCCGCGCGCGGTGGTGGACCGTGTGGCGGAGCGGTCGGGAGCCAATGCTCCCTCCGTTAAAGTAAGAACTTTGGTATCCCTCGAGGAGCGTGACGCGTGACGCAGCAGACCTGGCTCACCCAGGAGGCCTACGACCGACTTCGCTCCGAGCTGGACTACCTCACGGGCACCTGGCGTACGGAGATCGCCGCGAAGATCGAGGCCGCCCGTGAGGAGGGCGACCTGAAGGAGAACGGCGGCTACCACGCGGCCAAGGAGGAACAGGGCAAGCAGGAGGCCCGCATCCGCCAGCTCATGGATCTGCTGCGCGACGCCAGCGTCGGCGAGTCCTCGGGTGCCGCGTCCGGCGAGGCCGGCCCCGGCACCATCGTCGAGATCCGGTTTCCCGGCGAGAAGGAGACCGAGCGGTTCCTCATCGGCTCACGGGAGGATCACAGCGCCAGCATCGAGGTCTTCTCCCCCGCCTCTCCCCTCGGCGGCGCCGTCACCGGCCACAAGGCCGGCGAGACGGTCACGTACACACTGCCGAACGGTCGTGCGGCCAAGGTGGAGATCGTCTCGGTCTCGCCGTACTCGCCGTGAGCGCGGCCCTGGCCGCCAGGACCGCCGGGACCGCCAGGACCGCCAGGACCGCCCAGGCGACTACGCCATAAGCGGACGGCTTCCCACTCCGCTGCGCGCGGGCCGGTGTGGACGTACCGTCGGCTGGTGGCAGATCCGCCGGCTCCGCACAGTCCGTCCACGCCTCCGACGCACCAGACCGCCGCCGGCGCGGCGGTCCCCGTGACGGCCGACCCGGCCGCGTCCGGGCCCCCGCCGACCGTGATCAGCCTGGCCGACCTGCGCCGTTCCGGCCATGTGCACCGGTCGGTCCGGGCCGAGCTGCGGGGCAACCTGCTGGCCCGGATGCGGTCGGACGAGGACCGCTTCCCGGGCATCGTGGGATTCGACGACACCGTTCTCCCGCAGGTCGAACGGGCTCTGCTCGCCGGGCACGACATCGTGTTCCTCGGCGAGCGCGGCCAGGGCAAGACGCGGCTGATCCGCACCCTGGTCGGCCTGCTCGACGAATGGTCGCCGTCCGTCGCCGGGTGCGAGATCAACGATCATCCGTACGCGCCGGTCTGCGGCCGCTGCCGGTTGCTGCTCGCCGAGGTGGGCGAGAAGCTGCCGATCACCTGGCGGCACCGCTCCGAGCGGTTCGGTGAGAAGCTCGCGACCCCGGACACGAGCGTCGGTGACCTCATCGGCGACGTCGACCCGGTCAAGGTCGCCGAGGGCCGCACGCTCGGCGACCCGGAGACGGTGCACTACGGGCTGGTTCCCCGGACCAACCGCGGCATCTTCAGCGTGAACGAGCTGCCCGACCTGGCCGAGCGCATCCAGGTGGCGCTGCTCAACGTGCTGGAGGAGCGGGATATCCAGGTCCGCGGCTACATGCTGCGGCTTCCTCTCGACCTGCTCCTGGTCGCCTCGGCGAACCCGGAGGACTACACCAACCGCGGGCGCATCATCACCCCGCTCAAGGACCGCTTCGGCGCCGAGGTCCGCACCCACTACCCGCTGCGCCTGGACGACGAGCTGCGACTGATCCGCCAGGAGGCGGTCATCTCCTGGGCCGGCTCGCCCCTGGGCACACCCGAGCTGCCCGACCACCTCATCGAGGTGGTCGCCCGCTTCACCCGGCTGGTGCGCGAGGCCCCGCAGGTCGACCAGCGTTCCGGCGTCTCCGCCCGCCTCGCGGTGGCCGCCGCGGAGACCGTCGCGGCGTCGGCCGTGCGCAGAGCGGCCCTGACCGGTGAGGAGACGGCGACGGCCCGGGTCGTCGACCTGGGCGCGATCGTCCCGGCGGTGCGGGGCAAGGTCGAGTTCGACCAGCTGGAGGAGGGGCGCGAGGACGACGTCCTGGCGCTGCTGCTGCGGCGGGCGATCGCGGAGACCTTCCGCGCCAAGCTGGCCGGGTCCGACCTCTCGGGCCTCCAGGAGCGCTTCGAGCGCGACGGGGCGGTGGAGACGGGCGATCTCGTCCCGGCCACCGAGCTGCTGCGCCGGATCGGCCCGGTGCCGGGGCTGGCCGCGATCCTCAACCGGCTGGATGTCGATGGCGCGGAGTCACCCGGCCTGGCCGCCGCGGCCCTGGAACTGGCGATGGAGGGCCTGCACCTCAACCGGCGCCTGGCCAAGGAGGAACTTCCCGGCCGGACGGTCTACGGAGGCTAGCCGGACGGTCCACGAGGGCTGAACGGTCCACGGGGGGCTAGGTCCACGGGGGGCTAGGTCTACGGTCTACGGGGGCTAGGAGGCACCGGTGAGTTCCGGACAGTTCCGATACGGCCCGTGGGACGGCGGGCCCGACCCGCTCGCGTCCCCGTTCGCGGCGACGGATGCCGTGGACGAGATGTCCCGCGAGATCCTCGAGGGGCGTACGCCCCGGGAGGCCCTCGATGCCCTGCTGCGCCGCGGCATGCCGAACCGCCGCGGTCTGGACGATCTTCGCCGCGCGGTGGAGCGCCGCCGCCGGGAGGCCCGTTCCCGCGGCCGCCTCGACGGGACGTTGGAGGAGGTCCGCCGCCTGCTCGACACCGCCGTCGGGCAGGAGCGGGCCGCGCTGTTCCCCGACCCGGCGGACGAGGCACGGATGCGCGAGGCCGAGCTGGACGCCCTGCCCTCGGACCCGGCCCGTGCCGTCCGCGAGCTGGCCGACTACGACTGGCGCTCGCAGCAGGCGCGGGAGACCTACGAGCAGATCGCCGACCTGCTGCGCCGGGAGGTGCTCGACGCGCAGTTCCGCGGAATGAAGCAGGCGCTGGAGGGCGCCACCCCCGAGGACATGGCGCGGGTGCGCGACATGGTCCGTGACCTCAACGAGCTGCTCGAGGCGGACGCCCGCGGTGAGGACACCCAGGACCGCTTCGCGGAGTTCATGCGCCGGCACGGCGAGTTCTTCCCGGAGAACCCGGGCGATCTCGACGAGCTGGTCGACGCGCTGGCCCGCCGCGCCGCCGCCGCGGAGCGCCTGCTCGCCGGGCTGACGCCCGCGCAGCGCCAGGAGCTCGCCGACCTGATGGCCACGGCGATGGAGGACATGGGCCTGGCCGGGGAGATGTCGCGGCTGTCGCGGGCGCTGCGGTCCGCCCGGCCCGGGCTGGACTGGGGCGGGCGCGGCCGGGGGCGTGGCCGCGGGCGCTTCTCCGGCGCGATGACCGGAGACGAGCCGCTCGGCCTCGGCGACGCGACCAGCGCGCTGGAGGAGCTCGCCGAGCTCGACGAACTCGCCGCCTCGCTCAGCCAGGACTACCCGGGGGCCTCCCTCGACGACGTCGATCCCGAGGCGGTCGAGCGGGCACTCGGCCGGGCCGCCGTCGACGACCTGGCGCAGCTGCGGCAGGTCGAACGGGAGCTGGAGCGCCAGGGCTTCATCACCCGCCGCGCCGGTACGCTCGAACTCACCCCGCGGGCGGTGCGGCGCATCGGCGAGACGGCGCTCGCCCGCATCTTCCGGGATGTCACCGCCCGCGGCCGCGGTGACCACACCCACTCGGACGCCGGTTCGGCCGGCGACCTGCTCGGGACGTCCCGGCGCTGGCAGTTCGGCGACACCCAGCCGATCGACGTGGTCCGCACGGTGCGCAACGCGGTGCTGCGGGGCGGCCCGCCGGGCCCGGGCAACCGGATCCGGCTGACGGTCGACGACTTCGAGGTCGCCGAGACGGAGCGCCGCACGAGCGCGGCCGTCTGCCTGCTCGTCGACCTCTCCTACTCGATGGCGCTGCGCGGCACCTGGGGGGTGGCGAAGTCGACCGCCCTCGCCCTGCACGCACTCGTCACCACCCGCTTCCCGCAGGACAAGGTGCACATCATCGGGTTCTCCGACTACGCCCGGGAGCTGCGGCCCGTCGAGCTCGCGGGCCTGGACTCGGAGATGGTCCAGGGCACGAACCTGCAGCACGCACTGCTCATCGCGGGCCGGCTGCTGCGCCGCTACCCGGAGTCCGAGCCGGTCGTCATGGTGGTGACGGACGGCGAGCCCACCGCCCACCTGCAGCGGGACGGCACCCCGTCCTTCTCCTGGCCACCGATGCCCGAGACCCTCGAGCTGACGCTGGCCGAGGTGGACCGGCTGACCCGCCGCGGCGTGTCGATCAACGTCTTCATGCTGGACGACGAGCCCCGGCTCGTTCGCTTCGTCGAGGAGATGGCCCGGCGCAACGGCGGCCGCGTCCTCTCCCCCGATCCGTCCACGCTGGGCAGTTTCGTCATCCACGACTACCTGCACTCCCGCAGTTCCCGGCGGGTTGCCGGCTGAGCGGCCGCCGGCCGCCCGGCTGAGCCGCCCAGAGGGGGCCGGCGGACCGCACCCGGCCGCCACCCGACACCTTCCGTCACCAAGCTGCTACCGTGCGCGCTCGTGGTGGCAGAGCGCGCACGGCACGACAAGCACCGGCCGGACCGGCACGAGACCGCTCGGCACGAGACCGCTCGGCACGAGCCTGACCGTCCCGGTCGGGCGGGCCGGCGACGGCTTGCCGTCGCCACGGCCGCGCTCGCGCTCTGCACCCTGGCCCCGGCCGTCCCCGCGCTGGCCGCGGTGGCGACCGGCGGCGTCCCGGCCGCGGGGCCGCCGCCGCGTTCCGTCATCTCCGAGGATCTGCCCGGGCCGTTCGCCGGCCGCTACTCCGAGCCGCTGGAGCGCCCGCTCGCGAAGCCGATGTCGGCGCCCGTCGCGCTCAGCGGCGTCGAGCAGGCACGGATCTCGGCGTACTGGTCAGCCGAACGCCGTACCCGGGCGCAGGCGGCCGGCACCGTCGACCGGGACGGCGCGCCCGTTCCGAGGGCCCTGGACGGGCCGGCCGCCACCTGGCAGGCCCCGGTCCGGACCGGCCCGCCGCCGCCCGCCACCGGCACTCCCTACACCTACGGCGGGCTGGTGACGAGGACGGTGGGCCGGCTGTTCACCACCCTGCGCGGCATCGACTACGCCTGCACCGCGACGGTGGTGTCCAGCCCGGGCCGGGATCTCGCCGTGACGGCCGGGCACTGCCTGCACGAAGGCAACGGCGGGCAGTTCGCGACCAACGTGGCCTTCATGCCGGGCTTCGCCGACGGCTCACCGCCCTTCGGTCTGTGGACCGCCCGCCGGATCACGGTCACCCCGGACTGGGGACTGCGCGGCAACTTCGACTACGACACCGGTTTCGTCCTGTTCAACACCCTCGGCGGGCGGCACATCCAGGACGTCGTCGGCGCCCAGAAGATCGCTTTCAACCAGCCGCGGACCAGCGCCCAGTACGCGTTCGGCTACCCGCGCCTCGCGCCCTACGACGGCGACCGGCTGATCTACTGTGCCGGCCCGCCGACGTCCGACCCGTACGGCACCGCCTCGATCGGCCTGCGCTGCGACATGACCGGCGGCGCCAGTGGCGGCCCGCTGTTCGTCGGCCTCGGCCGCGCCGGACCGGGGGCCGGCTGGGTCGACAGTGTCGTGAGCTACGCGTACGCCGGGGACCCGGGCACGGTCTACGGCACCTACTTCGGGCGCGCGATCGAACTGCTCTACTACCAGTCCAGCGAGCTCTGACCAGGCTGGCGCGGCCCCGCGCCCGGCCTGGCGGGGGCGGGCCGATACGGTTCGGGCATGCCTCACTCAGGCAGTTACGGCCTCTTCCTGACCCTGCACGTGCTCGCCGCCGTCCTGCTCGTCGGCCCGCTCTGCGCCACGACGGCAGCGGCTCCCCGTCTCGTCCTCGGCGGTCCGGCCGCCCTGCCCCGGCTGCGGGCCGCGGTGCGTTCCACCCGGTACTATCCGCCGGCGACGGTCCTGGTCACCGCCTTCGGCCTGGTGATCCTGCGGGCCGGCTCGTTCGGCAGCACGCGCGACCTCGGCGATCCGTGGCTGACGGCCTCGCTGACACTGTGGATCGCGGCGGTCGTGATCACCATGGCCGTCGTCTCCCGGAACCTGCGGCGTGCCGTGTACGAGATCGAGCGCGGGGGCGACGGGCGCCGCCAGCTGCCCATGATCACGATCGGCGCCGCCGCCGCGGTCACCTGCTGGGTCCTCGTCGTCGTGCTCATGGTGGTGAAACCGGGTTCCTGACCGCCGTCCGCAACGACTCGCCGTGCTGGGTGGTGTCGTCGATCCGGTCCAGCAGGCGGGCCCAGATCTCCCGGGGCAGGTCGTGTGCCATCCCGTCGATCTCCAGCAGTTCGGCGGACGGGACCGCGGCAGCGGTCAGCCGCCCGCCGCGGACGGGGATGAGCGGGTCGTGCGACCCGTGCACGACGAGAGTCGGCACCCGCAGGCCGGCCAGGGCCGCCGAGCGGTCCGCCGCGACCAGGACGGCGGCCAGCTGGCGCGCGACCCCGGCCGGGTTCTGCCGCCGCTCCCAGAGGGCCCTCGACCGGCTGTGCAGCCAGCTGACGTCGACGGCGAACTCGGGCGAGCCGATCACCCGCGCGGACTCCTCCGCCCCGAGGATGAACTCGTCCAGCGTGGTCGCGCCTGGCCGCAGCAGCAGGTTGATGGCCTCGTCGGTCGGCTTCACACTGTGGTCGCCCGGATGCGACATCACGGAGATGAGGCTGCGGACCCGGTCGGGACTGGTCAGCGCGAGGAGCTGGGCGATCATCCCGCCCAGTGACACGCCCATGACGTGGGCGGAGTCGAGGCCCAGCGCGTCCAGCAGCCCGGCGGTGTCGGCGGCCATGTCCTCCAGGCCGTAGGGCGCGAGGCCGGGCTGGCCGGCCACGATGCCCAGCAGGTCGGGTGGGCCGTGCCAGTCGAGGTGGGTGGAGTACCCGACGTCCCGGTTGTCGAAGACGATGACGTGGTAGCCACGCCGGACCATGCTCGCCAGCAGATCGGGGTGCCACCCGATGAGGTGCTGCCCGAGCCCGTTCACCAACACCAGCGGCAGGCCGTCAGGATCACCGTGCGTCTCGACAGCGAGTTCGATGCCGTTGACCGGAACGATTCTCATGCCCCGGGACGGTAGCGACAGGCTGGCCATCTCGTCAGTACACGGCTACGGATTCGGCCCCAGATCACCCGGGCGGGCCGGCGACCCGTCCCGGGCAAACCGCACCAGGGCCGTCCCCGGGCGTGCGTCGAGGGCACGTCGAGGGCACGTCGAGGAGCGCAGCAGCCGCACCTCAACTACTTTCAGTAGTTGACTGAATCCTCTCCGTAGCAGATGCCGGACGGTTACGCGTGGTCTTCCCAACGATCGAGTTCGCCGCGTTCCTGGTGATCGTCATGGCCGTCTCCTGGCTTCTCATGCCGATCCCCGCGCTGTGGAAGCCCTTCATCCTGGGCGCCTCCTACTTCTTCTACGCCTACGCCGACGCCCGGTTCGTCCTGCTGATCATGGCTTCCACGCTGATCAACCAGGCGGCCGCGGTGGCGATCCACCGGTGGCGGGACCGCCGGATCCTGATCGCCGCCATCATCTGCGACCTCGGGCTGCTGGGCTGGTTCAAGTACTACGGCTTCTTCGCCCTCTCCGTGGACAGGGCCCTGCAGGACGTCGGGCTGCCCGCCCCGCTTCCCCTGCTGCAGGTGGCGCTGCCGATCGGCATCTCGTTCTTCACCTTCCAGGCACTGTCGTACGTGATCGACGTCTGGCGGCGCGACATCCGCCCCGTCTCACTGATCGACTTCGCCGTCTACGAGGCGTTCTTCCCCCACCTCGTCGCCGGGCCGATCGTGCGCGCGAGCGAGTTCACCCCGCAGCTCGCCTCCCCTCGCGACCCCAGGCAGGTCCAGGTGACCCGCGCGGTCTTCCTCATCGGCGGCGGCCTGGTGAAGAAGGTCGTCCTGGCGGACCTGATCGCGACCAGGATCGTCGACCCGGTCTTCGACGCGCCGGGCCAGCACTCGGCCCTGGAGATCGCGGTCGCCGTGTACGGCTACGCCGTCCAGATCTACTGTGACTTCTCGGCCTACTCGGACATCGCGATCGGGGTGGCCCTGCTGCTCGGCTTCCGGTTCCCCGACAACTTCGACCGCCCCTACGCGGCCATCAGCCTGCAGGACTTCTGGCGCCGCTGGCACATGACCCTCTCCCGCTGGCTGCGGGACTACGTCTACCTCCCCCTCGGCGGCAACCGCCGGGGCCGCCGCCGGACGTACCTCAACCTCATGATCACGATGACGCTCGGCGGGCTCTGGCACGGAGCCGCCTGGACCTTCGTCCTCTGGGGCGCGCTGCACGGAGCCGGTCTCGCCGCGGAACGGGGCTGGCGCGCGCACCGCGACGGCCGCCCGGGCCCGGAGCAGCCCGGGATCGCTCCCGCACCTGCCGGTTCCGGGCCGAGGCACGTCATCGTCCAGCCCACCGGGAGAGTCACCCAGCCCCGCTCGCCGGGCCTGCCACCCGGTCCGCTGCCCCCGCTGCCGCTGCCGACGCCCTCCCGGGAGTCCCTGCTCGGCGCCCACGCCGGAGCCGGCGGCGTGCCGGCCGGCACCGGGACGGGGGCCGAGGCCGCCGAGGCCCACGACCCGGCGGCCACGACGCTGGCGGCACCCGCCCCGACCCGCCGCCCCCTGCACACCCCCGGAGCCTGGCTCAGCCGGATCCTCGTCTTCCACTTCGTCTGCGTGGCCTGGGTCCTCTTCCGCTCACCCGACCTCGGCACCGCGGGCGAGATCTTCACCCGGCTGTTCACCGCCTGGGGCCCAGCCCCTCTGGTCACGACGACGGTGCTGGTCGCCATCGCGGCCGGGCTCGGCGCGGCCGCCATCCCGCGCTGGTGGTGGGTGCGCGCCCAGGGCGTCTTCGCGGCCCGTCCCCTCGGCGTGCAGATCGTGCTGGTGGTCGCGTTCCTCCTGGTCATCTACACCTTCGTCGGCCAACAGGACGTCGCGCCGTTCATCTACTTCCGGTTCTGACCCCCGTCCACCGCTGGTTCCGGTGGTTCCGGTGGTTCCGGGCCTCACCGGCCGGCCGCCTCCACGTGCACCGGACAGAACGCCGCACGACCAGCAGCACGAGCGACCATCACTTAAGGTAATCGTTCGAACACGACATCCCGATGACGGCGGGAGACGCCATGACGCAGCGCGACGAGCCCACGGCCTCGGCGCCATCCGCGCCCGCTCCGCGCAGGGATCCCGACAGGCCGGCGGCCTCCCCGCCGCGGCCCCCCGCCCCGGCACGGCAGGCAACGGCGCCGCGCCTCGTTGCTCCCGAGCCGACAGTTCCGTCCACCGCGCCGCGTGCCACGGGTGCCGCCATCCCGCCCGTTGCCGCACCCGACAGGCCCGATACACCCGATGCGCCCGACAAGCACGATGCGCCCGATGCGCCGTCGGGCCCACGGACCCCGGCGATGTCGGCGCGGCGGGCACTGATCCTGGTCACGGCGTGCCTGGGGCTTCTGGCGGTGCTGCGGTCATCCGCGATGGTGCACGCGGGTGAAGGGATGCCACCGGGAACCACCCGCGACCTGGTGCTCGCCGTGGCACGCCCGTTGGACCGGGTCACCTCGACGCTCTGGCTCGACCGGCCTGACCGGCTGCTGACCAGGGCGTTCGGGCACCCCGACCCCGCCGGGGCGAAGGCGGACAGCTCCGAGCTCGCCTCCGCCGCCGCACTGGCCGAGCCACCGGCTGACAGCCGCGACGGCGCCGCCCGCCGGGACGGCAACGGTGGCGAGGCCACCCGGCTGCGGACCCCGACCGCCGCCGATCCGCTGCGGGTCCTCGTCACCGGTGATTCCCTGACCGAATCCCTCGGACCGACGATCACGAACACCGCGCCGGCGGCGATCCGCGCCGAGACCGACACCCGCTTCGGCACCGGGCTCGTCCGCCCCGACTTCTTCGACTGGGCCACCCACGCCCGCCACCAGGTCAGCGAGCGCAACCCGGAGGCCGTGGTGGTCGTGATGGGCGGCAACGACGGCCAGGGCATCACCCAGCCGGACGGCATCATCCTGCCCGCGGGCTCCGACGAGTGGGCAGCCGAGTACCGCCGCCGGGCAATCGTCCTGATGCGCATCTGGTCGGACGGCGGCAGCCGCCGCGTCTACTGGCTCGGTCTGCCACCCGCCCGGTCGGAAACCCTGAACGGCTACTTCACTCGGATGAACGAGGCAACCCGGGCGGCGGCCGAGCGGGTGCCCGGCGCGCGCTTCCTCGACCTGCGCCCGACCCTGTCCACCGACGGGCGCTACACCGACTACCTGACGGACAGCAGCGGGCGCTCCGTCCTCATCCGCACCCGTGACGGCGTGCACCTGACACTGGACGGCGCTCGGATGGCCGCGGTGCCCGTCCTCGCCGCGCTGGCGGGCGACTGGCAGCCACGCTGAGGCGGACGGACGGACAGGCGGGTCGGCCGGGCAGGTCACGCCGACACACCGGGGCACAGCGCACCGGGCACCGGGCACCGGGCCACCTCAGAACGGGCGGAAGCCGAAGCCCGGAGTGTCGAGATCGGCCCTGGCCGCGCCCACCGCGGCACCCGCGCGCGCCAGCAGTCGAGTGACCTCGGGCTGGGGCAGCGGCACGCCGGGCCCACTCCCCGCCGCGGCCGCGGCGAAGAAGTCGTCCGCGAGGACGACGAGCTGGTCTGGCAGTGCATGGTCGGAGATCCGCGGCGGGCGGGCTCCGGAGGGCGCGCCGCTGCCCGCCTCCCGGCCGAGCGCCGCGAACTCGTCGATCAGCGCACGGAGCCGGTCGGCGCGGGTCGCACCGCTGGAGATCCGCACATCCCAGGCGGAGCCCATCCACCCCCGTGCCCTGGAGACCAGCATGCTCGTCTGCCGGGAGACCTCACGGAGCGAATCCGACATTCGGCCAGGATACCCGCGCGTAACCGTGCCGCACGCCTTGCCGATCGCTGCGGCGGGGCGCACGCTCGAAGCATGTACCGCTGATTCCGGGTTCGACGGACGTCGGGCCTGATCTCTGGAGGCGCGCATGTTGAAGCATCGCTCCCCGCAGACCCACCGGAGCCTCATCGAACGCATGCCGAAGGCCACCGGACACGATCTGGGGCACTGGCTCGCCCAGCTCAACGAGGGCCCAGGGCTGCTCCGGTCCTCCGAGCGAGTGGGCTGGCTGCGGGACGTGCACAGCCTGCCGCATCGGTACGCCGCGGCCGTCGTGCACGAAGCCCACCTGCGCCGGCATGCGCTCCGCACCTGACCTGCGCTCGCTGCGCTGATCGCCCGCCCGCCCGCGGTGGCCCGCGGTGGCCGGCCGCCGCGGGCGGGGCAAGAATGACCCGGTGGACCTTGACGCTGCCCGCTCCTTCGCCCGTGGCCAGCACCGTGCCGTGCTGGCCACCGCTCGGCGTGACGGCACTCCGCAGCTCTCCCCGGTGCTTGTGGCCGTCGACACCACGGGGGCATTCGTGATCAGCACCCGGACGACGGCGGTGAAGACGGCGAACATCCAGCGTGAGCCGCGGGTTTCCCTGTGTGTCCTGTCCGATGGTTTCTTCGGGCCCTGGGTGCAGATCGGCGGCGTGGCCGAGATCATCCGGCTGCCGGAGGCGATGGAGCCCCTCGTCGACCACTACCGGCAGATCTCCGGCGAGCATCCCGACTGGGACGGCTACCGTGCGGCCATGGAACGCGAGCATCGCTGCCTGGTCAGGGTGACACCGACGGTGGCAGGCCCCGACCGCTCGGGATGAGCTTCGGGTCTCGACCGACCCCGCGGGGTCGGTCGAGACCGGCCGCGGCCCGGCGAGTTACTGCCGGAGCTTGGACAGCAGGCGCAGCAGCTCCAGATAGACCCATACGAAGCCGACGAGCAGGCCGAACGCGGCCCGCCACGCCTCCTCACGCGGGGCGCCGTTCGCGACCGCCCGCTCGATGTAGTCGAAGTCGAGGATGAACTGCAGGCTCGCGACGGCGAGGACGGCGACGCTGAACAGGATGCCCAGCGGCGAGGCGTCATTGATGATCGGCAGGTGGCTGCCGGAGACCGCCCTGACAACCAGGTCGGTGATGCCGAGCAGGACCACTCCGAGCAGCGTGCCGGTGATGATCCGCGCCATGCGGGGCGTGGCCCGTAGCCGGCCGCTGCGGTAGGCGGCGAGCATGGCCACGAAGACCAGCGCCGTGCCGAGCAGGGCCTGCAGCACGATGCCGGAGAAGGCCGACTCGTAGAACCGGGAGACCCCGCCGACGAACAGGCCCTCGAGCGCGGCGAACAACACGACCAGAGGCGGGCTGATCCGGGAACGGAACGAGATCACGAGGCTCAGGGCCAGCGCGGCGACAGCCGCGCCCAGCGCGATGCCCGGCGAGTCCGGCGAGAGGTACCAGCCCACCCCCGCGCCGACGAGCATCACCGCGAACACGCCGAGCGTGTGCATGACCACGTCGTCGAAGGTCAGCCCGCCCCGCGGCGGGGCCGGCGGCGCGGGCGGGAAGCCCGGGCCCTGCGGCCACGGACCGGGCTGCCAGGGCCCCGGGGGCGGAGGCGGCACGGGCGACCTCGTCTGCCCGAAACCGGACCGGGTGAACGCCGGATTGGACGAGTGCAGCTCTGCCATCGGCCTGGACCTCCCCAGCAGCCCGCGTGGGCGACCTGCCGCACGACGATCGCACAGTACAACGGCCCCGCCCCGCCCACCGTTCCGCCCAGGTGCGCGGGGCGACCCTCGTGCCACGGGCGGTTGACCGGTGCCTGGCCGCGCGGCCGGGCCGCAGCCAAGCCAGACATATCGGAAGAAGGCGCGGCGCACAGCCACAGAGATCCACTGGATCAGAAACGAGCCGCTGGCAGTCGCTCTTCAGACAAAGCGCCCTTAGGCGTCGCCAGCGTCCGGCCGACCGCCGGCCTCAGGGGCAATAGGAGGCAGACGGTTGCCATTGATAGGTGCCGGTGGTCGGAGTCGAACCGACACTCGAGCTGTTTTTAGGACAGCCTCCTCTACCTGTTGGGATACACCGGCTCATGCACATCGCTGATGTTTCTACCACGCTACGTAGGGTCTGGGAATAACGCATCGCGGGAAAAGTCGTACGGAGCGGCCGACCCGGATCATTTCGTGACTCCTGGTGACGACAGCGACGCGCTCGCCGTCATCTCGCGCCAAGCGGTCACGCGTCGATTCGCTTCCGGAGGGCAGTCTCGCCCGCCGACCGGCGGGCATCCGCCGGCTCGGCACCGGGGCCCTGGCGACTCCGGCTCACCCCGGCTCACCCCGGTCACCCACCGCCCAGAAGCACGGGCCCGCACCAGCGAAGATCAAGGATACCGAAGCCGACGGCTCACATCCGCACAGGTCCGGGCCGGATCCCGCGGCAGTCGGGGCCCCGGCGTACAACGGCTCACCGGCATCCGCCGTCGTGTCCGACGGCACGGCCGGCTCCGGCGACAGCCCGCAGTCCTCACTTCACAGCCGGCTGTTGCAGGTCGGCCGCCGAGCAGGGCACGCGTTCCTCCCCGGGCCGAGGCCGGACCCGACACCGGCCCACGCCGAAGCGGGTCGGCGGCCGGCGACGATGGCGGACGCCGGAGCGGATACCGGAGCCAACGCCGCCGCGGGCCCGGTGAGGACACCGGGCGGAGGCGTCGGCCCCGACGCCGGGACGGGCACCTGGTGGGCGCGAACCGGGGGCGGGGGCCAGGCCCGGACGGTCCGACCGTTCCCGCCGGCGACAGCGGTCGGACCGTCACAGACAGGCAGCACCCGCCGGGCGCCGTCGCGGCTGCCGGCGGACCCGACATGGAAAACAATCCGACGCCCCGCCGAAATCGCTGGCGGCTTCCGCCAGGGGCGCCGCGCGGCGAGGCCGACGACGCAGGGCGCATGTACCCGTGTTATTCACCTCCAGTCGAATGGAACAATGCGTCGCTCTGTCGGTGCGGCCCGGATTAGACCCCTCGCGCTCACCCGCGCTTTGCCCATGTCTCTCACCCAGGTGCGCCAGGAACGCACCGCCATCCATCCGAGAGGGCCGGCGGACAGCTCTGCTCCAGCTTTCTCGGCTGGCATCGGCGCGATACCCGGCCCCGGCGATCGGGCCGCCCGTCGGAGTGGGAAGGCGGCCGGGCGGAGGCCCTCTCCGCACGGTTCGACCGCTCCCGCACACCGGGCACGCGAGTGCCTCACGCTGTCCGAGGCACCAGGGTGACGCTGGCCACATCTGAACGAAAGCGCAACACGAAGGCAACACTTTCCGCGAGGGATCCGGGACGGACCGCGAGCGCGGCCCCCCGGGATCGCCCACGTCCCGGACGGGTCCGGATGCGATGCCTGGCCCGCAATCCCGTCCGGCGGAGTTCGGCTACGCAATCCACGGACAACAATGAGCTGCCGGATGAACCCTCTTCTGGGCCGAAAACCTTCTCCGCGAAGAGAAGCCTCTCGACGAAAACGAGGTCGCGGGCCGGGCCCGCAGCACGCACTTCATCGGGATCGGGCGATCGGCCCGGGCAGCCATCCGGCGAAAAAAGTGATCTGCCCCACTGTTCTCGGCGCCGGAACAAGGTCTGGCCGGGCAATACTGTGCGCGGAGGATTCCGACGGCGCGCGTTACCGACTTCCGCCACAGCGTCGCCCGGCCGTCGCCGGCCTCCCGGCCGTCACGAGTGGTCATCCGCCCGAGCGTGACCGGCCGCCGCGGCGAGGACCATGTCGAGCAGACGCAACAGCTCGAGGTCCCGGACGAGCCACGGTCGGCAGGTGTCACGTTCGGCCGGGGTCGGCCTGTTCGCCCTCCCGCCAGGCCACCAGCCGCGGGCAGGCCCGGCACACCGACATCCAGGCGTCCAGGTCGGCGCAGCCGGCGGCCGTCGCGGCAAGGTCCGCGACCTGCTCGGAGGCTTGGGCGACCGGGGTCGACGCCGTCGCGGGGTCCTCCGGCCGTCCCGCCCCGGGAGCGGCGGGCCCGCGGGCCGGGTCTGTCACACGATGCGGGTCGTCCGCGTCTCGGTGCCGTTCACCGGGCGCCGGACCCCACCACTCCGCCGGATCCCACCACTCCGCCGAGCGACAACGCGATGCCGTCCAGGATGTCCCGCTCGCTGGCGATCACCGCGGTGGTGCCGGAACGTTCGACCAGGGTCCGCAGCACGAGCGCGCCCGCGGCGATGACGTCGACCCGGCCCGGGTGCATCACCGGGAGAGCCGCGCGTTCGGCGTGGGTCATCGCGAGGAGCCGGGCGGTCACCGCGGCGACGTCCTGCGCCGAGGTGACCATGAGGTGGATGCGGTCGGCGTCGTAGGCGGGCAGGTCGGCGGCAAGCGCGGCCACCGTCGTCACCGTGCCGGCGACCCCCACCAGGGTGGTGGCGGTGGTGATCGGGACGACGCGCTCGGCCTGGTCGAACGCCGCGTTCACGTCGGCCACGATCGCGGCCACCTGGGCGGGGGTGGGCGGGTCGTCGTGGAGGTGCCGCTCGGCCATGCGCACACAGCCCACGTTCACCGAGATCGATTCACGGACGCCACCCACGTCGCCGAGGACGAGCTCCGTCGATCCGCCGCCGATGTCGGCCAGCAGGATCGGCGTGGAGACACCGTCGAGGTCGCCGATCGCGCCGGCGAACGACAGCGCGGCCTCCTCGTCGCCGCTGATCACCTCGGGGTCCACGCCGAGGATCGCGCGGACGCCGTCCACCAGGTCCGCGCGGTTACGGGCGTCCCGGGTGGCGCTGGTCGCCACCATGCGCACGCGTGACGCGCCCAGCCGGTCGATCTCGCCGGCATAGTCGCGCAGCGCGGCGAGCGTCCTGGCCAGCGCGTCCGGGGCGAGCTCTCCGGTGCGGTCGACCCCCGCTCCCAGCCGCACGATCTCCATCCGACGGGTGAGTTCGTGCAGGCGGCCGCCGGAGCCGCCGGCTCCCTCGTCCACCTCGGCGACGAGCAGGCGGATGGAGTTGGTACCGCAGTCGATCGCGGCGACACGGGTCATCCGGCGGTCTCCTCTCGTCCCTGGCCGGGTCCGGCCGCACGACCGCGCGAACGCACGGGCTCCTCAGCACAGGATGCGCCGTCGGCGTCGACACAGGGCCCACGGCCCCCCCAGTCCGCGAGCGCGGCGAGGGCCTCGTCACCGAACGGGTTGACACCGGGACCGGCGGCGAGGCTGTGGGCGACCAGCACGTGCAGGCACTTGACCCGTTCGGGCATGCCGCCCGCGCTCGGGTGGCCCGGCAGCGCGCCGCGGGCGTCACGCCGGGCCAGATAGTCCCGATGGGCGGCCGTGTAGGCAGCCGCGAGCTCGGGGTCCGTGGCCAGGCGGGCGGTCATCTCCCGCATGACCCCGGATCCTTCGAGCCGCGAGACCGCCGACGACGCCCGCGGGCAGGTCAGATAGAACAGGGTCGGGAAGGGCGTGCCGTCCTCGAGCCGCGGCGCCGTCTCGACGACGTCGGGCAGCCCGCACGAGCAGCGGTGGGCGACCCCGAGCACCGCCCGCGGCTCGCGCCCGAGCTGCCGCCGCACCGTCTCGGCCTCGGCACCAAGCCCGGTGCCGGGCTCGGTGCCGGGCTTGGTGCCGGGCCTCTCCTGCACGCCAGACGCGCCCGGCACGCCGGAAGAGGCGCCGGCGTCCGGCCGGTCGGGGCTCACGGCTTCGCCTGCGCGGTCGGCACGGCCGGCTCGGAGAGCTGTGACCACAGCCGGTTGTACCAGGAGCCGTCGCCCGTGCCGGCGCCGGATTCCGCCCCGGCCTCCGCCGTCTGCTGGGGAGTCGTCCGCATGAGATAGGACTTCTCCCCGGGCAGCACGTAGTGCAGCCGGCGCCGCGCCTCGTCAGCCACCCACTCGGAGTCGTCGTACCGGCCGACCTGGTCACGCAGGTCGTCGACCCTGGACTGACGCTCCGCGTTGGCCCGCGTGAGCTCGGAGATCTTGGCCTGCTGCTGCAGGTACAGCCGCAGCGGGTAGGCCAGGGTCAGCACGAGCACGCAGATCACGACGGCGAGCAGCGTGGCCCGGGTGGTCAGCGCCCGGCGGCGGAACGGCACCGTCAGCTCAGCCGGCGGTCGTCCGCCGCGGGAACGCGGCGGCCCCGGCGAACCGTGCCGCGTCGTCGAGTTCCTCCTCGATCCGCAGCAGCTGGTTGTACTTGGCCACCCGCTCGCTGCGGGCGGGAGCGCCGGTCTTGATCTGGCCGCAGTCGACGGCCACCGCGAGATCGGCGATCGTCGTGTCCTCGGTCTCGCCGGACCGGTGCGACATCATCGCCCGGTAGCCGCTGCGGTGGGCGAGGGTGACGGCGTCGAGCGTCTCGGTCAGCGTGCCGATCTGGTTCACCTTCACCAGCAGGGCGTTCGCGGCGCCCTCGGCGATGCCGCGGGCGAGCCGCTCCGGGTTGGTGACGAACAGGTCGTCTCCGACGAGCTGCACCTTCGCGCCCAGCCGGGTGGTGATGCTCACCCAGCCGGCCCAGTCGTCCTCGGCCAGCGGGTCCTCGATGGACACAATCGGGTACGAGTCGACCAGGTCGGTGTAGTAGTCGATCAGCTCGTCGGACGAGCGGGCGCTGCCCTCGAAGGTGTACGCGCCGTCCTTGAAGAACTCGGTCGACGCGACGTCGAGCGCGAGGGCGATGTCACTGCCGAGGCTGAAGCCGGCCTTGTCGATGGCCTCGGCGATCAGGTCGAGCGCCTCCCGGTTCGCCGGCAGGCTCGGGGCGAAGCCGCCCTCGTCGCCGACGCCGGTCGCCAGGCCTCGGCCCTTGAGCACGCTCTTCAGCGCCTGGTAGACCTCCGCGCCCCAGCGCAGCGACTCGGCGAACGTGCCGGCGCCGATCGGAGCGATCATGAACTCCTGGATGTCGACGTTGGTGTCCGCGTGCGCCCCGCCGTTGAGGATGTTCATCATCGGCACCGGCAGCAGGTGGGCGTTGGGCCCGCCCAGGTACCGGAACAGCGGCAGGCCGCTGGAGGCGGCGGCCGCCTTGGCCACGGCCAGGCTGACGCCGAGCAGGGCGTTGGCGCCGAGCGCGGACTTGTCCGGCGTGCCGTCCAGATCGATGAGGCGGGCGTCCAGCAGCCGCTGCTCGGTGGCCTCCAGGTCCATGATCGCGGGGCCGATCCGGGTGATGACGGCCTCGACGGCCCTGGTGACACCCTTGCCGCCGTACCGGTCGTCGCCGTCACGCAGCTCGACGGCCTCGAAGGCACCGGTGCTGGCACCGCTGGGGACGGCGGCGCGGCCGGGCGTGCCGTCCTCAAGAACGACCTCGACCTCGACGGTGGGGTTGCCTCGCGAGTCGAGGATCTCGCGAGCTCCGACAGCCTCGATGGACGGCACGAGCGCACCTTTCGACGGAACGCGACCGGGACACCGGCGCGGGACGGCAGCTGCTGGCGGACAGACGGACAGACGGACAGGTCAACGGAACCGCTGACGGACACACACCGCGGAGCCGCCGAGCGAACCGGCCGCACCGGGGCCGGCCCCGGTGGGCCGACCGCGACAGGGCCGGTGAGCCGGCACCGCGGCACCGGCGGCCGGACTCGTCGGGCCCGCCGGGCAGCCGCCCGGGCGCCCCGGAACTCGGGACGGCACGGGATCTCGGCACCCGGGGACGAGCGACGCCGTCCGGACGAACCGGTCGGTGCGAGACTACCGCCGGGACGTGCCGCCGCGTCGCCTCCCGGTCGCGCCACGCGGACGCCGGCCCGCCCGGCGTCGTCATCTGACCACGCCGGCGGCCCGCAGGCGGCGCGCACACCACGTTGGTGGGTCTCCCAAGGACTACCAGGGGACTACCGGACCCGCCCAATGGGCGGCATCAACAACGGCCCGTGGACCGGAAGTCCCGCCCGGGCGGCCAGGGGGGCGAGCGCGCCCCAGCTCTCCGCGAGCCCCCACCCCTCGGCGAGACCACCGGTGCCGCCGAACCCGCCAACACCGCCACCGCCACCGCCGACGACGCCGGCCCGCAGCACCGCAGCGGCGCCGAGGAGCGCGGCCGGCCGTGCCCACGCACCGAGCCCGGGCCGCACCGCCGCGGCTGCCGCCTCCTCACTGGATTTCGGGACCCGCAGCCGGTCCAGCACCGACGGCTTCGGGGTCACCCGCACCCGGGGTGTCTCCCCGGCGGGCAGCCCGGCCCGGGACCAGGCGAGATCGATCGCGTGGGACAACCCGCCCAGCTCGTCGACCAGGCCGTGGCGATGCGCGTCGGCTCCTGTCCAGACGCGGCCGCGGGCCAGCTCGTGTGCCTCCTCGGGCGACATCCCCCGGGCCTGGGCGACCTTGGCGACGAAGTCGGCGTAGACCCGGTCGAGGAACTCCTCGAGCTTGGCCCGCTCGGCCTCGGTGAACGGCCGTCGCGGAGACATCATCAGCGCGTTCTCGCCCGCGGCGACCGCGCCGAAGCCGATACCGACCTTGCCGAGCAGGTCCCGGACGACCTGCTTGCCGCCGAACACGCCGATCGAACCGGTCAGCGTTCCCGGGGCGGCCACGATCAGATCACCGCCGAGTGCGACGAAGTAGCCGCCGGACGCGGCGACCGCGCCCATCGAGACGATCACCGGACGGCCGGTGGCCCGGAACCGCTCGATCTCCCGACGGACCACATCCGAAGCCACGTAGGAGCCGCCCGGGCTGTCGACACGAAAGACCGCGGCGGCGACGCTCGCGTCCCGGGCCGCCGTGCGGAAGGCCGCCGCGACGGTCTGGGCGGCGAGCACCGGCCCACCGAACGGCGTCGACGACGGAGCGAGCACGACCGGCCCGGTGCCGTGAACCAGCGCGATCACCGAGCTGCGCGGATCGAGATCGGGCGGGACCTCGCGCGACGCACCGGCCCCGCTCCCGGCACCGGACGGGCCGCCCTCGGCCGACCCGCCGCCGGGCCCGGCCGGCCCGCCCGCTCCGTCACCGGCATGGCGCCGCCCCGCATCGCCGGCCTGCCCCGCGGAGAGCACCGTCGCGGGCAGCGCGGCGGCGAACGCGCGGGCCCTGCGCACCGGGGACTCCTCTCGGCGGACCGACGTGCGCCGGTAGGCCGAGACGTACATCAGCACGGGTTCGACGTCGTCCGACGATCCCGCTCCACCGGAGCCGGACAGGCCACCCGCCGCGCCGGCAGGACCCCGGGCCCGCGACCGGGCCCGGTCGTAGACCTCGTCGCGGTAGCCGATCCGGTCGACCAGGCCGGCCGCGAGCGCCGCCTCGCCGGTGAGCGGGGCCTCGTCGATCAGGCTTCTGACCCGCTCGGCCGGCAGGCCGCGACTGGCCGCGACCGCGGCGACGACCTGTTCGGAGCAGGAGTCGACGATCCGCTCGAGCGCCTCCCGGTGGGCGGGGGTGAAGTCCCGCTCGACCAGCGTGTTCACCGCGTTCTTGTACTCGTGGCGCTGGCCGATCTCGACGCTGACACCGAGCCGGTCCAGGGCGTCGCGCAGGAACGGCGTCTCCATCGCCATCCCGGTCAGGCCGAGATCGCCGGGGGGTGCGAGCCAGATCTCGTCGAACGCGCAGGCGAGGTAGTAGGGGACGGTGCCGCCGCCGAACTCGCCGAACGTGTCGGCGTAGGCGTAGGCGTAGCCGCCACGGGCCCGGAAGCCGGCGACGGCGTCGCGGACCTCCTGCACCCGTGCCAGCGGCATCCCGGCTGCCCCGATGTGGGCGACGAGCACCCGGGCGCGGTCGTCCTCACCGGCCCGCCGCAGCCCGTCCACGACCTCGCGCAACGTGACCCGGCGGTGGGCGACCGCCGCCGTGAGCGGATCGGTGGGCACACCTTCGACCAGGTCTGACGTCAGATCCAGTTCGAGGATGACGGGGGCGACGCGACGCCGCGCGAGGCGCTGGACGTCAGCCACCGCCTGCCTGGGCGAGGTAACCATGCTGTGAGGCTAGACGACCTGGCGGCCGCCCAGGCGCCACCCGCACAATGGCGGACCACGCGGTGAGCCCGGGCCCCGGACACAGACAGGCACCTCCGGGCCTCCGGGCCTTCCTGCTCCGGCCTTCCTGCTCCGGGCGGTCAGGTTCCGGGCGCGGCCCCCGGCCCCGGCACGGTCACCGGCCCGGCAGCCTCCCACAGCGCGCCCCAGCCGGCCGCGTCGAGCCGTGCGGGCTCCCGGCCGCCGTCGAGGGCGGCGTGCTCGGCCCGAGCGAGCCGATCGCGGAAGACCCGGGCGCGGCCCCGCAGCGCCGCCTCCGGGTCGACGTCGTGCGCGCCCGCCAGCGCGGCCGCGGCGAACAGGAGCTCTCCGATCCACTCCTCGTCGATGCCGTCCGCGACGGCAGGGTCGACAGTGCCAGTGCCAGTGCCAGTGCCGGCGCCGCGGGCCAGTGCGACGGCGAGCCCGACGAGCCCGGCCGGGCCTGCCGGGGCATCCGGGCGACCAGGCTCGCCGTCCTCCGGCGGAAGGGCCAGGGCGAGTGGGAACCCGAGCTTCCCCGCACGCCGGAGCAGCTTGGCCGTGAGAGACAGCGCCGGCGCGGAGAGCGGCACGCCCTCGGTCACCGACTTCCGGCCCTTCTCCTGGGCCTTGATCGCATCCCAGTTGGTGACCACCTCGTCCGCGCCGGAGACGGCGACGTCACCGAAGACGTGTGGATGGCGGCGGATCAGCTTGGCGGCGAGGCCGGTCGCGACGTCGTCCACGTCCCAGCCCCGGGGGCCGGCCTCGGCCGCCACCCGGGCGTGGAAGAGCACCTGCATCAGGACGTCCCCGAGCTCCTCGCGCAGCTCGGTGAGATCACCGTCCTCGATGGCCTGGTAGGCCTCGTACGCCTCTTCGAGCAGGTAGGGCGCCAGCGAGGCATGGGTCTGCCTGGCGTCCCAGGGGCAGCCGCCGGGCGAGCGGAGCCGGTCCATCACCGCGACGGCGTCGAGCAGCGCCGAACCGGGCAGGTCCTGGGTGGCGGTGAGCAGGTCGATCCCCGCCGCCGCGCCGGCCGCGCTCAGCGCCTGGTCGACGGCGTTCGGGGTGGCCGGGTCGAGCAGCCAGGCGATCCGCTCCGGCTGCCGAGCACCGGCCGGCTCCACCGCGGGATCCCCCGCGGTGGCAGCAGCAGCGACAGCAGCAGCGACAGCGGCCCGCACCTGCGCGACCGGGTCGGCCTGGTCGGGCAGGTCGGGCAGGTCGGGCAGGAGTGACACCTCGACGCCGGCCGCGCGCAACGCCGCAAGCTGTGGATGGGCTGGATTCGCCGTCCAGACCGGGACCGAGCGGAGCAGATCCCAGGCAGCAGCCGTGAGCAGCCCGGGTGCCACCCGGGCGCTCGTCACGACCAGTGTGATGCGCGGTGCCATGACGGATGTTCCCTCCAGCAGGCCGGGGCCCGCCGGCCGGAATCAGGACCGCAGCGCCAGGGCTGTGGTGTCAGGACCGTGTGTCAGGACTTCAGGACTGCAGTGAGAGGTCCAGCGCGGGCTCCGGGGCGGACGTCGTCGCGATCGTGCCCGGCGCGGAGACCACGGCGAACTGCTTCGGGTCCCACTCGCCGAAGCGCGGGTTGACGGAGATGTGCTCGCGGGCCGCGGCCTCCTCCAGCAGCGGCTGGATCCTGGCGGAGCGCTGGTCGGACGCCAGGAAGCGCTGCAGGTAGGGCCGTGCCACCTCGAAGGTGAGGGGCAGGTCGCCGACCTGGGCGACGATGCCGTCGTACTGCGCACGGGCCTCGGCGGGCGAGGCGAGCGTGGTCGGGGCGACCTTGTCGCCGATCGCCGACTCGAGCGCTCCGGCCCGGACGATGACGTCGACGTCCTCCCGGGCGAAGCCGGCCGCGGCGGCCCGGGTCTCGAAGGCCTCGACGCTGCCGAAGCGCAGAACCGAGTACGCCTGGTAGTAGGCGTCGATGTCCTGGCCGCTCAGCGTGATACCGAGCCGCTTCGCCTCCGTCTCCAGCACCTTCAGCTGGACCAGGGTCGTGATCGTGCGGCGCTGGAGCTCCGCGCGGTCGAGGCTCTGGGCCGCCTGTTCGGCGGGGACGGACTCGACCGCCTCGAAACCGCGGTCGACGATGCCGCGCACGGTGGAGGTCTCGATCGTGCTGGACCCGACCTGGGCGGCCGCCCCGGCGTGCGTCGTGCATGCGGTACCTGCGATGCCGGTCAGCACGGCGAGCCCGAGCCCGGCAAGAAGACGCGGAAACTTCACGGCACTGACCGTATCCGCTCCTCGGCCCGGAAGTGGAAGGGGCCGGTCCGGCTCACCTCACCGGTGGGCCACGACCGGCTCCCGGCACCGCCCGCCGGCCCGGCCCGCCTCATCGGCGGGCGGCCCGGCCGGCCGGGCTCGCGGCGTCCCGGCTGGCCGCCGCGGCGACCGAGTCGCCGGCGACTGCTTCGAGCAGCTGACCGGCCCAGGCCAGCAGCGCGCGGTCGCGCAGCGGGCGGGAGCCGATCCGGCCGGTCTCGGTCGGTGCCGGGACGAGCACCGTACGCACCGCCGGCTTGACGACGGAGCCCTTGTAGAGCCGGTTGAGCCGCAGGGTCTGGCTCTCCCGCAGGTCCAGCGGGGCGAACCGGATCTGGCGGCCGGCGACGGTGATCTCGGCGACGCCGTGCCGGCGGGCGAGGACCCGCAGGTGGGCGACGGCCAGCAGGTTCTCCACCGGCTCGGGCAGCGGGCCGAAGCGGTCCGTCAGCTCGCCGCGGACCTCGGTGATGTCGTCGTCGGAGACGGCGGCGGCGAGCCGGCGGTAGGCATCGAGACGCAGCCGCTCGCTGGGCACGTAGTCGTGCGGCAGGTTCGCGTCGACGGGCAGCTCGACCTTCACCTCCAGCGGCTCGGAGACCTCGCCCTTGTACTCGGCCACCGCCTCGCCGACCATCCGGACGTACAGGTCGAAGCCGACGGAGGCGATGTGGCCGGACTGCTCGCCGCCGAGCAGGTTGCCGGCGCCGCGGATCTCCAGGTCCTTCATCGCGACGGCCATGCCGGCGCCGAGGTCGTTGTGCTGCGCGATGGTCGCGAGCCGGTCGTGCGCCGTCTCCGACAGCGGGCGGTCCGGCGGGTAGAGGAAGTAGGCGTAGGCCCGCTCACGGCCGCGGCCGACCCGGCCGCGCAGCTGGTGCAGCTGGGAGAGGCCGAAGTTGTCGGCCCGCTCGACGATCAGCGTGTTCGCGTTCGAGATGTCCAGGCCCGACTCGACGATCGTGGTGCAGACGAGGACGTCGAACTTCTTCTCCCAGAAGGAGACCATCACCTGTTCGAGGGCGTCCTCGTGCATCTGGCCGTGGGCGGTCGCGATGCGGGCCTCGGGGACCAGCTCGCGCAGCCGGGCGGCGGCGCGGTCGATGCTCTCGACCCGGTTGTGGATGAAGAAGACCTGGCCCTCGCGGAGCAGCTCCCGCCGGATGGCCGCGCCGACCTGGTTCGGGTCGTAGGGAGCCACCGAGGTGAGCACCGGGTGGCGTTCCTCGGGCGGGGTGTCGATGGTGGAGAGCTCACGGATGCCGGTGATCGACATCTCCAGCGTCCGCGGGATCGGGGTGGCGCTCATGGTGAGCACGTCGACCGCCGTCCGCATCTTCTTCAGGTGTTCCTTGTGCTCGACGCCGAAGCGCTGCTCCTCGTCGACGATCACCAGGCCGAGGTCGGAGAACTTCGCCTCGCCGGAGAGCAGCCGGTGGGTGCCGATCACGACGTCCACCGTGCCGTTCGTGAGCCCCTCGAGCACCGCCCGCTGCTCGGAGGGCGAGTTGAACCGGCTCATCGCCTTCACCGTGACGGGGAACGGCGCGTACCGCTCGGCGAAGGTCTGGTAGTGCTGCTGGACGAGCAGCGTGGTCGGGACGAGCACGGCGACCTGCCGGCCGTCCGCCACCGCCTTGAACGCCGCCCGGACCGCGATCTCGGTCTTGCCGTAGCCGACGTCGCCGCAGATCACCCGGTCCATCGGGACCGGCTTCTCCATGTCGGCCTTGACCTCGTCGATCGCGGAGAGCTGGTCGGGGGTCTCCCGGAAGGGGAAGGCGTCCTCCAGCTCGCGCTGCCAGGGCGTGTCGGGGCCGAAGGCGTGGCCGGGCGCCGCCATCCGCGCGCTGTACAGCCGGATCAGCTCGCCGGCGATCTCCTTGACCGCCTTGCGGGCACGGGTCTTGCGCTTGGCCCAGTCGGCGCCGCCGATCCGGTCCAGGCTCGGGCCCTCGCCGCCGACATAGCGGGTGATCTGCTCGAGCTGGTCGGTGGGCACGTACAGCCGGTCGCCGCGGGCGTACTCCAGCAGGAGGTACTCGCGCTTGGCCCCGGCGACCGTGCGGGTCACCATCTCGACGTAGCGGCCGACCCCGTGGGCGTCGTGCACGACCAGGTCACCGGCGGCGAGGGCGAGCGGGTCGATGCCCTTGCGCCGGCGGCTCGGCATCCGCCGCATGTCCCGGGTGGTGACACCGCGGGCGCCGGCCAGGTCCGTCTCGGTGAGCACCGCCAGGCGCAGGGTCGGGCTGAGGAAGCCCTGGCCGAGCTGGGCCTGCGTGACGATGGCGACGCCCGGGACGAGCTCGGCGTCGGCGGCGAGCCGGGCGCCGAGGTCGGCCTCCCGCAGGATCTCCACGAGCCGCTCGGCCGGCCCGTGCCCCTCGGTGACGAGCAGCACCCGCCAGGAGTCGGCGAGCCAGCCCTTGATGTCCGCGGTGGCCCGCGCGGTGTCGCCGTGGTAAGCGGGAGCCGGGCGCAGGCTCGCCACGACCGTGTCGTCGCCGAGGAGCTCGTCGGGCTCCCCCGCGGCGGGGTCGGCGGCGAACGGGCTGACCGACCACCAGGGGATCCCCAGCTCCGCCGCCCGCTCCCGGACCTCGGCGACCGAGCGGTAGGTGGCCGCGCCCAGGTCGATCGGCGTGCCGCCACCGAGGGCGGCCACGCTCCACGAGGCCTCGAGGAACTCCTTGCTGGTCCGCACCAGCTCCGTGGCCCGGGTGCGCACCCGCTCGGGATCACAGACGAGGACACGCGAGCCGGGCGGGAACTCGTCCAGCAGGAGGGTCATCTCGTCGACGAGGAGAGGCGAGAGCGCCTCCATCCCCTCCACCGGGATGCCCTGAGCGATCTTGTCCAGCATGTCGACGAGCTGTGGGTGTTCCTGCGCCAGCGCGGCGGCCCGGGCCCGGACCTCCTCGGTGAGCAGCAGCTCACGGCACGGCGGGGCGAACACCGCCGGTTGAGCGAACACCGCCGGTTGAGCGAACACCGCCGGTTGGGTGGACACCGCCGGTTGGGTGGACGCCACCGGCGGCCCGGCGCCGTCGGCCGCGGGCAGGGCCCGCTGGTCGGCGACGGAGAAGTGACGGATGTCGTCCACCTCGTCACCGAAGAACTCGATCCGCAGCGGGTGTTCCTCGGTGGGCGGGAAGATGTCCAGGATGCCGCCGCGCACCGCCATCTCGCCGCGGCGCTCGACCAGGTCGACCCGGTGGTAGGCGATCCCGGCCAGCCGGGCGGTGACCTCCTCCAGGTCGGCGGTGTCACCCTTGGCCAGGACGACCGGGGCCAGATCCCCCAGCCGGGCGACCTGCGGCTGCAGCACCGAGCGGACCGGGGCGACGACGACCGCGAGCGGGCCGGCGCCACCTCGCGCCTGCGGATGGGCGAGGCGGCGCAGGACGGCCAGCCGGCGGCCCACCGTGTCGGCGCGCGGGGAGAGCCGCTCGTGCGGCAGCGTCTCCCAGCTCGGGTAGACGGCGACCCGCTCCGGGCCGAGCAGGCTCCCCAGCGCGTCGGCCAGGTCTTCGGCCTCCCGCCCGGTGGCGGTGACGACCAGCACGGTGCGGCCCGGGCCGGCCAGCGCCGCGGCGGCGAACGGCCGCAGCCCGGCGGGACCGGCCAGGTCCAGGACAGGCTCGTCCAGTGAGGACAGGGCGCGGATCAGCGCCGGGTCGCCACCGGGGCGAGTTACGAGCGCGTCGAGTAGCGGCGCGAGGGTCATGTGATCCGTCCCGTGCCTCTCCAGTGCCAGCGAATCAGGTGCGGCTCCGACCGACCGGGGAACCGGAAGAAGCCGGAGAACCGGGAAAGCCGGAGCGCGGCACCGCCCGGCGGCCGTCCACCGGTGCAACAGTCCCGCGGCGGGCGATATTGCCGAGGGGGACACAGCCGGAGATCACCGTGGCGGGCAGGCGTGCCCGGCCCCCCACAGACCGGACTCATGCCAGCCGGACCCAGGCCGGCCTCATGCCCCCGCCCACGTGCCCGGCCCCGCATACCCGGCCCTCGACCACATACCCGCAGCGAGGTCGTCGCACCCAGCGTACGGCAGGGCACTGCGCCAAGATGCGGGCGCCGCGTGGCGGATCGACGTACAGTCGGCTGACGCCCGGTTTGCCGCCGGCGACAGATACTGACGTAAGGGTCGACTTGTCCACCACGCGACGCCGCGACGTCCACCAGATCGGGGATGTCGCCGAGCGAGTCGGGCTGTCACTGCGCACGGTGCGGTACTACGAGGAGGCCGGTCTCCTCATGCCCGTGGGCCGGACGGTCGGTGGCTTCCGCCTCTACGACGACGACGCCGTCGACCGTCTCTTCCTCATCAAGAAGATGAAGCCGCTCGGTTTCACCCTGGAGGAGATGCGTTCGCTGCTGCTGCTGCGCGACGAGCTCCAGGAGCCGGAGCTTCCCCCCGCGAGGCGAGCGGAGCTGCAGGCCCGGCTCGCGGCCTGGGTCGCGCTGGCGGAGGACAAGCTGACCACGCTGCGCGAGCAGGTGCAGGTGGCGGAGGCGTTCGTCGGCCGCCTGCACGACGACGCCGAACGCTCCGGAACGTCCTGACCAGAAGCTTCAGGCCGTCCGGAGAACGGCCCCCGCGCCTCCGGCGGGCGCGGGGCCCCGGGTGGGATGGGGCTACCAGAGACGCTGGTAGAGGGCGGACGAGCGCGGGTGTCGGTTCGGGTTCACCAGGGTCGAGCGGACGTTGCCCGCGACGTCGTCACTGA
Organism: Parafrankia elaeagni; assembly: GCF_000374165.1. Classification (GTDB taxonomy): domain Bacteria; phylum Actinomycetota; class Actinomycetes; order Frankiales; family Frankiaceae; genus Parafrankia; species Parafrankia elaeagni. The sequence continues at coordinate 228,395 of NZ_KB893670.1, forward strand.
AGTACGCCTCGTACGCCAGAATGTCGGCGTTGCGCCGGAAGACGTTGTACATCTCCTGGATGTAGACCGGGTTGTCTCCGCCGGCGGCGCCGCGCATTCCCGCCTGGGTGTTCTGCTGGCTCACCACGGCCCACTCGGGCACCGAGAACAGCTTGTTGTGCCGGCGCGCGAAACTGATCACCTGGCACAGGCCGTCGGTGGCGTTGCACTGCTCGCTGAACTCGCTCGAGGTGCGGCTGGGCGGGTACTGGTCGTAGCTGTCGATGCCGATGACGTCGACGTACTGGTCGCCCGGGTAGACGTTGAAGGCGTCGTAGTCCGGGCCGTGGGCGTTGAGGTTCCAGTCGATGCGCACCTCGGGGCTCGTCTCCTTGATCGACGACGAGGCGTTCTGGAAGCACTGCTTGTAGGCCGTCGGGTTCGCCGAGGCCCGCCAGGCGAACCAGCCGCCGTTGAACTCCCACCCCAGCCGGACGAACGAGTCGCCCCGGCCCTGGTTCACCAGCCACCGGCCGAACTGGCGCCACCGGTTGTCGTAGTCGCCCGCCGCACAGTCGACCAGGTTTCCCAGCGGTGGTCCCACAGCGGGAGCGGGAAACAGCGGAACGCTGATGACCAGGTCTCCGGGAAAGGACGAGAAGACCCGGCCCATCCACGGGTTGACGATCTCGTCCCAGCTGTCCCGGCCGGTGTACGTCACCACGACGTCCACCGGGGTGCCGCGGAACTCCGCCCAGGCGTTCGCCTCGGCCGTCGTGTGCGCGGCGACCCCGCTCGGGAAGAGACCGCTCGTCGCCGCCCGCTCGACCCTCGCCACCGGCGGCGCCGCCATCGGCTGCTGGTTCTGCGGCCCCGGCGCCGGGGCCGTGGCCGGAACCTGCGATACGGCGGCCGGGCTCGGCGTCGGCGCCTGCACCGGAGCGGAGTTGGCGGCCAGGTTGGCGTCCTCGTGCTGGGCGGGCCCTAACATCCAGGCAACCAGGGCGAGGAGCACGGCGAAGACCACCAGGGCCACCGGCAGGTAGGGGTGCCACCCGGGCTTCGCCCCCCAGTGCTCGATGATCCAGTCGGTGGCCCGGTGCGTCACCGACCTGCCGTCACCCGGGCGGTTCCTGCCACCGGCAGCGCCGACGGCCCTCTCACGCTCCCCATGGTCACGCTCGTCGCCCGCCACGGGCAGGATCCCGGTGACCGAACCGCTGGAGGCCACGGCAGCGCGGTCCCGCGCCCCGCGGCCGGCGCCGCCTGCCTCGGCAGCGCGGTCCCGATCGGCGCGGTCCCGATCGGCGCGACCGCGGTCCCGATCGGCGCGCTCCGTCACCGCGCCACGATCCCGGTCGGCACGCCCGGTCGCCGCGGCACGGGACCCGCCCTCGCGGCGGCCGGGGCTGTCACGGAGCCCGGGCCCAAGCCCTGCCCCGGACGGCTTCGGCCGGACCGGCGGCATCACCATCGTCTGGTCGGCACCCACACCGCCGTCACCGCGGGCGTCGGCGCCCTCCCGCGGCCCAGCCGCATTGCGCCCGTCTCGGGAAGCCGCGTCCCAGTCGCCGCGGTGGAAACGCTGGGTGGCCAGGTCACCGACGGCCGGCAGGTCGGTGTCCCGGCTGGTGCCGCGGCCCCGCTCCCGGGCCCGACCGACCGGCTGGGACCGATCCACCGCAGGCCCGCGGTCACGGTCGCTCCCGTCGGGCCGGCCGCGCGGCGCGCGCCGGTCGGCGGCGTCAGGCCGGGCCGCCTCGCCGGGCGGGTTGGCCGCGCGACGCCCGCTGCCACCGGAGCGCCGGTCTTCACCTGGGTGGCGATCGGTGCCCGGGCGTCGGTCGGCGCCATCACGGCGGCCGGATTCACCCCGGCCGTCGGTGCCGCCACGGCGCAGGGGCTGGCGGCGCCGGTCCGCGGCGCCCACCTGCGAGCCGCGCCCTACGCCGTCGCCGGCCTCGCCGCGGCCGGCGTCGTCGAAGCTCTCCGGCCGGTCCGGGTACGGCGCGAGCGGTGCGGTGCGCCCGCGGCGGCGCGTCGGACGCCCACGCGTCGACAGCATCTCGGGGTCGAAGGCAGCGCCAGGTGCTTCCGGCCCACCTGCCTCGGCCTCACCACCGCGACGCGGCCGGGAGAGCGGACGCGCCCCGTGGCCGTACCGCTCATCAGACGGCATGGGATCCACCCCCGGGCGCGTTGCCACTCCGGACCGGTTCGCGGAAACGACCAGGTCGTTTACTAAAAGTAAAAAGTTCGACCGAAAGCATGGATCTTACCTCCCGGCCGACGTAGAAGAAGACGACGCTATTGACGTGCCGGATCTCCGCACCGGAGGGGCCGGGAGAGGCCGGGACTCGGCGTTCATCCCGGGGCATCCGACAAACCGTAACAAGACCCTCCGACGCCAGCCACAAAGGGACCGGGCAGACCACTGCCCAGACACTCACGTCAACGTCGAAGACAGGTAAGAGGAGTCGCCGTCACGGACCACGAGCCGGCCGTGACACGCGACCGCGCCGAATCCCGCCCGACTCGGCGCTGTCGCCGCGCCGGGCCCGGCCCGGCGGCCCCCCACCGGGCCACAACCGGGCCGCGGGGTCGTGGACCAGCGCGGAAAGGGCGGTACGGTACCGTTGCCGCGTCGCGCCCGGACCATAGGGAGGACACTGCACATCCGCCTCGCCACATCCGCCTCGCCGGGTAACGGCCCCGCGGCCCCGCTCCGCCCGTGACGCCGGCGAGCAGGACGGCCGCACCGGCCACCAGGGCGGAAGGGCGGAAGCAGTTCCGCACGCTGCTGGCCTGGGCCGGCAGGCAGGGCCGGGCCGGCAGGCAGGGCCCGCAGAGCCGGAAGGCCCGCGGGCAGAGCAGACAGGCCCGCGACAGGCGAGCCACAACTGACACAGGCATATCTGACGTCACCGGACCGGCCGCGGGCTGGAGAAGCCAACCGCCCCCGGGTCCGCCGGGGCACCGACACGGGAGACGCGACCGCCTTGACGACCGAGACAACCCGATCTTCTGCGACTGATACCACGGCTGTCGACCCGCGTGACATTCCCGTGGTCATCCTCTGTGGCGGCATGGGAACCCGGCTGCGCGAGGCCAGCGAGAAGCTCCCCAAGCCGCTCGTCGACATCGGCGGCAAGCCCGTCCTGTGGCACATCATGAAGACGTACGAGCACTACGGCTTCCGCAAGTTCGTCCTGTGCCTCGGCTACAAGAGCGACCTGATCAAGAACTACTTCCTGGCCTACCGCGAGCAGGTGGCCGACTTCACGCTGCGGCTGGCGGACGACCACACCCCGCGGTTCCACAACACCGTCGGCGACGAGGACTGGGAGGTCACGTTCGCCGAGACCGGGCTGCTGACCGGTACCGGCGCCCGCCTGCGCCGGGTCGCCCAGTACCTCACCGGCCCGCGCTTCATGATCACCTATGGTGACGGCGTCGGCGCCATCAACGTGGCGGACGTCCTCGCCGACCACGTCCGGTCCGGCCGGATCGGCACGGTGACCGGTGTCCGCCCGTCCAGCCGCTACGGCGAGCTGGTCACGGAGGGCAACGCGGTCACCCAGTTCGCCGAGAAGCCCCCGGCGACCGGCTGGGTGAGCGGCGGCTACTTCGTCTTCGAGCGCGAGTTCGTCGACAAGTACCTCGACGACGACCCGTCCACCATGCTCGAGCGCCACCCGCTCCAGCAGCTCGCCCGGGACAGCCAGCTCACCCTGCACACCCACGAGGGCTTCTGGATGGGCATGGACACCTTCCGCGACTGGACCGAGCTCAACCAGCTGTGGGACGCGGGCGCCGCGCCGTGGCGTGTCTGGGCCGACTGAGCGAGCGGACACCGGACCCATGAGCACCGCCGACAACGAGGCGACAGGGCACCGCCTCCACAGCCTCGTCGCCGCGCTGATGCCGCCGATGCGCTCGATCACCGGCCACGGCGTGCGGGCGACGCTCGACCTGGTGCGGGCGGCGCTGCCCGCGCAGGTACCGCTCACCGTGCACGAGGTGCCGAGCGGCACGCCAGTCCTCGACTGGACCGTGCCGCGGGAGTGGAACGTCAACGGCGCCCGGCTCATCGGGCCGGACGGGCGGATCGTCCTCGACGCCGCCGACAACCCGCTGCATTTGCTCGGCTACAGCGTTCCGACGCACGCCCGGATGCCGCTGAAGGACCTCCGCCGGCACCTGTACTCGATGCCGGACCGGCCGGACTGGGTGCCCTACCGGACGTCCTACTACAACGACGCCTGGGGCTTCTGCCTGACCGACCGGCAGCTCGCCGCCCTGCCCGACGGCGAGTACGAGGTGCAGATCGACACCTCGCTCACCGACGGCTCGCTGACCTACGGCGAGATCGTCCTGCCCGGGGCGACCGACGAGGAGTTCCTCGTCACCACGCACCTGTGCCACCCGGCGATGGCGAACGACAACTCGTCCGGCATCGCGGTGGCGACCGAGCTGGCGGCGCTGCTGGCGAGCGAGCCGCGCCGCTTCACCTACCGGCTGCTGTTCATCCCCGGCACCATCGGCTCGATCGCCTGGCTGGCCCTGAACCCGGCCGTGACCGGCCGCATCCGGCACGGCCTGGTTCTCACCGGGCTCGGGGACAGGGGAGCGCCGACGTACAAGCGCAGCCGGCGCGGCGACGCGACGATCGACCGCGCGAGCGCCCGCGCGCTCGCCGAGACCGGCCGCCCGCACCGGATCGTCGACTTCTCCCCCTACGGCTACGACGAGCGCCAGTTCTGCTCGCCCGGCTTCAACCTGCCGTTCGGCCGGTTCGGCCGCAGCCAGCACGGGGAGTACCCGGAGTACCACACCTCGGCCGACAACCTGGGCTTCGTGACCCCGGAGGCACTGGCCGACTCGTTCGCGATCCTGCGCCGGACGATCGAGATCTGCGAGGCCGACCAGGTCTGGCGCAACACCTCCCCCTACGGCGAGCCGCAGCTCGGCCGACGCGGGCTGTACCGGTCCATCGGCGCGACCATGAACCGCGCGTCGATCGAGATGGGCCTGCTGTGGGTGCTCAATCTCTCCGACGGGACGAACAGCCTGCTGGACATCGCCGAGCGGGCCGACCTGCCCTTCGACGCCGTCGCCAACGCGGCGGGCGCGCTGGCCGGCGTCGGTCTGCTGGTCGCGGAGCCGGCCGCCGCTGCTGCTGCCTCCAGCGGCGGCGGCCCGGGTGCCCGCGACACCCTGCCCATCGCGCACGTCCCGCCGGCGGGGGGCCTGGAGATGCCGGTCACGGCAGCCCTGCCCGTACCCCCCGCGGGGCCGGGCGCTCACGCCAGGCCCGTGCCTTCCACACCCTCCGTGCCGCCCTCGCCGACGGCGGAGGTCGTCATCCGATGACCGATGGCGGACGTCCGGCCGGTGTACGGGCGGATGGCGGGGCGGCCGATGGCAGGGCCGCCGGCGACGGGGCGGCCTGGGCGATCGTGCTGGCCGCGGGCGGCGGCACCCGGTTCGGCGGGCCCAAGCAGTTCGCGGATCTCGGCGGCCATCCGCTGGTGGCGCACCCGGTGCGGTCCGCCTCCGCCGCCTGCGACGGGGTCGTCGTCGTCCTCCCCGCACCGCTGCTCGACCGGTGGGTGCCGCCGACCGGCGTCCGGGCGGTGCCCGGTGGCGCCACCCGGGCCGAGTCGGTGCGGGCGGGCCTCGCCGCCGTCCCCGCCGACGCCGACGTGATCGTGGTGACGGACGCCGCGCACCCGCTGGCCTCCCCCGCGCTCTACCGCGCGGTGGTCGCGGCGGTCCGCGGCGGGGCGGACGGCGCCGTGCCCGGTCTCCCGCTGACCGAGGTGGTCAAGGAGGTCCGGGAGGCTCCCCGGAATGACGGCCCGGGTGCCGGCGCCGACCTCGTGACGGGTGCCTCCCTGCCCCGGGAGACCCACCGCCTGGTGCAGACACCGCACGCCTTCCGGGCCACGGCCCTGCGTGCGGCGCATTCCGGCGCCGTCGAGGCGGTCGAGGACTCCGCCATGGTCGCCGACGCCGGCGGACGGGTCGTCGTCGTGGCGGGGGAGCCGGCCAACATCCACGTCACCACGCCGGAGGAGCTCGACCTCGCCCGGCTGCTCCTCATCCACGTCCAGGACGAGGGGGAACCCGCCGCACCTGCGCCCGGCACGGAAGTCCTACTGATCCCGGGCCCGGCGACCCCGGGACCGCCGGGCCCGGGGTCGGACGACTGGGCGGCCGCCGGTCACCGGGCGGCTCCGGAGGCGCCGGTCGCCGTCCGGCGGGGCCCGCCGAACAGTTCCAGGTAGCGCCGGGCGCTGTCGGGGTTCGTCGCCGGGTTGTGCAGGGACGAGGCAACGTTGTCGTTCTCGGCCGGCGAGGCGCTGTAGTACGCCTCGTAGGCGAGGATGTCCTGGTTCGCGAGGAAGAACTCGTACATCTTCTCGATGTAGAAGGGGTTGTCGCCACCGCCGCCGGAGCGCCGGTCCAGCCCCCACTCCGCCACCGCGAACTGCTTGCCGTGCTCGCGGGCGAAGCGCGCCACCGTGCAGACACCCGACGGCCGGTTGCACTGCTCGTCGAAGAGTTTCTGGGTCACCGACGCCGGATAGCTGTCGTAGGCATCGATCCCGATGATGTCGACGACGTCGTCGCCGGGATACGCCTCCCACACGCCGTCACCGTTGACCATAGTGTCGCGGTGCGCGGTCATGTTCCATTCGATCTTCACCTGGGGCGCGGTCGACCGCAGCGCCGCCGCCGCGCGGGTGAAACAGGCCTTCCAGGTCCCGCTGTCCCGGGGCCGCCAGACGTCGAACCAATCGCCGTTGAACTCCCAGCCGAGACGGACGATCGCGTCCGGGCGGCCGTTGCGGACCAGTGTGTCCCCGAAGTCCCGCCAGTGGCCGTCATAGTCACCGCGCGCGCACGCGGCCTCGTTGCTGTCCTTCGGGAACAGCGGCTGGGCGATGGACAGTTGCCCCGGATAGTCGCGGAAGTCGGCCAGGGGCCAGTCGTCCCGGGTGACCGTCTCCCAGTTCGCCCGGGCGGTGAACAGGATCGCGATGTCGGTGGGTCGCCCGACCCACCGCTCCCAGGCGCCCAGATCGTTCGGCGGGTTGGCGTTGGCGCCGGAGGTCCAGCTCACACCGGTCGTGGTCGGATGGGTGGTGGGCGGGCCGTCATCCCCGCCGGTGAAGACGACGACGCCGACGGCCAGCAGCACCACGGCGAGGGCCGCGCCGACGGCGCCGAGCACCGGCAGCCGGCGCTGCCGGGCCTGGCCCTGACCGGTCGCTGCGTCCCTGTCGGTGGCCCAGGGCGATCGCGTGCGGGATCCCGCACGCGACTGCGCGCGGATCACACCACTGCGATGCCGGGCACCGGCCGGAGAGTCGTAGCACCCGGCGCCGCCCTGGTCCCCCCGCACGCCTCCGTCAGTGCCGCCTTCCCGGCCTGGCGGCTCACCGCCGGACGGCGGCCCCGCGTCGGGCGTCTCCCCTCGGCGATGTTCCACGCCCCCCACCTCCATCGCTGGCGCACCTCCGCACCTTGATGATCTTCGATGACATGCGGCAATGCACGCTGCGTCCGCCTCATCGCACCAGGACGCCCGCCGCGCCGGCGGCTACGCCGCCGCGAGGGTGGCGACAGTTACTCGGAGCCGGTACGCCCGGCCCTGTGCCGATCCGGGTTGCCGGCGGTGCCTCTCTTCGCCGGGCGCTCCCGAACCGCCCAACGGAGCACCGGGGACGGACCGTTCCCCAGCCGCGGAGATGGTCAGATCTTCACAAATCTTTGGACGCGACTACTGGACTCAGTTCCTACGATCAATACAACACCCTCAACCAAGATCACACATAGCAACAATGACGTGACGTGAGGTTTGCTAACCATACCTGGTCGCTCCGGGCCCGGAGCAGCCGCCACGGGAGCGCATTCCACCCACCGTTAGACTGGCGCCCCGCGCCGACGCACGGCGCCCGTGGCCGGCGCCGTGGGCTGGGGGCGGCGCGGGCGGGACATGTCGACGCGGCAGGAACGGGGGGCTGGAGCAGGTGGTCACCACCACCCTGACCACGAGGATTCCACGCTCGTGGGTCATCCCCACCGCCGAGGCCACCGAGAGGCGGCCAGGCAACGCACGCATCCTGAAGACGATCACGGTCCTGTTGTGCGCGAACATCTTCCTGCAGCGGCTCGCCCTCCCGGCCGCGGGAGCCCAGCTGCAGCTCATCCTGCCGATCACCATCATCGGCGTCGCCGTGATGCTGAGCCACGGCGACATCCAGCTGAACATCGGCCGGTTTCGCACCTACCTGCTGGCGATGACCACCTGCTGCGCCGCCGCGCTGGTGTCCTTCCTGCGCGAACTGGACGACAGCGCCCTCACCTCGCTGGTGCTGCTGTTCGCGACGTACATACCGCTGTGCTTCGGGCTCGCGCCGGCCGACGCGAAGGCGATCTTCCCCCGCGTGCTCGACCGGTTCGTCACCCTGACGACGATCCTCGCCGGGATCGCCCTCTTCCAGTTCGCGATCCAGCTCGTCGGCTGGCGGTACACCGACGTGCTGAGCGTCATCCCGGCCGACTTCCGCATGCAGGGGTTCAACACCAGCTACCCGGTGCAGTACGGATCCGACCTCTACAAGTCGAACGCGTTCATCTGCCTCGAACCATCGTTCTGCTCGCAGTTCCTGGCCTTCGGCGTCGTCGTGTGCGTCCTGCGCAACGGCAGCTGGTGGCGCTATCTCCTCTACGTGCTGGCGCTGCTCTCCACGGTCTCCGGCACCGGCGTCCTGCTGCTCGCTGCCGCTCTGGTCCTGCTGTCTGTGCACAAGGGCGCCCGGTTCGCCACCACGGCCCTGGCCGGCGTCGCCGTCGTCGTGCTGATCCTCAGCTTCACCCCGGCCGCCAGCATCTTCGCCGAACGCGCGACCGAGACGTCGTCGAACAACTCCAGCGGCAGCCTCCGCTTCGTCCAGCCCTACACGAGGACCTGGGACACGCTCGGCAAGGACCCGGCCACCGTCATCTTCGGCCAGGGACCCGGATTCGCCGACCGCGACGCGATCGCGTTCTTCCTGCGGACGGACCTGCCACTGAACTACGCGCTCCTGCCGAAACTCGTGCTGGAGTACGGCGTGCTCGGCACCGTCGCCTTCCTCGCGTTCCTGCTGTCCATGTTCGTGCGCGGCTCGCCGTCGTTCGTCCTGTCCGGGGCGGTCGTGGTCTTCTACAGCGTGCTGTCCGGTGGTCTGCTCAGCCCAGTGGTGACGACGCTGGGCATGCTCCTCGTGTCCTGGTACACCGTCACTCCCGAGGACGAGCGCTGGAGCCGCGGCCGTCCCAGCCCTCGGGCGGCTGCGCCCTCCGGCACTCTGCTGGCGCCGGCGCAGCGCGACGTCTGAGCGCGGGGGGAGCCTCACCGCGGGCTTTCGCCCCTGCCAGCGCCGCGGTATACGGCCGGAACAAGCCCCGCGTCCGGAACGGACAGCGCGCCGCCCACCGGCCACGTTCGAGCCCGCTTCCGATTGCTCGATGCGGGCCCGGCCACGTTCAGCGGACCGGAAAGAGGACTCCGGGCAGACAGCGAGGGGCGGGTCTGCCGGGATTCTGCCAGATCCAGGCCGACCCGCCCCTCATTCGGTGCGGTCTCACATCCCCCACCCGCTCGTCGCGGTCGGGGCCCTCCTGCCTTGCCTTACCGTGCTGGTGACAGCTGCCGGTCAGGCCGCGGCGGCTGTGATGCTGCTCAGCGGTTCGCGGGCCGCGCGTACCGATCCGTGGCCTCAGTGTCACGCACTCCGCGACCGGCCGGCTCGGCGCCCAGCGGCGACGCCGACGTGATCGACTCCACCGAAGCCGGGGCCGAACCACGGCTACCCGCGCCACCGGCGTTGCGCCGCACGGCGGCGCGCCCGTCGTGCACGACGCCGACGACCCGCTCGGCCAGGGCCGGCCAGTCACGCGGCACCTGCTCGAGTTCCTTGAGGTTCGTGTCGGACGAGGTGATGACGACCACCGCGTCCGCCTGGATCGCCGAGGCGGCCGTCATCGGCAGGTCCGCGAGCGCGGCCGTGACGAGGATGACCAGGTCGACGACGGGCGCGCGGTCGGCCAGGATCGGCGCGAGGCCGCCGGGACGGGCCGCCCGGGCCGGCGACACCCGGTTGTAGAGGATGTGGCCGCGCCCGGTGCCCGAGGAGCGGGCCAGGCAGGTCGGCTCGTGCGCCCAGCGGGGCAGCTCCGCCGAGGTGGCCCGCGGCAGCCCTTCGAGGGACGCCCGGACCTCGGACTGCGCCGAGGTGTCGAGGATCAGGACGACGCCCTGGTCGTCGGACCAGGCGGCGGCCACCGCGGCCACCAGCTCGGAGCTGAGGTCCGTGCGGGAGGCCGGGGTGAAGGCCACCACCTTGCTGGTCGGTGACATCACCGCCGACATCGCCGAGACCAGGGTCTCCGCCGCGTTGGCGCTCGTCCGGCTCGGCGGGAGGTCCGCGATCAGCGGCACGCCCAGCAGGTCGGCCGAGTTGTGCGGGTCGAGGATCGTCGGGCGGCGCTGGTACATGATCCACAGCCCGGCGACGGACCCGAACAGCCCGAGCAGCGCGGCCACCAGAACGTTGCGGAAGGTGTTCGGAGCGACCTGCCCGTCCGACCGCGGCGGCTCGGCGAGCCGGATCGTGTTGTTCGCCGTCGCCTCGTCTACCCCGATTCTGGCGATCTGCGCGTTCAGCTCGTTTATCTCCGTCTGGAGCACGCTGCCCCGTGCTGCCACCACCGGATCGGGCGGAGTCGTCTGCTGAGCGTCAAGCTGAGTCGACTCCGCGATCTTCCGGTCCCGGATCGCTGTCAGCGACTCGACGGTCGTGTTGTCGGCCGTCCCGGACCTGCCAAGCTGGGCGTTGTAGGCGGTGATCGCGGCGTTCACGAACTCGATGGCGGACTGCTGGCTCGGGCCGGTGCCGGTGATGACGAAGAAGTAGCCCTCGTCCGACGGCGTCGTCTCCAGACGGCTCGCGGCGTCCGCGCGCGAGATCTTCCGATCGGCGGCGATGGCATCCAGCATGGCCGTCGAGGTGGCGAGCTGCGCCTGGGTCTGCGTGTAGCGGCTGGCGTCGACCGAGCTGCCGCCGCGACTGTCATCAGAGGTGTTCAGGAAGATCCGGGAGCTGGCCTCGTAGGTGGCCGCCTGCTGCTTTGACACGATCATCGCGAGTGCGGCCAGGATGACCGTGGCTATGACGATGACCATCCACCGCGGCCTGATGATGCGGACCAGCGACGGAGCGGACGGTGCGCGGCCGCCCTCGGCCGGCGGCTGCGCCGAGCGGCTCACCTGACACCCGCCTCAGTACCTCTGACCGGCGCTGAGGAGCCGGCCAGCCGCGCGCGGACCAACATCGACGCGGGCCCTGCCGGTGGCGTGTGAAGCGGAGTCAATTGGGCCCCCCACTGGAGCGTCAAGCCCGGTCATTGGACCACGGCCAAGATCTGACGGAACCGATTTGTGAGCATAGCCGATAGCTCAAAGTGAGCGACCTATAGCACGGATACCAGCTACCGTTCGGGTAAATTTCCGCTTTCAGTTCGGCCGTCGGTGCTTCCCTGTGGTCCTGAACCGGCCGGTGTTGCAGATCCGCCCCCGGCCGGGGGCGGCGTGCGCATCATCGCGGACGTCCGGCCGCTGGTATTCGGGCGGTCCTGTACCGGGCTCTGCACCAGCCGGACGTTACGGCCCGCCCTGTGCCCGCTGGACGTCCCGGTGCCCATCGCCAGGTCCGCGGGGCCCGCGCCGCCGGCACCCGGCCGGCCCTCCGCGCTTCCCGGGCTCCCTGCGCCCGCCAGATCCTCTGTGCCCACCGGGCCGTCCGGACCCTGCGTGCCGTCCGGACCCTGCGTGCCGTCCGCGCCCCGGCTGCCGCCGTCATCCCGCTGCCGGGCCGCCGGTCGGCTGCCGTGCCGAGCGGTGCCCTCGTGGTCGGCGTCGGCGAGGGCCTGGAGGCGTTTCGCCTCGTGCTCGCGGACGACACGGCGCAGCACGATCCACCAGACCGGCGCGATGCCCCAGAACACGATGTTGAATCCGATGACGGCGCCCTGCGCCCCGCCGACCAGCACCCCGACAAGCGGGAACGCGAACAGCATCGGCGCCATGACCAGGTTGATCCGGAACGTGGTCCTCGTGTGCCCGAGCGCGTACATGATGCAGGCCGGACCGGTCGGCACCGCCGTCCCCGCGTAGTGCAGGACCGACAGCAGCAGGATGGCGTGCACACCGGGCCAGGTGTCCCCGAGCAGTGTCTCTCCGAGGCGGGGAAACAGCAGGAAGATGAGGCTCCACAGGCCGCCGAGACCGACCACGATCGCTGTCAGCAGCACCGCGGCCTGCTCCCGCGCCCGGGCGGACATGGCGCTGCGGCGCGAGAGCTCGGGCACGGCGAAGCTGACGATCCCCATGCCCACGACCGTGGTCGGGGCGAGCAGGGTGCGCACCCCCTGCAGGGAGCCGACCATCTCCTTGGAACCGAGCACGCCGATCAGCAGAATCGAGGCCTGCAGGGCACCCTGGACGGTGACGAACTCCGCCGACAGGTTCATCGCGTTGCCCCGGTTCTCCCGGATCCAGGCGAGTGCCCGGGACGGCGCCGGCCACAGCCCCGCCTGCGCCACGCCGAGCAGGGCCGCGATCAGCGCGGAGACACCCCAGGCCAGCAGCATCGGCGGGGCCGCCTTCACCCCGCGCTCGATGAGCACGGCCACGCCGATCATCTGGACGGCGGCCCAGGCGATGTCGTTGAGGAAGGCGCCGAACGGTCTGCCCTGGGCGAAGAACACGTAACGCCAGGCGTCCTGGACCAGCAGGCCGGGCAGGACGAAGCCCATCACGACCAGGCCGGCGCCGACCGAGCCACCGAGGAGGGCGCCCGCCCCGGCCAGCACGACCCCGAGCACCGCGCCGGCAGCCAGGCAGGCCCCCGTCGCCGAGGCGGCGGCGTACCGGAAGGCGCTGGCGGACCGGCCCGAGTAGGCGATGCCGAGCGGCAGGCAGCAGCCCGCCCGCGAGAGCCCGATGATCACCGAGAAGATGATGTAGGAGACGGCGAAGGCACCGTACTCGGACGTGCTCACCTGCCGCGCGATCAGGAACGAGACGGCGGCGTTGGTGGCGCTGGAGACTCCCTGGTCGGCGAGCGTCCAGATCGCCTTCGACTTCGTCGATCCGGTACCGACCGCGGCCTGCTGGCCCGTCTGGCCCTCGATCGGCCCCGTGCCGGAGAGCTGCTCGGCCGGGCTGCCCTCACCCCGACCGGCCGCGGCCGGCCCAGTCGTGCCGGCCCGGTGCCGGCGCGGTGAACGGATCCGTTGCGTCCCCGTGGAAGCGGGATCCACACCTGGGCCGCCGGAGCCGACCGGGCCGGGCCGGGCCGTCTCGCCGGACCAGTCCTCCCAGCTGCCGCCGGCGGCACCGGGTCGCCGTACGACCTGGGTGCTGGCGGCATCGGTCGGGCGGTTCCGGCCGTACAGGCGCGGGATGTACTCCGTCTGCTCGGGGGCGCCCGCGTCCTCCGTCTCAAGCCGGCGGCGCAGCGCGGACAGGTCGACGGTTTCGGTGAACGCGTTGATGAAGTGGATGTCCGAGCCGGGCGTCCCGGCCGGTCTGGCCTCGCCACCGCCTCGGCGGCCCCGGCCGCGCCCGTCGGCCGGGTCCCGGCCACGGCCCGAGCCGACATAGGGACCCGCGTCCGTCCCGCCGCGCCCCGTGGCGCCGGCCTCCGGGCGAGGCTGGTCCCGTCGGCCCGTCACCGACCACCCGCGGCCCGCGCGCCGACCCGGCTCGGCGCCGCTCGGGGAGGGCGGAGACGGGGACAGCCCCGATATCGGCGCGGGCCCCGATGCCGGTGCGGACGAATGAACGGGTCCGGCCGGCCGGTTCTGCCCGGGCGGCGGCGTGGGCAGGTCCACCCGGAAGCCCGGCGAGGAGTCCTGGCCGGGGGGCGGGCGCCGCCCGGGAGCCGGTGTCGGCTGGCGCGCCCCCTCCACCGGACGATCGCCGCGCGTCGACGGCTCGGGCGGGATCGAGGGCAGCGGCCCGCTCGCCATCCGCACCGTGGTCTCCGGTGGCACCCAGCCGCCTGCCGGTGTGCCCGGCTGGCTGCGCGCAGTAGCGGGACGGTCGGTGTCGCCCCGGTGCTGCGGCCCGGGCGGGGGGGTGTCGCCGACCGGCTGTCGCGGCATGGCGGTCCAGCCCGGCGGTGGTGTCAGCGCGCGCGAAGCACCCGACCGGGATGCCGCTTCCGCCTCCGGTGGCGGCGTGCGACCGGGCGCCGGGGTCCGACCGGGCGCCGGCGTGCGACCGGGCGCCGGCGTCCGCACCACACCAGGCCCGGAGCCAGGCGGCGGGGTCCGGTCCGGGGGCGGGGTCCGGTCCGGGCCGCGGCGGGTCGGGCCGGAAGAGCCTTCCACCAGGATCGGGCCGGACGGCGGCCTACGTGGGCCGGGCCCCGCGGCCTGATCCGGCGGCGTTCCCGGCGGGACGTCGCCGCCGGGATGCCCGCTGCCCCGGGACGGGACGTTGCGCGGTACCGGGGTCCCCACCTGGACGTCCGAAATCGGCCGTGCGCCGCCCTGGCCGGACCGCCCACCTGTGTCGACCTGCCACCGTCCATCGGGCTTGGGCACCCCCTGCTCCGGCGTCTCCGGCCCGGAACGGGGGTGCCGCGGGAGACGCGGGACGTACTGCGTGGTGCCGGCATCGCCTGGCGGCCTCTCGGGGGGGAGATCGTCGTCCTCGCCGCCGGCCGTCCTCGGCTCCATGCCGAGATCGGTCACGCCGAACACCCCGATCCACCCGGGACGTCCGGGCCACGGGGTGCGGGGCGCAACCGGGTGGTTGCCGACACTGGTGTCATTGTTTCGGTGGGTACCGCTTCCCTTGTAGAGCGTTCCCTGTGTGGAGCGTTCCCTGGTCGGGTGCTTTTCCTAGAGCACGACCGGGCGGGGCACGGGGACGATGAAGCGCCCGCCCCGCTCCGCGTACTCCTCCTGCTGGGCGATGATCTCCTTCCTGACGTTCCAGGCGAGCAGCAGCAGGTAGTCGGGCTGGCGCTCGAGCAGCACGGCCGGATCCAGGATCGGGATCCGCGCGCCGGGGATGTACTTGCCCTGCTTGTGGACGTTGCGGTCGACCACGAAGTCGATCAGCGTGTGGTCGATGCCGGTCGAGTTCAGCAGCGTGGCGCCCTTCGCGGCCGCGCCGTAGGCCGCGATGGTCTTCCCGTCCGCGCGCAGCGACCGCAGCAGCTCGGTGAGCTCGGTCTGCAGGGTGCGCACGTCCTCACCGAAGCTGACGTACCGGTCGAACGTGCCGAGGCCGGCGGCGCGCTCGCCGTTGAGGACGGTCGCGACGGAGCTGGCGGGCTCGGCGGCGGCCTGGTGCTGCATCCGCCAGCGCAGCGTGCCGCCGTGCAGCTCCGGGAACTCGTCGACGCCGGCGAGAGCGAGGCCGTGCCGGCGCATGAGCGCGTCCACCGCGATGGTGGAGAAATAGCAGAAGTGCTCGTGGTACACGGTGTCGAACTCGTTGTTCGCCAGCAGCGCCCCGACACCGGGGTTCTCGACATCGATGACGCCGTCGTCGGAGAGCAGGATCGAGAAGCCCTCGACGAAGCTGTTCAGGTCTGGGACGTGCGCCATCACGTTGTTGGCGATGATGACGTCCGCCTTCAGGCCCTCGGCGACGAGCGCGCGGGCGAGGTCGGCCCCGAAGAACTCCTCCCGGGTGGGCACGCCCGCCCTGCGGGCGGCGGCCGCGGGGCCCGGGGTCGGCTCGATGCCCAGCACCGGGATGCCCCGCTCGACGAATGCCCTGAGCAGGTAGCCGTCGTTGCTGGCGACCTCGACGACGAGGCTGTCCGGGCCGAGGTCACGGCTGGCGATCAGATCGATGACGTGCTTCTCCGAATGCCGGACGAGCATGTCCGAGAACGAGGAGAAGTACGGGTAGTCGGCGTCGAAGATCTCGTCGGCGGGAAGCGCGTGGGTGAGCTGGACGAGCGCGCACTGCTCGCAGAAGCCGACCTCGAGAGGGAGGACCGGGTCGGTGGCACCGAGCGCGTCGGCCTTGACCAGCCGGTTGGCGACGGGGGTGGCACCCAGCGACAGGAAGAGGCGGGGTGCCGGCCCGTCGCAGGACCTGCAGGCGGTGACCGGGACCGCGAACCCCGCCCCGGCCGGGCTTCCTTCTGCTGTGCTTCCGGATGACATGCGTTCCCCTGTTCGAGGTCACCTACGGGCGGTGACCGGTGAGCGGCGGTTCGGATGCGACGGTTCGGATGCAGTGGCCCGAGACGCAGTGGCCCGAGACGCAGTGGCCCGAGACGAGGACCCGGCCTCGTACGGAATCATGACGTCGACGGCACGACGGCCTTCAGTCGTGTCCGGACCACCTCCACGCTACTCAGCGTTGCGAGCCGCCACGCCGGGTGCCGCTTTCGCCACTGTCACGACTTTCGCCGCCTTCCGGTGCCTTCCCGTGCCCGCCACCCTGATGACGCCCCGCCACTTTCACGCCGCCCGCCGCCTTCTCTACGCTCGCTGTCGTCAGGCGCCCGCCGCCGCGGTGCTGATCGCCGTCGCCGCGGCTCCCGACTGCCGCCGTCGCGCTCGCGATCCGCACCTGCGCCGCGCTGTCCGGGTCCTGCCCAGGACGCACCCACCGCAGGCGCCTTTCCCGTCACGTGAGTGTCACACACGCATGGAGTTGACCTGAGGCAAGCACGCCGGGCATCTCGGTGGGCCCGGCCCCTGCCGCCACCCCGGCACGAACCCGCCTCCTCCCACTCCGGCGGTGGTCGAGGGCAGCCGGAAAGCGGGTGGAGTCGGCGCGGCCGGGACGACGGTGGTGAGGGATCCGTCAGGCGCTCCGACCGGCAGGTGCGCCCGCGGGGGCGGGGGCGGTCCCGCCGCCCGGTACGTCGGTGGCGGGAAGCAGCGGCCAGGCACGGTCCTTGTCCGAGATCACCGAGACGGGCAGCGGCCAGGCGATACCGAGCCGCGGGTCGTCGAAGCGCACACCCCGGTCGTGCCCGGGAGTGAACGGCACACTCATCTGGTAAGTGGCCTCGGTGTCGTCCACCAGGGTCTGGTAGCCGTGCGCGAGCCCGGCCGCGATGAACAGCGCCCGGTGGTTCTGGGCCGTCAGCTCGACCGACACGTGCCGCAGGTAGGTCGGCGAACCGGGCCGGGTGTCGACCACCACGTCCAGCAGCGCGCCGCGGGTGCACCGGACCAGCTTCGTCTCCCGTACCGGCTCCCCCGCCCAGTGCATGCCGCGCACCGTGCCGGCCAGCCGGTTGTAGGCCACGCTGCACTGGGCGACGGCCACCTCCAGCCCGGCGGCGGCGAACTCCTCCTGGCAGAAGGTGCGGGCGAACAGCCCGCGGGCGTCGGTGAACGCCTCGACGTCGACGATCGTCACGCCCTCGACAGCCGTCGGGCGCAGGATCATCAGGCGGTCCAGAACAGCTCGGCGTCGACCTGCCCGGTGCCGATCAGGTACTGGAGCTGCTTGAGGCGGGTGTGCCCGCGCCCGGTGAAGATCTCTTCGTCCAGCTGGATGCGGCTGAAGACCTCGTGCAGCTGCTTGGCGCCGCGGTGGGCGTCCCAGTCGCAGGCGAAGCCGGGAAGCTGGTTCGCGATCTTGTCGAAGGACACACGGTAGCTGCGGTTGTCGCCGCCGTTGTCCCCGAAGCTCAGCCGGCAGCCGGTGAACACGGTGGCGACCGCGTCCGCGATCTCCTTCACCTGGTAGTTCTGCTCGCTGTCGCCCACGTTGAAGATCTGGTTGTGGATGACGTCCCGGGGTGCCGCCAGCACGCAGCGGATCGCCTTCGCGATGTCGAGGCCGTGGACCAGCGGCCGCCACGGGGTGCCGTCCGACGTCATCGCGATCTCGCCGGCCGTCCACGCGACACCGGCCAGGTTGTTCAGCACGATGTCGAAACGCATCCGCGGGGACGCGCCGAAGGCGGTCGCGTTGCGCAGGAAGGTCGGCGAGAACGTGTCGTCGGCGAGCGGCGCCACATCCCGCTCGACGTAGACCTTGCACTCCGCGTAGGGCGTCTGCGGGTTCACCGGCGACGTCTCGGTGACGTCCTCGCCGGTGGCGACGCCGTACACGCTGCAGGACGACATGTAGACGAAGCGCTGGACGCCCGCCTCCTTGGCGAGCTTCGCCAGCCGCACGGAGCCCTGGTGGTTCACCTTGTAGGTGACGTCCGGCGCGAGGGCGCCCAGCGGGTCGTTCGACAGCTCCGCCATGTGGACGACGGCGTCGACACCTGCGAGATCCTCGACGGTGAGGTTCCGCAGGTCCTTGTCGAGCGTGTAGGGCACGCGGTCGGTCCCGCGGTAGAGCCAGCCGTACTTGTAGTAGCCGGTGTCCACGCCGACCACCTCGTGACCGTCGCGCAGCAGCTCCGGCGCGAGCAGGCAGCCCAGGTAGCCTTCCGTGCCGGTGACGAGCACCTTCATCCGCGAGTCCTCCCGATCTCGACGACGGCACGCGGGATTCACACATGACCCAACGTTCCGACCCCAGAAGGTACCGAGGTGGTCCGACGACACCTGAGCGACGCCCCGTTCCGTTCCTGTCCGTCTGGCGACGGCCACTCTGCGCATAGCGCCACCCGGCACGGACTTCGGTGCCACCATCCTCGACGATCATCGGTCACCGGCACCGGCCTCGGGCGGTCCTGGCCCCGGCGCCGGCGTCCGCCCGGCGCCCAGCCGGGTACGCGGCCGGGCGCCACGAGGTAGGCGCCGCCCCGCGCCGCGGCCGGCCTGCCGGGGCCCGGGTGACCATCCCGCGACCATTGCCCCGCGCTCCCCAGCCCGCCGGCTGCGCCCGTTCGGAACCCGGCCGGTTCGCCGGTGTTCCCCGCCCGCCGATCGCGCGGAACGGTGCCGGAGAACGGTTCCCGGAAATGCCGCGGCAGGATCACACGAGGCGCTACCCGAATACCGCTCAATGCGCCTCGACCGCGGGCCCCGACACAGCGCCGTTCATCGCCGCCAGCACCTTTTCCCACTCGCGGCGGCGCATCGCCCCGGACCGGTGCCGGCGATCTCCCGCCCGGCCGGACCGCAACGCCGCCAGCGACGCAGCCCGCCCGCGCGGCCGCCCTGGGACCCCGGGCTGATACGGCCCGCGACACGCCTGAACGGCGGCCCGAGGAACGCCCGCGAACAGCCGGAGGCCAGCTCCCGAAGCCGTCGAACGCATTGATCCGGCAGGTCGGCGTGTCATTCCCGCCGGTGTCGACCGCGCCGGAGCCTCGCAACTGTCCCTGACCCACGCAGTAATCCGGGCGGCGCCTTCGAGTGCCGCGGACTCATACCAGCGAAGACATTGGTCAGCGGATCGGAGCGGATTCCGGACCGCCTCGCCACCACCGCGCCGGAAGAAACTGCCGGGCCCGGCGCGGCCACCGCGGTACCGCCTGACCAGCGCCTGCCGAAGCCGGCCAACGGGGCCCGGTCAGGAGCCGGCACGAATCCACCCGTCCACAACCAGTCACGAAGAGCAACGACGTACGGTCGACCGCCGACTGTTCGGAAGGACGCCCGAAGAGCGGCTCGCGGCGGCGCGGGCGCACGGCCGCCCTTCCCGGCGACGCCAAAAGAATGTGACCAGCACCATAAACGGTTGCGGACGTGCGCCCTGACCCCGGACAGTCTGTCGACTCGCGGACAAACGGCTGCACAATCCCGCGAATGTGGAAGGCTCGCCTCCACAGCATGTACGTGTTGATGGCGTGATGCACCGCTCCCGGTCCGCGCTCATGGAGCGCGCAAAGGCAGGTCAGGCAGTGAGGGCTCACCGACACGGCAGCCATGCCCGGCCCGGGCGGACGTCCAGGGCCCTGCGCACGGTGCCACTGGCCGTACTGATGCTGCCGGCCGTCCTGACAGCAGGCGCCGCGCCGAGCCTGGCGGCAGGCACCCCGCCGTCACCCCCGTCGATGGTGTCCAGCTCGCCTCCGGGCAGCCCGCGGTCCAGCGGGTTCTCCGCCGAGGGCCGGCAGTGGTACCACGAGACGCTCGGCCTGACCGACGCCCAGCAGCTCACCCTGGGCGAGGGCGTCATCGTCGCGATCATCGACGGCGGCGTGGACGCGACCCATCCGAAGCTGCGCGGCCAGCTACTGCCCGGGTACGGAATCGGCCCGGACGCCGCACCCGACGGGCTGCGGGACGACGACCCGGACGGCCACGGCACCGCGATGGCCGGCATCGTCGCGGCACGCGCGGACGTCGGTGACCCCTCCGTCTGGGGGGTGGCACCGAAGGCGAAGATCCTGCCCATCTCCACCGGCGCCGAAGCGGACTCCGAGGAGGTCGCCCGCGCGATCCGGATCGCGGTGGACCGCGGCGCCGGCGTGATCAGCATGTCCCTCGGCTCCGTGGGGGAGGCGACGTCCCGGGAGGCGAGCGCCGTCCGGTACGCCCTCGCCCACGACGTGGTCGTGGTCGCCTCCGCCGGCAACACCGAGCCCGGCGACACCGAGGTGAACTCGCCCGCGAACATCCCCGGTGTGATCGCCGTGACCGGATCGGACTACCGCGGCCGTTTCTGGGGTGGCTCCGTCCAGGGGCCGGAGGCCGTGCTGGCGGCGCCCGGTCCGGGGATCAGGGCCCCGGTGCCGGTCCGGGTCTCCAGCGACGGGCTCGACACGGGCGGCGGCACCAGCAACTCCGCCGCGATCGTGGCGGGGGTCGCGGCGCTGGTCCGGTCGGAGCTGAGCGGTCTCGACGGGGCCAACGTCGTCAACCGGCTGATCCGCACGGCGCTCGACATGGGCCCGCCCGGGCGCGACGACCGCTATGGCTTCGGGCTGGTGGATCCGGTCGCCGCGCTGACCGCCGACATCCCCCGCGTGGCCGCGAACCCGCTGCTGGCGGCTCCGGCCCCCCGGCCCGCGACGGCGCTGGACGATCCCACCGCGGCACCGGGCACGCCGCCCGGCCAGCGCGCCGACGAGCCTGCCGAGGCTGCCGAGGGCTCGGACGGACCCTCGATCGAGGTCTGGCTGCTCATGCTCGGCCTGGCCGTGGTGGAGGGCGTGCTGCTGGGGACGCTCGCGTACATGCTGTTCGGCGACCGCTTCGCGGCCCGCCGGGCCCGCCGCCGGGGAAGGACGCCCGCGCCGGTCCACACGCTGACGAACAACCCGCTGCCCGGTCAGCCCCTGCCGCGAGGAACCCTGCCGGTCCCGCCGGCCTGGCCGGTGCCTCCGCCCGGGCCTCTCGCGCCGGCACCACCGTCCTGGCAGAGCGGACGGGACGTCCCCGTCGACACCCGCGGCTGGCGCACCCCCCACTGACCCGCCGGGGCCGCAGCGGCGCACACGTCGCCGGAGCCGGCCCTACCCGGAACGGCTCAGCGCGGCGGGGGGCCTACCAGGAGGCCCTTGATGTAGGCGGCATGCTCGTCGGCCGTCGCCTTCCGACCTCGGGCACGGGAGAGCACCGTCCGGCCGGCGTAGCCCGCGACGAGCATCGAGCGCATGACGTTCACCCGGGCCGGGGCGTTGTGCTTGCGCAGGTAGCGGACCATCGAGGCGCCGCGCATCTGGAGCATCCAGGTCTTGCCGGCGCCGGAGCCGCCCGCTCCGTGCGGGACGAGCAGGTCGGTGCGCAGCTGCTGGCGCAGCCCCGCCTCCCTGATCGCCCGGCCGAGGGCCATGTCCTCGTTGTAGACGTAGAAGGTCTCGTCGAAGCCGCCGAGCTCGAGGAACGTCTTGCGGCGCACGGCCATGCAGGCGCCGGTCAGCCACTCGGGGTTCAACGGCTGGTTCGGTGTCGGACGGGCGAACAGCGCCGACGAGGGAGCGACCTTGTGCGCGCCGAGGACGTGCATGAGGACACGCCGGGGGGTCGGCTCCCAGCCGCCGTTCCCGAGCTCGGGCCGGCCGTCGGTGCCCTGCATCGTGGCCGCGCTGACGACCAGTTCCGGGTCGCGCTCCAGGTCGTCGACGAGCGCCTGCATGACCTCGAGGGTGGGCCGGCTGTCCGGGTTGCCGAGCACGACGTACTCGTAGGCGGACGTCCGGATCCCCATGTTCGAGGCCTTCGCGAAGCCCTTCCCACCGCCCGAGTCGATGTACCGGCCGTTGGGCCGCCGGGCGACGAGCTCGTCGACGTGATCGACACCCCTGGCGTTGTCGACGACCACCACGGGCAGGTCGAGCGGCAGCGTCTCGAACATCTGCTCAAGCTGGTCGCGGCTGTGGAAGCTGACCAGCGACAGCTCGAACGACCAGCCCGGCACGGCCGGCCGGGTGTCGGGCGCGGCCGGGGTGGCAGGCGCGGGGGCGTTGTCCGGCACGGGGTCGTTCCTCTCAGCTTGCCCTGGAGGCCTGGGTGGCTGGGCCGGTGGTGGGCTCGACCGCGGCCGGGAGCTGCGTCGGGGACGGCGCCTGGCCGGGCGGGGCCTGCCGCTCGGGCTTGGGCCACACCGCGGGCCGGTCGTGGGCGAGGAAGCGCCGCACGCCGCCGAGTGCCACGGCCTGCAGGAAGAACACCTGGGCCACGAGGCGGGTCGGGCCGGGAGGTGTCCCGCCCTTCATGAGCACCCCGGCGCTGGCCGCGCCGGCCGCGTTGCCGGCCAGGAAGACCCGGGCGGCCCAGCTGTGCCGGGCGGCCGGCACGCTGAGGGCGACCAGCGCGACATGGGCCATCGGCCCGAACGACGACCGGACAAGACGGTGCCCCCACAGCTGCGAGGTCACCGGCAGCGCGCCGGGGACGAGCGCGCCGCGCCGCCGCCAGAGCATGTCGAGGTTGCCGGCGACGATGCGGGTGCGGCGCTCCCACTCGGCCTCGTAGTCGGGCGCGGACGTCTCAATCGAGTACGCCTCGGGCTCGTAGACCACACGAAGGCCACTTTCGAGAATGTCCAGCGCCAGCCAGGCGTCGTCGACCGCGGTGTCGGCCGGCAGCGGCCGGAACGCCTTGCGGCGGAAGGCGAGCATCTCGCCGACCACGCCGATGGTCGCGCCGGTCGCGGACTCGCACTGCTTGAGCCAGGATTCGAACTTCCAGTAGAAGCCCTGGGCGCCCGCCGGGTCGTCGACCTGCTTCTCCCCGGCGACCGCGCCGACGGTCTCGTCCGAGAAGTGGCGGGCCGCGGCACGCAGCGCGTGCGGCGCGAGGACCGCGTTCGCGTCGGTGAGCACCACGACGTCGTGGCTCGCCGCCGCGACCCCGCGGTTCACCGCCCGGGCCTTGCCGAGCCGCTCACCCGAGGACAGGACCCGGACGCCGGGCCGGCGGGCGGCCGTGGCCGTCTCCGCGTCATCGGCGACGACGATGATCTCCATCTGGCCGGGGTAGTCCGTGCCGGCGAGCTCGTCGAGCTTCGTGCCGATCACGGCGGCCTCGCGGTAGGCGGAGACCACCACACTCAGCCCGGGCCAGACCGCCGGCTCCTCGGGCTGTGACGGTGTGAGCCCACGGCTGCGGTGCCCGATATAGGCGGGATACAGAACGTGACCGTACACGGCGGTCGCGCCGAGCGCCGCGATCGCGGTGCCCTTACCGAACGCACGAGCTCCTGTCATGGCATAACCGTAGCGGTGCCCTTGCGCGCCCGCAGAGAGGCCCCCGGGCGTTGTTACCATCGGGACCGCGACGTCACCCATCGGAACCCTGACGTCCCGGCAGTTTCGCGCCTTATTCCGACCTGGGGCTCCGGCATGTCGCCGCAGGACCCGCACTGTTCCCCGCCCGCAATCACGGGGAAACGAGACATGCCGTCCCGGCAGCGCGCCGATACCTGCCGATACCACCAAAGTCTGATGCCTCCACCGCACCGCCGGTGACCGAACCGCCACCTGTGGACCGCTTGGCGGTGGTGTCGGCCACCGGTCTAAAGTGACTGGGATGAGCGACTCCGAACGCTGGATCGTCGTAGTCGAGGAACCCTTCCTGCCCTCGGACGCCGGCGGTCGGGTGGAGACATTCAGCTTCCTCACCGCGGCCTCCGCGGCCGGTATCCGGATGCAGGTTCTGGTGCCGTCCCGCACCGATCTGGACATCGCCGCCTACGAGGAGGCCGTCCCCGGCGCGGCCGTTATCCGGCTTCCCCGCGACGACAGTCCGCTCGCGCACCTTTCCCCGCGGCCGTTCATCCACGCGTCCCGCCCTGTCGGCCCGTTGCGCCGCGCGCTCGAACACACGCCCCCGCGCGCGGACGCCGTCATCAGCTACAGCTGCCGGACGTCCCATCTGGGCGAGGAGATCGCACGCATCTGGCGGCTGCCCCATCTGGTGCGCGCCCACAACATCGACTCGGAGTTCTTCCGCGTTCTGGCGCGCAGCTCCACCGGGCCGCGGGCTGTCGCCTACGAGCTGGAGTACCACAAGCTGCGGCTCGCCGAGCAGGAGATGCACCACTCGCCGCTGATCAACGCGATCGCCGACATCTCCGTCGAGGACCACGAGTGGCGCCAGGCGCGGGCGAGCGTCCCCACCTACCACCTGCCGCCGTTCCTGCCCGCCAGCACGGTCGCCGCCGCGCGGGCCGCCGGCGGGCTGACGAGCATCGAGCGGGCCCCCGAGACACTGGTGTTCGTCGGCTCGCTCGACACCCCGACGAACATCGAGGCGCTGCGGTGGTTCCTCGGCGGCTGCTGGCCCACGGTCCTGATGCGGCACCCCTCCGCGACCCTGCAGGTGGTCGGGCGGCGCCCCGAGGACGGCCTGGCCGACTGGCTCGGCGGCTTCGAGGGCGTCGAGCTGCACACGAACGTCCCGAGCGTGGTCGGTTACGTCGCCGGCGCCACCGTGTCGGTGAACCCGATGCGCTCCGGCTCCGGAGTCAACATCAAGGCGATCGAGGCGATGTCCGCCGGCACGCCGGTGGTCAGCACACCGACCGGCAGCCGCGGCCTGGGCTGGCGCCCGGGCGAGCACCTGCTCGTGGCGGACGACCCGGGAGCGTTCGCGGACGCCATCTGCGGGCTGCTGGAGAACCCGTGGCTCGCGGCGGAGATCGGCACCGCGGGCCGTGAGTTCGTCCTGCGGGAGCTCGACCACGCGACGCTGATCGCCCGCATCCGCGGCATGCTCGCCAGCCGCCCCGGCGAGACCGCCCGGGTCACCGAGCGGGCAGCCACCTAGCCGGAGCTGTCCCCGCGCCGGCGGGAATCGCCGTTCCGGCGCGGGCAGTTGTGGCGGCCGTGGCGGCCGTGGCGGCCGTGGCGGCCGTGGCGGCCGTGGTCACCCTGGCGGCCGGCGGTCACCAGACGAGCGTCAGCTTCCGCGCGTCGAAGGCCTCTGCGTAGCGGCTGCCGCACTCGACGCCCCGCAGGCGCATCATCGCGCGGAAGGTCTCCTCGTCGAACCAGACGCGGTCGTGCTGGCTGCGGAAATGCCGCTGGAGATGCTCCACCTTCGCCGCCACCACCGGCTCGGGAACGGGGACGTACAGGTTCGCCGTGCCCCGGTCGCCCTCCCACTTGGGGATCTCGTAGCCGAGGATCAGCGCGCCGCGGAAGGCCTGCCAGGCCAGTTCGGCAAGCATGCGATGGTCCTGATGGGCGTCACCGAGGGACGGCGCGAAGACGATGTCCGGCGTCACCTGGCGGGAGATCTGGAGCAGCATCTCCTTGACCCCGCTCCACTCGCGGGGAAGGAAGCCGTCCCGCACCTCGTGCAGGTGCAGTGACCCGAGCGACGCGCCGAGCAGCTCGCGGGCACTGGCCTCGGCCTCGGAGCCCCGATCGCCACTGCCGGCGAAGACCACCCAGTGGACCACCGTGCCCGGATGCGCCTCGATCATCTGGGCGATCGTGCCGCCGGCGCCGATCTCCACATCGTCCGCGTGCGCACCCAGCGCAACCACCGTGTAGGCGCTGCCCTCGAGCGGCCGGCCGGGCGTCAGCGCGAGCATCGGGCGCTCAGCTCATGGATCCGGGTCACCGGCGCGCACGCTCCTCCCGACTGCCGCCCGGGTCACGCCGGCAAGCAGACCGGGACCCGACCCCGCAGTGGTTCACAGAGTTGTCAGGGCTGACCCAACTTACCCGGATGCCCCGCGGCCGAACATGGTCGACACCCGGCGTGACCGGGCCCGGTCACCCTGCGTGGAAGCGGTTCTGGGCCACCGAGAGCTCCTCGTGGACCAGTGACTCGACGGCGTCAGCGGCGCTGTCGACGAGGAGGGGGAGTTCCTTGCGTTCGACGGTGCTGAAGTCGCGCAGAACGAAGTCGGCCGGGTCCATCCGGCCCGGGGGGCGGCCGATGCCCACCCGAACCCGCAGGTAGTCCCGCGAGCCCAGCGCGGAGGTGATCGACCGCAGCCCGTTGTGCCCGTTGTCACCGCCGCCGCGCTTGAGCCGGATCACACCGAACGGGATGTCCAGCTCGTCGTGCACGACGATCACCCGTGCGACGTCGGTCTTGTAGAAGGCGCGCAGACCCGCCACGGGCGGCCCCGAGACGTTCATGAACGTCCGGGGCCGGGCGAGTACCGCAGGCTGGCCGGCCAGGCGTACCTGGTCGACGTCAGCCCGCGCGCGGTGGGACCGCAGCCGAGCGCCGGTGCGCTCGGCCAGCAGTTCCACCACCATGAAACCGATGTTGTGCCGGTTCCCCGCATAGCCCGGGCCGGGGTTGCCGAGCCCGACGACAAGCCAGGGCCCGTCGCTGCCAGACACGTCCATGCGGCTCGCCGGAACACTCAGGCCGAGGCGGTTTCGGTGCCCTCGGAGCCCTCGGCCGCGCCGCCCTCACCCAGATCGGTCTCGAGCTGCGCCGCGGTCTTCTTGGCCAGGCCCTGGACGACGACCAGATCGGCGTCGGCCTCGAGCTCGACGCCGCTCGGCAGCTCGAGCTGGGAGGCGGCGATGCCGTGCCCCGGCTCCAGGCCCGTGATGTCGACCTCGATCGTGCTGGGCAGCGCGGTCGCGTCAGCCTTCACCGAGAGGGCCATGACCTGCTGGTCGACCAGGGTGTCGGTGTGCGCGTCACCGGTCAGGACGATGGAGACCTCGACCGTGACCATCTCGCCGCGGTTCACCAGAACCAGGTCGAGGTGCTCATAGCTGCCGCGGATCGGGTGGCGCTGGACCTCCTTGGGAAGCGCCAGCTCCGTGACCCCGGACAGCTCCAGCGTCAGCAGGACGTTGGTGCCGGCGTCGGTCTTGAACGCGTGCAGCAGGTCGTGCGCGGGCAGCGCGATGTGACGCGGTGGTTTGCCGTGACCGTAGAGAACAGCCGGGACCTTGCCGGCCCGGCGGGTGCGACGAGCCCCGCCCTTCCCGAACTCGGTGCGCGGCTCCGCGGCGATGCGGACCTCGGACATGGGGGTGCTCATCCTCTCGACAAAAACGGGACTCGGCGCCTGCTGCTCACCCGCAGGGTGATGTTCAGGGCCGGCAACGTTCGGGGGCACGACGTCAGGTAGCAACGACGTTCAGGGGCACGACGCTCTAGGGGCACGACGGTCTAGGGACAGAGGCGGACCGCGCAGTGACGCGGTCCTCAACAGTACCGGAAGCTTTGCTGTCAACACCTGACAGGTGTCGTGTCGCCGGGGACCACCGTGCCGTCCACCGCCCCACAGCACCCACCAGGTTACAAAGCCACCCGGCGGCCGGTGACGGCGGGGCCCGTCCGGAGAGTCAGCGCACCCGGGCGGGCGAACCCGCGTCCACCCCGATCTCGATCTCACCCGCCAGGTCAGGGCGGCCCAGGGCCCGGCGCGCCCGGGGCAGTACCCGGCCCTCGACGTCGGCGCGTAGCGCGCGGGCGTCGGCTCCGGCGTCCGTCTCGATGCTCATCTGCAGGACCGGACGGCGCGGCCGGCCCCGGACGACCACCCGGGCCGCCCGCACGACCGGGTTGCCGACCAGGTCGTCCACGACCGCGTCGGCCAGTGCGGCAGACCCGACACGCACACCGCCCAACGCGTCATCGGTCACAAAGAGGCCACGCAACCGCCCCGTTCGCAGCTGTGCGGCCAGCCAGCCGACGGCGCAGAGCGCCAGCAGCCCGAACACGACACCGAGCGCGGGCCAGAACCACCCGTGGGCGGCGGCGAACGACCGGACGTCCGGCCCGAGCACGGGCCGGTTCTCGACCGCCGCCCCGAACACGCCGGCCCCTGCCAGGAGCACGACGACTCCGGCGCCGAGCAGCAACAGGCCGGCGGCGAGGAGCAGGAACCGGTTCCAGCGTTCCACCGCCGGGACGAAACGGCGCGGCCGCCGGGCAGCGCCTGAGCTGGCTGAGCTGGCTGAGCTGGCTGAGCTGGCTGAGGTGCCGGGGGCGACTGGCGGCCTGCCGTCCGCGGCGAGGTGGCGCGCGGGACTGCCGCCGGGCCTCACCTGGGTCCCCTCACGGCGCGTCCGCCCACCTCGATCACGAGCCGTGGTGGACGGGTGAGGTCGAAGGACTCCACGGTGCCCGCGAGCCTCGTCCGGACCTGCGCCACCGCGCCGGCCGAGGTACGCGGCCGCAGCCGGGTCCGCACCACGGCGCGGCGGCGGCGCACCCGGACCGACGCCGCGGTGATCCCGTCGACGGAGAGCGCCGCTGCCCGCAGAGCACGGGAGAGGGCACGGCGGCGGACGTACATGACCGTCCCGGCCGCACTCGGGTGAGCCTCGAACCGACCGCCGCCACCCGCGGCGCGGCTCAGCAGGAGTACCGCCAGGCCGGCGAGCGCCAGCAGCACGCCGCACAGCCGGACCGCGCCGGACGACCACGCCCAGCTGGCGAGCCGCGCCGACCAGCCGGGCCAGTCGACCACCATCGGTCCCTGGCCTCCGGCCGCCGCGATGATCTCCAGGACCGCGATCACGCCGCCGGCGGCGAGCACCCCCGCCACCAGCGCGGCGGGAAGCCGGTTTCCGACCCGCATGGCGCCCCCCTCCGACCTGTCCACCGACGGCTCAGTACGGGTGTGCCCCGGACCGCCCGCACAGCGTTGCGACCTGGATGTCGATCCGCGTGACGGGAAGCCCGGCGAGGGCGGCGACCCGTTCACGCACCCGGTCCCGGACCGCCTCCGCGGTCCCGCTGACCGACGCGGGGTAGGTGACGGACAACGTCAGAGCCACGCACACGCCGCCGTCGACGATCTTCGCTCTCACCTCGGGCCAGCCCTCGGGCCGCTGGCCGGGGCTCCGTCGCACCGGGCCTGGCCGGTGTCCGGGGCCTGGCCGGTACCCGTGTCCGGGGCCTGGCCGGTACCCGCCGCCGGCCGGCCGCCCCCGGGCGCGATCCCCCGGACGGACGACCCGGCTGGCCCAGCCGCGAAGCCGGGTGGCCGCGCCGACCGCCAGCCGCGGGGACGGGGCCGTGACGCCCTCGACGTCCGCCGCGGCCCCGGCGGCGATCTTCGCCACCACCCGCTCCGCGATCCGCACCGACCCCGGGCGCCGCGCCCCTCCCGAGCGGACACGGTCCGGGAGCTCGATGGTCACGGGCGCCTCCGGCGCCGCATGCCGGCGAACCCGTCACGGTCCGACCGGCCCAGCTCGATGTCACCATCGACGATCTTGCCGACGAACAGCCCGATGGCTCCGAAGAGCAGAACAATGAGGAACTCCCCGAAGCCGCCGAAGGCCAGTGCCAGCCCAGCGACGAGCCCGGCGACGAGCCCCAGCGGACCCCATCGCATCCAGGACCTCCTTCACCAGCCGCCAGGCCGCCCCGGCGGGTTCGCGGACACGCGGCGGGGTCGCCGCAGCGTCACCTGTGGCCGTCGCGTCGTGACGCACGGCGGTGAGCAGTCTCGAAGCCCAGTCTCAGCCGAGCGGCTGGGACCTTCCAGTTGACGGCCACGCCCTTCCAGTTCACGCCCTTCCAGTTCACGGGGCCCTTCCAGTTCACGGCCGCCGCGCGGGCGAGCGCCCGGTGCAGCGCGCTCCGGCGGCGGTAGAAGCTCACCGGCGGGCCGACCGGCGGCGAGCTCACCCGCGGCGCGGACCCGAAGGCTCGCAGACCCGCCGCGAACTCGGCCGGATCACCACCGCGGTCCGGATGGTTCGCCAGGATGAACCGTCGCCGCGCGGCTCGCGCGGCCTCGCCCTCCGCCCTGTCTGCCCTGTCTGCCTGGGCGCCGCCCGCTCCGGTGCCGACGGGCCCGTGGCCGCCGCAGGTTCGGGCCGCTCCCCCGGCCCGAGCCCGCCCTCCGGGGCGGCCACGGTCAGGTGACACCGGCCCAGGCCGGGATGTCCACCTCGAGGTCATCGATGATCACATCGATCCGCGGAGCTGTCGGCATGGCGATGAGCACCGCGGCCCGGACCTGGGCGGCCAGTTCGGCCATGGTCGGGCCGAAGCGGCAGGCCACTGCCACGACCACCGCGTCCGGGCCGACCCGCACGCCCTCGATCCGGCGCCCGCCGACGTAGGTCGCCAGCTCGCCCGCATCGCCTGCTCCCTCCAGGCCGCCATCGTGGCCGTATCCATGCCCGTCCCAGCCGGTGCCGTACCGGGCCGGGTGACCGACGAGCCGGACCACGTCGGGACATGCGGTCACCTGCCGCGCAACCGCAGCAGCCCTTTCACCGTCGCCCTCGCCCTCGCCGACGGTCCCGGCACCGGCACCGGCGTCCGCGACCGCGGCCACGGCCGGACGGACGTGGCCGTCAGCAGCCGCGGCGATCCCGGCGTCCGCGTCGGGGCCGGCGTCCGCCACGCTGCTGGTCACTGGACCCGGGGTGGTGTCTCGGAGTCCTCGTCGTCGCCGATGTAGACGTCGTCCACGGCGATGTTGACCTCGGTGACCTCGAGCCCGGTCATCTGCTCGACCGAGTCGACGACGTTGCGCCGCACCGCCTGTGACAGGTCGACGATGGAGACGCCGTACTCGCAGACCACATCGAGGTCGATGGCGGCCTGCCGTTCGCCCACCTCCACCGTCACCCCCTGCGACACGCTCGGGCTGGTGCCCGGCAACCGGGACCGGAAGGAGCCCATCGCGCGGCTGCCGCCGGAGCCGAGATCGTGCACCCCGGCGACCTCCCTGGTGGCCACACCGGCGATCTTGCGGACGACGGAGTCCGCGATCGACGTCCGGCCCTGGGCCGTGATCAGTTCGGTGGACGTCCGCCGGGCCGGGGAGGCCGAGCGCCCGGAACCGGAGGCGCGCCCGGAACCGGAGTCGAAGGTGGAGGCGCCGTTGCGGTGGTCCTCCCGGGTCTCTCCCAGCCCTGGATGCGCCGCGTCCGGCGGGGACTGGTTCCGTGAGGTGGTCGTCATGGATTTCCCTCCGTGTCACGGTTCCGTTCGTCCGGCCGACCGGCCTGGCCAGCCCGACCGCGCGTCGCCGAACACCTGCGGAGCCACCGGGGCAACACCCGGCAACGGCTCCCACGTCCCGACGGTGCCGTGCACCCGACGGAGTACCCGCCCGGACCGGACTCATACGTCCGCCCGGCGCGCCGGGCCGATCGGACGTCGCGACCGATAAGTTGAGCGCAAGCCCTGGTGACCACCACCGGCCATGCCGAGCGCGCTCGCTCGCGAGCGACGCCTGAGCCAAGGAGCGTCCGCTGCCTCGATCGAATCCGGGTCGACGCACCGCCGAACCCGGCCACGCCCAGCCCGCCGTCACCGTCCGCGCGCCCGCGAAGGTCAACCTGCACCTCGGGGTGGGTCCGCTGCGCCCTGACGGGTACCACGAAGTCACGACGATCCTGCAGGCCGTCTCGCTGTACGACGAGATCACCGCGACCTCGGTTCCGCTCGAGTCCGTCTCGGGGCCGGATGGTTCCGCGCCGGTCTTCACCGACGAGGACCCGATCGTGGTCACCGTCGGTGTCGCCGGCGAAGGCGCCCAGCCGGCAGGCCCGGCCACCGACGGCGAGGACGACAGCGGCACCGGGGCCCCCGGCGACACTGGTGACCGTGCCGGCGCCCCGGCGGGTGCCGCCGCCGAGCCGTCGATCTCCGTGGTGCCGACCGGCCGCGACAATCTCGCCGTCCGCGCCGCCTACCTGGTCGCCGAGGCCGCCGGCATCCGCGGGGAGGCCATCCACCTGACCCTGTCGAAGGGCATCCCGGTCGCCGCCGGCATGGCGGGCGGCAGCGCCGACGCCGCGGCCGCCCTGGTCGCCTGCGACGCGCTGTGGGGCACGGAGCTCGACCGCGCGACCCTCGTCGAGCTCGCCTCCCGGCTCGGCAGTGACGTCCCGTTCCCGCTCACCGGTGGGACGGCGCTCGGCACCGGCCGCGGCGAGCAGCTGACCGACGTCCTGGGGCGTGGTGAGTACCACTGGGTGTTCGCCCTCGCCGACGGCGGGCTGTCCACGCCGGCCGTCTACGCGGAGTTCGACCGGCTCGCCGAGGGCCGGCTGCGGACCGGCCCGACGCCCGCCGACGCGGTTCTCGCCGCCCTGCGCAGCGGTGATCCCGAGGAGCTCGGGGCCGCCCTGGTCAACGACCTGCAGCCGGCGGCACTGCGGTTGCGCCCGTCCCTGCGGCGGGTGCTGGAGAGCGGGATCGAGCTCGGTGCGATCGGTGCGATCGTCAGCGGCTCGGGCCCGACCTGCGCGTTCCTCGCCCGTGACGCCGCGGCGAGTGTCTCGCTGGCGGCCAGTCTGGCCGGCATGGGTGTCGCCCGCGCGGTGCGGCGTGCCCAGGGGCCGGTGGCCGGTGCCCAGGTGAGCCGGCCGTCCACCGCACCCACTCCCCCCGTCCCGCCGGTCTCCCCCGCGCCCTCCGCCTCGTCACCGGCGTGAGTCGGCTTCCGGCACCGGTTGTCGTGACGTCCCGGGCGCGGGTCGCCCGGGACACGCGGGTCGCCCGGGTCGCGCCCGAGCCCCTGATGGGTGTCCGCCTGTGAGCTCACATCTGCTGGGGGCCGAGGCGCTGCGGCTGGAGTACCCGACGCGCGTGGTGTTCGACGCGGTCACGATCGGGGTGAACGAGGGCGACCGGATCGGCGTCGTCGGCCGCAACGGCGACGGGAAGTCCTCGCTGCTGGGGATGCTGTCGGGCCGGGTCGAGCCCGACTCGGGGCGGGTGACCCGCCGCGGCGGGGTGCGGATGGGAATGCTCGACCAGTCCGACACGCTGGACGACGCCTCGACCGTCGGCCACTCGATCGTCGGTGACCGCGTCGAGCACGAGTGGGCCGGTGACCCGAAGGTCCGCGACGTGATCGCGGGCCTGGTACCCGACATCGCCTGGGACGCGCGGATCGGCACCCTCAGCGGCGGGCAGCGCCGCCGGGTCGCGCTGGCCACCCTGCTCGTCGGCGACTGGGACGTGATCGCCCTGGACGAGCCGACCAACCACCTCGACGTCGAGGGCATCACCTGGCTCGCGGCGCACCTGCGGTCCCGCTGGCCCCGGAACGCGGGCGGGCTCCTGGTGATCACGCACGACCGCTGGTTCCTCGACGAGGTCGCCACGACGACGTGGGAGGTGCACGACCGGATCGTCGAGCCGTTCGAGGGCGGTTACGCGGCCTACGTGCTGCAGCGGGTCGAGCGTGACCGGCAGGCGGCGGCGGTCGAGGGCAAGCGGCAGAACCTGATGCGCAAGGAGCTCGCCTGGCTGCGGCGCGGCGCCCCCGCCCGCACGTCCAAGCCGAAGTTCCGGATCGACGCCGCGAACCAGCTCATCGCGGACGTGCCACCGCCGCGGGACCGGCTGGAGCTGTCCCGGCTGGCCGTCGCGCGCCTGGGCAAGGACGTGATCGACCTGCTCGACGCCGGGGTGTCGTTCGACGGTCGCGAGGTGCTGCGGGACGTCGAGTGGCGGATCGCGCCGGGCGAACGCACCGCGATCCTCGGCGCGAACGGCGCCGGCAAGTCCACGCTGCTCAACCTCGTCGCCGGGACGCTCGAGCCCACCTCCGGGAGGGTGAAGCGCGGCAAGACCGTCCGGCTGGGGGTGCTCGACCAGCAGTTCCGCGAGCTGGAGGACATCGCCGACGACCGGGTGCGCGACGTGCTCGCCCGCACCAGGACGACCTACGTCATCGACGGCCGGGAGCTGACTCCGGCGCAGCTCCTCGAACGCCTCGGCTTCGCCCGCGAGCATCTGTCGGCCCGGGTCAAGGAGCTCTCCGGTGGGCAGAAGCGACGGCTCCAGCTGCTGCTTCTGCTGCTGTCCGAACCGAACGTCATCGTGCTCGACGAACCGTCGAACGATGTCGACACCGACATGCTCGCCGCGATGGAGGACCTGTTCGACTCCTGGCCGGGCACGCTCATCGTCGTCTCGCACGACCGCTACCTGGTCGAAAGGATCACCGACCAGCAGTACGCGATCATCGACGGGCGCCTGCGGCACCTGCCCGGCGGAGTGGACGAGTACCTGCGCCTCCGGGAGGCCGGCACGCCGGCACCGGGCGCCTCGGGCAGCTCCCGCGCCGATCCGGCACCGAGCGCTCCCCGCCGCTCGAGCGCCGAGGAGCGCGCCACCCGCAAGGAGCTGAGCGCGACCGAGCGGCGGCTGGAACGCCTCTCGGAGAAGATCGCCGGCATCCATGAACGCATGGCGGCCCACGACCAGAGCGACTACGCGGTGATCGGCCAGCTCAACGACGAGCTGCGCAGGGCCGAGGCGGAGACCGCCGCGCTGGAGGAGCGCTGGTTCGAGCTGTCGGAGCTTGCCGGCTGACCGGTCAGCCGCGCTTGCGTCTGACCGGTCAGACGCGCTTGCTCTCGAGCCGCGCCGGGTCGGGCCAGCGGACGTCCCGGACCAGCCGTAGGGATTCCATCAGCTTGATCCCGTAGAAGCTGGTGTCGATCTGCCACGGGCGGACACCGTGCCGGGCCGAGGTCGGCTCGGCGTGGTGCAGGTTGTGCCAGGACTCGCCCATCGAGAGCAGCGCGAGCGGCCAGACGTTGCCCGAGCGGTCCCGCGAGCGGTACGGCCGGGACCCCATCACGTGGCAGATGCTGTTCACCGACCAGGTCACGTGGTGCAGCAGGGCCGCCCGGACCAGCGAGGCCCAGAAGAACGCCTGGACGGCGGCCTCGAACGAGCCGCCCCACAGCCCGCCGACGACGGCTGGCAGCGCGAGGCTGACGAAGGCGCAGAGCGCGAAGGAGCGGCTGATCCGCACGATCATCGGGTCGTCGAGAAGGTCGGGGGCGTAGCGGCGCTGGTCGGTCTGCTCGACGTCGAAAAGCCAGCCGATGTGCGCGTGCCACAGCCCGCGGGCGAGCGCCGCCGAGCCGGTTCCGTAACGCCAGGGCGAATGCGGGTCACCGTCGGCGTCGCTGAACGCATGATGGCGGCGATGGTCGGCGACCCACCGGATCACCGGGCCCTCAATGGCCATGTTGCCGGCGATGGCCAACGCGGCCCGCACCGGCCTGGACGTCTTGAATCCCCGGTGCGTGAAATAGCGGTGGAATCCAATGGTGATGCCGTGGCCCGTGATCGCGTACATCACCACGGCCAGTATGACGTCCCGCCAGGAGATCCACCGCCCCCACAACAGCGGAACCGCCGCGACAAGCGCGAGGAAGGGAATGAGGATGGTCGTGACCAGCACGATCTGTTCACCGCGGGCACGGGCCAGCGAACTCGGGGCGGTGGTGTGGCGCCCCGCCGCGGTCGATGAGGTCGACGGCTCGGGCTGACCGGTGCCCGTCACTTCACCGTCACTGCCGGCGGTGGGCGCGCCCTGATGCCTGGTTTCGGTGGCTTTCACCGTGTCGGTAGCGGTCATTGCTTCATCCCGTCCGTCGCGGTGGGCCGCTCACTGCCGACCCTCTGGTCGCCACGTTAGCCCGCCCACGTGACAACGGGCACCAATCACGGCGTCCGCCACGCAAACGGGCGGGGCGGACGGGCACACAGGGGGCGCGGGCTGGCGGATCACGTCGGATACCGGAGCGAGGATTCCCACTTCGTCACCCCCCGACACCCCTCACAACAAGATCATCACCTTGCGTTCCCCGGGCGACGGAGGGCCATCCGTGCCCACACCGACACCGGACGAAGGCGAGGCCACACCGCGGCGGTACGACGACAACCGGCCGTGGCCGGCCGGCCCCGCCCCGGCGACCGCATCCCTGCGGCGACAGCCCGAACCGCACACCACCCGGCGGGACCACGAGTGCACGCCGGAGACCCCGAACATTTCTTCCGAGAGCCGGCACGATGGTAGAGTGGGCGCAGAGTGGCCGACGCTTTCCGGACGGTTACCTTCTCCACGGTACGCCCGCAACGGTCCTCCCTCAACGGTCCGCCGTAGTGTAATAGGCAGCACAGGGGATTTTGGTTCCCTTAGTCCACGTTCGAGTCGTGGCGGCGGAGCGCGAGGGGACGCCGGGTCCGCGGAATATACAAACCGCCGCGATCGTGTTTCATGGGCAGTCCCACCAAAACATTCTTCTTATTCCGTGCCGCCTTACGACCGGCCGGTCCGGCACGAGGCCCGCCTGGTCTTCGCCGGAGGCCCGACCCGGTAGGCTGGCTGCCGTTACCTCACCCTCCGCGAGTCGGCCGGGGCCGTCCACGGCACGTCGTCGTCCATGGCACGTCGTTGTCCACGGCACGTCGTTCCGGGTGGGAGTGGCACCACCACCAGGTCCGTCGAGATTCCGGGGAGCTCGTGTGACTGAGGTACGTCCGGCGGCGGTCATCGTCCTGGCTGCGGGCGAAGGTCGGCGCATGCGTTCGGAGACGCCCAAGGTCCTGCACCACGTCGCCGGGCTCAGCCTGCTCGAGCACGTGCTCCACGCGGCCGGCCCGCTCGGCGCGGAGCACTCCGTCGTCGTGGTCGGCCACGGGCGGGAGAAGGTCACCGCCCTGCTGGCCGAGCGGGCCCCACATGTCGTCACGGCGGTACAGGAGCGCCAGGGCGGCACCGGGCACGCCGTGCGCGTCGCCCTGGGCGCGCTGCAGGGCCTCCCGCCCGACGCGGCGGTCGTGGTGATGCCGGGCGATGTCCCGCTGCTCACCGCCGCGGCGGTCACGGGGCTGTTCGACCAGCACCGCGCGGCCGGCGCCGCGGCCACGGTCCTGTCCGCCGCCGTTCCCGACCCGACCGGGTACGGGCGGATCGTGCGGGCACCCGGCGGCCAGGTGCGCGAGATCGTCGAGCAGCGCGACGCGGATGCCGCCACCGCCGCCATCAGGGAGATCAACACCGGCGTCTACGTGTTCGACCTGGAGCTGCTCCGAGGCGCGCTCAAGCGGCTGACCACCGACAACGCCCAGGGCGAGGAGTACCTCACCGACGTGGTCGGCCTGCTGGTCGCCGACGGGCAGCCGGTGGCCGCACACACGCTCGCCGACGCGGCCGAGGCCGCCGGGGTCAACGACCGCCTGCAGCTCAGCGACGCCGGCCTGGTGCTGCGCGACCGCATCGTCCGGGCGGCCATGCTCGCCGGCACCACGATCGTCGATCCGGCCTCCACCTGGATCGACGCCGGCGTCGTCCTGGAGCCGGACACGACGATCCAGCCGAACACGCATCTGCGCGGCGCCACCCGACTCGCCCGCGGCGCCGAGGTCGGACCGGACTGCACCCTCGTCGACACCGCCGTCGGCCCGGGCGCCCGGGTGACCCGATCCGTCGCCGAACGCTGCGAGGTGGGCCCGGGCGCCGTCGTCGGCCCGTTCGCGCACCTGCGCCCCGGCACCACCCTCGGCCGGAACGGCAAGATCGGGGCCTTCGTCGAGACCAAGGCAGCCGAGATCGGCGCCGAGTCGAAGGTGCCGCACCTCGCCTACGTCGGCGACGCGGTCATCGGCGAGCGCAGCAACATCGGCTGCACCAGCGTGTTCGTCAACTACGACGGGGTGGCCAAGCACCGGACGGTGATCGGCTCCGACGTCCGGATCGGCAGTGACACGATGCTGGTGGCGCCGGTCACTGTGGGCGACGGCGCCTACACCGGCGCCGGCTCCGTGATCAGGGAGGACGTCCCGCCGGGCGCCCTCGCCGTCCGCGAGGGCCGGCAGCGCACCCTGGTGGACTGGGTGCTGCGCCGTCGGCCGGGCAGCCCCGCCGCGGCCGCCGCCGAAGCCGCGCTGCACGCGGCTCGGAACGGGGCGGGGCACCGGCCCGGAGCGTGAGTTGAAGCACAGCCGGATCCTCATCCCGGCTCATCGCTGGCGTCTGCACGCCCGGGGGCCGAACGTAGGAAGGGTTTGGCCGAGCGTGTGCTGATCAGGGCTTTTGGTCAGCGGCCGGCGCGCGCAGCGGGCTCCCTGTCCTGAGATCGCCCGCCCTCCGGCTCCCGTACGCGCCCCGATCGGACCGGGTGGGCCGACCTGACCGGGCGATCGCGGTGCCCGGGCCCCGGCACGGAACGGGCACCATCCGAGCGAGGGTGCGTCGTCCCAGCAAGGACTCCACGCCCACAACCGTCCCTGTCACGGCCGCCTGTCAGCGCCGCCAGTCATGCCCTGAGGAGAACACGGTGGGATACCAGACCGAGAACCGCCGGAACCTGATGCTCTTCGCTGGACGCTCGCACCCCGAGCTCACGGCCGAGGTCGCCCGCGAGCTCGACGTCGAGCCCGTGCCCACGAACGCCTACGAGTTCGCCAGCGGAGAGATCTTCGTCCGGTTCGAGGAGTCGGTGCGCGGGTGCGACGCCTTCGTGCTGCAGGCCCACGGCGCCCCGGTGAACACCTGGCTGATGGAACAGCTGATCATGGTGGACGCGCTCAAGCGCGCCAGCGCGAAGCGCATCACCGTGGTCGCCCCGTTCTACCCGTACGCCCGTCAGGACAAGAAGCACCGCGGGCGGGAGCCGATCTCGGCCCGCCTGGTCGCCGACCTGTTCAAGGCCGCCGGCGCGCACCGGCTGATGTCCGTCGACCTGCACACCGCGCAGATCCAGGGCTTCTTCGACGGGCCGGTGGACCACCTGTTCGCGTTGCCACTGCTGGCCGACTACATCGAGAGCAAGCTGGACACGTCCGAGGTGACGGTCGTCGCGCCCGACTCGGGCCGGGTCCGGGTCGCGGAGCGGTGGACCGACCGGCTCGGCTGCCCGCTGGCGATCATCCACAAGCGGCGCGACCCGGACGTGCCGAACCAGGTGAAGATGTTCGACGTCGTCGGTGAGGTCGACGGCCGCACCTGCGTGATCGTCGATGACATGATCGACACCGCCGGGACGATCACCAAGGCCGCGGAGTCGCTGAAGGAGCACGGCGCGGCCAACGTCATCGCGGCCGCCACCCACGGCGTGCTGTCCGGCCCGGCGGCGGACCGGCTGAAGAACTCCGAGATCAGCGAGGTCGTCCTCACCAACACCCTTCCGCTGCCCAGCGAGGCGCGCATCGACAAGCTGACCGAGCTGTCGATCGCACCGCTGATCGCCGCCGCGATCAAGGCCGTCTTCGAGGACGGGTCGGTGACCGGCCTGTTCGGCGGGGACGCCTGAAGACCCGCCGCCGACGCCTCGGTACCGGACCGGTCTCGGCCGCCGGGGCTGTCGGGGGCTGGCCGTAGAATCTCCGGGCATGACGCAGGACCGCCCACGGGTGTCGCTGACCGGGATCAAACCGACCGGCGATCCCCATCTGGGCAACTACATCGGGGCGATCCGCCCCGCGCTCGAGCTGACGGCGAACTACGAGTCGATCTACTTCATCGCCGACTACCACGCCCTCACCTCGATCCGGGACAGGGAGAAGTTCGCGGCGTACACCCGGTCCGTCGCCGCCACCTGGATCACGCTCGGCCTCGACCCCGAGCGCACCGTCTTCTACAAGCAGTCCGACGTCCCGGAGATCTTCGAGCTCGCCTGGATCCTGTCCTGCGTCACGGGCAAGGGCCTGATGAACCGCGCGCACGCCTACAAGGCCGCGCGTGACCGCAACGCCGAGAACGGCGTCGCCGACCTCGACGCCGGGGTCAACATGGGGCTGTTCAACTACCCCGTCCTGATGGCCGTCGACATCCTGATCATGGGCTCCGACGTGGTCCCCGTCGGGCAGGACCAGATCCAGCACGTCGAGTACGCGGCCGACATCGCCGGCTCGTTCAACCACCTCTTCGGCTCCACCTACAGCCTGAAGATCCCCGAGGCGATCATCCCGACCGGGGTGAACGCCCGCACGATGCCCGGCACCGACGGCCGGAAGATGAGCAAGTCGTACGGGAACACGATCCCGCTGTTCGCGCCGCCGTCCCGGCTGCGCAAGCTCGTCCGCGGCATCGTCAGCGACAGCACCCCCGTCGAGGAGCCGAAGGACCCGGACAGCTCGGCGGCCTTCCAGATCTACGAGAACTTCGCCAGCCCCGAGGCCGTGAAGGACATGCGCGTCCGCCTCGAGCAGGGCGGCACCGGCTGGGGCGAGCTGAAGAACGCCCTGTTCGAGACGCTGGACGCCTGGCTCACCCCGCTGCGGGCCCGGTACGAGGAGCTCGTCGCCCCCGGCAGCGAGCTGGACACGATCCTCGCGGCCGGCGCGGAGAAGGCCCGCGACCGAGCCCGCCCGGTGCTCGCCGGCGCCCGGCGCGCCATCGGCGTCGACCTCTAGCCGGCTGGTCGGCGGGGGTCAGCCAGCCGGCTGATCAGCTGGCCGGCTGGTCGGCGGGGGTCAGCCGCCCGCACGGGCAGCGCGGGCCTCGTGCGCGAGGCGGGCGAACGCGTGGACGTCGAGGGTCTCGCCGCGGGCGCCCGGGTCGATGCCCGCGGCCCGGGCGAGCCGCTCGGCCGCCGCCGGTGAACCCGCCCAGGGGGCGAGCGCCGTCCGCAGGGTCTTGCGCCGCTGGGCGAAGGCCGCGTCGACCGCCGCGAAGACCTCCACGCGCAGGTCCGGGTCGGCGGGCGGGGCGGCCCGTCGTTCGAACGCGACGAGGCCGGAGTCGACGTTGGGCTGCGGCCAGAACACCGGGCGGGGCACCGCGCCGGCCGGGCGCGCATGGGCGTACCAGGCCAGTTTGACGCTCGGCACGCCGTAGATCCGCCCGCCCGGCGGCGAGGTGAGCCGGTCGGCCACCTCGGCCTGCACCATCACCAGGCCGCGGCGCACGGTCGGAAACCGCTCCAGCAGCCCCAGCAGCAGCGGGACGGCGACGTTGTACGGCAGGTTCGCCGCCAGCACGGTCGGGGCGGCGACCTCGGCCGGCAGGTCGGCGGGCCCCACCCGCAGCCCGTCGGCCTCGACGACGTGCAGCCGCCGCGCCACCGCCGCGGGCAGCCGGGCGGCGGCGGTCAGCGGGAGGGCGGCGGCGAGCGGCGGGTCCACCTCGACCGCGACGACCGCGGCCGCCTCGGCGACCAGCCCGAGAGTCAGCGAGCCCAGCCCGGGGCCGACCTCGAGGGCGACGTCGTCCGGGCCGATCGCGGCCAGCCGGACCAGCCGGCGGACGGTGTTCGGGTCGACCAGGAAGTTCTGGCCGCGCCGCTTCGTCGGCCGCAGGTCCAGCGCGTGGGCGAGCTCGCGGATGTCGGCCGGCGAGAGCAGCGCGTCGGTGTCTACCAGGGCCCGAAGGTCCGTTCCGCGTTGGCGGTCACCTGGGCGGCGAGCTCGTCGACGGCCACGCCACGGGTCTGCGCGAGTACCCGCAGGGTCAGCGGGATCAGGTAGGGCCCGCCCGGTCGCCCGCGCCACGGGACGGGGGTGAGATAGGGCGCGTCGGTCTCGACCAACAGCAGCTCGGCCGGCGCGACGGCGGCGGCCTCCCGCAGCGCCTCGGCGTTCCTGAAGGTGACGTTGCCGGCGAAGGACATCACGTACCCGGCGTCGGCGCAGACCTTCGCCATCGCCGCGTCGCCGGAGAAGGCGTGGAAGACGACGTGTTCGGGCGCCCCCTCCTCGGCGAGGATGCGCAGCGTGTCGTCGTGCGCCTCCCGGTCGTGGATCATCAGGGCGCGGCCGGTCTCCCGGGCGATCGCGATGTGCCGGCGGAAGCTCTCCTGCTGGGCGGCGTGCTGCTCCGGCGCGGTGCGGTAGTAGTCCAGGCCGGTCTCCCCGACGGCCACGACCCCGGCCGTGCGGGCGAGCGCGGCGATCGCCTCGAAGGTCTCCTCGGGCACCCCGCCGGCGGCCTCGTTCGGGTGGATGGCGACCGCGGCGCGCACCTCGGGGTGCTCGGCGGCGACACCGGCCTGCCAGCGGCTCGTCGCCAGGTCGACGCCGACCGTGATCATCCGGGTGATGCCGACCGACCGGGCGGCGGCGATGGCCTCCACGACCGGTGTGTCCATCAGGTCGAGGTGGCAGTGCGCGTCGACCGCGGGAACGGGCAGCGCCTCGGGGGGCGGCGGCGGATCACCCGACCGACCGGAGTTTCTCGCCACCCGTCCGCTCCTCACCCGTCTCGCCCGTCGTCACCGGGGTGCCGCACACGGGCCACCCCACGCCAGATCTTAGGGCTCCCGCCGGGCGTGTCACCGTGGCGGCCGTGGGATTCTGAGGGAGTGCTTGACCTCACGGGCTCCCGGCCATGACGACACCGCTTCCTGTCGCGCTGGTCACGCCGCTGACCGGACCGGACGCCGCCGTCGGCCTGGCGGCGCTGCGGGGCATGACGCTCTGGGCCCGTGACGAACGGCTCCCGCCCCCCTGGGACGAGATCGGTGTGACGGCGTACGACGCCTACCCGGACCCGGTCCGCGCGATGCGGGCGGCGGTCGCCGCCGAGCCGGCGGCGGTCTTCGGCCCGGTCGGCGCGCGGGCGGCACTGGCCGCGCTCGGCGCCACGGACCGTCTCGTGATCAACGCGGGGGCGCCGTCCACCCGTTTCGTCCGCCAGTCGTTCCCGCACATCGTGAACATGGCCGCTCCGGCGTCCACCTGGCCGCGCGGGGTGCTGGCAGCGGTCCGCTCCGTCGACCGGCAGGCCCGCCGCGTCGCGCTGCTCGCCTCCGGCGAGATGGCCGTCGAGCTGACGTCGGTGTGCCGGGCGGCGGCCCGGGCGCAGGGCTACGAGGTCGTGTCGAACACCTTCGCACCCGGCCGCGGCGGCGCGGCGGCCCGTCCGCTGGCGCCCGCGGACGTCCTCATCGTGCACGGCAGCGCCGAGGACGAGCTGGAGATCGCCAACATCCTGCTGCGCCGCTCGTGGCGGGCCGCCGCGTTCTCCACCGCGGTGAGCGCGGAGGCGACGGCGACGCTGGGTGCCCTGCGTGAGGGCCTGCTGGCCCCGGCGAGCTGGGCACCGGACAACGCCGACGAGACGGGAACCGGGCCGACCGCGCGGCAGTTCTCCGCCGACTTCACCGCGCTGCACGGGGTGCCGCCCACCACGACCGCGGCGTGGGCGTACGTGTCGGGCCTCATCCTGGGGCGCTGCATCCGGCTCTGCGGCCGCGTCGGTGACGCCTCGCTCCTGGCCGCCGCCCGCGGGCTCGACACCACCACGCTGCTCGGCCGCTTCCGCCTCGACCAGGCGACCGGGCTCCAGGTCGGCCACCAGGTGCCGATCGTGCAGTGGCAGTCCGGTGCGTCCTGGACGGTCTGGCCCCGGGACTCCGCCCGCGCGCCCTTCCACCATCCGCGCTGGAACGCACCGCCTCCCGGTGGCCTTGCC
Source organism: Parafrankia elaeagni (assembly GCF_000374165.1). GTDB lineage: Bacteria > Actinomycetota > Actinomycetes > Frankiales > Frankiaceae > Parafrankia > Parafrankia elaeagni. Next base: position 271,848 of record NZ_KB893670.1, read on the forward strand.
GGCGCGAGTGACGGTCCGGACACCGCCGGCCGGGACGCCGCCGGCCGGGACGCCGCCGGCCGGGACCCTGCCGGCCGGCGCGCGCCGGCCGCGGCTCCGGATGACAGGTCCGCCCAGGCGCCGCCGGTGGGCGCGGGCCCTGAACCGACGCTTCCCCTGCCCTCGCAGGGCGGCGCCGGCCCACGCCCGCTCCGCCTGGGGCGCCCGCGCCCGGGGCTGGGCACCGGCGGGTTCGGCACCGGTGGCTTCGGTGCCGGCGGGTTCGGCGCCCGCCGGCCGGGCTGACGGGGCCCGCATGTCAGCACCGGTCGAAGGCTCCGCCAAGCCGCGCCGCGCCACCAGCACGAGGCCCGGCAGGGGGCCCGGCAAGGGGAGCGCCCGGGGCACCGGACGGCGGCGGCGCACCACCGTGGCCGTGGCGCTGGGGGTCAGCAGTCTGCTGTTCCTGGGCGCGACCGCCCGGCTGTTCGTCTTCCCAGGGCGGGACGAGCCGGCGCCGGTGGACGCCATCGTGATGTTCGCCGGCAGCCCCGGCCGCATCGAGCACGCCGTCGCGCTCGCCGAGGCCGGCTACGCACCGACACTGGCCGTCTCGGTGCCCACGGTGGACGACCCCTGCCCCCCGCCGATCCCGGGTGTGGAGGTGATCTGCTTCGCGCCGGATCCCCTCACCACCCAGGGCGAGTCGCGCTGGACGGCCGCCGCTGCCGCCCGCTACGGCTGGCGATCCGTCCTGGTGATCACCTCGACGAGCCAGACCACCCGGGCGCGGCTGCGGCTCGCGCGCTGCTACCCCGGGCAGGTCCTGATGAGCCCGGTGTCGCCGCCCCGGCGCATGTGGCCGTACATGATCGCCTACGAGTGGGCCGCGATGGGCAAGGCCCTCGTCGTCCAGCGGGAGTGCTGACGTCGGCTGTTCAGCAGCCGCGCTGCAGGACATGTGCCTTGACCGTCGCGGCGGTCTGGTAGGCGAAGAGGTACGGCCAGTCGCGCAGGCGGGGCTCGACAGCGCTCACGAGGATCTCGCCGTCGTAACAGCGGCCGATTCGAAGCCGGGCCCTGCTGTCCTGGGAACGGTCGGTGACAAACATGATCGATTCCCAGCCGCGGGTTCGGGCCAGCCGTCCGGCCTCCCGGGCCTCCCCCTGGGTTGTCATCGGGTCGGGCCAGAAGCAGATGATCTCCACGTTGCGGCCGGTCCGCGACGAGTCGGGGCACCGCCACGTGCCGGGCATGGAAATGACGACCACCGGGGCGATGCCCGACCGCGCGAGCTCGAGGGTTCTGGTGAGGCGTGGTCCCGGTCCGCCGAGCATGAAGATCGCGTCGACGGGGCTAGGCTGGTCGATCTTCGGCAACAGAATCGTCCGCACGGTCATGGCGAACAGCACCAGGGTGCACAACACCGCGCCGCGGGACGCCAGCCGCCGGATCTGGCGCTGTCGCGCGTCCACAGTCATCCCCACAACGGTAGGAGGCGGACGGACCACCCTGGGCAGCGGCGGCACGTGCTCTGTTTCACGCGTGTCACTGTTTACCTGCACAGGCGTCAGCGGACGATGTGCACGCTGTGGATTCGAGGCCCGCGCCCGGCGGGCCACCTGCCGCGTTACCCCTCCAGCAGACCCTGCAGGTAGGCGCCGTAGCCGCTCTTCGCCAGCGGCCGCACCAGTGCCGCCAGCTGGTCGTCCGTGACGAAGCCCTCCCGCCAGGCGACCTCCTCGATGCAGCCGATCTTGAGACCCTGCCGCTCCTCGATCACCTGCACGAACTGGGCCGCCTGCATGAGGGAGTTGAACGTGCCGGTGTCGAGCCAGGCGGTACCCCGGTCGAGCAGATGCACGTTCAGGCCACCGCGGCTCAGGTACTCCTGGTTGACCGCGGTGATCTCCAGCTCGCCCCGGGCGCTCGGCGTCGTGGCCCGGGCGATCTCCAGAACGGAGTTGTCGTAGAAGTACAGGCCGGTCACGGCGTAGCGCGACTTCGGCTTCTCCGGCTTCTCCTCGATGGACATCGCCCGCCGCCGGTCGTCGAACTCGACCACGCCATAGCGTTCCGGATCCGAGACATGGTAGGCGAAGACAACCCCACCGACCGGATCGGTGTACCGCCTGAGCTGTTCCCCCAGGCCGACGCCGTAGAAGATGTTGTCGCCGAGAACGAGGGCGACCTTGTCGTCGCCGACGAAGTCAGCTCCGATGATGAATGCTTCGGCCAGCCCACGCGGCTCGTCCTGCACCGCGTACTCGAACCGGCAGCCGAGCCGCGAACCGTCACCCAGCAGGCGCTGGAACTGCGCCTGGTCCTGCGGGGTGGTGATGATGAGGATCTCGCGAATTCCGGCGGCCATCAGGGTGGAGAGCGGATAGTAGATCATGGGCTTGTCGTAGACGGGCATGAGCTGCTTGCTGACCGCATGGGTGATGGGATAGAGCCGGGAACCCGTACCTCCCGCCAGAACAATGCCCTTCATACCGGCCTGCGCCCACCTTTCGACACCGATCCCGACCTGCCTGCGGAAAACTCTCCGTGGCCACTCGCAGCGTTTCGGCCGCGGGCGCTGTGCGCGGATGACCCCGCCGTCTTCATGCCGGCACCTCGTCAAACGGACGGACATCAGCCAGCGCGGCGTGGTTCCGGTCCCGCTCCGAGATCACGGCCTCGTCGAGCGGAATCGGCCAGCGCACGCCGAGCGCCGGGTCCGCCAGGTTGACGAAGACGTAGTCGTCGTATTCCTCGGCACTCCAGTGCCGGTTGACACTGTAGATGTAGTAGGTGTCATCCTCCAGGGTCTGGAAGGAGTTCGCCACTCCTCTGGGGAGAAAAACCGCGCAGTTCTGGTCGATCTCGACGGTGACAACCCGCCCGAAGTTCCCGCCCGCCCGCAGGTCCAGGTACGCGCAGAAGACCCGGCCGGCCACCACCGAGATGTACTTGTCCCAGGGCTCAGCGTGAAAACCCCTGGTCACGCCCGCGCTCCGGTTGAAGGAGACGCTGGTCTGCACCACCTCGAAGGATTCCGGCAGCCCGGCGGCGACCAGCTTGGCCCGGTGGAACTTCTCCTGGAACCAGCCGCGCTCGTCCGCCATGCTGGTGATGTCGAAGACGAGCAGCCCCGGAATCTCCGTCCTCCGGACCGAGAACTCCGTCGTTGCCACGGCCATATGAAAGCTCCCCCTCGCGTCGTCGGTCGCACCGCGAGCCGCCGTAACCGCTACCCGCGGGGTGCGAACCGCCCCCCTGACGCCTGCATCGCGCATCATAAACCGGTCCACACTCCGGCGGAGTGGAGCCGGACGCGGGCGGACGGTTTCTTTCAGCCACCACGGCGCGCGGGGCGTGCCCCGGCTGTTGCGATCCAGTGTCCCGCCCCCGGCCGCCGTTGCCAGCAGGCCGGGTCCGGCGCGTCCGATTCCGGCCACGGTGCCGCACCGGCGGAACGGGCCCGCGCGGTTCAGGCTCCGGTCAGCGACGGACCACCCGGACCGCCCGGACCGCTCTCCGAGCTGGCGCCCTCTTCAGACCCGGAGCCCTCTTCAGACCCGGTGGCGTTCCCGGAAGCGGGATCCCGAACGTCATCGTCATCGGGCCCGGCCGCGGCGCGGGCGGCAACGATCGCGTCGTAGACCTGCCGGGACCCGATCCCGTGGTCGGCGGCAACCGTCTTGCGTGCCTCCTTCGGCGTCATGCCCCCCGCGACGAGGTGCTCGACCGCCGCGGCCAGCGCCGCCGGGCCGGCCGGCCGGCCCGCGGCCGCACCGCCGAACGCGCTGTCAGCTCCGCCGCGGGCCCCCGCCGGAGCACCGGCGACAACCAGGGTGAACTCGCCTCGGATCTCACGGCCGTCGGTCGCCCAGTCCACCAGACCGGCCAGATCCGTCCGGACGATCTCCTCCCAGGTCTTGGTCAGCTCCCGGCACAGGGTCGCCCTCCGACCGCCGCCGAGGACGTCGGCCGCCTCGCGCAGCGCTGCCACCAGACGATGCGGGGACTCGAGGAACACCATGGTGCGGGGCTCGGCCGCCAGGCCGCGCAGGCGAGAGCGGCGCTCACCGCCCTTGCGGGGCAGGAACCCCTCGAAGGTCCACCGGTCCGAGGGGAGCCCGCTCACCGCGAGGGCCGCCGTCACCGCGGACGGGCCCGGCACGACCGTGACCGGCACGCCGGCCTGTGACGCCGCCGCGACCAGGCGGAAACCCGGGTCCGAGACCGCGGGCATGCCCGCGTCGGTGATCAGGGCAACGGTGGAGCCGGCGAGCAGCTGCTCGGTGAGCATCGCGGCACGCGCGCCCTCGACCGCGTCGTAGCAGGAGACCACCCGGCCCCGGATCGTGACCCCGAGCGCGTGGGCGAGCCGGCGCAGGCGCCGCGTGTCCTCCGCGGCGATGACGTCCGCGGTCGCGAGCACCTCGGCGAGCCGGGGGCTGGCGTCACGTGGGTCGCCGATCGGGGCACCGCACAGCACCAGGGTCCCGGACACCCGACCAGTCTGCCAGGGCCCAGGACCTACCCTGATCGGTGTGACGGCGACGACGGCGCATCTTTCCCGTTCCGAGACCGGACCGCCGGGTCCCGACGCGGACGCCGGTGCGGGTGCGGACGCCGGTGCGGGTGCGGACGCGCCGACTGCCGCCGTCCCGGCCGGCCGGGCGGAGCGGGAGCGGGAGCGGCAGGAACGGCGGGCGAAGCTGTGCCCACCGATGCCAGGCGACCGGCTGGTCGGCTGGGTCGCCCCGGTGCTCATCGCCGTAGCCGCCGGCATCCTGCGCTTCTGGCGGCTCACCGAACCCCGCGGGCTCTACTTCGACGAGGTCTACTACGTCAAGGACGCCTGGGGTCTCATGACCGCCGGGTACGAGATCAACTCGAAGACCTGCGACGGGCCCGCGTACGTCGTCCACCCGCCACTCGGCAAGTGGCTCATGGCCGCGTCACAGTGGCTGTTCGGCTATGTCGACTGTGCGGGCACCGCGCACGGCAGCCCCGAGCTGGGCTGGCGCTTCTCGTCCGCGCTCGCCGGCACGCTGGCCGTCCTGGTGCTCGCCCGGGCCGCGCGGCGGATCTTCCGCTCGACGCTGCTGGGATGCTTCGCCGGCCTCCTGCTGGCGCTGGACGGGCTGGCGTTCGTGCAGAGCCGGATCGGCATCCTCGACATCTTCCTGATGACGGGCATCGTCATCGCACTGGCCTGCCTGGTGCTCGACCGCGACGACGGCCGCCGGCGGATGGCCGCCCGGCTCGACCGGATGGAGCCGGGCGCGGCAGGGTCCGCCGACGCACGGTTCGGGCCACGTCTCGGCCCACGCCCGTGGCGGATCCTCATGGGAGTCGCGCTCGGCGCGTCCATGGGCGTGAAGTGGAGCGCGCTGTACACCGTGGTGGGCTTCGCGGCGCTGGCCCTGGCGTGGGACGTCGGTGCCCGCCGCACGGCGGGGGCGCCGTCCCCCTTCCTGGGGGCGCTGCGCCGTGATCTGCCCGGCTGGCTGGTGGGCTTCGTCGCCCTGCCCACCGTGACTTTCCTCGCGACGTGGACGGGCTGGTTCGTCACCGACGGCGGCTGGAACCGGGACGCGCACGGTGACGGCTTCGTCAATGCCTGGCGCAGCTGGTGGGACTACCAGCAACAGGTCCTGAAGTTCCACGAGGGGCTGTCCGACTCCCACCCGTTCCGCTCGACACCGATGAGCTGGCTGGTGCTCGGACGTCCGATCGCCTACTTCTACAGCTCGCCGGTGTTCGGCGCCGAGGGTTGCACGGCACCGGGTGGCTGCTCGCGGGAGGTCATCGCGCTGGGGAACCCGGCGATCTGGTGGGGCGGCACGGCGGCTCTGGTCGGCTCGCTGGTGCTGTGGGTGCGCAGCCGCGACTGGCGGGCGGCGCTGGTGCTCGTCGGGTTCGGCTCGGCGTTCCTGCCCTGGCTGCTGCTTCCGGGCCGGACGATGTTCTTCTTCTACGCGCTGCCGTCGCTGCCGTTCCTGGTGCTGGGCCTGACGGCGATGGCGGGGCTGGTGCTGGGGCCGCGGGAGGCATCCGACGTCAGGCGGCTCACCGGCGCGCTGGCAGTCGGTGTGTACACGGTGGCCGTGGTCCTCCTGTTTGCCTATTTCTATCCGATTCTGGCCGCCGAGGTGATTCCGTACTCGTCCTGGCGGATGCGGATGTGGTTCCCGGGGTGGATCTGACCGTTTTTGGCAGCCTGCCGCCCCCGAGCCGGCACGGACAGCCGCCCCCGGGTGCCGCTCCCGGCGGTTCGACTGCCGCCGAGCCGCCGGGAGCGGAAACAGGACACAGGATGACCCTCAGATAAGACCACAGTCGTGTCTCATGTCACCTTTACCGAAAACTCCCCTGAATGCTGACGACGCCACGAGATGGGACCATCACCGAGAGATGACCTCGGTCAGGCGAGGTCGGTACGGGGGAGACGTTTTCGACCATGGGAAGTCACCGAAAGTCCACAACACCGACGGCTACCAGCATCGCCACATCCCCGAACGAGGGGGGTCACGCACGCGCCGACAACCCGATCGGGGATCGTGGATCGGTCACCACGTCCCTTGGCCGCGGGGATGAGGCGGTCCTCAAGGGCCTCCTCGGCACGATCGGCCACCGGCCACGGGTGTCCGGGGGACCTGAAATGGGAGGAAAGAGCATGGCGGATGTGTCGGTACGCTTCGCGATGACCGATGACAGCGAGATCGTCCTCAATCTCTCGCTCACCCAGGCAATCCGGCTCACCGAAGCCATCGCGTCGAAGGTCAGCCAGGCCATGACCGAGCAGCCGCGCGCGGGCATGAACGGCAACGCCTACGGTCCGGGGGTGCGTCCGGGGCCGTACTCGACCTCCTGAGCCCGCGCGGCCCTGCTCTCAGGGGCCCTGAGCCCGCGGCGGTCCGAGTCCCCGCCTCTCCCGCCGGTTGACGACCAGCGGCGCCGCGGCTCTCTCAAGCACCGGATCAGGCGCACCGGGCCGACGCGGTCCCCCGGCCCGCGGTCGGTGCGCCGGGTTGTCTCCGGGTCATCTCCTGGGCAGTGCCTGCGGCCCAGCACCGGGCAGCGGGCCCGTCCCGGGGTTCGCCGCCGCCCTGCCCGGCGGGCCGACCACCATGTCCTCCACGCCCATGTCCGGACGTCCGACGAACACGTCAGGGCGCCCGACCGCCGCCGCTGGACGCCCGGCGTTCGGGTTCCGGGCAGGCTCCCCGCTCGTGCCGGTGGGCGCGACGCCGGTGCCGGTCATCTCGGCGATCAGAGCGTTGAGCAGACCGAGGTCCCTGCGCCGCTGCTCGACCGCCGAGGCGGTGTCGGTGTGGCCCGGCGTCAGTGCGGCGCGCACCCGACCGAGCCCGGCACGCAGCGCGATGACGGCCTCGGGGGGCAGCAGGCCCTCCCGCAGCACCAGCACCACCTGCCCGCCGTGGTCCACCACGTCGCAGGGCTGGTTCATCGGCATCGTGACCACACGGATACCCACGGGCGCCTCCTGGTCGTAGACCAGGCAGAGCTTGTCCTCCGCCAGCACCTCCGCGGAGCCGTCGTCCCACAGCACCGTCGCGCGGGCGCACCCGGAGGTGGCAGCGGGGGTGGCGTCCACCCGCACGCCACCGGACGAGGGCTGCGTCTCCTCCCACGACAGCGGGTGCACGGACAGCACCGTCCCACGCCTGGACCACACACCGCCGCCGAGATCATCCACCGGAAAGACCCGGTCGCCGCGGGCGAACATGACAAGGCCGGCTCGGCCGTCCGCGATGGCCGGCCACTGCTTCGTCATGTCGTGATCGTAGGGTGCCTGCCCGGACGCCGGACACCCAAGACCCCATGGCCCGCGCGGGACCACCCGCGCGGGCCATGGCCGCCGCGGTCGCCCCCGAAGGCGACCCGACTGTCAGAACTGGCGGTTCACCTCGCCGGAGCCAGTCCCCGCCTGCCTGACCGGGGCAGGCCGTCACCACCCCGATCGGGTGGTCGGGGGCACCTTCGGCGGTGCTCTGTGGCTTGCCGGAGAGGCCGGTCCGCCTGCCGGGGCGGGGTACCTTCGGCTAACCACGTCGACGTGGGCGCAGTGACCACCCGGCGGAAGACGCGCGGAACCTTCAGGACCTGCCGCTTCCCAGGACTTGCCGCACAGCCCGTCTCTCCGGCTCGCCCGGACATCCCACGCGCGGAGAACTGCATGCCCGGATCCGACTACCCGCCGATCGAGGAGCACGGGGTCATCGGTGATCTCCGCACCGTGGCCCTGGTGGCCACGGACGGAACGATCGACTGGTACTGCCCGCAGCGTTTCGACGGCGCGTCCGTCTTCGCGAGCCTGCTGGACGCTGACCGCGGCGGCTCCTTCCGGATCCACTGCGGCGAGTCGAAGGCCAAGCAGCTCTACCTGCCCGACTCGAACATCCTGATGACGAGGTTCCTCACCCCGTCAGCGGTGGGCGAGGTCGTCGACTTCATGATCCCGGTCGACAACGACCGCACCGAGACACCGCACGTGATCGTCCGGCAGGCCCGCGCCGTGCGCGGCACGGCCGGGTTCCAGCTGCGCTGCGACCCCCGTTTCGACTATGGGCGGGCGTCCCACACCGTGACCCTGGTGCCGGGGTCGGGAGCGGTCTTCGAGTCGGCGTCCGGCCGCCTCGTCCTGCGCACGGCGCTACCGCTGCGGGTGGTGGGAACAGCGGTCGCCTGCGACTTCGAGCTGGCGACGGGCGAGACGTCCGACATCGTGCTGGAGTGGGACTCCGAAATCCGGCCCCTGCAGACGGGGGAGGCGGACACCCTGTTCGCCCGGACCCTCGGGTACTGGCAGAACTGGCTGCGCTCCGCGCGGTACCAGGGCCGCTGGCGGGAGATGGTGCTCCGCTCGGCCCTGGTCCTGAAGCTGCTCGTGTACCGCCCGACCGGGGCACTCATCGCCGCCCCCACGACCTCCCTGCCGGAGGAGCTCGGCGGAGTGCGCAACTGGGACTACCGCTACACCTGGATCCGGGACGCCGCCTTCACCACCTACGCGCTCATGGCCCTCGGCTTCACCGACGAGGCCGCGGCGTTCATGGACTGGCTGGAGCAGCGGTGCAAGGAGGCACCCCCCGACCAGGGCCTGAGCGTGCTCTACAGCGTGGACGGCAACGCCGACCTGGACGAGATCGTGCTCGAGCACCTCGCGGGCTACCGCGGGTCGAAGCCCGTCCGGATCGGCAACGGCGCCGCCGGCCAGCTCCAGCTGGACATCTACGGCGAGCTGATGGACTCGGTCTACCTCTACAACAAGCAGGTCCCGATCTCGTTCCAGCTCTGGGAGGCTCTCGGGCGCCAGCTCGACTGGCTGGCCCAGCACTGGGAGCAGCCCGACGAGGGCATCTGGGAGACCCGCGGCGGGCGGCAGCGGTTCACCTACTCGGCGGTGATGACCTGGGTCGCGTTCGAGCGGGCCTGCCGGATCTCCCGGCAGCGCGGCCTGCCCGGGCCCACCAACGACTGGAAGGACCACGCCGGGCGGGCCTACCGGTTCGTCCAGAACGAGGCCTGGAACCCCCAGCTCGGGGCGTACATGGAGTTCCCGGGCTCGCCGCGGCTGGACGCGTCGCTGCTCTGCATGCCGCTGGTGAAGTTCTCCGGCCCGACCGACCCCCGCTTCCTGTCCACCCTGGACCGGGTCGGCACGGACCTGGTCAGCGACAGCCTGGTGCGCCGGTACGCCGCCGACGGCAGCGACGGGCTGACCGGGGACGAGGGCACCTTCAACCTCTGCTCGTTCTGGTACGTCGAGGCGCTGACCCGGGCCGGGCGCACGACCGAGGCGCGCCTGGTCTTCGAGAAGATGCTCACCTACGCCAACCACGTGGGGCTCTACGCGGAGGAGATCGGCCCGTCGGGCGAGGCCCTGGGCAACTTCCCGCAGGCGTTCACCCACCTGGCCCTGATCAGCGCGGCGATCCATCTGGACCGGGCGCTCCCCTGACAGTGCCCGGCGCCCGTCGGGCACCGGGCCGGCCGGGCCCTGTCTTGCCACGGACATCCGGCCCGGACGGGGGGTCTACCGACCTATCCTGGCAACCCGGCCAGGGAAGACGGTGTCAGGCCGGCAGGTCGGATCTAGGAGGCACCGGCGGTGATCGGCGCGCAGTCACCCGGTGACCGGCAGCCCCGCCCCGGTGGGCGCCGCGCCGCGCGTCCTGACGACCCCGCCGACGGGCCGACGACGGTCCTCGCGGGCCCGGCGGCCCCGCCACCGCCCGCACCGCCCGCACCGCCCGGCCGGACCAGGTCTCCGGCCCCCGCGCAGGCCAGCCACCCGGCCCCGGTGCGCGGGGACCTCACCCCCGCGCTGGTGGAGACGTCGGTCTGGACGGACGGCATGCTGGCCCAGGCGGGCATCCCCGTCCACGACACGCCCCTGGTCACGGTGGGGGGTGGCATCGGTTCGTTCGTCCTGGTCGACTACCTGCGCATCGCGGGGGCACCGACCTCGGCCATCCGGGTGCTTTCCAACATCGAGACACCGTGGCAGACCTACCGGTACCTGACCCGGGTCTCCCAGATCCCCGACCACGAACGGATCCGGTCCGATTCGGGATCGACGCCGGACAACATCTGGGCGTTCCCGTCCTACGCCGTCCGGGAGGCGTTCGCCGCCCGCGGCCTGCGCGGTTTCGTGGAGCCCCTGTTCCGGGTCGCCACCGAGCCGCTGCTGTCGGACTACTTCACCCCGCGGATCGGGGCGGTCCTCGACAGCATGGCGCGGGAGGCGGCGCGGATCTCCTACCCGCAGATGCTGGTCCCCGGCCAGGTGCGGATGGTCCGCCGCCGCACCGGCGGCGGCTACTTCACGGTCATCACTCCCCCGACCGGGCGGTCCGCGACCCGGCGGGTGGCGTTCCGCAGCCGGCACGTCCACCTGGGGGTCGGTTACCCGGGCCTGAAGTTCCTCCCGGACCTGCAGGAGTACCGGTCGCGATACGGGGACGTCCGCCGGGTCGTCAACGCCTACGAGCCGCACGAGCACGTCTACGACGAGCTGATCCGCCATCCGGCGACGGTGGTGGTGCGCGGCGCGGGCATCGTCGCCTCACGGATCCTCGACCGACTGATCACCGACCGTGATCGGCACGGCGCCCGAACGCACATCGTGCACCTGTTCCGCACCTACGTGCGCGGGTCCCACGGGCCGAGCGTGTTCATGCGCCGCCGCGGCGGCGACGGCTGGGCCTACCAGGGGTTCAACTATCCGAAGTCGGTGTGGGGCGGCCAGCTCAAGGCCCGCATGCGCACGCTCGAGGGCGACGAGCGCCGGGCGCTCTACGAGACGATCGGCGGGACGAACACCCCCCGGCGGCGCAGGTGGCAGGAGCAGCTCGCCCGCGGCCGGCACGAGGGCTGGTACGCGACCAGGGTCGGCGAGGTGGAGCGGCTCACCCCCGGGCCGGGCGGCACGGTGGTCACCCGGGTCCGCACCGCCGACGGCATGCTCGAGGTCCCCGCGGCCTACGTGATCGACGCGACCGGGCTGGTGGCGGACATCCGCGAGCACCGGGTCCTCGCCGACCTCCTCGACCACTCGGGTGCCGGTCACAACCCGCTCGGCCGCCTCGACGTGGAGCGCACCTTCGAGGTCCGGGGGACGCGCAGCGGTTCGGGGCGGCTCTACGCGTCGGGCGCGGCGACTCTCGGCGGGTACTTCCCCGGGGTGGACACCTTCCTGGGGCTGCAGATCGCCGCCCAGGAAATCTGTGACGACCTGGCTTCGCAGGGATTCGTACCCCGGTTGGGGGTGGCCCGTTCGGTGTCGCAATGGGTGCGTTGGATGCGCAACCAACCGGTCTGACGCCGTACCGATCGGAGAATGTGAACGATGGTGCCGACACTGGCCGGACGACTTCAGACCAGGCTGTTCCTGCTGGCCACCGTTGGCACTCTTCTGACGGTGCTGATCACCCCCGTCCTGCCCACCGGGGCGTCGCTCGGCGCGGCCTACCGGGCGAGCTTCGGGGTGCTGTTCACGGTCGCGGTGATCGGGCTGGGCTGGGAGGTCGCCTACCACGGCCTGCAGCAGTTCCGCTGGGAGAAGGACTGGCCGATGCTGTTCGGCCTGCTCACCGCGCTCAACGAAGGGCTGCTGGTCTGGCTCGCGGTGCGGGCCGGCGCGGCGCCGGGGGCGGACGGACTGCCCGGCACCGCCTTCCTGCTCCACTTCGCGGTCGTCTGGCTGGGCGTGTGGCTGACCGCGAACGGCCCCATGCGCGTCCCGTTCCTGCGGTGGCGCTTCCACGGCGGGCGGCTGATCTGAACGCCCCCGGGCCGGCGCCCGGCAGGGCGGCGGTGCCCGGCCGTGAACTGCCCGGCCGTGAACTGCCCGGTCTGACGATCACGCCGGGCCGCGTCCGCGCGGGTGACACCACGGGAGAGTCCGGGTGATACCACGGGAGAGAAGGTGGACGCACGGACACCCCTGGCCAGAGGTGAACATCGGACATATCGGCTTACCGCGGCGATCCGCCCGGCAGGATAAGTACGGTACGGCGCGCGGGGGTGCCGCTAGTCTGAAGATCGGTACCGTTTGCACGACGCGGAGAAGCGGCGAAGGGCGAGGCAATGGCGGGACTGGACCGTTTCCGGGTCGTGGTCGGCACCGGGCACGGCGGGCAGGCAGGTGTGGTCGTCAGGCGGCCCGGTGTGCTGGTCGTCGCCTCCGTGAGCCGGCCGGAGACCATTGAGACCACCAAGCGGCTGCTCGCACTGTGTGCCGAGGTCACCAGCGAGGCGGGCAGCCCGGCCACGACCGGTTCCCGTCTCGTCCGCCGGGTGGCCGGCCTCCTCGTCGACGCCGAGGCCGAGCGGGTCCCCGACTTCGGCCTGCTGACAACTGTCAACGACCGGATCGCCGCGCTGGTCCACGGTGCGATGGACGTCGTCACCGGCGGCCCCGCGCCGGTGTCCCTCTCCGGGGTGGACTCCGCGACCTGGGTGGACCGGCTGCTGCCCCTCGAGACCACCAGGATCGACATCGGGCCGACCGAGGCGATGCCCAGCCTGTTGCAGGCGGGCCTCGCCGGGCTCACCGGCCTGCGCGGGCTCGACGACCTCGGCTTCCCGCTGGACCTGCGGGTCGGCGCCGTGCCGGGCACCGCGGCGAGCCTGATCGTGGACGACGACGCTGCCGTCGCGGCCGCGGCCCTCGGCTCCGGCGACGCGTTCCTCTCCGGGTTCGAGCCGCCGCGCGAGCCGATGACGGAGGCCGCGCCCATCCCCACTCCGGGCCGGCGGATGCCCGATCAGCTGTCCACCGCCCCGCCGGCACTCACCCCGCTGCTCAGCAAGGACGACGAGGCGCACCGCCGGCTCGCGGCCGCTGCCGAGCCGACCCAGGCCGCCGACTTCGACGAGCTGGACGAGGACCCCCCCACCACGCTCGCCGAGCGTGAGCTGGCCTCCCGCGGCCAGGGCCACGACGGGCACGGTGCGGAGCACCTGCACGACGACCTCCACGACGATCTGGACGACGACCAGGACGCGCTCACCCAGCTGCCCGGCGACCCGACCTTCACGGTGTCGGACCTCATCGAGGACGACGACGCCGAGACGATGCTGCCGAACGCGGCGCAGCCGCAGGTCGAGGGCATCATGTGTGCCAACGGCCACTTCAACCACCCGCAGGCGCCGTACTGCGCGGAGTGCGGGATCTCCCTGGCCCAGCAGACGAACCGGACCGTGCTCGGCCCGCGGCCGCCGATCGGCGTGCTGGTGTTCGACGACGGCCAGACCGTCAACGTCGACATGGATCTGGTCATCGGCCGCCAGCCCGACCGGGACGAGGCGGTCCGCGCCGGCAACGCCCGCCCGCTGCCCGTGGAGGACGGCGAGAGCGCGGTGTCCCGCGTCCACGCGGTGATCACCCTGAACGGGTGGGACGCGGTGATCACCGACCGCGGGTCGGCCAACGGGACGTACATCGCCCCGCCGGAGGCGACCGTGTGGACGCCGCTGAGCCCGCACCAGCCCGCGCCGCTGGTGCCCGGCACCCGGGTGCAGGTCGGCAAGCGCACGTTCGTCTTCAACTCCCATATCCAGGTCTGACCGCTCGCCGGACGGAATCCGGGGGCCGGGTGGCCCGGCGCTCCCGGGCGGTTCGCCCCTGACCGGGCGCCGCCGGTGGGTCAGACTGGACGGTGATGAGCCGATCCGACGACGATCAGGGCGTGTCCGCCATGCCGCGTGAGCACCAGACCACCAGGGACGTGCCGACAACCGAGGAGACCGCGCCCGCGGAGACCGCGCCCACGGAGGCGACGGCCGCGGAGACGACGACCGAGGCCGCTTCGGGTGCGGCGCCGGCCGAGCGTTCCCCCGCCTGGGTGCGGCTCTGGTGGACGCCGCTCGTGCTGTTCGCCGTGGTCGGGCTCCTCGCCGCGGGTGCCGGGCTGCGCGGGCTGCTCGACCGCCCACCGGCCGACAGCTCGGTGGACGTCGGGTTCGCCCGGGACATGTCCGAGCACCACTCGCAGGCCGTCCAGATGGCCATGGTCGAGTTCAGCCGGGGCGATGACGCCGTCATCCGCAGCGTCGCCCAGGACATCGCGCTCGGCCAGCAGCAGGAGATCGGCATCATGTACACCTGGCTGGCCGGCTGGGGCCGGCCGCCGACCTCCGCCCGTGCACCGATGGCGTGGATGACCGACCCGAATGACCCGGCCGGTCAGGGCGGCGGCCACGCCGGTCACGGGGAGATGCCCGGCGTGGAGGGGAACTCGCCGACCGGGGGCGCCGCCGGGGGCGTGGCCGCCGAGGAGACGGCGCCGGTGCGGATGCCAGGCATGGCCTCCGAGGCGGAGCTGGCTCGGCTGGCCGCGGCCAGCGGGCGTGACCTGGACGTCCTGTTCCTGACCCTGATGATCCGTCACCACCGCGGCGGGGTCGACATGGCCCAGCACGCCTCGCTGCACGCCGCCGACGACCGGGTGCGCGCGCTGGCCCGGGCGATGGTGGTCAACCAGGCCAAGGAGATCAACACCATGCAGGCCGACCTCGAGCGGCTCGGAGCGCCGCGGGCGTGAGCAGAGGGCCCGTGGATCCGGTTCGGGGGGCTTTGTATCGTCATATCTGACCTACCGGAAGAGTAGGGGATGTCCTCCGCCGTGCGGCCGGAGGCACCGTCGCCCGGCCACCGGGTCACCCGGGCCCATCCGGCCGGAGGTGGTCCACGCCGGAGCCGTGTGCCGGCCCGTCCAGGCGGGCACCCCGACAGCCCGACCGGTTCATCCCGGATGGTGTCTCGACCACACCACCACCTCGCGCCTGTGAGAGTTCAGCGTGCCTGAAACGTCCCTGGGCCAGCCCGGGCCCGCCGCCGCCCACACCCGCCCGCTTCTCGCGTGGGTGCGTGCGAGCCTGCCCAGGGTGGCCGGGGCGGCCCGGCCGCCCTGGGCCGGGCTGCGCACGGTCCGGGTCGAGCTGCTGGCCGGCCTGGTCACCGCACTGGCGCTGATCCCGGAGACCATCTCGTTCTCGGTCGTCGCCGGGGTGGACCCGAAAGTCGGCCTGTTCGCCTCCTTCACGATCTCGGTCGTGATCGCCGTCGCCGGCGGCCGGCCCGCGATGATCTCGGCCGCGGCCGGGTCGATGGCCCTGGTCGCGGCCCCGCTGGTGCGGGAGCACGGCCTGGACTACCTGCTCGCCACCACTGTCGGCGTCGGCGTGACGATGTTCGTCCTCGGTCAGCTCGGCGTGGCGCGGCTGATGCGGTTCGTCCCCCGGACGGTGATGATCGGCTTCGTCAACGCGCTGGCAATTCTGATCTTCACGGCGCAGATGCCACACGTGATCGGCGAGTCCCCCGCTGTCTACATCCTGGTCGGGGCGGGCCTGGCCGTCCTGCTCACCGTCCCGCGGATCACCCGGGCCGTGCCGCCGCCGCTGGTCGCGGTGGCGCTGCTGACGCTGACCGCCGTCACGTTCGACCTCTCGGTGCCGACAGTCGGGGACGAGGGAAGCCTGCCCAGCTCCCTGCCCGTGCCAGGGCTCCCCTCGGTGCCGATGACCTGGGAGACCCTGCGGATCATCGCGCCGTATGTCGTCACCCTCACCGCGGTCGGCCTGCTGGAGACGCTGCTCACCGCGCAGATCGTCGACCGGATGACGGACACGTCCCACGACGCCAACCGGGAGGCCTGGGGCCTGGGGCTCGCCAACATCGTCAACGGGTTCTTCGGCGGCATGGCGGGCTGCGCCATGATCGGCCAGACGATCGTCAACGTCTCCTCGGGTGGCCGGACCAGGCTGTCGACCTTCGCCGCGGGCGGGTTCCTGCTTCTCCTCGTGGTCCCGCTGCGCGAGGTGGTCGGTGTGATCCCGATGTCGGCTCTCGTCGCCGTGATGATCCTGGTCGCGGTGATGACCTTCGAGTGGCGCAGCATCGCGCCGCGCACGCTGCGGCGGATGCCCCGCTCGGAGACGCTGGTGATGGTCGTGACCGTGGGGGTGGTCGTGCCGACCCACAACCTCGCCTACGGGGTGCTCGTCGGGGTGGTGCTGTCGGCTCTGCTGTTCACCCGGCGGGTCGCCCATCTCACCGAGGTGACCAGCGTCCTCGACCCGGAGGGCGGCGAGCGGATCTACGCCGTGAGTGGCCCGGTGTTCTTCGCCTCCAGCAACGACCTGGTCAACGCGTTCGACTACGCCCACGACCCGCCGCGAGTCGTCGTCGACCTGTCCGAGGCTCAGCTGCTGGACTCCGCCGGCGTCGCCGCGCTCGAGGATGTGCAGCACAAGTTCCGCGAACGGGGCGTCACGGCCCGGTTCGCCGGGGCGACCGGCAGCACCGCGGCGATGCTGTCACGCTGCTCGGCGCCGGAGGAGCCCGCCGTCGGCTCGATGGCGGAACCGGAACCGGAGGAGCCGGCTGTCAGCCCGCCGCCGTCCGGGGCCGACATCGCCGGGTCGGACGCGGAGGCCGAGCCGCCCAGCACGCCCCGCGGGTAGCACCGCAGCCCGGACGGCCATGGCGACGAGACGGGGCGACGAGACGGGGCGACGACGACACCGGCAGACGGGTGACGCCGCCGGCAGACGCGCACAGCAACGTGGCGGAGCGCGACACGCCACTGACACCGCATCATCAGGTTCCGCTCAGATTGTGTGTGCAACATTGCCGCCAGGAACGTTCGAACCTTCACAAGGCGGGTGACCGGTGGCAGACAGCACGCCTCACGGAAAGCGGCGCTGGCCGCTTTACCTCATCGGCGCGGTCCTCTCGGTGGCCGTCCTGGTCGTCGGCGGTACCGCGTTCTACATCAACGTCATCAAGGAGGAGGCCCCGGAGGAGTTCGCGCTCGACGACCAGGCCACCGGGACGTCAGGCGGCGGCTCGACCGCCGGGACGGCCGCCACCGGCTCCCTGGACGGCACCTGGAGGGTGACCTCGGGCTCGGAGGCCGGCTACCGCGTCGAGGAGGTCCTCTTCGGCCAGAACACGACGGCGGCCGGTCGCACCTCGGACGTCACCGGCACGATGACCATCTCCGGCACCGAGGTCTCCGAGGCGAACTTCGAGGTCCAGATGGCGACGGTGCGCAGCGACGAGGAGCGCCGCGACAACCAGTTCCGCAACCGGATCATGAACGTCGACACCTACCCGGTCTCGGAGTTCACCCTGACCCGGCCGATCGAGCTCGGCTCCGTCCCGGCCGGCGACGAGAAGCGCACCTACAAGGCCACCGGCACCCTGAACCTGCGCGGGGTCTCCCGCGAGGTGACCATGGACCTGCAGGCGCAGCGCCTCGACGACCAGATCCAGGTGGTCGGCCAGATCCCGGTGACCTTCGCGGACTACGACATCCCGAACCCGAGCATCCCGGGTATCTCCACCGAGGACCACGGGATCATGGAGGTCTCCCTGCGCCTCGCGCGCGGCGAGGCCATCGAGTAGCGGCAGGGCGGTCGAGGTCGAGGCATCAGGCGGAGATCACGCCTCCGCGAGGGCCTCCACCCGCTCGCTGTCTCCGCGGGGCTGCTCGGAGATCGTCACCGGCGCCGCCGGTGGAAGCCCGGGCAGCAGGCACGCGACCACGCCGGCGAGCAGCAGAAGCCCGGCCGAGATCACGAAGGCGAGGGAGTACCCGGAGGTCAACGCCTCCGCCTCCAGCGTGCCAGCCGCGAGCCGTCCCTCACTGTGGTGGTGCGCGATGGTCGCCAGGAGCGCCAGGCCGACCGCCGCACCGATCTGCCGACCGGTGTTGAGCAGCCCGGACGCGAGTCCGGCGAGCTGCGGCGGCACGCCGGACGTCGCCGCCGTGGTCACGGCGACCATGTTGGTGCCCATGCCCAGGCCGAACAGCGCGAGCGGGCCGAAGACCTGCGTCCAGTACGAGCCGCCGGCGCTCAGGGCGCCGAGCCAGGCCATGCCGGTCGCCGCGGTCAGCGTGCCGGCGATGACAAGCGGACGCGGGCCCAGGCGGCCGACCGTCCGCGAGCTGAACTGCGAGCCGACAATGATCATGAGTGGCACCGGCAGCATCGAGAGACCGGCCTCGATCGGCTCCTGGCCCTGGATCCGCTGCAGATACAGGGTGAGGAAGAAGAACAGCCCGAACATGACGGTTCCCATGATCAGAATGATCAGGTTGGCGTAGCGCAGCGCACGGCGCCGGAAGACACCCAGGGGCACCAGCGGATTGGCCGTCCGCAGCTCGATGACCACGAACGCGGCGAGCAGCACCACCGCGGCCGCCAGCCAGCCGAGAGTGACCGGGGAGCCCCAGCTGCCCGACTCCGTCCGAACGATGCCGTAGACCAGCGCGACCAGACCGCCGGTGACCGTGACCGTGCCGGGCACGTCCAGATCCCGCACCCCGCGCGCCTGGCCGCGGGACTCGATGAGCGCGATCCGCGCACCCGCGATCAGCGCCAGCCCGATCGGCACGTTGACGAAGAACACCCAGCGCCAGTCCGCGATCTGGGTCAGCAGGCCACCGGCCAGCACGCCGAGCGCGCCACCGCCGGCAGCGGTCGTGCTCCACAGGCCGAGCGCGCGAGCCCGCTCACGCGGGTCCGGGAACGAGGTCATCAGCACGCTCAACGTGGCGGGCGCGAGCACCGCGCCGCCGAGCCCCTGCACCGCGCGCGCCGCGATCAGCGTGGCCTCGGTGGTGGCCAGGCCGCCGGCCAGGCTCGCCGCGGTGAACAGCGTCAGCCCTGTGACGAAGACCCGGCGCCGACCGAACAGGTCCGCGGCCCGCCCACCGAAGAGCAGGAGACCGGCGAAGGCGAGGGTGTACCCGTTCACCACCCACTGCAGCCCGGACGCGGAGAGTCCCAGGTCGGACTGCATGGACGGGAGCGCCACGTTCACGATCGTCACGTCCAGGACGACCATGAACTGGGCGAGGCAGCACACGGCCAGTACCGCCCACGCCGGCGCACGGCGCGCGGGGCCGCGCTTCGGAGCCCGCGCCGCGGCCGGGACCTCCTCCGGCGGCTTCGCCGTCACAGGTCCGACCGGGCGAGGCTGCGCCGCTTCGGCCGTTGTCGGCTCAGCCGCTTCAGCTGCCGTCGGCACGGCCACCTCAGCTGCCGTCGGCACGGCCGCTGTGGGCTTCCCCACCGCGCCGTCTCCGCCGTCTCCGACTTCGGCGCCGCTCTGCGCTCCGCTCCCCGCCAGTGCCCCGTCGTCCGCCATAGCGCCTCCCGCAGCCCACGCCTGTCGGCGCCGCGGCGGTCCGAGACTCGGCCCCGCCGCACCGCCCGCCCCTGCCCGCGTACGCTTCGTACGCTGTACGGGCAACCAATCGGTCGAGCGTACGCCGTACGATTGGCACCCCACAAAGACGATGTCCCTGGCGGGTGAGATGAGCACCACAGGCACCGTTCCGGCTGGCGTCGAGCGCCTGTCCGGCGTGGCCGGAGCGCCGCCCGGCCTGGTCGGCGGCGAGGTCGACGGCGAGGTCGACGCGGCTGGCACCGAGCCGGCCGCCGGCAGCGACCCAGCTCCCACCCTCGGTGACCCATCTCGCGCCCTTGGTGACCTGGCTCCCGCCCTCGGCGACCCGGCTCGCACGGAGAGCGGGCGAGGTGTGGCGCCCAGACCGCCGGCCCGGGCCCGCGAGCGGCAGGCCACACCCCGCGTTTCCCTCACCTCCGACCGGATCGTGGCCGCCGGCCTGGGGATCGCCGACGCCGAAGGGCTGGAGGCCGTCTCGATGCGCCGCGTCGCGGCAGCGCTCGGGGTCGGCACCATGACGCTGTACACCCACGTCCAGGACAAGGACGCCCTGCTCGCGCTGATGCGGGACGCGCTGTTCGCCGAACATCTCGTCACCGACCTCGGCCCCGACTGGCGCACCGGCCTCACCCGCATCGCCCGGCGGACGCGTGAGTGCCTGCTGAGCCACCCCTGGGTGCTCGCCCTCGGCCTGCGCCCCGCGCTCGGCCCGAACAAGCTGCGCCACATCGAGCAGGTGCTCGCGGCCGCCTCGGGGATCACCAGCGACCCGGCGGCCCAGCGGACGATCATCCACGCGGTGGACGACCTCGTCATCGGGTGCGCGACGCAGGAGCTGGCCGCCAAGGCACTCGGCGCGGACGTCCCGCAGCCGATGTGCGG
The DNA here is from genome assembly GCF_000374165.1 of Parafrankia elaeagni. Classification (GTDB taxonomy): domain Bacteria; phylum Actinomycetota; class Actinomycetes; order Frankiales; family Frankiaceae; genus Parafrankia; species Parafrankia elaeagni. Next base: position 292,441 of record NZ_KB893670.1, read on the forward strand.
GCTGCGCCGCCGCATCGACGCCGACCCCGCGCTGCGTGGGCTTCTCGACAGCGGGGTGTTCCCCCACCTCGCCCAGATGCTGGCCGGCGACGCCCCGTTCGCCGCGGAGCGGTTCGAACAGGCGCTGACCTGGCTCCTCGACGGCATCGAACGGACCTACCGCGACGGCACGTGAACGCCTGTCCGCGCGCCGGTCAGCACCGCGCCGGCGGGACCAGTCGTACCGGACGGGGACGATCCGGGCTTCACGGAAACGATCCGACCGACTACCTTCGATCGGGTGAGCACCCTCGGTCAGCCCCGCGTCACCCGTGAAGCGCCGGCATGACGACCGGCCTGCCCCGGCGCGCCCAGCCGCCGCTGGCGAGCGACCCGACCTCGGTCGGGCCCTACCGCGTGCTCGGCCGGATCGCGCAGGGCCCGGCGGGGCCCGTGCTCCTCAGCCGTGCCGTCGGCGGCGCCTGGGTCGCGCTCCATCTGCCTGACCCGGCCGCCGTCCAGGGCACCTGGCCCGAGCCGGCCGACCGGGAGCAGGCCAGGGAGCGACTGCGGGCACGGTTCACCGCGGTCGCCGAGCACGCTGCCGCCGCTGCCCACCCCGCCCGCTGTGCTGTCCTGGACGTCGGAGTCATCGGCGACGACGGCGACGGCCTTCCGTACCTGGTCACCGAGTACGTCGACGGCCCGACGCTGGCCCAGGAGGTTGCCGAGCGCGGGCCGCTGTCCCCCACCGAGCTGAACCGGGTCGCCGTCACCCTGCTCGACCTGCTGGCCTCGCCGGCCGGCGCCGACATCCGGGCGGGTGCGCGGGCGGCCCCGGCGGCCGAGGAGATCGTCCTGTCGCTCGCCGGGCCGCGTGTGCTCTCCCCTGGTCTCACGCCCACGCCTGGTCTCACGCCCACGCCGCCCGGCGGCGAGGTCACGGTGGACCCGGCGGGCACCGCCTGGGCGCGCGTGGTCGCCTTCGCCGCCACAGGGCAGCCCGCCCCGTCCGGCTGGCCGCGGCGTGGCGCCGCGGTGGTGGGCACCCGGCACCGCGGCTCCCCGGCGGTGGACCGGACCACCGCGGCGGTCCTCGACGCACTGCCGCCCGGCCGGGCCCGCACGGCGATGCGGGCCGCGGTGGCGGGAGCACCCTGGCTCCCCGACCTCGCAGCGCCGGTGGAACAGCCCCGGGCACTCGCGCCGGGCCTCGCCCGGCCGGCCCCGCCGCGGCCCGGCTGGCCGTTCAGGTCCGCCCGCACGGCAGGGCCCGCCCGCACGGCAGAGCCCACCCGCACGGCAGAGCCCACCCGCACGGCAGAGCCCACCCGCGCGAAGGAGCCTTCCCTGCCGCAGGAGCCTGCTCTGGTGGACGGGCGGCGGGAGAGGCCGGCGGCACGGTGGCGCCCGGTCTCGGCCGCCGCGCTCTGTGCGGTCACAGCGGTCGCGGTCGCCGCCGTCGCCGGTCCCTCGGCCGGCCCGATCACCGCCACCGCCGCGGCGCGGACCACCGCGGTGCTGCCCGGGCCGGCGGCGCCCGACCGCGCCGCCCCACCGCTACCGGAGCACTCCCGGCGCGATGCCACGCCGCGCCCCGCCGCGGAGGAGGCGGAGGTTCCCGGCACCGGCACCGCCCTCGCACCGGGCAACTCCGCGAGCATGCCCCCCGCAGGCGCCGCGGAAGCCACAGAACCGGCCGGCACCGCGCAGCCTCCGCAGGCCCCGCCGCGAGTGGCCACCGCGGCGGAGGTCGCGCCGGAACCGCAGGCGCCACGCCCCAGGCCGGCACGGGTTCCTCAGCAGGCGGTCCGCCCGGCACCCGGCGATCAGCCGGTGCCGGGTGCCGCTGCGGTGGCCCAGCCCACTCCGCCGCCACCGGCCGCTGCCGCCGGCACCGGCCCGGCTGGCGCGGCGGCCACTCCCGCGGCCCCGGACCCGCCGCCTCCGGCGCCCGGCTCCACCAGCGGCCTCACCCCGGTACAGATCAGTGTGGTGCCGCTGGCCCCTCGCTGACCCGAGCGATCACCGAACGGGTGATCGCTCGACCGGGTGATCGCTCGACCGGATGGTCAGTCGCGCCGGATGGTCAGTCGCGCACAGCGCCCTGCGGCCACACCACGTGGACAGGCTTGTTCCTGCTTCGTGCGTAGGCGACGACGTCGCCGGTGCCGGCGTAGTCGCGCGCGGGGCGGCCGTCCCAGACCGCGATCAGCTCGTCCGACTCGTCGACCATCGCCCGGCTGGCGGCCATCAGCGCCTCCAGGTCGACCTCGGCCGGCTCGAGGGTCCGCACCCGGATCGCGGCGTCCCGCAGGCGGTCGTACTCCGGCCGGTGCTCGGCCGGCAGGAAATCCCGGTAGTTCCGTGCGGGGACGACGGCGACGAGGCTGCCGCCGATGGTGAGGATCAGGTCGGCGAAGGTGCTGTCGGTGCCTTCGGCGAGGCAGCTCACCCCGACCAGGTCACCGGACGGGTGCCGGCGGAGCAGCCGCAGCGTCTCGGCGGTCGTGTACTCCGTGATGGGGGGTGACAGGACGCGGTGCCCGGTGATTCCCACGACTGCCATCGCCGATGACATTCCTCTCGTCGGGATACGCCCTCCGTTCGAAGCGTATGCGCGATCTGTCCGCGACCAGGCCCCCTCGGTCAGGGATGCAGCCGGAAGCGCGACACAAAGGCCCAGATCGCCTCGTTCGCGTCGAGATCGCCGTTTCCGCGCCCGAGGGCCTGCCCGGGGAGAAGCGGGTCCCCGCCGGGCCAGAGATGGCCACCGCCGACGATCTCGTCGAGGATGACGGGGGTGCCCGGCGGGCATCCGGTGAACTCGTGGCGCACGACGGTGGTGCCGTCGGCCCGGTCGCGGTCCGGCAGCGGGGTGTCCAGGGTGGTCTGGGCACAGCCGGCGACGTCCGCCCAGCCGCGGGCACCGGCCTCCGCCTGCCCGTAGTTGATCACCTTGTCCTCGCTGCCGTGGATCACCAGCATCGGCACCGGCGCCGGCGCCGGCGGCCGGGACGGGCAGCCGACGCCGGGGGCCGACCCGGCGACGGTCGCGAACGCGGCGAAACGGTCCGGGTACCGGCAGGCGAGGCCCTGGGTGAACAGGCCGCCGTTGCTCATGCCCGAGGCGTACAGCCGGGACGGGTCGGCGCCGTACCGGGCGACCACCAGATCGGTCAGGGCAAGGACGAAACCGGGGTCGTCAACGGGCGGCGCGTCCTGTCCACCGGGCACGCCCTGCCAGCCGATCCCCTCATGCCCGGGGATCACGAGGAGGTACCCCGCCCGGTCCGCGAACGCCGCCAGCCCGGCGGAGGCGTCCGCGATCTCCGGCGTCTCGAACATGCCCGGGAAGTGGAACAGCGCCGGCAGCGAGCTGCCCGACCGGGCCGCCGCCGGCACATGCACGACGGCGTGGCGGTCGATCCCGGCATGGCGCAGCCGGACCAGATGCTCCCCGGGGCCCTCCCCGGCACCCGCACCCGCACCCGCACCGGCACCGGCACCGGCACCCGCCCGACCGGGCCGGGTGGGTCCGTCCGCGCTCGCCGCCGCCGGAGTGAGGCAGGCCGCGACCACCAGGACGGCCGCCGCGGCCACCGCCCTGCCCGCAGCCACCGCCCTGCCCGCGGCCACCGCTCTACCCGCGGCTCTACCCGCGGCGGGCACGCCGGCCACCCCACTGCCCGTTGCCGACCAGCAGCGCGCGGACGGCCTCCTCCAGCAGGTCGACCTCCGCCTCCCACAGACCGGCGAGATCCCTGGACCCGGGCAGCCCGGCGTCCGCCGCCGTGCCGACGCTGACGGTGTCGCCGAGGCCACTGAGATGGCAGGCCAGTCGCTGCCCCGGGAACAACGTCGGGATCGGCACCGCCGCGGTGATCGGCTGGCCGGCGACGGCCAGCGGGCCCGGTGCGCCGGCCTGGTTGGACACCGACAGCGCGGACGACCGCCCGCTCAGCCCGGCGCCGAACAGGCGCGGGCGGATCCGGGCGGGCAGCAGCTCGAACAGCAGCCGCTCCCCCACCCCGAGGGTGCCGCCCTGCTTGAGCCGGTCGGTGCGGTCCCGGACGGCGAGCAGCCGATCGAGGGGCAGCGGCTCGGCGCAGGGCAGGACGATCCGTGCCCCGGCCACGAAGTTCGCGAGCATGGCACGCTCGCCCGGCTGGCGGGTGCTGATCGCCATCGCCACCGGCAGGCCCTCCGTGGCCTCACTGGTTCCCTCCCAGCGCCGCAGTGCCCCGGCCAGTCCGGCGAGGAAGACGTCGTTGACCGTGCCGCCGACCGGCGCGCCGATGGCCCGCAGGCGGGCCAGGGAGGTCGTGGCCCAGCTGTGGGTGGTCCGCCCGAGCCAGGGTGCGGTGAACGGCGCCGACCTGGCGGTGGGAGCCAGCCACTGCAGTGAGCGCGCGACGGCCGCACCGACCTCCCGCGACCGGGCCCGCCCCGGCTCCCGGCGCTGCGGCGGCACGAACGCCGTCGGGTCGGAGCCGACCCCGAACAGTGCCGACAGCACCAGGTTCTTGGCGGTGCCGTCCTGCTGGATGTGGCTCGCCCGGTACAGCAGGGCGAACGCGGTGTCGTCCGCGGCACGCAGCAGCCACAGCTGCCAGGGGGGGCCGGCAACGGGGACGACCGCGCTGCTGTGGCGCTCCACGAAGTCACGCAGCTCCGTGCCGGCGAAACCCGGCTCGCCGGCCCCGCCGTCGCCCCCGCCCAGGACGCCGGCGGGCGGGTGCTCCCGAACGAGGTGGTCGAGGTCGACGTCGGGATCCGCGCGCCACCCGTACCGGGCCCGGCGTCCGGGCAGGCAGACCAGCCGCTCGGTGAGCAGCGGGAACCGGAGCAGCCGCTCGGCCACCCAGGCCCGCAGCGCCTCGATACCGGGTGCCGGGCCCGTCCCGACGAGCAGGCAGTTGACGTTGATCGGCACGTCGGCGTGCAGAAGCTGGTAGTCGAGCAGGGCGGTGTCGAAGGCGTTGAGGGGGCGGATCCGGACCATCGGCTGACGCTCGCTTCCTGCCCCGAGGCCACCGACGGTGCGGAGCCACCGCCGGCTCGGAGCTGTTGCGCGGGCTGGACGCCGTCCGGAAACGTAACCCCGGTCACCGACACCGGCGACCCGGCGGCCCGTTTCCACCCCGCCGGAGGCACTTGCCCGGCCGGCTCCGCACGCCGATCGGCTCCGCACGCCGGCCGGCTCCGCACGCCGGCCGGGTCAGGCAGCCGAGAAGGTGGTCACGGTCAGCTGGTGGACCGCCGGGTCGCGGCAGGTCCGCACCCCGTCGGCCACCGGCGCCAGCACACTGGCCCGGTCGTCCGGCGGGTAGACCCGAAGGCTCGTCCCACGCACCGTCTGATCAGTGCTCTCGCACCCCGGCAGCAGCCCGGGCTGCGTGATGGCCAGCGTCGCGGTCGCCCGGCCACCCGGTGCCAGCGTCACGGGTTCACCCGCCGGCCCGGTCCGGTCGGCCGGTGCCCCGATCTGCCGACCCGCGTCGTCCACGACCGAGACACCGGGGTACCCGGTGATCGTGCAGGGCGTCGAGCCGCTGTTGGTGAGCACGAGGTGCCCGTACACGTGGCCCGCCGCGCCTTCGAGATCCGCCACGACCGCGGTGAGGCCGGACGCCGCACAGGTGGGTGGGCCGTCCTTCACGTCGGTCACCTCCGTGGTCGCCGGGCCGCCCGCGGCCGGCCGGGACGGCGCGCTCGCCCCCGCGGTGACCGGGGCGGGCTCGACGGCCTGGTCAGCCGCGTCCTCTCCGCCGCATCCGGTGAGCAGCACCGCGAGTGACGTCGCGGCAGCCAGGAGAAGGGGGCCGGATCTGCTTCGAGTGGTGCGCATGCAGACCTGCCTACCCCGCGGCCGTGCCCGGTGACCACCGGACGGGCCGGTATGACCCCCTTCGGGCTCCCCGGTCGCGCAGCGCCGCACCCGGCACCCGGCCCGGCACCCGACGCCCGACGGGGCACCCGGCACCCGGCATTACGTGACCGGCCAGGTTCGGCCAGGTTCGGTCAGGACGTCCTCACACCCGGCCGGCGCGGAGACGGCAGGTCCGGCTCGGGCTGAGCCGCGGCACCGGTGGTCCGGCGCCGGTACGCGGACGGCTTCTCACCGCAGTGCTGGGCGAACGCCCGCGCGAACGCGCTCGGGTTCTCGAAGCCCACCGCGGTGGAGACCTCCAGCACCGACATCGCCGGGTTGGCGAGCAGTGCCATGGCGCGCAGCAGCCGTGCCTGCAGGAGGTACTCCCGCCAGGACATGCCCAGTGTGGTCTGGAACTGGCGGCGCAGCGTCCGCTCGGAGACCCCGACCGCCCGACCGACCTCCCCGACCGAGACGGCGTCGAGATGCGCCTGGGTGTAGGCGATCGCCGCCGCCACCACCGGGTCGGACGAGGTCGGCAGGCTCAGCGGGGCCTCGTGTTCCAGCGCCTCGGCGACCAGGTGGCCGAGCGTCCGGAAGAAGCCGTTGGAGACCGCGTCGCCGCCGGGCCGCGCGATCGGCCAGCGCACCGCGTAGATCATCATCTCCCGGATCAGTGGCGGCACCGCCAGGATGCTGGCGCGGGCGTCCGAACGGGGGATGATGCCGGGGTCGAACAGCACCGCGATCGTGCGGGCCCCGGGGTTGAGCGTGGCCTGGTGCTCGAGGCCGGCGGGGATCCAGGCGGCCTGCTGGGGCGGGAGCAGGTAGTGGGCGCTCGCCGTCTCCACCTCGACCACACCGGCCATGGCGTACTCGATCTGGTGCAGGTTGTGGGAGTGCCACCCGGTGACCATTCCCGCACCCTCGTGCAGGTAGCTGCCGCCGAGCGCGGTGCCGCCGCGGCGCATGTCCACCAGGCCGACCCTGACCGTTTCTGCCGGTCTCTCGGTCAGATGAGCAGATGCGGCCATCTTGTCAGGGTAACGGAGCCACGCACCGGCCGGGCGGCTTCCACGCGGCGCGTGACCGTCCCGCGACTATGCTGTGCGGGTGCCGAGCTCCTCGCCTCCAGGAACCGGGGAGGCCAGCGCCGCCGGCACGGCCCCGGCCCGCCGTCTCGGCGGGGAGGACTCGAAGACCCGCGCGGCGCTGCTCGACGCCACCGCGCAGATCATGCTGGACGAGGGGTACGCGGCGGTCAGCTCACGCCGGGTGGCCGCCCGGGCGTCCATCAAACCGGCCCTCGTGCACTACTACTTCCGCTCGATGGACGACCTCTTCCTCGCCGTCTTCCGCCGTGGCGCCGAGGCGAACCTGGCCCGCCTGCAGCGCGCGCTGAGCTCACCGCGCTGCCTGCGGGCGCTGTGGGCGATCGACGTCGACCCGCGCGGGACGGCGATGATGGTCGAGTTCATGGCGCTGGCCAACCACCGCAAGACCATCCGGGCGGAGATCGCCGCCTACGCCGAGCGGTTCCGCGAGGCGGAGCGGGCCGCTCTCGCCATCGTCCTGGCGGCCCGCGGCGTCGATCCCGTCCAGCTCCCACCGGTGGTCGCGACGGTTCTGATGTCGAGCATCTCGCGCGTGCTGGTCATGGAGAGCGCGCTGGGGCTCTCCACGGGGCATCAGGAGACCCTGGAGGTGGTGGAGCGCTGGCTGGACGCTCTCGAACCCGCGGATCCCGGCGAGCCGGCCGGGCCCGCGGGGCCCGGATCCCCGCGCGGCTGACCCGGCTCGACCTGACCCGGCTCGACCTGACCCAGATTCCCCCGACCGGGTCCAGCCTGGACGGGTATGGCCGGGTCGGGTGCAGCCGGGCCTGGGCCGGGGCGGAGTCCGCGGCCGAGTCCACGGCCGAAGCGGAGCGCGCCGGCCGCGGCGAGGGCGGCGGCGGCCCCGAGGAACGGGAACGCCGGCGGCACGTACCGGTAGTCGAAGCCGGCGGTGGCCGGCGGCAGGAGCAGCGCCAGCAGCGCGACCGCGGCCAGCAGCAGGAGCGGGGCACGCAGCGCCCGGTCGCGGACGGACAGCAGCGCGCCGGCCAGCGCGGCCGCCAGCAGCAGGCCGATGGCCGGCGCGGGCACCCGCACGTCGCGCTGGTAGGAGACCAGCCACCGGGCAGCCGGGTCGTGCGCCGTGGTGGTGAATTCCCCCCGCTCGTAGGCGCGCAGGTCGGCCACCTGACGGTCGGTCCTGCCCGTGATGGGGACCATCGCTCCGGCGAAGGAGTAGCGCTCGGCCACCATCCGGCTCGGGTAGTCGTCCAGGCGGGAGCGGAACGTCCGGCGGAAGTCGTGGGCGACGGTGCGCAGGTAGTCGCCCGGCTGCCGGGTGATTGCGAGAACCGCGAACTCCCGCGCCAGCTTCTCCTTCTCCGGGGCGAACGTGAACCCGGGAATGTTCTCCGGGTCGTACGTGTACCCGGGAATGCCGAACAGCGGCGATTCGCCGTGCCAGATGTAGTCGGACGGGACCTGCAGGGAGTCCACCGGTCCGGTCGGGCAGAGGATCCGCAGCCGCTCCGGCGGGTTGAGCACCGCGCAGTCCGCGAAGGTCGCCGTCCGGGAGTACAGGAAGATTCCGGTGCTGCCGGAGACCGCGAACGTTCCGTGCTCGGCCTGATGCCAGCCGCAGTAGGCGGCCACCGGGATCGCGAGGGCGGCGGCGAAGACACCCGCCGACCGCCACCCGGGCCATCTGACCAGCAGCCACAGACCAGCCACGGCCGCCAGCGGCAGCCCGACGGATCTGGTCACCGACGCGGCGCTCAGGAACAGGCCGGCACCGAGCGCGCCGAGGACACCGACCCGCCGGTTCCAGAGCAGGCAGATCACGGCACCGACCAACAGCGCGGTGAACAGCGTCTCGGACAGGACCATATGTTCCAGCGCGATCTGGTAGGCGTCGAGCAGCTGCGGGGCGGCGCCGGCCGCGGCGAGCCACGCGGGCGTCCCCAGCCGCAGCAGCAGGACGTAGATCGCGACGCCGACGGCGAGCCCGACGAGGTGCTGCACGAGCACCACCAGCTCGAAACTGTGAAAGGGCAGCAGGAGCCGCAGGAAGAAGCTGTAACCCGAAGGCCGGACCACATACGGCTCAGGCCGCAGGGTGACGCCGATGTAGTCGTAACTGTCGTTGAACCACAGCGCCGGCCGGTACCCGGCGACCGCTACCAGACGGACGGCGAGGCCCGCCGCGAGCAGCACCAGAAAAGGGATGTGCCACCAGCCACCGGTGCGGTGCCACGCGACCCGTACCGCCGCCCCGCGCCGCGGGGCACGATGCCTCGCGGGCAGTACGAGAACCTGGCCCGACACCGTCCGGAGCATAGCGACGGCCGACAACCCAGGCAAATCACTCAGCTCAACCGAACGTGCACCCAGGCGGGTGCCGACACCCCGTTCCGCACAGCAGTGACTACAGCAGGACATGGCCCGCGCCGCCGGGCCGCGTCGGCGGGCCGGCGGAACCGACGAGGACGCCCAGCTCCGAGGCCGCGGGGTTGCGCCCGGCGCGCCAGCGGGTGCCCGGGCTCGTCGCCGACAGACGTACCACCGCCGGTATGCCGGTATCAGGTGTCGGGGGCTGCCTGTTCCCGGATCCTCGCGAGGGCGTCAGCCGGCTGTGGCGCCGGCCAGGGGCGGCAGCTCGACGCTCCACACCGCCGCCTTCCAGGTTTCCGGCTCGTCACCCGAAACACCGCCGGCGGCAAGCACCTCGTTTCCGGCGTCCACAGTGCCGAACAGGGTCACCGTCCCCGAGAGGTCCCCGTCCACCTCGGCCCGGTACCCCTCCCATCGGGTTGTTCCGGTGTCACTGACGCTGACCAGCGGAATCGGTCCGTCGACGTCCACGCTGATGCTGCCGACGGCGAGCACCCGGCCGTCAGCCAGCCGGGCGAGGCCGTGCACGAGGGCACCCCTGGGCAGTTCGGAGGTCGCTCTACGCCAGTCCGTCCCGTCGCCGGACCATCGCAGCCGGGTGATGCTGCGGCCCGCCTCCGGCTCCGTCCCGGCGCCGAGCAGGCGCCCGCCGGGCAGCCCGACGATCCTGGCGACGTGCTGTTCGCTGGGGCCGTCCAGCCCGCTCACGGGCAGCTGCTCCCAGGCCGCGCCGCCGTCGGTGGAGCGCCAGAACCGTTCGGTCTCCCGGGGGCCGGTCCCATGCCCGACAGCCAGCAGCGCACCGTCGCCGGTGATGACGACCTCGCCGAGTTCCCCCACCGGACCGGCGGCGGGAGCGGACCAGGTTCCCCGTACGGGCTGCCATCGTTCCCCGTCCGGGGAGGTCCACACGGCGGCAACCGGCGCGGCCCGCTCCGGCTCAGGCTCCTTCGGGGCCGGGGCGGGGGCGGGGGCCGAGCCGACAGACACGAAACCGGACCCGGGCAGGAAGGTCACCGCGGCCATCGCGCCGCCGCCACCACCGTTCGTCACCGGCGTGGGCGCCCAGGGCGAGCCGCCGACCGATCGCCAGGCGACCGGCTCGGTAAGCCCGCCGCCGCTGAACCGCCGTCCGACCGCCACCCGGATCCCGTCGGGAGAGACGGCGACGTCCTCGGCTCGGGCGCCTGTGCCACCGTCCAGCGCCTGCTCGCCGAGCTGGGCCACCCCCCGAGGGCTCGCGGCGGAACCGGCCTGCCCGTCGAGCGGAACCGTGCTGACACCGTCCGAAGCCGCCGGATGATCGTTCCCGTGCAGTGCCAGCCCCATGAGCGCCGCCACCACGGCGACGGCGGCGGCGAGCAGCACCACCAGGACGGGTGAACGCAGACCCGCCCGCGGCCGCGCTCCCGGGGTCACGCCGGTTTCGATGACCAGGAGCTCACCCGTGCCGGACGCCACCGGTGCCGCGACCGGCCGTGCGGAAAGCGGCCGTGCGGGAACCTCAGACACGCGCCGGGCGAGCACCGGCGTGGGCTCGTCCGCCGGCGTGGCCGACGGATCGAGCCGCCGGGTCATTTTCCCGGGATCCGGACCCAGCCCGGCCAGCGGGTGCCCGGCCGGGGCCTCCACCGTGGGATCGTCCGTGGACGGCGCCTCCCGAGGAGCGCCCGTTGCGGGCGCATCCACGGAGAACTCGTCCGCCAACGGTTCGCCCGGCGAAGGACGGTCGGTCACGGGCTCGTCCGCCGCCGGCCCGGCTGGACCAGACGGGCGGGGACGGGCGACGTTCTGCCGCAGAGTGCGGGATACCGACTCGGTGTCGGGCACCGACCCGCCGGTGGAGGGCGTCTTCGCGGCGCCGTCGGAGCCCACGCCGCGGGCCAGGTCGAGGAGTTCGCGGTCGACGCGCACCATCGGCCCCGACCGCTCGAGCCAGTCGGGACCGAACACCGTGCACGCGCCCACGGCGAGGGCGGTGGCGAAGTCGCGGGCGACCGCGAAACGGTCCTCCAGCCGGGGGGCCAGGGCGCGGACGACGAGGTCGGCCAGCTGCGGCGCCATCCCCGCGGGCGGGCGCGGTGGCGCGGACCGCTGCAGCCGCCACAGCTCCAGCGGCGGCAGGGACGGGCCGAACGGCGGGGTGCCGCACAGCAGCCGGTACAGCACCACCCCCAGCGCGTACAGGTCGGTGCCCGGGCCGACCCGGGCACCACCGAACTGCTCCGGCGCCATGTAGCCGGGGGTGCCCGCGATCGTCGTCACCGACGTCCCGGGCGGGTGGAAGAACTTGCTGATGCCGAAGTCGACGAGTTTCAACGTCCCGTCCGCCGCGAACATCATGTTGGTCGGTTTGACATCCCGGTGCAGCACGCCGGCCCGGTGGGCGGCGTCCAGCGCGTCGGCGGCCGCGAGCACCAGCGCGCACGCCTCGGCGGCCGGGACGGGCGGCCTCGGCTGCGCCAGCCGGGCCGCCAGCGTGTCGCCCGGCAGGGATTCCATGACCAGCAGGGAGAGCTCGTCCTGCTCGACGTAGTCGTAGATCCGCACGATGTGCGGATGATCCAGGCCGGCGAGGACGTCCGCCTCGTGACGGAAGCCCGCCCGGTCCGCCCGCGCGGACACGGTGAGGACCTTGACCGCCGCGCGCCGTCTGATGTGCCGGTGGCTCGCGGCGAGCACCAGGCCGCTGGAGCCCCGCCCGAGCGGCTCCTCGATCTCGTAGCCGGGCAGCGCGGCCTGGATCTGGGCCCGTTCGAACAGCATCGCGGGCTACTGGCCGAGGTCGATGGACTGCGGGCTGTTCGTCGCGTCGCTGGTGACGGTCACCACCGCTGACGTGCTGCCCGCCGGCAGCGTGGCACCGAAGGTGCACGTGTGGTCAGGGATCAGGCGTGTTCCCGAGCATCCCCCGTCCACCGGGCCGCTGATCGAACTGATGACGATGGGATCCACCCCGCCCCTGATCGTCACTTCGTACCGGGTTCCGGCGACGGAGGTGGACACGAGGGTCTTGGACAGCGACATCTCGGCATCCCGGGCACGGACGAGCATGTCGACGCTGGCCGTGTCCCGCAGCCCGTTCTGGTCGATGACGGTGACCGTGCCGACGAAGTCGCCGCCCTCGCCGTACATGTAGTAGCCGCTGACCGGGTCCGGCTGCGGGCCCTCCACATGGCCGTCGTCGAAGTCGAAGGTGTACGACACGATCGGCGAGGAGCCCGGCGCCGAGGCCGAGGCGTCGAGCGCCCGGCTGTAGGTGCCGCCCTGGCCGCCGGCGGGCGGGGTGATGAGTGCCAGAGCGGCCCGGGGCCCGACCATCGCGCTCGGCACGGTCACGCTGCCGTTCGCGGTGGACTCCCGACCCTCGCCATCACTCACCGTGACCGTCACCGCGTAGGTGCCGCCCGCGCTGACTGCGATCCGGGCCGTCGAGGACGCCTGCGGCCCCACGGTCTGGCCGGTGCTGAAGGTGAACCTGTAGGTGGCGATCGGGGTGGAGCCGGCGGTGGAGGCGGACGCGTCGGCGACGATCTCGGTCGGCGCCGACGTCCCGGCAGCGCTCACGCCGAGCTGCGCGTCCGGCCCGGTGGGAGCCACCTCGTTGACCTGGACGCGCTCTGTGACGGCGGCCCGCCGACCGGCGGCGTCGGTCACCGTGAGGGTGACCGTGAAGATCCCCGGCCGGGTGTAGGTGTGGGTCGCGCCGGGCCCGGGCTGCGTCATCCCGTCACCGAAGTCGATCGAGTGGCTGGCGATCGGGCCGCCGTCCGCGGTGGACGCCGAGCCGTCGGCCGTCACGGTCAGCGGAGAGCCTCCGCTTCTCGGGTCGACGGTGAGCCGAGGCACGGGATCCTGCCCGGGCTCCCCCGGCTCCGGGTCGTCGCGGCTGACGGGGATGGTGGCGACGGCGGTGACGGACCGGCCGTCGGCGAGGGATGCATCGGCCGTCACGACGAAGCTGCCGGGTGCCGCCCAGGCATGGTTCGCGCGGCCGCCGGCGAGGGTGGCGCCGTCGCCGTCGCCGAAGCTCCAGGTCACGCTGTCCACACCGGTGTTGTCGGCCATGGTGGCCCGGAGGACGACGGCCTCGCCGACCGAAGGGGCGGTCTCACTGGCGGCGATCTGCAGCAGGTTCCGCTGGTCTCCTGTCTGGTCATCTGTCTGGTCACCGGGACCGCCGGGGACACCGGGGCCGGACGGCGGCGGGGTCCCCGGCTGCCCGGGTGGACGTCGAGGAGCCGGGTCCGGACCGGGAGGTGGTGTGGTGTCTCCGGGATCCGGGCCGGGGGACGCCACAGGCGGGGTCCGCTCGGTCGAGGGACCGGCTGGCGGGGTCGTCGGCGGCTCGCCCCCGGCGCCCGCACCGCTCCCGGTGCCCGTACCGGTGCCTCCGCCAGCCCCGGCCCCGGCGGTGCCGCCGGTGCCGCCGGTGCCTCGGGCGTCCGCAGCGTCCGCAGCGTCCGCGGCGAGGTACTTGCGCACGGCCGCCGTCGACCCGTCCGGACGGATCAGACCCGCCTCGTCGCTGGACGGATCATTGAAGAAGACGAAGCCGCCCTGGGAGGCGAGCGTGAACCGGCGGCGTTCGGGGAGCACCTCGGGCGCGGCGAGGAGCTCGGCGGTTGTCAGGTCCACGATGTGCACCTGGCCTGAGGTGTAGTCCGGGACGAGGGCCCGCCCGGCCGCGGTCAGCGGCGCCCCGAGGTCGTGGCTCGCCGCGTGGAGGTCGACGACCGACTGGCAGCGCCCACTGTCCAGATCCGCGATCATCAGGACGCCGCGGCTGCCGATCGCCGCGAGGACCCGGGGCTCCTGCGGGTCTCCGGCAACGCGGGCCGTGGTGTCGCCGGGCGCGACGTCCAGGCAGGTGGACGTCCCGATCGCACCATCGGCGGTGATGGGTGCCACCCGGCGCCCGCCGAGGTCGACCAGGGTGGGACGCCCGTCGACGAGGACCAGCCGGGTGTGCTCGGGGTCGACCGCGGCCCGGTGCTCCCGGCGGGTCGTCCCGTCGAACCAGACCAGGTCGCCGGTGATGCCGTCGATCACCCACAGCCAGCCGCGCTCGTCCACGACGCCGCTGTCCGGCCCGATCCGGGCGGCCAGTGACTGCCGGCCACGCACCCGCATGGTCTGCGGGTCGAGCGTGGTGACGATGCCCGAGCGACCGCTGACCAGGTAGAGCGCGTGCGCACCGGCGAAAAGCTGGTCCGGGTCGCCGGGCTCGGCCACTCCCTCCCGACCGGTCCAGGCATAGGTGGCGCCGCTGACCCGGCCGACGACGCCGGCCGCGCTGTCGGTGACGTACGCGTCGAGCTCCGACTGGGTGGCGGCCAGTGTCCCCGGCGGCAGGTTCGGAGCACCCACCGTGACCTGCGTGACGATCTTCTCCGAGACGCCGTCGACGAGCGCTACCTGCCCGACGGCGTCCGACACCAGCCAGGCCTTGCCGTCGCTGAAACTGACCGCCCGCTGGCGCGGCCCGGTCGCGGTGCCGGCGACGATCAGCCCGCTCAGCAGCAGCGCGACCGCCACGCCGATCTCCAGCCGCCGGGCCCCGGCCCGACGTCGCGGTCGCCCGGTGGGTGCGGTGCCAGCCATGTCATGCCCCCTTGCCGGTGAACGCCGCGGGCACACCGGCGCGCGAACGCGAACGCGGGTGCGGTGGCGGTAGCGGGAAACGCCGGCCGAGGAGGGGGCGCGGGTTCACCGCGGCGCGCAGCCGGCGGGTGAGCGGACGTCCTTCGCCAAGCCTTCGGCGCAGGTCGTCCACGAGCGCCCAGGCATGGGCGGCGTCCGCCGGGCCGACGCTGCCCGGGTGGGCGTACGCCGCCGCGGTGATGAGCACACCCAGCCGTTCCACCACCTCGGCGGCGGGCGCTCCGAGGGCACGCGCGTCCTCGACCACGTCGGTGGCTGTTCGTGACCGGTCGGGTGGCACGCCCCAGTCCCACAGACGGTCGCGGGCCTCCCGCCAGGCGCCCGCGATCCGCGCTTCGGGCGTCCCGCCTCCCCGCCGGCGCCGGCGCCGGCGCCACTTCTCCGCGACGAGCAGCGGCGGGACCGCGACCAGCACGGCAGCGAGCACGATCAGGAGCCACAGCGTGGCCGACCGGATCGCGCCGCCGCCCCCGGACGGTGGCGCGTGGAGCAGCGGGATCGGTTCCACCTTCGGTAGCGGCGCCTCGTCAACAGCCGGGTCCGGTTCCGGCGGTGCGGCTCCGTCGCCCTCCGCGCTGGCGGCGTCGACGGGCGACTGGCGGTCCAGGTCGCTGGTGTCCGTCGGTTCGAACGGCACCCATCCGATCCCGTCGAGGTAGACCTCGGGCCAGGCGTGCGCCCGCGACTGGCTGATCTCGAACACGCCCTGGCCACCGTCACCGCCGGGGGCGAGCAGATAGCCGACCGCGATCCTGGACGGGAAGCCCTTCACCCGCGCGAGCAGGGCGAACGCGGCTGCATGCTGCTCGGCGTACCCGCGTTGCTCCTGCTGGTCCGGGCTGGTCAGCATCCGGGTCAGCGAGCCGTACGACTGGCCGGGACGCCCGTTCAGGTCGTAGGGGAACCGGGCCGCATCGCGCAGGTACCGTTCCAGTGCTGTGAGCTGGGCGTACGGGGTCCGCGCGCCCGCTGTCGCGGTGGTGGCCACGGCGACGAGATCCGCGGGCAGACCCGCCGGCACGCCGAGGTACCGGGCGAACTCCGGGCCGGATCCGGGCACGGCGGCGTCGAGCCGCGGCTGGTCGGGTGCGGGCACCGCCGCTGTGAGCTGATAGCGGTAGCCGTCCGCGGGCGGCCCGGTCGCCAGCAGCGCACCGGTCTCGGAGTCGACGGCCAGGCCGGCGCCGGCGAGCCGGGTGGGCCAGCCCACGCCGGGCAGCAGCGGCGAGGCAAGCGTGTCGAAGGAGATGTCCGCACGCACCGTCACCGCCGGCTCCACCGGGGCGAGCTCCCCCTCCGGGGGAACGCCACCCGCCCGTACGAACGTGTTCCCGTTGCGCCAGCGCGCGCCGTCGAAGTCGCCGAGGAGAGCGGTCGTCACCCGGTCCACGGGGAGCCGACCGGTGGACGACGCGAGCCGGACGGTGCCCAGCCGGCGTGGCGGTGTGGCGGTGAGCTGACCCCGTACCTCGACGAGTGGGTTCAGTTCCCGGCTGAACGAGACCGACTGGTCGTGGAGCGTGCGGGGATCGGCCGGGGCGCGGGAGGGCATGACGATCGCCACCACCGCCCCCAGCCCGACCGCCACGACCACGACCGGCAGGCCGAGCAGCAACCGCCCGGACAGCCCACCGCCGCCCCCGGTGCGAACGACTCCGCTCGGGGCGGCAGCGCCGTCGCCGGGAGCGGCAGCGCCGTCGCCCGAGACGGGCGGTTCGGCTCTGACCAGGACGAAGCCGAGGCCGGACAGCCCCAGCAGGACGGCCGCCGGCAGCGTGCCACCTCTGTGGGACGCGGTCAGCGCGAGCGCGGCGACGAACCCGGCGAGCACCGGCACCAGCGCCGGCAGCGCCGCCCCGGTGGTGACCGCGAGCGCCACCGCGGCCGCCGTCGCCAGCCACACCAGCAGCACGGGGGTGACCAGCAGGACGGCTTCCGGGTCGGCGGGAACACCAGTCGTCAGCAGGGCGGACCAGCCGGCGCGCAGCGCAGGGACGAAGGCGCGGGCACCGAACGGGCCGTGCGTGCTCAGCGGCCCGAACAGGGTCACCAGCGAGTAGCCGGCGAAGCCAGCCACGCTGACGGCCGCGAGCACGTCGAACCGCCGTGTGCGCCGGCTTGTCACCGTGACGACCGCCGCGGCCGCGAGCACCGCGCCTGCCAGGACAGCCAGGGCTCCGTAGCCCGTGAACAGGGTGCTCGCGGCCCACGCCACGGCGAACAGGCAGACGAGGAGGCAGGCCAGATCCGGCCTCGGCCATGCCCGCCCCGTGCCTGGTGGCCGCCGTAGTCGTCTCAGCAGTTGTCTCATCGGACGGCGACCGCCCGGTTCCAGGCGGCGGCGAACGCCCCGCTGGTCGCGGCGTTTACGACGAACGCCCCCGCGGGCGCCGCCACCCGCTCGCTGGTGATCATAGCCACGCTGAGCATCGCGAACTGCCGCCGGACAGCGGTGACCGCTCCCAGCGCGGCCGGTACCGGCGCCCCGGTGACGACGGCGAGCGCCGCGCCGTCGCCGGCCGACCCGAGGCGCAGCAGTGCCGGGAGGCCGGGGTCGTCCTCGCCGCGGTGTGCGGCGGCGAACAGGTCGAGCAGCTCCCCGCGGGCCGACAGCCCCCTCTCGGCCGCGAACCGCGCCCCGGAGGTGGTACGCACGTCGACGGGCAGGCCCCCGTCGAAGGCGGCGACGGTCAGCGACGCGGCGACACGCACCGCCTCCTCGAAGGAGTCATCGGTGTAGGGCGCGGCGCTGGTGTCGAGGACGACGACCATCCGCGGCTCGTGCGGCACCACGTTGTGCCGGACCAGCAGCGTCCCGGTCCTGGCCGACGACGGCCAGTGCACGAGCCGCAGGTCGTCGCCGCGGACGTACTCGCGCAGGCTGTGGAACGCCACGCCACCGGTGGGTGCGGCAGCCGAGGTCCGGCCGTCGGTCTCACGTGACCGCCCGGTCGGCGGCGGGAGGACGGACTCCGGCCTCGGCTGGACTGTCAGCCGCGCCTGCGACGGGTACGACCGCGCCGCGTGGAACAACCCGAACGGGTCACTGTGCCCGACGGTCAGCGGACCGACGGGGAAGATCCCCCGCCGGTCGGTGGGCAGCAGGCAGGCCACCTCCCGCGTCTCGCCAGCCGCGAGGCTCGGGACCGCCACCCGCACCCGCCTGCCTCCCACCGTCTCGACGGCGAGGAACGGCGGGCAGCGACGGGTTCCGGTGTTGGTCACCGCCAGGAGCCCGCGCGCCGCGCCGCCCTCGGTGACCCGCGCGGGCTCGATCCGCCGCACGATCCGCACCTGCGGGCGGACGGCCATCCACCCGGCCGCCGCCGCCAGCGTCGCCAGGCCGGTGGACGCCAGCGCGACCAGCTCCCGATAACCGAGCGCCAGCCCGCTCGCGAACAGCACGACCGTGACGGCCACTGCCACCCAGCCCGACCGAGTGATCATCCCCGGGCGGCGCGGTGCTCCGGGACGGGCACCGAGGCTGCGATCTGGCCGAGGATGCCGTCCGCGGTGACGCCGTCGAGCGCGACCTCGGGACGTAGGATGATCCGGTGTCCCAGTACCTCGGGCACCAGCGCCTTGACGTCGTCCGGCGTCACGAACGACCGCCCGTTCGCCGCTGCCCGCGCCTGCGCCGCACGGGCCAGTGCCAGCCCCCCGCGCGGGCTCACGCCGAGCCGGATCTGCTCCGGCCGGCGGCGCGTGTCAGCGACGATCATGACGATGTAGTCGAACACCTCCCGGGAGACGTACACCCCGCGGACCACACTGGTCATGCGCACGAGGTCGGCGATGGTGACAACCGCCTCGAGATCCTCCGGAGCGGCGCCCCGCGTGCCCGCGGTGAGGATCTCGACCTCCGCCTCGTGGCCGGGATACCCCACCGACGCACGGGCCATGAAACGGTCGATCTGTGCCTCCGGCAGCTCGTAGGTCCCGCCGTGCTCCACCGGGTTCTGGGTCGCGATCACGACGAACGGCCGCGGCACCGGATGCGTCACCGAGTCGACGGTGACCTGCCGCTCCTGCATCACCTCCAGCAGGGCCGACTGGGTCTTCGGCGACGCCCGGTTGACCTCGTCGACGAGCACGACGTTCGCGAAGACCGGCCCGTGATGGAACTCGAAGGAGCGGGACCGCTCGTCCCAGATCTGCACCCCGGTCACATCCGACGGGAGAAGGTCCGGGGTGAACTGCACCCGCCGCGCCGACCCGCCGACGGAATGGGCGACAGCCTTCGCCAGTGACGTCTTCCCGGTTCCCGGGACATCGTCGAGAAGCAGGTGCCCCTCGGCATACATGCAGGTCAGCACAAGTTCCACGACGGCGGTGTTGCCGCGGAAGAACTGAGTGACATTACCCGTCAACAACCGGTGCTGCCCGACGAACCAGTCAACATCGGCCGCAGACGTGACCGAGCCCGCATGAGTATTCACAATCCCTCGAAAATTCCCCCAGTATTGCACGGATCCGGGTGCCCACGACATCCCTGCGATCGTGCCGCCCGGCTTCCGCCGGGCCACGTAGAGGAATGAAGCGGACGAAGCCCCGGCACCACAGCTACGACAGACTAGACGGAAGCCCGACAGAGTAGTAGAGAACCCTCACAACGCCCACCATGTCACGATTCCGACGCCCTCGCGGTGACGGCAGGCCGGCCCGCACCGCGCCGCCTCACCCGCGCCCCCCGGGGACGGTCAGCGGCGGGCCCGAGAACAGCCGCCACGGCCGGCGAGGCGCGCTGCTCCTCGTCGGCGAGCACGCGCGCGGCGGCCGGAGGCGGCCGCGCGGGTCGCGCGAACAGCGGGCCTGGCAACCTGGTATGGACTGCTCACCGAGATGTGGCTGACGGCCGGCTGACTCGCGTGGATGCAAGGTGATCGACAGGCATGCCGAGGACGGGATGGGCGTTGTCCCGGCGCCAGACCAGCGAGTGCGGGTAGACCGGGGTCGGGCTCCGTACGGGGATTCGGCCGATGGTCCGGCGGCCGGCTCGTCGCTGATCGATGAGATCGTCCGGGAGCGCGAGGCGCTGGCCACCCGCCAACACCAAACCTGCAGGTCGCCACACCACCTCAAAGCAAAAACAACAATGCGTAACCTTGGGGTGACAGCAAGCAAGAGAACCCGATCGCCGGCGATCAGATTCCGCCGGGCGAATCGGGAGGCGCCCTCGGCGCCTCGGCCGGTCGGGGTAGCATTCCCGTGGCGCGTAGATCTGACAGACTGTCGTGCGTGGGCTACCGGTCCACCACTGGTCTGCCGCCGGCACTCCGGCTCCTCCGCAATGTGACCGCTTCACCTCACTCGCGGGTCAGGGGCGCTCCTGGAGGGTGAACGTCGGCCGAACGGCCGGCGAGTTGGTTCCCATACCGCCTGGGGGGGATGGTGGGACAGGAAGACGCCGGTCGCAGCTCGTCGGTTATTGAGGCCGTCACGAGTGAGCAGTCGACCACAACGCCGCGACTCGACAACCACGCCGGTATGGAGCGGACCCAGTTGCCCGAGCCACAGGACGCCGCCGGAGCCGACGCCGGGCGCCAGCCCCGCGGGCGAGTGCTGATCATCGTGCAGAACCTGCCGGTCCGTATCGACCGGCGCGTCTGGCAGGAAGCGCAGTCCCTGATCAGGGCCGGATACGTCGTCTCGGTCATCTGTCCGCGCGGGCCGAAAGAGCGCAGGTACCAGGTCGTTGACGGCGTGCATATCTGGACCTACCGCGGGGCTCCGGCCACCACCGGGCTGGCCAGTTACGCCTTCGAGTTCGGTTACTGTTGGCTACGGACGTTCTTCCTGTCCTTCGCGGCCGCCAGAAAACCGGGTTTTGACGTGATCCAGGCATGCAACCCGCCTGACACCTACTGGGCGCTCGCGCTGTTCCACAGACTGTTCCGCAAGAAGTTCGTCTTCGATCACCATGACCTGTGTCCGGAGGTCTACCAGTCCCGCTTCCGCCGGGACAACGATCTGTTGTACCGCCTCCTGCTGGTGCTGGAACGCGGCAACCAGCGGTTCGCGAACCACGTTCTCGTGACCAACGAGTCCTACCGCCGGATCGCGCTCACCCGGGGGCGGCGTCCCCCGGAGGATGTGACAGTAGTGCGTAGCGGCCCCGACCTGGCCAAGATGCAGCCGGTGCCGCCTCGTCCGGAGCTACGCCGAGGCCGTCCGCACATGGCTGCCTACCTTGGTGTGATGGGGCCTCAGGACGGCGTCGACGGCCTGGTGGAGGCGATCGACCACTACGTCCACGTGCTTGGCCGCACCGACTGCCACTTCGTCCTCATGGGCTTCGGCGACTGTCTCGCTGATCTGAAGACACAGGTGGGCCGGCTGGGGCTCCAGGAGTGGGTCGAGTTCACCGGCCGGGCCGACGACACGATGATCAAAGATTACCTGTCGTCGTCGGACGTCGGCCTCTCGCCCGACCCGCGCAGCCCGTTGAACGAGGTCTCGACCATGAACAAGACGCTGGAGTACATGGCGTTCGGCCTACCGGTCGTGGCCTTCGACCTGACCGAGACCCGGGTGAGCGCGGGGGAGGCAGCGGTCTACGCGACCACCGACGAGCCGTCGGCGTTCGCGCGGGCCCTGGCCGAGCTCATCGACGATCCGGAGCGGCGCAGCAAGCTGGGCACGATCGGGCGGGAGCGGATCGAGAACGAGCTGTCCTGGCGGCATTCGGCCCGCCAGTATGTCGGGGTTTACGACCGCCTGCTCGGCAGGTCGGTCGCCCGTGACAGCGGCGTGTCGGGCCGTACCTCCGCCTCGTGACCCCACGCCGGATGACCCCACGCCGGACCAGCCCCGACCACATCGAGTTCGAGGATCGCGCCGTGCCCGGATCCGAACCGCGAGGGACCTGTCCGGCCTGTCAGGCCACCGGCCTGGAGCCCCTGTTCCTGGTTGAGCGTTCGCCGGTCCTCACCGGAGTCCTCTGCGCGACCAGGGATGAAGCACTCGGCGCACTGCGGCGGACACTCGACCTTCACCTGTGCGGCAGGTGCGGGACCCTCGTCAACGTCGCCTTCGACCCCGACCTGGTCGAATACGACGGCCACTATGACAACTCGTTGCATTATTCGAGCACCTTTCGAGCCTACGCGACCGAGCTGGCGCACCGCCTGATCACGACACATCGTCTCGCCAGCCGTCCTGTCGTCGAGATCGGTTCGGGCAAGGGTGACTTTCTCCGGGAGCTGTGCAGTCTCGCCGGCACGTCCGGGACGGGGTACGACCCGACCTACATCGGGCCGCAGCGGGCCGAGGATGTCGACGTCGCCTTCGTCGTCGACTACTACGGTCCGCGTTACCGCCACCTCCCTGGAGACTTCGTCGTCTGCCGGCACGTCCTCGAACACGTAACGGACCCGCGCGCCTTCCTGGAGAACATCCGCGAGGCTCTCGGGGACCGCGAGGCATCGATCTACCTCGAGGTGCCCAACGGCGGCTTTCTGCTCAGCGAGGCCGGGGCCTGGGACTACATCTACCCACATGTGACGTATTTCTCTCCGGCGGGCCTGAGTGGCGTAGTCACCGCAGCCGGCTTCGAGGTCACGGCAGGCGGCACGGCGTTCGGCGAGCAGTTTCTGTGGGTCGAAGCGAAAACAGCCGGGCCGGAGGATGCCGCAGCTCCCTCGGGAATGCTCGCGCCGGGCGAGGACCTGGCCGCGGTCAGTCGTTATGTCGAGCACGCGCGCAGCTTTGGCCGCCGCTATCCCGACGTCATCAGCCGGTGGATGCGTGAGCTCGATGTTTCGACCATCCCACCCACCGGCCCGACAATGCCTGACCTGACCATCGAGATCCTGCAGAACGGCTCCATCGCGGAGCCGCCACCGTCCGATCAGGCACGTGTGCTCGTCTGGGGGGCTGGTTCCAAGGGAGTGAACTTTCTCAACGTCATCGGGCCCGGGCCGGCGGTCCTGGGAGTCGTCGATCTCAATCCGAACAAGCAGGGAACTTTCATTCCGGGCACGGGCCACCAGGTGATCGCACCTGAGGAGGTCCCCGGCACGGCCGTCACCCGGGTGCTGCTGGCGAACGCGCTGTACCTGAACGAGGTCAGGGCGCTTCTCGACGATCTTGATGTCCGGGTGGACGTTGTTCCCCTCTGACCGAAGCTAGGGGCGACGCAGTGCGTGGTCTGGTCAAGGGCCGCGAGGCAGGGGGTGGTCGGCACCGGCGCCGATCCCACCAGAGCCGGCCGGAACAGGGCGGCGCTGTGCCGGCTGGCCCGGGGTCGGACGGCACTGTGCCCGGAAGTCAGGCACCCGCTGCCGGCTCGATGGTGAGCGGCGTGCGCTGGATGTCGATCAACCAGGTCGGGGTGCAGATCATCCGGTTGGTCGTCCAGCTCGCCATGGCGCGGATCCTGGAGCCCCGGGCGTTCGGGCTGATGGTCATGGCGCTGGTTGTCCTGTCCTTCCTGGAGATCCTGCGCGGCTTCGGGACGGGCATGGCCGTCGTCCAGCGCGACCATGTCGACCAAGGCCTGCTCAGCAGCGTGTTCTTCTTCAACCTCGGGCTGGGTGTGGCCATCACCGGGCTGCTCGCCCTGCTCGCGCCGTTGGTGTCCGCCGGCTACGGTGACTCCGCGCTGACTCCGGTGCTGCAGGTCATCGGGCTCAGCCTGTTCGTGCTCAGCGCCGGAGACCTACAGCAGTGGCTTCTGCGCCGCGATCTGAGGTTCGCCCCCGTCGCCGCCGCGAACATCATCGGTACGCTGGTCAACGGCGTCTCGTCGATCGTCCTCGGCGTCCTGGGCGCGGGGGTGTGGTCGCTGGTCGTCGGCAACGTGGCCGGTTACACGATGACCACCGTGATCGTCTGGTTCGCCTCGCCGTGGCGGCCGAACGCCCACTTCTCCTTCACCGATATCCGCCAGCTCCTCGGCTTCAGCGCAAACCTGAGCGCGTTCAACGTCTTCAACTTCTTTCTCCTGAACGGCGACAAGATCATCGTTGGCCGCTTCCTCGGCGCCGGTCCGCTCGGCTTCTACGGCATGGCACAGCGGGTGCTGATGTACCCGGTGACCTCCGTGCTGACCTCACTGCAGGAGGTCATGTTCGCCGGGTTGTCACGCATCAAGGATGATCACGCGGAGGTGCGCCGGATCTACTTCCGAGCCTGCGCCGTCTGCGCGATGCTCTGCTTTCCGGCCATGGCTGTGCTGGCTGTAGTAGCGGACAACCTCGTCCACGTCGTGCTCGGTGAGCAGTGGGATCCACTGGTCCCCCTGATCCAGATCCTGGCACCGATCGGCGGTATCCAGGCGGTGAGCTTCAGCACCGGAACAATCTTCGAATCCCAGGGCCGGACGGACCTGTACCTGCGCTGGGGGATCTTTTCCGGGCTGCTGATGCTCGGTAGCTACTTCGCCGGGCTGCCCTGGGGCACAAACGGTGTGGCGGCGGCCTATGGAATCGTCATCATCCTGCTGCTGCCACCGGGCTTCATCATCCCGTTCCGACTCATCAACGCTCGGATCTCCGAACTGTTCCAGAGCATCTGGCCGTATTTATGGACCACGCTGGTGACCGCCGCGCTGACAGCCGTGGTGCAGTATGGTGCAACGCTGGCCGGACTGCCGGCCGCAGCCAACCTGGTAGGCTCCGTCGCCGCGGGAGGGGCCTGCTACGTCGGCCTGATGGCGGTCCTGCGTCCGGATGCCCTACAAGATCTTCGGCGATTCGCCGGGGTCGGTCGCCCGAGTGCGCCGGCAGCTCAAGCTCAATCCAACCAGAATGATGTCAGCCAGGCGCTGCCACAGAGCGGCTGAGACCGGCTCTCAGGGGAGGGGAACGTGCCTGTGAGCACGACAGCAAAACCCAGCGAGAACACGTTGACGAAGCCGTCCGGAAATGCCGAAGGTGACGACGGCAGCGTGGCGGCGGACCGCGGCTTCCCACTGGTGACAGTTGCCCTACCGGTTTTCAACGGCGAGAACTACCTGGCCGGAGCGCTTCGGTCACTGCTCGCGCAGGACTACCCGAACCTTCAGCTCCTCCTGCTGGACAATGGCAGCACCGACATCACCGAGCGACTTTGCCGGGAGGCAGCGGAACGGGACGGCAGGATCGTCTACCTGCGCTCCCCGGTAAATCGTGGTGCCGCCTGGAACTACAACCGCGCTTTTGACGCCGCGGAGGGCGATTTCTTCCGGTGGACTGCGCACGACGACCTGTTCGCGCCGACTCTCGTCTCCCGGTGCGTGGCAGCGCTGCAGGACTTCGGCCCAGAGGCCGTGCTCGCCTACCCGAAGACCTCCCTCATCGACAAGCAGGACCAGGTCGTGGGCGATTTCGAGGACGGGATGGATCTGCGGGAGCGGGCCCCGCACGAACGCCTGGCCCACTTCCTCGCCGCCCGGACGGAGTACCATCCTGTTTTCGGTGTGATGCGGTCCGAGGTGGTCCGCGAGACTCGGCTGATCGATCGGTTCGTGGGGTCAGACGTCGTGTTTCTGGCTGAGATGGCCCTGCGCGGCCGCTTTCTGGAGGTGCCGGAGCGGCTTTTCTTCCGGCGGTTCCACGAGGAGAACTCGGTCAACGCGAATCCGGACTACCAGGACCGGGCGGCGTGGTTCGACCCCGCCTTGCGTAAGCGTAAGTCCCTGCCGATGACACAGATGACCGTTCATCTGATCGGCTCTGTGCGGAAGGCTGAGCTGGATCTTGCCGAGCGGCGTCGTTGTCTGGATGCCGTCACCCAGAACTGGGCGCGCCCCTACTGGCGGCACATGGCGGGCGAAGCACGCGCCGCGATCACCGGGAAGCCCCGCGCGGGAATCCAGTAGCGTGTCGCCTCCAACCTTCGACGGATATGCGGCGGATCGGTGGTGATGGTCCTCCTGCTGCCGTGAGGATGTGTCGTGTCGAGGTCGGGATTACCGTGACGTCGGCTCGTAGACCAGCACGGCGCCCTCCGGGACCTCCCCGCTGTCGTACCGTGCGACCAGTTCGCCGGGAACCTGCGCCCCGTCGGTACCCCGCCGGAAGTCACGCAGGCTGGTGCCTTCGCAGTAACTGTCCACATTGGGCGCGGACCGGCCCTCGCGGAGGTCGGAGACGTTCACGGTGCGGAAGTCGATGCTGAACCGCGTACGGCCCGAGGTGTTCGGCACCGTCGAGTGCATCTGCGCCGCCGAGAACCCGATGATTCCGCCGACAGGGCAGACGACTCGAAGCTGGGGGTCCGGCTGTACGGGTTCTCGGGGGCCAGGCTGCTTCCGCGTGTCCCTGCTGATGTGCTGCGCTGCCTGTGCCCGCCCGGTCGCGTTGTAGACGTAGTAGTTGAACTCTTCCGACCCGTTACTGATGCCTTTCTCCCAGTAGTGCGGGTGAAACGCCATCGAGGATTCCGCTTCGAAGTCGTAGATCGGCAGCCACCAGTTGATCTGCGCCAGCGGCGCCGACCACCACACGTCACGATGCAGGGGAAACGCGTAACCGGCTCCGGCGGTCAGGTAACCATCGCTGGTCACCCCACGCAGCCTGGGCACGTCGATGTAGGTCTCAGCCAGGTCAGCGCCGAGCTGCTCCACCACATCGCGCACCAGATCCTTCGTCCGTGGATGGTGGATGAAGCGAGGCTTGACCGGGCCGAAGATCTCCACGAACCTCTCGACCGGCATCTCGTACTGGGCCCGCGTCGGATGATGCGGCGAAAACACCTCCTCGAGCAGACCACGAGCAAATTCGGTGAGCGCCAGGGTGGCCGCGTTCGGCGCGACGACGAAGATGTTCCCCTGGTAAATCAGGGTCCGCCGCCTGTCGTCAGGCATCGCGGCATCGGCGAATATCGCGGTCATAGCTTGTCCTTAACGCTTGAACGGCCACGCTGCGAAAAACAGCAGGCAGACCGTCCCCACCAAGCCTGTTCCATTGTCTGCGCAGTGCGGCAGCGATCCTGGTCTCCGCTGACGGCGGCCCTCGAAACACACCTCCGGCCGGGCACACGACCCAGCGCGAAGGAGGGTCATCGTAGCACTGTCGGTCCACCCGCGAAATAGTCCTGGATCCGCAGCCGTGCGCTTTCGTGGAACTCCAGCCCGTCAAAGCCCGCCGGGGCGACGAACTCGACGGCCAGGGATTCATGGCTCACCCGTAGCTCACCGCCGACTATCGTGCACGCACAGCACACACTGAACTCCTGACGGCGCTCGCCGTCCTGGTAGACCATGATGTTGTCCGGGTTGGAGTACACGCCGACGACACGGTCCACCCGCACCTCGAAGCCGGTTTCCTCCCAGACCTCGCGGACCACGCAGTCGGCGAACGACTCGCCGATCTGCATGCCACCCCCGGGCAGGCCCCAGCGCCCGTTGTCGCGGCGACGCTCCAGCAGAATCCATCCCCGCTCGTCGGTGATGACCGCGCTGCCGCCCACGACCAACGAGTTCGCCGTAACCGACTCCGTCACAGCGCTAGACTGCCCGCAGATCAGTACGCACTCCAAGGCTCTGAAGCAGCTCGCCGATCTCGGTCAGGTAGATCGGGTTCATCACGATGACGAGCTCGGGCCGGTCTGCCGCAAGCTGCTCGGGAGCCACGATCCGGTGGCCGCTTCCCGCCATGAACTTGCCGTGCTTGTACGGGTTGATGTCGACGGCGTAGTCGACCGACCTGGCCGTCTCGCCCAGCCCGGCGAAGAAGGACACCCCTTTGGAGCCAGAGCCCCAGATCGCGACCCGGCCGCCCCGGGCGCGCACCGTGCGGATCTCGTCCGCCCAGGTCGCCAGACTGGCTGCAACCGACTGCTCGAACGGTTCCAGGGAGGCGCGCAGCCGATCGAGGTCGTCCTCGATCGCGAGCGGCTCGCCTGGCGCCGGGGTCGCCGTCGGCCGAGCCTCGATCACCAGATACTGGTCGTCGTACTCCCGGGTAATCTCCAGCACCTCGAACCCTGTCGCACGGAACAGCCTGGCCAGCGAGCCCGCGCTGAAGTAGGAGCAGTGCTCGTAGTACACGTCCCAGTAGGCGGCCTCCTCCAGGATGCGCAACACGTCCGGCAGCTCGAACAGGACGACCGTGTCAGGCTGGTCGCCGATGGCAGCGCGGATGTCACGCATCCAGTCACCGACCGGTGAGATGTGCTCCATGGTGTGCCGGCACACCACCGCGTCGGCCTTCAGATGGCTGTACTTCGGACCGTAGTAGTCGGCAATCCAGGTGATCCGGCTTTCCAACGCCGGGTCGATCCGTTCCGGGTGCACTCCCGGATCGATGCCAATACCGGAGCCAGCTCCCTCCTCGATCATGTTGACCAGGAACTCGCCTTTGCCGCACCCAAGCTCCAGCACCGAAGAATCGTGCAGGTTGTACTTCTCCACCCAACGCTTCGCGAGATCTCGGGCAAAATCCCGGAACAGCGGCGAGAACGCCTGCGTCTCCTCGTAGCGAGCAGAGTAAGCGGCAAGCGAGCCATTATAGTGAGTGTTGAAAACAAACGCACAGTTCTGACAGAAGACGATCCTCAGGTCACCCTTGGGAAAAGTCAGAGCCTCTGCTTCGTCGTCCATGAGCAGGCAGCTGTGCGAGGCAACGCCATCCTTGGCGTAGAACGGCGTGAGATTCGAGTCGCCACAGGCCGGACATTGGTCGATGGGCCGGGTCACGGCATGCTGCGTCACGGCACGATCCTCGGGGTCGGGACGGGAACGATGAATTTTCCGCCCCGCCGTAGGTACTCGTCCTGTTGCTGCATGATCTCGTCGGCGAAGTTCCAGGCCAGCAGGAGCACGTAGTCGGGCTGCTCACTCAGCAGCGCTGCCGGCTCGCGGACCGGCAGGTGCACGCCCGGCATGTACCGGCCCTGTTTGTGCACGTTGCGGTCGACGACGAAGTCCACCAGATCGGTGCCGATGCCGACGTAGTTGATCAGCGTGCTGCCCTTGGCGGCGGCACCGTAGGCGGCGATCCGCTTCCCGTCCGCCCGCAGGGATTCCAGCAGTGACCGCAGGTCGCGGCGGATCCGCTCGACCTCCACACCGAAATCGACGTAGTAGTCGAAGGACGTCAGCCCGGCCATCGCCTCGTTCGCCAGGTAGCGGCGCACGGCATCGCTGACCTGCTCGCGTGGGCCGATGTGCCAGCGCAGGGTGCCGCCGTGCAGATCGGGGAAGTACTCGATGTCGTTCAGGAAAAGACCGTGCCGACGGACGAGCGTGTCGACCGACGTGCACGAGTAGTAACAGAAATGCTCATGGTAGACAGTGTCGAACTCGCGGTGCTCGATCAGGTCCCGCACATAAGGGTTCTCGACTGTGATCAGTCCGTCGTCGGCGACCAGCAGGGCCATCCCGGCCACGAAGTCGTTGAGGAAGGGCACGTGCGCCATCACGTTGTTCGCGATCACGACGTCGGCGTGCCCGTGCTCGGCGACAATCCGGCGCGCGAGGTCGGTACCGAAGAACTCGGCGAGTGTCGGCACGCCGGCCGCCTGAGCCGCGGCGGCCTGGTCCGGCGCCGGGTCGATCCCGAGTACCGGGATGCCGTGCTCGACGAAGGTACGCAGCAGGTAGCCGTCGTTGCTGGCGAGCTCGACAACGAGGCTGTCACCGCCCAGCCCGCGCCGGGAGATCAGCCCGAGCGCGTGCTCACGGGCGTGCCCCAGCAGGTGCTCGGAGAACGAGGAGAAGTACAGGTAGTTCTCGACGAAGAGCTGCTCCGGCGGCACCTCCTCCAGGATCTGCACCAACGAGCACGCTGAGCAGAAGGCAACGTCGAGCGGGAACCGCGGCTCCGGCTCGCCCAGCCGCTCCGCGGTGACCAGCGCGTCGGCCAACGGCGTGGTGCCGAGAGCCAGGAACGGCTTGAGCCCGGTCTGCCCGCAGGAGCGGCAGCCCAGCAGGTCGCTCACGATCTGTCGGCGCCCGCGGCGCCCGCTGTCGTAGCGGCAGGGGCGGCGGATCCCGGTGAGGTGAACCGC
Organism: Parafrankia elaeagni; assembly: GCF_000374165.1. Lineage (GTDB taxonomy): Bacteria > Actinomycetota > Actinomycetes > Frankiales > Frankiaceae > Parafrankia > Parafrankia elaeagni. The sequence continues at coordinate 322,339 of NZ_KB893670.1, forward strand.
AGCGTGTCGTCCAGGAGGCCCTGGTCGATCAGCTCCTGGATTCGCCGGATCCGCTGGAACCGGGCGCCGATCAGGTCGTCGTACGACAGCTCGGTGGCCAGGAACGCGGCGTAGAGCTCCTCGACGCCCTTGCGCACGGTCCACACCGGCTGGAAGGACGGGAAGGTCTCGGCGAAGCGGTCGCAGTCCACCCGGTAGTTGCGCTTGTCGGGGCTGGCCCCTTCGGCGAACGTGATGCGGCTGTTCGGCACGATCTCCTCGACGATCTTGGCAACATCGCGGATCTGGTAGTTCTCGCTGGTCCGGCCGATGTTGTAGGCCTGCAGATGGATGAGGTCGCGGGGCGCCTCGACGACCGCGAGCATCGCCCGGGCGATGTCCTCGATGTGCACCAGCGGACGCCACGGGGTGCCGTCGCTCTTCATCTGCACTTTGCCGGTGGTCACCGCATACCCAGTGAGGTTGTTCACCACCAGGTCGCCGCGCAGCCGGGGCGACAGCCCGTAGGCGGTCGCGTTGCGCAGGAACACCGGGCTGAAGTCGTCACCAGCGAGCTCTGCCAGTTCCTTCTCTGCCATGACCTTGGACTCGCCGTACGGGGTGACCGGGAGGAACTCCGCGTTCTCGGCGATCGGAGCGTCACCGTGCGCGCCGTAGAGGCTGCAGGACGACGAGAACACGAACCGGCTGACCCCGGCCGCCTTCGCGGCCCGCGCCACGCCGATGGTGGCGTGGGCGTTGATGTCGTAGGTGGTCTGCGGATTGAGGTTGCCCAGCGGATCGTTGGAGATCGCCGCCAGGTGGACGACCGCGTCGACGCCCTCGAAGTGGTCGGGGGTGACATCCCGGATGTCGACACGGACCGCGGGGATCGAGGCCGGCTCGGCACCGATCGTGCAGTCGGTGAACAGGCCGCTGTCCAGCCCGAGGATCTCGTGGCCCGCCTGCTGGAAGAGAGGGACCAGACGGGTACCGATGTACCCGTCGTGGCCGGTGACGAGAATGCGCATCGGTGTCAGAACCAGACCTTCCAGGGGGCGCTACCCGAGTCCCACATGGACTGAAGCAGCCGACGATCGCGGAGGGTGTCCATGCACTGCCAGAAACCGCCGTGCCGGTAGGCCATGAGCTGGCCGTCCTTGGCCAGCTCCTCCAGCGGTTCCTTCTCGAACTGGGTGGCGTCGCCCTCGATGTAGTCGAAGATCTCCGGCTCGAGGACGAAGAAGGCGCCGTTGATCCAGCCCTCGCCGGTCTGCGGCTTCTCGGAGAACTCCGTGATCTGGCTGTCGTCGTCGATCTCGAGGTGGCCGAACCGGGCCGGCGGACGCACCGCCGTCAGCGTCGCGAGCTTGCCGTGCGCCCGGTGGAACTCCAGCAGCGCGTTGAGGTCGATGTTCGAGACACCGTCACCCCAGGTGAGCATGAAGGTTCCTTCGGTGCCGATCCAGGGCTGAAGACGCTTGATCCGGCCGCCCGTGTTGGTGTCCTGGCCGGTCTCGACGAGGCCGATGTTCCAGTCCTCACGCTCACCGTCGGCCGTGTGCTGGCGCACGGTGCCGTCCCGCAGGGAGACGGTCAGGTCGTTCGCCAACGAGGCGTAGTCGACCAGCCACCGCTTGATGTACTCGCCGCGGTAGCCGAGTGCCACCGCGAAATCGGTGAAACCGAAATGCGCGTAGTACTTCATGATGTGCCACATGATCGGCTGGCTGCCAATCTCCACCATCGGTTTGGGCTTGATGGTGGTCTCTTCCGCAAGCCGGCTGCCGAGGCCACCCGCGAGAATGCCGACTTTCATGTTTCCCCCCACGATCCGACGTCACCGAAGCACTGTCCGGATAACACGATCGCATGTCCCGTTAACCGGCTGCGACCGAGAATTTTGATGGAACGATCAGAAGCGGTCAACAGGAAGGTGGACGGAAACGGCCGCCACGGCGCGATGGGCAGGCCCGTCGCGCGATCCCAGCGCCTTGGAACGGTTCTCGTGGCGGCGGTCCCCGGCCTTCCAGCCGGCATGAGCGCCCTCGGCGGCAGCCGGGATTGCCCGTCGGGCGGTTACCGAGAGTCTCCGGCCAGCCCACCAGGGTTCTCGCGATCGCCCAGAGGGCAGGAGGAAGCCGGTCACCTCGCTCATGCGAACTCCCCCCCAGGCACATGATCGTCGGGCCTACTGTCTCAGCGGCCCGCCAGCACTATACCCGGACGGGTACACCCACGTAGGGCACTCGCGGCCCGTCACCGCAGTACCGCGGCGACGGGCCGGCTCAGCCCTGGCCGCAGAGGTTCAACGGGGCGCCGGTGTCATCCCACACATTGCCCTTGCTGACGAACGGCCGCACCCCACCGCCGCTGTTCCGACGGTCATTGTTGCACGGCGCCCAGTGCGCGTCGCGACCGAAACGATTATTGGTGATCCGCAGGTTCTCCGCATCCACGTAGACGGCGAAGCCACCACCGTTGATCCAGTTGTGGTCAATGGTCACATCGCGATTACCGACGGCAACCCACTCCAGATAGATAGCCGCGTTGTACGTCGACTCATACGGGCCCAGATCGAGGTCCGAGCAGCTGACCTGCAATCCGCTGACCCCACGGACCTGCATCGCGTCGAAGTGCGCGTCCGGCTGCGGATTCGGGTCGTGCAGGTAGCTGGATTCGACCGTCACATCCGACACCAGCATGGCCGAGGAGTCGATGTGGATCTGGTCCGCACCACCCGAGATCTCGGTGTACCGGATCACATGCCGATCACCGGTATTGATCCCGATACCCCTGGTCCGCACATGATCAATAGTGGCGTCGCTGCCCGCTATGACGATGCCCTCGGCTGCGACCGAGTTCCTGATCGTCACATTCTTCGCGTAGATCGTCACCAGCCCGGAGAACTCCTGGCCGTCGAGGATCGCGTTGCCCTGCCTGATCTCTCCGCCTGGGTGCGGCGTCAGGGACGTTCCCGGCGGCGGGCCGGTGTTGACCGCGGTGGGCCGGGCCGGACAGGGGTTGTCGGGAGGTGTGGCGAGGTAGGCGCCCGACGGCCCCGAGGCGCCCCCACCGCCCCCGGAGCCGTCGCCACCGACGAAGGCCCAGGCCAGGATCGCCGACAGCCCGCCGATCACGATGAGCGCCACCACGAGCAGCGGCGCGGGCCGCATCCGCCGCCAGCTCACCGTGTCCACACTCGAACAGATGCTCCGGGTCTGGCAGACCTCAGGCCGGACATCGTCCCCCTCCCCCTTGGGGCGGGCCGTCAGGCCCGCCCCGTCAGCTGATGGCGGCGGCCGGTGTCCGGACTGCGGAGCCCCCTGCGGTCAGCCCTGGCGGCAGAGGTTCAGCGCCGCGCTGGTGTCATCCCAGACGTTGTTCTGACTGACGAACGCCCGCTGCCCGCCGCCGCTGTTCAGCCGGTCGTTGTTGCACGGACCCCAGTGCGCGGCGCGGCCGAACCGGTTGTTGGCGATCCGCAGGTTCTCCGCATCCACGTAGACGGTGAAGCCGCCACCATTGATCCAGTTGTTCTCGATGGTCACGTTCCGGTTACCGCCGGAGGCCCACTCCAGGTAGATGGCCGCGTTGTAGGTCGTCTGGTACGGCCCCAGGTCGAGGTTCGAGCAGGTGACCCGCAGCCCGTTGACGCCACGGACCTGGATCCCGTCGATGTGCGCGCCGGGCGGCGGGACCGGGCCGTGCAGGTAGCTGTTCTCCACTCGCACATCGGACACCATGGTGGCCGACGAGTCGATGTGGATGTGATCCGAGCCGCCCGTGATCTCGGTGTACCGGATCACCTGCAGGGGACCGCGGTTGATCCCGATGCCCTTCGTCCGCACATGGTCGATGGTCGTGTTGGAGCCCGAGATGATGATGCTACCGTTCACGACCGAGTTCTTGATCGTCACGTTGTCCGCGAAGATCGAGACCTTACTGGCAAACTGCAGCCCGTCGAGCACCGCACCGTTCTGCCGGATCTCACCGCCAGGGTGCGACGTCAGCTGCGTACCCGCCGGCGGGCCGGTGGTGCCTGTGGTCGGGCGGGGGCCACACGCGGCGGTGGAGGAGCCGGGCGGCTGCGTGGACGAGCTGGGGGAAGTGGACGAGCTGGGGGAACTCGACGGCTTCGGCGCCGGTGAGGTGGCGGGCACCGTCGCCGGCACGGTGGTCGCCGGCGCGGATGGGGTGGCCGTGGCGGTCGCCCGGGGAGTCGGCGTCGCGGTGGTCGACGGAGCCGCCGACGGCGTCGGGCTGGTGACCGGCGAGAACAGCGGATCGACGAACAGCAGGTCCGTGGTTGTCGACGTGGGGAACCTCACCGCCGAGGCGTAGATGTAGGCGCCCTGGAGCTGCTCGGCCGGTCCGAGCTGCCGCGGCCCCTTCTCCTGGAAGTACCGCGGGGTCACCGCCCAGTGCCCGCGCGGGAAGAAGACGGACACCACATACCTGCTCTTGCGGTCAAGGGTGACCGGCTTGGTGAACCCGGCCTCGACCCAGCCCTGTTTGGCACCGGGGTCCGCCTGCAACGTCGCCAGCGACCGGCCGTCCGAACTGTAGAGCTTGCCGATGAAGGGACCGACGGTGGCGGCGGCCTTCCAGAAACGGATCCCGGTGATCTGGGCGTCACCGAGGAGCTTGAAGGACGTGCCGACGTTGATCGCCTGGTTGCTCTGGTACGAGGCCGTCGCCGGTTGCAGATCGCCACCGGCGCCGTTCTGGGTTCCTGGAGCGCCTCCCCCCGATGAGCCCAGAGGGCCGCAGGCGGACAGCAGCGCGAGCAGCGTGCCAGCCACTGTGACGACGATGCCGAATGACCGTCTGCGTCTTACGGACGGCCGGGACGACTTTCGGGTCGGATGCGATTGGGCACGTTGATCCATAGTAGATCCTCTGGCAGTCAGACCGACCGCCCCCCGGAATGTTGGGCGGGCCGAACGACGTGTTGTTCAGGATCACTGTCCGTGACCTGACCGCGAGCCCCTTTCGGGACCGGCTCGTCGGCCGTGTCGCTCCTGGCAGGGCGTTCCCACCCAGGCGGGAACGCCGCCCGGCGAGCGAGCGGACAGGCCCGCGCCGCCTCCAGCCAGAGCCACTGCGGCAGCCCGGACAGTCGGGCTACGGACAGCAAGCTGCTCCCAGGGGCCGTGACGGGTGTTGCGTTCAGCGAATCTGTTCACAAATTCATCATCATTCACCGAACACACCGAAAGACTCCGGAAAGCAGTTAGGTGTGAATTGTTGCTCTTTTCTCACCTATCCTTCACAACCTCTAGTCTTCCCCACCCGCGTTCAAGTGTATTCGCAATGTCCTGCGGCGTCACATCTGGGCAGACCTGCCGCGAGACATTGTGGGATGGTTGATATTCCGTTTTCGACGGGTTGTGATCCTTGCTCTGCCCCCGTCCACGCGGGCCCACCGGTGTACCCGGGCGTCACCCGACCAGTCCGCGTGCGGATGCCCGCCGACGGCTCATGGGCCACGGCTCACGAGCGACGGCTCACTGCCGCTCGCGGGCGTCCGCGTCAGGCACGGCCTGCCGCCACGTTGTGGCCCGGACACGTCCCGCAACGCCTCGCAGTAGGCATCCATCAGCGCCACCCCCGCCCGGTCCCAGGTGAGGTGATCCCGCGCGCGCAGAGCCCCTCGGCGTAGCCGTGTCAGCAACTGCCGGTCATCGGCGAGCCTGGCCAGATCCCCGGCCAGCGCCGTCACGTCCCCCGCCTCGTGGACGAGCCCCTGTTCGCCGTGCGTCACCACGGCGCCGGCCTGGCGGGAGACGACCAGCGCGCAGCCACTCGCCTGCGCCTCGTAGGTCACCAGAGCGCTGCCCTCCTCGACGGACGGCAGAACCAGGATGTCCGCACCGCGCAGGAAGGAGGAGACATCCTCGACGAAGCCCCGCGTGCGCACCTCCTGCCGGCACAGGTCCGACGCGACGCGGGTCCGGTACCCGGGTTCGAACGCCCCGCAGACGGTCAGTTCGGCCCGGCCGCGCAGGTCGGCCCGTTCCCAGGCCTCCAACAACAGGTGCAGGCCCTTGCGCGCATCGCAGTACCCGGCGAAGACCACCCGCAGCGGCGCGCCGGCCGGCCGGTGGAACTCCTGCTCCGTCGGCACCGGGAACGCCTGCGGGTCGTACCCGTACCGGTACCGGACCATCCGGTCCTCGGTGAAGCCACGGGCCAGGAACGTCTCGGCGACCACCTCCGAGGGCACGAGCAGCCGGGTCGCGGCCGCCCATTCGGCCATCTCCGTATGCAGCACGTCCGGGTTGAACGCGTGCGGAGCATCCTCGGGCAGCGGGCACCCGATGCGTTCGGCCTCGCGGGCGACGACCTCGAACGCCTGCCCGGTGTGCGTGTTGGGCACCTCGCGCAGGCCGGCGGCACCGACCGCACGGGCCGCCGTCAGCGTGCGCCGGGAGGCCCGCGGCCAGGCATGCACGACGTTGTGGCGCCCCCGGCGGACGACGGCGGCGACGAGCCGGTCGTGGTAGTCGCGGGCCCGCCTCACCCCGATGGCCCGGGGCGGCAGCCGATACCCGGCGGCGGCCAGAGTCGGGATGACACGCACCCCCGGGGGCAGCGGGCGGGCGAGGCTCAGGCACATGACGTCCACACTGATGCCCTGCCGCCACAGCGCGAGCACCTGATGATAGGCCAGGTTCCCGATTCCGGGCCCGCCCATCGGGTGCGGGAAGCTGTAGAGCACCCGCGGGGGCAGACCCACCTGTGCTCTCATGCCGGGCCGTCCAGGACGAAGGAGAACAGTTCGTCGAACCGCCGCGCCCAGGAGTTGCGGGCGACGAAGTCGGCGGCCTCCGGCCCGGCTGGCTCGTCGAGCAGGCGGGCGACCTGGTCGACGAACTGCGCCGGATCCCGGGCGAGGTGCACCGCGTCCCCGAAGTAGCCGGCGTCCCGGAGCGCACGTACCGGACCCAGGTCGGTCGCGACCACCGGTCGCCCCGCGGCCAGGTACTCGAAGAGCTTCAGCGGACTCATCGCCTCGGTCAGCGCGGAGCTCACGTGCGGCATCAGGCACACGTCGGCGGCCGCGGTCATGGCGACCACCGCCGCCCGCGGATGCTGACCCCGGACGTGAATGTTGCGATGCTGCACCAGGGGGGCCAGGTACTCGGGATCGGAACAGGGGCCGATCAGCACCACGCTGCCCGAGGGATTGGCCTCGGCCATCGCTTCCAGGGCGGGGAGGTCGAGGCGCGGGCCGAGCGCGCCGATGTAGAGCAGCAGTGGCCGGGGCAGCGCGGCGTACCACGGCGGCACCGGGCCCGGGCTGGTCCATTCGGCCGGCTCCACCCCGTTCGGCAGCACCAGCGCCGGGCCCCGCGGGTCGATCCGCCGGATGATCGCCTCGGTGACGGCCACGACCGGCATGCCGCCACGCGAGATCCGCTGGTAGCAGTCGAGCAGCGCCGGCTGCCACCTGGAGAAGGCCGGGTGGGCGGCGAAGTCGTCCCAGCAGTAGAACACTCCGGTGCGCCAGCGGCCCGTCTCGGCCGCGGCCGCCGCGTGGAACGGATTCGTGGCGATCAGTACCGGCTCGCGCAGCCCGCGGTCACGCGCTGTCCGGGCGACCTCCTCGTCGTAACGGCGGTAGTCGGCGATGATCCGCTCAGGGTCGGTCGAATCGTCCCGGCGCAGCCGCATCGGCGTCAGATGACTGGTCTCGCCGTCGGTGGGAAACGGGAGACTCCCTCCCCCGCCGAGCATCCGCCGCGCCAGGCGGATCACCATGCTGCGCCAGGCGTCCACCAGCATCAGGCGGTCCACCCGCTCCGACGAGTACAGGTGAGCGAACAGGCGGTCGCCGGAGAAGGCGAACTCACGGCGGTTGATGTCGGCCCAGGTCTCCCAGGCCAGCCCCAGCACGATGTCGGCGGCACCGTTCTCGGGCGTCCGTCGCCCGCGGAGGCCGGGCGGGGCGGATCGGGGCGGGGCGGCCGTCATGCGCGTACACCCGGCTCGGGCGTGGGCCGTACGGCTCCTGCTGCCATGGTGGCTCCCGTCACCCCGGTCTCGTCGGCGTGGTCAGAGCGGTGGGCACCGCGGTCGGCCGCGGTCAGCCGCCACAGGGCTCCCGCGCAACCGACCAGAAGGAACAGCGTGAAGGTGGCCTGCTTGAAGCTGAGCGTGTCGAAGGTCGCGAAACTCGTGAGGACCGCCAGAATCCCGGCGACCAGCGCCTGCCCGAGCTGGCGGTCAGCCGGTGCCGAGGCCCGGCGCCGGACCCCGCGGGCACAGGACAGCCCGACGACGATCCACACCAGCAGGGCCCCGAGGCCGACATAGCCCACCTCGAGCAGGGAACCCAACAACTGGTTGTCGAGGAAGAAGTACTCGGAGGGAATGAACGTGCCCAGGCCGCGGCCGAAGAAGGGGCGCTCCGCGACCATCGCCCACACCTGGGCATAGTCGTCGGTACGGCCGCTGACACTCGGGTCCTCACCCGCCCACAGGAAAAGCGCCCGCAGGGTCCCGAGAACACCGGGGACCGCGACGTTGAAGAACGCCCCGAACACCAGCACGGCGCCGAGGAAGTTCAGCTGCCGCCGGCCGTCCCAGACCACCGCCAGCGTGATCAGCGCGACGATGAGGCTGAGCACCGCCGAACGGGAGATGCTCAGCGGCAGACCCATTCCGATGATCATCACCTGCACCCAGGCCCACTGCCGGGGGCGGCCGGGGGCGGCGGTCAGCGCATAGTGCAGCGCGAGCGGCAGCACCATGGCGAGCACCACACCGAACTCGATCGGATGGCCGGCGGTGCCCGCGACCCGCCGCAGGTCCGACCGTTCCGCGATCGCCGCGTCGGTCACACTCAACTGGGAGAAACCAGGGGGAACGAGGTACTCGCTGAGATCCTGCCCGGACACGTACTGCACGATCGCGATCACCGACATGAAGGACACCATCGCCACCACCCGGCGCAGCAGGACGTCCAGCCGTTGGCGATCACCGATCTGGTCGGCGGCCAGCAGTGTCAGCCCGGCAGCCCCGACCAGGGTCAGGAACTGCCGTTGCCCGTTACTCGTCTCGGCGACGCTGAGCACCCGGGTGAAGGCGATGCCGTAACCGATCAGCAGAAACCAGATCAGCACCAGGGTCGCGACACGCACCGGACTGCGCTCACGCACCCGTCCTCGGCCCAGCAGCATCGCCAGCGCCCACAGGACGAAACAGAGCAGGCCGATCAGCGCGACCGGCGAGCCCGCCCCAAGGGAGTACCGGGCGGACAGCCCGAACAACGAGACGATCGCCAGCGTCAACACGGAGACCGCGTCCCACTGGCAGAGAATGACGATAGGCGCGATGGCCACCACGAAAAACAGCAGGGCGGCCCCGGGCGGGGCCACTATCGCGGCGAGAAGGGTGGCCGCCAGGTAGATCCCCCCGGCGAGGGCCGCCACCGGTTTGCTGGCGGACAGCGGACGGCGGGCGGCGGTAGCACCCCAGCCCGGCCCGGAGGGATCTGACGGAGGGCTGTCAGCAGGGCCGGCGGGAGCGTGCTGCCGCACCGGCATCAAGGCCGCCTCGGCGCCGAGGACTTGGCCAGCGCATCATCCTCGTACCAGCTCCTCCCCGGCTCCGAAGGACGCGGTGAGCCCTCGCGGAAGGCATTGAGCCGCATGGTGTCGGGTGAGACCTCGCCGGCCTCGCCGGCCTTGCCGGCCTCGGTCTCACCTGGTTCCCGGCGACCGGACCGCTCCGCCGAAGGAGCGGCCGCCGGCCCCGGTCCCGGGAGTGGGCCACCGGGGATCGGGCCGGGGGCAGCGCCGCCGGCCCGGGCCGCCCGACGGCCGAGAACGAGGTCGGTGGTCACCGCGCCACCGATCGCGGCCGCCAGCCCCAGGGCTGCGATGACCAGCATCAGTCGCTGGCTGCTGTCCGGCGAAGTCTCGAACACGTTCGGCTCCTGCAGGACCTGCACCGACATCCGCTGGCCCTCCGGACTCTTCTCCTGGAAGCCCCGGACGATGTCCGTCACCTCCCGAAGCACTCGCTCCGTGGTCCGCTCGGTCACCTCCTTGTCCGTGCCGCTCACCATGATGTCGATGAACGAGGTGCCCGGCTGCACGGCGACCGAGTAGTCGGCGTCGAGTCCCTCGGCTGCGAGTTTGTCCCGCACCTGCTGGCTGTTGGCCACGGAGGCACCGGCGATCGCCATCACCTTGACCGAGTCGGCCAGGTAGACGAACGGGTTAACCTCCACCGTCGCATTGCCGATAATGCTCTCCTGCGGCCCGATGACGAGACCGGTCGTCGCGGTCTGGTACACGGTCGGCAGAGATGACCGCACAAAGAGCAGCGAGATCCCGGCGACAATCACCACGGGCAATGCCACGTACCAGCGCCGAAGAGTGGCACCGACGATATAGACCAAATCCACCTGAAACCCCCCGGAAGGCCTAGCCCAATTCACTGACAATGTTCATGGGCACTCCAGGCGCTTCCACCGCAACCACGCCCACCGGCATCGCCCTGAACCTGCACTGCAGAGACATAGTGCCATACGTCATCCCAGGGCATACAGGGGACCATCTTCCCACCTTTTTGATCATAACGCGAACATGATCATCCGTGGGCGGGGGCCGCGTGGCGGGAACACCCGGTACCCCGACGGCGGCACGGCGCTCCGCACCGCTCCAGACGCTCCACAGCACCCCTTGCCGGTCCGGCCCCAGTCGGGCAGATCTGGAAAAGGCATGGGTGGTGGATCCCGTCCGACGAACGGGACCCACCACCGGCTGTCAGGACATCGCGGTCCCGACTGTGTCGCTTCCGAACCGTGTTACAGCGGGTTCACCACCACCGTGCCGAACGAAGCGTCGACGCTGTTGGCCAGCAGGAGTGTCGACCCCGCGCGGCTCGGTAGCGTCGTGCTCAGATCCCAGGCCGCGGGTTCCGGAGAACCCACCGGCCAGACCTTGAAACTGTACAGGCTGTTGCCATTGCCCTGCGGCTCGGCGCGCAGTTTGTAATTGTACGGAACATCCAGCGGCAGGACCGCGACCTTCGTGGTCACGGACACCGCATTGGTGTCCACCAGCTCCAGCCGGTTGTCCCGGAACCACGCCAGCGCACCGTAGGGATGGCCGATTCGGGGCTGCTGGTTTCCGGTGTGGCCCGACCAGCCGACCAGAATGCCGGCACCCTCCGAGTGGGGCGAGTGCACCGTCACCGGCACGGTGACCTCGTAGCCGGCCGGCCATTCGGTGCTGCCGATCCCGATCAGCCGGTCGTAGCCGGGTTCGAGGATGCGGACCGTGTCCCCGATGATCTGCCAGGGGCCGTCGATTGCCTGGCCCCAGTCACTGATGCTGTCGGCATCCCCCCAGTCGACCGTGTGGGGAAGCGTTGGCGCGGCACCGTTGACGTTGTTCAGTGTCACGGTGCGGGTCGTCCGCCGGCCCAGGCGGTCGAGCAGGGTCAGCGCGACCGTGTTCGTCCCGGGCAGCAGCTCCGCCCGGTCCGGCTCGGCGACGAAGTCGCCCGCCGCCCGGAGTCGTGCCTGATCCGGGCCGATGTTGAGCGGCCGCGGAGCCGAGTTGTTGAGCGAGTACCACAGCTGCGCGACGCCGTCAGGATCGCTTGCCCGCCCCAGCACGCCGACCCACTGCTGCGGGAAGCCGCGGACACCGACGTCCAGGGTGTCGCCGTAGAACGGCTGGATCTGCCCGGGCTGGGTCTGCGCGGGCGGTGCACCCCCGTCGTCGTCGACCGGTGCCGCCAGGTTGCTGACATAGTCGACCGACGCCACCGCGGCCGGGCCGAGGCTGTTCGCCACATAGGGCCCGACCTGGTGCACCGTCGTGGCGTAGGCGAACGTGGCGTCGGTGGTCCAGCTGGAACCGTCGCCCGAGTGCCGCAGCGTCCAGTTGGTGCCTTCGCGGCGGATACGCAGGTAGACGGCATCGGTGGCAGGCACGACCTGGTTCAGCCGCACCTCGACCGAGCCGCCCGCGATGGTGGCGGCGAAGATCCGCGCCTGGGAGCCCTCGGTGGTCAGGTCGAAACGCAGGAACGTGGCGGCGTCCTGCTTGACCAGCATGCCGATCGTCTGCCTGGTCAGCTCCAGCCTGGTCTCGAACTTGGTCTCCACCTCGAAGTCCGTGTTCTGAGCCGCCTGCAGCAGCTGCAACCCGGTCTTCTGCCCTGTCCACATGTCATGGGTGGTGTTGGTGGGGACGTACAGCGCCACGTTGGTGCCCGTCGTGCCCACCTGCCCGTCCCCGGCCGGGTCCAGCACCGTCCAGCGGGCGGTGTCGAGCGGTCCGGAGAAGTCGTCCGAGGTGAAGGCATCCGACCCGCCGCCCGGCGGGTCCTCGCCGTCCGGGGGCCCGCAGGCAGCGGTGGTGAAGGTCCCGTCGGGGCTGGTCGCCACCGCCGCCGCGGAGTCCGTCGAGGTGACCCGGTAGTGGTAGGTGGTCGCGCACTGCAGGCCGGTGACCGTGATCAGATGTGCGGTGACCTGCGCCGAGTCCTGCAGGGTCTGCCCGTAGGCAGTCGTGGTGCCGTAGTCGAGACTGCTGTTCGCCGCACGGTTGGTCGTCCAGCTCAGGTCGGCCGACGTGCCGTCCGGCGCGGCGCTGACGCCGCTGATCGTCAGCGGCGGCGTGGGCGGCGGCGTCGACCCCCCGGAGCCGGTCACCCGGAAGTAGTCGACCTGAGCCGTCGTCGCCGGGTTGTCGCCGGCGTTCCCGACGAACACCCCGACCGCGGCGAGATCGATGGCGAAGGTGAAGGTCGCCGCGGTGTTCCAGGTCGCGTTGTCGGCCGACCAGCGCAGCGTCCAGACGTCACCGACCCGCCGCAGCCCGAGATGGATCGGCGTGGTCGAGGGAAGCTCGGCGACGAGCTCGGTGTTCGGCGTGCCGTTGGCGAAGGTGGCGCCGAACAGCAGCTGTCTGCTGCCGTCGGAATAGGTGTCGTAGCGGAGAAGCCTGCCCGCGGCGTCCTGCGCCACCAGGCCCTGCGACTGGAAGCGTCCGGTCACCGCGGAATCGAACTTGGCCTCGACGGCGATATCGGCGTCCGCGGCACCCTGCATCAGCCGCGGGGCCTGGTTCGGCATCCAGAAGTCGTGTGAGAGCCCGGGCGGGACCGAGAACCGCAACCGGTCCTGCTCGACGGCGACGGTCGCGTCACCGACCGGGTCGATGAGTGACCACAGTGAGGTGTTCAGCGCCGTTCCGGAGAACTCGTCGGTGCTGACCGATTCCTCCTGGCAGGCAGTGGTCGTGAACGTACCGGCCGGGCCGAGGGCCTGGTTGCCCGCGGCGTCGGTCGAGGACACCCGGTAGAAGTAGGCGGTGCCGCAGCTCAGTCCACCCAGCGTCACCGTGTGCGTGGTCGTGTTGTTCGGCCCCTGGGCGGTGTGCCCGTACGAGGCCGAGCCTCCGTAGTCCACCCTCGAGCTGGCCGGCTTGTCCGTCGACCAGGTGATCACGGCGCCGGTCGCCGTCGGCTGGGCGTCGATGTTGCTGATCTGCGGTGGCGTGGTGTCCGGCGGTGGGCAGGTGCCGGTGGTGAAGGTCCCGTCGGAACCGATGGCGGTGTTGCCACCGCCGTCCGTGGACAGGACCCGGAAATGGTAGCTCGTGGCACAGGACAGCCCGACCAGTTCCACCTGGTGGTTGGTCGTGAGGGCGGAGGTACCGGCCGAGTCGCCGTAGCCAGCGGTGGGGCCGAACTCCACAGTCGAGGACGCCGGTTCGTCGGTAGTCCAGGTCACGGTGGCGCCGTCGACCGACGGGGCGGCAGCGACCTGACTGACTGTCGGCTGCGTCGAGTCCGCGGTCACCGTGCGGAAATAGTCCACCCGGGCGGTGAAGGCCGGCGAGGGCGTCCGGGCGGTGCCGGCGAAAACACCGACATGCTCGAGGTCCACCGCGAACGAGAAGGTCGCGGCAGTGTTCCAGGAGACACCGTCCGGCGACCAACGCAGCGTCCAGTCATCCCCGGTCCGGGTGAGCCGCAGGTTCACCGGAGTGAGCACGGAGACCTGGGCGACATTGCGGATGGTCGGAGAACTGGGGTTCTCGAACGTCGCCGCGAAGATATGGTAGCTGTTACCGTCGGAATACTGATCGAAACGGACGACCCGATCTCCGCCGACAGCGAGCAGCCCCTGCGACTGGCTCGCCTGGGTTACCGGGGAGGTGAACCGGGCCTGCACATCGATATCCTGGTCCGCCACCGGCTGCAGGATCCGGGGAGAATTCAGCTCCGGGCTCCAGAAATCGTGCGGGGTACCGCCCGGAATCGCAATCGAAAGCTGGCCGCCTGTGACGCTGACAGCGGCGTCGCCGAGCGGGTCGACCACGGACCACAGCCCGGAGTTGAGCGCATTGCCGGAGAACTCGTCCCCGACCGGCGGCCCGCTGTCGGCGCGGGCCGGGGTCACCGACAGTGTTACGATCACGACCACCTGCATGACGGCCAGGAGGCCCGCCACCAGCAGGTGGCGAAGCCTCCGGCCGGGCGCGCGGGCCGTCCCCCGGACCGCATGTCGAACTGGTTGCACTGCGCCCTCCGGCTACTTAACTCATGACATATACGTACAGCTGTTCCACAGATCTGACGGACGCCCGGTGGAACAAACAGGCGGCCGGCCGGGTGCCCCGCGTAACGAGGAGATGGCATACCGCTCTCGGCCCGGGGGATCAGGGACAGGATCCTGTGAACGGGCACCATGATCGGCGAAAGCAATGCTCCCGGATCGCGGCAAGCCCGCCGGTAACCGCCGACGGGCGCCGCCCATACTGTCGGAGCGCCCAATATAGACCGTGGTCAGACGTCTGGCTACGGATGACCGAAAGGTCCTCGACAGGCGTCGCCTACCCGTCGGTTTCCGGACATTTCGCTGCACTTGCCGCCCGAAAACCGAATGGGCCGGCCCGGGCAGCCGAAATCGCCGGCGACACTCTCCGCGCAGGAACCGTGCCGAGCGTGGATCATCCCCGCCCGGCCACAGCCCGCACGCTTATACCGTCGGCACCGGCCGCACCGTCCGCACCGGGGCGTCATCACGGAAGAACACGTTGTGCCAGACCTCGAGGCAGAGCAGGGTCCAGATCCTGATCTCCTCGTTACGCCGGCCCTGCTCGTGAGCCTCGAGTAGCTGCTTCACCGCCGCCGTACCCAACAGATGACCGACGAACGAACTCTGCCCGGTCAGCATGTCCCGGGAGAAATCGGAAAGGCCGCGACGGAACCATTCGTCCAGCGGAACCCGGAAACCGATCTTCCGGCGGTCCACGATCTCGGGGGGAAGGTACCTGCGCGCCACCTGCTTGAGGACCCACTTGCCCTGGCCGTCGCGCACCTTCACCTCCGACGGCATCCGGAACGCCAACTCGACGAGCTCGTGGTCGAGCAGCGGCGGGCGCATCTCCACCGACGCCGCCATGGTCATCCGGTCCCCTCGTTCGAGCAGGTTGTCCGGCAGCCATCCCAGGACGTCGGCCTCGAGCATGCCGCGCAGCGCGTCGCCGGTCTCGGCGGGCAGCAGGCGGCCCCGCTCCCGGCGGGCGAAGCCGAGCAGTTCCTGACGTTCTCGTCCGGTGAACGGCGCGAACCAGCCCTCACGGCGCCCCTGCTCGTCCATCTCGCCCAGGGCGCGCAGCGCGATCCGCAGCCGGTTCGCGTTCGCCGGCAGCACCCGCTGGACCTCGTGGAACACCGGCCCGCGCAGCCAGGCCGGGATGAGCCCGACGCGCGAGGTGAGGCCGGCCATCCGGTATTTGGGATAGCCCCCGAACAGCTCGTCGGCACCTTCGCCGGACAGCACGACCCGCACGTGTTCGCGGGCGAGGCGGGCCAGCCGGTGGACGGCGATGTCGGCGGGCTCGGACACCGGCGCGTCCCGGTGCCAGGTGAGCGTGGACCACAGGTCGGAGAAGTCGTCCGGTCCGACGACGAGCTCGTGGTGACGGGTACCGAGGAAACTGCTGACGGACCGGGCGATGGGTAGCTCGTCATGGCGCTGCACACCGAAACCGACGGAAAAGGTGTGCACCGGCTCGTCGGTCTGCCGGGTCATCAGGGCGACGACCAGGCTCGAGTCGACGCCACCGGAAAGGTAGGAGCCGACCGGGGTGTCGGCGACCGTCGCGCGTTCCACCGCCCGCTGGAGTGCCTCGTCGAGGCGGTTGACCGCCTCCTCCGGCTCCACCGGTCGCACCTCGTCGACGGACGGCGGGCTCCAGTACCGGCGCAGCTGCGACTTTCCGTCCCGGGCGACGGTGAGCAGGTGCCCCGGCAGCAGTTTGTGGATGCGGTCGAACAGGGTCCGGGGAGCCGGCACGGAGCGGGCTGCCAGATAGTCGGCGACCGACACGTGGTCGACGCTCGGCCGCCGCGGCAGCGCCGGCAGGATCGCCTTGATCTCCGAGGCGAACACCAGCTGCGTGCTGTCCAGGTAGTAGTAGAGCGGGAGCACGCCCACCCGGTCCCGGACAAGGTGGGTCTGGCCGCTTTCCGTGTCGTGGACGGCGAACGCGAACTGCCCGATGAGATCGTCGAGGCCCGCGGCGCCCTTGGTGGCGAAGGTGGCCAGCGCGACCTCGGTGTCGCCCCCCGTACGGAACGGATAGGTTATCTGCGCCCGCAGCTGCCGGTAGTTGAAGATCTCACCGTTGAAGCAGATGTGGTGCCGGCCGTCGGCGGCCGCCATCGGCTGGGCGCTGCCCGAAAGGTCGATGATGGAAAGGCGGCGGTGCCCGAAACCGACCGGCCCGTCGACCCAGAAACCCTCCGCGTCGGGGCCCCGGTGAACGAGCATGCCGGTCATTGTCGACAGCAGCTCCGCGTCCACGGCCGCCCCGTCGAAACGTATGACGCCTGCAATTCCGCACATCAGCGACTCACCCCCGGACTCTGGTCAGCCATGCCGTCAGTCATGCCGTCTGCCCCTCCCGCGGTCCCTGCGGCCCGCTCCCGCCCCCTGGCCGGACGTCTTGGCGGCGACCTTGTCCACCAGTTCGAGCAGTTCGGCGGCACGGGCGTCCCACGAATCCGCCGCGACGTGCGCGCGCCGGCTCGCGGGATCCCCCGGGCCGCCGTCGGCGAGCGTCTGCCGGATCAGCTGGATGAAGTCCTGCGGGTTCTCCGCGACCCGGACGATGTCCCGGTCACCGGCGATCTCCGGATAGTCCGTGGTGACCACCGGCAGCCCCAGCGCCAGGTACTCCTTCAGCTTGATGGGGTTGCAGAACCGGATCCACTCGTTCCGCAGCCACGGCATGATCGCCACGTCGAAGGCCGTGCCGTAGGACGGGATCGTCTCGTACGGGCGGAACCCGAGCCAGTGCACGTTCGGGTAGGCCTCGAACCGGCGCATCGAGCAGGTCGCGTCCCCGATGAGGACCAGGTTCGCCGCCGGGATCTCGGCGGCGACCCGCTCCAGCAGGTCGAAGTCGACGGTGTAGTCGTCGAGGGCACCGAAGAAACCGATCCGCGGCCCCGGGATACCCGCGATGTCCTCCGGCACGGCACCGGCGGTGTCGGCGCGGAAATGGTCGAGGTCGACACCGTGGCCGAGAAAGTACGCCCGGTCCCCGACGTCGGCGGCGTCGCGTTCCATGAGCTCGTGGCTGACGTACAGAATGCGATCGCTGTGCCGCGACAGCTCGTCTTCCAACGCACCGACGACGGCGCTGTTGCTCTCGGTGAACTCGGAATGCTTGTCCGACCGGTTGTAGAGGACGCCGGAACTGCGCAGCGTCTTCACGACGTCCCACGCGGTCGGCATCGTCACGAAGAAGACGGGCTCCGCCATGCCGAGACGACGGGCGACCACCGTGACCTGCCGGCGCACCACCCAGGCGTTCAGCGCGCGCCCCGCCTGACTGCCGTAGAACGGCAGCAGCACGGGCGAGTAGACGTGGAAGGCCGGCAGGTCCGCCCGCGGGGTCCGGATTCCCTGCGACATGCTCCGCGCCTTGCGGAGGATCCGCCGCAAGGGCTGGGTGCTGCGGCCCGGCAGCGGCATGCGCATCGCGAGGCTGTTGACGAACAGCACCGGGCGCCGGGCGGCGATCCTGGTCATCAGCTGGAAGTCGGAATGGGCCCGGTTGTGGTACCACCAGTCCTGGCCGGAGAAGCACACGATCGGCGCCTCGACGACGCCCTCCACCCCGGTTCCGGCTGCCCGCCCGGGCCGGCCGGCCCGGCGGCCAAGGCGAGAACCGGCACCAGCACCGGAACCGGCGGCAGGGCCGGGTGGCGGCAGCGGGATCGGGAGCACCGCAGGGAGCCGATCACCCAGCCTGTCGCGGCGGGCCGAGCCGCCGGCGGCCGAGACCGGACCCGCCGAACCCGCCGACGCCGGCCGCTGCCCGCCGGCCCGCTTCACCAGACCCGGCTGGCTCCTGGTGAGCAGCCCGGTCACCGCGGCCCGGCTCGTCGCGCGGCCGGCCGCGGCGCGGATGAGCTCACCGAACAGCACACCGGCGGTGAAGACGGTGCTGGCCGCGGCACCGTGACGGGTCCGGTACAGACGCAGCCGGTTCGCGGTGAGCAGCGTCCACAGCTGCGGTGAGGTGTTCGAGTCGCCACCGAGGTGCACACCCACCGCGGTGGGCTCCAGCCGCAGTGTGAAGCCGGCTTGGCGGGCCCGCAGCAGGAAGTCGGTCTCCTCGGAGTAGAGGAAGTACGACTCGTCCCAGGGGCCCACCGCCCGCGCACAGTCGCGGGAGATCAGCAGCGCGGCACCGGTGGCCCAGTCCGCGACGGTGGACGCCGCGTAGGCCTGGGCGGAGGTCACCACCTCGCCCAGCGGCGACCACCGGCCGGCCAGGTCGCCACCGAGCAGCGTCTCGCCCCAGATACGCGTGACCGACGGCTCACGGCGCAGCGACAGCGCCAGCGTGCCGTCCTCACCGAACAGCTTCGGGACGACGATTCCGGTTCCGGGGGTGTCCAGTGCCCTGAGCATGGCGGCCAGCGCCCCGGGCCGCAGCCGGATGTCCGGGTTGAGAACCAGCACGGCGCGGGAGGTCGGGGAAGCTGCCCGCATCCCGTGGTTGATGGCCGCGGCGTAACCTCTGTTCGCTCCGAGCGGCAGGACCCGCACGCCCGCCCCGGCGGCAGCGGCGATCTCCCGGGTGTCGTCCTGGGAGGCGTTGTCGACGACGAGAATCTCGACGGGCACGCTGCCGGCCGCCACGGGCAGGGATGACAGGCATTCACCGAGGACGGCGGCACTGTTGAAGGTGACGACGACGACGGAGACAGCCGGCGTCTCGACAGGCCCGCCACCGTTGCCCGGCAAAAGCGGATCTATACGACTAATATCCACGGCTCCCCCAGCCACCGGCACCGTCGGTCTGCATCCTGTTACGCCCCGACGGCAAGCCGACATGTCTCCGAAATCCTATGCGTATGGATGTGCGCATCATCAGGGACCCGTCTGCGGCGGAAATCCCCTCTCGGCCGCCACCGAACGCGACCCCTGTCTCAGGCGGGCACACGGCGAGCCGGCCACCCGACGGGACGACCCGGCCACCCGGCCCGCTTCGGGCACCCGTCCCGGACGCACCCCGGACGCCCCGACGTAGGTGCGGTTCTCGTCGCACCGGAAGCCGATCTGTCCGTCGTGGGCACGTTGCCGGGCAGCCGACCGGGTTCAGGACCGGGACTTCGTCGCCGAGCACCGTCGACCCGAAAAGGCCGTGCTGGCCCGGGACGCCGAGACCGAGGCCGCGCTGCTCGCTGACCGCCAGATCGATTACCTGTGGTGACGTCGACACCTTCAGGGGCACCGTTACTGGCTCCGTGCGACCACACCGTGCGGAAGAAGGCTTCTCCGTCGCGGATGTCACGCTGGCGGGCCATCCGGGTGACCACCCTCCGCAGCCCATGACAGTGAGGCGGACAGCCCGCCATGAGGTTCTACTACGATGCCGAAGGTCACTCGTAGTATTGAGTTGAACTAAGCGGATTGGACGAGCCTCCCGACATGCTGATCAACACCACCCCGCTCGCCGGCGCGGCGCTGGTCGATCTGAAGCTCCTCGACGATGATCGCGGCTTCTTCGCCCGTGCCTTCTGCCGGCAGGAGTTCGTCGACGCCGGGCTCGAACCGCTGGTCGAGCAGGCCAACATCTCGTTCAACCACAAGGCCGGGACCCTGCGCGGGTTCCACTACCAGCTGGAGCCGAACGCCGAGACGAAGTTCGTCCGCTGCTACCGCGGCGCGATCTACGACGTCATCGTCGACCTGCGGCCCGAGTCACCCACGTACCTCCAGTCGTTCGGCGCCGAGCTCAACGAGGACAACCGCACCGCGATGTACGTCCCGCGCGACTTCGCGCACGCCTACCTCACCCTGACCGACAAGGCCGAGGTGCTGTACCAGGTCAGCACGGCGTACACCCCGGGCGCCGAGCGCGGCCTGCGCTGGGACGACCCGCAGCTCGCCGTCGAGTGGCCGATCCAGCCGGTGGTCGTCTCACCGAAGGACGCTGCCTGGCCGCTGCTCTCCGAGGTCTCGGTGGAAGCCCGATGATCATCGTCGACACCGCGCTGGCCAGGCGCGAGGCACAGGGCCGCCCGATCCGGGTCGGAATGATCGGCGCCGGGTTCATGGGACGCGGCCTGGCCAACCAGATCGTCAACTCCACACCCGGGATGCGCCTGGTCGCGGTCGCCAACCGCACCCTCGCGAACGGCGAGCGCGCCTACGCCGAGGCCGGCGTCGAGCCGGTCCGGGTCGAGAGTGCCGCCGCGCTGGACGCCGCGATCGCCGCCGGCACCCCCGCCGTGATCGAGGACGCCTTCGAGCTGCTCAAGGCCGAGAACCTCGACTGCATCGTGGACGTCACCGGCGCGGTCGAGTTCGGCGCCCGGGTGACCGTGGCCGCGATCGAGCGCGGCCTGCCGATCGTCACGATGAACGCCGAGCTCGACGGCACGGTCGGCCCGCTGCTGGCGCACCGCGCCCGCGAGGCCGGTGTCGTGCTCACCGGTGCCGACGGTGACCAGCCCGGCGTGCAGGGCAACCTGATGCGCTTCGTCATCGGACTGGGCGTCACCCCGCTCGTCGCCGGCAACATCAAGGGCCTGCAGGACGAGTACCGCACCCCGACCACGCAGAAGGCCTTCGCCGAGCGCTGGGGCCAGGACCCGTACATGGTCACCAGCTTCGCCGACGGCACGAAGATCTCGTTCGAGCAGGCGATCGTGGCCAACGCGTTCGGGCTCACCGTGCCGAAGCGGGGCATGAACGGCTGGGACCACGAGGGCCACGTCGACGAGCTGACGAGCCGGTACGACGTCGACGAGCTGCGCGAGCTCGGCGGCATCGTCGACTACGTGGTGAAGTCGAAGCCCGGCCCCGGGGTGTTCGTGCTCGGCACCCACGACGACCCGAAGCAGCGTCACTACCTGGAGCTCTACAAGCTGGGCACGGGCCCGCTGTACAGCTTCTACACGCCTTACCACCTGTGCCACTTCGAGGTGCCGAACACGGTCGCCCGAGCGGTCGACTTCGCCGACGCGGCGCTCGCCCCGCCGGCCGGCCCGCGGGTGGACGTGGTCGCCACCGCCAAGCAGGACCTGAAGGCCGGCCACGCACTTGACGGGCTCGGCGGCTACGACACCTACGGGGTGGCCGAGGCATCGGCCGCCACCCGGGCCGGCGCCCTGCTGCCGATGGGTGTCGCCGAGGGCTGCGTCCTCACGCGGGACGTCGCCAAGGACGACGTGCTCACGTACGCGGACGTGACGCTTCCGCCCGGACGGCTGATCGACACGCTCCGCGAGGAGCAGGAGAAGCTCTTCGCCTGACAACCGACACCGTCCACGGCCCGGCCCGGCCCGGCCCGGCCCGGCAGCGAACCGCGCGTCCGCTGTCGGGCCGGGCCGCGTTCGTCTCCACCCCATCCTGGGAGGCCAGACCTCGGGGGCAGGTGGTCCGGCGGGGGCAGGTGGTCCGGCACGAACCCCTTCACCGCACAGCACCTCATCAGCTCCTCATGGACTCCTCATACAGGAGATAGCGCCCCCGCCCCTGCCGCTTGGCGGCATACATCGCGATATCGGAGGCGTTGAGCAGCTCCTCGGGGTCGAGGAGTCCCGGGCCGGACAGAGCGACCCCGACACTGGCGGCAATCGTGGGCCTGTCACCGGACCCGGCCAGCGTGAGCACCTCGACCACCTGGCTGGCAATCGTCTCGACCGCACCCATCGTCTCGATCTCCTCGCAGAGCACCGCGAACTCGTCACCGGCAAACCGTGCCACGACATCGGCCGGCCGGACGGTTCGCCGCAGGCGGCTCGCGACCTCACAGAGAAGATTGTCACCCGCGCGGTGGCCCAGGGTGTCGTTCACCGCCTTGAAGCCATCAAGATCGATGAACAGGACGGCCACCCGACCGTTTCCCCGCTGGGATCGGAGAAGCGCCTTCCCAAGATTCCGCAGGAACGAGATCCGGTTCGGCAGCCCGGTGAGAGCATCGCGCAGAGAACTGCGCCGCGCGGAGGCCGCACGGGTGCGCTCGGCCTCGCGCGCGCGCGTCAGCATCAGACCAAACGAGATCTGACCGGCAATCGTTTCGACAAAATCCCGGTAGTCCTGATCCAGGGCAAGGAGTTCACTGGCCCCGACAACGAGGATGCCGACAGGCGCGGCACTCGTACGGTTCCTCAACGCCACCACCACCGCGGTCGCCGGCGCGGGAGAACCGTCGGCCAACAGGACGGACTCCCATCCCCGAAGCCCGGAGACAACTCGACCGCCCGCCAGCGGCGTCTCATTGACCACCTCGGACAGGAGGCCACTCCTGTCGAACGCGGCGAGAGCGCGCCGGGTAGCCTGCCGCCCGCCCAGTCCTGATGTCGTGACCAACTGCGGTGTCGACAACGACGGGTATCTGCCCCAGAGCAGCACAATGCTGTACGGAATGTCCTCCGGATGGTTTCCCAGCACCGAGGGCGCGCGGATGCACACGGACCGCTGCGTCCGCAGCCGCGTCAGGGCGGCGGTGAGTTCCCGCTGACAGGCGAGACGTCTGGAACGAACAACCTCCTGAGTCGTCTCCTGATAGGTCGACAGGACTCCCCGTATACGCCCACCGTCGGACATTTCTCTCAAGGGACTGAACGAAAAGGTGAAGTACGCCTCCTCCAGGTAGCCGTGCCGGCGGACCAGGAGGAGCTTGTTCGTCGACCACGTCGCGCCACCGCCGGACATCACCCGGGCGGACAGGGGGCGCAGCTCTTCCCAGACCTCCGGCCAGACCAGCCGCAGCGGCATGCCCATTGCAGCCGGATGCTTGTCACCGAGGTGAGGTATACACGGGTCGTTGTAAAGATAGGCGAGTTCCGATCCCCACATGACAATCATCGGGAACCGGGACTCCAGGCAGATGCAGACCGCCGTCCGCAGACTCGGGCTCCAGTCCCGAGGCGGATTCAGGGTGGTGGAGGACCAGTCCCTGGCAGCCAGCACCCGGCCTGCCTCGCCGCACGCCGCGAACAGCCTCTTCATATTCAGGCCACGCCCACGCCCCACTGCCCGAGGTGAGACGGGCCGAACCCTGTTTCCGGCGCCGCGAGCAGCCATGAGCCGCGGTACCGCCGTGCGAGTCCGAGATCGAGCCGTCGCTCACCGACCTCCATCCGCCGTCGCCTGACGCCCTCCGGCCGCATGACATGTCAACTGGATCAAGATCCCGGCCCTGCCCTGGCCGCACGGCGAACGCCCGTCGTCTGCACTACCGCCACAGGTGTTCCCCGGCACCAGACCAGGGAACCGACCAGGAGGCCTGTCACCCTTCGCTGTCTCGACATGGTCGACGACCTGCTCCTCATCCCATCCCCTGACGGCCGCTGCGATCCGCCGGGCGGCCTGGGCGGACGTGAGGTGCGTGGTGTCGGCATGCTCGCCCAGGATGCGCCCGCGGAGGATGTCCTGGTCGGCATGGAGGACACCGCAAAACGATCGCGCCCGCGGGGTCCGGGGGCGCGGCCCCCGAAAAACATCGCGGCCCGCCGCGAAGCTGACAAACAGTCAGCGAGCACGACGGGCCAGCTCGTGGACCCAACGCACCACGATAAGAACCGCCCGCTCTTGGTTCAGGGCCCTGAAATCACCATTCGCCCGGTCTCTACGAGGCTCCCGACCAGGGGCGATGCCGAGTGAGCACCCGACTCGCGACATCATCGCCAGAATCGAACACGCGTTCCGCAGGTCTGGCGGGTCCGGACACTGCGGTCCCGTTGGTGGCGCCGAGCTCGTCCCGTCGTCCCGTCAAGGGCGAATCACCCTCGTCCTGCCCTGGCGCCGCATCCCCGGCGGCAAGCCCCAGCCGAACTCACCGTCATCGGCGTGACCCACCCCGCGACCGTGGCGGCCGCGCGGGGCTGCGATCCGCCGTTCAGCTCGCGTCCCGGCGGATCTCGGTGGCTGGCCATGCGTCGGTCGTACCCTCAAGGGGTGAGTACTCTGCGGGACGAGCTGCACAGTCTGATCGACCGCCTGCCCGAGTCGCACGTGGCGCCGATCCTGGCTCTTGTGCGCGAGAGCGCGCCCGTCGAGAGCGGCGGCGGCGAGTGGCCACTACCGGATTTCGTCGGTACATTGGCCAGCGGCAAGGGCGATCTCGCCGCCCATTCGGCTGAGATCCTGCGCGCGGAACTGGGGCGCGACCCCGAGTGATTGTCTGGGACACCGGGCCGCTGCTCGCCGCCGCCGACACCGACGACGAGCACCACGCCCGCAGCGTCGCTCTCATGCGGCGCACGCCCCGGCCGCTACTCGTTCCCTATCCCGTCCTGACCGAAGTCTGTTTCATGCTCGAACGGGAGAAAGGCACCCGCGCCGAAGCCGCATTCCTGCGCTCCGTCAGCACCGGACAGATCAGCCTGATCCCGCTGGCTCGCCAGGATCTCGCCCGGATGGTCGAACTGGTCGAAAAGTACAGCGACTTCCCACTCGGCGCCGTCGACGCCTCCGTTCTCGCGATCACCGAACGGCTCGGCGCCGACGCCATCGCAACCCTCGACCGGCGGCACTTCTCCGTCGTCCGCCTCGCGAAGCCGGTCGCACTACTGCCATGAGGCGCTGATGGCGCGTTCGCCGGCTTTGAAACGGCGGGCGATCCGAGGCACGGCAGGGTCGCTCCAATACTGGCCGTCTTGCGGCTGGCGCCCGAGACTTCACCAGACGGCGCGTTGCCACCACGACCTCGAACGAGGGCACCGGCACCGCGTCAAGCCGAAAGCCCGCCGGACCGCCAGGTCGCGGCGTCCTTCGGCCTGTTGCTAGCCCGACTGATGGCGAAGTGATCGAACTCGTAGCCTCACACCATGACCCGCTCCCATGACCTTCGGGTTCGGCCCGCTCTGAGCAGCGATCGAGAGTTCCTCTTCGGCGTGAGGCGAGCCGCCCTGCGGGCATACGTCGAACAGACGTCGGGATGGGACGATGCGGAACAGCGCATAACCGCTGACAGGGAGTTCGCCGACCTGCCATTTGCCGTGGTCGAGGAGAGCGGGCGGCCCATCGGCTACGTGTGTGTCATCCACCAGAGTGAGTACGACTTCGTCGAGGAGATCGCGCTGCTCCCCGAGGCACAAGGTCGCGGCATTGGCACCCATCTGTTACGGGGCATCCTTCGGGCTGCTCAGCGGCGCGGCGTTCCGGTCCGGCTCAGCGTCTTCGTCAACAATCCCGCACAGGCCCTCTATACCCGCCTCGGGTTCGAAGCCGTGCGGATCGAGGATCCGCGCATGTCGATGAAGTGGACTCCGGGCAACACATGAGGCACCCCCATTGTGCGATCTTCCGCCGAACGTGCCCCCAGACGGCCGGTGCGGAGTCGTCGTCGGCAATCAGCCAGTCGTAGAGAAAGCTCAGGAGTTCGGAGCCACCACAGGGATCATCCCCGTCCTGACCGTCCTGCCGCTCGCCGTCGGCATCGGATCGCACTTCCGAGCAGCAGCAGGCATCGCGCGGCACACCGCATTGACAGCCGATGAGCATGCGTGAGGCTGGCCAGAATCTGGGTCGGGGCCAGCAGCAGTGGTCACTTCCACCTGGTGATGTGGCCGGCCGCCGTTTCGGTCGCCGTCGGGATGGGCCACCGGGAAACCGTCGAACAGGGCCGGCAGCCTCTCCAGAGCGACGTCGATCTGCGTGGTGTCGAAGCCCGGCGGGATGAACAGCCGCACCCGGGGGCCGAACCGGACACGACTCCAGAATCTCCCCACGGTGTCCCGTCATGAACCAGACGACACCATGATCCCACCGCCCCGCCGACGGATCGCGCGCGCGAGATCCCGAAAGCCCGCCCGAGACTACCTGACCACCTTGGGCCAGCTCCACGCCGCCCGCCCGGGGGCTCGGGGCTCAGCCCCCGAAAAACATCCGCGTGTTCCGCACACCTGGCGGTTCCGAGCGCCTCAGCCCGTCTGACGACAGTCACATCCACGGACCAGCCGAGGCATGGGGACGTCCCCGTCTCCGGTCCGCCACCAGCTGTGTTCGGAGGTGGAACGCGAAGGCAGGCTCGCGGTCAGTGTGGTTCGTCGAGTTGGCTGGCGATGAGCGGGAACTCCGCCTTGAGGAGCGCCAGCAGCTTCTCGTGGATTTCCCGTAGCGCGGCCGTGGCAATTCGCCACACAATTGACCAGTCAACCTCGAAGTATGCGTGAACGGCGATGTTGCGGAATCCTGTGACAGAGCGCCACGGCACGTCCGGCCAGCGGCCGCGGATCTCGGCGGAGACTCGCCCGGCCGCCTCGCCGATCACCAGGAGTTTCTGGAGGACGGCACTCTGGATCAGATCGCTCTCCAGAAAGGCGGCCTCGTCGACATTTTGGACGAACGCCGTCGCGGCGACCGCGGCTTCGATCATGTCGACGAGGTAGAGCTCATCACGCCGCATAGAGGACCCGCGCTTCCGCGAGCACCCGGTCACGGATGACCCACTTCAACCGGGACTTGGCCACCAGGTCGACGTGACGACCGACGATCTTTTCGAGATCGTCTCGAAGGTCGACGATCTCGAAGCCAAGCGTCGAGTCAGGTGCCAGCACATACAGCAGGTCGACATCCGAGGAGTCGGTGTCGTCGCCGCGAGCCACCGAGCCGAAGACAGACAGTTCGGCGACGCCGTAGCGCCGGCACACCTCAGCGATCCGGCTGTCGCGAAGATCGACGGTCACATCGCCATTATCACCGCCAGAGACAGCCACGGCCGAACGGCTCAGGTCCGGCCTCTCCGGCGGCCAGGCAGAACCTCTCGCGTGACTCATATCGAGGATGAGCCGCATCGGTAGCAGCGCCCCGGCACCGCCCGGAGACCACCGGCCCAAAAAGCGATCACGCACGTGGGGGCTCGGGGGGCTCGGCCCCCCGGAAAACATTGCGGCCCGCCGCGAAGCCGATCGAAGATCGGCGAGCACGACGGGCCGGCTCGTGGAGGTGAGGGGACTCGAACCCCTGGCCTCCTCCGTGCGAGGGAGGCGCTCTACCAGGCTGAGCTACACCCCCTGGAAGCAACTGAAGCTTACAGGACGCCTGCGGCAGACGGGCGACCGCCCCCGGGGCGTTGCGGACGATCCTGTCGGTCACGGGCGAGCTGCGGCCCCGGTGCTGCCTCGCGACGTCTGCCGTGCCGTTCCGGCGGCGGCTGTGGCGAGAGCGGCGTACGTCCGCAGCGGGTGGATCGTGACGTCAGGCGAGGGCGTCGCCAGGTCGACCGGCTGGAGCAGGTCGGAGCCGGGCGGGCGAAGCGCCACGGGCCGGGTGTGGGGTTGGCGGGGTCTGGGCGGGCGCGGCGCCTCACCGGCAGTCATGGCCAGGCCGGCGGCCACGAGCATGGCGTCGAAGATGGCGGCTGCCTCCGCCGCGGGGAGCAGCCCGGCTTCGTGGTTTCGCCAGCCGCGGGTCTCGGCCCCGTCCAGCACGATCTCGGTGTCGGGCTCGGGATCGGCGCCGGCCGCGACGAAGACCAGGCGGCCGCCGGCAGGGATCTCACGGTCCCGCAGCGGGCGGTTCTCCCACAGCTCCAGCGACTCTTCGGGGGACCAGTTCTCGTCCCGCAGCGGGGTCTGCCAGGCGGCCCGCCCCGGCCGGTAGACGTGGAGGCGGACGCGCACACCGCGGCAGCGGAAGTGCAGGCCGGTGCCGTCGTGGGCGACGGCTCTCATGTCGACGGGGATGCCGCTGCTCGCCGGGCACGTGACGAATCCCCGGTCTCGGAGCCGGGCGAGCCATGATTCGAACGTCAAGGCGGGGTCTCTCCTCCTGCCGCGGGCCGCTCCGGCCCGGCGCCGCCACTGCCCCGGCCGGCCGCCGAAGCGGGCCTGGACGAGGACGGGGCGGGCGCGCCGGGCGCGGGCGGGCCCCGACGGCACGACATCGGGACGCACTGACGCGCCAAGGACCGAACGCACGGAGATACGGGCGGAGCTCACGGCGAGCGGTGCTCGGCACCGCGCAGCTCCGGGACGGCACGTGATCACGTGTCCGGCTGTGGCCGACGCGGCCCGGCTGGCTTCAGCCTGGGCGCTGGTCCGCTGGGCGGCACGTGATCCGGAGGCCCCTCACGCCCTGGCCCGACCGACGAAATCCGTCCGGGCGACGCCGGGCGGCCGATCTAGGCGGAACGCGGCGTCAACGGGCGCGAGGGCAGGGACAACACCGCGGGCAGGCAGCCGTCGGCTCCAGACGCCGGAAGCCGGCGGAGGAAGCGGACTGCGAGCGGAGTGTCACCCGGCCATTATGCACGCGGACACGGCCGGCGGGCGCCGGGCGCCGGCCGCCCCACATCCTGCGTGATCACCGTCGTTGCCCCCACCTGGTGCGCCCCGGCCCGGGTCCGCTGACCGATCTGACTGTGATGAGAGTCATGCGGCCGGGTACAGCCGGACGGGGTGAGTCAGGTGGGTCAGTGACGCGGGCCCACGGGTGGTCCGGACGGGCGGTTGACGCGGACGATGGCGGGCCGGACAGGTGATCGGCGTGCGACTGGCACCCGGCGGCGGGGCTGGACGCGACCGTCCGTCAGCTGCCGACCGCGTGGCGGCGCAGCAGTGTCTCCAGCTCGTCCGGGGCCTGCTCCTGGGCCGGCGCCTGTGCCGCTGGCTTCCCGGTCTCGGCCGCGGGCATGGCGGTGGCTTCGGCGGCAGCGGGCTGGATCAGGCCGCCGTGCGTGCCGGGCGGATGAACCTGGACGCGCCCTGGGCGCGAGGTGTTCGGGCGGGCGCCGGGCCGCGGCACGGGGCGGGCCGCACCGCCGGGGCGGTAGGTGCTCCCGCCGGTGGCGGCGGGGACGGTCCCATGCCCGGTCCCGACGCGCTCCGCCCCACTCTGCGCGCCGGCGGCGTACTCGTAGTACGCAGCCTGCTCGACGTCGCCAGCCTGCCCTGCGTACCCGGCGTGGTCCTGCACCGCGTAGCCGGCCTGCTCTGCGTAGGCGGCCTGCTCTGCGTAGGCGGCCTGCCCGGCCTGCTCGACGTAGCCGGCCTGCGCTGCGTGGTCCGCGACGAGGTCGGCTTCGGCGGTGTACTCGACAGGGTCCGCCCGGACGTACTCGACGTATTCGACCCGGCCCATGTGGTCGCCGTGTCCGGGGTGCTCGCCGTACTCCGCGTAGGCGGTACGCAGCACCGTCTCGCCGGTGTAGGGGTCGCCCGCCTCCGGTTGGGGGACGGCGGCCGCCCCCGAGCCGTCACCAGCGGCCTCCACGTAGCCAGCCTCCACGTAGTCGGCCTCCACGTAGTCGGCCTCCAGGTAGCCGGCGACGGCTGCGTGGCCGGACTCGTCGTAGTCCGTGTCCTCCTCGTAGCCCGTGTCCCCGTCGTGCTGGGTGCCGACGGCGTAGCCGCCGTCCGCGGCGGCGGCGTCGTGGTGGTGGTGGTGGTGGTCATGGTGGGGGGCTCTGTCGTCGTCCGCGTCCTCCTCCGCCGAGCCGTCCGCCGAGCCGGCTCCGTAGGAGGATGCCGTGGCCGCCCGGGAGCTGTCGGCGAGGCCACCGAGGTCGACGGTCTCGGCGCGCGCGTGGGCAAGATCCTCCGCGGTGAGGCGCTCGTCCGTGCCGTCGGCGGAGAGCCGCACCGGCGTGTACTCGGAACCGCGGTTCGGACCGCCCGCGCCGGGGCGGGCCGCGCCATGGCCGGTGCCGGCGCCGCCGGACCAGCCGCGGATGCCCCCGCGGGCCCGGGCGGCCCGGTCGGCGGCGATGCGGCGGTCCAGCGCCACCCTGGAGCGCACCAGCCGGCGGTGGGCCTGGGCGGACCGGCGCAGGTGCAGCACATAGCCGGCTGTCGCGACGTCCATGATGATCTGCACGACGATCCACATGCCGCCGAGGGTGGCGGCGAGGATGGCGCTGACCGGCAGTGCGACGAGGAGCATGAGCAGCCGCTGCCGACGCAGCCGGACGAGCCCCGTGTGCTCGGCCTGCACCGCGCGGACCGCCCGCTCGGCGGAGACGTTGCGGAGGGCTCCGGGCCTCGGCCCGAACAGGCGAGGGGACTCCCCTGGCTCCTCGTAGGCGCCCGTCTCGTCGAGCTCCTCGGCCGGCACCGCGGCGTGCGGCTGGGCCGCCCCCTGCGCAGCGGGCGGGGGGCTCACGGCGGACCCGGCCTGCCCGTCGGCGGCCGAGATCCCGGAATCCGCGAGACCGCGGGATTCCGGCTGGCTGGCGGCGCCGTCCAGCCCGCCGTCCGGTCGTTCACCGGAGCGCGAATGCGCCATCCCTGTAGCCTCCTGTGGCCCCGTCGCCGGGCCCTCCGACGGGGCCCGGGTCAGCGGGCTCATCCCGCCGCGCTGGGAACCGCGCCGGGAGAGCACCCGCATGGCGGCGGAGAAGCGGTCCGCGGACCGCTGTTCCGCCGCGGAGTCATGGTGACGTAGCCACATCGGGATGAGGACGAAGCCCCAGACAGCGACGATCGCAAGCCAGATGATCGCACTCACTTAGTCACTCTCCGCAACGCCGCCAGGGTGCCATCTGGCGATCGGACGTCCTGCGGGCGACGCACATCGGTACCGGTGCCGGCGGGGCGACTCGCCGGGTGGCAGGCAAGGGGGAATCTGGTCCCCGCCCGCCCGCCGCGAACCAGGCGCGGACCAGACGCGCCGGGCGCGGGATGCGCGAGCGAGCGGACCATCTCCGATGCCTCTTCTCGATGCCGTCGTTTACGATTTCGTGCTCGACGCTAGTGAGCGGAATGCGCGCGGTCACCGACCGGAACCCCGCGTGTCGCACTCGTCGGCGAGGTTCGCCGGCCGGCTGACTACTGTCAATGCGAGGGGGCACCGATCCGGGCCGGGTGATATCACCACCCCGCCCGCACGACCCCCACCACGAACACCCAACACCGGGCAGCCACGTCGCCGGGGCGTTCTCGTCAGCCCTGGAGCCCGCGGAGGCTTACCGAAGCCGGGGCGTTGTTGGAGGGAAGTGGGGCCGGAGGGTGTCCGGGAGAAGCCCCGGCGGCTGCCGGGACAGTACGGAGCGCGGTCCGAGGACTGGTCACGGCGGGACCATCGGCACCCGCCGGTCGGACGCAGGCCCCGCCCGCGTGGCGCTTCCCGGGTCTCGGGAGCTTCAGGGGGAGGCTGAACGGGCGAGACTCCAGCGCGCCAGCAATCCGTCGGGGACGTCCTCGGTCGTCAGCGCGTAGCAGATATGGTCGCGGTACTCACCGTCGATCGCGAGATATCTGCGGTGCAGACCCTCCTCGCGGAAGCCGAGCTTCACCAGCATCCGGCGGCTCGCCGCGTTCTCCGGCCGCACGTTCGCCTCCAGCCGGTGCAGGCCCACCGGTCCGAAACAGTGGTCGGTGACGAGGGCCAGCGCGGTCGGGGCGATGCCCTGCCCGGCGCGTGCTCCGTCAATCCAGTAACCGACGTGGCCGCTGTTGAAGGCGCCGCGCACGATCGTGGAGACGGTGAGCTGCCCCACCAGTCGGCCGTCGAGGGCGATGACGAAACCCAGCGCCGAGCCGGCCCGGGACTGCGCCCGCAGCCGGTGCATCATCCGCGTGTAGACGCCGACGGTCTGGCGCTCGTTCCAGGTCGCTCGGATGGGCGGTGACCCGGGCCGGGTGGCCTCCCAGGGCGCGAGCCAGTCCGCGTTTCGGGTGCGGACCTCGACCCAGGCTCCGGCGTCGCGCAGCCGCATGGGACGGACGACGACATCGTCGTGACGCAGAACCGCCGGCCAGCCGGGAGCACTCACCCGGCACCGTTCCCCGCCGCGGAAGCCGGCCCGGAAGGGGGGAGGTGCCCGGCGCCGGAGTGGCTCGGAGCGGCGTGGTCGGTGTCGCCGCGCAGCTGGGCGACCGCGTGCGCGACGACCGGGGTGAGCACGCCGATCCCGTCCCGGACACCGCCGGTCGAGCCGGGCAGGTTCACGACGAGCGTGGCCCCGACGGTGCCGGCCAGGCCACGGGAGAGGACCGCGGTCGGCACCTTGTCCCGCCCGGCGGCGCGCAGCGCCTCGGCCAGGCCGGGCAGTTCGCGTTCGAGCAGCCCGCGGGTGGCCTCCGGTGTGACGTCCCGCGGCCCCAGCCCGGTGCCTCCCGTGGTGACCACCAGGTCGGTGCCGGCGTCCGCGGCGGCGCGGATCACCGAGGTGATCTCGGCCTGCTCGTCCGGGACGATGACCGCGGCGGGCACGGCGAAACCGAGCGCGGCCAGCGCCTCGACGAGCAGCGGCCCGGAGCGGTCCGGATAGACGCCGCGGTGGGCCCGGTCGGAGACGGTGACCACCAGTGCCCGGGCGCCGTCCGGCGGCGGCGGGCCGGTCACCGGGCCCCGCCGCCGCGGTGCCAGTCCCCCGTCTTCCCGCCGGTCTTGGCGACGACCCGCACGCCGGTGAGCTCGGCCTCCGGGTCGACGGCCTTGATCATGTCGTGCAGCGTGAGGCCGGCGACGGCGACGGCGGTGAGGGCCTCCATCTCCACCCCGGTCCGGTCCGTGGTGCGCACGGTGGCGGTGATGTCCACACCGTCGTCCAGCACGGTCAGCTCGACCTTCACCCCGGAGACCGCGATCGGGTGGCAGAGCGGGACGAGGTCCGGAGTGCGCTTGGCCCCCATGATCCCGGCGATGCGGGCGACGGCCAGCGCGTCTCCCTTGGGGACCCCCTCCCCGCGCAGCAGTTCGATGACGGCCGGCGTGGTCAGCAGCCGGCCAGCGGCGGTGGCCGTGCGTGTCGTCACGTCCTTGGCGGAGACATCCACCATCCGGGCGGCGCCTCGCTCGTCGACATGGGTGAGCCGCGTCTGGTCGGTCACCCGAGGCCCTCACCGGGGCGTGCCCCGCCCGGGTGGAAGCCGTCGCTCTCCTGGGCGCCGGTGCCGGGCCCGGCCCATTCGGGGTCGGGCAGCAGCAGCGCGGGCAGCCTGGTGCCTGCGGACACCTCGGTGACCTCCTCGGGTACGACGAGCAACGCGTGGGCCGACGCCAGGCCCGACAGCTGGTGAGCGCCCTGCCCGCCAGCGGACGTCGCGACCAGTTGGCCGGAGTCGTCGCGCTCGAGGCGGACCCGGGGAAAGGTACGCTTTCCCGACGGGGAGCGCATCGCTTCACCCACCGTCACGGTGACCGCGCCGGGGTGTGTATCCCCCACGAGGCCGGTTTCCGCTTTGCCGGTGGCCTTCCACGGCACCTGGGCGGCCAGGGGGGTGACACGGGGTACAAGCCCACGCATCCGCCGCAGTGCGGGGCGGACGAAAAGTTCGAAGGACACCAGGGCGCTCACCGGGTTCCCGGGCAGCGTGAACACGGGCACGCCGTTCATGACCCCGAATCCCTGTGGTTTGCCGGGCTGCATCGCGACACGCTCGAACCGCATGTCCGCGTACCTGCTCAGTACCTGCTTGACGACATCCCGGTCACCGACGCTGATCCCGCCGGTCGTGACGACGACGTCCGTGCTCTTCAGCAGCACCTCGAACGCGGCGGCGAACTCGTCGGGGTCGTCGGAGACGCCGTCGACCCGGCGGACGATCGCCCCCGCCTCGTGCGCGGCGGCAGCGATCGCGTGGCTGTTCGAGTCGACGATCTGCCCGGGGCCGAGCGGGGTGCCGACCTCGACGAGCTCGCTCCCCGTGGACAGGACGGCCACCCGGGGGCGGGGGTGGACGGCTGGCCGGGCGACGTTCACCGCGGCCAGCAGGCCGATCTGCGCGGCGCCCAGCACCGTGCCGGCGGCGAGGACGAGGTTGCCGGGGGCGATGTCCTCGCCGGCGCGGCGGACGTGCAGCCCACGCCGGGGGGCCTGGTGGATCCGCACGGTCCCGGTGCCGCCGTCGGTCCACTCGAGCTGGACGATCGTGTCGGCGCCGGCCGGGAGCGGGGCCCCGGTCATGATCCGCGCGACGGTGCCGGCGAGGAGCGGTCCCGGCCGCACCGGTCCGGCCATGATCTCGTCGGAGACGGTCATCGTCACCGGAACGGCCTCGCTCGCGGCCGCCACCTCGGCTGCGCGTGCCGCATAGCCGTCCATCGCCGAGTTGTCGAACCCGGGCACGGCGACTGTTGCCCGGACGTCGGCA
The DNA here is from genome assembly GCF_000374165.1 of Parafrankia elaeagni. Lineage (GTDB taxonomy): Bacteria > Actinomycetota > Actinomycetes > Frankiales > Frankiaceae > Parafrankia > Parafrankia elaeagni. Next base: position 356,872 of record NZ_KB893670.1, read on the forward strand.
GCCAGCACGCATCCGTGTGCCTCCCGGAGCACGGTCCGGCGCGGGGCCATTGGTACGATTGCGTCCAGAATGTCCGAAGCGTGCTGGTCTACCGTTTTCATATGTACCGTCCGTTCTTTGCACTTCTGTTCTGGCCGGTCGTCCTTCGCGTCAGCGGTGAGCGGGACAGCAGGACATGACGGCTGCTGAGACGGGCTCCGCCAGCCGTTCACCCAAGGGACATTTCCCGGCCCTGGTCAGACGCCGGGCAGACGCGCTTCCAGGGCCCCACACAATTGCGCACGAAGATGCCCGACCAGTCTGCCCGCCCGCGGAAATGCTCTCCAGCAAGGGTCCACCGGAACGCAGTCCCGATCGCATATTCGGAAGTGCGTGGTCACGTCTTGTCAACACCCGCTGGTCACGGCCCGTCAACACCTCCTCGGCCCCCTGACACCGCCCGCGCGGAAGCCGGTGTGAGCCCTGCCCGGCCCGGCCCTGCCCGGCCCGCTGCCGCGGCTCGCTGCCGCGGCCCGCGGGCGGCAGGTGGGCCCGCGGGCGGGCGGGACATCGTCAGGCCTCGAATCCGGGACGTCTCAGGCCTCGGCCTTGGGGCCGCCGGCGGCCACGTACTCCTCAAGCCACGGGTAGAAGTCGGGTCCCAGGTCCTGGCGCTCACTGGCCAGCCGGACGATCGCCTTCAGGTAGTCGAGCCGGTCCCCGGTGTCGTAGCGGCGGCCGGTGAACACGACGCCGTGCACGGGCACGGCCGCGTCCGGGTCGTCGCCGGCCTGCTCCGCCAACATCCGCAGGGCGTCGGTGAGCTGGATCTCGTCGCCCCTGCCAGGCGGCGTCGACCGAAGGACGTCGAAGATCTCCGGCGGCAGCACGTAGCGCCCGATGACGGCCAGATTGCTCGGCGCCTCGTGCACCGGCGGCTTCTCGACCAGGTCGGTGATGCGAACCGTCCGGTAGCGGGCGGACGACCGGCCCGCCGGGTCCACCGGGTCCGCGGGACCACGCGGTTCCGCAAGGTGCGGCTCCGCCAGGTGCAGCGGAGATGCGGGGCCGCCCGCGGCCAGGTCCGCCAGGCCGGTCGGGTCCACGAGGCCGGTCGTACCGGCGGTGCTGCCCAGGCCGGCGGTGCTGCCCGAGCCGGCGGTGCTGCCCGAGCCGGCGGTGCTCGTCGGGTCCGCCCCGACGGTGCCCGCGGCGATCGTGGCCACGCCGTACATGGAGACAGCCTCTTCGGGCACCTCCATCAGTGCCACCACCGCGCCGCCGTGCCGCGCCTGCACCGCCAGCATCTCGACCAGCAACGGGTCACGTTCGTCGATGAGGTCGTCGCCGAGCAGGACCGCGAACGCCTCGGCGCCCACGTGCGCGGCAGCGCAGAGCACGGCATGGCCCAGCCCCCGCGGTGACGGCTGGCGCACGGAGTGGACCTCTGCCAGCTCCGTGGACGCACGGACCCGCTGAAGGCGGGTTTTGTCCCCTTTGCGCTCGAGTGCCGCCTCCACTTCGGCCTCTCGGTCGAAGTGGTCCTCGATGGCCTTCTTCGAACGGCTCGTGACCAACAGGACGTCCCGGAGACCAGCCCGTGACGCCTCCTCGACGACGTATTCGATCGCCGGTCTGTCGACGACAGGTAGCATCTCTTTGGGAACCGACTTCGTCGCGGGCAGGAACCGGGTTCCCAGACCCGCGGCGGGAATGACCGCCTTCGTCACCAGCATGGGCGAAACCTTAGTCCGCCAAGGGGTGTCGGAGCACCACGGCACCGGGGCACTGGGCGTGCCCAACAAACCGCGCGGCGACCGGGCCAAGGCCCGTCCCGAGGCCTGTCCCGTGTGCCCGCCTCGACACCTCTCCTGCCATCGCGTCAGCGCGGCGCGGGGTGAGGGCAGTCGGCGCTGGGAGTCCGCCAGCGGATCCACCCCCCACCATCGAGGGGTCCGTCCACCACTCTGCGTGCTCGACCCGAGGGTTCTCGCCGACAACATCCGGCACCATGGTCACCCGTCCGCGCTCGGTACGTCACGCTCGCCGGACGCCCGCCGACACCGCCGGGCCGGGCCGGCGGGTCAGCGTCGAGCAGGCCCCCACGTGCGGGTCGATCACGGTACCGTGAGGCCTTCGCCAGTGGAGATGTCACGCCGATGGCGCCCGGGCGGATCATCATCCGCCGCCCGGACACGCGCGGAAGCGGGGCACCCAAGGGCTCGGGTGACGGGGCCGGCCGGCCTCGGGCGACCGATGCCCGCGCGGAGGGTGGGGATGGCTTTGACCGGAGGTACCGTCACCGGCAGTGACGTGGTGGGCCGGTCCGGCTCGGAGCAGAACGCGCCGGGCTCCGCCACCGGCGCGGCCTCCCTCGACGGCCCCGTCCTGGGTACGGGGCACCTCGGCACGCCGCCTCTCGCCGCGTCATCTGCCGGCGGCTCCGCCGCGGGAAGGTCCTCCGCCGGGGCTTCCTCCGCGGGAGCGGCCTTCATCACGGCGTCCTCCCCGGAGGCGTCATCCCCGGAGACGTCCGCCGCCGGAGCGGCGGAGGAACGGCCACGGCCCAAGATCGCGCTGCGCAGGCGGCTGCTCGCGCTGCGCCGGGCAGGCGTCCTGCCGGATCCGGCGGTCCTGACCGAGCGGGTACTGGCACTGCCCGAGGTGGCCCGGGCCACCTGCGTGGCGGCCTATGTCGGCATGACCGACGAACCGGACACGACCGAGCTGCTGGCCCGGCTGCGGGCCCGAGGCGTACGGGTCCTGTTGCCGGTCGTGCGGGCAGACCTCGATCTGGACTTCCGCGAGTTCGGGGGCACCCTGGTGCCCGGCGCCATGGGCACCCGCGAACCACCGCCGAGCGCCACCCATGTGGAGCTCGGGGAGGCGGAGGTGATCATCGTTCCCGCCCTCGCCGCGGACGAGGCCGGGAACCGTCTGGGCCGCGGGGGCGGCTCGTACGACCGCGCCCTGACCAGGACGGCCCCCGCCACTCCGGTGATCGCTCTGCTCCACGACCGGGAGGTCCTCGGCGACGTGCCCGCGGAGGCCCATGACAGGCGTGTGACGATCATTGTCACGCAGTCCAGAACCGTCCGCCCGGCCTCGCTGTGACTCCCGAGCCGGCATTCCGGAAGCCATCAGGCGCTCTCAGGCGTTAGAGTTGGCAGTCCCTACCGCCGAGTGCCAACTTCGGGAGGAGTCCGTGCCGACCTACCAGTACCGCTGCACAGCCTGCGGGCATGATCTTGAGGCCGTGCAGAGCTTCAGTGACGCGGCGCTGACCGAGTGTCCTGCTTGCACGGGCCAGCTTCGGAAGGTGTTCAGCTCCGTAGGCCTCGTCTTCAAGGGCAGCGGTTTCTACAAGACCGACAGCCGTTCGGGATCCTCCTCGGGAGTCCCGGCCCGGCCCAAGGAGTCGTCGACGAGCTCGTCCGACGGCGACTCGTCCAGCAAGAGCTCCGCGTCCGCCGAGAGCAGCACGTCCGGCGGCACGTCGAGTTCGACGGCGTCGTCTGACAGCAGCTCGTCGACGAGCGCGGCCTCCAGCACCGCGGCGGCCTGACCGGGCGCTCAGACTCCCGGCACGTCACCATCCAGCCCCCGGCCACACCGTTCCACGGCCGGGGGCTGTGCCGTGCCCGGAGGCCCGGGGTTCCAGGGGCCCGCCGCCCGGGGCGCGGGCGAAGCCCCGCCAGACCGTCTCGTCGCCGGCCTCATCCCCCGCCGCCCGGTCACGACAACCAGCGCCTGCCGCCATCCTTCTTCCGGCGCTCCGCACTCCGCGGACCCGGCACTGACGCTGCTCCGGCACCTCCGAACATGCTGCTCCGACACCTCCGAACACTGCCTGTCGAACACGCCTTCCGAACGCACCGACTCGTCATTCCGCGGTGCGGACCAGCGCGGACACAGGAGACGATTGGCTCAATGAATCTCCCCGTTGCACTTCTCCATGCAATTGCATGGAGGGAAGGGAGTGGCACGCCCGCCGGCCGGCATGGGGTCGGCCCTGGCCGGACCACTACGCCTACCCGCGGCACCCTCGGAGCACGCTAACGCATCCAGCGCACAGCAGGATCCGAATACCGTCAACCTACGGGATCGGAACGGTTTCCTCCGCTTGAAGCCGACCGAAACCCCGCGCAGGCCAGCACCTGACGACCGGCTATCGGGCGCATTGCCCGTTTCACGTTCCGCTCGGCGGAGCGCCCGGAAGCCCACGCCTGCAGCACATCCGGGTCGCCCGGGGAACCCGGGCCGACTCGGCCGATCGGAGCTGCAGCACCCCCACCCCGGGAGGGCGCCCTACTGTTTGCGTCGGCGATAGTGCTCCACGATCCACGCGTCAACCTCACGCTTGCGCCAAACTCTGGTCCCTTTGGCTCCGCTGCCGGCCGGAGCGTTGATGACCTGCAGAGGCTCGGGAAACTTGGAGTCCTTGCGGGTCCAGTAGTCCACGGCCTGTCGCGTGATCTTGAGTTGGAACGCGATGTCCCCGATGCCCACCAACTGCTCACCGTCGTCCACGACGAACATCGTAACCACTTTGCTCTTGCCCAAGAACCTCGCTAGGGTCGTTTTTGCTTTCTGACAAATAATGGTGTGGAGGAAACCATGGCCGCAGCACCCGGCGGGCACGACGAGATCGGCCAGCTCATTGACCGTGACGAGGCATACGACGAAGATCCGTGCGGAGACCCTCCGCTGCTGGTAGCCCGCTACCGGGCCTCGCTGCGCGCGGTCCTGGCGGCCAGGCCGGCGCAGCCCGACACACAGGCCCGAACCTGGACCGGCCAGGAGCGCGAGGCTTATCTCGCCGGCGGCCGGGCAACCCTGCGAGCGGTCGTCGGCGCTGTGGCGGCCGCCCTCACGGAACACCCGCCGGGGCCCGCCCGGGTGGGTCGGCCCACCCAACCGGCGGCGCGCGAGTAGCAGCCGGCCCCAGCCCAACCCGAACCCGGCACGAACACCGCACGGCACGGCACGGCACGGGCATCGACCTGAGCGGCACCATGCCCGTGTCGTCGTACTCCCCTGGCGGTGGGACGCCGGTAGATTGGCCGCCGCCGGCACCGGACGCAGCCCTCCCGGGCCGGCGTCCGGCACGACCCGATGGACGGACCGACGGACCGACGGACGGCCTGCGAACAACTGCCCGAAGGGCAGAGGCCGCCCGGCGATCGAAGGAGATCATCATGGGCCACACGCCGCTGCCCGGCGACGAGCTCCCCAGCGATGAGCGGGAGATCGGCTGGGGCGACGACATCCTGGTCGAGGACGATGCCGACACCGACCTCGCCCGGTTCCTGGAGGACCTGCCGCCGCACCACGTCGACCGCTGACGGCGCCGGCCTCAGCCCCGTCGGTCCCAAGCCCCGTCGCCGGCGGCGCGGCGGGCCGCCCCGGGCCGGGGGCCGCCACTGTGATGTGCGATACACCCGCTTGAGCTAGAACACAAGGTGACCTTTGGCATTGGATTCGGTCACCGAAGGGAGCAATACTGATCGAGCCCCGCATCTGAGGTAACCCTCATGCGTCTGTCGTGACATCGCGCCCCTCGGAGGCGACGTGACGCTCACCATCGGCAAGGAAGCCGACACAATCACCACCGCAGCCGCGGCTACGGCTGTGTCCGCGCCCGCACTGCGCACACAACCCCCGCCGCGACCCGCCTGGACATCCCATCCAGACCGGGCGGATCGTGCTACCCGGACGACGCGCACGGCCGGCACCGAACACCAGTCCGTCGACGAACACCGCGCCGTCGACGACCGCCGGCTGACCGCCGGGCCCCTCGCCGCCCGCGTCGAGCTCCGGGAGGAAGGTGCCGTCATCAGCCTCAGTGGGCTGCTGGTCGCCGGCGCCATCGCTGCCGCACGCACCGCGGTGGACCGGGCGGCAGCGCTGGGGCCGCGGCAGATCATCGTCGACCTGGGTGGCGTGCGGGCGATCGATCCGTCCGGTGCGGTGCTGCTGGGCGCGATGAGCCGGCACGCGGTCCGCCGCGGCTGCCTGCTGCACCTGTGCAATGCCGGGCTCCCGGTTCGCCAGGCGCTGACCGACCGGGGAGTTCAGATCGAGGTGCCGGGCACCGCCGGCTGACTCCGCGGCGCCCCACCGCGGGCCGCCGCGGCCCACCGCGGGCCGGCAGACCTCGACGGTCGCCCCCGATCGCACGTACCGTTAGGGGGTATTTCCGGTCACGGCGCGGGGTGGGCGATGCGGGTGAAGGCCGAAGTCGACCAGCCGGCCGAGGGCCGGTCCGAGAGCGAGCCGGCAGATGCCGGCGCCGCACCGCCGGAAACGCCCCAGCCCGAGCAGGCCGGGCACGCCGCCGGGCACGGGTACAGCCCGGCCAAGGCGGAGTACACCGCCCGCCTGCGGCGGATCGAAGGCCAGGTCCGCGGCCTGCAGCGCATGGTCGACGAGGACAAGTACTGCATCGACATCCTCACCCAGGTCTCCGCGGCCACACGGGCGCTGCAGTCCGTCGCGCTCGGCCTGCTCTCCGATCATCTGGCCCACTGTGTCGCGCAGGCCGTTGCCGAGGGTGGCCCCGCCGCTGACGAGAAGATCCGGGAGGCGACCGCGGCCATCGCCCGGCTCGTCCGCTCCTGAGACAGCCGCCGGCGGTGGGCGGGCCACCGCGCCGCCTACACGTTGGAGGCCTGGTCGGCGGCGTCCGGGTCGCCCCCTGACCGTGGGCGGTCGTCGAGGGCCTGGACGAGGCGGCGCAGGGCCGGCAGCGCGGCGACGATCGCCGCCTGGTCCTCGTCGGCCAGAGCTTCCATGGCGGCACCGATCCGCCGCTCGTGGGCCCGCAACCAGCCGGCGATCGCCTGCTCCCCGGCCGCGGTCAGCCGCAGCGCGGCGGCCCGCCGGTCAGCGGGGTCCCGCTCCCGCCGGACGAGCCCGGCCTCGGCAAGCTGCGCGACCAGGGTGGAGACGGAGTTCGGCGCGAGCCGCAGCAGCCCCGCGATCTCACCGACCCGGATACCGTCCCGTTCGGCCACGCACTGGAGCAGCTCCACCTGGGCCATCGGCAGCGACTCCCACGGAATGTCAGCCCGGACGCTGGTGCGCAGCACCCGCCGCAGACGTGTGACGACTTCGGTGAGGTTCGCAGCTGTCGCGACGGCGGCATCCTGATCGACGCTCATGACCGGAGAAGGTAGCGCGCGGCGAGGACGACCGGAGCACTGCTCAGGCTGACCTGGCCCGGGGTAGCGTCGGTTGATGGCCGACCATGCGAGGGCCGACGGGACGAGCACCACGACGGCCGCCACCGGCGCCACCGATGTGACCGATGTGACCGATGTGACCGACGGGTGTGGCGGGCCGGGTGTCGATCCGGCCGCGGTGTTCGAACGGGTGCACCTCGACGCGACATCCTGGGTGGATGTGGCCCGCGGGTGGATCATGGAGTCCGACACGCTCTACCAGACGGTGCGGGACGGGACGTCCTGGCGCCAGGGCACGATGTGGCGGTATGAACGCCACGTCACCGAACCGCGGCTGAGCGCCTTCATCCGCAGCGGGAGCCCGGTCCCGTTCCCGGGGCTGCTGGACGCCTACCGCGGGCTGCGGCGGCGCTACGGCGTCGACTTCGACGGCTACGGGATGTCCTGGTACCGGGACGGGAACGACGCTGTAGCCTTCCACCGCGACCGGGAGATGCGCTGGCTCGACGAGACGGTCATCGCGATTCTCACCCTGGGTGCGCGGCGCCCGTTCCTGGTGAAGTCCCGGCACCTCCCGCCCGGGCGCAGGCTGCTCAACGACCCGTTCGCCGACCGCGGGCATGACTTCGCCCCCCGCGGCGGAGACCTGCTGGTGCTCGGCGGGCGGGCGCAGGCCGACTGGCTGCACGCCGTTCCGCGGGTGGGCGGTGCCGTCGGCGGGCGCATCTCCGTCCAGTGGCGGTGGACGTCCCGCGCGGGCCGCCCGGAGATCGGGCCGGGCTACGGGGCCGCGCGGATGTTCTCCCGCTGACGCGGGCCCCGCTGACCAGCACGGCCCCTCCCGCCCGCCCGAGCCACCGGACCGGCGCCGGTGTCCGCGGGTGCGGGTGCGGGCGCGGGCGCACCGGCGGACGCCGCCAGACCGGCCGCGACGAGACCGGCCACGGCCAGCAGAACCATCGTCACGCGGAAACCGCCGGCAGCGTAGGCGAGCGCCGACACGGAGACGCCCAGGGCGGTGCCCAGGCCCCGGGTCATGTTGACCACCCCGCTCGCCATTCCGCTCTGCCAGGCGGGGACGACGCTCATGATGGCCGCGTTGTTCGACGGGGTGAACAGGCCGAGACCGCATCCGACGAGCATCAGCGCCGGCAGCCCGACCGCCGGCCCGCTGCCACCCGCGGCCAGCAGCAGCAGACCGGCCGCCACGCAGAGCATCGCCCCGACCGTCACCGCCCGGGCGCCGAACCTGGTGACCAGTGTCGACGCGACCGGTGCGGCCAGGCCGATCGAGACCGGCAGCACGGCCAGCAGCAGGCCGACGGCGACAGCGCTCGCCTCCGAATGCTGCGGGATGGCGAGAAGCAGGCCGAACAGCACGAGGAACGACAGCGCCCCCGCCAGCAGCCGCAGCCCGATCCGGCGGCAGCCCACCACCGCCAGGTCGACCATCGGGTGGTCCGTCCGTGCCTCCCGGCGGGCGAACAGCACAGTGCACAGGACTGCGACCAGGACGAGCGCTGCCACAGCCGGCGCCGTGACCGGGCCGGACAGCGACGCGGCCGCCGACAGTGCCAGCAGCACCGCTGAGACCGCGGGCACGAGCAGCCCCAGGCCCGGCCAGTCGAAAGGCGCCCGCGGGGCGCGCTGGTGTGTCCGGGGCAGCAGGATGACGCCGAGTACCAGACCGAGCAGGCCGGCGGGGATGTGCGCCCAGAAGATCCAGCGCCACCCGCCGAGCTCCAGCAGCAGGCCACCGGCCAGCGGCCCGAGCGAGAGGCCGAACGCCTGCGCCGCTCCCTGCGCGCCGAGGGCCGCGGTGAGCCGCTGCGGGCGCACGGTCGTCGCGATCAGGGCCACACTGTTGGCCTGCAACATGGCTGCGCCGAGGGCCTGGGCGACCCGGCAGGCGAGGAGGATCCCGACGCCGGGCGCCAGCGCCGCGCCGGCCGAGGCCAGGGTGAACAGCGCGAAGCCGTACAGCGAGAGAAGCTTGCGGCCGGCCATGTCGGCGAGGCGGCCGAGTGCGGCGATGCTCGCCACCAGGGTGACCAGGTAGGCGAGGCTCACCCAGGTGGCGAGCCCGACGGAGATGCCCAGGTCGGCCTGGATCTCGCCGAGCGCGACGGTGACGATGCTGGCATCCAGCTGGCCGAGGAAGCTGCCGATGCACACCGCACCGACCGCGAGCACCGACGCCGCGGACGACTCACGAACCCGGGCCGGGCGGGCGGGCTCGCGCAGCAGCGCGCCGGCGACCCCGAGCGGCCACCGATCCCGCCACTCGCGGCGGCCGAGGCCAGGGTGGGACATGACCCCATATTCCTCTGTGACAGAGGTATCTGTCGACGCGAGCCGGTGATCTCACATCCCGCCACGTTGTCAGGTGGACGGGCAGGGCGGGTCGAAGTGGCGGCTACCGACATGAAGACGCCACTCGGAGCGGGTGATCGTTTTCTGGGAGCGCGCGCAGACGTTGTCCCTCGCGGCACCGGGACTGAGATCCCAGAGGCGGGCGGCGTTGCCGTCCGCGACGGCGAGCGAACGGCCGTCGGCCGCGGCCAGCGCCAGCGCGACCGGCTGGCCGGCTGTCCCTGCCGGTGCCGGCAGGGACAGGCTCGCCCGCGACGACGGGCGGACCGGATTGGACAGGTCCCACAGCGCGACGTCGCCGCCGCCGGCCGTGGGCCCGACCAGGAGCGCATGGCTGTCCGGCGAGAAGGCCACGGCACCGGCACCACCCGTGGGGGTGAAGGACGTCACCCGTCGCAGACCCCGCGGGTCACGGGGCCGGTAGATCTCCACGATCGACCGCGTCCCGGTGGGGGCCGGCACCGACGAGGCGACCGGCACCGACGAGGCGACCGGCATCGGCAGGCCGGCGGTCGAGACCGCGAGGGTGCGCCCGTCCGGCGAGTAGGAGGCGCCTGTCACCACTCCGTCGCCGCTGCGCTGGCTGACCTGACGCGGTCGACGGGGATCCGCGAGGGACCACAGCGAGAGCCGGGCGTCGCCGCCGACCAGCAACTGGCGGGAGTCGGGGGAGAATGCCAGCGCCGTGATCGGCCCCGGGGTGCGCAGGACAGCGAGCGCGGCCGGTTGGCGCGGATCCCGCACGTCCCAGAGCCGCAGCGAGCCGTCGGACGAACCGGTGGCCACCGTCGCGCCGTCCTGGCTCACAGCGATCTCGCCAACCGCGCCGCTGTGCCCGCCAAGCTCACCGAGCCGCTCGACCGCCCCGTCCACCGACACCCGCCACAGCTGGACGTTGCTCGCGATGTCGCCACCGGCCTCGGCGGCCCCCGCCGCCGGCTCCTCCGCCGCCCGGCCGTTCGTGACCGGTCCGGCTGCCGTCACCACGATCACGCCGGCCAGCGGGGAGCGCCTGGGCGGCGTCACGTAGCCGACGGCACTGACCTGCGGTCCGTCGACCGGAAAGGCGGTGATCTGCCGGCCCGACGCGGGGTCGGACAGATCCCACAGGCCCGCACCGCTGTCGCCACCCGTCACCAGGCTCAGCCCGTCCGGTGCCACCGCAAGATCATGGACGTCGCCGGTGAGATGGCCGGTCCGCCGGACGCTCGCGGCCACGAGCGCCTGCGCGGCCGCCGTCGTCGGGGAGATCCGGTACGCCGCCAGCGCGAGCTGGCCGGCGAGATCCGGCTGACGCTCGAGCAGGCCGACGGCCTGGCGGGCGACCCGCCCGGATGTGCCCGCCGCGGTGTGTGCCCGGACCATGCCAACGGTCTCGATCATCATGGTCATCACGACCGTGACCGCGACCCCGAAGAGGAAGACCGGGAGGACGCGGCCCCCGCCGGACAGGCGCGACCGCCAGCCGCCCACCGCCCGTGCCCAGTTCAGCCTGGTGGACTCCCCCGCCCCTGTCTGCGTCGTAGCAGCCGGTTTCCCTGCCAGGGGCGGTGGTGCCTGCCGCACCGCCTCCGCGGGAGCGACCGGGCCGGGCCTGGCCTCGAGTACGACAGTTCGGTCGGCCTCGGACTCCGACTCGTTCCGCAGGTCGGCCCCGGCGGCCAGGTCCGTCTCGGCCTCGGCGGCCGTGTCCGCCGCCGAGCCGGGCCCGTCCGCCGGCCGTACCGCGGCGACAGCGGCCACCGTGGCCTTCCCGTCGCCTGTCAGGCCCTCAGCTTCGGTCGCCGAACCGGCGCCGGACTCGGCCTGCTCCGCGGCCGCTTCCGGCTCCGCAGCCACTTCCGGCTCCGCAGCCACTTCCGGCTCCGCAGCCACTTCCGGCTCGGCCGCGACACCCTTGACCGCGACACCCTCGACCGCTGTGCCCGCTTCGACCTCTGCGATCTCCCCGACGGACCCGGCCGGTTCCGCAGCGCCGGCCGGTTCCGCAGCGGTCGCCTCGACGGCGCCGGCTGACTCGAGGCGGTCGCCAGTCTCGGGCACGGTCTCGGGTGCGGTCTCGAAGTCGGCTTCGGTGCCCGGCTCTGCGCCGACCGTGGCCTCGGGCCGGGGGCTGGGGAGCCGCGTGGTCGTCGTGGCGAGGTCGCTGCCGAGCGCACCGGGGGTGAGCCCGCCGCCGTCAACCGACAGGGGGGCGAGGCGTCCTTCCAGCATTTCCAACAGCTCGGCCGCCGTTGGCCGGCGAGACGGGTCCTTGCGCATCGCCATGCTCACGACGTCACGCAGGGTGTCGTCGAGGCCGACGAGATCCGGCTCCGCATAGACGGCGCGCTGCAACAGAACCTGCGGCGTCCCGTTACCGAACGGAAGTTCTCCGGTGGCGGCGAAGAGGACCACGCCACCCCAGGTGAAGATGTCCGACGCCGCTGTGAGCGGCTGTCTCTGAACGTGCTCCGGGGTAATAAAAGCGGGTGTGCCCATCCCGGGGCCCGTACCGGCACGTGCGGGTAGGGCGACGGTGTTGAGGACACGCGACAACCCGAAGTCGAGCAGTCGGATTCCACCCTCGGAAAGCAAAACATTCGCGGGCTTCAGGTCGGCCGAGACAAGGCCGGCACCATGGAGCCCGGTGAGCGCGGACACCAGTCCATGAGCAAGTGCCCACACCTCGGCCCGTGGGAGAGGGCCGGCGTGCGCGACTCTGAATGCCAGGCTGGGGGCATCGACGAACTCCGTGACGACATACGGGGGCGCAGCCGCGGTGTCCGCGTCGATGATCTCGGCGAGAGTGGGCGGTGCCAGTGCCCGGACAGTCTCCAGGTCGGCCCGCAGCCGCCGGCGGAATTCGTGGTCCCGGGCGAAGGCCGCGCTGATCACCTTGATGACCACCGCGCGGCCGGCCGGATCCCGGCCAAGATAGACCGGCCCGGTTCCCGCCTCGAGGAGCTGTCGTTCAACAGCATACGGACCGATTGAAATCGGCCGATTGCCACGCGAACGTCCGAGGTGTCGCCGGGCAACGACCACAGGTCGGCACCTCCGAAATATTCGTGAAACCCCGTAACGGGACGTCGCGGTCACATGGGACGTATCCGCATGCTATCGACGCAGGCAGGCGCCTGAACGGGCCGGTTACTCTTCGCGGTTCCCCAGAGCAGCCGCGACAGTGAGCAACAGACCGGGATGCCGGTACACCGCCTCGGTCGTCAACGGCCCGCCGCGAAGCACACCGAGAACCTCGGCGTGGCTCGGGACCTGGGTACATCCGCTCCGTACCAGGCCAGCCAGGGTGAGCAGCCCACCCAGGCACTCTTCCAGGACACCCACGGGCGGCCCGGGCCGGCCCCCAAGCCAGGCCCGATGCTGATCGGGACTCATGATTTCCCACACCACCCGGTCTGTCACCCCCGCGGGCCCCATCGGACCACCCCAGGGACCACGCGCCCCCTCGCCCGCCCGATGGTGCACAGCGAGGATGTGCGGCACGCGGACCAGGTCCGCCGCATCGCCCCCACCCGCCCCCTCCGCGGGAGCGCCCATCGCGGGCAGCTCGGGCCGGTGATCGGCGACGACGACGTGCCCGGTCAGGCCGCGCCTCGCACGGGCGTCGTGCAGGCGGCCGGCGAGGCAGACAGCGAGCGCGGCCGTGTCGGAGGGCGCGTACCGCGCATGGACGGCCACCGCGGTGAGCTCGGCCAGGCGCACCAGCCCGACAGCCGTCCGCGCCGCCTGCGCGGCGTCGGCGGCGACGAAGTCGACCAGGGTCGCCCGTTGACCGTGCGCCGGGTCGCCGGGCGGCACCCGGCAGACCGGCGCGTCCGGCGTTCGGCGCACCCGGGCGATCGTGATGAGGCCGTCGGCGTAGGGGAGGCTCAGCCGGGGCAGATCGCCGGCGGCAACCGCGTGCGGGTCGGCGTAGCCGGGCGCATCAGGCACATCAGGCGCATCAGGCGGATGCGGGTCGCCGCCCGCCATCCGCCCCGCCTCCCCCCACACGCACTCCAGGTGATGGTGACCCTACAAGTGGTCAACCACCCTGAAGCCCGTGTTCACGCAGAAGATCCACAGGAGGGCAACACCCAGCCCGTGAGGTCACCGGCGGCGGGCAGTCACTCCGTGCTGCCACCCGACGAGCGGGCGAAGGGCCGCAGCCGCGCCACCAGGCCGCGTACCTCGGCTCCGGCGGCGGCCAGCGTCTCCTCGTTCGAGGTCGCGGCACCGTCGAGGAGGACGTCGAGGGCGATGAGGCGCTCGGCGACCTCCGTGATGAGATCGAAGTCGCGCACCCGCTGATGGGCGAGCTCGGCCAGCCGCTCGTTCTTCTCGAACAGCTCGACGAACACACTCACCTTGGCGCGCAGCAGCCACGGGTCGAACGGCTTGGCGATGTAGTCCACCGCCCCGACCGCGTAGCCGCGGAACGCGTGGTGCGGCTCGCGGTCGATGGCGGTGAGGAAGATGATCGGGGTGTCGCGCGTCCGGCCCCGCTGCTTGATCCGGTGCGCCGTCTCGAAACCGTCCATCCCGGGCATCTGGACGTCGAGCAGGATGACCGCGAAGTCGTCGACGAGCAGGCGTTTAAGCGCCTCCTCGCCCGAGGACGCGGTGACCAGGTCCTGGTCCAGGGAGGCGAGAATCGCTTCCAGTGCCATGAGGTTGTCAGGTCGGTCGTCCACCAGGAGGATCTTGCTCCGTGGCCGTTCCGTGTTTGACGCGCCCGCGGTGTCGACAGGTCCGCCGGTCCGCTCGGTCACCCGCCTGCCTCCTCCTTCGCCGGTCGGCCTGTGTGCTCGTGGCGACGACACCACTGTTCCACCATCGCTGATCGGCATGTCCGGGCCACCACCGGCCCGCCGACACCTACCCGAATGCGCACCATACGCGATCTGATCATCACAGATGTGACCGCATCACTCCAAGAAGACGATCAAGATCGACAGGCTTGGTGATGTAGTCGGTCGCGCCGGCCGAAATGCTCTTCTCCCGGTCGCCGGGCATCGCCTTGGCGGTGAGCACGAGGATCGGCAGCGGCGCGAAGGCGGGCATCGCGCGGATCGCCGACGTCGTCTCGTTACCGTCCATGCCGGGAAGCATGACGTCCATGAGCACGATGTGCACCGGCGTGCTCTCCTGCTGGAGCATCCGGATCGCGTCGTGGCCGTTGTCCGCGTAGAGCACCCGCATCCCGTGCATCTCCAGCGCGCTGGTCAGCGCGAACACGTTGCGGACGTCGTCGTCGACCACCAGGATCGACGCGCCGACCAGCGGATCGGCGGTGTCCAGGTTGGATGCCGGGGGCCGGGCCACCGCGACCGGGTCGGTGAGGAACGGCGTACCGGCGGCCTCGGGCGTGTCCGTGAGGGATGCCTCCGGCGCCCGGCTGGACCACAGCGTGCGCCCGACCGTGCGCGGGGCCACCACCGGGCCGTCCTCGCCGGAGGCTGCGGCGCCGCCCGCCGGGGGCGGTGGCGTGGCCCCGTCGCCGGTCGACAGGTCGGTGCCGGGCTCGGCCGCCGGACCGCCGGGCCGGACCGGGCCGGGGAGGGCCGCCCGCTCGCGGCCAGGCGGCAGCTGGCCGCGGCCGCGGTCGCCGGCGCCGTCGGAGCGCCACCGCTGCTGGCCGGCCCCCTCCACGATCATCAGAACGCCGTCCGGCTCTCCGGGAACCGCGCTGGGCGGCGGGTCAGTCGGCATCACCGACGGCACGAACAGGGTGAACGTGCTGCCCTGCCCGATCTGGCTGGAGACGGAGATCGAGCCACCGAGCAGCCGGGCGATCTCCTTGCTGATCGACAGCCCGAGGCCGGTGCCGCCGTAGCGGCGGGACGTCGTGCCGTCCGCCTGCTGGAAGGCCTCGAAGATCATCCTGAGCTTCTCGGCGGCGACCCCGATGCCGGTGTCGCTGACGGCGAACGACAGCACCATCGGCGCCGAGCGCAGGCTCGGCGCGACGAACGGCGTGTCGGGCGGGGCGACGGAGACGTCCAGTCGCACGGTGCCGGCATCGGTGAACTTGACCGCGTTCGACAGCAGGTTCTTCAGCACCTGCTGGAGGCGCTGCTCATCGGTGACGAACTCCTCCGGCACGTCGGCGGTGACGCTGATCTCGAAGGTGAGGCCCTTCTCCTCCGCGGTGGGCCCGAAGACCCCGGCCGCGGCGTCGCACAGCGCGGAGGTGCGCACAGGGCCGGCGTCCACGTTCATCTTGCCGGCCTCGACCTTGGACAGGTCGAGAATGTCGTTGATCAGCCCGAGCAGCTCGGAACCGGCGGAGTGGATCGTCTCGGCGAAGTCGATCTGCTTCTGGCTGAGGTTGTGGTCCGGGTTGTCGGCGAGCAGCTTGGCGAGGATGAGCAGGCTGTTCAGCGGGGTCCGCAGCTCGTGGCTCATGTTCGCCAGGAACTCGGACTTGTACTGCGAGGACAGCGCGAGCTGCTCGGCCTTCTCCTCCAGGCCGATCCGGGCCATGTCGATCTCGGTGTTCTTCTCCTCCAGCAGCGCCGCCTTCTCCTCCAGCTCGTTGTTGGTGCGCTGGAGCTCGACGGACTGGGAGCGCAGCTCCTGGGTGAGGCGCTGCGACTGGGCGAGCAGCTCCTCCGTCCGGGCGTTGGCCATGATCGTGTTGAGGACGACGCCGATCGTGTCGACGAGCTGGTCGACGAGGGTGAGGTGCAGGTCGGAGAACGGCGTGAAGGACGCCAGCTCGATGACGCCGAGCACCTGGTTCTCGAAGATGACCGGGACCACCACCAGATCACACGGTGGCGCCTCGCCGAGGCCGCTGCGGATGTTCAGGTAGCCGGCGGGGACGTCCTCGACCCGGATGCGCTTCTTCTCCAGCGCGGCCTGCCCGATCAGGCCCTCGCCGAACAGGAACGTCCCGTCCGAGCGGCGCCGCGGTACCGACCCGTAGCCCGCGACGTAGCGCAGCTTGTCGCCCTCGATGAAGTCGAGCAGGTAGACGGTGCCCTGCTGGGCGTTCACGGCCGGCGTCATCTCACTGATGATCATCTGACAGACCGTGTAGAGGTCCCGCTGGCCCTGCATCTTGCTGCCGATGAGCGCCAGGTTCGACTTCAGCCAGTCCTGCTGGGCGTTGACCTCGGTGGTCTCCCGCAGCCGGGCGATCATCTGGTTGATGTTGTCCTTGAGCTCGGCGACCTCACCCTCGGCCTCGACCGTGATCGAGCGGGTCAGGTCACCGCGGGTCACCGCTGTGGACACGTCGCCGATCGCGCGCAGCTGGATCGTCAGGGTCGTCGCCAGCTGGTTGACGTTGTCGGTGAGGTCCTTCCAGGTGCCGGCGACGCCGGCGACCGTCGCCTGGCCGCCCAGCTTGCCCTCGACCCCCACCTCCCGGCCGACCCGGGTGATCTCGGCGGCGAACGAGGAGAGCTGGTCCACCATCGTGTTGACGGTGTCCTTCAGCTCGGCGATCTCACCCTGCGCCGTCACAGTGATCTTCTGCGAGAGGTCGCCGCGGGCCACCGCCCGGGTCACCCCGGAGATGTTGCGGACCTGACTGGTCAGGTTCCCGGCCATCCCGTTCACCGACTCGGTGAGATCCCGCCAGACCCCCGACACACCCCGCACATGGGCCTGGCCACCCAGGTTCCCCTCCGTGCCCACCTCCNTGGCGACCCGGGTCACCTCGTCGGCGAACGACGACAGCTGGTCCACCATCGTGTTCAGGGTTTCCTTGAGCTCCAGGATCTCGCCCTGGGCGGTGACGGTGATCTTCTGCGAGAGGTCGCCGCGGGCCACCGCCGTCGCCACCAGGGCGATGTTGCGGACCTGGCTGGTCAGGTTCCCGGCCATCNNGTTCACCGACTCGGTGAGATCCCGCCAGACCCCCGACACACCCCGCACATGGGCCTGGCCACCCAGGTTCCCCTCCGTGCCCACCTCCCAGGCGACCCGGGTCACCTCGTCGGCGAACGACGACAGCTGGTCCACCATCGTGTTCAGGGTGTGCGCGAGACCCGCCACCTCGCCGCGGGCGTCCACCGTGATCTGCCGGGTGAGGTCACCCCGGGCCACCGCGGAGGCGACCTCGGCGATGCTGCGCACCTGGGTGGTGAGGTTGCCGGCCATGATGTTGACCGAGTCGGTGAGATCCCGCCACACGCCGGAGACGCCCATGACCTTGGCCTGGCCGCCGAGCTTGCCCTCGGTGCCGACCTCCTTGGCCACCCGGGTCACCTCGTCGGCGAAGGCCGACAGCTGGTCCACCATCGTGTTCACGGTCGACTTCAGTTCGTGGATCTCGCCGCGGGCATCCACGGTGATCTTCTGCGAGAGGTCACCCTGGGCGACGGCGGTGGTCACCTGCGCGATGTTGCGGACCTGGCTGGTCAGGTTCCCGGCCATCGAGTTCACCGACTCGGTGAGATCCCGCCACACCCCGGAGACGCCCATGACCTTGGCCTGGCCGCCCAGGTTGCCCTCGGTGCCGACCTCCTTGGCCACCCGGGTCACCTCGTCCGCGAACGACGACAGCTGGTCCACCATCGTGTTCACGGTCGTGCCGATGCGAAGGAACTCTCCGCGCACCGGCTGGCCCGCGATCTCCAGCGCCATCTGCTGCGAGAGGTCACCCTCGGCCACCGCGGCGATGACCCGGGCCACCTCGTGGGTGGGCCGGCCCAGGTCGTCGATGAGCGAGTTCACCGACTGGGTCAGCTCGTCCCAGCCGCCGCTGCCGCCGAGGTCGTCCATCCGCATGGTGAGACGTCCGTCACGCCGGATGACCTTGCTGACCTTGGTCACCTCGCGGGTCTGCCGCTCCTGCATCCCGGCGAGCTCGTTGAAGCGGCGCGCGACGTCGCCGCCGATCCCGTCCCAGATCGGCAGCCGGGCACCGAAATCCCCCTCGACCAGCTGGTCCAGCCCGGCGAGCAGGGCTGGGAGCAGCATGTCCACCCCACCGGAGGCAGCAGCGGCCGCCAGGCCGCCCGCACCGCCCGCACCGCCGGCGGGCCCGTTCGAAGCGGCCTCGGCCGACCCGTGGGTGGCGTCACCCGCCGGCAGCGTGGCCGTGGAACCGTTCGGAGGGCCGCCGGAATCCCCGGTACGCACGGGCGACTGCTGGCGGTCAGGGCTCGCGTCGGCGCTCATCAGTCTCCTACCTAGCCTGTGACGGTGGAATTATCAGGGCTGCGAGCCGCGCCGAGGCGGCCCCGCGACGGCCCGTCGCGGCGGACCGGTCGGCACCCGAGCGGACGGCTCCCCGGACCCGTCTCCCGGATGTCTGACGATGGTGATGTCTGACGATGGTGTGGTTCAGATCGTGATGTGGGGTAGGCGTGCGGCTGACGACGATGCGGAATGCAGCAGAGGGGCGGAGGTGTGATGGTGTCGTTCGATCGGTCCAAGCTGTCGGCTGGCTGTAGGTGCCTGTGTTGCTGTGAACGTTCGTCCCGCGCTGGCAGGCTTCGCGTGGGGAGCACGCGAACAGAGCGCATCAGCCGCCAGTATCCGCCTTGCCGAGGACAACGCAGGAGAGACTGAGCCACATGAACGCCGACCCCGCGACCGGAGACCGGGTTCCGCCCCCGCGTTCCGTCGCGCTCCCGCCGACCGCCGACTCGCCGCGGTCAGCCCGGCGTTTCGTGCAGGACGTCCTGCGCGGCAGGCTGGACGAGGACACTCTCGACTCCGCACTGCTCCTGGTGACCGAGCTGGTCACCAACGTGGTCGTGCACGCCGGCACGACCACCACGGTCGACATCACGCTGGACCAGGCCGGCGTGCGGGTCAGCGTGAGCGACCGTCATCCGGTCCGCATCGGCGTCGGCCGGCGCGAGACGTCGGTGCCGCGCCCGCGGCCCACCGACCTGGACCTGGAGAACCTGGACGACCTGGAAAGCCTCGAGGGGCTGGAAGGTCTGGAGAGCCTCGAGGGGCTGGCGGGGCTCGACGCCGGCCCGGGCGCGTTCGACGGGCTGCGTGAGGACGGGCGCGGGCTCGCCCTGGTCGACGCCCTGTCGGCATCCTGGGGCACCGAGCATGTGGCGGGCGGGAAGACCGTCTGGTTCCGCCTCGCCACCCGGCCTGCCGACAGCTCGCCGCCGGGACCGGCCGGGACGTCCGGAGCCGAGCCCGCCGGAGCCGCCGCCCCGGCCGGAGCTGCCGGCCCAGCCGGGGCCGCCGGCCCAGCCGGGGCCGACCCGGTCGGGGCGTCTCCAGGCCACGAGCTCAGGGCCGGCGACGAAGCCGCGCCAGCGCCCGCACGCCGGATGCCACGGCTGATCGCCCGTGACACCGCGCGCGCCCTGACCGCCGAGGGCGAGGTCGCGGAACTCCTCGCCCAGCTCCTCGACGCGCTACCCACCGCCGCCGGCGGGCGCGTCCGACGCCCGACGCAGGACGGGGGCCGCACCGAGACCGTGGCGATGCTGGGTCGCGCCCGTCAGGCCGGCGAGGCGCTGGTGTTCCCGCTGGACCCGACCCAGGAGTCCCTCGGCGAGCTGCTGCTGTGGCCGGCCGTCACCGGCGGGGAGAGCACCTTCGACGTCGAGCAGGTCCAGCTCGTGTCGCGCTGGATGGCGCTGGCGCTCGGCGGTGGCGACATGCGCCGGGCGGAGGAGCGCCGCATCGGCATGCTCTCCTTCCTCGCCGAGGCGTCCGACCTGCTGGCCGGGAGCCTGGACCTGACCCATTCGCTCACCCTCCTGGCGCGGCTGCCGGTGCCGCGTCTCGCCCAGTGGTGCGCGGTCTACCTGAACCACGACGGCAGCGATCCGTCCTTGGAGGCCCTCGTCCACGCCGAGGAGTCCGAGACCGCGGCGCTGACCAGGGCCGCGGTCGACCCGGACGGCCCGCTGATGGCTGCCGTGCGCGCGGCCCGTGGGGACAAGGCCCAGACGATGACCGCGTTCGGCGGGCCGGCGCTGGTCGTCGTCCTGCAGGCCCGGCGACGGGTACTGGGGGTGCTCGCGCTCGGCCGGGCGGCCGGGCACGCGTTCCTCGCCGACGAGATCGACCTGCTGGCCGACCTGGCCCGCCGGGCGTCGTTCGCCGTCGACAACGCGCGGCTCTACAGCCGTCAGGTGGAACTCGCGGGCACCCTGCAGGCGGGGCTGCGCCCGCCCGCGCTGCCGCACATCGCCGGGATCGACCTCGGCTCGGCGTACGGCGCGGCGCAGTCCGCCGGGCTGGACGTCGGCGGTGACTTCTTCGACCTGATCTCCGGGCCGAACGGCTGGACGATCGCCATCGGCGACGTCTGCGGGAAGGGAGCCGAGGCGGCCACCGTCACCGGGGTGGCACGTGCCGTGCTCCGGCTGCTCACCGGGCGGGGTGCGGATCTGGAGGAGCTGCTGCTGGAGCTGAACCGGGCGCTGCGGGACACCGCCGCCGCCTACCCGAGCGGGCACGCGCGCTTCTGCACCCTGGCCGCCGCCACCCTGCTGCCGACGGAGGGCGGGGAGGCCCTGCTGCGGCTGCACCTGGCCGGCCACCCGCAGCCGGTCGTGCTGCACCGGGACGGCACCGCCTCACTCGTCGGCCTGACCGGCACCCTCCTCGGGGTGCTCGACGACGACGAGATCTCCTTTCCCGGCCTGGACCTGCGGCTGCGCGCCGGCGAGTCGCTGGTGCTGTACACCGACGGGGTCGTCGAGGCCCGCCAGGGCCGGGAGCTCTTCGGGGACCAGCGGCTCCTCGACGCCGTCGCCGGCTGCGCCGGGCTTCCCGCGCAGGGAGTGGCGGATCGGGTGCGTTCCGCCGCCGAGCGGTTCGCGGGCGGCAACCTGCGGGACGACGTCGCGATCCTGGTCGCCCGGGTGGCCGAATGATCCCGGTCGGGGGGATTGGCCGGCCGGCATGTGGGTAGAACCGTGCGGGATGTCCCCGTTCTAGACGTGGTGATTGATGAGTTCGATGTCGGTTCCGATGAGCGTTGTCCGGCGGGCAGGCTGGTGCCGCCTTCCGGCCACGCACATCGTCGCGGAGCTGCCCTACCTCCCGTCAGCCGTGCCGCAGGCACGACGGGTGCTGCGTGAGTGCCTCGACATGACGGCCCTGCCCGAGGAGAGCAGCGCCACGGCGGAGCTGCTGGTGAGCGAGCTCGTGACGAACGCGGTCAAGTACGGCAGCCCGCCGGTGTGGCTTCTGGTCGAGCTCCGGCCGGGCCTGGTCCACGCCTCGGTCTCCGACACCTCGACAACGCTGCCGCACCGCCGCGAGTCCGCGCCCGACTCGGAGGGCGGCCGCGGGCTGCTCATCCTGGACGCCCTGGCCGCGAGCTGGGGCGCGGTGTCGGTGGAGTCCGGGAAGTACCTCTGGTTCGACCTCTCCGTGCCGCTGCTCAAGCCCCCGGCCGGCCAGATCCGCTAGCGCCGGAGCGGCCGGGCGCCGCGTCACGGCTTGGCGCCACGGCTTGGCGTCACGGCCTGGGCCTGGTACGCGCCGGTCGCGGTCACGGCTCGGGCGAGCTCGCATCGACGACGACCCGGTCGGCGCGGGGGTGGCCGAGGAACTCGTGCATCGCGAACTCGTAGCCGTAGGCCCCCGCCATCGGGAAGACCACCACGTCACCGGCACGCAGCCGGTCGATGGTCACGTCCCGGGCCAGGGTGTCCTCCGGGGTGCACAGCTCCCCCACCACGGTGACCGGCCCTCCGGCCACCTCCGGCCGGGGCCAGCCGTCCGGCCAGGTCTCGCGGGGCACGACAGCGAAGTTGTGGACGATCTCCCAGGATGTCGGTAGCTGGAAGTGGTGAATACCGCCCCGCAGCACCGCGAACGCCTCGCCATGCACCCGCTTGACGTCGGTCACCTCGGCGGCGTACCAGCCACAGTCCGCTGCGAGCGCCCGGCCCGGCTCGAAGATCACCCGGGCCCCCTCCGGTGGGCACAGCCGGGCCAGCCCGTCGCCGAACAGGTCCAGGTCGAAGGGGCGCTCGCCGCGCCGGTCCGGCTCGAAGGGCACGCCGAGGCCACCGCCGACGTCCACCACCCGCAGCGCGAAGCCCCCCTGACGGGCCGCCCGGGCCGCGAAGTCCAGGCACCAGCGCACGTACTCCAGGTGCGCCCGCGCGTCGAGGTTCCCCGACACCGCATGGACGTGGAAGCCGACCAGCTCGACCCCCGGCAGCGACCGGGCCACCTCGACCGCCGCCGGGACGGCGCTCTCCTCGATCCCGAACGCGGTGGGACGCCCACCCATCCGGAGCGCGCCGCCGAGCCCGACCTGGGCGGGGTTCACCCGCAGCGCGACGGCCGCCCGGCGCCCGGCCTCGGTGGCCACCGCGTCGATGCGTCGGAGCTCCAGCACGCTCTCGGCGTTGAGGACGTCCACCACCGGCCCGGCAGAGCCCGGCGGGCCGCCCAGCAGGGCCCGCAACAGGGTCGTCGACTTGCCCGGCCCGGAGGCCACCAGGCCCGCCCGCCGACCGCCCGGCGGGGCGGCGCGGGCAACGGCGCCGGCCGCCAGCGCGAGCTCACGCGCCGAGGAGACCTCGAAGCCGTCGACTCCACCAGCGCCGCCGGCCCCACCCGAGCCGCCGACCGCGCCCATGCCGCCCGTGCCGGTGCCGCGCAGCAGGGCGTCGAGGACGGGCGGGAAGGAGTTCGCCTTGACGGCGAAGTACAGGTCCGCCCAGGCGGGCAGGTGCCGGCGCAGGTCCGCGGCGGCCTGCGCCGCCACGGCCGGGTCGTACAGGTAGGTCGCGATCTCCCCACGCTCGGCGGGCCAGGAACGCAGCCAGCCGAGGATCCCGAGGGGCAGCTGGCCGGGGCCGAGGGCTCGCAGCGGGGCTGCCGACACGGGAAGGTCCAGCACGTTGACGCCCCCTCCTCCGACCGACCGGGCCCCTCTGACACCCCGCAGAAATGACGGGGCCACACCGGAGACATCGGCAGAATCGCTCGCGTGGGCGCCCTGCAACCGTAATCTTACAGTCGGCAACAGTCTCGCCTGGTTCGTCCTTCGTTCAGTTTGCCTCTCACGCCCCTGCCGGCCCGCCATCGCGGCACCGCGGCACCGCGGCACCGCGACAGCAACTCGATTTCGACATCCCGACATCCCGACCTCAGCACCGACAGCACTCCGGTGCAGCACCGCAGGGGCAACAGTGAGGAAAAGCTCGGCGCATCCACACGCCGGAGATCGGGACTCATCGAAGTTAGGCTTCCCTGATCCGGCTCGCTCGAAGGGAAGTCGCCCGTGAAGATGATCTCTCCGGCCGACACCGAGGCCGGTCCCGGCAACACGGATCCGGCTGCAGCGGCCGCCATCCTGGCCCGCCAGGCCACCCGGGAGTCCGCGGCCCGCACCTACGCCCGGTCGCTGCCGATCGTCCCGGTCGGCGCCCACGGCTCCTGGATCACCGGCGCCGACGGGCGACGCTACCTCGATTTCCTCGCCGGCGCCGGCACCCTCGCCACCGGGCACAACCACCCGGTGGTGGTCGAGGCGATCGAGCGGGTCCTGCGCTCCGGCGCGCCGCTGCACGTGCTCGACCTCGCCACCCCGGAGAAGGACGCCTTCACCGAGGAGCTGGTCGCCACCCTGCCCGTGGGCCTGCGAGAGGACCCGCGCCTGCTGTTCTGCGGCCCGACCGGCGCCGACGCCGTCGAGGCCGCCCTCAAGCTCGCGCAGACCGTCACCGGCCGCCAGACGGTGCTGGCGTTCACGGGCGCCTACCACGGGATGACAGCCGGCGCGCTCGCGGTGACCGGCAAGGTCGCCGTCAAGGAACCGCTGCCGGCTGCCGGCGCGGTCGCCCGGCTGCCCTTCCCGTATCCGTACCGGTGCCCCTTCGGGGTGGGCGGGCCGGCCAGCGCCGAGATCTCCGCCCGTTTCGTCGAGCGCCTTCTGGACGACCCCTGCGGCGGGATCACCAGCCCGGCGGCGATGATCCTCGAGGTCGTGCAGGGTGAGGGCGGTGTCGTGCCCGCGCCGGACACCTGGCTGCGCGCCATGCGCGAGGTGACCCGCCGCCGGGGCATCCTGCTCATCGTGGACGAGGTGCAGACCGGCGTGGGCCGCACCGGCCGTTTCTGGGCGTGCGAACGCGCCGGCGTGGTGCCCGACATGCTGGTGATGTCGAAGGCGATCGGCGGTGGCCTGCCGCTGGCCGTCGTCGCCTACCGTGCCGAGCTGGACACCTGGGCCCCGGGTGCCCACGCGGGGACCTTCCGTGGCAACCAGCTCGCGATGGCCGCCGGGCGGGCGACGCTGCGGCTGGTCCGGGCGCAGGAGCTCAGCGAGCGCGCGGCCGTCGTCGGCGACCGGCTCCTGGCCGGCCTGGCCCAGCTCGGGCGAGGCACCGCGATCGTCGGTGACGTCCGGGGCCGCGGCCTGATGCTCGGCCTCGAGATCGTCGACCCGGAGGCCGCCGCGGACCGGACGGGTGCCCGCCCGGCCGACCCGCACCGCGCGGCGGCGATCCGTGACGCCTGCCTGGCCCGCGGATTGATCATCGAGCTCGGCGGCCGGCACGACGCCGTGCTCCGCCTGCTGCCGCCGCTGACGGTCTCCGACGAGGAGGCCGAGCTCGCCCTGGGGATTCTCGCGGAGTCGCTGGAGGCGGAAACCAGCGCGGGCACGCGGGCCGGCACGCCGCAGGCCCGATGACGAGGCCGGGTCACCGGCCGGCCGACGACCTGCGGGCACTGCTCGCCGTCACCGTGGACGCCCTCGACGCCGGGCGGCGGGACCGCAGCGGCCCGTTGCCTTCCGGCGGGCCGGCGGACGTCCGGAAGGCGGCCCTCGAGGCTCTTGGCGGGCCCGGTCCGCTGCTCCCCCCGACGGGGGACGGGGAGGCCGCGGCGCTCGGCGCGCTCACCCGCATGCTGTCGGCCGGCTCGGCCGATCCCGCGGACCCGTTGTGCGCGGCTCACCTGCACTGCCCGCCGCTCACCGTCGCCGTCGCCGCTGATCTCGCGGTGAGCGCGCTGAACCCCTCCCTCGACTCCTGGGACCAGGCTCCGGCCGGCACCACCATCGAGGCGGAGGTGCTCGCCGCGCTCGCCGACCTCGTCGGCTACGACCCGTCCCGCGCCGTCGGCACGGTGACCACCGGCGGCACGGAATCCAACCTGATGGGCCTGTTACTCGGCGGGCATGTCGCCGGACGCGCTGCCGCGCCGGCTCCCGGGAGCACCGCCGCCTCCCCCCGTGGCTGGCTCGGCCAGCTCTCGCACCACGGGCGGCACGGCGCGCGCCCAGCCGCGTCCCGCGCACCCGCGTCTCGCCCGGCCGCCGCCGCGGCGCTGCCCGTGTTCTGCTCCGCGGCCGGCCACCACTCGGTGCGCCGCGGCGCCGAACTGCTCGGGCTGCGCAGAATCGTCCCGGTGGAGGTCGACGCCGCCCACCGGATGGATGTCCAGGCGTTGCGGTCGGCGCTGGCCCACCACCCCGGGCCGGCTCTCGTCGTCGCGACCGCCGGCACCACCGACGCGGGTGCGATCGACCCGCTGGCGGAGATCGCCGAGCTGGTCCGCGCCCACCCGGCCCCGGTCTGGCTGCACGTGGACGCGGCGCACGGCGGGGGCGCCCTGTTCTCCCGCCGGCTCGCCGAGCGGCTGGCCGGGCTGGCCCAGGCCGACTCCGTCGCCCTCGACCTGCACAAGCTCGGCTGGCAGCCAGCCCCCGCCGGCATCTTCCTCACCCCGTCAGGCCGGGGGTGGGACCGGCTTGACGCCGAGGTCGCCTACCTGAACCCGGCCGACGAGACCCTCGCCGGGTACACCAGCCTGCTCGGGCGCTCCCTGCGCACCACCCGCCGCCCGGACGCGTTCAAGATCGCCGTGACCTTCCGCGCGCTGGGCCGGGAGCGCCTCGGCGCGATGGTCGACACCTGCCACGATCTCGCTCGGCACGCCGCCCGGGTGGTGGCCGCGGACCCGCGGCTTGAACTGGCGGCTCCGGTGGCCCTGAGCACGGTGCTGTTCCGCTACCTCCCGCCGGAACCCGGCGAGCACCAGCCCGACACCGGCGGCGGCGCGCCGGAACACACCGGCGTCCCGCCCCGCGCGGTCCGCGCGGGCCGGCTCGACCGGCTCGACCGGCTCGACCGGCTGAATGCCGCCATCCGCACCCGGCTCCTCGAGGAGGGCAGGGCGGTCGTCGGGCGCACCACCGCCGGGCCCCACGGGGCCGTCCACCTGAAGCTCACCCTGCTGAACCCGAACGCAACCGACGCCGACGTCTCCGCCCTGCTCGCACTCGTCGCCGAGACCGGGGACCAGCTCGCCGCCGAGCGGACACCATGACGGAGGCCGGGCGGACGTCCGCGGCGGAGGCGGAGGCGGAGGCCGCGGCGGTCGTGACCGAGGTGCTGCTCCGCTGCTGGGCCCGCGAGGTCGGGCTCGGCGGCGCGGTGGACGGACCACCGGCGCCGGGGCACCTGCGGATCGCGCTGCCCGCAAGCAGGCTCGACATCGACGTGGAGCTGCGGTACCGCTCGCCCACCGGCTGGCACCGGTTCGGCCCACCCGGCCTGCACGGCACGCCACTGGACGTCGGCCCACTCGCCGCGCTCCTCGTGCGGGAGGCGGCGGGCACCGCGATCTCCCCGGCGGCGGCCCGCACCGCGCTGGCCCGCATCCTCGCCTCCACCGCCTGGCTCGCCCGCTTCATCGCCGCCCGCGCAGCCGGGTCGGTGGCCCGGGCTGACGGCACCGCCGGAGACAGCACCGCCGGGGACGGGAGCGCCGGGGACGGGAGCGCCGCGCCGTTCCTCGTCGCCGAGCGTGCCCTGATCACCGGTCACCCGTTCCATCCGGCGGCGAAGAGCCGCGGGGAGGCGACCGACGCGGAGACGGCGCGGTACTCCCCCGAGCTGCACGGGTCGTTCCCGTTGCACTGGTTCGCCGCGCACCCCGACGTCGCCCGGCACGGGGGTCCCGATCCGGCGCCGCTGCTGGCGTCCCTGCGCGGCACCGGCGGACCGCCCGCGCCGAAGGGGTACCTGGTGCTGCCGGCCCATCCCTGGCAGGCACGGGCCATCCGGGACCGCCCGGCCCTCGCCGGCCTGCTCGGCGACGGCCGGCTGGTGGACCTGGGAGCGTCCGGCCCGCGCTGGTACCCGACGGCGTCGCTGCGCACCGTCTGGCGGCCGGACGCACCGGTGATGCTGAAGCTGTCGCTCGGTATGCGGATCACCAACTCGCGCCGGGAGCTGCATCCCGACGAGCTCGCGCTGGGCGCCGAGATGGCCCGGTTCGCCCGGCTGGAGGCGGACGGCTGGCTGCGGCGGCACCACCCGCGGTTCCGGCTCGTTCCGGAGCCGTCGTGGATGTCGGTGCGTGGCGGCGGGCTGGAATGCTCGCTGCGGACGAATCCGTTCGGGCCCACCGACCGGGTGGTCTGCGCCGGCACGCTGATCGCGGACCGACCCGACCTCGTCCCGGGGGCGCCCGGCCGGTCCCGGCGGTCAATGCTCGCCGATCTCCTCACCGGTCTCACCGGCGGTCTCACCGGCCTCGGCATCGGCGTCGGCGTCGGCGTCGGCGGCAACGACGGCGGCGGCGGCCCGGGGGCGCCGGGCGTCGCTGCCGGCGGCGGGCGGGCGGCAGCGGACGCGGGGGCGGTCGCCCGCGAGTGGTACGCCCGTTACCTGCGGGTTCTCATCGTCCCGGTGCTCGACCTGTACCTGCGCCGCGGGACGGGCCTGGAGGCGCACCTGCAGAACACCCTGGTGACGCTGGACGAGCAGGGCTGGCCGGTCGCCGGCTGGTACCGCGACAGCCAGGGCTACTACCTGGCCGCCTCCTACGCCGACACCGCCCGCCGGCAGGTGCCCGGGCTCGGCGAGGGGCTGCCCGCCGTCTTCGACGACACCCTGGTCGAGCAACGCGTCCTCTACTACACAGTGGTGAACAACGCACTGGCCATCGTGGGGGCGCTGGGCGCCGCCGGGCTCGCCGACGAGCACGACCTGCTCACCGTGCTGCGCGAGACCGTCGTCGGCCTGCGGGCGGGCCTGACCTCCGGGCCGAGAACGGGACTGGGAACGGCCTCGGCGTCGGGGCTGACGGCCGGCGGTGGCCTGGCCGCGCGCCGCGGCCTGCTGGACCGGCTCCTGGACGCGCCGACGCTGCCCTGCAAGGGCAACCTGCTGACGTGCGTCGACGGGCGCGACGAGCTGGTCGGGCCCGTGTCGAGCCAGTCGATCTACGTGGAGATTCCCAATCCGCTGCTGGAGGTCCGCCCTTGACGCCGTCGCCCCCGGACGAGGCCGGCCCCTACGACCTGCTCGGGGTGGGGCTGGGGCCGTTCAACCTCTCCCTCGCGGCGCTGGCCGACGGCGTGCCCGGGCTGCGGGCGGTGTTCCTCGAGCAGGAGGACGAGTTCCGCTGGCATCCGGGCCTGCTGCTGGACGGGACGACACTGCAGGTGCCGTTCCTCGCCGACCTGGTGACGTTGATCGACCCGACCAGCCGGTGGTCGTTCCTGTCCTACCTGCGCGAACACGACCGCCTGTTCCGCTTCTACTTCTACGAACGGTTCCACCTGCCGCGCCGCGAGTACGACGACTACTGCCGCTGGGCGGCGCACGCCCTGGCCTCCACCCGGTTCGGGAGCCGGGTGGAGGCGGTGCGCTGGCAGCCGGGCAGCGGGCTGTTCGAGGTGACGGTGTGGGACGGGCAGCCGCGCACCCTCACTGCCCGCAACCTGGTGCTCGGGGTCGGTACCGAGCCGGTCGTGCCGGCGGCGTTCGCCGGGCAGCGCGGGCCGCGGGTGTTCCACTCGGCCGACTACCGGCAGGCGCGCGGCCGGCTCGCCGGGGCGGGGCACGTCACGGTCGTCGGGTCCGGGCAGTCCGGCGCCGAGGTTTTCGCCGACCTGCTGCGCGCGCAGCCCACCTCCGGGCACGCGCTGGCCTGGATCACCCGGACACCGGCCTTCGCTCCCATGGAGTACTCCAAGCTGGGGCTGGAGCAGTTCACCCCCGACTACGTGCGCTACTTCCACGGGCTCGACCAGCGGACGAAGGACGCCCTCGTCCCCGGCCAGTGGCAGCTGTACAGGGGCATCGACGGGCAGACGATCGCCGAGATCTACGACCTTCTCTACGAGCGCAGCATCGGGGGGGCCGAGCCGGACGCCCTGCTGCTCCCGAACGTCACCATCGAGGCGGTCGAGGCGGTCGAGGCGGGTGAGGCGGGTGAGGCGGGCGTCGGCCCGGCTGGGCAGCGCAGCTACCTGCTGCGCTGCCGGCACGGCGATCAGCACCGCGCGTTCACCGTCGGCACCGACGCGGTGGTGCTCGCCACCGGCTACGCGCCTCGCCGCCCGACCCTGCTGGACCCGGTCGCCGACCTGCTCGACCTGGACTCCGGCGGCCGTTTCCGGATCGACGAGCGCTACCGCCTCGCGACCGCGGACGAGCTCACCGGACGGATCTACGTCCAGAACGCCGAACTGCACACCCACGGAGTGGGGGCGCCCGACCTCGGGCTGGGCGCCTGGCGGGCGGCGGTCATCCTGGACGACCTGACCGGTGGCCGGGCGCACCGGTTGCCGCGCCCGGCGGCCTTCACCACCTTCGGCACCCCGAGCGGAGCCGGCCGGTGAGCGCCGCGACGGACGGCGAGCTGTGGCGCACCGCCGGACTCGCGCTGCTGACCCGGCTGATCGCCGAGCTGGCGTACGAGGAGCTCCTGGTCCCCGTGCCCGACCCCTCGGCCGGCACGGCGGCGCGACGTCCGGACCCACCGCCGGTCGGCCGAGGTGCCCCGGCGCCGTACCGGATCGACTGCGGGGCGGCGGCCTACACGTTCACCGCCCGCCGGGGCACCTTCGGCAGCTGGTGGCCGGACGCCGGAACACTGCGGCGCGGCGGCGGGCCGGCCTGGGACCCGGTGCGTTTCCTCCTCGACGCACGGGAGGCACTCGGCTGGTCGGGCGACGTCCTGGCGGAGGTCGTGCGCGAGGTGACGGCCACCCAGCGCGCGGACGTCCAGCTGTTGCGCGGGGCGCTGCCCGCGGGCCGGCTCGCCGACCTGTCGTACGTGGAGCTCGAAGGCCATCAGTCCGGGCATCCCTGCATGGTCGCGAACAAGGGGCGGCTCGGCTTCGGCGCGACGGACGCCGCCCGCTACGCCCCGGAGTCCCGGGCGCCGTTCCGGCTGCGCTGGCTGGCGGCCGAAGCCGGCCTGGCTCGGCTCGTCACCGCGGAGGGCCTGGCCCCGGGCGCGCTGTACGAGGCCGAGCTGCCGGCGGGTACCAGGGCGGAGTTCACCGCGGCCCTGCACGCGGCTCTGATCGACGCGGGCCTGGCCGACGCGGGTTCCGTCTCGGCGGCGGCGGACCGGTACCGGTGGCTGCCGGTCCACCCGTGGCAGTGGGAACACGTGGTGGTGCCACTGTTCGCCGCCGAGCTGGCCACCGGGACGCTGGTCGATCTCGGCGAGGCACCCGACCGGTACCTGCCGCTGCAGTCCGTCCGGACAGTGGCGAACGTCGACACACCGGGCCGGCGAGACGTCAAGCTCGCCCTCATGATCCGCAACACCCTGGTCTGGCGCGGGATGTCCGCCGACGACGCGGACGCCGGCCCCGTGGTCTCCTCGTGGCTGACACGGCTGGCGCGGGAGGACCCGGAGCTGCGGGCCACCGGCGTCATCCCGCTGGCGGAGGTCGCCGGTGCCACCGTGGCCCATCCGGCCTACGACGCCGTGGCGGACGCCCCGTACCGCCTGCACGAGCTGCTCGGGGTGCTGTGGCGGGAGCCGGTCGCCTCCCACCTGGCGCCCGGCGAGCGGGCCCGGACGATGGCCGCGCTGCTCACCGTCGGAGCAGACGGGCAGGCGCTCGTGACCGAGCTCGTCCGGCGCTCCGGGCTGGCCCCGGAGCAGTGGCTCACGGCGTTCCTGCGGGCTCTGCTCCCCCCGCTGCTGCACTACCTGTACGTGTACGGCGTGGCCTTCACCCCGCACGGCGAGAACGTGATCTGTGTGTTCGATGCGGACGAGACCCCGCGGCGCATCGCCGTCAAGGACTTCGGCGCCGACATCGACCTGGTCGAGGGCGACTTCCCGGAGCGCGCCGCTACCGACGGCGGGGCCGGTGCGCTGTGCCGGCACTGGCCGGCCGGGCTGTTGGCGCACTCGGTGCTGTCGGCGGTGTTCGCGGGGCACTTCCGGTACTTCTCGGTGCTGGCCGCCGACCACCTGGGCATCACCGAGGAGCGCTTCTGGTCCCTCGTGCGGGACACCGTGCTCGGCTACCAGCGGACCCACCCCGAGCATGCCGCGCGCCACGCACTGATCGACCTGATGGGCCCGGTGTTCGCCCGCGTCTGCCTGAACCGGGAGCAGCTCGCCGGGGCCGGCTTCCACGACCGCGCTGGGCGGGACGCCCAGTTCGACGTCCTGCACGGCACGGTGGCGAACCCGCTCGCCGCCATCGCGCAGCACTCCGGCGACGCGCAGCAGTCCGGCGACACGCAGCAGTCCGGCGACACGCTGTGATGATCGGCGGTGGCGGGGCGCCCGGGGATGGCGGGGCCCCGGAGGACGCCGGGACGCCCACGGGCACCGCCCGGGTGACGGAGCTGCTCGACAGCGGC
Source organism: Parafrankia elaeagni (assembly GCF_000374165.1). Lineage (GTDB taxonomy): Bacteria > Actinomycetota > Actinomycetes > Frankiales > Frankiaceae > Parafrankia > Parafrankia elaeagni. The sequence continues at coordinate 388,934 of NZ_KB893670.1, forward strand.
ACCGTGGACGAGGTGATCGTCGCCGTGCCGGACCTGCAGGGGCGGCTGGTCGGCACGGGACTGTCACCGGAGTACTTCCGCGAGCAGGTGCGGTCCGGCTCCGACGGGGTCGGCGCGTGCACCTACCTGTACGCCGTCGACGTCGAGATGCGGACGGGGCCCGGCTACGCCTACGACCCCTGGCAGGGCGGGTTCGGTGACCTGCGCCTGCACCCCGACCTGACGACGCTGGGCCGCGCGCCGTGGCGGCCGCGCTCGGCGGTCGTCATCGCGGACGCCGTCTGGCCGGACGGGACCGCCGTCGAGGCCGCGCCGCGGACGGTGCTGCGCCGCCAGCTGGACCGGTTGGCCGCCCGGGGACTGCGGGCGTTCGCCGGCACCGAGCCCGAGTTCCTCGTCTTCGAGGAGACCTACCGCGAGGCCGCCCGGCAGGACTACGGGAGGCTCACCCCCGCCAGCAGCTACGGCATCGACTACGCGCTGGCTGGCACCGAGCGGATGGACGATCTCGTCCGGGCCATCCGGACGGCGATGGCGGCGGCCGGCGCACGGGTGGAGTCGGCCCGGGCGGAGGTGCATCCGGGCCAGTTCGAGATCGTCTTCGGCTACGACGAGGCGCTGCGCACCTGCGACCGGCACGCGCTCTACAAGACCGCCGCGAAGAAGATCGCCGGCGCGGCCGGCCACGCCCTGACCTTCATGGCCAAGTACGACGAGGGCGAGGGAAACTCCTGCCACGTGCACCTGTCCCTGCGCGGCGACCAGGGGGAGCTCGCCTTCGCCGCCCCTGGTGCACCCGATGGCCCTGGTGCACCCGAGGGCCCTGGTGCACCCGAGGGGGCCATGTCAGACCTGATGCGGTGGTTCGTGGCCGGCCAGCTCGCCTGCCTGGCCGAGTTCACCCTGCTCTACGCGCCGACCGTGAACTCCTACAAGCGGCTGGCACCGGGCGCCTTCGCCCCGACCGGGATCTCCTGGGGCCTGGACAACCGCACCTGCGCGATCCGGGTGGTCGGGCACGGCGCCTCGCTGCGGATCGAGCACCGGGTACCCGGCGGCGACGCCAACCCCTACCTGGCACTCGCCGGGATGATCGCCGCCGGCCTGCACGGGATCGAGCACCGGCTGCCGCTGGAACCACCGCGCACCGGTAACGCCTTCGCCGCCCCCGACGTCCCGCGGCTGCCCACCACCCTGGCCGCCGCGGCCCGGGCGTGGCGGGAGAGCGCCACCGCCCGGGCCGCGTTCGGCCAGCCGATCGTCGATCACCTTGCGCAGGCCGCCGACGTCGAACAGGCCGCCTTCGACCGGGCCGTCACAGACTGGGAGCGCCGGCGTTGTTTCGAGCGGTTCTGACGTCGGGCACGCTTCCGGCCGGCGCACTGCCCGCGGGATCACCGGCGGCGGCCATGGCGGACGCGGCGGGAGCGGCGGGAGCGGCGGGAGCGCCACCCTCGCTCAGGCCGATCCGTGCGTGCAGGGCCCGCAGCGGCTTCGGCGCCCACCAGTTGGCGTCCCCGGCGACCCGCATGAACGCGGGCACGAGCACACCGCGGATCAGCGTGGCGTCCAGCAGGATCGCGAGCGCCGTGCCCAGGCCGAACATCTGCATGAAGCGGACGGACGAGGTCGAGAAGGCCACGAAGGTCACCGCGAGCAGTGCCGCGGCGGTGGTCACGAGACGTCCGGTACGGGCCAGGCCGGCGGCGACCGCCTCGGCGTTCGACGCACCCGCGTCATGCTCCTCCTTGATCCGGGAGAGCAGGAAGACCTCGTAGTCCATGCTGAGCCCGAAGGCGATGCAGAACAGCAGCACCGGCATGGACGTGTCGAGCGGGCCCGGGGTGAAGTCGAACAGCCAGCCGAGATGCCCGTCCTGGAAGATCCAGACGGCGACTCCGAAGACAGCAGTGAGCGTGATCCCGTTCAGCACGATCGCCTTCAGCGGCAGCAGCACACTGCCGGTGAACAGGAACAGCAGCACGAAGGTGGTCAGCGAGATCAGCCCGATGGCGAGCGGGAGACGGTCGGCGATCGTGTCCTTGCCGTCGACGAGGACAGCGGACGGCCCGCCGGCGAGCGCCTCGGTCCCGGCCGGGGCGGCGGTGTCGCGGATCTGGTGGACGAGGGCCTGAGCCTCTTCCGAATGCGGTTCCACGGACGGCACGACGCGCAGGTAGGAGGCGTTCTCGGCCGTGTGGCGGCTGGCGGGCTCCCTCGGTGGCGCGACCGTCCGCCCGTCGATCAGGCTGCCGGCGGAGCTGTCGACCCGGGCGACGCCGTCCAGTTCGGAGAGGGTGGCGGCGTAGCTGGCGACCTGCTCCGGTCCGGTGCGGTCGGCCGGGCCGGTCACCACGACGACGACGGCCCCCGCGTCGTTGGAGGAGAAGTCCGAGCGGAGGACGTCACCGACCGCCCGGCTGGAGGCGTCCGCGCGCAGCACCCGGTCGTCCGGGGTGCCGAACTCGACGTGCAGGAAGGGGGCGGCCAGTACCAGCAGCAGGGCGACGACAGGCAGGCCGGCGAGCAGCGGACGGCGCATCGTGACGGTGGCCACCCGGCGCCAGAACGGCGACTCGACCACCTCCCGCGGCACCTCCCGCCCCGCAGCAGCGCCCGTGCCCGCGGCCGCTCCCGTTCCGGCTCCGGCTCCGGCTCCGGTCGCAGCGTCGGCCCGCGCCGCGGCATCGGCAGCTCGGCGGCGGCGGAACAGCCCGATCAGGCCACCGACCCGCAGCGCGTTCACCCGGGATCCGAGCAGCATCAGCACGGCCGGCAGGACGACCACCGCGGCGACCACGGCCACGGCGGTGACCGCGATGCCGGCGTAGGCCATCGACTTGAGGAAGTACGGCGGGAAGACGAGCATCACCGCGAGCGCGACGATCACCGTCGCGCCGCTGAACAGGATGGTGCGCCCGGCGGTGCGCACCGTCACCGTCACGGCCTCGGCACGGTCCCGGCCGGCCGCGAGCTCCTCGCGGAAGCGGCTGACCATCAGCAGCGCGTAGTCGATCCCGAGGCCCATGCCGAGGGCCGTCGTCAGGTTGACGGCGAAGATCGACACATCGGTGAGGCTGCCGACCACCGAGAGCACGGCGAAACCGCCGAGGATGCCGAGCAGCCCGATCCCGAGAGGGAGGAGCGCGGCCACCAGCCCTCCGAAGGCGATGATCATCAGCACGGTCGTGATCGGGATGGCGATCGACTCGGCGATGGCCAGGTCGGCCCCGACCTGGCCGTTGATGTCCTCGCCGACCGTCGCGGCGCCGCCCGGGCGCACCGTGACCGGGGCGGCGGCTCCGCCCGGTGGGCCCTGGTCGGCCTGGCCTGCCTCGTAGGCGTCCTCGAAGCGGGCCACCAGGTCCTCGGTGTGGTCGTCGTCCACGCTGGCGACGACGAGCGCTGCGCGGCCGTCGTCGGAGCGCAGCGGCGGGGCATCCGTCCAGTAGGACGAGACGTTCGTGACTCCGGGTTCGCGGGCCAGGTCCTCCGCGAGCTCCCGGCCCGCCCGGGCCACGGCGGGATCATCGACCGCCCGCCCGTCCGGGCCGGTCACCTCCGGCCGGGCGGTCACCAGGAGGACGAGGTTCGGCTCGCCGCCGAACTTCTCGTCCACCAGGTCCGCCGCCCGGCTGGAGGGTGAGGCGGGGTCGTCGAAACCGTCCGACTCGAGCTTGCCGAAGGCGCCCATGCCCACCACTCCGGCACCCAGCAGCGCGACAAGGGTGAGGAGCAGGACAAGTCGTGGCCGACGGGTGACGATCTTCGCTACAACAGTGAACACGGGACCCTCCCGAGAGAAGCAGTCTCTTGGGAGAACAGTGTTCGCAGAGATCGACGCCACCGTCAAGAGCAGTGTTCTCGAAAGTTGACACCGATCGCGACCGGGACCCAGCATGGTGCGGTGACCCATCCCGTCCCACGTCGCGAACGCATCCGCCAGACGACGATCGACGAGATCAAGACGGTCGCCCACGAACAGCTCGCTGAGCACGGGGCGGCCGCGCTCTCGCTGCGTGCCGTCGCGCGCGCGATGGGGATGACCCCGTCCGCGATCTACCGGTACTTCGACAGCCGGTCCGCGCTGATCTCCGCACTCGCGCGGGACGCCTACAGCTCACTCGCCGACACGCTGGAGGCCGCCTTCCGCGCCGCCCCCGCCGACGACCAGATGGTGCGCTGGCTGCTGGTCGCCCGGTCACACCGACGCTGGGCGAAGACGCATCCGACCGAGTACACGCTGATCTTCGGCCCGCGGCCGGCCGACCTCACCGGCCGCCCCACCGCCGTCCAGAACGAGGTGGAGCGCTCCGTCGCGGTGCTGTTCCGGTGCATGCAGGAGGTGGTCGAGGCCGGCATCGTCGACCTGGGCGTGCTGGACGCCGAGCTGTCACCCGGCCTGCGCGCGCGGTTCCAGGAATGGGACTGCACCGACCTGGGCCCGGCCGCCGAAGCCGCCTGCATGCTGGTGTGGACGCAGCTGCACGGCCTGATCGCGCTGGATCTGTTCGACCATCTGCCGCCACCGCTCGCCGACTCGGCCGAGCTGTTCGACCAGCAGATGATCGGCGCGCTGGTCCGGATCGGCCATCGCGGCCCGGTCGACTTCGCCGAGGTGATCAGGCGCGCCGATCTCACCGAACAGCACACGCTCGCACCGACCTGACATTCGCCGGGCCGCTGCCGCGTCGCACCGGCCCGATGCCCGCTGCCGGGCCCCGGCCGATGCGCGCCGCCCGGCTCCGGCCGATGCGCGCCGCCCGGCTCCGGCCGCCGTCGCGTCGGTGCGACGCGGCGGCGGCCGGAGCCGTGCCGCGGCAGGGGTTCGTCAGGCGGAGGCCCGCATCCGCCTGCCGAGGGTGTCGAGCGCGGCGCGGCGGGCGCTCTTGATCTCGGGAAGCCGCGCCTGGTAGGCCGACGCCGTCGCCAGCGGCTGGTAGAACCCCAGCCGTGGGACGAAGTCGATCTCGTCGTAGCCGGGTGGGCGGTGCAGAGCGTAGGTGCGTCCCGGGAAAAGGAGGTCGTAGTTGTCGGCAATCTGCCAGATGGCGACATGGGGATCGAGTCGGCGCCGCTGGAAGTAAGCCTCCAGGACGTCGATTGTGAAACTGATCTCGTGGAACTGCTTCACCAGGTTGTGGTAGTGCTGACCGACCTGGTACTTGATCGGCAGCTCAACCTGGAGACAGTCCGCGTAGTCGAGAAGGTCGAGGGCGAGAACCTTCAGGGAGGTCTCCACCCCGTAACCGCGGGAGAACGCGAGCGCCGCAAAGACGTCGGCGTCGATGACGAACTCCCCGATCAATGGCTGGATTGTCCGCGTGATGGACGGCACATAACGAGCGAGTTGCTTCGAGAGCAACGACCGGAGCATCTCCGTCGTACGCCCGCCGGGCTGACCGTCACCGGTCACCCTGCGCGAACTCCCATTCACGAAAAGCGGGGCGTTCCCAGCCGTGGCCGCGGCCGCGAGCACACCTACCGTGGTCGGGTCATAACTTTCGAGGTCGGCGTCATGGAAAATGAGGCGGTTACCGAAGGCCAGATAGGCAAGACTGCGCATCGCGCCGGCCTTGCCGCCGACCGTGGCCGCCTCACGCCCCGCATGGCGCTCGAGCACGGACTGGCCGCGGACGACCCAGCTCGCACCCGCCTCGGTCGCAATGCGGACGAGATCGTGCTCGTCCCCGTCCGACGAGGGGTCGACGACGACTCCGATCTCGTCGAGGACGCTGCGCTCCTGCATCCAGCGTTGCCGGTTGAGCGCGATGATGGTCCCGAGCGTTCGCGCCGCCTCCGGCCCGCGTGCGGGTATCAGCAGACTGAGCGTGACGCCTTTGTTGAGCTTGTCCACCTCGATCGCGTCGAGGTCGAGGGTGGTGGGTTCGAGCGTTCGCACGGACGCCCCTCTCTCGAGGCCTTTCTTGGTTACGACCAACCCCCCAGGCCGACCACGCCCGCGCAGACGTGGACGGCGGAACACCAGATGGTCCGTGTACCGCGTGAACCATCCAGGCGAAGCTTTCCGGGCAGACGCCCCCAGGTCAACAGGGCGTCCTTCCCACCCTCCCTTGTTAAGCCTTTTCGCGACCCCCGATCCCCCCCGGGATCGATCGGCCCGCGGACTGGCCGATCAGGTGGCGAGCCCCAAAGTATGGATGTTGCGCGACGGATCGTCACTCCCCCGGATGAGTCCTTCGGGCGGCATCTACGCCCGGCGGGGGGCGCCGGGCGGGCCACGGCTTCCCCGTGGGGGTCCGGCAGGTCAGGACGCTCCGGCCGCGCCGGCCCGTCCTGGGCTGGATCCCCTGCCCTGAACGGTCTACCCGGGAACTGTCCGGATGACCCCCGGCGGGTCCGGAAACGTCCCTGGAACCCGATGTCGCCGCTGGTAGTGGACCTGGGCACTGTCCTCATGAGGGCCCGGCAGCCCGATCGCATTGGTGGCATGCTCAGGTGATGGATGTCGCACTGGACCCGATGCGCCCCGATCTCCGGCTCGCCGGATCGCCCCTCCCGGTCGTGGGTCGGGCCCGGATCTACGTGTGCGGTATCACACCGTACGCGGTCACGCATCTCGGCCATGCGGCGACCTATCTGTGGACGGACCTCGCCGTCCGGCTCTGGCGTTCCACCGGTGTGCAGGTGGAGCTGGCCCGGAACATCACCGATGTCGATGACGCGATGTTCACCGAGGCACGCCGATTGGGCATGCCGTACGACCAGGTCGCGTCGATGCAGCGGTTCGCCTTCGACCGCACCATGGTGGCCCTCGGGATCCGCCCGCCCGACCACGAGCCGACGGCACGCGCCTCCGTCTCGCGGGTGATCGAGCTCGCGGTGGCCCTCCTCCGCTCCGGCGATGCCTACGAGCGCAACGGCAGTGTCTACGCCCGCGCGGCCCAGGCGGCGGAAAGCGCCGGGATCGACCGGGCGGAGGCAGTCAGGCTCGCCGCCGAGTACAACGACGAGCCGCACGATCCGGAGCGTGACGACCCACTCGACGTGGCGGTCTGGCGGGCAGCCACACCCGGGGGCGACTTCCCGAGCTGGCCGAGCCCCTGGGGCGCCGGCCGGCCGGGCTGGCACGCCGAGTGCGCGGCGATGGTCCTGTCGACCTTCGGATCCAGCGTCGACCTGCACGCGGGCGGCGCGGACCTGCGATTCCCCCACCATGCGGTGGAGGCGCTGCTCGCCGAGCGCGCCACCGGCGTCCGCCCGTTCGCGCGCGCCTGGCTGCACTCCGGGACTGTCCGGGTCGGCGGTGTGAAGATGTCCAAGTCGCTGGGCAACCTGGCCTACGTCGACGACCTGCTGACCCGGCACGAGCCGGCCGCGCTGCGGCTGCTCTGCCTCGCCCGCCCGTGGGGCCTGGACTGGGACTTCGACGAGGCGGCGTTCGAGGCGGCCGAAGCCGACCTGGAACGGCTCTACACCGCCGCGGCCCGGCCCGGCAGCAGCCGGGACGGCCTGGCCGCCGCCGAGATCGACGCCGCCCTGCTCGACGACCTCGACACCGTCCGGGCCCGGGAGGTCGCGCTGGAGGCGGGGGGCGGCGCCGCCCGGCGCTTCATCTCGGTGCTGGGGCTCGTCTGATCTCCGCCCTGTCACCGGCCGGCGAGAACCCCGCGGAGTGCGACACAAGACTCAGACAAAAGGTTGCACCCTGCGTCAAATGATCGTTTACACGCAGCTACCATCGAAACAGCTTCGATGTCACCCAGGTCCGGGACCGTCGAACCAAAGCCGCCCCATCAGGCCGAAACGACACAAAGGGTGACGATCCAAGCCGGCAGGGTGGTCTTGCGGGCGGTGGGCGGCAGGCGTGGACCGCGCCGGTACCCGGCCCGCGCGCCCCTGTCACCGGCGCATCCCCCGACCCGGCGTTCGTATTCGGAGAGCCTGCACATGGCCCGGTCACTCCCGTCCGGTGCGCGGCGGCCGGCGCCTCCTGGCATCCGGTGACCGTGCGACTGCCCCCACGTCCGTCCCGCACGCCGCCCGACCCGCCACCGGCCGTCACACCACACAGCTGGGCCTGGTATCTCGCCGGCGGCCTGGGCCTGCTCGCCCTCTTCTGCGCCGCCCCGTCGAGCGGCGCGCCGTCGGTGCTACGCACGATCGCGTCCCTGCTGGTCAGCAGCTCCGCGGTGGTGGCGGTCCTGATCGGGGCGCGCCTGCGGCAGCGGCCGCCGGCCCGCCCGCCCTGGCTGCTGTTCGCCGCCGCCGAGGCAGCGGCGGCGCTGGGCGGCGTTCTGCTCCACGGGGCGCACCACCTGCTGGACCGGCAGGGCTTTCCCGGGCTCTGGGACGTCGCCTTCCTCGTTCAGTACCCGCTGCTGGTAGCCGGGGCCGCGATGCTGGGCCGGCGGCGGGGCGCGGCCGACGGGCTCACCAACATCCTCGACAGCCTGACGATCACCGTGGCCGGTGCGCTCGTCGCCTGGATCTATCTGGTCGCCCCGCGGCTGTCCACCGAGCAGGCGCTCCTCGTCCGGCTGCCGGCACTGGCATACGCGTTGCTGAGCCTGGCGGTCCTCGCCGCCGGTCTGCGCCTGCTCCTGAACGGCAGGCCGCGCGCAGTGTCGTACTACCTCCTTCTCGGGCATCTCGCCGCCGTGCCGGCCGCCGCGGTGCTTTACGTCCCCCGTCAGCTGGACGGGACATACCAGGTCGGCGGGCCTCTGGAGATCATCGGTATGGTCGGCGCGCTGCTGCTCGGTACCGCCGCGCTGCATCCGAGCGCGGGCGACGTCACCGCCGGGCGCCCGCGGACGGGCACCGTGCTCTCCGTGCCGCGGCTGCTCGCGCTCACCGCGGCGGCACTGGTGGCGCCGGTCGTGCTGACGGTGCAGAGCCTGCGGGGGCAGACCGACGGGCTGGTCGTGGTGGCCGTCTCCAGCGGGGCGATGTTCGTACTGATCATCTTTCGGATGGCCGGCCTGGTCGCCGACCAGCACCAGGCCGCGATCACGGACGGGCTCACCGGCGTGCACACCCGTCGCCACCTGGAAGGCGAGCTGTCCGCGTCGGTGGACCGCGCGCTGCGTCACGGCAGCCGCCTCGGCCTGTTCCTGATCGACGTCGACCACTTCAAGGCGATCAACGACCGGTTCGGACATCCGTCCGGCGACGACGTCCTCGTCGAGGTGGCGCGCCGGCTGCGAGCCGCGACCAGGCCAGGTGACGTGCTGGGCCGGTATGGCGGCGAGGAGTTCGCGGTGGTCGTGACGGACCTGCGTGAGGCGGACCTCGCGGCCGTCGGGGAGCGGCTGCGCCGCCAGGTCGGTGCCGAGCCGATCCGGATCAGCGCCCGGACGTCCGGCGAGCCGGCGCCCGCCGGGCAGGTTCCGGGCGGCCCGGCCCAGGATGACCAGATCGTGACGGTGACGGTGTCGGTCGGAGTGGCGGTCGTGCCCACCCACGCCGCGGACGCGGCCGGGCTGGTCGCCGCTGCCGACAGCGCGCTCTACGAGGCGAAGGCCGGGGGCAGGGACAGGGTCACGATCAGCGGCCGGCCCGCCCCGCCCGCGGCCGAGGGGCAGCTCGCCGGCAGAGGGGCCTCCCGCCCCCTCTGAACCGCCGGCGCGGGGAGGCCCGGACGGGCACCGGTGGACGTCGCCTGCGCGACATCCCGGCCGCGTGACGTGCCGGCACGCGTGGCCGGCCACTTCGGCCAGGGATGCAATGCGCAACTTGTCCAGTTAAGGCCGGTTTCGCGACGTAGTGTTCGCACAGGGTGCAGCCGCACCGCGCCGACCGGTGAAACCTCGATCCTCCCACTGGTCGGCAGCGCCGGATGCACCGCCCCCTGGCGGACCACCCTGCTCCACCACCCCCTGCCACCACCCTCTGCTGCTGCACCAACCACCGGACCTGCTTCCTGGTCCCCGCACCATTCCCGAAAGTCCGCGTCACCCCACCGCCCCACATCCACCCCAAGCCCGCCGCCCGACCGGGTAGCGGGGGCGGCGGGAACCGCTGGGCCGTCGGAGCCGGTCGCGCGGCGCGCGGCAACGAGGCGGCGCGTCGCCCGACCGGAGCTGACGGCCCAGCGGAGTTATCGGCCAGCGGAGTCGAGGAGGACTGATGTCCGGGTTGCTCTACCGGATCGGCGCTGCCGCGGCCACCCGGCCGTGGCGGGTCATCGGGATGTGGCTCGCTGCCCTCGTCGTGGCTCTCGGGCTCGCAGCCGGTTCCGGAGGAAAGCCCCACGACGACTACGACGCCCCGTCGACCGCGTCGCAACACGGGACCGACCTGCTGCGGGCGAGCTTCCCCACGCTCGCCGGCGCGGACGCCCGCGTCGTCGTGCACGACCCCGACGGCACCACCCTGGACGCCGGCCTGCTCGGCACCGTCCAGGAGCGTCTCGCCGCGCTTCCCTCCGCGATGGTGACCGGCCCGCCGCAGATGTCCCAGGACGGCGACACCGCGCTGTTCACGATCCACTACCGGCAGCCGGTCGCCGACATGGACGCGGAGCAGGCACTCGAGGAGATCTTCACGGCCTCGACCCCCGCGACCGACCAGGGCCTGCAGGTGGACGTCGGCGGCCAGGTCTCGGAGAACCTGCAGAAGGTCGACGGGCAGGCCGAGGCGATCGGCGTCGGGCTGGCGCTGTTCATCCTCCTGATCGCTTTCGGCTCCCTCGTCGCGGCCGGGGTGCCGATCGCGGTGGCGCTCGTCGGGCTGGGCATCGGCGGCTCGGCCATCACCCTGATCGCGACGGTCACCAACGTCAGCTCGATCGCGCCGTCGCTGGCGTCGATGGTCGGGATCGGCGTCGGCATCGACTACGCGCTGCTCCTCGTCACCCGCCACGTGGAGGGTCTGCGGTCCGGGATGTCGGTGCGGGAGGCCGCCGGCCGCGCGAACGCGACGGCCGGGGCGTCGGTCGTCTTCGCCGGCCTCACCGTGATCATCTCGCTGTCCGGGCTCCGGCTCGTCGGCCTCAACACCTATGTGACGACCGCCTTCACCACGGCAGCCGTTGTGATCGCGGTCGTCCTCGTCGCCGTCACGCTGGTCCCCGCGCTGTGCGGCCTCGCGGACCTGCGGGTGCTGCGGCGGCGGGCGCACGCCGAGATGCTCGCCGCCCGCTCCCTGGCCCGGTCGGGCGCCGTCACCGCGGCGGCGGGCTACGCGGCCGGCGGCGCACCGGCCGCGCCGCAGCGGGGCCTCACCGCAGCCTGGGCCAGGCGTATCGGGAACCGCCCCGGCCCCTGGGCGCTGGCCGCGCTGACCATCCTGCTGGTCCTCGCCGCCCCCATTCTGACCATGCGCACCTGGCCGCAGGATGCGGGCAGCCAGCCGGTCGACGTGACCCAGCGCCGCGCCTACGACCTGATCACCGCCGAGTACGGGCAGGGCGCGAACGGTCCGCTGCTGCTGGCCGTCGACCTGGCACAGGTCCCGCAGGAGAGTCTGGCGGGACTGGGCACGACGGTCGCCGCCGTCCCCGGTGTCGCGGCCGTCGCCCCGCCGGCGATCGCCCCGAGCGGCACCGTGGCGGTGATCGAGGTGGTGCCCACCACCGGCCCGAGCGACGCCGCATCGTCCGATCTGGTCGCCCACCTGCGGGCCGACGTCCTCCCGCCGGGGGTGTACGTCACCGGGACGACCGCGATCTTCGCGGACCTTTCCGACCTGCTGGCGGAACGCCTGTGGTGGGTGGTGGGCTTCGTCGTCGGGGTCTCCATCCTGCTGCTGACCATCGTCTTCCGGTCGCCGGTGGTCGCCCTCAAGGCGGCGGCGATGAACCTGCTGTCGATCGCGGCCGCGTACGGCGTGGTGACGGCGGTGTTCCAGTGGGGGTGGGGAACCGACCTGCTCGGGCTGCCCCACAGCGTCCCGATGTCCAGCTGGCTGCCCGTACTGATGTTCACCGTCCTGTTCGGGCTGAGCATGGACTACGAGGTCTTCCTCCTCTCCCGGATCCGGGAGGACTGGCTCGCCACCCGTGACCCGCAGGGCAGCGTGGTCCGCGGCCTCACCTCCACCGCCCGTGTGATCACCAGCGCCGCGCTGATCATGATCGCCGTGTTCGCGGGGTTCGCCCTCGACCCGGACGTCACCGTGAAGATGGTCGGCGTCGGCATGGCCGTCGCGGTGCTGGTCGACGCGACGGTGATCCGTCTGGTGCTGGTGCCGGCGACGATGGCGCTGCTCGGCCGGGCCAACTGGTGGCTGCCACGCGGGTTCGACCGCATGCTGCCGCAGGTCGACATTCACGGGGAGCGTTTCGGTCACCGCCCGGCCACCGACAGCGGCGGTGACGGCGGCAGCGGCGGCGGGGCGGGCGGCGGCTCCGGCGGCCGGGACCGGGACCGGGACGACGGCAACGGCCGTGACGGCGGGATCAGCGCGAACGGCGGGGGCGACGGCAGGGGCGACGGCAACGGCGGCCACGGCGGCGGAGCCGCCAGCCGGGGCAGCACCGGCGGCGGGAAGGGCGGGGGGAAGGGCGACGCGGCCGACCGGGAGCCGCAGGCCGCCGGCGGTGGGCCCGCACCCGGCCGGCCGACCGCCGACGGGGGTGGCGCCAGCCAGGGGGCCAGCCCGAAGGCGGGTGGGACAAACCATCACAAACATCCTTCGGGTACCACGATGGCCGGTTCAGGCATCCCCACACAGGTCTCCACGGACCCGGTCGACCAGGCGGCGAAGGGCCGCGAGTTCCAGCGGTGAGTTTCCGTTTCCGCAGGTCAGCACAGGTGGAGGCGGGTTGCGGTTAGCACCTTCGGCTGCCTGGTTAACCCCGATTCGGGCGGCGGAATGGGTGGTTCTGCCCTGATTAGCTGAGACGCCACGAGGCAGAAACGTCGCCCCAGGCGGCACGGCGGAAGAGGGCTACGCGGCGTGGACGGGACCACCAGGGACGGGTTCACCGTGGACGGGATCGCCGCGGACGGGATCGCCGCGGACGGGATCGCCGCGGACGGGATCGCCGCGGACAGGCGCGCCGCGGACGGGATCGCCGCAGCGACGATCTCCATGGATGGGTTCACCATCCGGGGGATCACCGTGGAGCGGATCCTGCCGCACGGGACCCCTGGACGGGACGATGACCCGGTCGAGATCCCGGTCCAGGCCTCCCGCGCCCGGCCGGTCCCCCACCACGTCCCCCGTCCCCGGCCCGCGCAGCGGGCACACCGGACCCATCTCGGGCGGCTCGGCCGCCCCGGGCCGACGGGGCGCACCAGCCAGACCGGCCACACCGACCGTGCCTTCGCAGACCTCGAGCCCGCGGGCCTCGGGCGGCTCGGCCTCGACATCCGGCGGCTTGAGCTGCGCGCGTTCGACGAGGATGTCGTCGAGCCGGCTGTGCCGGGCCTGGGCGACCACAGGCCCGCCGGCGAGGCGGGCCGCCCGGCCGACCGCCACGCCGTTCTCGCCTCACCCGGTGAGGCGGCTCCAGCCGACCAACGGACCACGGCCGGTGACCGGATCGGTCCGGCCGCCGCGGGTGCCCTGCCGGGTGAGGACCTGCCGGGTGGGGACCTGCCGGGTGGGGACCTGCCACCCGCCTTCGAGGTCTTCGACCGGGCGGCGCGCGACTACGACGCCGACATCCACGGTGTGCCGTTCTTCCGCCCGCTGGGCCGCACGCTGGCGAGTGCGGCGGGTATCCGGCCCGGCGACGACGTGATCGACCTCGCCTGCGGGCGCGGAGCCGTCCTGTTCCCGGCAGCCGAGGCGACCGGGGCGACCGGCTCCGTCCGGGCGTTCGACCTGGCGCCGACCATGGTCGAGCTCACCGCGGCCGACGTCACCGCCCGCGCGCTGCCCTGGGTCGAGGTGGAGGTCGCCGACGCGGCCGAACCGCCGGCCGAGCCGGGCAGCGCCGACGTCGTCCTCTGCGGCATGGGGCTGTTCCTGCTGCCCGACCCGACCGCGGCGCTCGCCCGCTGGCGCGGCCTGCTCCGGCCGGGCGGGCGCCTGGCGGTGAGCGTCTTCGGCGCGCCGGACCCGCTGTGGGACCGGCCCGACTACCCGCTGCGCCGCGCCACCGGGACTGGCGCGGCGCAGCGCCGCCCCGGCCTCGCCATCCTGGCCGAGGGAGCGCTCGGCGAGGCCCTCACGGCAGCGGGCTTCACCATCACCGGCGACGACCTGGTCGCCACCGACCTCGTCTTCCGGGATGTGGAGCACTGGTGGCGCTGGGCCCGGGGCACCGCCGTCCGGTCGATGCTGGAGAAGGTCGACGACGCCGACATCCCGGCGATGATCGACGATCTGACCCGGTGGCACGCGCCTTCGGTGGACGCCGGGGGCCTGCACTGGCGCCCGACCGTCCGCATCGTCACGGCCACGGTGGGCATCGCGGCCGCGGGCACCATGATGGTGGGCGGCCCCGACTGCCGGTGATCAGTACAGGTACCGCACCACCGATTCCGCGACGCAGGCCGGCTTGGTGGCGCCCTCCAGCTCGATGGTGACCTGGTTGACCACCTGCACGCCGCCCTTGACGTCCTCGATCGAGAGGTTCCGGACGACGCCGCGGACCCGCGAGCCGACCGGGACCGGCTGGGGGAAACGCACCTTGTTCAGCCCGTAGTTCAGGGCCAGCGAGATACCGGTGACCGGGGCGGTGTCCGCCACGATCACCGGGAGCAGCGACAGGGTGAGAAAGCCGTGGGCGATCGTCGTCTTGAACGGGCCGTCCTTCGCCCGCTCGACGTCGGTGTGGATCCACTGCCAGTCACCCGTGGCCGCGGCGAAGTTGTTCACCTGCTCCTGAGTCACCTCACGCCAGGGGCTGGTGCCGAGCTCCTGGCCCTGAAGCTTCCTCAGCTCGTCGATTCCGTCGATCGTCGCCATGGCGCGAGTATGGCGAAGCCGCCGGCGACGCGCCTCACTTCCGGCAACCCGGCCACTGTGTCAGGCCGCTGCCACTAATCAGGCGTGGGCGACGAAGTTGAAGCGGTTGCCGCTGTCGAAGGTGCGGCGGAAGGTGCCGAGGGTGTAGGGGCCGGTGCCGTCCATGTCGAAGATGCGCAGGCCGAGGTCGCCGTCGATGAGGCGGTACATGTCCTCGGCCGAGGTCCCGTACTTGCGCGCGGCGGCACCGAACTCGAAGATCACGTACGGGCGGTTGGTGGCGAGCAGCTTCTGGCCGCCCTTCAGCACGCCGTACTCCGCACCCTCCACATCTATTTTGATCAGGTCGAGGCGGTGCTCGGGCGGGAGCGTCTCGTCCAGCACCTCGACGACGACCTCGATCTGCTCGACGTCCTCGGCGCCGGCCGCCGTCCGCTGGCGCAGCCCGCTGTAGGCCGGTCGGCTGCGGACGTAGGCGAACGGGCTCACACCGGCCTTCTCCGCCAGCGCCGCCTGCTTCAGCGTGACGGTCGGGAACTCCAGGCAGAGGTACTCGAACAGGTGCGGCAGCGGCTCGTAGGCGATGTGCTCGCCGCGCGGGGCGTGCAGCACGATCGACTTGAGCACGTCACCGCGGTGAGCACCGACGTCGATGCAGTTCGAGTCCTCCTGGAGCACGAAGGACAGCAGCAGGGCGAGGTGCTGGTCGTCGATCGCGTTGCGGCGGGCGCTGGGCAGCACGGTGCGCCGGACCAGCTTCAGAGCCGGCCCCAGCCCCAGCTCGACCGCGGTCTGGCGGAGCTGACCGAGCTGCTTGTTCATCTGCTCCTGCATCGCGGAACGTCCCCTTCGCGAGCCGTCCGTCCGGCCCGGGCCCCGGGCCAGCCACAGGCTGACCGCCGGGCCCGGACCAGCCGGCTGGATGTCCGGTGCCTGGCCGGTGCCGTCACATGAGCACACCGGCCCTGCCGTCGTGCCAATTGTGACAAGTCGCCAGACGCCACCCAGCGCCACCCCCACCGCAGACACGACCAGGCACAGCACACGGCCGTCCTCACACCGGAGGAACTGATATCGAGAGTGGCCGGCGCAACGAACTACCCGATCCGTGGCCCGGTCAGGCGGTGACCAGCTCCGCCCCGGAGTCGAAGGCCTCGACCGGCGGGCAGGTGCAGACCAGGTTGCGGTCCCCGTAGGCGCCGTCGATCCGCCGCACCGGCGGCCAGTACTTGGCGGCCCGCAGCGAGGCCACCGGATACGCGGCCACGGATCGCGGGTACGGGTGCGCCCACTCGTCCCCGGTCACCATCTCCGCCGTGTGGGGGGCGTTGCGCAGCGGGTTGTCCTCCTTCGGCCAGACCCCGGCGCCGACCTTCGCGGCCTCCGCCCGGATCGCGATCATCGCGTCGCAGAACCGGTCGATCTCGCCGCGGTCCTCGCTCTCGGTCGGCTCCACCATCAGCGTCCCCGCCACCGGGAACGACATCGTCGGCGCGTGGAACCCGTAGTCGATCAGCCGCTTGGCGATGTCGTCCACGGTCACGCCGGTCTCCTTCGTCAGCGGCCGGAGATCGAGGATGCACTCGTGCGCCACGAGCCCGTTACGCCCCGTGTAGAGGACGGGGTAGTGCGGCGCGAGCCGGCGGGCGATGTAGTTGGCGTTGAGCACCGCCACCGAGGTCGCCTCCCGCAGCCCCTGGGCCCCCATCAGGCGGATGTACGCCCACGGGATCATGAGGATGCCGGCCGAGCCCCACGGGGCCCCCGAAATGGGTCCCACCCCGGTGGAAGGGCCGGCCTCCGGGCGCAGCGGGTGGTTCGGCAGGTAGGGCAGCAGCTTCTCGCCGACCGCCACCGGCCCGACCCCCGGCCCACCGCCCCCGTGGGGGATGCAGAACGTCTTGTGCAGGTTGAGGTGGCTCACGTCGGCCCCGAAACGCCCCGGCTTGGAGAGCCCGACCAGGGCGTTGAGGTTCGCACCGTCGACGTAGACGAGGCCGCCGGCATCGTGCACCACCGCACAGGCTCGGGCGATGCCCTCCTCGTAGACACCGTGCGTCGACGGGTAGGTGACCATGAGGGCCGCCAGCGCCGGCGCGTGGGTCGCCGCCTTCGCCGTCAGGTCGTCCAGATCGACGTTGCCCTCGTCGTCGCAGGCGACCACGACCACCCGCATTCCGGCCATCGCCGCGCTCGCCGCGTTCGTGCCGTGCGCCGACGACGGGATCAGGCACACGTCCCGGACGGTGTCGCCCGCGGCAGCCCGGTCACGGTGGTACGCACGGATGGCCAGCAGACCGGCGAGCTCGCCCTGACTGCCGGCGTTCGGCTGCACGGAGACGGCGGCGTACCCGGTGATCCGCGCGAGCCACAGCTCCAGATCCCGGATCATCGACACGTACCCGGCGGCCTGGTCCAGTGGCGCGAACGGGTGGATGTCGGCGAAGTCGGGCCAGGTGACAGCGGCCATCTCGGTCGTCGCGTTCAGCTTCATCGTGCAGGAGCCGAGCGGGATCATGCCCCGGTCCAGCGCGAAGTCGACGTCGGCGAGGCGCCGCAGGTAGCGCAGCATCGCCGTCTCGGACCGGTGCGCGTGGAACACCGGGTGGGTCAGGAAGGGCTCCGCGTCGCCGCGGGCCAGCGGCGCCGGCAGTGCCGGCAGTGCCGTCGGCAGTGCCGGCCCGCCGCCCGTTCCGGGGGTGTCCACGCCGAACGCGGCCCAGACGGCGCGCAGGTCGGCCTCGACGGTCGTCTCGTTGCAGGAGACGCCGACATGGTCGTCGTCGACGAGCCGCAGGTTCACCCCGTGCGCGAGAGCATCCGCCACGACCTGGCCCGCTCGGGCGGGTACCCGGACGAGCAGCGTGTCGAAGAACTCGCTGTGGACGATCTCCACGCCGCCGCCGCGCAGCCCCGACGCCAGCCGCGCGGCCAGCCCGTGCACCCGGCCGGCGATCCCGGTCAGCCCGTCCGGACCGTGGTAGACCGCGTACATCGAGGCCAGTACCGCGGGGAGCACCTGGGCGGTGCAGATGTTGCTCGTCGCCTTCTCCCGGCGGATGTGCTGCTCCCGGGTCTGCAGCGTGAGGCGGTAGGCACGGTTGCCCGCGGCGTCCACCGAGACGCCGACGAGCCGGCCGGGCAGCATCCGCTCCAGGCCCGTACGAACAGCGAGGTAGCCCGCGTGGGGGCCCCCGAAGGAGAGCGGCAGCCCGAACCGCTGGGTGGTCCCGACGGCGATGTCCGCCCCGAGGCGGCCCGGCGAGCGCAGCAGCGTGAGCGCGAGCAGATCGGCGGCGACGGTCACCACGATCTCCCGCTCGCGCGCCTGCGCGATCACGCCCCGGAGGTCCCGCACCTCCCCGTCCGCGCCCGGGTAGGACAGCAGCACGCCGAAGACGTCCGGCAGCACGTCGGACGCGCCCACCGCCGCCGGGACCGCGGCGGCGGCCTCGCCCGGGGCGGGCGAGGGCCGGGCCGTGAGGCCGTCCCGGAGGTCGGCGGCCAGGACGGTGATACCGAGAGCCTCCGCCCGGGTGCGGACGACCGCGATCGTCTGCGGCAGCGTGTCCGCGTCGATCAGGAAGGTCGAGCGCTTCCCCCGGGTCGCCCGGTAGGCGATCTGCATCGCCTCCGCCGCGGCGGTGGGCTCGTCGAGCAGCGACGCGCCCGCGACCGCGAGCCCGGTGAGGTCCGTGATCACCGTCTGGAAGTTGAGCAGGGCCTCCAGCCGGCCCTGGGAGATCTCGGGCTGGTACGGCGTGTAGGCGGTGTACCAGGCAGGGTTCTCCAGCACGTTGCGCTGGATCACGCCGGGCATGACCGCCGGGTGGAAGCCCAGGCCGATCATGGACGTCACCCGCCGGTTGCGGCCGGCCAGCGTCCGCAGCTCCGCGAGCACCTCGGTCTCGTTGACCGCCGGGGGCAGATCGAGCTCGGTGTCCCGGATGGCGGCCGGCACGGCGGCGTCGGTGAGAGCGGCCAGCGAGCCCAGGTCGAGCAGGTCGAGCATCGCCATCCGGTCGGCGCGGTCGGGGCCGATGTGGCGGTCCGCGAACCGGACGGGCTCCTGCGTACCGTTCGCCACGGTGGAGGCCGTCCGAGGCAGTGGCGCGCCCTGCTGGCGGCCCGGCCCGGTCGGGGGGGTGGCTGACACGCCGTTTCCCGCACCTGCCGGGGACGGGCCGTCAGCGTCCGTATGCTGTGCGTGACTCGATGACACCGCGGTCGAGGTCACCGCAGTCGAAGTCTCAGTGCTCATCGTCGCTGCGCTCCGGAGGTCGTGCGAACGCCAGCGGGAGACCACCGCCGGGGCGGCTGCGGTCCCCCACCCGCGTCGCGGCGGGCCTCCCCCTCTGTCATCGGCCTGAGAGCTTCGCCGACCAGCCGTGCTCCCGGGAGAACCGGAGGCACGGGGTCGGCTTGCACCGTCGGCGGGACGCCGGAGCGTCCGCTTTTCAGAGTCGCCTGACCCGGCGGTCTTGGGCCTGAGAGTTTGCGGGGAGTTCTTGCTCCTTCGGCGCTCCGAGCCAGGCCCGGAGCTCTCCCGCACGGGTGTGAGCGGCGCGATGTGCAGTTGTCGGCCCCGAGAAGACTCGGGCGTTCAGCAAGCCAGGCTAACCGGCCGTGCAGCGTCCTGCCAGCCATCCCGCCCTCCTGCGGCCGGGTGGTGACGCGCTACACACCCGTCGGCTGACGCGCCCCGTCCCGGTGGGCGTCCCGGAACTTCGCGGCCTCCTCCTCGCTGCGCGCGCCGCCCCGTTCCCCCTCGAAGAAGGTCGTGGCGACCCGGTCGTGCGACGTCTGGTCCGTCACCTGGCGGGCCATCTCGTCGTCCGAGACACCCTCCCCCGCCGGATGGGCCGGGACTCCCCTGGTTCCCGCGGCTTCACTCCCGCCCTTTCTCACCTGGTGTGACATGTCCGTCCTCCCGACATCCGGGGCCGTTGCGGCCCGCGCGACCCGGACCGGCCACAACGGCCCGATCGGATCCCGCCACCTGTCGACATGCCCGGACCTGGCCCTCGTCACCCGCGCGGGCCTGGGCGTCCAGCCCCTCCCGCGGCGCAGGACCGCTCCGACCTGGCCTCGCGGCCCGCGGCCCGCGGCCTGACGCCCGGCACCCGGCGCACCGGCGCACCGGCGCACCGGCGACGGAACACGCACTATCACCCCGTGTACCGTCATCGCCGACGATCTGCGTCCCAACTACCGGACAGCCAGGATGATCAGCGGTTACCGATTCCTCCACGACCTCGGCCAGGGTGGGTTCAGCACCGTCTATCTCGCCGAGCAGGAGATCTTCGAACGGCGGGTCGCCGTGAAGGTCATGCATTCCGACCTCCGCGACCCGGACGCCCGCCGACGGTTCGTCCGCGAGTGCCGCGCCACTGGGCGGCTCACCGGAAATCCCCACATCATCACCGTGTTCGATGCCGGGACCACGACCGATCACCGGCCCTACATCGCGATGGAGTACCTCCCGGCGGGAACCCTGCGTGACCGGGTGAACAAGATCGGGCCACTCCCGGTCCGCGAGATGGTGACGCTCGCGCTCCCGGTCGCCCAGGCGCTCGACGCCGCCCATCAGCAGGGCATTCTGCACCGGGACCTGAAGCCCGCGAACATCCTGCTACGCGGCCCGGAACACCCTGTCCTCAGCGACTTCGGCATCGCCAGCATCGCGGAGGGCCGGGAGGCGGTGACGGTCTCGGCGGCCTTCACCGCCGGGTTCGCGGCGCCGGAGGTCATTCTCGGCGAGCAGCCGGAGCGGTCCTCCGACGTCTTCGGGCTCGGCGCGACGCTGTTCGCCCTGCTCACCCAGGCCACACCGTTTCCCGGCCGAACCCCGACGGAGATCTACCACCGCATCGTCTCGGGCGACATGGCGCCCTTCGGCCGGGCGGATGTGCCGCCGGCGCTCGAGGACCTGCTGCGCGCGATGCTCGCGCCCGAGCCGGACCACCGGCCCCTGCTGGGAGAGGTCTCCACCGGGCTCGGCGCCGTCCTCACCGCGGTGGGCGGCGAGGCCGGCCCCCCGGCCGGGCTATCCCGTGATCCTCTGTGGCGCGAGCCTCCTGCGCGGGACGAGGCACCCACAGCCGCCGGCCCCGGGTCGGAGCCCGGTCAGCGGGCCGGGGCCGGGGTCGGTCACCGGTTCACGGGACGCCCTCCCGGGCCCGTACCGCCCGACACCCGCCCGGATCCCACCAGCGGACGGCGGCTGGCGACAGCCGTCGCCGGCACGGCGGCGCTGCTGACAGCACTCGTCGCCGCGGTGTGGCTGTTGACCCCCCGATCGGGCGGTGCGGACGATGCTCTCGGGGCAGGGCAGGCCGGCGGGCCCCGCACGTCGACGCCGGGGCCCGTCACCGTGTCGCCTCAGCCCCCCGCGGTGACACCGCCGGGAACAGCCCCCATCCCGACCTCCTCCGGTTCGGGGAGCGCCTCGCCGACGACCACCGCCGCGGCGAGCGCGCCGGTCTGCACTCCCCAGCGCACCCGGAAGACCGACTACCAGCGCCGGACGTTCACACGGCTGTACATGTGCGCCACCAGCGTGGGCTCGGAGGTGTACGCGAACATCGCCGCCGCGGCGCCTGACTCGCCCGACGACTCCGGTTACATGGACCGGGACTCCCAGGTCTGGGTGATCTGCCAGGTCGAGGGCCGTGCCAACCCCGATCTCGGCGGGCGCCAGAACACCTGGTGGCTCTACACCAAGGGCGACCGGCCCACCCGGAACGCCTTCGGCTACCAGGACTCGTGGGGCTATCTTCCGGCCACCGCGGTGGCCTCCGCCCCGGACGGCGAGCCCGTCCCGGACGTCGCCAGGTGCCCGGGCCTGTACTGACGCGGCGGTCGTAGCCAGCCACCGCCGCGCACCGACCACCCTCCACGTGGGCGGCCCACTCGGCATAGTCAGCGGAGGAGAATGCCATCCGGCGCGCCGGCGCCGGGACGAGTGCGCGAGGAGCAGCAGGTGTCAGGACTCGACCGCGACGGTGACGTGTTCCTTCTCGACCTGGGCGCCGCGGAGAACCGGCTGAACCCGTCGTCGCTGGCCGCGCTGAACCTGGCCCTCGACGAGGTGGTGGCCGCTCCCGCGCCGAAGGCCCTGGTCACGACGGCTTCGGGCAAGTTCTGGTGCAACGGGTTCGACCTCACCTGGATGACCGCGAACCCCGGGGAGATCGAGCCGTTCATCCAGTCGGTGCGGGTGCTGTTCGCCAGGTTCGTGACGCTGCCGCTGACGACCGTCGCGGCGGTCGGCGGGCACGCCTTCGGCGCCGGGGCGGTCCTCGCCCTGTGCCACGACCAGCAGGTCATGCGGGCCGACCGGGGCTACTTCTGCCTCCCCGAGGTCGACATCGACATTCCCTTCAGCGGGGGGATCACCGACCTGATCCGCTCCCGGATGCCCACCCGCACCGCCCACGAGGCGATGACGACGGGACGCCGGTACGGCGGCGACGACGCGCTGACCGCCGGGATCATCGACGGCGTGGCGGACCAGGAGAAGGTGCTGCCCACAGCGGTCGCGATGGCCAGCGCACTGACCGGCAAGGCATCCCCCACGCTGGGGACCATCAAGTCGAGGCTGTACGCCACCGCGGTCGCCGGGCTGATCGCCGGGGAGGCCGTGGAGATCCCGATCTGAGCGGTGCCGCGCCGGTCGCGGCATCAGTCGGGCGCCGTGTCCTGACTGGCGGAGGCCACCAGCCTGCCGTCCCGGCTGAAGAACGTCGCGCGGGTCAGAGTCCGCTGCCCTGATCCGGACGGGCTGTCCCGCACGACGAGCAGCCACTGGTCGGCGCGGAACGGCTGGTGGATCCAGATCGCGTGGTCCAGGGCCGTGAGGCGCCCGGACCCGCCCGCGTGACCGCCTGTGCAACCGTCCCCGTCCCCGTCCCCGTGACCGCCGGCGGGCGGGCCGGCGAAGACCGTCCGCATCTGGCGGGCGAAGGCAGTCGTGACGTGGTCGGCGAGGAGGACCAGCGCGCCGGCGTGCACCGGGGGGTCGTCCGGCAGCGTCTGGTCCAGCCGCACCCAGGCCACCGGGCGGACGGCCTCCCGCGGCCCGGACCCGGCCGGTTCACCCGTGACGGAGCGGACGTCGATGAGGCTCTCGGGCACATCCCGCCGCCCAGGTACGTCCCGCCGCCCGGGCGCACCGGGCCCGGGGCCACCCTGGCGGAGGGCGACGGTCGCGTCGCCGGATCGCCCGCGCGGGCCACGCAGCCCACCCAGCGTGGCCTCCGGATCGTCCAGGTGGTCCAGGTGGTCCAGGTCCCGCGGGGGTGGCACGCGCGGGGCGCGCAACTGGTGACCGGCCGGCCCGCCCGGCCGGTACAACAGCGACATCACACAGACCACCTGGCCGGCCTGCACGCCTGTCACCCGCCGGGTCGTCGTCCCGCCGCCGTCGCGGACACGGTCGACGAGGTAGACGATCGAGGTCCGCGCCCGCGCCGGCTGGGGAAAGTGCGCGTGCAGCGAGTGGAACGGCCGCCCGGCCGCCACGGTGCGGGTGGCGGCGAGCTGGGCCTGCACCGCGATGAGCCCGCTGTGGACGGGGAAACGCTCCTCACCCGGCCATCGGGCGCGGAACACGTCGCGGTCGATGTCCTCGATCGCCGCGAGGTCGAGGAAGCTGGGCCGGCCCGAGGCCCGGGCAGGGCTGTGCCCGCCCGGGCGACCGGCCGGCTCCGGGAACGGGAGCCGCTCGGGTGCCCCGGCGCGTTCCGGCGGCACGGCGCGTTCCGGCGGGCGTGCCCGACGGCCGACCCGGTCCACGGTGATCCGGATCGGGGTCACCTGCAGTGATCTGACCAGGCCGGGCCCGCCCCGCCGCGGGCGAGGCGCCTCCGGCCGGCCCTCTCTCAGGTAGCCGGTGTCGACGCCGGCGGGGTCATGCCGGGGAGGCAATGCGGTCCCTGTCCGGGGCGGAGCCGGCCGGGCTCCCACCTCCGCCGGACGGGTCGTCCCGGCCGGACAGGTCCTCGTCCCTGCCCGGCAGGCCCGTCGCCACCGCCGCCACCGCCGCCACCGCCGGTGCCCGCAGACCGCGCAGACCGCGCAGACCGGCGCGCACCGTCGCCGGCGCCAGTGCCCGCAGGAGTGCCCGGCGGATCCGGCGGGCGTGACCACGGCGGTCCTCGCCTCGCCGCAGCGAGCGTTCGATCTGGTCGAGCCGCCGCCAGGCCTCCGCCGCCGTGCGGGTCCCGGGTTCGCCGTCCCAGTCCAGCGCGCCGGCGGGAGCGAAGAGAGCGAGGGTCACCAGATCGGCCAGACCGGCGAGGTCCGTCTCGATGGCAGGCCCCACCCGGGCGGTGGCGGCGAGCCGCGCGACCTGCCCGGGGCTGGCGGCCGCCGGGACGGGGACGGCGGCGTCGGTGAGTGCCTCGATCGCGCCCTCCCAGGCGGCGACCACCCGGGTCCGTGCGCGGGCGGCATGCCGGAGGCGGCGGCGGGCCTCGGCGGCCAGCAGGGCCAGCACGAGATACAGCACCGTCACGCCGCCCAGGGCCAGCCCGGCCGGCGTGACCCACGGGGGCCAGGCACCCACGCTGTCGGACCGTTCCCGTCGCCCCCGGTCCGCGGCGCCGGCGTCCCCCTCCGTTTCGGGGGCGGCGGCGCTCTCCGTGCCTGTCGTGCCGGCCGCGGCGACGGAACGCAGCGCGACGTCGATGAGCTCCGCCTGCTCGGGGCTCTCGCCCTGGTTGGAGCCGGCGACGCTGGCGCCCCGGGCGTCCGCGGCCCGCGGGGTCGGGAAGAAGGGCAGCCAGCCGACGCCGTCGAAGCGCACCTCGGCCCAGGCAAGGGCGTCGGAGCCGTGCACGCTGCGGCTTCCCCCGTCCGGGGCCGGCGGCGCGGTGAACCCCACCACCAGCCGGGCCGGCAGGCCCAGCAGGCGCGCGGCCAGCACGAACGTGGTCGCGAACTGCTCGGACGTCCCGCGCCGGGTGTGGCCGAGGAAGTGCTCGATGTGCCCGTACGCATGGCCGGGCGGGACAGCGGGGTCGAAGACGAAGGTGGCGCTCAGGTACTGGCTCAGCAGCGCGGCTCGCTCGAAGGGCGTCCGTCCCCGGGCGGTGGCGAGTTCCGCCATCTCCCCCAGGATCGGCGGCGGATCCGCGGGAATCCCCAGATCGGGGTCGGCACCGGCCGTTCCGGAAGGGCCCGTCGGAGCCGGGGAGCCGGCGGACAGGCTGCTGATCGCCGCCGGGTCGGGGGCCGGCGCCGTCCTCGTCACGATCTCGAATCGCGTGCCGGCGGCGAGCGGACGACCACCGAGCAGCATCCCGCTGTCCGGATCGACCTGGGCGCCCGGTGGTCCGCTGGTCGGCCAGCCGTACGACGGCAGCATCAGCCCGCGCAGGCCGACCACGTCGACGGTCTGGCTCACCGCGTCCGCCCGGCGGTCCGCGCCGTCCCCGCGAGACGGCGCGATCGGATCCCCCGCGCGGACGAAACGGGCCGAGGAATGCCAGGTCACGCCGTCGTAGGAGTCGAGGACGGCGAGCCGGAAGGTCACCGGCTGGTCGGGGCCCGGACCGTTGATCTCGGCCCGGAACAGCACCTCGTCCGGATGGGCGGTCCAGCCGCTCAGCGCGGCGAGCGGGCTGATGCCGGCGGCGTCAGCCGGCCGCACCGAGCGGTGGTCCCGCGGGTCGACGGGATCACCGGCCCGGCCCGCGCCCAGAACCGTGACAGTGACGAGGACACTCGCGGCCAGAACCGTCGCCGTGGCACCGGCGCCACGGGCCCACTGCCAGGCCAGGTCGTTCCGGCCCGTTCGGGGCATCCTCGTCAGGAGGTAGACGGCGGTGATCGCCACCAGAGCCGCCGCCTGGGGCAGATTGCTCCCCGGAGCGGGCAGGGACACCGCCGTCGCGGCCACCAGGGTGAGCGCGGCCGGAAGCGCCGGGGCGAGGGACGCCCGGGTCCGCAGCGTCAGTTCCGCGCCGAGGGCCGCCGCCAGCCAGGTCGGCGCGAACGCCACGATCAGCAGGTCGGGGTCGGCCGGTGCTGGAGCGGCCACATCGAGCAGCCGTGCCCAGCCGTCGACGACCCCTGTCCGGACCACGGCGAGGCGGGCCGGAAAACCGCCTGTTCCGGCTGCGACGGTGTAGGCCGTCCAGACGATGAAACCGATCACCCAGACGGGCACGGTTATCGCTGGCGAGGCGAGCCGCCGCCGCCGCCGGGACCTGACCTGGACCGACCCGAGCAGGCCCACCAGGATGACCGGCAGCACGGCCGCGACCGGCAGGGGAACCCACAGGTCCCGGGCCGGAAACAGACGGGTGAAGCCCGACCCCCCCACGAGCGCGAGGGCCGCCACGAGCACCAGCTGAACAGCCCGGCGCCGCGGGCCCCCGGGCTCGCCACCATCTGCCAGGTCGGTCTTCGAAGCGGCGCCGAGCATCACGGCATCGCCCGGCAGGGCGGCGTCGGAATCGCCGGAGCAGTCCGGGCACCGGTCAACGCCGGAATGAGTGGGACTGTCACCGGCCCGGTCGGGCGGGGGTCCTCGGATACGGCCTCGCCTGCCGCCGGGGCGGCCGGGGCGGCCGGGGCGGCCGCGACCACGGACAGTGCCGCGCGGGCTGGTGGCCAGGAGGCTGGTGGCCAGGAGGCCGGCGGCAGCGCCGGTGGGGCGGGCCAGACCTGTCGCAGCTCGGCGGAGGTGGCCAGGTGGAGCACCCGGACCTGGCCCCCACCGGCGGCACGGGGAGCCACCGGCGGGAGGGGCGAGCCGGCCCAGTCGGTCTGGCCCACCCGGGCGGGGTGCCCCGCCGGCCCGGACGGGTCGGACTGACCTGACCGGGTGCCGTGAGCCTGCTGGTGTCGTCCCGCCGAAGCGGCGCTGGAGCGCAGCCGAGGCCGGCCGGCCGGGGTGCGCCGGCCCAGCGCACGGGCGGCGGCCTCGCTGCGCGGCCCCATCCGCAGGACGATCACCTGGCCGAAGGCGCGAGCGACCGGTGTCAGGGCCGCCATGGCATCCCGGCCAAGTGCTCCGGTGACCAGCACCAGGGTGCCGACCGGGCCGCGGCGCAGGGTGCGCAGCACGTCCAGGCTCTCGCCTCCGTCGGTGCGGATGGCGGCGAGTTCGTCGAGGAGCGAGTCGACGTCGGCAGCGCGGCGGCGGCCTGTCATCCGCACCCCGCCCGACGTGACCAGACGGACGCTGTACGCGTTCCGGGCGCAGGCGAACACTGCCGACGCCGCCGCGTCGACGGCGTCCTCGAAGACCGCTGCCCCGACCGGGCCATCCGGATAGGCGCAGCGCCGGGTGTCGAGAACGACGGTGGAGGCTGGTTCACTCGGATCGACGTGGGTGCGCACCATGAGCGTCCCCAGCCGGGCGCTGGCGGCCCAGTGAACGAGGCGCAGGTCCTCCCCGGGGGTGTACTCACGCAGGGTGTGGAACATCAGACCGCCGGCCGTGCCATGCCCGCTCTGGCCGTCGGGGTCCCGGGCGGGGGCGGTCGGCGGCGGAACCAGCGGATGGGCCCTGGGGCGGACCCGCAGCGTCACCGCCGAGCCAAGGCACTGCCGCCGGTGCGCCAGCCCGAACGGGTCACGCCGGTCGACCCAGGAGGGCCCGATCCGGGTCACTCCCCGCCTGGTCGTGTCGAGGGGGAGCACGATCTCACGGGAGGCCCCGCCGCGGAGCCTTCGGACGTCCACAGCGATGGGTCGCGGCGCCGGCCCGGCTACCGGCCCGGCTGACAGTGCGGCCCCGTCCGGCGACACAGCCCCGTCCGGCGGCACCGCACCGCCGGGCGGTGGTGAGTCGGCTGCTGAGGACGGGTCCAGCGGTGCGGCCGGCAGGTACAGCGCGAACGGGGGAGCTGTCCACCGGGAGTGGTTCACGACTGTGATGACCAGGGCGGCCGCGTCCCCACGGGTGGCCGAGGCGGTGGTCAGCCGCAGTTCGACCCGCACCCGCGGCGGGCGCACGACCATACCGGCGGCGATGAGCAGCGCTGTCGCGCCGGCGCCGGCGAGCAGCACGAGCTCGGGGTAGTGCAGGAGCGCGGCCGCCGTGCCGAACGCCGCGGTCGCGGCCAGCAGCCCCCACGCGCTCGCCGTGATCCGCGGCAGCCGCTGAACGGTCGGCGCGCTCACGCGCCGACGAGACGCCGAGGCGAGGGGACCGAGTCCAGGACCTCGGCGACGACGTCCTCGGCGCTGACCCGGCGAAGCTCGGCCTCGGGGCTCAGCACGAGGCGGTGCGCGAGGACGGGGCCGGCCAGGATCTGGACGTCGTCCGGCGTGACGAACGTGCGTCCGACCGAGGCCGCACGGACCTGCGCCGCCCGCAGCAGCGCCACGCTGCCCCGGGGGCTCGCGCCGAGACGCACCACGTCATGGCGCGTTCGGGTGGCGGCGACCACCCGGACGATGTAGCGCCGCATCTCCGGCGCGACATGGACGCCCAGCGTCCGTTCCGCGTGGGTGACGACGTCCTCCGCCCGCATCACCGGGCGGAGGTCCTCGACCCTCCGGCCGACCTGCCGGCCCTCCAGGATCTCCAGCTCGGCGTCCAGGGTGGGGTAGCCGATGCGCAGGCGCAGGAGGAACCGGTCGAGCTGGGCTTCGGGCAGGGTGTAGGTGCCGTCCATGTCCACCGGGTTCTGCGTGGCGATCACCATGTACGGCAGCGGAACCGGATAGCTGGTCCCGTCGACCGTGACGTGGCGCTCCTCCATGACCTCCAGCAGGGCGGACTGCGTCTTCGGGGACGCCCGGTTGATCTCGTCGCCGATGACGAGATTGGCGAAGACCGGCCCGGGGCGGAACCTGAACTCGCCGGTCCGCTGGTTGAAGACGTTGGTGCCGGTGATGTCCGCCGGCAGCAGGTCGGGGGTGAACTGGACGCGGTGGCAGCCGGCGTTCACCGACGCTGCCAGGCAGCGGGCGAGCGTCGTCTTGCCCAGTCCGGGGACGTCCTCGACCAGCAGGTGGCCCTCGGCGAACAGGCAGACGACGGCAAGCTCCACCGCGGCCCGCTTGCCGCGGATCACCTGTTCGATGTTGGCGACCACGTCCTCGAAGGCGATCGAGAACGGGATGGTCCGATCGGGGCTGACCGTCATGCCCGAACCTCCCTGGGTGCGCAAGGCCTGGTGCTGGGGCTGGCGTGCTGGGGCTGGCGTGCTGGGGCCGAGCTGGGCTGTGTGCCGGGGCTGGGCGATGAAGGCGGGTCGTGCCGGTCCAGGGGGAGTGACCGGCACGACCCGCTACGGGCAGCGGGGGGAGCTGCCCGGGAACGGCCGGCTCCGGGGCGCGCCTCCCGCGGCTGGCCGCCAGTGCCCACCGACACCGCCGGTCAGCACCACCTGACGGTGTCGCTGGCGACCGCTGCCGCGGCGTCGCTGCCACGGAGCCGAACCGTTCCGATGCGATAGACGACGGAGTCACCGGATTCGTTGTCCCCATCCCGGAAAATGTTGTTGTTACCGTGACGAGGGTTACACCCCCCAGTCGGGGCCTGGACGGCCTTCGCCCACACGGGGAGCGACGACGGTCGCCCGATGTCACGCTCCGGCCAAATCGGGTCGCAACCCGTCGGCGATGCTGAGCGTCAGACCTGTCGACGGGCAACGGCGGCGAGCCGGGAGCCCGCGGAGGCAGCCGCGGGCACACACCGCACCACTACAGAAGAACTACATTCACCCAGGCGATCCTGTGCGTGGATTGTGGTTTCCATGTCGTGGGCGGAGCCCTGTCACAGGCCTCCGCCCGGCTATCCCTCCGGCCGGGCGGAGGCTGCGGGCGTCCTCATCCGCCTGCTCGCGACGTTTCGCCCGGCGCGCCCGCTGTGCCCGCCTGACGCGCCCGCCCGACGATGCTGGAGGTCCGACGATTCTCGGCACCCTGCGCCGGCCGTTCCGGCGGCTCTCGTCCCGCAGCACCCCCCGGGCGGAGCATGCCGCGCACCGCCCGGGCCCTGCTGGACGGGCCATCCTGCGGTCGCGCACCCGCATCGGGCGCATCGCCGTCTCGGGCATCGCCGGGCTGGTGGGCGTCACCGCCGCGGCGGCGCTGCTCGGTGCCGTGAGCCGGGGGATCGCACCCACCCGGCTCGACCTCACCGACGGAGGGACGTGGCTGCCGGCCGCGGCCACGAGCACGCTCATCCACCTGAGCGGGCCCTCCGGGCAGGCGAACGCGGCGGTCACGGTTCCCGGTACGGCGGGCAGTGACCTCACTGTCACCACGACCTCCGCGAGGATCCTCGTCTCCGAGGGCGGCGGTGCCGGCCGGGTGCATCTCGTGGACCCGGCCCGGCTGGCCCTGGTCCGGACCACCGATCTCGGGCCCGGCGTGACGATCGCTGCCGCGGGCAGGGTCGCGTATGCGCTCGACGCCACGGCCGGGAGGGTCCAGCGGCTCTCCCCCGACGACCTTTCTCCCGCCGGAGGAGTTCTGGCC
The DNA here is from genome assembly GCF_000374165.1 of Parafrankia elaeagni. Classification (GTDB taxonomy): domain Bacteria; phylum Actinomycetota; class Actinomycetes; order Frankiales; family Frankiaceae; genus Parafrankia; species Parafrankia elaeagni. The sequence goes on from NZ_KB893670.1 coordinate 419,207, forward strand.
CTGCCGGCGCCGCTCGGCGGGGTGGCGCTGGCCCGGTCGGGGGACGGAACTCTCTGGGTACCGCTGCGGGCCACCGGGGAGGTCGCCGCCGTGCGGGGCGGTGTCGCCCGCCGTGGGCACCGCCCGGTCGCACCGCCCGGGAACGCCGTCGACATCATTCTGGTCGACGGCCGCCCGGTCGCCGTCGACGCCACGGCGGGAACCCTGACGGTCCTCGACCCGGAGAACCCCGACCGATGGGGCAGGGTCATCCCGCTCCCTCTGGGGAAGGCACCGCGGCCACCGGAACGGCCGCTGCTCGTCGCCCCCCGAACGGACGGTGGGCCCGTCCCTCTCCTCGACCCGGCGGCCCGCCGGCTGTTCCTCGTGGATGTCATCCGCGGCCGGGTGACCGGGGCGGACCTCCCCTCCCCTGCCCGACCGGACGAGTCCGGGTTCGGCACCCCCCTGGTCCATGCGGGCCATGCCTATGTTCCGGATTCCGGCGGCGGCGTGGTGCTCGACTACGACCTGGCACGGGGCAGGTTCGCGGAACCGGTACGACTGGCCGGGCCGGGTGGAGACGCCCGCCTCACGGCCACGGCCGACAGCGGCCAGGTGTGGATCAATGACGCGGCCGGACCCGACGCCGTCATGATCAACGAACGGGGGCGGACGCTCGTCACCAAACAGCCACCGGGCCTGCCCGGTCTGCCGACCGGCACGGCCCGCCCGCTGCCGGCCGCCCCGCCGCTCCCGGCACCCGAACCCGCCCGACCGGCCGGACGGGGCGAGGCGGCCGGTGCGACATCCACCCGACCACCGGCAGCGGGCCGGACATCCGCCGCCACGGACCCCGGCCCCGGTCCGGGGACCGGGGCCGCCCTCGAGAACGAACCGGAGCGGCCGACACCCGGGCCGACGGCGAGCCCGGGCATCCGGCCGAGCACGCCGCCACCGTCGCGGCCGCCGCCCCCACCGCCACCGCCACCGGTGACGGTCCCACCGGTGGGCACCCCGAGCCCCTCACCGACCCCGGTGCCGCCGTCCGCCACCCCCGACGGACTCCCGCTCGGGTGAGCGGGACCGTCAGGCGCGGACGCGGGCGCGGGCGCGCTCAGCGCCTGGCGGGTGGTCAGCCCGCGAAGTCGATCACCAGGCGGTCCGGGTTCCGGAGCTCGACGACGCGGAACCCCACCCTGTTCTCGAGCCCGATGCCGAGGTGGACGTAACCCTCGAAGTCGCCGGCGACCGCGTAGCTGGTCAGTGTGGGCAGTCCTCCCCCGGTCGGGGGGGTGGTCAGGGTGGTGTTGCCGGTGTCGTCGTGCATCGCCGCCGGGGTCACGACGACCTCGAAGCGGACGGCGCCCTCCAGCGGCAGCGGCGCCCCGGAGCCCGGGCGGATCACCTCGTCGACGTAGCCCGCCGTGTAGCCGGGCACCCCACCGCGGAACTCCAGGACCAGTCGGTCGAACGGGGCCCCGTCCACCGTGTTGCGGGCGGACCGCAGGGAGACGAGCTGTGCGGGCAGCGCACTCGGGCGCTCGGTACGGACCGCACCGGTGCCCCACGTCGACGGCGCGCCGGTGCGCCCATCGCCCACGACCGCGCCCGATGATCCGTCGGGCGCGGCGGGCTCACCCGGCACCGCGGGCCCACCCGGCCGGCCCGAGCCGTCACCCGGCTGGGCCGTCCCGCCGGGGCGGGTGGGCCCCCCCGACTGGACGGCGCCGGGTGATCCGCTCGGCCTGCCCGGGCCGCCGTCGCCGCCGCAGGCGGCAAGCCCCAGGGACAGCAGGATCGAGAACACGGTTGTACCTGCCATCACCGCGCGCGGCCCGAACCGGCTGTCATGGCGTGACCGCTGCCGGGGACAGCGACGGAAACAGCGGCGTGGACGGGGGGACGATAGCTCCACGGTGGCCTCCGGGGCGGGATGCGGGAACACGGCGATATCCGCAGTGTGGGTCGCGGAACTGGAAAAGCAATGCCATCCCACCGGCGGAAACGGCCACACGGTAAGGTTCCCGCCGCCAGCCGGGTTAGCCGGTGGGGAAGACCCGGTCGCGTTCCTCTCGCCCGTTCCCGCCGTGACACGGGACGATGGCGGCACGACCGAGTCCGGAGTCACCGGAAGAAAGCCCGGGGCGACCGGCAACCCGTCGGGCGAGAGCCTACGAGAGGGAAACGCCGATGCTCAGCGATGCGCCACCAGCCTGCCCGGACCGCGCGTCCGCCCGGCGCAGAGGCCTGCCGGCGAGGCGGAGAGCGCCTCTGGCGGCGGCCGTCACCGGGTTTGTCGCCGCGGGCCTGCTCGCAGCCTGCGGCGGCGGGTCCGATTCGGCCACCGATCCCGCCGAAAGCCTGCGCCCGACCGCCCGTCCGGCGACCGCGACCGTGGATGATGTGAACGGCGCGAAGGCGTCACCGGAATGCGCGTCCGCGGTGAAGACCCTGCGGATGGCCGCCGTCGGCTCACTGAACGACGCCTCCAAGTCAGGCAAGGCCTACATGGAGAAGGCACACCCGGGCCTCACCGTCGAGCTGACCGCCACCGCGGCGGGCTACCCGGAGCTGGTCCAGCAGATCAGCGCGGACCGCGCCGCGGGGCGCTCGGCGGACGTCGCGGTCGCCGGTTTCGACCTGCTTCCCACCTTCGCCGACGACCTCGGCGCCCAGACGCTCTCGCCCCGGCTCCTGCGCGCGTCGTACGACCAGCGTTTCCTGCCACTGGGCGAGTACCAGGGCAAGCTGGTGGCCATCCCGCAGCAGGTGTCGGTGCTCGCTCTCGTCTACAACCTGGACGTCCTGGAGCGGGCCGGGGTCGACCCCCGGTCGCTCACGACGACCACGGGGGTGCTCGCCGCCGCCGAGCGGGTCAAGGGCTCGGGCCAGTCGATCCAGCCGATCGACCTGCCGACCAGCGGGTTCGGGCAGTGGTATCTGAGCACTCTGGCGAGCTCGAAGGGCACGCCGGTGCAGAAGGCGGACGGCCAGCCGGACCTCACCAGCCCGGCGGCCCGCGAGGCCGCCGCCTTCCTCTCCAAGGTGGGCACGTACGGACCACAGTCCAGTGACGCGACCACCGAGGGGCTGCTGCGTTTCGGGATCCGCAAGGAGACCGCGATCAGTGCCGTGACCCTGCCCTCGGTGGCCGCCGGACTGCGCTACATCCATGACCAGGGCGCGCAGGGCTTCCGGGTGGGTGTCGCGCCGTTCCCGCCGCTGCCCGGCGGCAGCCCGCGCCCCGTCGCCGGCGGCAACGGGCTGGCGATCCTGTCCACCGACCGCTGCCAGCAGGAGATGGCCACGGAGCTGGTCGTCGCGCTGCTCTCCCCGGAGGTTCTCGCTGCCGGCACCGAGGCGTTCAGCTTCTACCCGGTCGACAGCGAAGCCAGGAACCAGCTCGGGGCCTTCTACCGGGAGTTCCCCGAGCTGACCCAGTTCGACGCCCTGATCCCGGAGATCACGCAGGCCCCCACCTGGGGGGGTGAGCGCGGCGGCGAGGTCCACGACGCGCTGAACGAGGAGGTGGCGGCGATCATGAGCGGCGCGGACCCGAACACCACCCTCACCGAGGCACAACGGAAGGTGACCGGGCTGATCAGCTGAGCCGGCGCTACCGCGCTACCGCGCCGCCGCCGCGCGGGTCCGATCCGCGGATCAGACCCGCGCAGAGCCGGTCCGAAGTCGCTCAGGCTCCGATCGCGCGCACCGGATCGCTGCCGTCCCAGCTGGCGGAGGCGTCCCGAACCAGTTTCGCCATGCCTTCGGTCGCCGGGTTCAGCTCCATGATCTCGATGATGGTCGCCGGGCCGGCGGGCGGTTCGAAATAGGCGTACCGGGTTGCTCCGTCACCACCGCCGGACCACACCACGGGCCACCCGGCTGCTGCCACCGAGTCCATGGTCGCGCCGAAGTCAGACGCCCAGAAGGCAAGCTGGTGGTAGCCCTCCCGCCCTGACGCGAGAAACTCCGAGTAGATGCTCGGCTCGTCCCCATGCTGCTGGATCAGCTCCAGCTGCAGGTCGCCGCTGTTGGCGAAGGCGACCGACACCGTCACCTCGCAGGGCTGGCCGCGGTAGACGCCGGCCTGCGGACGCTCCCGCAGCACGTACCACGGGCCGATGCCCAGGCTCAGCCAGGACGCGATGGCCTGGTCGATATCCCGGACGACGTAACCGTTCTGGCGGACAACACCCGGCAGGACAGCCGGGTTGACGGATGCGGGCAGGCCATGCATCAGGCCACTCCAGGGTCGGGGACGGAGGGCGGCGAGCGAGAGATCGGCGGACACCGACGCACTCCCCCGCCACGGCCGCTCGGCACCCTCGGCATCCAGGAAACCTGACCGGCCACCGACAGACGCTATTCCCGATATTGAAAACAGGTCAACATATCGGCTGTGACGATAGACTTGATCGATGACCGCAGGGGCAGCCAGCACAGGTGCTGACCGTGGTCAGCGCCGTGCCTCCTACCAGCAGGCCCGCTCACGCGAGACGAAGCGCGTCCTGATCCAGGCGGCGCTGTCACTGTGGCGCGCCAACGGGTATGCGACGACCACGGTCGCCGACATCTGCCGGGCGGCCGGCGTCTCCAAGGGCCTCTTCTATTTCTACTTCCCGCGCAAGGAGGACATCCTCTACGAGGTGAGCCGCCACTCGTCCGAGGCGGCCAGAGACACGGCGCGGGAGCTGACACACGGGCAGTACGAGGTACTGGCAGTCGTCACCGCGACCCTGAACAACCTCGAACGGTCGATGCGCCGCAACCCGCCCGAGCTGATCCTCGAGATGGTCATGGAGGGCTACCGCTACGCCTACCGGGCGATCACCGGCGCAGCACCGCCGGACCGCGCGATGCTGATCTTCGATGAGCTGTTCGAACGCGCGGTGGCCAGCGGCGAGCTGCCGCCACACGTTGACGCGGCGCGGCTGGCGCGGCTCGCGCAGTCGCTGATCAGCGAGGGGGCGCGGCACTGGGCCGCCGGCGCCTACCAGGACCGTTCGTTCACCGAGGTCGTCTCGGCGGACATCGCCGTCCTCATCGCCGGCTTCCGCCAGCCCCCGCCACCCAGCGCCGGCTGAGGCGGCTGAGGCGGCATCGCCCGGCACGGAACCCGTGCCGGGCGATGGTCCTGCGTGGGGGCTGGTGCCTCGGCTGGCAGCCGTGGTGTTCGCCGGCAGAGTGGTGTTCGCCGGCAGCAGTGGTCAGGGCTCGCTGCGGCCGTGGCCCCGGCCATGGCCACGGCGGCCACGGAGGTGCCCGGGCCTCGCGGGCGGGATCAGGCAGACGCGGTCGAGCGGAACCTGCGTCCGCGACCTCGCGGGACGCACTGTCCGCCCGGACAGCGCCGCGCCGCCGGCTCCGTCCGTCGGAGCCCCGGTTCGCGGGAGGACGACCGCCGCGGCGCACCGCCCGGACGGGACAGAGCCGGTCATGCCGTGGAACCGAACGCCATCACGCCGAGCATGCCGACCGCGAGCATGATCGTCATCAGGCTGGCCGTCGTGGCGAGGAGGGCTGACCGACGGTCGGCGGAGTCGACCCGGCTGGCGAGGCAGGCCCGGTCGGCGATGTGGCCGCGGAAGGTCCGGTAGGCCCGGTCGACCTGCCGGATTCGCGGCGGTCGGGCGGCGCGGCGCCGCGCGCTGTGTCGGCCGCTCATGCCGCGCCCGCCCGCCACCGGCGTGACGCGGAGACCCCGCCACCCACCGACCATGGATTCTCCGTTGTTCTTTCGGCTCCGCCCAAGCCTGCCCGCGCGGGGATGGCCACGCCACCCCGCAGCCCCCCGCACACACCTGTCCCGTCCATCGATGACCGCCCTACCTCCGTGTTGTGCCGAAGACCAGCGCCAGCTGGCCCGCGGCATACTGGCCGCCCCCCGCCCGTACGGGGGTGGAGATGGCCGGCCGGCACCCGGGAAATGCCAACAGCTCCACCACCCACCCCCGTTCGGGGTAGTGGAAACGTAGAGCCTTCCCTGTGCTCCGGTGGAGGGTCTGCCAGTCGGGCATGAAAGGTAGCCGTCGTGTTACGGCCAGATACCGCCCGCCGTCACGCGGAGGACGAGCCGCGCGGCACGCCCGGCAGATCTGGACCGCCAGCGGGTGCGGACAGACCGCACGCGACTCGCCACTCCACGAGATCGGACCCGTCGCGGCGCCAGGCTGGCCGCGGCCCGGGGCGTCGGATCAGGAACGGCGAGAAAGCCTGCTGGGAGCCGCCGTCATCCCCGCCGCCACCGCCGGGGGCAGAGCCGATCGTCACTGCACTGTCGCTGTACGCGGCCAGCCAGGCGGAGAAAGTGCTGTCGACAGCGTCGAACCACTTTTCCGGCATTACGGTCAAATATTAAAGATCAGCTGGGAGACGTCTCGGCAACACGGCCCTCGACCGGGATCTCGGTAAGCGTCGCGAACCCGGCGGTGAAGGCCGCGACCTCCTCCGCCGGTTCGGCGGTGGACTCACAGTCCTGTCGGGCCAGGGCGGCAGCCATGTCGGGCAGCGACGGCTGGGTCTGGAGCTCCCTCAGTCCGCGCACCTCACCGCCCACCGCGCAGTTCGGGATGTTGAGGTTGGCGACGCTCCCCCGCGGCCCGGCCGGCGGCGCGCCGTCAGCCAGCTCCGCCCGGTGCCGGGTGATCCAGTCGACGACCAGCGTGACGCCGGGACCGTAGTCGAAACTGTCCGCGAAGCCGAAACTCGAGGCGATCGCCGGGATACCCCGCGACGCCGCGGCCCTGGCCGCGCCGACCGTGCCGGAGAGATCGACCACCGGGCCCAGGTTCTGGCCCTGGTTGATCCCGGAGACGACGACATCCGGAGTGGCGTGGAGAACGTCCAGCGCGACGATCACCGAGTCGGCGGGGAAGCCGTCGACGGCGGTCGCGGCAATGCCGCTGGCCGTCGTGGCATCCCGGTGCGTGGGGGTGGGCTGGGACGTCCGGCCGCCGGTGCCCGACTGGTTCGTGGCCGGTGCGACGACTGTCACGGTGACCCCGGGCAATGCGCGCAGGCCGCGGACAACCGCGTCTATGCCCGGCGCGCCCACCCCGTCGTCATTGGTGACCAGGATGTCCAACGGCGCGGGCCCGGCCGGGGCCGCCTCACTCGAGATCGTCGCCACGCGCGGCATGCCTGCGGCGTGGGGCCGCCTGCGCGTCGTGTCCCGATCCATGCCCTGCCGTCGCACGCCCATCACCGTGTTCTCCATGGTCGTCTCATCCGTGTCCTCGCCGGGACGACCGCACCCAGCCGCCGGGCGCGGGGCCGGCAGCAGGCACGTCGTGGGATGCGACGCGGGCTGGTGACCGCGCCCACCGCGCCGGACAACCGCACCGCCGCACCGCCGGTCACGGCGCGCGGGGGTGAACCGTGCCGTGCCGTAGCCTCTAGTCAGCCTTTGCTGCCGAGACCGGTGATAGTGCCGGGTAGGCTGGCACCGGCCATCACGGTGAGGATGAGATGGACGAGTTTTCCTATCGCGACGGCGCCCTGTGGTGTGACCAGACGCCGCTGCGTGAGGTGGCCGAACAATTCGGCACACCGACCTATGTTTATTCGGCGTCGACTCTCGTCGACCATTACGTTCGGTTCGCCAAGGCGTTCGAGTCGATCGATCCGCTCATCTGTTTCTCCGCGAAGGCACTGAGCAATGTGCACCTGCTTCGTCTCCTTGGCGAGCAGGGCGCCGGCATCGACACCGTGAGCGGCGGCGAACTGCACCGGGCGCTGGCCGCGGGGGTGGATACCGAGCGCATTGTTCTGGCCGGCGTGGGAAAATCCGCAGACGAGCTGCGGGATGCTGTCCGGCGGGACATCCGCTGCATCAACGTCGAGTCCGAGGAGGAGGTCGCGCTCCTCGCGCGCATCGCGCGGGAGGAGGGCCGGCGACCGCGGCTGGCCATCCGGGTCAACCCGGACATCGCACCTGACCTGCGTACCCCGGCCCGGACGACGACGGCCGTCCGCGGTGTGAAGTTCGGGGTGGACATCGAGCGGGCTGCCGCACTGTTCAGCTCGGCCGCCGCCGACGGTTCCCTTCGGCCGGAGGGCATCCACGTCCACATCGGCAGCCCCATCTTCGATCCGCAGGTCTACGCGACGGCGCTCGAGCGGGTCCTGGCCCTGGTCGCCGAGATCGAGGCCGCCGGGCATCCGGTCACCACGATCAATCTGGGTGGCGGTTTCCCCGCCGAGTACTCGGAGGACAGCGCTCCGGGCTGGGACGACTTCGCGGAGGCGATCTGCCCGCGGCTGGAGGGCTTCGTCGGCCGTGGTGGTCAGGTCATCTTCGAGCCGGGCCGGACCATCGCGGCGAACGCCGGTGTGCTCCTCTCCGCCGTCCGTTACCGCAAGCAGGCCGGAGAACGACAGCTGATCGTGATCGACGCGGGAATGACCCATATAGTCCGCGCCGCGATGTACGACAGCTATCACTTCATGTGGCCGGTCACGCCGGGTCCCGAGATGGTACCCCCCTCTCGGGACCAGCATTCTCTCGATGACCTCGTCACCTATGACGTCGTCGGCCCGATCTGTGAATCGAGCGACTATCTGGCAAAGGGCCGTGCGCTCCCGGCGATGGTGGCCGGTGACCTCCTCGCGATATTCAGCGCCGGCGCCTACGGCATGACGATGACGAGCAACTACAACAGCCAGCTCCGGCCCGCCGAGGTCCTCGTCGAGGGGGACCGGGCCCGGCTCATCCGCCGCCGCGAGACCTACGACGACCTGGTGGCACTCGAACTGCTCGACGACACGCCCTCAGCGGGCTGACCCGGAAGCGCTCACGCGCGATATCGGCGTCTGGATCTGCTGCCCCGGCCATATGGCCGGGGCAGCAGATCCAGACCGGCTCCCCGGGCTGGGAGCCGAGGGTGCGGGCGGTGGGCGGGCAGCCGGCAGACCAGACCTCCCGCCGAACTCCGCCGATCCCAGGCCCAGGTTGATCGGCGCTGTCTCGGGATCGAGCGAAGGTCCGGTGGCACGCCTCCAGGGGTCGGTGCGGAACCTCGGACCGAACCTCGGGCCGAGCGGCGCGGCCGGGCCGCCGCACGTCAGATGTCGACGAGCTCGACGGTGACCGCCATGGCGTCTCCCACCTCCAGCTCCTCCGCTCTGCGGACAGCCCGCTTGACGGGCAGCACATAACTGCCACCCTCGCTGCCCGGGAAGATCGACGTGGCCCAGGTGGTGCCCCCAACGGTGACCCGCACCCGTAGTGACCCGAAGCCGCGGCTTGCTCCGCCGGCACGGTCGCGGATCTCCGCGGAGACCTCCGTAGGCAGGCTGACAAACGTCCATGTGTCGACGCGGCGGGCGTTCCACAGCCAGAGTTCACCTTCGAAAACAAAGACCATGGTCCGAGCGTTTCACGCGGTACCGACAGTTCTGCGCCGGGGCCGCCCCACCGGGCTGTCAGCAAAGGGCGCCGACACCAGGCGACGGAGTTCCACAGATTCCTCATTCTGCCGGACGGAGCCGCCGTCCGGGAATTTCGGTCCCCCGCCACCGTGCCGCCCACCAACGATGCCCACGGAAAAGACACCTGATTTAGCCCCGGAGCGATGCCCGGCCGCCCGCACCGGCTCTCCGCCGCGAGCGGGAACGCCGTTACTGCGAGGCGCTCCCCTGTTCTCTCTGCGCGAGAGGCGGTCCGCCGCCGAGTTCCCGGCCTCACACCCATCCGACCGGCCGGTTATTGACTGACACCAGGAGGCGGGGACCTGGATCTGATAGCGGAATATCTCCGTCCGGAACGATGCGCGGCCGGGCTGCGGAACCGAGCACCGGCCGCCTGGTTTCGGCAGTGTGGCCAGTGTTTACGGGGTGGCCTCGGCCCCGGGGGAGCGACCGCGCTCCCCTGCCAGGACCGGTGCCGGCACAGCCGGACGGCTAGCTGATCAGCGCGCGACCACGACCGCGCGGTGGACGACTGTGGCATGCCCGTGCCGGCAGCGCCGCCACCACCCCGAGCCGCTGCCGCGAGGCACCGCCCACCGAGGTCAGGGCCGGCAGGGACTCCGAGCGGCCGCAAGGCGACGCAGGACGAATCGCCCGAAACCTGTCGGAAACGGGGCTACCGCAGCGCGACAGGAATCACACCGGGCTCCAGATGAAGCGGATCCGCGTTAGAGAAGGCCAGCGAGTGGGCCGACCAGAGCTGGATTGACTTTGGATCGGATCGACACAGGCCGCTCCACTTGCCGGCCAACGGGCCGTAGATCGGACCTGCTACTATCAGCCAAAAATTTCACTAAGTATGAACGTTTCGATGGGGGCACTGCCCAGTCTTCAGCCCTGCCTGATCCGACCCGGCTCGCCCTGCCCACCGCAGCCCAGGTCTCCCATCACGATCGTTGTTTATTTCCTGTGGGGTTATTGATGCGCTCAGGCGGCTTGACAAGAAGGCTTGGGGTGGTGCTGGCTGCCGTCCTGGCCGCCACCGTCTCCGGATGCTCGGGGTCGGGCGGAGGCGGCGGGGAGGACGCCGTACCTGCCGCCTGCGGTAGCCCCGGTGTCACCGCCGACACAGTGAAGCTCGGCTTCCTCTACTCGGACTCCGGCCCGGGCAGCGGCGCGCTGTCCGCCGCCCGGGCAGGTCTCGACGCCCGNCTGGGGCTCGTCAACGAAGCCGGCGGCGTACACGGCCGGCGCCTGACCTACGCCTGGCGCGACGACGGCTCCTCACCATCGGAGAACACCCAGGCCAGCCGGGACCTGATCCAGCAGGAGGGCGTCTTCGGCCTCGTGACGGCAAGCGGCTCCATGGACAACTCGCTGGAAAGCCTGTCAAAG
>NZ_KB893671.1 GCF_000374165.1 Parafrankia elaeagni
CCGGCCGCCTCGTACTCGGTCAGGATCCGCAGCTTGTACGCCGCCGTGAACGACCGCCGCCGCGCCTTCGGCTCGACCTCCGGATCCGGCCGCGGCCGGCCACCCTCCCGATCTCCCACCCGATCATCATCAGCCAGATCCCGCCCGGCCGTCACCGACACCACCACGATCGTCGTCCTCCCTACCCGCCCNGTCACAAGATAACGGCTGGAACCTGCCTCACCTCATGCTGACAGATAGGGCGGCGAGCAGACCCTCGCCGACCACATGGGCTGGAACCCGACGGCGATGGTCCGGCTGTACGGCCCGGCCTGGCGGAGCCGACGTGCCCAGAACGAGCACGAGCGTCTGGGCCTCGGCGACCGGATCTAGCCCCATGAGGCCACAGGGCGCAACCGAAGATGAGGCGTCGACCGCCCAGCGCACGTAAAATCCATCAGTATAAGATGCCCGCTGATGCCGGCATCCCCTGGGAGGTGGAGGTATGGCCGAGAACGTCCACGATGTCGCCGCACTGATCCTCTCCCGCCTCGGGATGATGGACACGTGGCGCCTGCAGAAGTTGACCTACTACGCGCAGGCCTGGCATCTCGTAAGACACCGGGTGAATCTCTTTGACGACGAGATTCAGGCCTGGGCCAACGGTCCGGTGGTGCCGAATCTGTACGACAGAAGCCGCGGCCGTTTCTCCGTGGACACATGGCCTTCCGGAGACCCGAGCCGCCTTGGACCCGAGGCGCTTCGGACCATCGAATGGGTGCTGCAGCAGTACGGCGCCTTCAGCGGTGGCGATCTATCGCGAATTACGCACGCCGAGGCGCCCTGGCGACTGGCCCGAGCGGGACTGCCTGACGGCGCACGTTCCGAGGAGCCAATCGATCCAAGGACCATGGTGAAGTACTACACCCGACTTCGCTTGTCTCCTGACGAGGCGGTCTCGGCGGCCGTCGGTAGCGCGCGACTCGAGGGGTACACCTTCTCCGACGAGGACAAAGATCGCCTCCGGCAGGTAGCATCAGGAGAGCGCACGGCCGATGACGCTGTCGCGGAGATCCTCGCCCGCTACCGGAGGCACAACCCCGACCCGTGAGCGACCCGTACTGCTGGCCAGGAACCGGCTGTCTACGTAACCGGCTGGGCATTCGTGATCCCGGTGAGCTTGCCGACGTCGAGCATCGGGTCGCAGGTATGCGCTACGCCGACTTGGCAGCATCACTTCTCCCGGGCGCATACGAGACCGAGCACCTCCGGAGTTTCCATCGAGCGATCTTCGGTGATGTCTACCCGTGGGCCGGCGAAATCCGCACCGTGAACCTCGCCAAAGGCGGCCACCCTTTCTGCAACGCCCCCTTCATTGAGGCACAGCTCTACCAGATCTTCTCTGGACTGGCGGAGAATCGCCATCTCGTCGGGCTCAGGAAAGAACCATTCACCCTTGATTTCGCCACACTCTACGGTGAAATCAACGCAATTCATCCGTTCAGAGAAGGTAACGGCAGGTCCCAGCGCGCGTTCCTGCGGCAGCTTGCGGCGGGCGCAGGGTGGACTATCGCCTGGGAAGATCTTGACAAGGAAGACAACGACGCCGCCTGTCACCGGTACCGGATGACCTTCGAACCCGACGAACTCGCCGCACTACTCGAGCCGATAATCGCGCCACGGGCGTAGCCGACGGGCACGAGTGCGGGTGCAGGGTCCAGCGCTGGTCGGGCCAGCCGTGCGCGGCCGGGTCGCGGTCCAGTTCCACCCGTAGCCGATCGAGCTGACGGTCCGACAGCCGGCACGACGCCCCACTCGGCCCTCGCGACGCCAGCGCCGCGACGCCGCCGGCCTGCCAGCGTCGTTTCCACTGGTAAGCCGACTTCGTACTCACCCGCAGCCGCCCGGCGACCTCGACCGGGTCGACCCCGGCGGCCCAGGCGGCCTGCCATTCGGCGGCGCCGTACACGGAGTGGGTATAGGCGGCGGAAAGGACGGCGATCGTCCGCTTCGCGGCGGCGACGCCCTGGTCCATGCCGGTGACCCAGTTCGAGCCGGGGGTGAAGTCCCAGGCCTGGATCAGGACCCGGTAGCCGGTCTCTTCGAGGGTCCAGGCGATCCATTCGGCCCAGGGCCGGTCGGGTTGGGTGTAGGAGACGAAGAAGTCCCAGCCCGCCCCGCCGTTGGTGCTGTGCGTGTTGCCCCCGTTGCTCACCCGGACAGTGTGCCACCAGGACAGCCCGGGTCAGACCGTGCTCGTACGGCGTTTGGCTGGGGCCCGGAGATGGCGGCCGGCCCGGGGAGGGCGCCGCGGCCCAGGGATGTGAGGCGTCGAGCGGTGTGCTCCCGGGGTGCTGCTCTGGCGTCCTCTCTGCGTGATCTTCCGCGGTCTACGCGATCTTCTACGGCCGGTAAAAGTAGGAAAGTTATCAGCTGTCTGCGCGCTGTGCGTCGCACCGACGGCCAGTTTTGGGCTGATGCTGCAGGTCACGGGGCGGCGGGGGCTTGGCTGGGTGCGCCGGTGGGAGGTGATCCTTCCCCTGTGGCGCAGCGCTTCTCGACTCGCACCGCATGGTCGTGATGTGCAAACCTGCAGGTCAGGGCGGGTGTTTTGTGCGCCCGGCAGGGATCGAACCTGCGACCCAGTGCTTAGAAGGCACTCGCTCTATCCGCTGAGCTACGGGCGCGCTGCTCCATTGTGGGGTCCGCGGACGGATCCCGGGTGGGATGGACAGTGTCCACCACATGTCACCTGATGCCGCAGACAGCCCCGGGTCATCGGAGGTAGCGGCCCGCGTCGAGGCGCGGGCCCACGATCCCACATGCTGCCGCATCGACCGGCGGGTGGCCGGCTGACCGGCCGTCGGTCGAACCTCGTTGTCCGACGGCCGGTCGTTGCCGGGTGTGCTGGCGCCGGCCTGTTTCGGGCCGGGTGTGGCGTGCCTAGCCGGCGACCTTGACCAGGTCTTCGTACTCTGCGTCCGTGAGCGTGACGCCTGCGGCGTCGACGTTCTCCTCCAGGTGGGCGACCGACGAGGTACCCGGGATCGGCAGCATCACGGGTGACCTGCGCAGCAGCCAGGCGAGCGCGAGCTGCGACGGTGAGCTGCCGTGCCGCTTCGAGGCCTCGTCGAGGACTCCGCCGGGCCGGGCGAGCTCGCCGGTCGCGATCGGGAACCAGGGGATGAACCCGATGCCCTCACGCTCCGCGTAGACGAGGACGTCCTCGGCGGCGCGGTCGGCCAGGTTGTACCGGTTCTGGACGCTGACGATCTCGGCCAGTGACCGGGTCTGCCTGAGCTCGGCCACGCTGACCTCGGAGACGCCGATGTGGCGGATCTTCCCTTCCTGCTGCAGCGCCCGGAGCTCACCGATCGACTCCTCCACGGGCACCTTCGGGTCGATGCGGTGGAGCTGGTAGAGGTCGATGCGCTCGATGCGGAGGCGCCGCAGCGACATCTCGACCTGCTGGCGCAGGTACTCGGCGCGGCCGACGGCTGTCCACTGGCCCGGCCCCTGGCGGGTGAGCCCGCCCTTGGTCGCGATCACCAGCCCGTCAGGGTAGGGATAGAGCGCCTCGGCGATCAGATCCTCGCTGACCTCCGGGCCGTAGGAGTCCGCGGTGTCGATGAAGTTCACCCCGAGATCCACGGCTCGCCGCAGTACGGCGAGCGCCTCGTCCCGGTTGGCGGGTGGGCCCCAGATGCCCGGGCCGGTGATCTGCATGGCGCCGTAGCCGAGCCGGTTCACCGGGAGATCACCACCGAGCAGGAACGTCCCGCTCGCAGCCGCGTTCACGCTTGGGCTAGCCGCTTGTGTCGACATGCAGTGCCTTCCTCCGTCTGTGTACGGGGGCCGCCGCTGTGCGTCGGCCCGCCAGGCAGCAACCCTGATCCGCCGTCCGGATGTTCCCGGGCGCCCCCGCGGAGCGCGGGCCGCGGGCTGGGACGCCCGGCCGTCGCCCGGAGACCTACCCGGCTGACGCCGACTGCCCGCCTCGCAGCCCGGGTGTCGGGACGTCATCGGCTCCGTGCACGCCGGGTGACCGGTCGAGACAGTGTCGATGCTCGCAGGTGACCGCCGGTGAAGCACGGTCCGTCGCCATGTTGTGGACGGAACGGAGTTATCCACAGCGGGCGAAGAACCGGTTCCCATCCCGGGGGCGGTGGCGCAAAGTCATGGCGTGGACGCACGACCGGACTCCGTCGGCCCTCCGTGCCACGTGCGGGGGGCGCCCGGTGATCGGCCGGCGTCCGCTGGACCGTCTCCCTGCCCCCGAGATGTTCTCCAAGGAGCTCAGATGCCCGACAACGCGATCACGCTGATCGGCAACCTCGTCGAGAACCCTGTCCTGCGGATCACCGCGAGCGGCGTCTCCGTCTGCGGTTTCCGCCTGGCGTCGACGCCTCGCCGGTTCGACCGCACCGAGCAGCGGTGGGTCGACGGAAGCACCCTGTATCTGAGGATCTCCTGCTGGCGGCAGCTGGCCGAGAACGTGGCGGCCAGCCTGTCCCGGGGCGACCGCGCACTGGTCGTCGGCCGGCTGCGGCAGAACAACTTCGAGACGCAGGACGGCGACCGGCGGGTCAGCTACGAGATCGACGCGGAGGCCGTCGCGGCCGAGCTCACCTGGCGACCCGTGGAGGTCCGCAGGACGGCGCGATCGTCGACCACCCCGGCCGACGGGCTGGCAGCGGGGGATCCGTTCGCCGATCCCGGTCCGATCTCCGGCGACCCGTTCAGCGCCGACGGCGTCGGGTTCGGCGGGGCCGGGCAGGGCGACGATGACCCGGCGGTGTCAGGCGATGTTCCCGTCGCCGACGACGGCCGCGGAGGCGGCGTTCCGGACGGCCCCGTGGGTTCCGGCGCGATGCCGGTCCGCGGCTCGGCCGAGCCCACGTCCGGTGCGGCCCCGGCGGCCCCGTCTGAGAGCGGCCTGCGGTCGGCCCTGGCCAGCCCCGGCGCGATCGCCGTCACCGACGACATGCTCGGCACCGGCGGTGTCAGCGGCACCCGCGCCGTCGAGTTGGCCGGCCAGGGGCTCCGTCTCGTCGAGCTGGGAGCCGGCTCCGGCGTCGAGGTGGGTGCGGCGGTCGATGTCGAGGCCGTGCTCGGGGGTGGTCCCGGCCGTGCCCCGGTGGCTGAGACCGAGGCCGTTCCGCGGCTCAGGGCGCTGTTCGATGACGCGCTGCGGTCCGTCGAGCCGCGACACCGGTCCGGAGGCGAGGCCGCGCAGCGGTTGTCGACCCGGGCGGCGCGGGGCCCGTTCCACCTGGTGCCGCGGGCCAACCGGGCCGTGGGGGAGCGCCCCATCGGGCTCGCGGACGTCGTGGGTGAGCGCCGTCTGCGCGGGCTGGGAGGTGCCATCGGCTGAGGAGAGGTCGAGCCGGAGCGAGCCTGCCCGAGGTCTCCGGCCCGGTGCGGGCAGTCGCGCGGCCAGCACTCCACGAAGAGGCCGGCACGGGGCGATCGCGGGCCTGGCCTGGGCAGGCTGGTTGTCGAGGGTGGGGCGGCTCCGACCGACATGCTGTGACCGATGGGGCCACCTGCATCATCGGCGTCGGATCCGCTCGGTACCGTGCCGAGGGTGAGCAGGGCGAACGAAGCCGGTGGCGGCGCGGGTTCGGCACTGGACGACCTGTCCGGCGAGGCCGGCGGTGAGGTCCCGCGGCAGGAGGCGATCGGCCGGCCGGTGTCCCAGGCCAGCGCCGAGTCCAGCGCCGGCCCCAGCGCCGAGTCCAGCACCGAGTCCGGTGTCGACGCGGTGGCGGGCCCCGAGGTCTCCGCGGCCGGGCGGGCGTTCGGCGGGGTGTGGCGGCGGGCCCTGGGGGTCAGCGCAGCCGGCCGGTACGTGGCGGTGCTCGCGGTCCTCAGCGCCGCGGCGGCCGTCCTCCTGCGGCACCACCTGTTTCCCTACCTGTCGGTCAACAACGACGAGGTCATCTACCTCACCCAGGCCCGCGCGCTGGCGGGCGGCCACCTGTTCCCCACGGCGCCCGACCCGGCCGCGTCCTACGCGCCGTGGCTGGCCGCAGTGTCGGACGGCCACTTCGTACTGAAGTACACGCCGTTCGTGCCGGCGCTGTTCGCGCTGGGACTGGTGGTGGCCGGCAGCATCTCGCCGGTGCTGGCGGTCATCGCGGCGGCCGTGGTGATCGTCACCTACCTGCTCGGCGTCGAGCTGGCCGGTGATCGCAGGGTCGCGGCGCTGGCGGCGACGCTGATGGCGTTCTCGCCGTTGGTGATCATCGAGAGTGCGCTGGTGCTGAGTTACCTGCCGGTGCTCGTCCTGCTGCAGCTGACGTTCCTCGGCCTGCTCAGGGGTATGCGCCGTGCGGGGCGCGGGCAGGGTGCGCTGGCGTTGGCCGGGGCGGGGCTCGCGGTCGGGGTGGCGGCGGCGGTGCGTCCGTACGACGTGGTGCTGCTGCTCGCACCGGTGGCGGTCTGGGCCGGCGTGACGGCGCGGCGCGCAGGGCGCCTCGGGTGGGCGGCGCGGTGGACGGCGGTGGGGCTGGTGCTGCCCGCCGGGATTCTGCTGGCGTACAACGCGGCGGCGACGGGCAGTCCGTTCCAGCTGCCGTTCGCGCTGCTGGAGCCGGACGACAAGCTCGGCTTCGGCCGGCGACGGCTCTACCCGTCCGACGGGGGGCACGACTTCGGGCTCGGCGACGGGCTGGCCTCGGTCGGTGACCATCTGTGGCTGCTCGGGGGCTGGGCCTGCGGTGGGGTGCTGCTGGCGGTCGCCGCGGTCGTCGCGGCCGCGCGGCGCAGGTTCGACGGGCCGGCCTGCGCGCTGGGGCTGGGAACGCTGCTGTTCCTGGTCGGCTACCTCGGGTTCTGGGGGGCGTGGAACGCGGCGGAACTGTGGGGCGGGATCCGCTACGTCGGGCCGTTCTACATGATTCCGGTGCTGATCGGCCTGGTGCACCTGGGTGCCCGGGGGGTGACCGACCTGGCGCGTTGGTCGCGGCGTCGGGCGGCGTGGGCCTGCACGGGGGCGGGTGGCGCGGGGGTCCTCGGGCTGACGACGTTCATCCTGGTCGGGGCGGTCGACGCGAACGCGGCGATGACCGGTCACGACCGTGATCTCGCCGGGATGCTGCACGGCCTGCCGGGCCGGTCGCTGGTGCTGGTGGCGGCCAGTCCGCCCTACCTGGGGCATCCGAGCGCGGTGACCGCGAACGGTCCCGACCTGCGCGGGGCCGACGGGACCGGCGACCTGCTGTTCGCGGTCTCCCGCGGGGTGGCGGACCTGACCGTTGTCGCCGACCACCCCGATCGGACGCCGTACCTGTTGCGGATGCCGGCCGCGTACAACCGCTCGCCGGGGTCGGTGACCCGCTCACGGGTGGATGCGCTGACGCTGGCCACCGGGCGGACGGCGGAGGTCGAGGTCACGGTCGACGCCCCGCCGGCCGGGACGCGGTCGGCCCAGCTGCTGGTCGAGGCGGGCGGCACCCGGCTGGCCTACCAGGTCTCGGTGGACGGCCCGTCCCGCGCCCGGCTGATCATCGACGGGGATGGCGTCGACGCCGGTGACGTCGTCGACGCGGTGACCTTCAGCGGCGGGGAGGCACGGGGCGCGCCCACCGGCCGGGACCCCGGTGATCCGCTCGCCGCCCCGAAGATCACCCGAGTGTCGGGTGCCGGGACGTCGATCACGGTGTCGCTGGTGGTCACGCCCGCGTCCGGGGGTCGTGCCCGGACCGTCGACCGGCAGGTGCTGCCGGTGCTGGTCGAGCGCGGCGGTGACGTGGCGGTGCTGGCGCCGAGCGCCCACGTCGACGAGGTCGGCGAGGGCCGCCGCCTCCCGATTCGGATCACCCTCTCCTGAGACGCCTGCCCGATGACCAGAGTGCCGTCTGGCCAGAGGGCGCTCTGGCCGTCGGCCGTCTAGCCGACGCGGTGGATCGGGGGCGGGGAGTAGGCGCCGCTGAGCACCTCGCCGCCCGGCCGGTAGATCCGCAGGATGAGCCGGAAGTCCTCCCGGGCGGCCGGCAGCCAGTTCGCCGCCGGGGCTGACGACGACGGCGACGGCGCCGGTGCCGGTGCCGGGACGTCGCTCTGGATCAGCACCGGGACCGATCCGTCGGGGTCGCGGACGAGGTCGTCCTGGCTGTTGATCGAGTAGCGGTGCAGGGGGTTGTCCACGAGATAGCCGTCCGGCTCGTCGTACATGGCGAGGGTCCAGAAGGCATCCACCGGCGGTGGCAGCAGCCGCAGCCGGTAGTTGTGGGCGCCGGTGAGGCGGTGGCCGTCGACGTCCACCGCGCAGTGGGCGGCCGTCGCCTCGTAGGCGTGGACGAGGCCCAGCGGCCGGCGGGCCGCCATCGCGCGGGCGATGCGGGCCTGAGCCCGGTCGGGCATCTCCCAGGCGCGGTCGTCGAGGACGCCGGGGCCAGCCCGGTCCAGGTTGAAGTCGGCTTCGTGCAGCGTGCTGACCCAGCCCTGGTGGGCGCGGCGACCGGCGTCGGCGAGCCGTTCCAGCTCGTCGCGCCCGGTCCGCAGGCCGCTGCGCAGCGACCAGGCGAGCGGCGGGTCCGGGTCGATGTACGGGGACGGGTCGGACAGCAGGCCGAGGATCTCGAACCTGCGGGCGTAGGCCTGTTCCAGCCGGGACGGGGGGAAGGCGCGCATCCAGGTCCGGAACTCCTCCCAGAAACGCAGGTCGTCGCAGACCTGCTTGGAACGGTCCGGCGGGCCTTCGGGCTGGCGGGCGTTCGGGTCGACCGGCCGCAGGGTCAGCTGGTCCTGCAGGGCGCGGACAGCGAGCAGATCATCGGGCCCCCGGTAGGCGAAGTGGGCGACGATGCTGAAGACCCGCGCCGGCGCCTCGATCACCACACTCGCCCCAGCCCCAGCCCCAGCCCCAGCGGTGTCGCTGTCGCCGAAGCCGCCGGGCGGGAGGAGCAGGACCTCGCCGCCCTCGTCACCGGTGGCGCGGCTGCCCAGGTAGGCGAACGTGTTCAGCCACGGGTCGAAGAACGCGAGGCGGTGGTAGCGCCCGCCGGTGGGCGGGACGTGCAGCAGCACCGGACCCGCGCTGAGATCGACCTGGGCGGACGAGAACAGGATGTCGGGGTTGACGTTCAGGAACGACGAGTCCGGACCGGGTGGGTCGGTCTGGTGTGCGAAGGCGTTGAAGCCGGCCGGCCGGATCGGGCCGTTGCCCTCGCGGGCGGTCCGGATCATCTGCCGGATCGCACAGACAATGGGGTAGCCGAAGCTGAACGCCTCGGCGGCGAGCCCGACCCGCTGGTCATCCGCGCGCATGTCGCCTCCCGGGTGCGGGTGGCCTGGCACTGGTGTGTGTGCTGACAGTGTTCATCCGACTTCGGGTCGTACCCGCTCGGGATTCGTCCGAACGCGGCCCGGCGGGGTCGGCCGGACTGGCCCGCGGGCGGGCGCGGGATCACCGCCGTCCGGTACCTGGGCAGCATGCCCTAGGGTTGACACATGGCGCAGTACGTCTTCCAGATGCGCAAGGCCCGCAAGGCCCACGGCGACAAGGTGATCCTCGACGACGTCACCCTGTCGTTCCTGCCCGGCGCGAAAATCGGCGTCGTCGGTCCGAACGGCGCCGGGAAGTCGTCGCTGCTCAAGATCATGGCCGGGCTCGACCATCCGAGCAACGGTGATGCGATCCTGAGCCCCGGCTACACCGTCGGGATGCTGGCGCAGGAACCCCGGCTCGACGAGACGAAGGACGTCCGCGGCAACGTCGAGGACGGTGTCCGCGAGATCCGCGAGATCCTCGCCCGGTACGAGGCGATCAACGAGAAGATGTCCGCGCCGGACGCGGACTTCGACACGCTGCTCGCCGACCAGGCCACCCTGATAGACAAGATCGAGGCGGCGAACGCCTGGGAGCTCGACAGCCAGATCGACCAGGCGATGGACGCGCTGCGCCTGCCGCCCGGCGACGCGGACGTCGCGGCGCTGTCCGGTGGTGAGCGGCGCCGGGTGGCGCTGTGCAAGCTGCTGCTGGAGGCGCCCGACCTGCTGCTGCTCGACGAGCCGACGAACCACCTGGACGCCGAGAGCGTCGCGTGGCTGGAGCAGCACCTGGCCCGCTACGCCGGGGCGGTGCTCGCCGTCACGCACGACCGGTACTTCCTGGACAACGTGGCCGGCTGGATCCTCGAGCTCGACCGCGGCCGCGCCCACCCCTACGAGGGGAACTACTCCACCTACCTGGAGAACAAGGCGGCCCGGCTGAAGGTCGAGGGGCGCAAGGACGACAAGCGGCGCCGGATGCTCGCCCAGGAGCTCGAGTGGGTCCGCTCGAACCCGAAGGCGCGGCAGGCCAAGAGCAAGTCGCGGCTGTCCCGGTACGAGGAGATGGCGGCGGAGGCGGACAAGGCCAGGCCGCGGGACTTCGAGGAGATCCAGATCCCGCCGGGCCCGCGCCTGGGCAGTCTGGTCCTCGAGGCGAAGAAGCTGACCAAGGGCTACGGCGAGCGGGTCCTCATCGACGACCTGTCGTTCAGCCTGCCTCGCGGTGGCATCGTCGGCGTGATCGGCCCGAACGGCGTCGGCAAGACCACCCTGTTCACGATGCTCGTCGGGGAGGCGACGCCGGACGGCGGCGAGCTGCAGATCGGCGACACCGTCGACATCGCCTACGTCGACCAGAGCCGCTCCGGGCTCGACGCGAAGAAGAACGTCTGGGAGGTCGTCTCGGACGGGCTGGACCACATCGTGGTCGGCCGGACGGACATCCCGAGCCGGGCGTACGTGTCGTCCTTCGGGTTCAAGGGGCCGGACCAGCAGAAGCCCGTCGGGGTCCTCTCCGGTGGCGAGCGCAACCGGCTCAACCTGGCGCTGACCCTCAAGCGCGGCGGCAACGTCCTGCTGCTCGACGAGCCGACGAACGACCTGGACGTCGAGACGCTGCGGTCGCTGGAGGACGCGCTGCTGGAGTTCCCCGGCTGCGCGGTGGTCATCTCCCACGACCGGTGGTTCCTCGACCGGGTGTCGACGCACATCCTCGCCTGGGAGGGCACCGAGGCCGACCCGGCGCGGTGGTTCTGGTACGAGGGCAACTTCGCCGACTACGAGGCCAACAAGATCGAGCGGCTCGGGCCGGACGCCGCCCGCCCGCACCGGGTGACCTACCGCAAGCTCACCCGCGACTGACCTGCCGCCGGCGCCCGCGCGACCCGCGCGACCCGCGCGACCTGCGTCGGCCTCGCCCAACCAACGGAGCCGCCCCGGCCGATCGGCCGGGGCGGCTCCGTTGGGTTGTGGATCTCTTTCGTTGTGGATCTCTTCCGTGGGCCGGGTCAGCCGGGGCGGTTCTGCAGGGAGTTGGCGGCGCCCAGCAGGTAGTCCCAGAGCTGGGTGTGCAGTTCGGGGGGGAGGTCCAGGCTGTCGACCGCGGACTTCATGATTCGGACCCAGGCGTCCCGCTCGGCCGGGCCGATCGCGAACGGCGCGTGCCGCATCCGCAGGCGGGGGTGGCCCCGCTGCTCGCTGTAGGTGGTGGGCCCGCCCCAGTACTGGATGAGGAACATCCGTAGGCGTTCCTCGGCGGCGGCGAGCTCGTCCTCCGGGTACAGCGGGCGCAGCACGGGGTCGTTGGCCACACCCTCGTAGAACCGCGCCACCAGCGTCCGGAACGTCGCCTCGCCGCCGACGGCCTCGTAGAAGTCCGCGCGTGGGCGCGCGGGAGACGGTTGGTTCACGCCTCCATTCTGCGCCACCGGACGGCGCTCTCCCGACCCGAGGCCGGACCTCTTTTCCGCCCCGCCCGGATGGGGGCGGGACGTTCCCGGGTCGTCCAGGTGAGCGGGCGGCCGGCGGCGGACGTCCCGCGGCAGGCACCTCACCGGGCCGGGTCAACCCGAACGGGGGATGACCCACGCGGTGGTGTCCGGCGGGAGCACGAGGGTTGCACCGTCGTAGCCGACCGGGCTGCTGGCCAGGACGAGGCGCCCGGCGAGCGCCAGGTGGACCTCCTCCTCGGTGGACATCACACAGGTCAGCGCCGGTCCGCCTACGGTCCGGTCGAAGGCGAGGCAGCTGGTGGGCAGGCCGTCGCGCCAGCGGAAGCCGGGCCGGGGGGCGTCCGGGTCGCCCGGGTCGCCGAGGAACGGCAGCGCCCGGCGCAGCGCCAGCGCGCCGCGGACGAGCACCCGCGTCGACATCGGGTCGACGGACTGGGCGGCGGCGGTCAGGTCACCCCAGTCCGCCGGCTGGGGGAGCCAGGGCTCCGTCCCGTCGTCGGTGAAGCCGTACGGCGGCTCCTGCCCGGACCACGGCATGGGCACGCGGGTGCCGTCCCGGCCGGCCGCGGTGTGGCCGGAGCGTTCCCAGATCGGGTCGCGGCGCTGCTCCGGCGGGACGTCGACCTGCGGCAGGCCGAGCTCGTCGCCCTGGTAGAGGTAGGCCGTCCCGGGCAGCGCCAGCAGCGCGAGCAGGGCCGCCCGGGCGCGGCGCAGGCCGACGTCGCCGCCGCCGTAGCGGCCGGTCGGCCGGACGACGTCGTGGTTGGCGAGCACCCAGGTCGGGAGGGCGCCGACGGCGGCGGTCGCGGCCCGGGCGGCGTCGATCGCGCTGCGCCAGGCCGGCGCCGAGAACGGCGCGAACAGCAGCGAGAACGTGAACGTCAGATGCAGCTCGTCCGGGCGGACGTAGCGGGCGAGGCGCTCCGGATCGGCGACCCAGGTCTCGCCGACGAGCATCCGCGCCCGCCCGTCCCGGCGGTCGTACTCGTCCAGGAGCGCCCGCCACTCGCGGTAGATCTCGTGCACGCCGTCCTGATCCCACGAGTACGGCTCGAGCACCTCCCGGAAGCCGGCGTCGACCTGGTCGGGAGTGGGGTGATCCGCGGACGCGGTAACCGGGTCGGGGTGGTCGCGCAGCGCCTCGTCCTTGACCAGTCCGTGCGAGACGTCGATGCGGAAGCCGTCGACGCCGCGGTCGAGCCAGAACCGCAGGACCTCGCGATGCTCGGCGCGGACCCGCGGGTGCCGCCAGTTCCAGTCGGGCTGCTCCCGGGCGAACAGGTGCAGGTACCACTGGCCGTCCGGGACGCGGGTCCAGGCCGGTCCGCCGAACACCGACATCCAGTTGTTCGGCGGCCGGGCACCGCCGGGCCCGCGCCCGTCCCGGAACAGGTAGAGCTCGCGTTCGGGGGAGCCGGGCCCGGCGGCCAGCGCCGCCTGGAAGGCCGGATGCTCGCTGCTGGAGTGGTTCGGGACGAGGTCGACGACGACCTTCAGCCCGGCGGTGTGGGCGTCCGCCAGCAGGGCGTCGAGGTCGGCGAGGGTGCCGAACATCGGGTCGACGTCGGTGTGGTCGGCGACGTCGTAGCCGTGGTCGGCCATGGGGGAGCGGTAGAAAGGGGTGATCCAGACGCCGTCCACGCCGAGGTCGGCGAGATCGGGCAGCCGGCGGCGGATGCCTTCGAGATCGCCGACGCCGTCACCATCGGTGTCGGCGAAGCTGCGGATGTAGACCTCGTACATCACGGCGTCGCGCCACCAGGGCGCGGCACCGCCGCCGGGCTGGCGGAGCGCTGCGCCCGTAGGGATGCCGGCCGGGGCAGGCGGGTCCGCGGGGTCGGTGGCAACGGGATCCATGGCGGTATCAAACCCGTTCCACCTGCGCGAAGTAAACGGATGACACCGTTACTGACGGTGTCCGCCGTGCGGCTCGACGGGCGCGATATCCGACTAGCGAACTACACTCCGCTGGTGGATGACGTCACTGTCCGTTATGGAATGCTTCCTGGGGGTGGATGTGACCCGGTGGCCAAACGTCCCCACGGTCCTCACGGCAGGCGGTGGGCAGCGGTGACCGGCCTCAGCTCGGCGGCCGTCGCCGGTTCGGCAGCGGGCCTTCGTCCGCCTCCCGGAAACGAGCCGCCTGCCGGCACCGGGCCGTGGGCGGGCACTGGCAGCGAGCCGCGAGCCGGCAGCGAGCCGCGGGTCGGGGCCGTCCCCGCGACAGGCGGCGGCTACGGACCCGAGGGCTGGGCCGCGACGACGGCCTCGGTCGGTCGGGCCATCATCCGGGAGCTGACCGCCGCTCGGCGGCGCCGCTCACACGTCTCCGCGGGGACGACACTCGACCAGTTCGCCTTCCTTGCGGATGCCAGCCTCGTCCTGAGCAGCTCGCTCGACCCGCAGCGGATCATGGAGATGATCGCGGCGCTGGCGGTGCCCCGGCTGGGCACGGGAGCCGTCGTCTGGTTGCGCGGCGACGGTGACGTGATCCGGATGGCCGGCTCGTCCTTCCTCGACGCGAAGTCCGCGGACTTCCTTCGGGCCGCTGTCCAGCTCCGGCCGCCGACACTCGACCAGAACACGCCACCGGGCATCGTCGTGCGCACCGGCCAGTCGCACTACATCCCGTGTTACACGGAGCGTGTCGCCCGGGAACTGTTCGTCGGCTCGGCCTATGAGACGTTCTGGGAGCTCCCCTCCGGCCCGACGATCACCGTGCCGATGTGCGCCCGCGGGCATGTGCTGGGAGCCCTGTCCGTCGGCCGCGCAGGCCCGCACGAGTTCACGGCGCTGGACGTCCACCTGGTCGAGGAGCTGGCCCGGCGCGGCGGGGCCGCCCTCGACAACGCGCAGCTGTTCCAGGAGGTCGAGGAGTCCGCGCTGACGCTGCAGCGGTCGATGCTGCCCGCGCACCCGCCCGCCCTCGACGGCATGGAGATCGCGATGGAGTACCGGCCGGGCACGGCCGGCACCGAGGTCGGCGGGGACTTCTACGACGTCATCGTGCTGCCCGGCGGTCGGGTCGGCGTCGCCATCGGCGATGTGATGGGCCGGGGCCTGCACGCCGCAGCGGTGATGGGCCAGCTGCGGGCCGCCCTGCGGGCCTACGCGCTGGAGGACTGGGGGCCCGCGGAGCTGCTCGCCCGGCTGGACCGGGTCGTCGACTCGCTGCCGGGGCTGCAGATGGCCACCTCGATGTACGCGGTGTACGACCCGTACTCGGGCCGCGCGACGATCGCCAGCGCCGGCCACCCGCCGCCGCTGCTGGTGCTGCCGGACGAGCAGCCGGACTATCTGGTGCTCGAACCCGGCCTCCCGCTCGGTACGGGCGAGAAGGACCAGTTCTCGGAGACGACGGTCGCGCTGCCGCCCGGCTCGGCACTGGTGATGTTCACCGACGGGCTGGTCGAGTCCCGCCGCCGCCCGGTGGCCGACGGGCTGGAGCACCTCCGGTCGGGTCTGGCCGAACAGATCACCCGTCCACGGGCCGCGCGCGACCTCGACGCGGCGTGTGACGAGCCTGCAGCGGTCGACGTGCCTGCAGCGGTCGACGTGCCCGCAGCGCCTGCAGCGCCCGCTGCCCCGTCGGCTGCCGTGCCGTCAGCCGGTCCCTCCCCGGCACAGCCGCCGACCGGGCCGTCGCTGGCCGCGCCGGAGCGGCGGATCCGGGAGCGCCGGTCCGGCCGGGACCGCCGCGGTGGCTACCGCAGGCCACGAACGAGCGGCGACCGCCGCCGGACCGGTAGTTTCGCCGCCCGCAGCTGGTCCGGCCCGGACGCGGTGACCTGCGACGGCCCCGGCCCCATCCAGGAGACCGCGCGCACGCTGCTCGAGCGCTGCCTGCTCGCGGCCGACCTCCCGCCCCGCACGGACGACGACATCGCGCTGCTGGTCCTGGTGACCCGGCCGGTCCGGCCGCCACTGCTGGAGCTCGCACTGCCGGCGGTGGGGTCGTCCGCCAGCCATGCCCGCGTGGCGGTGCGGGGCGCGCTGCACGACGCCGGGATCGGCTCCCTCGACGACGCCATCCTGCTGGTCAGCGAAGTGGTCACCAACGCGGTCCTGCACGCGCGCAGCGATCTGGTGCTGCGGGCGACCCTCGAGCCCGGGCGACTGCGGATCAGCGTCGAGGACAGGGAGGGTTCGGCGCTGCCCCGGCCCGGCGACGAGTCCACCGACCAGATGGATGCCGAGCACGGCTGGGGCCTGCTGCTCGTGGAGGCGCTCGCGCAGGCCTGGGGTGTGGAGACGACCCCGGACGGCAAGCGGGTCTGGTTCGAGATGGAGGTGCCGGGCGGCGATCATCCCTGAGGCAGGGCGGTGGACGTCTCGTGGGGGTGCGACGTCCCGTGCGGGTGCGACGCCTCCTGGGGGTGCGACGCCTCGTGCGGCCGTTCCGGGGGTCCGGGGGGTGCCGCCCCGGTCTCGGCGCGGCGGACGATCGTGCGGAGCATGCCGCCGAAGACCACCGAGTGGAACGGGCTGACGGCCTTCCAGTAGAGGTGCCCGGGCAGCCCGTGGGGCAGGAACAGCGCCCGCTGCCGGTAGATCACCCGGTGCCGGCCACCGGCACCGCTTCCGGGGCTGCTGCCGTCCGGGCCGCTGCCGTCCGGGTCGACGCGCAGCTCCAGCCAGGCCTGGCCGGGCAGCTTCATCTCGGCCCGCAGGCGCAGCAGCCGGCCGGGCACCAGTTCCTCGACGCGCCACAGGTCGATCGCCTCGCCGGTGCGCAGCCGGCGTGGGTCGCGGCGGCCGCGGTGGTGCCCGACCCCGCCGGCGAGGATGTCGAGCCAGCCGCGGGCGGACCAGGCGAGCGGCCAGCTGTACCAGCCGTTCTCGCCGCCGATGCCCTCGATGACGGCCCACAGCCGGTCGGCCGGTGCGTCTACCGCCCGCGACCGTTCGTCGGTGTACAGCGACGAGCCGGCCCAGGCCGGGTCGGTGACCACCGGTTCGCCGGGCGGTGCAGGGCGGGACGTGCCCGGGTCGCCGCGCAGGCGGGCGAGGACCTCCGGGAACGGCGTGGTGATCGGGCTGCCTGGCCAGACCGCCGTCGACCAGCGGGTCTCCACCGCTCGGTCGCGCACCCGGGCAAGCGCGTAGGCCACCGAGGTGTCGAACGGGACGAGCCCGTCGGGCGGGTCCGGCACCCAGGCGGCGATGTCGTGCTCGGCGGCGACGACCTCCGTGCGCAGCGAGCGGACGAGCGGGCGCGCGATGGCCCGCGGAACCGGCGTGACCAGCCCGACCCAGTGCGACGACAGGCCGGGGGAGAGCACGGGGACAGGGATGATGACCCGCCGGCGCAGGCCCTCGACGGCGGCGAAGCGCTGCATCATCTCGGCGTAGGTGAGGATGTCCGGCCCGCCGATGTCGAACGAGCGGTGCGTCCCGGCGGGCAGGTCCAGGCAGCCGACCAGGTAGTACAGGACGTCCCGGACGGCGATCGGCTGGATGCGGGTGCGCACCCACCGCGGGGTGATCATGACCGGCAGCCGCTCGGTGAGGTGACGCAGCATCTCGAACGACGCGCTGCCGCTGCCGATGATGACGGCCGCGCGCAGGACGACCGTCGGCACGCCGGAGTCGAGCAGGACCCGCGCCACCTCCTGGCGGGACGCCAGGTGCTCCGACATCCCGGCGCCGGACGCCGGGCTCAGACCGCCCAGGTACACCAGCCGGCCGACTCCGGCATTCCGGGCGGCGTCGGCGAAGGCGCGGGCGGCGGCGCGGTCGACGGAGGAGAAGTCGCCGCCGCTGTCGATCGAGTGGATCAGGTAGTAGGCGGTGTCGACGCCGTCCAGCGCACGACGCAGCGCGGCCGGGTCGAGGGCGTCGGCGCGGACCACCTCGACGTCGGGATGGTGCGCCCAGCTGACCTCGGCCAGCCGGGCCGGGTCGCGGGTCATGCACCGGACCTGGTGGCCGATGCCCAGCAGGCGGGGGGCCAGCCGGCCGCCGATGTAGCCCGTGGCGCCGGTGACGAGTATGCGCATCCGCGGTTCCTGCCCCGCCGGGTGGCCGGCTACCGTCAGGAGACGGCCAACCGGTGGGCTCAGGCCGGGCTCAGGCCTGAGCCCGGCCCTGGTCAGACGCTGCTCAGGCGCTGGCGGCCTCCGAGATGTCCGGCACGGTGCTGAGGTAGCGGGACCACCGCGGGTCCATCCTGCGGGACCCCAGAATGCGCCAGGCGGCTCCGCTCGGCGCTCGGGGTGCCGTGCGAAGCCGCCAACCGAGATCGGCAACCGCTCGGTCGGCTTTGACATGGTTGCAGCGGCCACAGGCCGCCACGACGTTCTCCCATACGTGCGGCCCGCCCCGTGAGCGAGGGATGACATGGTCCAGCGACGTTGCTGGGGCGTTGCAGTAGACACACCGGTGATGGTCGCGTGCCAGCACACCCTTGCGGGTGAGTGGAACCTGTGAACGGTAGGGCACGCGCACGAACCGTGCTAACCGGACGACGATCGGAACCTCGACCGAGCTCGTCGTCGAACGCAGTACCTGACCGGCGGCCTCGACCATCACGGCCTTGTCGGTCAGAACCAGCACCAGTGCTCTTCTTTGTGACACCACGCACAGAGGCTCGTACGTGGCATTGAGAACCAGCGCCTCTGCCACGCGCCGACCTCCTGCCCACCCGAGGGCCCTAGCGGACCGTCCTACCCAGCGTCTCCGGTGACAATGGACAGTCAACCTTCTTCTGCGGCGGAACGCGAGCCTGTTTGCATGGTCATCCACCCGGGCAAAGCGCCGATGTGCATATCCGGGTGGGTTTGTGACCAACAACAAGCCCATCAGGTGATGTGTCGTGACCGCTCGAGTACACCAAGTGACGAGAAGTAGGGCTGTGTCCGTGCGTGGTCGGCGCCGGGGCCCTCGGCCGTCCGTGTGGGCGATGGGTGACACTGTCAAGGTCGACTCGGCGGGTGCGTGCCGGCGGCCGATCCTGCTCCGCGCCGGTGCCTGCCGGCCGCTGTCTCGCGTCGGGGTGCGTCCCGTCGGGGTTCGGGCCGGCCAGGGGTGTCGCCTGTCGGGGGGTGGGGTGCCGGCGCGGCGGATGTCGCCGGCGCGGGGGCGCCCACGGCGTCCGCGGTGCCCCTGGTGCCCGCGGCGGCGGCGACATCGCGGGGTCCGCGGCGCCGATCCGGCGTCGATCTGACGAAGAGATCTGTTACGGAGGATGGCCGACGTTGTGTCCATCTAGTGTCTACGGCTCGACGCGTGTCGCGTCGGGTTGTTCCCGGTGGGAATGTGACGTACCGTCGCGGAGGTGGGGCTGCCCGTGGTAGCCCAGCCGGTGATCCCGATGCTCGGCGCCATCCTGACCCCGAGCGCCGCCCCCACCACCTCGGCCCCCAGCGGTTCCCCGACCCCGATCCCCTCGGTGTCGCTGTCGCCCGACGCGACGATGGACCCGATCGTCTCGATCGAGGGTGTCGCCAACGCGTTGCGGGACGCCTGCGGCACGGACGCCAGCATCACCTGTCGCACCGTCTATAATGTTACGCACAGTAACTATCTTGCGTCGGGTGCCGAGGTGTTCCTCGGCACTCCCGTAAAGATTTTTCTGATTTTGCTGATCGCCGCGGTGGTGCGGGCGCTGCTGCACAGATTCATCCGGCGGGCCACCGGCCGAGCGGCCTCCGGGCGCAGCGGTGGGCCGTTGCGCGGCCTGCGCTCCAACACGCTGCTCGGTGCGTTCGGTGATCCGACCGTGCTGCTGGAACGGCGTCGCCAGCGCGCTGGAACCGTCGGTTCCCTGCTGCGCAGCGTGACGTCCATCTTTATTTTCGGGCTCGCTTTTCTGACGATCCTGGGTGAGATCGGGCTGAATCTCGCGCCGATCGTCGCCAGCGCCGGCGTCCTCGGCATCGCGGTCGGTTTCGGCGCGCAGAATCTGGTGCGCGACTTCCTGTCGGGAACGTTCATGCTGCTGGAGGACCAGTACGGCGTCGGTGACGTGATCGATGTCGGGCCGGTTTCCGGCACCGTCGAGGCCGTGAGCCTGCGTATGACCAGGTTGCGCGACGTCGAGGGAACGGTCTGGTATGTCCGCAACGGTGAGATCACCCGGGTCGGGAACAAGAGTCAGCAGTGGGCCCGCGCTGTTCTCGACGTCCCGCTCGACTACGACACCGAGGTCGCGGCGGCCAAGCGGATCCTGGTCACCACCGCCGACGAGCTGTGGAAGGACGACAAGTGGGCGAGCCTCATCCTGTCCGAGCCCGAGGTCTGGGGCATGGAGACGATGACGGCCGACGGGTACACGCTGCGCATCGCGATCAAGACCCAGCCGCTCAAGCAGTGGGACGTGGCGCGCGAGCTGCGTGAGCGCGTCCGGTCGTCGCTGAGCATGGCGGGGATCGATCTGGGCACCGTGCAGCGCAGCGAGGTCGTCATGGTCGACGACGACGACGATCAGCCCGCCGAGTCGGAGGACGAGACCGGCGGCGTCCCGAGCCAGCCCGGTGGGGCGGGCCAGGGCGCCGGCGAGCAGTCGGCGCCGCGCATCGACCCACCCGCGCCGGCTCCGTCGTCGGCCGGTGAGTCGTCGGCCGGTGCCTCCTCGGGCTCCGGCCGCGGGCTGGGGGGAGGCGCCGGTTCGCGCTGACCGGGCCTGGTTCGGGCGGGTGCGGGCGGCCTGTCTGAAGCTGGGCTGAGGATCCCGCAAGGTCTTGCTGAGACGGGCCCCCGGAGCCTGGAACTGTCGGGGGCACCAGGCAGACTGGAGCCGTGCGGGTACTGGTTGTGGACGACGACGACGCCGTCCGGGAGTCGTTGGAGCGGTCGCTCCGTTTCGAGGGGTACGAGGTGCGCACCGCCACCGACGGTGTCGACGCCCTCGACGTCGTGAGCCGGGAGCAGCTGGACATCGTCGTGCTCGACGTGATGATGCCGCGCATGGACGGGCTGGAGACCTGCCGTCGGCTGCGGGCACGCGGCAACGACGTGCCCGTCCTGATGCTCACGGCCCGCGACGGCCTCGCCGACCGCGTCAGCGGTCTCGACGTCGGCGCCGACGACTACCTCGTCAAGCCGTTCGCGCTGGAGGAGCTGTTCGCCCGGCTGCGCGCGCTGACCCGGCGGGCGGCGCTGGCAGCCCGCACCGGCGCGGGCCGGGGCCCGGGCCACGGCCCCGGCCAGGCGGACGACGGCACCGCCAACGAGTTGATGTACGCGGATGTCCGGCTCGACCCGGTGAGCCGCCAGGTGCTGCGGGGTGCCCGCGAGCTGACGCTGACCAAGACCGAGTTCGAGCTGCTCGAGCTGTTCCTCAGCCATCCTCGGCAGGTCCTCTCCCGGTCAACGATCATGGAGAAGGTCTGGGGCTACGACTTCGGTCCGTCCTCGAACTCGCTGGAGGTGTTCGTGAGCTACCTGCGGCGCAAGCTCGAGGCCGACGGCGAGCCCCGGCTGCTGCACACCGTCCGCGGTGTCGGCTACGTCCTGCGTGAGCTTCCTGCTGACCGGGCGTGAACACCGGCCCGGCCCGGGTGATCAGGCCGGTGCCCCGGGTGATCAGACCGGCCAGGGGGCCGATGCCTGGCCGGGCGTGATCGGTACGGGCGGGCAGGCCAGCGCCGACGCCCAGGGGCGTCGGGTGGGCCAGGCCGCCCGGTCGCTGCCGGCGGCCCGGTGGGCGGGGCTGCGGCCCGGCCTCACCCTGCGGGCCCGGATGGCGCTGCTGGCCGGTGTCGCCGTCGCCGCCGCCGTCGCGGTGGTCGTCAGCGTCGCCCTCGGCGTCACCCGGATCGTGCTCAACCAGGCGATCGACGACCAGCTGGTCGAGCAGGCCCGGGCTTCGGCCGGGAACCTGCAGGCCAGCGAGATCAGTGTGCGGGCACTGAACTTCGGCATGGAGGTGCAGTTCCTCGATGCCCAGGGCGTGCCGCTGGAGAGCGCCTTCCCGTCGCTGGAGAAGTTCGCGATCCCGGTCGACGTCCAGGACACCGAGGTGGCTCGGGGGCTGCGCACGAAGAACCTGCACACGGTCACCGTCGACGGCGCGCGCTACCGGGTCGCCACCGTGCCGCTGCGCTACCCGCCGCCGCTCACCGGCACCGGCGCCCTTCAGTTCGCCCGGCCCACCGCGGACGTCGACCGTACGCTGCGTGATCTTGGCCTGGTGCTGTTCATCGTCGGCCTGGTCGGCGTCGTCGGCTCGGTGATCGCGGGGCGGCTCGTCGCCCGGGGCTCGCTGAAGCCCGTCGACGCGGCCGCGGCGGCGGCGGAGGAGGTCGCGCGGACCCAGGATCTCTCCGCGCTCATCCCCGTCACCGGCTCCGACGAGATCGCCCGACTCGCCACCAGCCTCAACAGCATGCTGCGGGCCCTGGAGGCGTCGCGGCTGCGGCAGCGCCAGCTTGTCGACGACGCCGCCCACGAACTGCGCACGCCGCTGACCAGCCTGCGAACCAACATCGAGCTGCTGCTGAGGGCCGAGACGTCGACGAACCGGGCGCTGCCCACCGCCGACCGGGAGGCGCTGCTGCGCGACGTCGACGCCCAGATGCGCGAGCTGACCCACCTCGTCACCGAGGTCATCGAGCTGGCGCGGGACGAGGCCCCGACCGAGGAGGTGGAGCGGCTCGACCTGGCCCAGGTGGTGCGCTCCGCGGCGGAACGGGCCCGGCGGCGGGCGAAGGGCCGCAACATCCGCATCGAGGTGACCGCGGAGCCGTGCCTGGTCGACGGGCGGCCCAACCTGCTGGAACGCGCGGTCACCAACCTGCTCGACAACGCCGTCAAGTTCGGCCCCGAGTCGTCGACGGTGTGGGTGGCCTGCCGCGCCGGGGAGGTGACCGTCGCCGATGAGGGCCCCGGCATCGCCCCGGGTGACCGGACGAGGGTGTTCGAGCGCTTCTACCGGGCGACCTCGGCGCGCGGCAAGCCCGGTTCCGGGCTCGGTCTGGCGATCGTGGCGGACGCGGTGGCGATGCACGGTGGAACGGTCCGGGCCCAGGAGACGCCGGGCGGCGGGGCACTCCTGCGGCTGACCCTGCCGCTCGCCCCCGGCACCCCCAGCTGGCCCGGCGTCTCCAGCTGGCCCGATGCCGGTCAGAACGATCCTCCCGCACCCGACTCGCCCTGGCGGCGCCCGCCAGCCCCCGCCGACTCGTCGGATCCGCGGCCCCCCCGGCCTGGCACCTCGCCCGGTTCTCCGCCGGTCTCCGCGGGGCCGTCCGCGGGGCCGTCCGCGGGTGGCGGTGGCGACCCGGTGCCTACCACACGGGGCCGAAAGGCCGACCGGTCCGGGGGGTCGCGAACCCGGCCGGGGGAGCGGGCAGTATCGGGCCCGTGACGTCCGCGACCGAAGACCCACAGCACCCCGCCGGCTCCCGCCAGCCCGCCCCGCCCGCCGGCCCCGCAGGAGCGGGCCAGCCGTCCGCCGGAGCCTGGGCGCAGCTCGGTGATCTCGCGGAGCTCGCCGCGGAGTTCGGTGTCGCGACGTCCTACGAGGGCCAGGACGGCGGGCTGGTCACAGTCGCCCCCGAGGCGGTCCGGGCTGTGCTCGACCTGCTCGGCGTCGACCCCGCTGATCCGGCGCGGGCGCTCGCGGACGCCCGGGCCGCACGCTGGCGGCGGGCGCTGCCGAGCTGCGCCGTGCTCCGCGCCGCCGCCCCGGCCCCGGTCGAGGCGCACGTGCCGGCCGACTCCCCGGCACCGTCCGCGAGTGTGGAGCTTGCGGACGGCGGCACCGTTCCCGCCGCGGTCCGGCTGACCGGTGCCGAGGAGGTCGTCGACGGCCGGCTGGTGCGGGCCGCGTCCGTGGACGTCCCGGCGGACCTGCCGCTGGGCGACCACCGCCTGCTGCTGCGCGTCGGTGCCACCGTGACACGGTGTCCGCTGATCGTCGTGCCGGACGCGGTTCCGGACGTCCTGCGGGACGGCGCCGGGGACCGGCGTGCCTGGGGCTGGATGATCCAGCTCTACGCGCTCGCCTCCGCGGGCTCCTGGGGGATCGGCGACTACGCCGACCTCGCGATGATCGCGCAGTGGTCCGGTCGGGACGGCGCGGATGTCCTGCTCGTGAACCCGCTGCATGCGGCGGCGCCGACGTTCCCCGTCGAGCCGTCGCCCTACTCGCCGTCGAGCCGCCGGTTCGTCTCGCCGCTGTACCTGCGTCCCGAACTGCTCCCGGAGTACGTCCACGCCTCCGCCGGGGTGCGGGCCGAGGTCGACGGGCTCGCGGAGCGGGCCCGTCGTGAGGGCATCCGCGACGGCCTGATCGACCGGGACGCGGTGTGGCGGGCGAAGCTGCCGGCGCTGGAACTGCTGTTCACCGACCACCATGAGCCCGACGACGGGGCCACCGCCGCGCCGGCCCGCGGCGGCGGCCCGGACGGGGGGCTCGCCGACTTCGCGCTCTGGTGCGCACTGGCCGAGCGGCACGGGCGGGACTGGCGCACCTGGCCGGAGGAGCTGCACGACCCGGCCGGACCCGCCGTCGAGGTGGCCCGCGCCGAGCTCGCCGGCCGCGTCGCGTTCCATGCCTGGCTGCAGCGGCGGTGCGACGACCAGCTGGCCGCCGCGCAGGCGACGGCCCGGGCGGCGGGGATGCGGGTCGGTATCGTCCACGATCTCGCGGTGGGCGTCGAGCCCGGCGGGGCCGATGCCTGGGCGATGCGCGGCGTGCTGGCCACCGGTGCCTCGGTGGGCGCGCCACCGGACGGGTTCAACCAGCAGGGCCAGGACTGGGGTCTGCCCCCGTGGCGGCCGACTGTGCTGGCGGAGAGCGGCTACGCCGCCTTCCGGGCGATGGTCCGCGCGGTCCTCGCGCGGGGCGGTGGGGTACGGGTGGACCACATCCTCGGCCTGTTCCGGCTGTGGTGGGTGCCGGCCGGCGCCGGCGCCGCCGCCGGGACGTTCGTCCGGTACGACGCGGCGGCGATGCTGGGGCTGCTCGCGCTGGAGGCCCGCAACGCCGACGCCCTGATCGTCGGCGAGGACCTGGGGACCGTCGAGGACTCGGTGGCCGAGGCGCTCGACCACGCCGGGATCTTCGGGTCGTCCGTCCTGTGGTTCGAGCGGTCCGACGACGGGGCGCCGCGTCATCCCGGCGAGTACCGGGTCCGGTCCATGGCCAGCGTCACCACGCACGACCTGCCGACCGCCGCCGGGTTCCTCGACGGCGAGCATGTGCGCGTGCGGGAGGAGCGCGGGCTGCTCGCCCGGCCGGGAGCGCAGGAGCGCGCGGCCTGGCTCGCCGAACGTGCCGACCTGCTGCGTCTGCTCGCCGGCGAAGGACTCCTCACGGCAGCGGCGGCGAAGGCGGCGGCGGGTGCGGTGCGGGCCGGGGATCTGCTCGCGCCCGAGGTGCGGGACGAGGCGGCGTTCGGGCTCCATGCGCTCCTCGGGCTGTCACGGGCCCGGGTGGTGCTGCTCGCCCCCGGGGACGCGTTCGGCGACCCCCGCCAGCCGAACCTGCCGGGCACGGTCGACAGCTACCCGAACTGGCGGCTGCCGGTCGTCGACGGGGCGGGTGAACGAGTCACCGTCGAGCGGCTGCTCACCGACCCGCGGCCACGGCGCCTCATCGCGGCCCTCGGCGAGCTCGGGGAGGCCGGGCCCGGGTCGCCCGAGCAGGGCGGGCCGCGTGCTGCCGACCGGGAGGCGGGCCCCACTCCCCGGCGCCCCTGAACCGCTGTGGTGCCTGTCGCGGCGACGAGGCCGGGCCGGTCGGCGGCGGAGGCGAGCTACCTCGCACCCCTGGGAACGGACGGTGACACCGGTTCCCGGTACCCTTCCGATCGTGATTCCACGTCGTCCGCGCCGTACGTCCCGGCGGTCGGTCGCGGCCGGCGACCTGTCCTCGACCTCCCGGTCGGGCCGACGGGTCGCCGCGCGCCGCGCGCTCACCGTCGCCGCGTTGTCCCTGTTCACGGTGCCCTTCCTGGCGGTCTCCGCGTCCGCGCAGGATGTGGGGACCACCTACGACCCCGACCCGCTGTCGGCCGTCCACGCCTGGACGATCTACGGTGGCACGGTCGTCGGTGGTTTCCTGCTGGCGTACATCCTCACCGCGCTGACGAGTCGCCTGAGTCGTCCGTCGCGCTACCGCCCGGGTCAGCCGTGGGAGCACGACACGACCTGGATCGGCGAGAAGCCGGAGGACCTTGACGAGAAGCGCTCGGGGGCCGCGCCGGGCGCGGGTGGTGCCAGTGGCAGCTGGTGAGGCCTTCACCCCCGAGCAGACCGACCGGCTGGAACGGGCCCGGCTCGCCGCGCAGAACTCCAGCGGCATCCGGTTCGCCGTCCGGGTCGGCCCGCTCGGCGGCGATCCGGAGCTCGCCGCCGAACGGCTGCTGGGGAGCCTCGCCGACCTCGATCTCGACCGTGACGAGGCCGTGCTGATCGCGGTCTCCCCAGGCCAGCGGTTCGTCCGGGTGGTCACCACCCCGGTCGCGAAGAAGCGCGTCAGCGATGCGGCGGCCGGCCTGGCCACCCTGGCGATGACGTCCAGCTTCGCTCTCGGCGACCTCGTCGGAGGGGTGATCACCGGGTTGCGGCAGCTCGCCGACGCGGCTGGCGCTCCGTCGATGCACGCGGCCACCCGCCGCTGAGCCGCGGCCACCCGCCGCTGAGCCGCGGCGGCCCTGGCCGCGAGGGCACGTCGGTCGACCGGTCACGCTGACCGGCCGGTCGGCCACCGCCGGTCGCCGCCGGCCCGCTGTCAGCGGACCGCCGGCGACCGGGAGCAGCGAAAGCAGTGGGAGCAGAGTGGGAACGGTGTCGTGACCGGCGCGGGGCTCAGCCGCGCGCCGCGCCGGCGGCGGTGTCCTTCGCCCGGGCGGCCAGCGCCCGCACCAGCCCGTCCCGGCCCTCCATCAGCGCCCGGCGCAGTGCCGGCACCGGCTCCCGCTCCGCCAGGTAGGTGTCGGTCCGGTCGACCGTGGCCTGCTCGACGACCCCGGACGGGAACAGCATCTGGGTGATCGTCTGAGCCGAGTCGAACGACCGCGTCTTCCAGATGCCGCCGATCTCGGCGAAGAACCGGTCGACGTACGGCCGGGTCAGCTCCTGCTGGTCGCTGATCCAGAAGCCGCTCATCGTCGCGACCGCCAGGTGGTTCGACAGCGTGTCCGAGTCCATCACCGCCGACCAGGCCGCGGCCTTGGCCTCGGCGGTCGGGCGGGCGCTGCGGGCGGCGGCGGCGCGCTTCTCCCCGGTCGCGGTGCTGTCACGGGCGAGCTCCGCGTCGATCTCGGCGTCGCCGAGGACGCCGCGGGCCACCAGCTGGGTCAGCAGCGTCCAGCGCAGCTCCGTGTCCAGCACCAGCCCGTCGATGACGTCCGAGCCCTTGAAGATCGCCCGTAGCCGGGTGATCTGCTCCGGGTCCTCGGTCTGGGCGAAGGCGGTGGCGAAGACGAGCTGCAGGTCGCTGCCCGGCTCGGCAGCGCGCATCAGCTCCTCGGCCCGGGTGGTCAGCTCCAGCAGCGCCGCCGGCCGGTTCGCCGGGTCGCCGTAGCTGTCGACGGTCAGCGCCGCCTTGGCGACCAGTGACTGAACCACGCCGATGTCGTCCTCGGCGTCGATGCCGGAGAGCACGAGCCGCACGTAGTCGCGGGCGGCGAGCTCGGCGTCGCGGGTCATGTCCCAGGCCGCCGCCCAGCACAGGGTCCGTGGCAGCGAGGAGGAGATCGTCCCGATCGACTCGGTGAGGGTGGCCAGCGAGCGCTCGTCGAGGCGCACCTTGGCGTAGGTGAGGTCGTCGTCGTTGAGCACGACGAGGTCCGGCTGGCGGACGCCGACCAGCTTCGCGACCTCGGTGGTCTCGCCGACGACATCCAGTTCGACCCGCTCGCGCCGGACCAGCGCGCCCTGGGCGTCCCGGTCGTACAGGCCGATCGCGACCCGGTGCGGGCGCAGCGTCTGCGACGCGGTGGCGGGGGCGCCTGCCGGCTCCTGGCGGACCTCGAACGAGGTGAACAGGCCCGCCGCGTCCGTCGTGAAGCGGGGGCGCAGCGTGTTCGCTCCGGTGGTCTCCAGCCAGTCCGCCGACCAGGGAGCCAGGTCGCGCCCGCTGGCCTGCTCCAGCTCGACGAGCAGATCCCGCAGCGAGGTGTTGCCGTACTCGTAGCGGCGGAAGTAGCTGCGCAGGCCGGCGAGGAACTCCTCCTGCCCCACCCAGGCGACGAGCTGCTTGAGGACGGAGGCGCCCTTGGCGTAGGTGATGCCGTCGAAGTTCGTGCGCACCGCGTCCATGTCGGGCGCGTCGGCGACGATCGGGTGGGTCGAGGAGAGCTGGTCCTGCCGGTACGCCCAGCCCTTCTCCGCGTTCGCGAAGGTCGTCCAGCCGTTGGTGAAACGGGTGGACGTCACCTGTGCCAGCACCGACATGTAGGTGGCGAACGACTCGTTCAGCCACAGGTCGTCCCACCAGCGCATCGTGACCAGGTCGCCGAACCACATGTGGGCCATCTCGTGCAGGATCGTCTCGGCCCGCCGCTCGCGCCGCGCCTCGGTGACCTTCGCCCGGAAGACGTACTCCTCGAGGAAGGTCACGCAGCCGGCGTTCTCCATCGCGCCGGCGTTGAACTCGGGCACGAAGAGCTGGTCGTACTTGCCGAACGGGTACCGGTAGTCGAAGACCCGGTGGTAGAAGTCGAACCCCTGCTTCGTGATCTGGAAGATCTCGTCCGGGTCGAGGAACTCGGCGAGCGAGCGCCGGCAGTACACCCCGAGATCGATCCCGTCGTGGTGGTCACGCACCTCGTGGTACGGCCCGGCGACCAGCGCGGTGATGTAGGTCGACATGACCGGGGACGGCGCGAAGGACGTCCGCGCCGCGCCGCCGGCGACCTCCGCCGTGCCGGTGACGACGCTGTTGGAGATGACCTTCCAGCCCGCCGGTGCTGTCACCGCGAGGGTGAAGGCCGCCTTCAGGTCGGGCTGGTCGAAGCAGGTGTACATACGGTGTGCGTCATACGTCTCGAACTGGGTGTAGAGGTAGACGGCACCGTCCACCGGGTCCACGAAGCGGTGCAGGCCCTCGCCGGTGCGGGAGTAGGCGCACTCGGCGACGACGCGCAGCTCGTTCGTCGCGGCCAGGTCGGGCAGCGTCACCCGCCATCCGTCGAACACAGCGGCCGGGTCGAGGGAACGGCCGTTGAGGACGATCTCCCGCACCGCGGGCGCCGCCAGCTCGACGAAGGTCGACGCGCCCGGCTCGGTGCAGGTGAACGAGGCGGTCGTGCTGGACAGGAAGGTCTCGTCACCGACCGTCAGGTCGAGCTCGACGCCGTAGGCGGAGACGGCCAGCAGGCGGGCGCGTTCGCGCGCCTCGTCGCGGGTGAGGTTGTGAGGCACCCGGATCCTTTCGCAGAAACGTCGCGGAATCGGCGGGGCAACGGGCGGCGCGCCCGGTGTGCGTGGTGCCCCCGGTGTGCGTGGTGCCACCGGAATGCGTGGTGCCACCGGAGTGCGTGGTGCCCGGTGGCCCCGCCGCGCGAGCGCACGGGCATGACGTGACGTCGCGCACCAGTCTCCCACGCGGTCGCGTGGGCTCCGACCACGTCCGGGTTACGCCGCGGACCACCACCGGGCCTCATGGCGCCTCGTGGCGCTTCGGGGATCATCGGGAGCCTCCGCCGGGACGGCCCCCGCCCCACCACAGCGAGTCGGGCACACCGGGCAGTCGGCACACCGGGCGGGTGACACACCGGGCGGGCGATGCGCCGGGTGTCGCCCGCCTGCCTACGGAGCGTGCGTGTTCCAGACCTTGGTGGAACTGTGTCCGTCCTGTCGGGTTGGATGTCCGGAGGAGATGTCCCGACGTTCGTCAGCCGTCGGCAGTCGGCCATCAGCAACCGGCGCGCGCCGGAGCGAGGGGGTGGGCGGTGCGCCGGGTCGCAGGCCTGGGGCGGGTGCCCGTCCGCGGCCAGCGGGCAGCCGGGAACGGGACGGAGTCCGCCGTTCCCGCCTCGACCGCACGCCGTGCCGAGCAGCACGTCCCCGTGTCGTTGCGGGTCGCCTCCGCGTGGTCTTGGCGGCTGCTTGTCATCGGTACCGCGGTCTACGTCATGGCCATGATCGTCGGGCGGGTGCGGGTAGTCGTGATCCCGGTGATCGCCGGCCTGCTCATCGCGGCCCTGATCCATCCACTGGCGCACCGCTTCCAGCGGATGGGCATGCCGCGGCTGGGTGCGGCGTTCGCCTCGCTGCTGGTGTTCTTCCTGCTGGTGACAGGGGCCGGTGTCGCCGTCGGCTTCAACGCGGCCAACGAGATCCCGGCCGTCGCCGACCAGGTCAGCGAGGGCGTCGACCAGGTCCGCGACTACCTGACGGACGGGCCCTTCCACCTCTCCGAGGGGCAGATCGACGATCTCGTCGACGACATCCGCAAGAGCCTGACCGACAACCGCGGCCGGGTGGTCAACGGCGTGCTGTCGACCGCGTCGGTCGCCGCGGAGGTGCTGACGAGCATTCTCGTCGCGCTGTTCTCCACCTTCTTCTTCCTGTACGACGGCGAGCGGATCTGGAGCTGGATCGTCACCCGTTTCCCCGCCGGCGCGGAGGACCGGGTGCGCGGTGCCGGCCGGGAGGCCTGGTCCACGCTCACCGGTTACATCCGCGGGACGGTGTTCGTCGCCGCGGTCGACGCGGTCGGCATCACCGTCGGTCTGGTCGCGGTCGGAGTCCCGCTGGTGGCCCCACTGGCACTGCTCACGTTCTTCGGGGGCTTCATCCCCATCATCGGGGCGACCGTCGCCGGCATCGCGGCCGTTCTCGTCACCCTCGTGTCGAACGGTTTCGGCGACGCGCTGATCATTCTCGGGGTGGTGCTGGCGGTCCAGCAGATCGAGGGCCACCTGCTGCAGCCGCTGGTCATGAAGCGGGCGGTGCGGCTGCACCCGCTGGCCATCGTCATCGCGCTGTCGGCGGGCGGGGTGCTCGCCGGCATCCCCGGCGCCATCGCGGCTGTTCCCTTCGTCGCGGTGGTGAACCGGGTGGCGACCTATCTTTCCGCGGAGGGGAAGGAACCACTGCCTGCGGATGGTTGACGCTGCACGGGGGCAGCGAGGGCGGCCGGTCTGTTTCGTCCGCCCTGTCTCTGTCCGCCAGCGGACGTTGACCGGCCAGCGATTCAGGAGATGCGATGACAGTCGACACCACGATCTCGGCAGGTGCCGCCACCGGTGATTCCCACTCCGCCGGAGACGATCCGGTGGTCGAGGCGGATTTCTGGTTCGACCCGCTGTGCCCGTGGGCCTGGCTGGCGTCCCGCTGGATGCTGGAGGTGGAGAAGGTCCGTCCCGTGCGCACCCGCTGGCACGTGATGAGCCTGGCGATTCTCAACGACGGGCGGGATGTGCCCGAGGCGTACCGGGAGGCGATGCGGCAGGCGTGGGGCCCGGTGCGGGTCTGCATCGCCGCCGCGGCCACCGCCGGTGACGAGGTGCTGCTGCCGCTCTACACGGCGATCGGCCGCCGCCGGCACCTGGAGGAGGCGGAGCTCACCGAGGAGACCTTCGCCGCCGCGCTCGCCGAGATCGGTCTCGACCCCGCCCTCGCCGCGGCCGCCCACTCCACCGAATGGGACGAGCAGCTGCGCGCCAGCCACGAGGACGGCATCGGCCGGGTCGGCATGGACGTCGGTACTCCCGTGATCGCCGTGGCCGGTACGGCGTTCTTCGGGCCGGTCGTCACCCCGACGCCGCGCGGTGAGGCCGCGGGTCGACTCTGGGACGGCGTGCTGCTTGTCGCCGGGACCCCTGGCTTCTACGAGCTCAAGCGCACCCGCGACCAGGGACCGATCTTCGACTGATCCGCCGAAGCCCGTCGCACCCGTCGGGGGAGGGGTTCGTCACCGGCGGTGCGGCGGTCGTCGGCGACCGGGCATGATGGCGCATCATGCGCGTCCATCTCGGTTCTGATCATGCTGGGTTCCACCTGAAGGAGGCGTTGCTCGCCCGCCTCGCGGAGCTCGGCCACACGCCCGTCGACCACGGGCCTGTCGAGTACGACCCCGACGACGACTACCCGCCGTTCGTGATGGCCGCCGCCGCGGCGGCCGCGGCGGAGCCCGACAGCCTCGGGATCGTCATCGGCGGTTCCGGCAACGGCGAGGTCATCGCCGCGAACAAGGTGGCCGGCGTGCGGGCGGCCCTGGTCTGGAGCGAGCAGACGGCGACCCTCGCCCGCCAGCACAACGACGCGAACGTCATCAGCGTCGGTGCCCGGATGCACTCCGTGCCCGAGGCGACCGGACTGGTGGAGGTCTTCCTGACCACACCGTTCAGTGACGAACAGCGACACCTGCGCCGGATCCGGATGATCTCGGCCTACGAGCGTTCCGGCGAGCTACCGGGCGTGTCCCCGTCCACATCGGCGTCCTGACCGCCCCGACCGGCGTCCTGACCGCCGGGCCTGGAGGCGCCTCGCCGGGAGCGCCCGGCCCTGGCGTCCGCACGACGCCGGCCTGGCCGTGAGAGTGGCGCTGTGGGGGGCTCACGGGGCGGCTGCGGCTGTTCCTCCGCGGCCGGCTCGGACGCCGGCTGGGCCGGATGGGCATGGCGCAGCACGACCGTCTCCTCGGCCCAGGCGAGATCCTCCTCGGTGAGGCGTGAGACGTCCCGGGCGCGCATCGCGGCGCTGAGACTGAGCCGCGAGCGGCCCCCGCCGACCAGCCCGCGCAGCATCGCGTCCGCGCGATGCTGCTCGTCGCGTGGCATGGGCCTCCCTTTCCTCTCCGGAGACCGGCCCCGGCCTGCGGCGGCAGCGCCGACCGCCGTCACCCGGCCGACCGCCGTCACCTGGCCGACCGCCGTCGCCCGGCCGACCGCCGTCGCCTGGCCGACGGCTGTCACCTGC
Organism: Parafrankia elaeagni; assembly: GCF_000374165.1. GTDB lineage: Bacteria > Actinomycetota > Actinomycetes > Frankiales > Frankiaceae > Parafrankia > Parafrankia elaeagni. Next base: position 32,529 of record NZ_KB893671.1, read on the forward strand.
CGACACTATCCGTGACTGCCCGGTGAATGGCCGGATCGTGCCGACGGGGCGACGACACTCTTCCGTGGTGACCGGTGCGCGACCCGCGGAGTACTCGATGGTGCCATTCCGTGGCCGTGGTGACGACCTGCATTTCTGCCCGTAGGGGAACCCCCCGCGCAACCCTCGCGGACGTCCGGGAGAATTGCTGGTGGCGGCCTGTCCCGGCGGCCTTCCCGGGGCGCCGCGACGGCCCGCCCGGACTGGCGTCGGTACTGCTCCGGACGGCGTTCGGGCCCCGGGCCGGCGGGTTGCGGGCGGCCCACCCGCTGGCGGGTCGTGCCAGTGTCTACGTCAAGAATGCCAACGGGCCCTCGATGTCGATGGCCGCCAGGCTTGTCCCCGCCAGGTGACGGGTCGAGAGCTCTCGGGAGGTGCCTATGGCGATGCGTAGCAGGGAGGCTTCTTTGGGTGTGGAATTCCCGGTCCCGCTGTTGCTGGTGAACAAAGTGCAGCCTGTCCGCGGAGTTGGTCACCAGGGCCTTCCGTATGCTGAATGTCAACTCGCGGTGGATGTCGTCCAGGCGTGGCCGGTAACTGGGTGGCCCAGTGGTTCTTGGATGCGCAACCCGTGCTAAGGCGGGAGGAAGTTGACAGTCATCGCAACTCCCCCGAAACTCGGCGATTCAGACTGGTCGCCACGGACAGGAACCATCCGATGAGGCTCCGGTCATCGCACCTGCCGTCGCTGCCGAGGGGTGAGTAGTGGATCGCGTGCCCGTGAGCATCATCATTCCTGCCTACAACGAGGGGCTTCGGCTGCCGGAGTCGCTGCCGCGCCTGCTGGCGTCCGTGGGCCGGATCGAGATGGCCGAGGTGATCGTCGTCGACGACGGCAGCACCGACGGCACCGCCTGTGTCGCCGAGGACCTGCTCGGCGGCGACCCGCACCACCGGGTCGTCCGGCTGCCCTGGAACTGCGGCAAGGGCACTGCCGTCCGGGCCGGTGTGTCCGCGGCCCGCGGCCAGGCCATCGTGTTCATGGACGCCGACGGCGCCTCCGACCTCAACGACCTGCCGCTGCTGCTCGCCGCGCTCGAGCACGCGGAGGTCGCGCTCGGCTCGCGACGCATCGGCGCCGGCGTGACCAGAACCAGTGGCCGGAAGGCCGGGAGTTGGGCCTTCAACCAGCTCACCCGTTCGCTCGTCGCACTGGATGTCGCCGACACCCAGTGCGGGTTCAAGGCCTTCCGCCATGCCGAAGCCAAGATCCTGTTCAGCCTGACCCGGTCGACCGGGTTCGGGTTCGACGTCGAGGTACTCTCGATCGCGCGTTCGATGGGTTACCGCATCGCCGAGGTACCGGTGCGCTGGAGCGAGACACCCGGAGGCACGTTCCGGATGTCCCGGCACACCCCGGCGATGCTGGTTGATGTCGTGCGGGCCCGCCGCTACCGCAACCGGGCCGGCCTGCCACCGGTGCCCGACGGCCGGCAGCGTCTCGGCGAGCTGAACGTGCTCGACGCCTCCGAGCTCCTCGGGCGCGCGGTCACCCCACGGCCCGTCGAGCCCGGCGGGCAGCTGCTGCCGTCGCAGCCGTCCGCGGCGCTGCCTGACCGCTCCGCCGCCCCGGCCGAGAGGCCGCCTGCCGCTGCTCCGGCCGCTGCCGCGGTCGCGTTGCCGGTCGCTCCGACTGCCCTGCCGGCCGCTCCCGCGGCCGCCGCGCTGGGCGTCAGGTCGCCCGCCCCCACGCCCACGGCAGCGGTTCCGAGGCCCACCAGGCCATCCGGTCCCCCGAAGCCGTCCGGTCCTGCGATGGCGACCGGCCCCGTGCTGCCCGGCGCAGGCGGTCTGGCGCGGGCGTCCGGCTGGCTGATCCCGCCCGGCACCCTTGAGGAAATCCCTGGTCCCTACTCCTCGTGATCGTGGTCGTGAGCGCAGCCAGGCGGACACGTCTGGCGCGTATGAGACCACGGAAGGCGGACAGCGTGCGATCGGCTCGACCGCTCCGGCCAGCCGGCATCGGGGGACAAGCGCCGGCTGTGCCGGTCTCTGCTCGCCGTACGTGACGATGTATGAAGGTCGGGTCCGTCCCGACCATCGCTTGGAGTCTCCTATTTCTCCGAACCCCGCCGGTAGCGCCGTCCGGCCGGGTCTGCTCGGGCCGGCAGGCGGCCCCGGACCCGCGGAGTCCCGCGGTCGCGGTCACCCTGCGCTTCCCGCCCGCGGCCGGGGCCGTCCGGGCCCCGACGCGGGGCGTCCGGAAGGCCGACGGGCGTCCCGCTGGTCGCTGGCCGCGATGTTCGTGGGCTTCTTCGCACTGTTCCTGCTCCAGGCACCCGGCAAACTCACCGCCGACACCAAGCTGGACGTCTCGCTCGAGCCGTGGCAGTTCATGAAGGCCGCCACCCACCTGTGGAACTCGACGTCCGACTTCGGCTTTCTGCCGAACCAGTACGCCGGCTACCTGTTTCCGATGGGCCCGTTCTTCGGGCTCGGTGATCTGCTCGGTGTCCCGCCGTGGATCAGCCAGCGGCTGTGGATGGCCATCCTGCTCACGCTGGCGGCGTGGGGGACCGTCCGGCTCGCCGAGGTGCTCGGGATCGGCGGCCATGCCTCCCGCATCCTCGCCGGCCTCAGCTACGCCCTGTCGCCGATGTTCCTCGGCAAGATCGGCGCGTCGTCGGTCGCGCTGGCCGGCGCGGCGATGCTGCCCTGGATGATCATTCCGCTGATCCTCGCGCTGCGCCCAGACGGGGCCGGCGGCAGCGACACCGGCCATCGTGACGACGGTGGCGAACAGGCGGGGAAGCTGGCCCGGAACCGGCTCTCGCCGCGCCGCGCCGCCGCCCTGTCAGGGCTGGCGGTGCTCGGTACCGGCGGCATCAATGCGACCGTCACCCTCTGCGTCCTGCTGTGCCCGGCCGTGCTGCTGGTCTTCGCCGGCGGCAGCCGCCGCGCCTGGGCGCTGCGCGGCTGGTGGTGCCTGTGCGTCGTGCTGGCGACCGCCTGGTGGCTGCTCTCGCTCGCTGTACAGGGCCGCTACGGCATCAACTTCCTGCCGTTCACCGAGACGGCGGAGACGACCACGTCGACGACGTCGGTCGGGGAGACTCTGCGCGGCGCCGCGGACTGGATGGCCTACCTCTCGCTGCCGACGCCGTGGCTGCCCGCGGCCCGGGAGTACGTCTCCAACGCCGCGGCGGTCGTCGCCTCGGCCACGGTCGCCGCGTTCGGCCTGGCCGGCCTGGCCCGGCGTGACCTGCCTGCGCGCCGTCTCCTGCTGGTCAGTCTGACGGTGGGCGTGGTCGCGGTCTCGTCCTCGTACTCGGGCACCCCGGGCAGTCCGTTCGCGGACGGCCTGCGTGCGCTGCTCACCGAGCCGTTCGGGTTCCTGCGCAACGTCTACAAGTTCCAGCCGGTCGTGCGGCTGCCGCTGGCGCTGGGACTCGCGCACCTCCTCGCGGTGGCCCTGGCCTGGCGTCCGGGCCGCGCCGGATCGACGGACGCGGACGGGGCACGCCCGCCCGGGAGGGCGAACCCGCGGCGGGGCGCGGAAGGTGCCGAGGGCCGGGCGGCGGCGGGGCGCCGCCGGGTCGTACCGGTCCTGGTGTCCCTGATCTCCGCCGCGGCGCTCGTCGTCGCCATGCTGCCTCTGCTGGAGGGCAAGGGCCTGCAGCCCAGGCCGTTCAAGGAAGTCCCGGAGTACTGGGCCCAGGCCGCGGACTGGCTCGCCGAGCATCCGGAGAACGGGCGCACGCTGGTGCTCCCCGGCTCTCCGTTCGCCGAGTACCGGTGGGGACGCCCGCTCGACGAGCCGCTGCAGTGGCTCGCCAGCTCGCCGTGGGGCGCCCGCAGCCTCATCCCGCTCGGCGGCGTCGGTACCACCCGCCTCATGGACGGCATCGAGACGATGATGGCCACCGGGAACACCCCGGGGCTGTCCGCCACCCTGTCCCGCGCCGGGATCGGGACGGTGCTCATCCGCAACGACATCGAGATCAAGGACTGGGACATCCCCCCGTCCACCGACCAGCTGCGTCGTTCGCTGCAGAGCTCGGGCCTGGAGCGGGTCGCGACGTTCGGCCCCACCATCGAGGCCCGCACAGGCTCCACGGCACGGCTGATCGACACCCTGCGGCGTTCGGAGGAACGGGTGCCGTCCCTGGAGGTCTGGACGGTACCCGGCGGCGCCCGCCTGGTCCAGGCCTACCCGCTCGACACCGGCGTCGTCGTCTCCGGCGGTCCGGAGGCGCTGGTCCAGCTCGCCGACCAGGGCCTGGTCGGCTCGGACCGGGCCGTCGTCCTGGCCAGCGACCTCGCCGAAGCCGAGCAGGTCTCGGCCGCCGCGGGCGAAACGAACTCCACGACGACTCTCGCGCCCATCACCGCGCCGCCACCGGCGTCCGAGATCATCATGCCGACGACCGCGCTGGCGGTGACCGACACCAACACCCGGCGTGACTTCACCTTCGGGATCATCCGCGACGCCACGTCCTATCTGCTCGGCCCGGACGAGAACGTCGTGGGTCAGGCGGAACCGCCGAGCCAGTGGACGGACCGGCCTGTCGCCGGCCACCAGACCGTCGCGGGCTTCACCGACGGAATGTCCGTCACCGCCTCCTCCTACGGCTTCGACCTGCTCGCCGCTCCCGACTTCGCACCGCAGGCGGCCGTCGACGGGCAGACCTCGACCTCCTGGACGGCGCTGCGGCACCGCGGCGCCACCTCACAGGGCGAGTGGATCCAGCTCGACGTGGGCCGGGAACTCGCCGCGCCGTACATCGACATCCGGGTGCTCGCGGAAGGCGACTGGCGCCCGGAGGTGCACGCGTTGCGCGTCACCACCGAAAACGGCTCCGTCGTGACGCCGACCAGACCGATCGAGGACATCCAGCGCCTCGCCGTGCCGCCGGGGGAGAGCCGCTGGTTCCGCATCACCCTGGAGAAGGTCACCAACGAGGGCGATCCCACCCTCGGGGCGGGCCTGCGGGAGATCGACATCCCCGGCGCGAGCTTCCACCGCTACGCGCAGACACCGTCCGACCTGATCAGCGCGTTCCAGGCGCCGAGCCAGGGCCTGGTCGCCTACTCGTTCGAGCGCTACCGGGTCGACCCGCTGCAGCCGTTCGGCGGCTCCGAGGAGCTCACGTTCGGGCGGAGGTTCGAGGTTCCCCGCCCCATGACCTTCACCCTCGCCGGCACCGCCACCGCGCTGCCGCCACCCGCCGGCTCCGCTGTCAACACCTCCGACGCGCCGTTGATCATCCCCTGTGGGAGGGGCCCCTCGCTGATCGTGGACGGCGTCCGCCACGACCTGCGGATCGAGGGCGTCTACAGCAACATCTCCACCGCGCGGCCGTTCCGGCTCAGCCTGTGCACTGAAAACAGCCAGATCGCGCTCGGTGCCGGCTCCCACCTGCTGACGGTTGACCTCGGCGGCTCCACCATCGTCGTCGACTCCATCAGCCTGGTCGGCAACGGTGCCGTCGGCAGCACCGAGAAGCCGCGGTCGACGGCGATCGGGAGCTGGGACGCGGAGAAGCGCACCATCGAGATCGGCGCCGGCGCCGCCTCGTTCGTCTCCGTGCGGGAGAACGCCAACGCCTCCTGGACGGCGGCCCTGGACGGCCGGCCGCTCACCGCCGTCCGCCTCGACGGCTGGGCCCAGGGCTGGATCGTCCCGGCCGGCGAGGGCGGCACGGTCGTCATCGAGAACCATCCGGGCCAGTCCTACCGCCGCAACCTGCTCGTCGGGCTCGGGCTGGTGCTCGTTCTCGTGGCGGTGGCCGTCGTCCCCGACACCGCCCGGGCCCGCCGCCGGTACGCCCTCGACGGTGGTGTCCTCGAAGGTGCTCCCGAGGGTGCTCCCGGAGGTGCGGACCGCCCCCGCGGCGGGGTGGACGGCGCGCGGGGGGGCGCGGACGGCGTCCAGGCAGCCGACCGGCTGACCCGGCTGAGCCGCCGCCTCGCCGTGCGCCTGCCGATGACCTGGGCGGGCCTGGCGTTCGCGACGGCGGCCGTGTTCCTGGTCGCCGGCCCGATGGCGCTGGTCGTCCCGGTGATCGTGCTCGTCGCCCGCCGGCTGCGCTGGGTGCCCGGCCTCCTGGCGGTGGTCGGGATGATCGGCGCCGGCATCGTGGTGTCGACTGCTCCCCAGGCGCTCCCGTTCACCGGCGAGGGCCCGTTCGGGACGCCGGCGCAGGTCCTCGGCACCCTCGCCTTCGCCGCGACCATCTCCGCCCTCGCGCTGCGCCAGGTCGAACCGCCCCCGCGCGAGCCCCGGCACGTCTCCGACAACGCCCTGAACGGCGCGGAGACGATCCCGCTCCCGCGGGCGCTCCCGCACCGCGGGTACTCCGGACGCCGCGGGGTGTGATCGCACACTGATCTGAAAGGGCAGGTGAATGTCTCCCTCGGGCAAAGGCACGCTGCGCACCGGGTTCGGCTCCGCCCGTGTGGAAACGCGTCGCGGCGGCCTTGAAACAAGGCACCTGCATGCGACGGTGGACATCCGCCCGACCCCCGGCGAGACCCGGAGAGGGGCGACCTGTCCCGACCCGCAGGGCGGATCTGGTCCGACGCCTGGATCCGGCGGCGGCAGGCGACCCGGGACGTCCACCGCGGCGCGGCCGAAGCCGCCCACGCCGGTGGTCCGACAACGACGGGCGCTGGAGCTTGACGAGGAGCTCATCCTCGCCTCGGACCGCCGCCGATCGCCCCTCACCGTCGGCGTCCTCGCCGAGACGGACGCCGCCGTCCACACGGCCCGGCTGCGTGGCGCGCTCTACCGCTCCCTGCGTAACCACCCGATCGCCCGGGCGCGTATCGCCGGCGGCTTCGGTACCGCCACCGGCTGGGACTTCCCCGCCGAATCCGGTATGCCCCCCGACCTGATCCACGAGATCCAGGCCGGCCCCCAGGACGAGGAGGGCATGGACCCGGCCATCTGGCGCGCGCTGGAATCCCTGTGCTCCCGCCCGTTCAACCTGCGGTCGGAGCCCCCGGTCCGTCTGCTGCTCGCGCACCGCCCGACCGGCGACGCGATCGGCCTCGTCGCCCACCACGCGGCACTTGACGGAGTGAGCGTCCTGGCTCTTCTCCAGGAGATCATCGCCGGCTGCGCTGTGGACTCCCGCCTGCCGGCAGCCACCGTGCGAGGCTCCGGGAAAGGCGCGGACCCGAGCGCGGACGGGGCAGTGGGCCCAGCCAGCCCGGCCAGCCCGGCGGGTGCGGGCAGGGGAACGCGGGCGGGGTCGGAGGCGGCGCCCCGCCCACGGGCGGCCCGCCGCTGGACGATGCGCCACCTCGTCCCGTGCGGTCCCTCTCTCGCGCAGGGGTACGGCATCCACCCGATGGACCTGCCTGTCCCCGGGCCGGTGACGCTGGCCGACGGCCGGCGGATGACCGTGAACGATCTGCTGCTCGCCGCCGCGCATCTGGCCGCCGAACGCTGGAACACCGAACACGGCCGCCGCAGCCGGACGCTGCGGGTGCGGATGCCCCTCGCACCGGCGTCCGAGGGCTCGCGGGCGAGCGGTGACCTGGGAAACCGCTCCGGCCAGGTGATGATCACATCGACGGCCGCCGAACGCGCGGCGGCGCCGCTGCTGTCCGGCGCGGTGGTCGATCAGACCCGCGCCGCCAAGCAGAGGCCGACCGGGTGGGCCGGGGCGGGAATGACCGTGGCCGTGAGGACGGCGACGGCAGCCGTTCCCCGGTCGCTGCGGACGGCGGTCCTGCACTGCGCCGTCACGGCGGCCCGCCCGTTCCTCACCCCGAGCCTGGCAGTGAGCAACATCGGGCGGGTCGACGTCGACGCGGTGCCGGAGCCGGACCGGCCACGGATCTCGGGCCTGTCCTTCGTCGGCACCAGCGGCATGCCCCAGGGCCTCATCATCTGCGTCGCGGGCAACGGCGACCGCCTGCGCCTGACCTTCTGCCACCACCGGCACCTGTTCGACCCGGCCGGAGTGGCCCGGTTCGCGCAGATCTACCGGGAGAGCCTGGCCCTGATCACCGAGGAGGCCCGCTCCTAGGTGCTGGCGTGGCTGCGCGCACGTGCCGCCGCGAGCAGCAGATCCTCGCCGGTGGCGGGGCGTGGGCGGGTGGCTGGGCGCAGCCCACGGCGGGCGAGCGCCGCCCGGGCACCGGTGTTGTCCGCTCCGTAGAAGAGCGCGACCAGTCGTCGAGTGCCCGGGCCTGCGCCCGGCTCCTCCGGGTGGAGACCCGGTTGCCCGATGCCGGCGGTCGACGGTGACAGTTCGAACAGCAGGTCCGTGCGACGGAACACGGGCGGCTCGGCGCCGGCCGCCAGCTCGAACTCGACCAGTGTCGTCTGGTCGTCGGCGCGCCGCCGGTCGCGAGCCGGCAGGCCCGGGCCTGCCGCCGTGCGTGCGCCCGGACGCGCCGACAGGGCGAGCCGCCGGCCGCGCCCGGCAGGGGGCTCACCGGGCCCCGGTTCCGACAGCGCGCGGCCCCCACCGAGGAGGTCGAGCTCGGAGGCGATGACACCGGCGAGCAGGTCGGCGCTGCCGTCCCAGCTGAAACCGCCCGCCCAGTCGCGGGCCGCCGCACGCAGGGTGCGGGCGCGGGCCGGATCGGAGAGCAGGCCGAGCGCGCGGTCGATGGCATCGACCAGGTGCCCGGGTTCGTCCACGAGCCAGCCGGTCACCCCGTCGCGGACGGAGTCGCGCAGGCCTGGCACCCGGAAGGCCACGGCGGGCACGCCGAGCCCGTTGGCCTCCAGCACCGACAGGCCCCAGCCCTCACCGTGGGACGGGTTCACCGTCAGCCAGGCCGAGGCGAGAACGGCGTCGCGGACCTCGGGGCTGGCGAAGCCGTGCCACCGGATGACCGCGTCCGAGGAGCTGTCTCCCTGGGTGAGCCCGAGCCGTTCGGCGATGCCGGTGAGCCGCTCGCGGTCCGGACCGTCCCCGACGAGGTGCACGCACAGGCCCGGGTGCCGCGCGAGCAGCGCGGGGAGCGTCTCGATCAGCAGGTGCAGGCGCTTGTGCGGGACGAGCCGGCCGACGCACACGATGGTCGGCCGCACGGCCCGCTCCGGGAGTTCGGCGTGGCCGCCCGGGAGCGGGTCGCCCGCCGGGGTGCCCGCTGAGGCGGGGCTGCCGGCGGCCACGCCGTTGGGGACGAGGAAGCGCGCGCCGGGCAGAGCCAGCACGCCGCGGGCCTCGTCCCGGGTGGACGGAGAAACCACGGCGACCGGTCGCCGCCGGTAGATCCAGCGGCTGCCCGGCGCTTCCAGGAGTTGGCCGACGCGGGCGACCGGGCCCGGGAAGTACAGCGGGAACTGCTTCTGGTGAACGTGGTGCAGCACCTGCACCACCGGGATCCGCGGCGGGAGCACCAGCGGGCTGAAGAAGGGGATCCCGTTCTGGCAGTCGACGACCGCGTCGACGCCCTCGGCCGAGCGGGCCATCCGCGCGAGGCGCGCGAGCACCGACGGGTATACCCCGAAGGTGCCACCGCCCCGGCGGACGGCGACACCCTTCGCGTGGCTTTCCGCGGCGGCCCCCGGCGGGCGGGAGGTGAGCAGCGTGACCCGGACCCCGGCCGCGGCGAACCGCTCCGCGATGGAGTGACAGAACAGCTCGGCTCCGCCGGCCTGCGGATGCTCGTTGTCCCGCCAGTTCAGAAAGACCAGGTGGCGACCTGCCAGGGCTTGGAGCGGCCGTCGCGCGGCCGTCGTCACCGGATCACCGGACCCCGGAACTCGTGTCACCGGATCACTCTCCTCACCGGTTCGGTCGGCGGCTGTCTGCCGAGAACTTACTGACAGCTCTCGTCGCGGCCGCGACCGGTCCCGGGCGCGCGCGGTCCGACCCGGGCCCCACTCTCGGTGCCCCTGAACGTGGCCAGGACCCCGCCGGTGATGCCAGAGCCGTACCATTGCGACAATTCATGTCATCATCGCCGGTGACCTGCCTCACGTCCCGGGTGGTGCGCCACCCGGCCGCGCAGCCGACGACCGGAACCGGGAGAGGCCCATGGTGACCCGCGCTCGGGCGACCATCGCGGGGTTGGTGGCCGGGCCGGCTGCGCTCGCGGTCGCCGGCGCGGCAGCCAACGGACTCAACCTGGTGATGAACCTCGTGCTCGCGCGGGTTCTCGACCCGTCGGCCTACGGGGCGGTGGTCGTCCAGGTGAGCATCTTCATGGTGCTCTCGGTGGGTGGCAACGCGCTGCTCATCGCGGTCGTGCAGAAGGAGACCGCGGCGGACGGCGACAGCCGGCGCGAGCAGTGGGCCTGGATCCGCCGGTTGCGCCGCCGGTGTCTCGTCGGTGTCCTCATCGCCGCGGTGGTGGCGATGGTGGTCTGCCGCCCGGCGGCCATGCTGCTCTCCTACGCGCATCCCCTGGCCGTCGCCGAGGCCGTCATCGGCGCGGCGGTGTGGACGCTGCTGTGCGTGGAACGCGGCGTGCTCCAGGCCCGCGGGGCCTACCAGCGGCTCGCGGCCAACTTCATGGTCGAGGCCGCGATCCGGGTCAGCCTCATCGTCGTCCTCGTCGTCGCGGGCCTCGGGGTGAACGGAGCCGGCCTCGGGCTCGTGCTGGGCACCGCGCTGGCCACCGACCATGCCCGCAAGGGCCTCGCGAAGGTGCCCCGGGCCCTGCCGGTGTCCCGCCGCGCTGCCAGCACGGCGGCCCTGGCCTCGACCGGGCCGCTGACGATCCGTCAGGCACAGGTCGTCCGCCGGGCGGGGCTGCTCGCCAGCACCTGGGTCGCGCTCGGCGCCCTGATCCCGCTGGCCCTGCTGCAGAACATGGACGTCGTGATCGTCGGCTGGCTGAACCACGACGGCGCCGGCGAGTACGCGGCGATCGCCACCGCGTGCAAGGTGCCGGTGTTCATCGGCCTGGCGGTGGCGAACTTCCTGCTGCCCGAGGCCGCGCGGCGCCGTGCCGAGGGCCACGGCGCCGCGGCCGCGCTCGGTGTAGCCCTCGCCCTCGTCGTGGCACCGGGCCTCGCGCTCGCCGCCGCCGGCGCGGTCGCGGCCGAACCCCTGCTGTCGCTGGTCTTCGGCTCGGAGCTGGCCGGCGCGTCGTCCGCCCTGTCCATCCTGGCGCTCGGCATGACCTGCCTGGCCGTGACGCTGATGTTCGCGACCTACCTGCTCGGAGCGGCCCAACGGCGGGTGGTCGTGGTCCTGGCGGTCTGCGCCTGCGGGTCGGCGGCGGCCATCGGCGGTGCCGGCGGCGACGCCATGCGCACGGCGGTGATGGTGCTGGCCAGCCAGGCCGTGACCGCTGTCGCGCTCGGTGTGGTCGTGCACCTCGTGCACCGGGCCGACGCGCGCGGGTCCGCCCCCGTCACCAAGACGCCCTCGCCGGCTCCGGCGGCGGCCGGTGCGGTCCCGCCGTCCGCGACGGGGAGGCCCGCGTCGTCACCGGCAGTGGGGCGGGCGCAGGCTGCAGGAGTGGCGCAGGCTGCAGGAGCAAGGGACGGCGCGGGTGGCATCCGCCCGGAGCAGGCCCCACCCGGCAGCGGTGCCGGCGGGGTACGGCCCGCCGGCGTCTGGTGACCAGGCGCTCATCGCCGCCGTTCCATCGCTGACCGGATGTCGGCCCTGGAACCCGTTGTCCCGGGTATGCACCACCGCCAGAGAAACTGTGGGAGCGGCGTTCCCGACGAAACGGAGACCACGTGGTTCTCATCAGTCTGCTTGTCGAGCGCTCGCCGGGCCCGCCGGGCCCGCCGGGCCCGCCAGGCCCGCCAGGTCCGCCAGGCCCGCCAGGCCCGCCAGGCGGCGGCGGTCCGCCCCGGCCCCTGTCCTCTGTCGTCCCGCCGGCGCCGGCCGCCGGGTCCCGGCGGCCCATGGTCGACCTGGTCTGATGCCCGAATCCACGGACGCCGCCCACCGTGACCCGGACGCGACGAACGAGTTCGGCCCCGCCGCCACGCGACGGTCACAGGCTCAGCCGCAACACTGGCCACCGGCGAGACCTCCGGGCCGGACGGACAGCGGCGTCAGTCGCCGTCGCCTGATCGCCGGCGCCGGCGGCCTGGCCGCCGTCGCCGCGGGGGGTGCTGCCGCCTGGCGGCTGACCGCGGGCGGCCCGGACGATCAGCCCTGGCCGTCGGCACCGACCGACCAGGCCGGCCCGGGAGGGGGATCCACTCCCGTGCCGCCCGTCCCGTCCCGCAAGATCCCTCGCGGCCTGCTGTCGATCTTCGGTGCTCCGGGCAGCTTCGGCGAGCTGGACGATTCGTCGCCGATCAGCACGGTGGACGTCCCCGGCTGGGGCTTCGGCCCGGGCCAGGCCGCCTTCATGTCGGCGGTCGCCGCCGACGGGACGGTGTTCATCGGGACCACCCCCTTCACCGACGACCAGTCCAAGCTCACCGGCACCGGTATGGAACTGGGCCTGTTCGAGCCGGAAGAGCGCAGCTTCACCCGGCTCGCCATCCCGTCGTCCACCGGCCGGGAGACCCAGCCGCGGCCGGACCCGCTCTTCTCCGGCATCGGCGGCGGCGACGTGTCGGACGTCGTCGTCGTGCCCGCGCCGGCCGGCGAGCAGGGCGAGCGGGCAGTCTTCGTCTCGCTGATCCCCTACTACTTCTGGGACGTCCGCAGCTACGGCCAGCTCCCGGCCTTCGGGCAGCTGCGCCGCAACGGTGCCGGCGGGATCAGTGGCCGCGCCGGCGCCGGCGGCAACTGGGTCTACGACCCCGGGCTCTCCCGCACCGGCGACGCGCTCGCGGCCACCGTCGAGCCCTGGGTCGCCGCCAACGCGTTCCCGCCCGGCCAGGGAGGCCAGCCACGGTCGGCGCGCGGCCTGACATCCATCGCCCGGCTCCCACGCAGCGGGCATCTGGTGGTCGCGCAGTACCTCGGCACCGGGCAGGGCGGCACCGACAACGGGGCCCTGATCGTGCTCGACCTCGACGGGCGTGTGCGGGCCTACTGGCAGTATCCGCAGGTCCGGCCACTGGGCGTCCCCCTCGTGGTCAACCCGCGGGAGGTGGCTGCCGACCCGACCAGCGAGGTCGACGACGAGCGCTTCGTCCTGATCAGCGACTGCCGGGACGCGAACCACGCCACTCTGCCGTTTCCGATCCAGGAGTTCTCCTACCAGGCCTCGACCGGACGGATCACGCCGAAGAGCACGGCCGTGCGCGCCGTGCAGGACCGGTCCCGGATGGAGACCGCCGCCTTCGGCGCCGACGGCACCCTCTACGTCGCCCGGACGAGGGCCGACGGCCTGCGCGCGGACACCCTCGCCGTCTATCCGAAACTCGGCCGGGAGCGGGGCCTCGTCACCCGCACCCCGGCCACCGGCAACTGGCCCGTCGAGACCTGGGGCGCCGAGAACCGGCCGGACTTCCTCGTCCCCGGCACCGAACGTGGCGGGCTCGTCCGCAGCCTGACCATCGACCCCGAGACCGGAGCCGTCCTGCTGGCCGGGCTGAACGGCACGGTCACAGCGGTGCGACCCGCAGGCACCGGGGCCCGCATGACGTTCCGCATGCTCGAGCCGCTCGACGTGGGCCTCGACCGCCTGCGCGGCCCGGCGACCCGCTATGTCGGCCTGCGCCGCGGCGCGATCGACGCCCGTCGGCGCATCCTGTGGCTGCCGGTGAACCAGCTGGTGCTGGACGGCATTCCCTGGCCCTACCCGCCGTTCAAACTCGACCAGTGGCTGCTGCGGGTGAACCTGGACGTCCTGTTGGAGGACTGAGCCGCGCAGCAGGCGGTGGCACCCGGTCAGGCCGGTGGCACCCGGTCAGGCGGTGATGCCCGGTCAGGCGGTGACATCACGGCGGCGGAACAGCACTGCCGTGATCAGTACGGACACCGCGCAGAAGGCCAGCACCCGCAGGCCGGCGTCCGCCCACGGGGTGGCGTGGCCCGTCCCGCCGACAGCCATGATCTCCATCAGGTGGGCGGGCAGCCAGCCGCCGGCCGGGTCGTAGATCCGTCCGACGAGCATCTCCACCGGCAGGGCGTAGGCGAGCCCGACGGCGATCGCCGCGGCCGGCGAGCGCAGCACCACGGCGGCCAGCGCGCCGACGACGGCGTACCCCAGGGACCCGAGTGACACATTGACCAGGCTCCGGCCGACTGTCGCCATTCCCTCCCAGGTCCGCCACTGATCCGTCGGAACGCCCTTCACCGGTGCCAGCGCGAACGACAGAGCCACCGCGACGAACGCTGCCACGGCGACCACCAGTACCACGAAAAGTGCCAGTGCCAGTGCCTTGCCACCCAGCAGGCGCAGCCGGTGCGGCTGCGCGATCAGCTGGGTCCGCAGCGTCCCGCGGGAGTACTCGCCGGCGAGCGCCGCGGCCGTCACCGACAGGGCGACGACGCCCAGCAGGATCGTGACCGACACCAGGCCCTCGGCGACTCCCGCCGGCGCGGCGAGCATGGAGACCGTCACCGGGTCACCGTCGAAGTCGGTGCGGCCCGCCGAGAAGATCGTCAGCACTGCCCCCAGCGCGGCCACGGCGGAGACCGCCGCCAGTGTGCCGACGAGAAAGCGCCGGCGCAGCAGCGGCACCCATTCGGCCCGGAATGCATTGATCATGTGGCACCGCCTCGCATGGTCAGGTCGCCGTCGACATCCCCGGTCGCTTTCAGGAACGTCTCCTCCAGGTTCGGCCGATGGGTCCGGATCGACCGGAGGGTGATGCCGGCCCGCATCGCCAGCCGGTTGATGTCCGCCGCCAGCCCTCCGGGGGCGTGCGCCACCACGACCGGATGCCGTTCGACCAGCGTGGGCACGAAACAGGACTCGTCCGTCATCTCGATCTCGATGCGCAGCCCGGCGGAACCGAGAACCCCCGCCAGTCGGACCGCGTCGTCATCGCGTTCAGGCACTAGCAGAATGCGCGGGTCCTCTGCCGCCAACAGGTCGGCGACATGCCCCTGGAAGAGCATCCGACCACTGCGGATCATCACCAGGTGGTCGCAGATCTGCTCCACCTCGGACAGCAGATGGCTGGAGACGAAGACGGTCATGCCGGTCCCGGCGAGATCCCTCAGCAGGGTGCGGATCTCCCGGATGCCGGCCGGGTCGAGCCCGTTCGTCGGCTCGTCCAGAATCAGCAGTTTCGGGCGCGGCAGCAGCGCGGCGGCGATACCGAGCCGCTGCTTCATGCCCAGCGAATACGACCCGAACGGGTCGTCCGCGCGGCTGGTCAGCCCGACCTGGTGCAGAACCTCGTCGATCCGCTCCCACCGGGCGCGCCGGCCCCGCTGGCTGCGGCGCGCGCCGCCGGCACGGGTGCCCACACCGCGCAACAGCGCGAGCTGCTCCAGATTGCGCCGCGCGGACAGGCCCGGATGGAACGTCGGTCCCTCGATCATCGCACCGGTGCGGCCCAGATACCGGTCGGGTGCGCTCACCGGCTCCCCGAGTACCCGGGCGCTGCCCGCACTCGGGCGGACCAGCCCGAGCAGCATGCGCAGTGTCGTCGACTTGCCTGCGCCGTTGGGCCCGACGAACCCGGAGAGCGCCCCCGCGGGGATCAGCAGGTCCAGCTGGTCGACCACGCGTCGCTGCCCGTACTGCTTGGTCAGCCCACGCGTCCACACCGCCGCGTCGGCGGGCGCGGGTTCGGACCCGCCCGGCCGCTGCCGGATGCCGGGCCGGGTACCCGGCCGGCCCGCGGTCTGCGACTGGCACGGAGCGGTCTGCGGCACCGAGCTCGCGCTGCCGGGCAGATCACCGGCCAACGGGGCGACCGGCAGGACGGGCCCGGCGTGGCCGTGGCCCTGGCCGTGGCCCTGGCCCTGGCCGTGGCCCTGGGCGTGGCCGGTATCCGTCACCGGGCCGGCAGGGGCGTGCCGGTTCTGCGCCGGCATCGCGGGGATACCTGACGTCATGGCCTGGCTGTCGCGGTCGTGGGCATCGTCGGAATGGTCTCCTTCGCTTGATGTCTGGCGGCTCGCGGGCTCCGGCGGCGTGACGCCGGCGTTCTCTGTCGGAGCTGGCGGGAACCGAGGCGGCGCAGCCGGTCTCACCACCCGCTAACCGCAGCAGTCGCCGGAGCGGAAAGAAGCCCTGCGCCGGAGAGTGACCGGCGTGGCGCGTGCCTCATCGGCAGACCGGGTTCAGGGGTGCCTTTGTGTGACCCTCGGATCGTTGAACGAACGCACGGTAGCCGAATGTTCCGGACGGTGTCCTGCCGGGCGGCCCGCAATAGCACAGGGGCGCTCGCGCGGAGGCGCGGTGTTGAACGGACATACGTGAAGAACGGGGCGGCCGGAGCGGGCTGATTAAGGGGCCTCGCCCTGTTTCGGCCAGGTCTGTTCGGGTGGCTTTCCGCAGCCGGATTCGCCTGCACAGCCCTGCGCTCTGCGTTAGTGCCAGCCCGGTCGGAGGTTCCGTGCCGGCCACAGGTGTGGCTCATCCGACATCACGGGGCTGTGGTTTTCCGTCGATGCCGTTCGGGTATCTCAGCGCGACCTCGGTATGCCCGGGCCGCGTCCCGCGGCGGGCAGTGGTCGGCGGGGGGCGCCCCATGCTTTGGTTCGTGCTCACCTCACTCGCGGTCGGGCTTCCGGTGGCGGTCGCGGCCCGCGCGCTCCTTCCCGGGCGCCGCCCGCTGACCCTCGGGACAGCCGCTGTCCTGGGCGTCCTCGGTGCTCTCGCCGGTGCGGCGGCCGGGCGGGTGCTGCTCGGCGGCGCAGGTCCGACCACGCATCCGCTGCGGCGGGAGCTGGCGGGTCCCCTCCTGGGTGCCGCGCTCGCGATGATCGTCGGCTGGGGTGTGCGGGCGCGGGCCTACCGCAGCGGCCCGCGGCCCGTGCGACCACGCCCGTGGGCCGAACCGTTCCCGGACCTTTCGGTTTCCGTGATCCGGCCTGCCGACGGCGGGCCTGGTGAGGACTGGTCCGGCGACAGTCGGCCGGCTGACGACCAGACAGGCCCCGCCCGGCCGCAGCCCTCCGGTTCGTGCTCCGGAGCGCGCCGAGGCCCGGCATGAGCACCTTCGGGGCAGCGGCGCCAGATGGCCGGGTCGTGCGGAGGTGTTTCGGGCATGGTGGCCGCAGCGCCGTGCCGGTTCGGGGTGGGAACAGATCGGCTGGTGGCGGGCCCGGCTCGGGCAGATTGCCCTCCGGGCGGCCGATGGCGGGGTGTCATTCGACCTGGACGACAATGTCCCGTAGGGACAGTGAGTCTGCTGTGGTCGTGGTGATGTGCGCGGCAGCGCGCCGGAGGGAGACCCGTGGGGGAGTCGGCGGGCCTGCGCAGCGGCATCCGCGTGCTCGTCGCCGTCTCGACGCTCGCGGTCGCCGTGATGCTCGCGCTCGCGATCGTGGCCGCGCTCCGGGCCAGCGACGCGACCGCCGAGCGCGGTGACCGTCTCGACCCGGCGGCGACGACCACGGCGCTGCTCCTTGCGGACTTCGTCGATCAGGAGAGCGCTGTCCGCGGCTACCTGATCACCGAACAGCCGAACGTTCTCGGCCCGTACAGCGAATCCGACCGGACCATCCCGCAGCAGATGAACCGCCTGCAGCAGCTGCTGGCGGACTTTCCCGATCTGCTGAGGGACACCGCCGCGGTCGGGACGGCCTACCAGGCCTGGCGCAGCGACGTCGCGGAGCCGGAGGTCACCGCGATGGAGGCCGGCGACGTGCGGGGCGCGCGGGAGATCGAGAAATCCAGCGGTCGGGTGCGGTTCAACGAGCTGCGTGGCCGGGTCGCGGACCTCGGGATGGCGATCGCCGCCGAGCAGACGACGGCGTCCGGGCGGCTTGAGAGCGCCGCCGTCCTGCTCCTCAGCTCGCTGGCGAGCGCTGCGGTCGTGATCCTCGCTGTGGTCTTCACGGTGATGAACGTGCTGCGTCGCTGGCTGCTGCGGCCGATCGACGCGCTCCGGCGGGCGGTGAACGCGGTGGCCGCCGGGCGCTACGACACCCGGATCCCGGCGGTCGGGCCGTCCGAGATCGTCGAACTCGGCGGGAACATCGAGGCGATGCGCGCCCAGCTCGTCCAGCTGGTGCGGCAGAACGAGCGGTCGTGGGAGGCGCTGGCGCAGGAGGGGCCCGCCGTGATGGCCCTGCGGGACGCGCTCACCCCGTCCGTCCTGCGCGCACCGGGCCTGCTGCTGCGGGGGCGGGTGGACCCGGCGCGCGGCGAGCTCGCCGGCGACTGGTACGACTCCTTTCAGCTGCCTGACGGGCGGGTCGGCATCGTCGTCGGCGACGTTTCCGGCCACGGTGCGGTCGCCGGTGTCTTCGCATTGCGTCTCAAACAGCTGCTGGACGCAGCGCTCACCCGTGGTGCCGATCCCGGCCAGGCGGTCGAGTGGGTTGTCAGCAGTCTCGGCGAGACGGACGAGATGTTCGCCACCGCCGTCGTGGCGGTGGTCGACCCGACCAACGGCGAGGTCCGCATCGCCAACGCCGGCCATCCCGACGTCCTGCTGCTGCGGCGCACGGCGACGCAACGCGCGCCAGGAGCCGGCAGCCACGCCGGAGGTCACACCGGAGGCCACGCCGTCCTGACCACCGTGCCGCCGGAGCGGGAAGCGGCTGCGGCGCCCCTGACCGGCAGCGCGGGCAGCGCGGGCGCCGGGGGCACCGCCGCGAGCACGACGGCCCGGGCCGGGGCGGGCGCGGCTGTGGACGCCGTCCAGGCCGCCACCGGGTCGGGGTCGGGGGGCGGCCGGCGCACCGAGGTGACCCTGCTGGCCTCCACCGGGCCGATGATGTCGAGCCTGGTCGCCGCCGACGGGGCGTGGCGGACCGACACCCTGTGCCTCGAGCCGGGGGACGTCCTGTTCGTCTACACCGACGGCCTGGTGGAGGCTCGCGACGAGGAGAACCAGCAGTTCGGCGTCGACCGCCTGGTCGCCGAGCTGCTGCGGGACGCGCACCGCGGACCGACCGAGCTTCTGGACGACGCTTTCGAGGTGGTCCGCCGGCACGCTTCGGGCCGCCCGAGCGACGACCGCACCGCGATCGTCATCGCGCGCACGAATCGCTGAGGAAAAGTAGCGCAAATCGGGCAATTGGCACTGTCGGCGGAGCGATGGCGCGGTCGATGCGTCACGGAATCTTCGTCGGGTACATATCCGCCATGACTGACGAGTCCGGTTCCGCGCTCAAGGGCGCGACCGCCCCCGAGCGGGGCGGTACCAGCGTGCGGGACGAGCCTTCCGGCACGCGGCGCTTCCGCGCCCCGCGGTCCCGCTTCAGCCCGGTCCGCCTGATCGCCTATGTCGTGCTGGCCGTTCTCGTGCTGTCGGGCCTCGCCCTCATCACCGGCTGGCGACCCTCGATCCCCAACCCGTTCGAGGAGCGGACCATCGACCGCAGCTCACCCGCCGTGCTGCGGTCGCTGGAGGATCTCAGTGAGTACCACGCGGGCAGCGCCCACATGGAGGTCGTCGTGGACCTCGAGGACGACAGCCGCTGGATCCCCTCCGCGCTGCGCGGCGAACGCACCCTGTTCGTCGGTGTCGGCAGCATCGACGCCGTCGTGGACTTCGGCGCGCTCGGCGACAACGCCGTGAGCGTCTCGGAGGACCGGCGTTCGGTGACCATCACGCTGCCCGCGCCGACCCTGTCGGATCCGAACCTCGACCTGGACAGGAGCTACGTGGTGGCCCGCCAACGCGGCGCCCTGGACCGCATCGGGGGCCTCTTCGGGGGGCAGGGGAACGACTCCGAGCTCTACCGAACGGCCGCCGGCAAGATCGCCGAGGCGGCCCAGGCCGACGGGCAGGTGCTCGAACTCGCCAGGACGAACACGACAGCCATGCTGCGTGGGCTTCTCGGTGCTCTCGGCTTCACCGACGTCACGGTCAACTACGCCCCGGACCCGCGCTGACCACCCGGACCACCCGGACCACCCGGGCTGTCCGGGCTGCCCGGACTGTGCCTCGTGTCGTGGTGGTCACCGGCGCGGATGCGCGCTGACGGCTCGCGCCGGGCAGTGACCGCCGGAGCGGACCGGTGACCACTGGACCGGTGACCGCCGGAGCAGAGCGGTGACCGCGGCGTCGCCGTCGCACCGGCACTTCCGGGGCAACAGCCGAAGGCCCCGTCAGGAACGATCTCCTGGCGGGGCCTTCGCGTATCCACGCAGGTCACGGCACTTGTCCGGGCCCGGTATCGAGGTTTCGCCCGACCGAGGTCCCGCCCCGCGGCGCCGGCGGGGTGGCGTTTCTCACCGTGGTGTGAGGTTTGCCGGACGTCCACGCCGTAACGCGGATGACCCTGGCGTACCCGCGGCCGCGTAGCGCCTGGCCGGGGCGGTGGCAGGCCGTGTCTGCGATCGCGAAGCGGCGTCAGGTCGGAGCATGGTTCAGCGTGAGGCAGGCATGCATCTTGCTTAGTCCTCTTGCCTTCATAAGGTTGAGTCTCCTAGACTCATGAACTGTTCGGGCGGGCCGGTAGGGCCGAGACAACGAGAGGCTTCACAGCGAAGGCACCGCCCAGAGGGGAGTCATACGACAATGAGCACCTACCTGTGGGACCCGTTCGCCGCGTTCGAGCGCATGGACCGCGAGTTCAACGAGATCGTCCGGCGCTCGTGGGGCTCGCGGGAACGCTCGGTGCGTCCGCTGCGCGCCACCCCCCGGCCGCAGAACGTCGTGCCGTCCGCCGATGTCCTGGTGGCGGGTGACGACGTCCTGATCAACCTGGAGCTGCCGGGGGTCGACGTCGAGAAGGACGTCACGGTGGAGATCGACCGCGGCGCTCTCGTCGTCCGCGGCGAGCGCGCGTCAGCGCACGAGGAGACGGTGAACGGGCGCGTCCACCGGGAGCGGTGGCACGGATCGTTCCGTCGTGAGTTCGCGCTGCCGGAGAACGTCGACGCGACAGCGATCAGCGCCCGCTATGACCGCGGTGTGCTGACCGTGCGGCTGGCCGGTGCGGCCGCGGCACCGCGCAGCACCCGGATCCCCGTCAACGGAACGGCCGCGGCCGCGGCGCTGCCGGCGACAGCGGACGAGCCGGGGACCGCCGCCGCCGCGCCCCAGGCCGGGGCTTCGCAGCATGGCGCCGAGCCCACCGGCGGGGAGCCCACCGCCTCCTGACGCGGTGGGCCGGGCGCGCCCGGTGACCCCCACACCCCCACCCGCGGGTCCGGCGACGGCACCCGCGGGTGGGGTCCCGCCCAGGCGCGGCCGGGGTGCCCCGGGCGGGACCACACCCGCCCTCCGGCCTGGTCACCCGCCCGGCAAAGGCCCGTCAGGCGCCGGTGCCGCGGCGGGTGCCGCTTCCTGCGCGGGAGGAACCACCTCGGGACCCGGCACCACGGGCCGACGGCGGTGGCACCATCGGCCCGATATCGCCGTCGGGTGCCTCGTCCAGATCGACCACGACCGGGGCGTGGTCGCTCGTGCCGGTGCCCTTGCGGGCCGCCCGGTCAACCCAGACGGCACGCGCGCGGGTCGCGACATCGGCCGTGGCCAGGGCCAGGTCGATCCGCATCCCGTAGTTCTTGGGGAAGCAGAGCTGGCGGTAGTCCCAGTAGGTGTAGACCGTCTCTACCGGCCACCGCGCGCGCATCACGTCGACCAGACCCACGTCGTGCAGCGCGCCGAGGGCGGCACGCTCCGGCTCGGTCACGTGCGTCGCGCCGTCGAAGGCGGCGATGTCCCACACGTCGGCGTCGGTCGGGGCGATGTTGAAATCGCCGAGTGTCATCACCGGCCCCGCCGGCGCCTGCGCGTGCACCACCTCACGCAGCGCGGCCAGCCACGCCAGCTTGTAGGCGTAGTGCGGGTCGTCGACGGTGCGCCCGTTGGGCACGTACAGCGACCAGACCCGGATGCCCCCGCAGGTCGCCGCGATCGCCCGCGGCTCGGGCTCCGGGAAGCCCGGATCGCCGGGCAGCCCACGCTGCACATCCTCCAGCCCGGCGCGGGACAGGACCGCCACGCCGTTCCACCGGCCGTCGCCGTGATGGGCGACCCGGTAGCCGCGGCGGAACAGGTCCTCGTCGAAGAGCTCCAGGAACGCGTCGTCCGACAGCTTGGTCTCCTGCAGGCAGAGCACGTCGGGACTCGCCCGGTCGAGCCATTCGATCAGGCGGGCCTGCCGGGCCTTGGCCGAGTTGATGTTCCAGGTCGCGATCCGCACACCGTCAGACGGTAGTCCTCACCTACGACGAATCCCCGCACGGACCGGTGCGTGACATCCTCGGAGGCATGAGGCGGATGTCCGCTCCCACGGGGAGCAAGCTGATCGGCAGACCGAGATTCGCCGTCGCCATGGCGTTCGCGGCAGGCGCGGCCGGTCTCACCGGCTGCGACCAGGTCTCCGAGGAGACCCGCGCCGCCGGGGGGACCGTCCTGTGCTCGCAGATCAGGGTCGAGCCGAGTGAGATCCAGCAGAATCCCGACTCGGCCCGCCTGGTGGCGCTGATCGTCCGGGATCTCGCTCCCGAGCAGAACATCAAGGATCTCGCCGGCCGGGTCGCCGAGGACCCGACAGCGCTCAGCCCGCGTGCACAGCTGGCCGACTGGGTGGCCGACCGCTGCGGGGGCACGGTTGGCGGCGGCGGTGCCGGCAGCGGCAGTGGTTCCGGCAGCGGCAGTGGTGCCGGCGATGGTGGTGCCGGCGATGGCGGCGGCGAGGACCAGGGGGCGGGTGACGACGACGGCGGGCAGGGCGACGACTGAGACTGAGGCCCCGGCCGGAGCCGGGCGTCCGTACGTGCTGCTGAGCTGTGCGATGTCGCTCGACGGGCGCATCGACGACTGCTCGCCGGACCGCCTCGTCCTGTCCAGCCCGGCGGATCTCGACCGCGTGGACGAGGTCCGCGCCGGTTGCGACGCGATCCTGGTCGGTGCGCGGACCGTCCGGCGGGACAACCCCGGCCTGGCCGTCCGCTCGGCGGACCGGCGCGCGGCCCGGCTGGCCGCGGGGCGGCCGGCGACACCGCTGCGTGCCGTCCTCACCGGGCAGGGCGCTCTCGATCCGGCGGCACGCTTCTTCCTGGACGGCGCGGAACGGATCGTCTACCGCGCCCGCCCGGCGCAGGTACCGGCGCTACCAGTGCCATCAGCACCTGGCACGGCTGCCACGCTGGTCGACCTCGTCGACCCGGTCGTGGAGAACCTCCTGCGGGACCTGCACGGCCGGGGCGTGCGGCGGCTGCTCGTGGAAGGCGGCACGACCCTCCACACGGCGTTCCTCACCGCTGGTCTGGTCGACGAACTGCACCTGGTGGTGGCACCGTTCTTCGTCGGCGACGCGGCGGCACCCACATTCGTGGGGCCTGGTTCCTTTCCTTTCGACGCGGCCCACCGGCTGCGTCTCGCCGAGGTCCGTCAGCTCGGCGACATGGTTCTCCTGCGTTATCGGATGCCGTGATCGTCGCCGTCGCGGCGTGACCGCCGCGGCGCGCTGCGGTGACGGTCGCCGAAAGGCAGGACGTCCACCCGTTTTGTCGCCCTCCGGGCGGGCAGGCGCTGTATGGGCATTGTGCCCGGTACAGCATTGCCGAGGAGGGAACGTGTCCGTTGACAGCGTGGCCCGGGCGGGCCGCACGGCTGCGTCCGCGGGCGGGTCCGCAGCCCACCGAACCCGGAACAGCCGTGCGGTCGACATCACCGCGCGGCTCGGTTTCGCCGCCCGCGGGCTCGTCTATGTGCTGATCGGTGTGATTGCCGTCCAGATCGCCGTCGGAAGCTCAGGCGAGCAGGCGAACCGGCCGGGCGCGCTGCGCGAGATCGCGGACAAGCCTTTCGGCACAGCGCTTCTGGTCCTGGTCGCCGTCGGTTTCGCCGGCTACGCGCTGTGGCGACTGCTGGAGGGAGCGGTCGGGCACCGCGACGAAAGCGACGAGAGGAAGCGCACGGCGAAGCGGGTGGTGTCGTTTCTGCGGGGCGTGATCTATCTGGCCATCACCGGCAGCACCATTGCCTTTCTCGCCTCGGGCGGCTCTGATTCCGGCGCGGGTGGCTCCGGCGAGCCCGCGCCCTACACCGCGCGGGTGATGGACCACACCGGCGGGCGTTGGCTGGTGGGCGCCGTCGGCCTGGTCGTCGTCGTCGTCGGCGTCGGCATGTTGGTGAAGGGCATGACGACGAAGTTCGAGGAGAAGCTGAAGCGCGGCGAGATGAGCCAGGCGGTGCTTCGCGCCGCCCGTGTGATCGGCCGGGTGGGATACGTCGCTCGCGGGATCGTCTTCGGGCTCGCCGGCGTCTTCGTGGTCAAGGCGGCGATCGACTTCGATCCCAACGAGGCCAAGGGCTTCGACGGCACGCTGCGGACCATCGCCGACCAGACCTACGGCCAGGTGCTGCTGATGTGCGCCGCCGTCGGCCTCGTCCTGTTCGGCGCCTACTCCTTCGTCGAGGCCCGCTACCGGCGTCTCTGACCCGACCGCGGGCTCCGGCCTCCGGTCCCGACGGCCCTCGCGGTGGCCCTTTCACCCGGTCGCCTTCCGGACAAGTCCCGGTTCGGTGGAGAATCCCTGTGATCGGGTAGGCGGAAGCAGACACAGCGGGCAGGCCAGAGGAGTTACAGGTGGACCGGACCACGCTGAGCGTGATCACCCCGGCGGGTCGGACGACGCTGACGGGCGACGCACCGTGCGTGGTCGGCCGCGGCCGAACGTCGGACATCGTCATCAACGACGGTCGGGTGTCCCGCAGCCACCTGGTGCTGGAGCCGGTCGCCGGCGGCTGGCAGGTGCGGGACACCAGCGCCAACGGCCTGTGGCAGGAAGGCCGCCGGATGGGCGAAACCACCCCCGTCTCGGCGGAGCTGCGGTTCCGGCTCGGAGCGGCGGACGGCCCCGAGGTGGCCCTCACCCCCGCGGCGACGGTCAGCCCCGGCACCGCGCCCAGCCACGGCTCCGGCGCCGCCCCGCCGGCTCAGCCCGGCCCGCCGCCGGCCGCCGCGTGGCCGGGCGGCGCCCCGGCCCAGGCGCCACCGCCCGGTCAGCCGGGGAACTTCGGCCAGCCGGGGAACTTCGGTCAGCCAGGCCAGGCGTGGCGGCCCGGTCCGTCAGGTCCCGCGGGTCCCGTACCGTCCGTGAGCCCGGCGCCCTACCCCGGCGCGGTTCCGGCCGCTGGTGGCGGTCGGGGGCAGGCAGTGGCAGCAGGGCGGGTCCCGCCGGCAGAGCCCGCCACTCCGGTCGGGGGCCCGTCCGGTACCGCGGGGGGCGGGCCGCGCACCGGCTCACTGCCGATCGAGCCCCAGACCGCGCAGAGCGCGATCGTGCACGCCCGGCGCCGGGTGTACCCGCTGCGGGCCGGCACGATCCGGCTCGGGCGGTCCCGCGGCAACGACGTTCCCGTCGCGGACCTGCTTGCCTCCCGGCACCACGCCGAGCTGCTGATCAGCCAGGGCGGTGTCGAGATCGTCGACCTCGGCTCGGCCAACGGAACCTTCCTCAACGGCCAGCGGGTCGGGCGTGCCCCGGTCGGCCAGCGTGACGTCATCGCCATCGGCCATCACCTCTACCAGCTCGAGGGCGACTCGCTGGTGGAGTACCTCGACTCCGGGGACGTCGCGTTCGAGGTGCAGGGCGTCTCCGTCTTCGCCGGCCCCAAGCAGCTGATGCACGACATGACCTTCCGGCTGCCCGGCCGGTCGCTGCTGGGCGTGGTCGGCCCCAGCGGCGCCGGCAAGTCGACCCTGCTCAACGCGCTGACCGGCTTCCGCCCCGCGGATGTCGGCACGGTCCGCTACGCCGGTCGTGACCTGTACGCCGAGTACGACGAGCTGCGCCGCCGCATCGGGTACGTCCCGCAGGCCGACCCGCTGCATGCCCAGCTCACGGTGCGGGAGGCGCTGGAGTACGGGGCGGAGCTGCGGTTCCCGGCGGACACCACCGGCCCCGAGCGGCGGGCCCGGGTCGAGGAGGTCATCGGCGAGCTCGGGCTGACCGCCCATGCGGACACGCCCGTGAGCCGGCTCTCCGGCGGGCAGAAGAAGCGGACGTCGGTGGCTCTGGAGCTGCTGACCCGCCCCTCCCTGCTGTTCCTCGACGAGCCGACCTCCGGCCTCGACCCGGCGAACGACCAGTCGGTGATGGAGACGCTGAAGGGGCTGGCCAAGGGCGGCGGTGCCGGGTCCGCGGACGAGGGCGGCCGCACGGTCATCGTCGTCACGCACAGCGTGCTGTTCCTCGACCTCTGCGACTACATCCTGGTGCTCGCCCCCGGCGGGCACGTCGCGTACTTCGGCCCGGCGGACAGCGCACTGCGCTTCTTCGGCAAGGAGGACTTCCGCGAGTTCGCCGCGGTCTTCCGCGACCTGGAGCGCACCCCCGGCGCCGAACTCGCCGCCCGGTTCCGGGCCTCCGAGTACTACGTTCCCTCGGCGATCGTCGCGCCGGTCGTGCGCAAGGCACCCGCCGAGCTACCCAGCGTGCGTCAGCAGCCGGTCAGCTCCCAGCTCGCGACGCTGACCCGAAGATACCTACGGGTCGTCCTGGCCGACCGCTCCTATCTGCGTCTCATCGCCGCGTTCCCGTTCCTGCTCGGCATCATCCCGCGGGTGATCCCCGCACCGGACGGGCTCGACGCGCTGCCGGACGCACCCAATCCGGACGCGATGAAGGTGCTCGTGGTCCTGGTGCTGTGCGCCTGCTTCATGGGCATGGCGAACTCGGTCCGCGAGATCGTCAAGGAACGGGACATCTATCGCCGAGAACGGACGATCGGCCTGTCCCGCGCCGCCTACCTCGGCTCGAAGATCATTGTGCTGACTGCCATCACCACGGTCCAGTGCGTGGTCTTCACCCTGATCGGGCTGGTCGGGCGAGAACCCGCCGAGGCCTCGGTGCTCGGGACGCCGCTGCTGGAGTGCCTGGTCGCGGTGATCGTGGCGGCCCTGGCCTCCATGATGATCGGCCTGCTGGTCTCGACGCTCGTCGACAACGCCGACAAGACGATGCCCGTCCTGGTGCTCGTGACGATGGCGCAGCTCGTGCTCTCCAGCGGGCTGGTCTCCGTCATCGGGCGACCGGTGATGGAGCAGATCGCGTGGATCGCGCCGGCCCGCTGGGGCTTCGCTGCGCTGGGGTCCACCGCCGACCTGAACGAGGTCTCCAAACTGGGCAACGAGCTACTGCGGACGGACCCGGCCGACGGCCTGTGGGAGCACAGCGCGGGGATCTGGGCCCTCGACGTGTTCATCGGCCTGCTCCTCGCCGGCGGCGCGCTGGCTCTCACCTCCGTGATGCTGCGCCGCATCGACCCGAAGGTGACCAGGTCGGCCGGGCCGCCCGCCCGGCGGTGAGGGTGAGCGCAGGGCAGCCGGTGCCAGGGGGGTCGCCGGCGCGGTGGTCAGGGCGAGGGCCGTGCCGGCCCGCCGGGGCCCTGGCCGCGCAGGAGCTCGGCGGTCTCCTCGCACCAGAACGCGAGCCCGCAGAGCTGGTAGGTCCAGAACCCCTGGGTGAGGGCCGGTCGGTTCTTCTCGAACACGACGTGCCCGGCGACCTGCAGCGCCCAGCTCATCGCGAACAGCGCCACGCCGGCCCTCGGCCGGGCGACGAGCAGCGGCAGGGATAAGACCACGCCGGGAATACCGAACAGGTGGGTCGTCCGGATACCCCTGGTGGTGTGCTGGGAGCGGTAGAAGGCCATCTTCTCCGCGAAGGGCGCCGAGGCCGGGGGAGGTGCTGGTGCCGGCTGGGCCGCTGCCGTCGCCGCTCCCGCCCGGCCAGGAGTCGGGTCCGGGCCTGTGTCGACAGTTGCCATCCGTGGCTCCTCCGTGTCCCGCGGACCCGTCGCGGACGGCGGATCCGTCCCGGACATCATGTGCCTGCCCGCGCCAGGACTCCAGCCCGTGATGTCCCGGCTCAGCCGCGGGCCAGTGGGGCCGCTGGCGGCGACCGGTGGCTGCTCTGCCTGTCGGCCGCGGCCGGCGCACCCAGTGCACCCGGCGACGATGGTGCGGTCGGTACGGTCTGCACTGCCGGTGCGGCCGGTGCGGCCGGCGGGGCGGGCGTGGTCGGGTCCGTGGCCGTGGTGCCCGGCGGGGTGACGAGCGCGCGGAGCATGTCGAGCATCCGGCGTCGCAGGTCGCCGGCCGGTGGCGCCAGCCCCAGCAGGTCGGCCAGCCAGATTCCGTCGGCGGCCATCCGAACGACGGAGGCCGCGACCGGGTCGACCCGGTCCTGGACGAGCCGTTCCTGCCACGTCTCGTACCGCTCCCGTAACCGCTGCAGCTGCCCTGGCTCGGCGATCAGCGCAGCCAGGAAACCGACCTCCGCGGTCGCCTCTCCGGGTGCGGTGGCGCCCTCGGCGCCGACCTCGAGATAGGCGCGCGCCCGGCTGCCGGGCCGGCCGTCGGCCGTGGCGCGGCCGGTGACCGCGGCGTCGAAGCCGTCGTTCCACCGGTCGTGGAGCGCGTCGATGAGCGCGGCCCGGGTGGGGAAGTGGTGCAGCAGCCCACCCTTGGAGAGCGTGGCCTCGCGGGCCACGGCGTCCAGGCTCAACGGCTGGTCGCCGTGGCGGGCGAGCACCCGCCAGGCCGCGTCGAGCAGCCGCTGTCGGGTGGCGGCCGGGTCCGAGGCTGGCACGACGGCCATTGTGCCCCACCCACCAAGCAAACAGCGCTGGCTGTCGGCGACGGCACGAGGGTCGGCCCGGGTTGACCGACCGTCCGGACGGACGGTAGTAGTCGTGGGGACCAACCGGGCAGATGCCCGGACACCCGTCAGATCCGGGCCGAATGCCTGAGCAGGCGGCCCGGGACGGCGCCAACGGGGGCGGCACGGTGATGGGAAGTACGGCGCGGGGCTCACCCGTCTCGCTGACACATGGCTCTGTCGGACGTCTCGTCGCGGCACTGGGCACGGCCACCCTGCTGCAGTGGAGCGGAGCCTTTGCCATCGCGCCGCTGCTCCCGCTCTACCTGGAGGACCGCGACGTCCCGGCCAGCAGCGTCGGCATCGTCATGGCGGCGTTCTTCGTCGGGTCGCTGCTTTCCCAGTACCCCGCCGGTGTGCTCACAGCGGGTCGGGGGCACCGGCCGGTCCTGGTGGGCGGCCTCGTTCTGTACGCCGTCGGCTGCGTCGGCCTGATCGTCTCCCCGGGGCTGCACGCCGACGCTGTGGTGCGGGCGCTGCAGGGCGCCGGCGCCGGCGCCTTCGAGGTCGCCGTCCTCACCGCGGTCGCGGAGACAGTGCCGCCAGGTCTGACCGGACGAGCCGTCAGCGCCGTCTACACGGGCCAGACCGCGGGCATCGCGATCGGCCCGCTGCTGGGCGGCCTCGCCGGCGAGCAGCGGATGGACCTGCTCTTCCTCGGCGCAGGGGTGGCCGCGGCGGTCGCCTCCATCCCGGCGCTCGTGCTGCTCCGCCCGGACGGCCACCCGCGGGCCCTCACACCACCCGCCCACGCCGGCGCGCCGGCGCGCCCGCCGTCGCCGCCTCCGGGCACGCCATCCTCGTCGCGGGCCTCCGGAACGCCGCAGCCCGGGCGCACACCGCGCGGGCTCGGCGGCCTGCTGGGGCCCGGTGTCATCGGCCTGCTGCTGGTGGCGGCGGTCAACGGGCTGGCGGTCGGGACCTACGAGACCTGCTGGAGCCTCCTGCTGGCCGACCGGGACGTCTCGACGGAGCTGATCGGGCTGAGCTTCACCCTCTTCGCCCTTCCGTACATCGTGTGTGCGATGCCGGCCGGCTGGCTCGCTGATCACAGCGACCGGCGTTGGCTGGTGACCGGCGCGACGGTCGCCACCGGCATCACCGTCGCCAGCTACTCGTTCATCGAGTCCTTCTGGCTCATCGTCATGGTGTGCTGCGCGGAGGCGATCGCGCTGGCGATCAGCTTCCCGTCCGCGCAGTCACTGCTGGTCCAGGAATGTGGTCCACAGGGCACGGGCCGGGCGCAGGGCCTGTTCACGACCACGCAGACCGCGTCGACGGCCGTCGCGGCGCTCGCCTCCGGGGCGCTCTACTCGGCGAACGTCCACCTCCCGTTTCTGCTCACCGCGGTCGCGGCGGCAGCGGTCGCGGGTGTGCTGCCCATGCTGTGGCACCAGGTCCGCGGAGTTTCCGTCGCTCCGGCGGACATCGCCGGTTTCGCGGACGGCGCCTTTCACCGAGATGACACCGCTGGCGTGGAAGCCGCCGCTGGCGTGGAAGCCGCCGCTGTGCGGGGTGCGGTGGGCGTCCTCACGGTTCTGCGGGCACCCGTCGTTCCGGCGACGACGCCGCCGGGCGGGGGCACGTACCGGCCCGCGGCCCGCTCCCGCTCGGGGAGCCCGGTGCGGGAGGCTGGCGCGGTGCCCTGGCCGTTGCGCCTCCGGCCCGGTGCGAAGGGCCGTTACGCTGGCCAGATGCGTGGTAGCGCCAGGAGTGTCCGGACGGTGGGCGGGTCCGCGCGGCCGGAGGAGCACCGGTGACCGGCCAGCTCCTGCTCGCCGGAGTGGCGCTCGATCACCCGGTGATGAACGCGGCCGGCACCTGCAAGACCCCGCAGGACGTGGTCGCGCTCGCCCGCAGCTCGGTGGCGGCCGTCGTGGTCGGCTCCATCACCCGGGACTCCCGAGCCGGCAACAGCGGCGAGGTCTACTGGTCCGGTGACGGCTGCTCGCTCAACGCGCTCGGCCTGCCGAACCGCGGGGCGAACTACTACCGCGAGCAGCTCCCCGCCATGGTCGAGGCCGCGCACGCGCACGGCAAACCGCTGGTCGTGAGCGTGGCGGGCTTCGCCGTTGACGAGTACGCCGAGCTCGCCGAGCTCGCCGCCGCGGCGGGGGCGGACCTCGTCGAGCTCAACCTCGCCTGCCCGAACGTCTGGGACGGCGGGACGCAGAAACGTATCGCCTGCTTCGACCCGGGCCAGACCGACGCGATCTGCGCCGCTGTCGAGGGCGCGCTCGCGGCTCCGGCCAGCGGTCGTGGACGTCCCGCTCCGCCGTACGGGGTCAAGATCTCGCCGTTCTCCGACCCCCAGGCGCTGGCGGAGCTGGCGGCGCTGCTCGGTGGCCGTTCGCGGGGCCTCGGCGGGCCGCGGTTCGTCACCGCGGTCAACACGTTCCCCAACGCGCTCGTCCTCGACGACCGGCTGCGCCCGGTGCTGGACGTCGGACTGGCCGGCCTGAGCGGGGCGGCACTGCGGCCGGTCGGCCTCGGCCAGGTGCGCCAGCTGCGCCGGCTGCTGCCGGGGCAGGTGGATGTCGTCGGGGTGGGCGGTGTCCTGACGGGCCGGGACGTGGTCGACTACCTGGCCGCCGGCGCGCTGGCGGTGCAGAGCGCGACCGCGTTCTGGAACAGGGGAGAGGACCCGACCGTGTTCGGCGACATCCTCAGCGGCTGGATCGACGCGGGCGGCGCCGGGGAGACCGCTGCGCCTTCCGCGGTCTGAACCGGTCGTCCGCCGCGTGCTGTGGCCCGATGGCGCGTGGCGCGATGGCCCGGTCGGCAGTGGCGGTGCCGGTCAGCGCCGGTCAGTGCCGTTCGGGCAGCTCGATGACGACGTTGGTCGCCTTGACCGTGCCGACGGCGAGGACACCCGGTTCGAGGCCGAGCTCGTCGGCGGCCTCCCGGCTCATCAGTGAGACGACCCGGTGCCGGCCGGACTGGATCTCGACCTGGGCCATGACATCGTCACGGCGCACCCTGGTGACGATGCCGGGGAACCGGTTGCGGGCCGAGGCACCGACGATGGCGGGAGAACCCAGCGGCAGCTCGCCTGCCATGTCGATGGCGAACTGCGCCAGTACGGATCCTTCGACGGCCTGCCGCCCAGCGCCGTCGCGCACGGTGGGCAGGCGGCCGCCATCCGCCCACCGGCGCACCGTGTCGTCGCTGACGCCGAGCAGCCCGGCGACCTCGCTGATTCTGAAGGTCGACATGCCGGCACCATATCCGCCCGCAACACCACCCGCGTTCCACGTGTCCGTGGCTGCCCTGCGGGGTCGTCCGACCTGCGCCCACCGCGGCCTGTCCGGGCTGGTCAACGCGGCTCACTGACCGTCGACGCGCGGATGTCGCGGGTGAACCCTCCGTGTCCCGTGCGGCCCATGCGCGGGACCGCGCGATATCGGCTCGTATCGTGTTCGACGTGAAGGCGGAGCGCGGACGGGAACGTCCCGACTCCCCGGAGTCTGCCCGGGGGGCCAGTCTGATGCATGAGGATTCGGAACCGCCGGTGACCCAGCAGGCCCACCGGCGACGCCCACCCGGGCAGCTGGAGGAGGATGTGCTGGGCGTTCTGCACCGCTCTGGCGAGCTCTCACCCGGTGAGGTGCGTGACCTGTTGCCCGATGTGGCACGGCTTTCCTACAGTGCCGTGGTCACGACCCTCACCCGGCTTCACACCAAGGGTGTGGTCACGCGGCGCAGACACGGCCGCGGCTACCTCTACTCGTCGCCTGGCGACCCGACCACGCTGGTCGCCTGGCGGATGAACCGCCTGCTCGCGGGGCAGTCTGATCACCGGCGGGCCCTGACCCATTTCATCGCCGCGCTCTCACCGACCGACGAGGCGCTCGTCCGTGACCTGCTCGCCTCCGCACCCGAGGCGTCGGACGGTGGCGTGGTGCCGGGTGGCGTCGGCGAGGGAACCGGCACGGCACCCGACCTCGAACAGCACCGGTAAGGACGCCTGTGGCAGTCGACCAGCTGCTCGTCTCGCTTGTGCTCGCTCCGGCGGCCGGCGCGGTCGCGTGCCACATACTTGTCGACCTGCTGCCCCCCAAGGCGGCGGTCCTCGGGTTCACCGCGGCAGCCGGCCTGTTCGCCATGGCAGGCACGCTGAGCCTGTTCGTGTTCGGGATGCCGGCGGTGGCCGGCATCGCGGGCATCCTGGACGAGCCGGTGACAGCGGCGTCCTGGCCCGCCGCGTCACTGCCCCGATGGCTGTCCTGGACATGCCTGTTGCTGGGCGCCGTCGCGGTCCTGTCGGCCCTGGCGACCGGCCGGTCGCAGCATGGCTCGGTACACGCGGCGCGTCGGGAGGCCTCGGCGCTGCCCGGCGGCACCGAGATCGTCGTGCTGCCGGATGGTCGCGCCGACGCGTTCGCGCTCCCCGGCCTCCCCGGGCGCATCGTGGTCACCGAGGGGATGCTCACGGCGGTCGGAGCGGGCCGGCAGCAGGCCCTGTTCGCGCACGAGCGTGCCCACCTGACCGGGCGGCACCACCTCTTCGCCTTCGCCGCCCGGCTCGCCGCGGCCGCGCTGCCGACCCTGCGACCGATGGTCACCCTGGTCGACTACGCCATCGAGCGCTGGGCGGATGAGCAGGCGGCGGAGGACGTCGGCGACCGCCACTCGGTGGCCCACGTCGTCGGCACCGCCGCGCTCGCCGCGACCGCGCAGGCCGCAGGGGCCACGGAGGACGTGTCAGACGTGCCGGGCCGCCCGGCGCCGGGGCGCGGCGGGCACGGGCCCCTGCTGCCCGGGCGCCGCCGGGCGGCGCGCCCGGCGAAGCTGAGGGCGGGCGCACCCGGTCGGGGCCCGAGGCCCGGGCCGGTACCGCGGCGGATCGCGGCTCTGCTCGCGGCCCCGCAGCGGCGGAAGCGGCTGATGCTGGTCGCGCTGCCGGCGGCTCTCGCCGCGGCGTCCTGCGGAGTGGCCGTCGAGGCGCTGATGGACCTGCCCTACCGGCGGGTCTTCGACGTCGGCGACTCGTAGGGCCGCCGCTGGCGGTCAGCCGACGACCGTCACCGGCGTGCCGAGCGGGAGGAGGTCCACCAGACGCAGCAGATCCTCGTTGCGCAGCCGGATGCATCCCAGGCTGACGTCCGAGCCGACCAGGTCCGGGCGGTTGGTGCCGTGCAGCCCGATGATCCCCTCGGCCCCGTTGAACTGGGTGATCACATCGGAGAATCCGGACAGACCATAGGCGAACGGCCCCCAGGGGCCACCCGGATCCGCCGGGCGCAGCAGCTCGGTCAGGTAGAAGGTGCCGGCGGGGGTCGGTGTCGCGCCAGTGCCGATGCCGACCGGGAGCTTCGTGAGAACCGAACCGTCCCGGAAGACGGTCAGGCGGTGCTCGGAGCGGTCAACCTGCAACTCGAACGGCGTCGTCGTCATCCTGACGTCGGCCGTCCGGACCCAGCCGATGGTGTTGTTCGGCCTTACGGGGACCTTGACCCGCAGCCAGTCAGGCTGGCGTTCCTCGACACCGAGGACCAGCGGGACCCCGCGCGGGTTCGGGTTGTCCAGGGTCCACCCTGGCTGGGTGTCGCCCCGGTTCCCGAAGACCTCCAGCCGAGGGACGTCCGCGTAGGCGACCCAGCTCCAGCCGGCCGGCAGCGCCAGACCCGGATCGTCACCCGTGGGCACGCCGGCGGGGGAGGCACTCGGGCCCGGTCGCGGATCAGGGCTCGGGCCACGGTCGGAGCCGTCCCCCGGCCCCCCGCAACCGCCCAGCAGGGCACCGGCCAGCACCAGCACCCCGGCCAGCACCATCCTCCGCGCCAGCGCCAGCTTGCGAGGTGGCAGCCCACCGGGGACGATGCCGGGCGGCCCACCCGTATCCGCGCCCGGCGCCCGCCGACGCCGGAGCGGGGGGCGGGAAACCGAGCCCTGATACCAGTCCACGGTCATGCCACCCCCGAGGCGCACCCGGCGTGCTCCGCCTACTTACGGTCACGATCGCTACTCAGGGTAGTCGTCGGAGGTGCGGGATCGTGCGCAGGTCGCCACGGCGCGTATCGCGCCCGGCAGGCGCCCGGGTCGCGGCGGCTGACCTAGCGCAGGCAGGCCAGCACCCGATAGGCGTTCGACCGCCGGCCGCCCGTCAGGTAGCGGCGGCTGGCGGCATCCCAGGCGACCGCCGCCGGCATCGCCACTCCCATGGCCGCCCCGGTGAGCGCCCGTCGGGCGCGAGCCGCCGCGGGGCTCGTGACCTCCTGCCAGGGCATCGCCGGGGACGGAGCGGCCCGCTGCCACGCTCCCCACAGGGCGATCGGCGCGTCGCCGCCCTGGTGCGCCTCGCCGAAGCAGACGTCCAGAACCTTGAGGCCCGCCTCGTCGAGGGCGTGGACCAGGTTGTCGGCCGGAATGAGGTGCTGATGCTGGGGCACGAACCAGCCCGGCCAGTACGCGCCGAACCAGCGGCCGGCGGGGCACTGCGGGTTCGGCACCTCGATGATCAGGTGCCCGCCCGGCGCGAGGGTGCGCGCGGCCGCGTGCAGCTCCTCCCGCGGGTCCCGGGTGTGCTCCAGGTAGTGGAACATGCTGACGACGTCGTAGCGGCCGCTCAGCTCCCCGGCCAGGTCCGGCAGGCGGCCCTGGTGCACGTGATCGACCCAGCCGCGGCGCCCGGCCAGGTTGATGCTCTCGCCGATGTCCAGGCCGTCGAAGGATGTCGCCGGCCACACCTCGCGCGCGGCCGCGCAGAAGTGGCCGAAGCCGCCGCCGACGTCGAGCCAGCGCCGCGGCGCGGGAATGTCGAGCCGGGCTCGGGCCAGGTAGATGTCGGTGTTGCGGCGGAACAGCTCCTCGATCAGCGCCGCGCCGAGGCCGGAGTAGACGTCCCGGTAGTAGAACTCGAGCCCGTCGAGGGTCAGCCGCGGGTTCTGGAACACGTGGCCGCAGTCGTCGCACCGGTCGTACCGGAAGACTCCTGGCTTGGCCTGCACGGAGTCCGACCCGGACAGAGCAAGGGAAAGGCCGGTGCCGCCGCACCAGGGGCACGCCGTGGACGGAGCCTCCAGGAACCGGTCGACGCCGGCGGCGAGATCGGCGCGGTACTGGTGCCGCTTCGCCGCCAGCGTGGCGGGATCGGTGGCCGGCGGCCCCGGCCGCGGCGCACTGGCAGCCGTGAGCGGCGAAGTGAGGAAGCGGGCCATCGGCTGCCGGCGGGTGAGCGGGCTGCGCAGGAGTTCCGCCGTCGGGACGCGGATCCGCCCCGCGCCGACCACTGCCGGCTGCAGCCAGGAGAGCAGCGCGGCGCCGAGTGCCCAGGCCGGGGCGGCCGTCGCTCCGGCACCGACGGCCAGATCCCGCACGAGCGGGAGGAACGGCAGCGCTGGCTCCCAGGGCAGGGCGGCGAACTGAACCGCGACCCGGTCCCGCCCGTTCCGGGGTGTCGTCTCGCCGGAACGCGGCGCGTCGTCCCGCGTGGTGCTGCCCGGCGTCCTGCCGCCCTGCGAGGGTCTGGTGCCGTGCGTGGCCGCGGCGGCAAGCCCCGGCAGGATCGCCAGGCCGGTCGCCGCCGGTGCATGCAGTTTCAACGTGGCCGTCGCGGCGGCGAGCTGCGCGCGGTCGGGCCTGGGGAGGGCCAGGCCCGAACGGTCGAGCACCTCCTGGTCGACCAGCAGCGCGTGGTAGGCGCCCCGCCCCGGGGCGAGGCGCTGCGCCCGGTACCGTTCGGGATCAACCATGCGGGCCAGATCCAGCAACTCGTGCGCCGCCATCGCGGACGGCACCAGGTCCAGGACGGTGAGACCCTCCCGCCGCGCGTAGGCGCTCGCCGCCCGCCGCTGCGCCTCGTCAAGGTGGACGCCCTCGGCGAGCAGGAACCGGTGCGAGGGATGCACGGGCCGCCCGGCGGGCCCGATCACGGGCAGCGCCCGGACCCGGGCGCGCAGCCGCAGACCATTGGCACCGATGCCGACGCAGGCCGCGATCGGCAACCACGCGCGGCGGATGCTGGTTCTTTCCGTCATGACGCCTCCTGGACGAAAGACCGACGGGAACAGCCTGACCGGCACGGTATGCCTGCACCACGACAGTTCGCGCAGGCCCCACCGCGAGGACGTAATGAGTGGCGTGGATACGGTTCGCACCGAATCCGTACCGACGGCGGACAGGAGGTGGAATGTGTGGCGTGTACGGCCTGCGGGCCTGGTCATCGTGGTCGTGGCAGCTGTGCTGGCCGGGATCACGCTGTTCGCGGTGGTCAATCAGGGGCGCGGTTCTGATGACGTCGCCTCCGATCGCCCCGGGCCGTCGGCCGGCGCGGATTCCAGGGCCCCGGAGGCCTCCGGGGCCGGTCAGGCGGCCGACCGCGGTGGACTCTCCGCGAGCGGTTCCGGCCTCGGCGCGGGGGGCCTTCCGGTTGAGGCGTCCCCCGAGGAGAGTCGTTGGGTCGAGGCCACCCTCGCCGGGCTGTCACTGGAGCAACGCGTCGGCCAGATGATCATGGGGTACGTGTTCGGGACCTCCGGATCGGACCGGGACCCGACCGCGATGGCCGGCAACCGGCGAACCTCCGGCGTCGCCACGGCGGCCGAGGCAGTCGCCGCCCACAGCCTGGGCGGGGTGATCTACTTCGACGCCGGCGGGACAGGCCCAGGCGCCCTGCCGGACAACATAGTCGACCCGGCCCAGGTCACAGGCCTGTCTGCCGACCTGCGCGCCGCGGCCGCGGTGCCCCTGCTGATCGCCACGGACCAGGAACAGGGCCCGGTCCTGCGTGTCCGTGACGGCGTGACCCTGCTGCCCAGCCAGATGGCCCAGGGCGCCACGGGACGTCCCGACGACGCCCGTGAGGCGGCGCGCATCACCGGCACCGACCTGCGTGCCCTCGGCATCAACGTCAACTTCGCGCCGGACGCGGACGTCAACAGCGACCCCGCGAACCCGGTGATCGGCGAACGGTCGTTCGGGGACGACCCCGGCGCCGTCGGGAGGTTCACCGCGGCCGCCATCAACGGCTACCGCCAGGCCGGTGTGGCGGCGGCCGCGAAGCACTTCCCCGGCCACGGCGCCACGTCGGTGGACAGCCATGTCGCGCTGCCGACGATCACCCGCGACCGCGCGGCCCTGGACGCCGTCGACCTGCCGCCCTTCCGCGCCGCGATCGCCGCGGACACCCCCATGGTCATGGTCGGCCACCTGAACGTCCCCGCGCTCGACCGTGATGCCCCCGCACCGCTGTCCCGGGCGGTGGTCGACGGCCTGCTCCGTCGCGAGCTCGGTTACGACGGCATCATCGTCACCGACGCGCTCAACATGGCCGCGATCACCGACCACAACTCTCCGGCCAGGGCGGCCGTGCGGGCCGTCCAGGCCGGCGTGGACATGCTGTTGATGCCGCCGGACGTCGTCCAGGCCCGCGACGCCGTGGTCTCCGCCGTGCGTTCCGGCATGGTCACCCCCGACCGCGTCGACGCCTCCGTACGCCGCCTGCTACGCCTCAAGTGGCGGCTGGCCCACAGCACTCCCACCGCCCCCGGCACCCCGCAGACTCGCACCGCCGCCGCCGAGGCGATCGCCGCCCGGGCGATCACCCTGCTCGACCAGCCGGCCTGCGACCTGCTGCCCCTCCGCCGAAACCCACTCCCCGCCACACCCGTCGAGGTGTCCGGCCCAGCCACCGCCGCCCGCCTGCTCGTGGCCGCCCTCGGCGAGCGCGGCACCCCCGCCACCCAGGTGCCCTCGGGCGCCGTCGCGACCACCCCCCGCGCCCCCACCGCTCCCGGCTCCACCGCCACCCCCGTACGCGTCGTTCTGGCCGGGAACTCCCCACCTCCCACCACCGACCGCCGCACCGTCGTCGTGTCGACCGGCACCCCGTACCGCCCACCCCCCGGCGCCGGGGCCTGGCTGGCGACCTACTCCCGCGACCCCGCATCCATGAAAGCCCTGGCCGCGGTCCTCACCGGCGCCACCACCCCCACCGGCCGCCTTCCCGTCACAACCCGCACCGCCACCGGCACCCTGCTACCTCGCGGCGCCACCCTCCCCGCCCCCCGCACCTGTTGACGCACCTCCATGCAGACCACAACAAGACCACAATTCAAGCCCCCTCCCGCCCTCCCGGCCGGCACCCTGCATGCACACGCAAAACGGGCCCCGGGTCCACCTCTCGGCCCCCCGAAGCCCGCGCATCACACCCCACCTACAAGTCGCCGCTCCCCCCGCGCCCCACCGATCCAGCCGAACCACATCGGCACACGCATCCCACCGACCGCGACCACCCACAAATCCTCAACAAACCAAATCAGCCCCCCCGCACCCCCACCAGCTACCCCCAGCCGCCCTGAACCTCAGGCCCACCCCCCCGCCCGCAACATCACCACCCGCAACATCACCACCCCACACCCCACTAGCCACCCCGCCCCCCAGCCACGCCGGCGGCCCGGGGGGCCTGGGGGGCACCGCCCCCCAACGACATAACGGGCCAACGCCCAACCCCGTTGGGCACACGAATCCCGCCGCGAGCGGGTGACGGGAATCGAACCCGCATGGCCAGCTTGGAAGGCTGGGGCTCTGCCATTGAGCTACACCCGCGTTGGTGATCGGGACGAGCTTACCCCGTAGGATGTGGATGCAACGCCTCGGGGCGTAGCGTAGTGGCCAGCGCGCCTGCTTTGGGTGCAGGAGATCGGGAGTTCGAGTCTCCCCGCCCCGACCGATACTCTCGGCGCGTCACCCCGTCCAACGTCGTACCAGGAGACCGCCGCGCCGTGAAGGCCACCAAGGAGACCCTCAGTCCCACCCGGGTCAAGCTCACTGTCGAGGTGCCCTTCGACGAGCTCAAGCCGTCCGTCGATGCCACCTACCGCAAGCTGGCGCGCCAGGTGCGTGTCAGCGGTTTCCGTCCGGGCAAGGTGCCGCCGCGCATCCTTGACCAGCGCCTGGGGCGGGGCGTGATCCTCGACGAGGCGATCCAGGAGGCGCTGCCGCAGTTCTACTCGGAGGCTGTGCAGGCCGAGGAGGTGGATGTCCTGTCGCGACCGGAGGTGGACATCACCGAGTTCGCCGACGGGTCGCAGCTCGTGTTCACCGCTGAGGTGGATGTCCGTCCGCAGGTGACACTGCCGGAGTTCGGTGATCTGGAACTGGTCGTCGAGCCGGCGGTCGTGTCGGACGAGAAGGTCGACGAGTACCTCGGCACACTGCGTGACCGGTTCGCCGTGCTGAAGCCGGTGGAGCGTCCGGTGCAGGAGGGCGACTTCGTCTCGCTGGACCTGTCGGCGTCGGTCGACGGCGAGGCGATCGAGGACGCGACCGCGACCGGGATGTCCTACGAGGTGGGTAGCGGCAACCTGATCGACGGCATCGACGAGGCGATCACCGGCGCCGCGGAGGGCGACGAGCGCA
Source organism: Parafrankia elaeagni (assembly GCF_000374165.1). Lineage (GTDB taxonomy): Bacteria > Actinomycetota > Actinomycetes > Frankiales > Frankiaceae > Parafrankia > Parafrankia elaeagni. The sequence goes on from NZ_KB893671.1 coordinate 72,411, forward strand.
CGTTCGACACCGAGCTGATGGCCGGCGAGTACGCCGGGCGGACGGCACAGGTGACGGCTGTCGTCCGTGGGGTGAAGGAGAAGGAGCTCCCGGCGCTCGACGACGACTTCGCGACCACGGCGAGCGAGTTCGACACGCTGGAGGAGCTGCGGACCGACGTCCGGGGGCGGCTGGAGACGAGCCGGAAGGCCGAGCAGCTCGGCGAGGCCCGCGACAAGCTGCTGGACAAGCTGGTGGAGCTCGTCGAGGTGCCGGTGCCGGAGTCGGTGCTGGCGGGTGAGCTGGAGGCGCGGGAGCACCGGCTGGGCCACGAGCTGGAGCACATCGGCACGGATCGGGCCACGTACCTGGAGACGCTCGGCCAGTCGGAGGAGGATTTCGACGCCGAGGTCCGGAAGTCCGCGGACAAGGCCATCCGTTCGCAGTTCATCCTGGACGCGGTGATCGACGCCGAGTCGATCGGGCTGGATCAGGGCGAGCTGATGGAGCAGATCCTGATGCGGGCGCAGCGGGCCGGTGTGCAGCCGGACCAGTACGCCCAGCAGCTGGCGCAGGGCGAGGGCCTGACGGCGCTGATGGCGGATGTGCTCCGCACGAAGGCGCTCTTCCTGCTGCTGGAGAACGCGAAGGTCGCGGATTCCGAGGGCAACCCGGTCGAGCTGAACCTGCCGCGCCGTCCGGCGGCTGACGCCGAGGACGACGTCGAGGACATCTCGGACGAGCTGGACGCCGAGGAGCTGGCGATCGGTGGCTCCGCGGCGGTGTCGCAGGACGATGGCGCGGCCGAGGTGGCGGCGGAGTCGGCTGCTGCGGAGGACACGTCGGCGGCGGACGCCGCGCCGGGGTCCGACACGAAGTAGTGGTGTGCGGCCCGGCAGGTGCCGGGCGTGCGGATGTCGTCTGACGGCCTCCGGAGTCCGGCTCTGTCGGCCTGGCTCCGGAGGCCGTCCGCGTGTCCGGGGGCCACAGGTGGACACCGGGAGGCGCGCTGTCGGCCCGGTGCGGGCGGGTGCCTCCCAGGCTGGGACCGGCCGGGCGCCGATGCCGGACTGGCCCAGCCTCACGCCCAGCGCGAACATCGAAGGAGAAGCACCGGAACCGGCTCGGGTCACAGATAGTGTCGAGCCGGTCAATCAGATGCCGCCAAAGGAAGCCGAGGATCCGACCGTGAGTGACATCGCCGCCCCTCGCCTGGCTGTCCCGGGCCCGAGTCTCCGTTCTCCCGGACAGAGCGGCCCCGGCTTCGACGAGCAGGTGTTCAACCGTCTGCTCCGTGAGCGGATCATCTTCCTGGGCTCGGTGGTGGAGGACTCGATCGCCAACGCGATCTGCGCGCAGCTGCTGCTGCTCAACGCCGAGGACCCCAACCGGGACATCTTCCTGTACATCAACTCGCCCGGTGGCTCGGTCAGCGCCGGTATGGCGATCTACGACACGATGCAGTACGTCGAGAACGACGTCGCCACGGTGTCCCTCGGCCTGGCCGCGTCGATGGGGCAGTTCCTGCTCTGCGCGGGCGCGCCGGGCAAGCGCTACTCGCTGCCGCACGCGCGGATCATGATGCACCAGCCCTCCGGCGGCATCGGCGGCACGGCCTCCGACATCGCGATCCAGGCCGAGCAGATGCTCTACACGAAGCGGATGATGCAGGAGCGCATTGCGTTCCACACCGGTCAGCCCGTCGAGCAGATCGAGCGCGACTCCGACCGCGACCGCTGGTTCACCGCGGAGGAAGCGAAGGACTACGGCTTCGTGGACCACGTCGTCCAGCGGGCCCGCCAGGTTCCCAGCGAAGGCCCGGTGAGCTGACGTCCGCCGCGGCCGCGAGCCGTCCCGACCCTCGTCACCCGCTCTCCTCGGAGGCAGTCACCATGCACGGATCACAGGGCTACTACGGAACGCAGAGCCGTTACGTCCTCCCCAACATCATCGAGAAGACCTCCCGCGGCGAGTACGGGATGGACCCGTACTCGAAGCTGCTCAAGGAGCGGATCGTCTTCCTCGGCGCGCCGATCGACGACACGTCCGCGAACGACGTGATGGCGCAGCTGCTGTTCCTGGAGTCCGAGGACCCGGACCGCGACATCTCGATCTACATCAACTCGCCGGGTGGATCGTTCACCTCGCTGACCGCCATCTACGACACGATGCAGTTCGTGCGGCCCGACATCCAGACGATCTGCATGGGCCAGGCGGCGTCCGCGGCAGCGGTGCTGCTGGCGGCGGGCACACCCGGCAAGCGGTTCGCGCTGCAGAACAGCCGGATCCTCATCCACCAGCCGTCGGCGCAGGGTGAGGGCCAGTCGAGCGACATCGAGATCCAGGCGCGCGAGATCCTGCGGATGCGCACGTTGCTGGAGCGGATGCTCGCCGAGCACACCGGCCGCAACGAGGAGGACGTCCGCAAGGACATCGAGCGCGACAAGATCCTCAGCTCCGACGAGGCCAAGGAGTACGGCATCATCGACGAGGTGATCAAGACCCGGAAGTCCTCGCGGCTCGCTGCCTCGCGCTGACTCGGCCTGGCACCTTCCGGGCAGTGGAGCGGCTGCGGCCGGACCTCGGTGAGAGCACCTCGGGAGCTGCCGGCGGAAACACCGGAGCCCGGTGGGTCCGGATGCCCCGACGCGGGTGCCCGGACCGGCCTGGCCAGCCCGGTCGACGGGCTGCGGACAGGCCAGGCTGTGGTCTCCGGGTGCCTGTCAGCGGGCCCGTCAGGCTCATCGGTGGCGGGTCGGATGCGACGGGCTGGCATCACCACCTCTCATATCGGACACCCGGGCCGGCTGTGGCGCTGAACGGGCTGTGTGGACGAGCGGGGACGGGCCTGATGACCGTAGGCTGACCGGTATGAGCCCATCGATTGGGCTCTCACGGGACGCCCCCGCGGGGTACCGTCCCCACGGGGACGGACAGAGGCAGACACGCGACGACCGGGCGGTGTGCACCGCCCCCGACACGCAGGCGACACCATCGTCTGGACGAAGGGACTGAGTCCTCGGTGGCACGCATCGGTGATGGCGGTGACCTGCTCAAGTGCTCCTTCTGCGGTAAGTCGCAGAAGCAGGTGAAGAAGCTGATCGCCGGCCCAGGCGTCTACATCTGCGATGAGTGCATCGATCTCTGCAACGAGATCATCGAGGAGGAGCTCTCCGAGTCCTCGGAGCTGAAGTGGGAGGAACTCCCCAAGCCCCGGGAGATCTACGAGTTCCTCGACGGGTACGTGGTCGGCCAGGAGACGGCGAAGAAGACGCTGTCGGTGGCCGTCTACAACCACTACAAGCGGGTGCAGGCGGGCGGCGCGTCCGGTGGTGACGCTGCGAAGAGCGAGGTCGAGCTCGCCAAGAGCAACATTCTCCTGCTCGGCCCGACCGGATGCGGCAAGACCCTCCTCGCCCAGACTCTGGCCCGGATGCTGAACGTCCCGTTCGCCATCGCAGACGCCACGGCTCTCACCGAGGCCGGCTATGTCGGTGAGGATGTCGAGAACATTCTTCTCAAACTCATCCAGGCCGCCGACTATGACGTCAAAAAGGCCGAGACGGGCATCATCTACATCGACGAGGTCGACAAGATCGCCCGAAAGTCGGAGAACCCCAGCATTACCCGGGACGTCTCGGGTGAGGGCGTGCAGCAGGCGCTGCTGAAGATTCTCGAGGGAACCACCGCGAGCGTGCCGCCGCAGGGCGGCCGGAAACACCCGCATCAGGAGTTCATCCAGATCGACACGACGAACGTGCTGTTCATCGTGGGCGGGGCGTTTGCCGGGCTCGACCGCATCATCGAATCCCGCATCGGGAAGAAGTCGCTCGGCTTCCGCGCCGTGCTGCACGGCAAGGACGACCCGGACTCCTCGAACGTCTTCGGCGACATCATGCCGGAGGACCTGCTCAAGTACGGGATGATTCCGGAGTTCATCGGCCGTCTGCCGATCATCACCAGCGTGTCCAACCTGGACCGCGAGGCGCTGATCCGGATCCTCACCGAGCCGAAGAACGCACTGGTCCGCCAGTACAAGCGGCTGTTCGAGCTGGATGGTGTCGACCTCGACTTCACCACCGACGCCCTCGAGGCCATCGCCGACCAGGCGATCCTGCGCGGGACGGGAGCCCGTGGCCTGCGGGCGATCATGGAGGAGGTCCTGCTCTCGGTGATGTACGACATCCCGAGCCGCAAGGACGTCGCCCGTGCGGTGATCACCCGCGAGGTCGTGCTGGAGCACGTCAACCCCACGCTGGTTCCTCGGGACGTCGCCGCGTCCAAGCGCACACCACGTCAGGAGAAGTCGGCCTGACGCCCGCGGCCGGCACGATGGCCGCATGATCTGGACCGGCTCGGGCCCCACGGCGATCGCCGCCGCGGGGCCCGTCCGCTGATGCCATAACCTCGGCTGCGTGACAGACGCACGTACGGGGAGCACGCCGGACGATGTCGCCGGCCTCGCCCGAGTGGAGAAGGCGCTCGCCGGTCGGTTCCCGCACCGGATGCTTCCCGACCTGGAACGGATGCGGGACCTCGTCGACCTGCTGGGCCATCCCGAGCAGTCGTTCCCGACGATCCACATCACCGGCACGAACGGCAAGACGTCCACCGCCCGGATGATCGACGCGCTGCTGCGGGCGTTCGGCCTGCGGCCGGGCCGGTACACCTCGCCGCATCTCGAGACCGTCACCGAGCGGATCAGCATCAACGGCGCCCCGGCCAGCCCGGAGGTGTTCGCCCGGGCCTACGACGACGTGATTCCGTACGCCGAGCTGATCGACACCCGGCATCCCGATCGGGTGACCTTCTTCGAACTGCTCACCGCGATGGCCTTCGCCGCCTTCGCGGACGCACCGGTCGACGTCGGTGTCATCGAGGTCGGCATGGGCGGTACCTGGGACGCCACGAACGTCGTCGACGCCGGTGTCTCGGTGATCACCCCCGTCTCGCTGGACCACCCGGAACTGGGCTCGACCGTCGAGGCCGTCGCCGCGGAGAAGGCCGGGATCATCCGGCCCGACGCTCTCGTCGTACTGGCCCAGCAGACGCTGCCGGCCGCGGAGGTGCTGCTGCGTCGGGCCTCCGAGGTCGGTGCCACCGTGGCCCGCGAGGGTCTCGAGTTCGGAGTGGTGGGCCGGCGTCCGGCCGTCGGCGGCCAGATGCTGACCCTGCGCGCCCTGGGCGGGACCTACGAGGAGGTCTTCCTGCCCCTGCACGGCGTGCACCAGGCGCACAACGCGGCGGTGGCACTGGCCGCGGTCGAGGCGTTCCTCGGCGGCGGGCAGAGCCAGCTGGACGCCGACGCCGTCCTCGCCGGTTTCGCGCAGGCCGACTCGCCCGGGCGGCTGGAGGTGGTACGGCGCTCGCCGACCATCGTGCTGGACGGTGCGCACAACGTCGCCGGCGCCCAGGCCCTGGCCGTGGCCGTCGACGAGGCGTTCGGCTTCGACACGCTGGTCGGTGTCGTCGGCATGCTGAGCGACAAGGACGCGGAGGGCATCCTCGCCGCGCTGGAGCCCGTCCTGAGCAGCATTGTGATCACGCAGAGCAGCTCGCCACGGGCGATGGGCGCGGACGACCTGGCCGCGGTCGCCGTGGACATCTTCGACCCGGACCGGGTCGAGGTCGCCCCCCGGCTAGACGACGCGCTGGAGGCCGCCGTTCGGCTTGCCGAGGAGGAGGGCGAGCTCGGTGGGACCGGTGTCCTGGTCACCGGCTCGCTGGTGACCGTCGGCGAGGCCCGCCACCTGCTCCGGCGTTGACCGCTGCGCTGTTTGTCTGCGCCGCCGTTGATCTGCGCCGTCCGTGCGGCCACCGCGGGCACTCCGACGGGTGGGTCGGGGGAGTGCGCGCACCGGGCACGATCGCTGACCCTGTAAGTTTGCCCAGGGCCAACCTGCTCGCCCTCGCCGCGCGAGGGGCCGGTCGCCCGCCAGCGTCAAAGATGACGAAACGAGTCCGAAGGAGTCCCGTGTCCGCCGAGCGCACCCTCATCCTGGTCAAGCCCGATGGCGTCAGCCGCGGCCTCGTCGGTGAGGTCATCGGCCGCCTCGAGCGCAAGGGGCTGAAGATCGTGGCTCTGCAGCTGCGCACGCTCGAGCGCTCGGTCGCCGAGACCCACTACGGCGAGCACTCCAGCAAGCCGTTCTTCGGTGAGCTGGTCGACTTCATCACCTCCGGCCCGCTGGTCGCGCTGGTCGCCGAGGGTCCGCGTGCGACGGAGGCGGCGCGTGGTCTGATCGGCGCCACCGACCCGGTGAAGGCCGCTCCCGGCTCGCTGCGGGGCGACTTCGCCCTGGAGATCGGCGAGAACCTGGTCCACGGGTCGGACTCGCCGGAGTCGGCCAAGCGCGAGATCGACCTGTTCTTCCCCGGCCTTAGCTGACCGGCCGACCGGCTGCGGTTCCGCTTGCTGCCCGGGCCGCCGGCCTCACCTGGTGCGGGTGGTCGACCGGCGCCACGCAGGGTGAGTCCCCGGCCGACGGCGGCGCAGCCGCGCCGCCCCGGCCCGGCGGAGCCCGTGCCGTCCGGGCGGTGGCGGGTGCTCCGTCCCCACCTGGGGAGGTCGGGCTCCAGGCCCGGTCGCCCGCTCGGTACCCGGAGTGCCTTGTCGTGGGCTTGTGTCCACGGTCGGTGCGGATCTGGCCGGCGTGCCGTGCGCGCCCCGCTTCGCATGGGGTGACACGCTTCCCGGTCGGCCCGGCGACGTCACCGGGGGCGGTCTACGCTTTCAACTGCCCGGAGCGTGCCCGACAGGTCGCCGCGACCGTCCTCCCGGTCGGTTGTGGCGAACGTTTCCACGCCAGGCGCATCCGGGCCGTCCCGCCCGCTCGACGAACTCTGTACGTGTTTCGCGCGTTGATCGGGGATGAGCCGGTCGGTGCCGCTCGCGCGCGCCGTCCGGACTTGTCCCCTCTCGCGCCCCTCGGGAAGGCCGGCACCCGACGATGTCCAGTTCGCTGTCGTTCCTCGGTCGTGACATGGCCGTCGACCTCGGTACCGCCAACACGCTCGTCTACGTCCGTGGCAGGGGCATCGTTCTCAACGAGCCCAGTGTGGTCGCGATCAACACGACCACCTCCGGAATCCTCGCGGTCGGAACCGACGCGAAGAGGATGATCGGCCGCACCCCGGGCAATGTCGTGGCGGTCCGCCCGTTGAAGGACGGCGTCATCGCCGACTTCGAGACGACGGAGCGGATGCTGCGCTACTTCATCCAGAAGGTGCACCGCCGCAGACACTTCGCCAAGCCTCGGCTGGTGGTGTGTGTTCCGTCCGGCATCACCGGTGTGGAGCAGCGGGCCGTCAAGGACGCCGGCTACCAGGCGGGGGCGCGCAAGGTCTACATCATCGAGGAGCCGATGGCGGCGGCGATCGGGGCGGGCCTGCCCGTGCACGAGCCGACCGGCAACATGGTCGTCGACATCGGCGGCGGTACGACGGAGGTCGCGGTCATCTCGCTCGGTGGCATCGTCACGAGCCAGTCGATCCGCACCGCCGGTGACGAGCTGGACACGGCGATCATCTCCTACGTCAAGAAGGAGTACTCGCTGATGCTCGGCGAGCGGACCGCCGAGGAGATCAAGATGGCGATCGGCTCGGCGCACAAGATCCCGGACGAGCCGAGCGCGGAGATCCGCGGCCGCGACCTCGTCACGGGGCTGCCCAAGACGATCGTGGTGACCGCCGAGGAGATCCGCAAGGCGATCGAGGAGCCGGTGAACGCGGTGATCGACGCGGTCAAGGTGACCCTCGACCGGTGCCCGCCGGAGCTGTCCGGCGACATCATGGACCGCGGCATCGTTCTGACCGGCGGCGGCGCGCTGCTGCGTGGGCTGGACGAGCGCCTGCGGCACGAGACCGGAATGCCGATCCACATCGCGGAGAACCCGCTGCACTCGGTGGCGATGGGGTCGGGCAAGTGCGTTGAGGAGTTCGAGGCCCTGCAACAGGTTCTGATCTCCGAACCGAAGCGCTGACCCGCGGGCCCGGGCCGGTGGGCGTTCCGTGAACAGGGGTGCCCGCCGGCCCGCGGCGGGCCCGGTGGCCGGCGGGCCGTGGTAGCGAGAGGCCCGGCCGTCGGCTGGCCCGCGCGGCAGGAGGACGGCAGCGGTGATGGAGGATCGACGTGGGACGTGACACCAGGCGCTCACGCCTTGTCATCGCCGCCCTGCTCGTCCTCGCCTTCACGCTGATCACACTCGACTACCGGACGGGCGATTCCGCCACCGGGGTGCGTGGTGCGCTGCACTCGGTGGTCGGCGGCGTGGAGAACGCGGTGACCGCGGTGACCCGACCCATCGGGCGGACGGTCTCCTCGTTGACCCATCCGAACCGCTACCACGACCGCGCCGACCGGCTCGCCGAGGAGAACGCGGCGCTGCGCCGGTCGATCGCGGACGACGCCGAGATCGACCGGTTGGCCGGGGAGCTCTCCGCACTGCGTCTGCTCGCCGACAAGGGGCAGTACACGATCGTTCCGGCCCGGGTCATCGCGGTCGGCGACGTCACCGGGATGGACTGGACGGTCACCATCAACGCGGGACGCCGGGACGGGCTCGCCGTCGACAAGGTCGTGGTGAACACGGCGGGCCTGGTGGGGACGGTGGCCTCGGTGACTGACCAGACCGCCGTCATCAGGCTGATCTGTGACCCGACGAGCCGGATCGGCGCCCGGCTGGAAACCACGCAGCTCCTCGGCGCCGTCGCCGGGGGGCAGGGGCCGAGAAACCTGACCTTCACCCTTTATGACGCCTCGTACCAGGTAAAAGAGGGTGACCGATTGGTTACGTTTGGTAGTCTCGACTATGTGGCGGGTGTGCCGATCGGCGAGGTGACGCGGGTGGTCGATGTCGGCGGTCTCTCGCGTACCGCCGAGGTGCGTCCCTTCGTCTCGATCGGCACCCTCGACCTGGTGGGCGTCGTCGTCGGGGGTCCGCCGGGAGACCCGGGCGACCGTGTCCTGCCGCCGCGCGAGGTGCCGCCGGCCGGCGGCCCGCAGCCACCCGCCGGTGATGCCGCTGCGTCGACCCCGCCGGCAGGCACCCCGCCGGCAGGCACCGCGCCCGCAGGCACCGCGCCTGCCGGTCAGGGCGCGGCTGGCGGCCAACCGCAGGCCGGCACAGGTACGGCGACCCAGGGCGCCGGGTGAGATCGCATGTGGGACAGCGGTTTTTCTGAGGAGCGGCTGCACCCGCGTGCGTTCGCGGCCGCGGTCGTCCTGCTGCTGGTCGCCGTGGTCCTGCAGGTGTCCGTGGTCGCCCGGCTGGGCGCCCCGCTCGGCCGGCCCGATCTGGTGCTCGTCCTGCTGGCGGTCGTCGCGCTGATCGAGGGACCGCTGCTCGGTGCTGTCCTCGGATTCGCGGTGGGTCTGCTGGCTGATCTGCTCTCCAGTCATGTGATCGGGCAGACAGCACTCGTCCTGTGTCTGGTCGGCTACCTCACGGGCCTGGTGATGAACGCGGCCGAGCGGTCGATCGCCGTGCCGCTGGCGGCGGTCGGTGCGGCGGCTGCCCTCGGCACCCTGGGTAACGCCGCGGCGACGGCCCTGCTCGGCGACGCCGCTCTCACCAGCGGCCAGGCCCTCCTGCGGGCCCTCGCCGCCGGCATCTACGGGCTGCTGGTGACCCCGTTCCTGTTCCCGCTCGCCCTCGCCGCCGCACGCAGGCTGCACCGGGAGCGGGGGCGGCTGTGAGCGACCGGATGCGGATCCGCCTGCTCATTCTGCGGGTCCTCGTGCTTTCCCTGCTGGTCACGCTGGGGGCCAGGCTGTGGGTGCTGCAGATCCTCGACGGCGAGCGCTACCGCCAGGTCGCCGAGACGAACAGGGTCCGCGAGGTGGTGACCCCGGCGACGCGCGGCATGATCGTCGACGACGAGGGCCAGCCTCTCGTCCGCAACCGCACCTCGCTGGTCATCTCGGTGAACCGGTCGACCATCGACCGGCAGGACGACAAGGGCCGGGCCGTTCTCGGCCGGCTGGCCACCGTGATCGGAGCTCCCCTGACGGAGCTCGAACAGCGGGTTCGTTTCTGCTCGGCCACCGTGAAGGCCCCGTGCTGGAACGGCTCGCCCTACCAGCCGGTCCCCGTCGCCAAGGACGTGACCCCCGCACAGGCGCTCGCGGTGATCGAGCATCCTGACCGCTTCCCCGGCGTGTCGGCCGACCTGCAGGCCGTCCGCGAGTACCCCAACGGCGCGCTCGCCGCGCACGAGCTGGGCTACCTCGCGCCCGTCTCCCAGGACCAGCTCGACGGCCAGGGCGACGAGAAGGGCTATCACCTCAACAGCCTGATCGGCGTCGCCGGGCTGGAGTACACCTACGACGACGCGCTGCGCGGTGCGGACGGGGTCGAGCGGCTCGAGGTCGACCGCTTCGGCCGGGTCGCCGGAACCGAGTCCACGACCCCGCCGGTCAGCGGCGACCACCTGGTGCTCAACCTCGACCTGGACGTCCAGCGGGCCGCCGAGGAGGCGCTGGCCCGGACCCTCGACAAGCTCGGCGGGGGCGCGCGGACGGCGTCCGCCGTCGTGCTGGACGTGCGGACCGGTGGTGTCGTGGCGCTCGCCAGCCTGCCCTCGTACGACCCCTCGGTGTTCGTCGGCGGGATCTCGCAGGCCGACTACTCGGCGCTGTCCGACCCGGTGAACGGCACCCCGCTGCTGTCGCGGGCCTATCAGGGCTCCGCCGCCGCCGCCTCGACGTTCAAGGTCGTCTCCACCGCGGTCGCGATGGAGCACATGGGTGCGAAGGGCGATGACAAATTCGACTGCGCGCCGACCCTGCAGGTCGGCGACCAGATCTTCCACAACTTCGACGGGTCGTCCGCCGGGCCCATCACACTGCACCAGGCGCTGGTCATCTCCTGCGACGTCATCTTCGACAAGTTCGCCTACGACGCCTGGGTCGCCGACGGTGGGCTGCGTAACGGCCGTGGTCCCTACGCCGAGCCGGCGGAGCACTTCGTCCGCATGGCCGAGGGCATGGGCTTCGGCAGGCGCACCGGTATCGACCTCCCCGGCGAGACCTCGGGCGCCGTGGTCGACCGCGCGGACGCGCGCAGGATCTGGGAGGAACTGAAGGACTCCTACTGCAGGCGGGCGCAGAGCGGCTACCCGGAGGAGCCCGACCCGGTCAAGGCCGAGCGGTTCCGCAAGTACGCGGCCGAGGCCTGCGTCGACGGCTACCTGTACAACGCCGGCGCTGCCGTGCAGTTCTCCATCGGCCAGGGGCAGTACCTCTCGGTCAGCCCGCTGCAGCTCGCGTCCGCCTACGCGGCCATCGCCAACGGCGGAACCCTCTACAAGCCCACCCTCGCCCGGGCGACGATCTCGCCGGACGGGACGAAGCAGACGCCGATCCAGCCGACCGTCACCGGTCGCCTGCCCATCTCGCCGGAGAACCTCGCCTACATCCGCGGCGGCCTGACCGGGGTGACGACCGAAGCGGGCGGTACGGCGACGGGGACGTTCGCCGACTGGCCCAGCGACCTGGTGCCCGTCGCGGGCAAGACCGGCACTGCCGAGGTCGAGGGCAGGGACGACACCTCGTGGTTCGCATCCTTCGCTCCGGCGAACGACCCACAGTTCGCGGTCGTCGTGAGCATCCCGGAATCCGGTACCGGAGCGGAGTACGCGGCGCCGGTGGCGAAGGAGATCTACCAGGCCATCTACGGGGTCGGCGTGCCCGGGGCCCTGCCCGGAGGCAAGCCGCCCGCCGGCCTGCCCGAGCTGGGGCGAGACGGAACGTTCGGCGGCGGCCCCGGCGGCCCCGGCGGTCCCGCCACCTCCGACACCCCTGAGACGTCGCCCCAGGCCGGAACGCCGGGAGTAAGCGGTGCCTCCGCCCCGGCGGAGCCCATGTCCGGGGCGACGACGGCGGGCACGACGACGGTGGGCACGACGACGGTCACGGGAGCGGTGCAGCCCACGGTGCTCACACCCGCGGCGCCGAGCACCGTGGCCACCGTCACAGGCGGGGGGCACGGAGCGGTGCCGTCCCAGGATGCCGACGGGTCGCGCCCCGCCGCCCGGGAGCCCCCGCCCGACGACCGCGGCCGATCCCCGCCCTGAGACCACGAGACCACCGCCCTCGGGCGCGGCTCCGTTCCCTGAACCGCCGAACTCTGCCCGCTGAACCGCCGAACTCAGGGTCCAGGGCCCTACGGTCAGGGCCCTACGCCGACTGTCTGACAGAGGAGGGACGTTGACGCAGGATCCCGGTCCCACCGCGCTGCGGTCGTCCCCGGTTCTTGTCCGAGGGCGGATCGGCCAGCTTCGGGACCGCGCCTCCGGCCGGCACTCGCCGTTGCGGCGGCTCGACTGGGTCCTGCAGACCAGCGTGATCGCGCTGGCCCTGATCGGTGCCCTGCTCGTCTGGTCGGCCACCCGGCAGCGGCTGGAGGAGTCGGGCGGCGACCCGCAGACGTTCCTGAAGCGGCACCTGCTGAACCTCGTGATCGGCCTGCTGCTCGGTGCCGCCGCCACCCTGGTGGACTACCGGATCCTGCGGGCCTACGCACCGTTCGTCTACCTGGGTTCGCTGGTCGGGCTGGTGGCCGTGCTCCTCGTCGGCACCACCGTCAACGGCGCGCACTCCTGGATCGTCCTGCCCGCCGGGTTCCAGCTGCAGCCCTCGGAGTTCGCGAAGGTCGCGCTCGTCGTCGGCGCGGCAATGATCCTGGGGGAGAAGCACGAGGACCGCCATACCGGTATCCGGCGGGGTGCGCCGGGCCACGGCGACGTCCTGCTCGTGCTGGGCCTCGCCGTCGTCCCGATGGGGCTGATCATGCTCCAGCCCGACTTCGGCACGGTCATGGTGCTGGTCTTCGTCACCCTCGGGATGCTCGGGGTGAGCGGCGCTCCGCGCCGGTGGGTTCTCGGGCTGGTCCTGTGCGGGGTGCTGTTCGGCGGCGCGATTCTGCAGTTCCACCTGCTGAAGCCCTACCAGGAGGCCCGGCTCACCTCGTTCGTCTCGGAGAACAAGGAGTCCTCCTCGACCGGCTACAACGTCGACCAGGCGATGACCGCGATCGCCAACGGCGGCGTCACCGGCCGCGGCCTGTTCGAGGGCCAGCAGACCCAGGGCCAGTTCGTGCCCGAGCAGCAGACCGACTTCGTCTTCAGCGTCGCGGGGGAGGAACTGGGCTATCTCGGTGCCGGCGGGGTGATCATTCTGCTCGGCGTGGTGCTCTGGCGCGCGCTCACCATCGGTTTCAACTCCCAGGACTCCTTCGGCGCGCTGATCGTCACCGGCGTGGTCTGCTGGTTCACGTTCCAGATCTTCGTCAACATCGGGATGTGTCTGGGCGTCATGCCGGTGACCGGGCTGCCGCTCACCTTCCTGTCCTACGGCGGCTCCTCGATGTTCGCGAACATGATCGCGGTGGGGCTGCTGCAGAACGTCCGGCTGCGTTCGCGCTCCGATCCCTACGCGCTTTGACGGGAGGGTCGCGTGAGCAGGCAGGGTCTGTCGCCCGCCGGGTGCCGTAGGCTCGCGGGCATGTCCGGACAGTCGCTGTTTCCTCTCCTGGAGCCATTGCTCCCACGGGTCCGGAAGCCGGTCCAGTACGTGGGCGGCGAGGGGAACTCGGTCGTCAAACCCTGGGACGGCGCCACGGTCCGCTGGTGCCTGATGTACCCCGACGCGTACGAGGTCGGCCTGCCGAACCAGGGCGTCCAGATCCTGTACGAGATCCTGAACGAGCAGCCGGACGTTCTCGCCGAGCGCGCCTACTCGATCTGGCCGGACCTCGAGGCGCTCATGCGCGAGCACGGCATCCCGCAGTTCACGGTGGACGCCCACCGCGCCGTCGGTGACTTCGACCTGTTCGGCATCAGCTTCTCCACCGAGCTCGGCTACACGAACCTGCTCTCGGCCCTCGACCTCGCCGGCCTCCCCCTGCACGCCGCCGACCGCACCGACGGCCCGCTGGTCATCGCCGGGGGGCACGCAGCCTTCAATCCCGAGCCGATCGCCGACTTCGTCGACGCGGTCGTCCTCGGTGACGGCGAGCAGGCGGTCCTGCGTATCACCGAGATCACCCGCGCGTGGAAGGCAGCCGGCTCGCCCGGCGGGCGCACCGAGCTGCTGCACCGCCTCGCGCGCCTCGGGATCGTCTACGTGCCGGGCTTCTTCGACGTGAGCTACCGGCCGGACGGGCGGATCCAGGCCGTCACCCCGAACCGGGACGACATCCCCGCCCGCCCCGCCAAGCACACGCTGACCGACCTCGACTCGTGGCCGTATCCGAAGGCACCGCTGGTCCCGCTAGCGGAGACCGTGCACGAGCGGATGAGCGTGGAAATCTTCCGCGGCTGCACCCGCGGCTGCCGGTTCTGCCAGGCCGGAATGATCACCCGCCCGGTCCGGGAGCGCAGCATCGAGACGGTCGGCGCGATGGTCGACGCGGGCCTCACCGCCACGGGTTTCTCCGAGGTCGGGCTGCTCTCCCTCTCCAGCGCGGACCACAGCGAGATAGGCGAGATCGCCAAGGAGCTCGCCGACCGCTACGAGGGCACGAACACCTCGCTGAGCCTGCCCTCGACACGGGTCGACGCCTTCAACGTCACCCTGGCCAACGAGTTCTCCCGCAACGGGCGGCGCAGCGGCCTCACCTTCGCCCCCGAGGGCGGCTCCGAGCGCCTGCGCAAGGTCATCAACAAGACGGTCAGCGCCGAGGACCTGGTGCGCACCGTCAGCACCGCCTACGGCAACGGCTGGCGGCAGGTGAAGCTGTACTTCATGTGTGGCCTGCCCACCGAGACGGACGAGGACGTCCTGGAGATCGCCGACCTCGCCCGTGAGGTCATCCGGGCCGGCCGGCGGGCCAGCGGGCATCGCGACATCCGGGCCACCGTGTCCATCGGCGGGTTCGTCCCCAAGGCGCACACGCCGTTCCAGTGGGCCGGACAGGCCTCCCACGAGGTGACCGACCACCGGCTGAAGCTGCTTCGTGACACTGTGCGTGCCGACCGGGAGGTCGGCCGGGCGGTGGGGTTCCGCTACCACGACGGGCGTCCTGGCATCATCGAGGGCCTGCTGGCCCGCGGTGACCGCCGGGTCGGCCGGGTGATCGAGCGGGTGTGGCGCGACGGCGGTCGTTTCGACGGCTGGAGCGAGCACTTCTCGTTCGAGCGCTGGGAGTCGGCCTGCGCGGCGGAGCTGGCCCCGCTCGGCGTCTCACTCAACTGGTTCACCACCCGTGAGCGGGACGAGCGCGAGATCCTGCCCTGGGACCATCTCGACGCCGGGCTGGACCGTGACTGGCTGTGGGCCGACTGGCAGGAGGCGCTGCGCGGGACGGAGCTGGACGACTGCCGTTGGACCCCCTGCTACGACTGCGGTGTCTGCCCGACATTCGGCACCGAGAACCAGATCGGCCCCACAGGCCGCTCGTTGCTCCCCGTGATCTCCGTCGGCGTCGCCCCGGCCCTGGGCGCTCCCTCCGGCCCGGGTCTGCCCGCAGACCCGGGCGTCGCCGCGGGTCCTGACTCCGCCGCCGGACAGGCCGCCGGCGGCGGTGTCGCCCCTGACCCTGACCCGGACCTGGTGTCGGCACGTGCCTCGTCAACCTGAGGGGCCGCCCCCGCCGCCGGTAGTCGCCCGGATGCGCCTGCGGTTCGGCAAGCGGGGACGACTGCGCTTCCTCTCCCATCGGGACATTGCCCGGACCTTCGAACGAGGCCTGCGCCGAGCCCGTCTGCCCGTGGCCCTCTCCGCCGGGTTCAGCCCACACCCGAGGCTGTCCTGGGTCGGCGCGGCGCCCACGGGTGCCGCCAGCGAGGCCGAGTACGTCGAGATCGCCTTCTCCGCCCCGGTGGACCCGGAGCAGGTGCGCCAGGCGCTGGACGCCGCTCTCCCCCCCGGGCTCGACGTCCTCGACTGCGTGCCCGCCAGTGGCCGTTCGCTGCCCGACCGGATCGACGCGTCCCGCTGGCAGCTACGCCTGCCAGGGGTGGTGACAGCGGATCTGGATGCCGCCATCGCGGTCCTGTCGGCCCGGGAATCCCTTGTGGTCGAGCGGGTCACGAAGGACGGCAAGCGTGGTGTTGATGTGCGCGGGGCTGTGGTCTGGGCCGTTTGCCGTGCAGAGAACGACACCTGTGCGATACTGGACGTGGTCGTACGGCACACGACGCCCGCCGTTCGACCCGACGACGTGCTGACCGCCCTTTCCGCGGTCGCCGTCCTCAGTGTGCCGGTGCCGCCCGAGCCAACACGACTCGAACAGGGCCGGCTGCGCGAGGACGGAACGCTGGCGGACCCGCTGGCACCGGACCGCGATGAGGCTGCCCGGCCGGTAGGTCGACTCGAAGCGTGACGAGGGCGTCGCAGGATTGCCGGCGGCGCAACCGCCGGACCGAGACAGTGGCTTCTGAGCGGTCGCGACTGCTGACGCAGCGCGCCCGGGAGCCCGAGAGGCTTCATAACCCGTGCCCGACGAAGACCAGACCCCCGAAGAGCAGCAGACCGCGCCGGAAACCTCGGCCGTGCGGTCCCCCCGTCGTCGCCGTGCCGCCGGAAGGCCGGCCGGGCCGCCCCCCGGGGCTGCCGGGCCGCCCCCCGATCCGGCCGAGCCCGAGACCGGTTCTCAGAGCGGAGCAGGGAAGGCGCCGGGTCCGGCGCCGGTGACGGCATCAGCCGGCACACCGCCCTCCACTGACGCGCCCACGGCTGATGCGCCCACGGCGCCGGGCGCCGATGGTGCCGATCCGGTGACCGACAGCGCGTCGACACCCACCCGGCCGGCGCGGCGCACCGCCGCCCGGTCGCGACGGGTGTCCCGAGCTGTCAGCGCGGCCGGGCCGGAGCCGGCTGCCGCGCCCGCCACACCCGATGCCTCACCAGCCGCCGATGCCGTACCGCCGGCGGACGCGTCACCGATCGGCGAGACCTCGCCCGCGGTGGTGGTGGTGGCGCCGGAGAAGCCGGCCGCCTCCCGGCGCCGGGCCACCCGGTCGGCGGCCAACGCCGCCGCGGCCCCGGCCTCTGCCGCCGACAGCGGCGACGGTGGTGCCGCCGTCGCTCCGGCCGATCCGGTCACGGCGGCGGAGTCCTCCGCCGCGTCCGCGGACACCGCCGCGCCCGCAGACACTACGGAGCAGAACGAGGCGGCCCCCGCTGCCACCCGGCCGCGTCGTACCCGTGCTCGTCGGTCGGCCGCCAAGGCCGAGCCGACCGAGCCGGTGGAGTCGAGCGTGTCGGCCGCTCCCGCCGCTGCGGGCCCGCAGGTGGACGGACCGTCCGCAGATCCCGTGCCGGCCGACCGGGCCGGGAAGAGTCCTGCCGCCGGGACATCCGCCGTGGTCGAAGGTTCCGCCCCGACCGGGGCGCCGGCCCGGCCGGCCGCCGCGGTTGCCGCGGTTGCCGCGGTTGCCGACGAGCCTGTGGTCGCTGCCGAGCCTGTGGTCGCCGACGAGCCCCCGGCGTCCGTGGCGAAGGCCGGCACCGTCAGCGGCGATGCGGCTGTCGCGGCCGGTGAGGTGTCCGTGACCAGTGGCGCGGCGTCCGCCGCCGACGAGCGGAGCGAACGCCCGGCGCGGCGGCGCACCAGGGCGTTCACCCCGACCTGGACGAGCGGCACCGAAGCAGGGGCCGCCGCCCCGGCGACCCGTCCCACGGCCCGCCGCCCGGTCGCCATGATCATGTTCCAGCAGCCGGAACCGGCGGCACCCGACCCGTGGGGGCCTCGTCGCCACGAGCCGGCGCCCGTTCCCGCCGTCGACGAGCCGGTGGCGGATGCTGCCGTCGACGACTCGCAGGACTCGGTGACGGACGAGAACGCGGAGTTCGACGCCAACGCGGAGTTCGACGCCGACGACGCCGGGCAGGAGGCCGCCGACGCCGGTACCTTCGGCGCCGACGCCGATCTGGATGCGGACAGCGACGACACCGGCGCGGGCGGCACTCGCCGTCGGCGGCGCGGCCGTCGCGGCCGCGGTCGGGCCCGGGGCGAGGACGAGACCACCGACCTCACCGATGACGACGGCGAGGCCGAGGAGCCGATCCGGGAGCCCGAGGCCGGCGCGGAGGAGCACGAGGCGGCCGAGGCCCGGCCGACCCGTAGGCGGTCCCGGCGCGTCGAGGTGCGGGAGGTGTTCGACGAGCCGGACGAGGACGACGGCGACGCCGACCTGGAGCCCGGGGCCGAGCACGACCAGGAGTCCGACGAGGACGGCGCCGACCTCGACGACGGCGCGGAGGACTCCGCCGACGACGGCACCGACGATGACCGGGCCGGTGGGTCCCGGCGGCGGCGTCGGCGGCGGCGGCGTTCCGGCACCGGCGAGAGTGTGCCGACGCCCGACGACCCGCCGAACACCGTCGTGCACGTGCGCGAGACCCGCCGGGACGACGACCTCGTCCGCGGGGTGAGTGGCTCGACCCGGCTGGAGGCCAAGCGGCAGCGTCGGCGCGAGGGCCGGGACAGCGGCCGCCGCCGGGCTCCGATCGTCACCGAGGCCGAGTTCCTCGCCCGGCGCGAGTCGGTCGAGCGGCGGATGATCGTCAAGAACAACGGTGACCGGACCCAGATCGCCGTCCTGGAGGACGGCGTCCTGGTCGAGCACTTCGTCACCCGGGCGAGCTCGGCGTCCTACGCGGGCAACGTGTACCTGGGCCGGGTGCAGAACGTGCTGGCGAGCATGGAGGCCGCCTTCGTCGACATCGGGAAGGGTCGCAACGCGGTCCTCTACGCCGGCGAGGTGAACTACGACGCCTCGGGCCTCGACGGGCGCCCCCGCAAGATCGAGCAGGTGCTCAAGTCCGGCCAGTCGGTGCTCGTGCAGGTCTCCAAGGACCCGATCGGGCACAAGGGCGCCCGGCTGACCAGCCAGGTCAGCCTGCCTGGCCGCTACCTGGTGTACGTGCCGGACGGGCAGAACGCCGGCATCAGCCGCAAGCTGCCGGACACCGAGCGGGCCCGACTCAAGAGCATCCTGAAGAAGATCACGCCGGAGAACGGCGGCGTGATCGTGCGCACCGCGGCCGAGGGCGCCAGCGAGGCCGAGCTGGAGCGCGACGTCGAGCGGCTCGTGGCTCAGTGGGAGGACATCCAGCACAAGGCCCAGAAGGCCAACGCCCCCTCCCTGCTGTACGGCGAGCCCGACCTGGTCGTCCGGGTCATCCGGGACATCTTCAACGAGGACTTCACCGAGCTCGTGGTCCAGGGCGCGGGCGAGGCCGCGACCGTCGAGGGATACGTCGACACGGTGGCTCCCGACCTGCGGGACCGGGTTCGCCGCTACGTCGGCACCGGGGACGTCTTCGCCGAGTACCGGGTGGACGAGCAGCTCGCGAAGGCGCTCGACCGCAAGGTCTGGTTGCCGTCGGGCGGCTCGCTGGTGATCGACCGCACCGAGGCGATGACTGTCATCGACGTCAACACCGGCAAGTTCACCGGCAAGGGCGGCAACCTCGAGGAGACAGTCACCAAGAACAACCTGGAGGCGGCGGAGGAGATCGTCCGCCAGCTCCGGCTGCGCGACATCGGCGGCATCATCGTCATCGACTTCATCGACATGGTGCTGGAGAGCAACCGCGAGCTGGTCCTGCGCCGGCTCACCGAATGCCTCGGCCGGGACCGGACCCGGCACCAGGTCGCCGAGGTCACCAGTCTCGGCCTGGTCCAGATGACCCGTAAGCGGGTCGGGCAGGGGCTGCTCGAGGCCTACAGCGAGCCGTGCGCACACTGCAACGGCCGCGGGGTGACGATCCATCTGGACGGGGCGCACGTGAGCGCGCCGCCGCCCCCCGCGCCGCCAGCCCAGCAGGCCGGCCCCACCGGGCGCAGGGCTCGGCAGGCGGCGAAGAGCGCCGGCCCGCCCCTGGTCGCCGCGGCGTCGGTGCCGGAGGCGGCCGTGGATGGCGACGTGCAGGCGGCGTCACCGGACGGGGAGCCCGCCGCCGGTGCCGCCGGCGGTGTCACTCCTGGTGCGGGTGGCGAAGCGGTCGCGGCCATCTCCGGTGTCCGCGGTGTGCGGGGCATCGAGGCGGCCCGGCAGGAGCCGGCACGCCCGGCTGGCAGCCTGAGCGACCCGGTGGCGACCGCCGCCCGGGAACTCGTCGCGGCCGGCCAGTCGGCAGCGCTTCCCGCGTCGAAGCCTCCCGCGTCGGACAGCACGGAGAACGCGGTCTTCGCGAACACCGACGACCCGGACAGTGTCCTGCACGCGGGGACGAACGGGGCGGGCCCGGCCGCCGTCACCGAGAAGCCGGCACGGACTCGCCGTCGGCGGGCATCCCGACCGGTGTCAAAGCCGACCGAGACGCTCCAGCCGTCAGACGTGGCCGGGAGCTGAGGCCCTGACCAGGCGCTCGGGTGCGCAGCCGGTGACCGCCGGTCCTGCGCACCCGAGCGGACGGGCCGCCGCGCCCAGGGGACAGACCGCGGACCCGTCAGGACGACAGGCCGGAAACCTTCCTGCTGACCGACGAGGACGAGGGAGCTGCCGGGGCCGCCCGGACGAACCCGTGGCCGCCGCGCTGGCGCATCAGCTCGTCGAGAGTGGCGCGGGAACGCCGCAGCGCGCCGTCCAGTGCCTGGCGTGCGCGGGGCTCGTCGCCCATCTGCAGCGCGTAGGACGCGACCACCAGCGTCTGCACCAGATCATCCTGTTCGGAGAGCGGATCGGCCATCCGCCCGGAGGCCGGCTGTGATGGCGGGCCCGGCGCGGTTCCCGTCGGCGCGGCGACGACGTCGGCGGCGGTCGCCCTGGTCAGCTCGCGGCCGTGCGCGGCCAGCCAGATCGCCGCGGCGGCGGTCAGGAGCGCCCAGCCGGCCCGTGCCCAGGCAGGGGGACTGATCAGATCGTCGAAGGTCAGCTCGGCGGTGACCAGGGCGACGAGAACGACCAGCACCCCGAGAACCCTGATCGCCGACGGCGCCGGGAGACGTGCCTGACGGCCTGGCGCGGACGCACCATGGCCGACCGCGGCGGATGTGTGGCCCGCGGCGGTCGCGACCAGCGGGCGACAGACGACCATCAGGGCGGCGACGGTGGCCGCACCGGCCGCCCAGGTCACGTACTGCCAGTTCACCGGATCGTCCCCTTACGCGCCGTCTGGTTGGCCACGGCCACCGCTCGGGTGGTGCGGCCCCACCTGCGCCGACATCCCGCCGGGTCGAGGAGGACCCCACATGCTTGCCGGGCGCGTCGCGTCCGACCATGGCCCGTCCGGGTCATAGCCAGGATGACCCTGTCGGTGTCTGCCTATCGCCCGTGTCCCCATCCCGGTGGTTCTATCTGTGTCCTCCGGTCGTCGACTGGTTGAGAACTGTCGGGACTGCTTGGGACCTGCTGGTCATATCCGGTGTGAGAGCCGTGGCGGGAGAGCGGACCGGTTGCTGGCGGCAGGCCTTTTTCACGCTTGCGCAGATGACCTGTAAGGTGGGACGGACACGGGACAGGCGCGCGCTCGATGCCGTAACCAGGCCTCGATGCCGCGAGCAGGCTTCTCCGCAACCAGACTTCTTTCGGAGGCTGCTTGCAGAGGTGCGGCGCGGTGCCATCAGGATGGTTCTCCATCGGATGGCCGGCGCGGGCGTCAACCACGTGGGCAGACGTGAAGGGCCGCCAGCGCGGCCCATGCAAGATCCAACAGCAGGGAGATCTGGTGTACGCGGTCGTTGCCAGCGGCGGCAAGCAGCACAGGGTCGCCGTCGGCGATGTCGTCGACGTCGAGCTCCTCTCCGGAGAGCCGGGCGCGGCCGTGAACCTTCCGGCGGTGCTCCTGGTCGACGGTGAGTCGGTCACGCACGACGCTGACGCACTTGCGTCCGTCGAGGTCACCGCCGAGGTCGTCGGGGTCGTCAAGGGTCCGAAGATCCGGATCCACAAGTTCAAGAACAAGACCGGCTACCACAAGCGCCAGGGGCATCGCCAGAAGTTCACGCGCCTCAAGGTGACCGGGATCGAGACGGGGAAGGCCTGACGACATGGCGCATAAGAAGGGCGCGAGTTCCTCGCGTAACGGGCGTGACTCGAACGCGCAGCGGCTCGGCGTCAAGCGGTTCGGCGGCCAGCTCGTCAAGGCCGGCGAGATCATCGTCCGCCAGCGCGGCACCCACTTCCACCCGGGCGACCTGGTCGGCCGTGGCGGCGACGACACTCTGTTCGCCCTGGCTCCCGGCCACGTCGAGTTCGGCCGCAAGCGGGGTCGCCGCGTCGTGAACATCGTCGCGGTGCAGAACGGGCAGGCCGAGGAGAAGGTCGCGGTCAGCGCCTGACGCTTGCCGTCAGGCGCCAGAGCGGGCCGCTGGTCCGCCTGGTAGTCGGATGTAGTTGGTAGTTCGTTCACTGGGCGCCGCGTGAGCCACCGCCGAACCCCGGCCGGTGGCATGCGCGGCGCTCTCGTGTGTCCCCTGCCGTCGGCCGCGGACCGCGGCGGCGGGCCAGGGAGCTGGGCTGGGCCCGGGCAGGTGCGTGCCAGGTAGGCGCGGCACGACACGAGCAGGATAGAGGTGGCCGACCATGGCGACGTTCGTCGACAGGGTGGTTCTGCACGCCGCTGCAGGCGATGGCGGCCACGGCTGCTGCTCGATCCACCGGGAGAAGTTCAAGCCCCTCGGCGGCCCGGACGGCGGCAACGGCGGGCGCGGCGGCGATGTGCTGCTGCGCGTCGACAACGGGGTCACGACCCTGCTCGACTTCCACTTCCACCCCCATCAGAAGGCCGGCAGCGGCCGGCCTGGCCAGGGCTCCAACCGGCACGGCGCCGACGGCGACGACCTGGTCCTCGCCGTCCCGGACGGGACGGTCGTGATCTCGTCGGACGGCGAGGAGATCGTCGATCTGATCGG
This sequence comes from Parafrankia elaeagni, assembly GCF_000374165.1. Classification (GTDB taxonomy): domain Bacteria; phylum Actinomycetota; class Actinomycetes; order Frankiales; family Frankiaceae; genus Parafrankia; species Parafrankia elaeagni. The sequence continues at coordinate 95,195 of NZ_KB893671.1, forward strand.
TCCGGGCAGTACCTACGTCCTCGCGCACGGCGGCCGTGGCGGTCGCGGCAACGCGTCACTGGCCTCCACCCGCCGCAAGGCGCCCGGCTTCGCCGAGCTCGGCGAGCCGGGGGAGCAGCTGGACGCCGTCCTGGAGCTGAAGAGCGTCGCCGACGTCGCCCTCGTCGGCTTCCCCAGCGCGGGGAAGTCGTCGCTGGTCTCGGTGCTCAGCGCCGCCCGCCCCAAGATCGCCGACTACCCGTTCACGACGCTGGTGCCGAACCTGGGGGTCGTCCGGGCCGGCGATCATCCGCCCTACACGGTGGCGGATGTGCCGGGGCTGATCCCGGGTGCGAGCCAGGGGCGTGGGCTGGGCCTGGAGTTCCTGCGGCACATCGAGCGCTGCTCGCTGATCGTGCACGTGCTGGACTGCGCCACGCTCGAACCGGGCCGTGACCCGCTGACCGACCTCGACGTGATCGAGGCGGAGCTGGCGGCCTACACGACCGACCTGTCCGACCGGCCCCGCCTCGTCGTGCTGAACAAGGTCGACGTTCCGGACGCCGCCGAGCTCGCCGAGCTGGTCACCGCGGACCTGCTGGCCCGCGGGCTGGCCGTCCACGCGGTGAGCACGGCCAGCCACCAGGGGGTGCGCGCCCTCTCGCTCGCCCTCGCCGAGCTGGTCGCGAACCTACGGGCCGCGGCACCGAGCCGGAGCGTCCCGCGGGTGGTCCTGCGCCCGCGGGCGGTCAACGAACCCGACTTCACGGTGCGGCCGGAGGGCGAGGGGTTCGTCGTCGGCGGGCCGAAGCCGCTGCGGTGGGTGCGCCAGACCGACTTCGCCAACGAGGAGGCGATCGGCTACCTGGCAGACCGGCTCGCCCGGCTCGGGGTGGAGAAGGAGCTGGCACGCCAGGGAGCCGTCCCCGGGGTGGAGGTCACCATCGGCGACGTGACCTTCGACTGGGAGCCGACCCTGTCAGGCCGTGACGCCCTGATCCTCGAAGCCGCCCACGGCAGCGGGAACGGGAACGGTTTGGACGGCAACGGAGCCGACGGGGACGGCTACGGCGTGGTCCGTCCGGTGCCTCTGCCGACGGTCGCGACCGTCGGCGGGTCCGGTGGGGTGCCGGGAGCCGGTCGGTCCGGTGTTCGGGCCGGGGCCGTGGCGGACGTCCCGATGGGCCCGCGGGGCACCGACCAGCGGTTCCGGACGTCCAGGCGACCGACCAGGGCGGAACGGGCGGCACGCCGCGACGGTGTGGGCGGCTTCGACGAGTTCGGCGGTCACGACGAGCCCGCTGCTGGCGGCGACGCCACCGGTGGCAGCCCGGGTGAGCGTGGGTAGCTCGTGGCACGGTCCTTCGTCACCGAGGCGACCCGCGTCGTCGTCAAGGTCGGTTCCTCCTCGCTGACCAGCGCCGCCGGCGGGCTGGACACCGCGCGGGTCGAGGCCCTCGTCGCCGCGGTGGTGAGCCGGGCGGGTGGGCTGGTGCTGGTGTCGTCCGGGGCGATCGCCGCCGGGCTCGCCCCGCTCGGCCTGGCCCGGCGGCCCCGCGACCTGGCCACTCTGCAGGCCGCGGCCAGCGTCGGGCAGAGCGAGCTCGTCCACCGCTACGCCGAGGCGTTCGGCCGGGCCGGGCACCGCGTCGGCCAGGTCCTGCTGACCGAGACCGATGTGGTCCGCCGGACCCACTACCGCAACGCACGCACGACGTTGGAGCGGCTGCTGGTCCTGGGCGTGGTGCCGGTCGTGAACGAGAACGACGCGGTCGCCACCCAGGAGATCCGGTTCGGTGACAACGACCGGCTCGCCGCGATCGTGGCTCATCTGGTGTCCGCGGACCTGCTCGTGCTGCTCTCGGACGTCGACGGTGTCTACGAGTCGAACCCGCGTCTCGGCCCGGCCCGGATGCTGCGGGACGTCCGGTCGGACGCCGACCTCGACGGGCTCACCGCCCGCGGCACCGGTGCGGCCGGTGTCGGCGTCGGCGGCATGGCGACGAAGATCGACGCGGCGCGGATCGCGGCGGCGGGTGGCGTCCCCACCGTCGTGACCTCGGCGTCGCTCGCGGCGGCAGCGCTGGCCGGTGACGAGGTCGGGACGGTGTTCCACCCGACCGGTCCGCGGCGGGCGTCCCGCCTGCTGTGGCTCGCCTACGCGACCGCCCCCGAGGGGCGGCTGTACCTGGACGACGGCGCGGTCACCGCTGTCGTCGACCGCCGTGCCTCCCTGTTGCCCGCCGGCGTGACCCGGATAGAGGGGGAGTTCTCCGCTGGCGACCCGGTCGACCTGGTCGACCCACGAGGCCGTCCGGTGGCCCGTGGCCTGGTCGAGTTCGACTCGGCCGAGCTTCCGGGCATGCTCGGCCGGTCGACGATGGACCTGGCGGCCGAGCGCGGCCCGTTCTACGAGCGTGAGATCGTCCATCGGGACGACCTCGTCCTGCTGCTCACCCGCCGCTGAACGGGGCGAGTTGCTCCGGTCGCGGGCCCGCGGGTACCGGACGCCGGTAGCCTCGAGAAGGTCGTGCGCGGCGCGACCGCGCCGGCGACGCCGGCCCGGGGCCCGCGCCGGAGGTCGCGGACAGTCGGAGGGATTGCGGTCATGAACACGTCGGCGGAGGACGTCCGAGCCAGCGCGGTGCGAGCCCGGCGGGCCGCCGGTGTGCTCGCGCCGCTGCCGCGGGCGGCGAAGGACACCGCCCTGCTCGGCATGGCCACGGCGCTCCTCGACCGGGCGGCCGACATCCTCGCCGCGAACGCGGTCGACACCGCCGCGGCCCGGACGGGCGGAATGTCCGACGCACTGGTCGACCGGCTGACGCTGACCCCGGTCCGGATCGAGGCGATGGCCGGTGGGCTGCGCCAGGTGGCGGCGCTCGAGGACCCGGTCGGCGAGGTCGTCCGCGGCCGGGTTCTGGCCAACGGGCTGGAGCTGCGCCAGGTGCGGGTGCCGCTGGGCGTCGTCGGGATCATCTACGAGGCGCGGCCCAATGTCACGGTGGACGCGGCGGGTCTGTGCCTGAAGAGCGGGAACGCGGTGCTGCTGCGTGGCAGCGCCTCCGCGCTGCACTCCAACCGGGTGCTGGTCGACGTGCTGCGGGAGGCCGCCGAGGCGGCCGGGCTGCCGGCGGATGCCGTGCAGCTGGTGCCGGGGGCCGACCACGAGTCGGTGAAGCACCTCATGCGGCTGCGCGGGCTGGTCGACGTGCTCATCCCGCGCGGCGGCGCCGGCCTGATCCGCACGGTCGTCGAGGAGTCGACGGTGCCGGTGATCGAGACCGGGGTGGGCAACTGCCATGTGTACGTGGACGCCGACGCCGACCTGGACATCGCGCTGGCCGTCACGGTGAACGCGAAGACCCAGAAGGTCTCGGTCTGCAACTCCGCGGAGACGCTGCTCGTCCACGCGGGTGTCGCTGAGGAGTTCCTGCCCCGGGTGCTCGCAGCGCTGCGGGACGCGGGCGTGACCATCCACGGCGACGAGACCGTGCGGGCCGTCGACCCGTCGGCGGTGCCGGTCACCGACGAGGACTGGGCCACCGAGTACCTGTCGCTGGACATGGCGGTCGGGGTCGTCAGCTCCCTGGATGAGGCGGTCGAGCACATCCGGCGCTGGAGCAGCGGCCACACCGAGGCGATCATCACCCGTTCGCTGGCGGCGAGCCGCCGGTTCACCGCGTCCTGCGACAGCGCCGCGGTGATGGTGAACGCCTCGACGCGGTTCACCGACGGCGAGCGTTTCGGGATGGGCGCCGAGATCGGGATTTCCACCCAGAAGCTGCACGCCCGTGGGCCGATGGGGCTTGCCGAGCTGACGTCGACGACCTGGCTCGGTATCGGGGACGGTCATCTGGTGTAGAACCGAGCCTGGTACCTCGCGGATTGCGCGACGGCCGGTGACCTGGCTGTTTCCGCTGGTGACAATGCTGGTGGCGCTGGCGCAAAAGTGGCCCGTGGGTGCGGTGCGGAGCATTCCGCAAGGCCCTCGTTCCTCGTCAATCCGTCATGTGCTGCCAACCACTGGCACTATGGACGGTGGGGTACTACCAGGCACCGGATCGGAAGGTGGCCATGTCGTCGCAGGGATACGCGTTCGCTGATGTCGCGGATGTGCGGGAGCGGCTCCGGGAGACGGGTTATCTCGCCGACGAGGCGATCGCCACCACGGTCTTCCTCGCGGACCGGCTCGGTAAGCCGCTGCTGGTCGAGGGGCCGGCCGGTGTCGGCAAGACCGAACTCGCCAAGGCGCTGACCAGCGCGGTCGGGGCCGAGCTGATCCGGCTGCAGTGCTACGAGGGCCTGGACGAGGCCCGCGCCCTCTACGAGTGGAACTACAAGAAGCAGCTGCTGCGGATCCAGGCCGCCGGCGCGGCTCCCGAGGCAGCCCCCGGTCCCGAGGGCGTGGCCGGTGGCGCGCCGGCGGGCGCGGGCACCTGGCAGCAGACCCACGACGACATCTTCAGCGAGGAGTTCCTCCTCTCCCGGCCGCTGCTCACCGCGATCCGGCGTGACGAGCCGACCGTCCTGCTCATCGACGAGACCGACAAGGCCGACGTCGAGGTCGAGGGCCTGCTCCTGGAGGTGCTGTCGGACTTCCAGGTGACGATTCCCGAGCTGGGCACGGTGAAGGCGACCCGCCGCCCGTTCGTCATCCTCACCTCGAACGCCACCCGGGAGCTGTCGGAGGCTCTCAAGCGCCGCTGCCTCTATCTCAATCTCGACTACCCCTCCGCGGCCCGGGAGAAGGAGATCGTCCTGTCCCGGGTGCCGGAGCTCCCCGAGAAGATGGCGGAGTCGCTGGTACGGATCGTCCGGGCACTGCGGGCGATGGAGCTGAAGAAGGCGCCGTCGATCGCCGAGACCATCGACTGGGGCCAGACGGTCCTCGCACTGGGCTTCGACACGATGGACGACGCGGCCGTCACCTCGACTCTCGGCGTGGTCCTCAAGCACGCCAGTGACCAGGCACGCGCGATCAGCCAGCTCAAGCTCGGCGCCAACTGACGGCGGACGGCAGGCCCCGCCGGGCCCAGAACCGGAGGTCCCGATGAACCTGCTTGACCGCACTGTGGCGTTCACGGCCGCGCTGCGCCGGGCGAACGTCCCGGTGAGCAGCGCCGAGACGGTGGACGCCGTCCGCGCGGTCGGCGCCGTCGGGTGGGCCGACCGGAACGCTGTCCGGTCCGCCTTCGCCGCCACCATGTGCAAGCGGCCGTTGTACCGGAACGCGTTCGACTCGCTGTTCGACCTCTACTTCCCGCCGCGGATCGGTGACGGCGTCGCGCTGGCGGACGCGGACGGTCCCGCCGGGCCGGCGCTCGCGTCCGACGGGCAGGCCGGGGACGCACCCGAGCTGACGCCGCAGGAGCTGGAGGAGCTGCGCCGGGCGATGCGGGACATGCTCCGCGACGCCCTGCTCGACGGTGACGACGACAGGCTCCGTGACCTGGCCCGCCGGTCGGTCAGCGCCTTCGGCGCCGCCCAGAACGGCCCGGGGCAGCGCAGTTACTTCATCTACCGGGTGCTGCGCGCGATGTCCCCGGAGACGCTCATCGCCGACCTGCTCGCGGCCATGCTCGGCGAGGACGAGCGCGGTGGCCTCGGCGAGCGGATCGCCCGCCAGACGATCGCCGACCGGATCAAGGCCTTCGAGGACATGGTGTCCTCCGAGGTGCGCCGCCGGATGGCGGAGGAGCGCGGGATCGAGGCCGTCGAGAAGTCCGCGGTGAAGCCGCTCGCGGACCAGGTCGACTTCCTCCGCGCCTCCCAGCGTGATCTCGTCGAGCTGCGTCGCCAGGTCTACCCGCTCGCCCGCCGGCTGGCGACCAGGCTGACCGCGCGGCGCCGGCTCGGCCGGTCCGGGCGGCTCGATTTCCGCCGCACGGTGCGGGCCTCGCTGGCCACCGGCGGCGTCCCGATGGAGACGAAGCACCGGCCGCACAAGCCGCACAAGCCCGAACTCGTCGTGCTGTGCGACGTGTCCGGATCGGTGTCCTCCTTCGCCCACTTCACCCTCATGCTCACCCATGCGCTGCGCGAACAGTTCTCCAAGGTCCGTGCCTTCGCCTTCATCGACACGACCGACGAGGTCACCCGCTTCCTGCGCGGCCTCGACCTGGGCGACATGATGGCCCGCATCGCCACCGAGGCCGACCTGGTCTGGTTCGACGGCCACAGCGACTATGGCCACGCCATCGACGTCTTCGCCGAGAAGTACCCCGACGCCGTCGGCCCGCGGACGTCCCTGCTCATCCTCGGCGACGCCCGGAACAACTACCGGGCGACCTCGGCCGCGGTGTTCCGCCGGCTGTGCGCGCAGGCCCGGCACTCCTACTGGCTGAACCCGGAACCACGCAGCTACTGGGGCTCCGGCGACTCGGCCACCGGTGCCTACGCCGACTTCGTCGACGAGATGGTCGAGTGCCGCAACGTCGAGCAGCTCCAGCACTTCATCGAGCGGCTGCTGCCCACCTGAGAAATCCGCTCTGTTCCGCAGTGAACCGTTTGCCCGGTGGCTGCGTCCAACCCCTCGACGGCTGACGCGCGGTGCGTCCGCCGTGTCATCCACCAGTGGCCCGGCGGGACGTCCGCGGGGTTCACCAGGGTGGTCGGACGACAGGGGTGCCGCATGGCGACCAGTACGACGACCCCCGGGGCGACCCGGGATACCGGGGAACCGACCTCCCCCGGGAGGACCACGCCGGATCACCCGGACGCCGCCCCCCCGCGCGCCGGCGCCGAGGCCGCCCGGGACCGGCCCGCCGGTGACGAGGACCGGGCCGGCGGTGACGAGGACCGGGCCGGCGGGTCGATCGAAACGGGCGGGGCGGGAGAGGCGGATCCGGTGTCGCCGCCGGCGGTGCGCCGCCGGCGGCGGATCATCGTCGGTGCCCTCATCCTGACCGGGGTGTTGCTCGGCGGGGTGGCTCTCGGCGCCGTCGCCGACGAGCTGGACGACGGGTCGATCGGTACATCGTCCTTCGGGGCGGCCGAGTCCGCTCCGATCGAGGTCCAGGCGGACTCGGCCGGCCCATCCGGCACGGGCCCGTCCCAGGGGAGAGGCCTGCGGGAGACGGATTCCGACCTGTCGTCCGGCGTGGGAGCGGCGGCGCCCAGCCCGGGTGTGGCCCGTGACGCCCCCGCGCGGAGCTCGACCGTTCCGGGGCAGCCGGGAGGCACCGGCGGTGAGCCGGCCCGGCCGGCGGGCGCCGAGCCACGCATCGTCCGCAACGGCACGACTACCCTGCTCGTGCCGGTCGGGCAGGTGGACCGAACCGTCCAGGGGCTTTCGGCGACGGTCACCGGGCTCGACGGCTACGTCGAGTCGAGCGAGGTCAGCGGCACCTCGTCCACGACCGATGACGACTACCAGTACGCCACCGTTGCCCTCCGCGTGCCGACCGCCTCGTTCGAGCGGCTCCGTTCCGGGCTGGGTGAGCTGGGTGAGATCTCGTCCGCCACGACATCCTCGCGGGATGTCACGGGTGAGTACGTCGACCTCGAGGCCCGCAAGCGTGCGCTGGAGGCGTCCCGCGCCGCCTACCTGGGGCTGCTCGCCAAGGCGACGACGGTGGGGGAGACCCTCTCCGTCCAGCAGGCGATCGACGGGGTGCAGATCCAGATCGAGCAGATCGAGGGCCAGCGGATGGTGCTCGCCGACGCCAGCGATCTGGCGACGCTCAGCGTGCGGATCACGGAGGCCGACGCCGGCTCCAGCCCCGCTCCCGACGACGACGAGTCGTCCGGGCTGGGCGATGCCGCCAGCCGCTCCTGGGACCGGTTCGTCCGCGGTATCGAAGTGATCATCGCGTTGATCGGTCCGCTGGTGCTCGTCGGCCTGCTCGCCGGTGTCGCCTACGCGGCGGTCCGCCTGACCCGCCGGCTACGCCGCCCCGCGGCGCCGGCCGTCGACCCGGGGGAGACCGGATCGGGGGCTCCGTCGGCTCCGTCGGGCGGTCCGGAGCCGACGGTCCGACCCAGTGACCCCGCCGCGTGAGCCCGGCTACCCGCGGGCCAGCGCGGCGTCGACGATCGTCTGGGCCTCGCCGAGCACCTCGGTGAGATGGCCGGCGCCGAGGAAGCTTTCGGCGTAGATCTTGTAGACGTCCTCGGTGCCGGACGGGCGGGCGGCGAACCAGGCGTCCGCCGTCGCCACCTTGACGCCCCCGATCGGTGCGCCGTTGCCCGGCGCGGTCGTCATCGCCGCCGTGACCGGGCTTCCGGCGAGCGCGGTGGCGCCGAGCGCCGCCGGGGTCAGCGCGGCGAGAACCTTCTTCTGCGCCGGTGTCGCCGCGGCGTCCACCCGGCGGTAGGCGGGGGAGCCGTGGCGTTCGGTCAGCGCCGCGTAGAGCTGACCGGGATCGCGCCCGGTGGTCGCCGTCATCTCGGCGGCGAGCAGGCAGGCGATGATGCCGTCCTTGTCGGTGGTCCAGACACCGCCGTCACGGCGCAGGAACGAGGCGCCCGCGCTCTCCTCGCCGCCGAAGCCGAGGGAGCCGTCGAGCAGCCCGTCGACGAACCACTTGAAACCGACGGGCACCTCGTGCAGCCGGCGCCCGCCGCCGGCGGCGACGCGGTCGATCATCGCCGAACTGACCAGCGTCTTGCCGATGGCGGCGCCTGCGGGCCAGCCCGGGCGGTGCGTGAACAGATAGGAGATCGCGGCGGCGAGGAAGTGGTTCGGGTTGAGCAGCCCGGCGCCCGGGGTGACGACGCCGTGCCGGTCGGCGTCGGCGTCGTTCGCCAGCGCGACGTCGAACGAGGCCGCCAGCCGCAGCAGCGATGCCATCGCGTACGGCGAGGACGGGTCCATCCGGATCCGGCCGTCCCAGTCCAGGGTCATGAACCCGAACGCCGGGTCGACCACGGGGTTGACCACCTCGATGTCGAGCTTGTGCCGCTCGGCGATCTCCTGCCAGTAGCGGACGCTCGCGCCGCCGAGTGGGTCGACGCCGATCCGGACGCCTGCCGCGCGGATCGCGTCGAGATCGACGACGTTCGGCAGGTCCGCCACGTAGGCGCCGACGAAGTCGTGCACGGTCGCCGCCGTCAGTGCCTGGTGGTAGGAGACGCGGGAGACGCCGGCGAGGCCCGCCCGGAGCAGGTCGTTCGCCCGGTTCTGGATCGCCGTCGTGGCGGCGGTGTCCGCCGGGCCGCCATGCGGTGGGTTGTACTTGAAGCCACCGTCGGCCGGCGGGTTGTGCGACGGCGTCACGACGATCCCGTCGGCGGCCCCGCCGGCCACCGCCGCCGGGGCCGCCGACGGGATCGCGCCCGCCCCCGTGCCGCGGCCGTTGTGGCCGAGGATGGCGTGCGAGATCACCGGGGTGGGCGTCGCCTCACCGGCGGGAGCGACCCGGACGTCCACCCCGTTCGCGACCAGCACCTCGAGCGCGCTCGCCAGGGCGGGCGCCGACAGGGCGTGGGTGTCCATCCCGATGAACAGGGGGCCGGTCGTGCCGGCGGCCGCCCGGTACTCGCAGATCGCCTGGGTGGTGGCCAGGATGTGGTCCTCGTTGAAGGAGGCGCGCAGCGCGCTGCCGCGGTGGCCGGACGTCCCGAACGCGACCAGCTGCGCCGGGTCGGCCGGGTCGGGATGAACGTCCTGGTAGGCGTCGAGCAGCGCGCCCACATCCACGAGCTCGTCGGGAGTGGCGGGCTGCCCTGCGCGCGGGCTGGTCGGCATGGGCTGATCCCCCTGGATGTCGTCCCACGGCGTGTCCCGGGATGCCGTCCGTGGTGTCGTCCGTGGTGTCGTCCGGCTCCCGGCCAGCCTAGTGTCGCCCGGCGACAGTCCGGCCGGGTCGTCCCCGCTCCCGTCACGGCACCGCCCGCGTGACGAAGGACATCCCGCGGGCGGTGCCGTGACGGGGGCGCGAGGCCTTTGCGGGGGGTTAGGGTCCCCACGTGCGACTGGGCGTGATGGGTGGGACGTTCGATCCCGTCCACAACGGGCACCTGGTCGCGGCCAGCGAGGTCGCGGCGCTGTTCGAGCTGGACGAGGTCGTCTTCGTGCCCAGCGGGCGACCGTGGCAGAAGGCCGACCGCGAGGTCTCCGCCGCCGAGGACCGCTATCTGATGACCTTCCTCGCCACGGCCGAGAACCCCCGGTTCACCGTCAGCCGCATCGACATCGAACGCAGCGGCCCGACCTACACCATCGACACGCTGCGGCACCTGCGCCGGCTGCGGCCCGCCGACGAGCTGTTCTTCATCACCGGCGCCGACGCGCTCGCGCAGATCTTCACCTGGCGGGACCACACCGAGCTCTTCGGTCTGGCCCACTTCATCGGCGTGACCCGTCCGGGCTATCACCTGCGCCGCCACGCCAGCCTGCCCGACGAGGCGGTCAGCCTGCTCGAGGTGCCCGCCTTGGCGATCTCCTCGTCCGACATCCGCCTGCGGGTCGCCAGGGCCGCGCCCATCTGGTACCTGACCCCGGACGGCGTCGTCCGCTACATCGTGAAACGGGGGCTGTACGACCCGCTCCCGCCCGTCCCGCGGGAGCCGGGCGGGCCCGGATAGCCCGGGCGGCGCTGCCCCGGCGGGTCCGGCGCGGGAGAACATTCGACCCGATGCCGGAGAACATGGTCGCCGATCCGCGCGTCGGTGTGTCACGCTGGATGTGGCCGCCCGATCCGCGGGTGGCCGGCGCGTCCTGCGGGATGCCCCGAGCGTGTGGTGCCGGCACCGACAGCGGCACCGGCACGCGGCGGGGCAGCCGCCGGGCGCGTGGCCCCGAACCTTCTGGAGACCCACGAGCGTGACCGCTTCGCCGCGAGCCACCGAGCTCGCCCTCGCCGCCGCCCAGGCCGCCGCAGACAAGATCGGCCAGGACATCCTCGTCCTCGACGTCAGCGAGCGGCTCACGATCACCGACTGCTTCGTCATCGCGTCGGCCGAGAACGAGCGCCAGGTGAAGGGCATCGTCGACGAGGTCGAGGAGAAACTGCGGGTCCTGGGCGCGAAGCCCCTGCGCCGCGAGGGCGAACGCGACGGCCGCTGGGTCCTCCTCGACTTCGCCGACATCGTCGTGCACGTGCAGCGCGCCGAGGAGCGCACCTACTACAGCCTCGAGCGGCTCTGGAAGGACTGCCCGGTCATCCCCTTCACCGACGCCGACGCGGCTGTGGGTGTCGGTGCGGCAGAAACCCGGTGAGGCTGCTCCTCTGGCGCCACGGCCAGACGTCCTGGAACGAGGCCGGCCGCTTCCAGGGGCAGGCGGACGTGCCCCTGGACGAGACCGGCGCCCGGCAGGCCGACGCGGTCGGGCCGGTGATCAGGGCGCTGCGCCCCGAGCTCGTGGTCTCCTCGGATCTGCTGCGCTGTCAGCAGACCGCCGCCCGGATCGGGCTGCCCGTACGGACCGACCCCCGCCTACGTGAGATCGACCTCGGTGCGTGGTCCGGCCTGACCGGGGCCGAGGCGGCGGTGCGGTTCCCCGCCGAGGACGCTGCCTGGCGCCGCGGTGAGGACATCCGCCGCGGCGGCGGTGAGACCTACGAGGAGGTCGCGGAACGGGCGTACGCGCTCCTGGGGGAGATCCTGGGCGAGGGCAGACCGGCCGATCCCGCCGGCCTGATCGTCTTCGTGCTGCACGGCGGCACCGCGCGGGCGCTCATCGGGCGGGTGCTCGGCGTCTCCCCGGAGAACTGGTGGGTGTTCGGACCGCTGCGCAACTGCCGGTGGTCCGTGCTCCGGCGGGAGCACGGCGGCTTCCGGCTCGCGGAGCACAACAGCGGCCCCCTCGCCACGGCCGTCCCGGCGCCTGATAAGGTCGACAACGTCGGGCCGGGGCACAGCGTCGGAACAGGGCGCCCACTCTCGAACCCGCTGTCGGAGAACCTGTTGCCGACGCAGGACGGGCCGACAACAGCTGACACGGAACCTGTACACTTGCAGACGCGGCCGACAAGCGGCTGAACAGCAGGATCAGAGTTCGTCCGGTAGAGTACGGGCAGCTGAACTTAATATGGGGCTGTGGCGCAGTCTGGTAGCGCATCACACTGGCAGTGTGAGGGTCAGGGGTTCGAATCCCCTCAGCTCCACAAACAATCCGGTTTTGCCTGCTTCGCCGGGTTGATTGTTTGTTATTTTGCCGGGGGGCCGAGCCCGGTCAACCGGTTTTCATGCACTACGCCCTGACCTGCGCTTGCAGCCTGCTTGCATCGGGCAGCATGGTCGGGAGGCGGAACCCCGTGACCAGCGCTTGCCTTTCCGCTTGCGCATGCAAGCGCTGGTCAGGTGGTGCGCGGCACTTCGCGCGGTGGGTCGCTCTCTAACCCGCGTGGGTGGGTGGCGCGGGACAGGCGCGCCGTCGACCCGCCGCCGGATCCGCGACGGTGGCCATCGTGTCCGGCGGGTCTCGTTCGAACCTTCCGCCGTAAGCGATACTCTCTGTAGTCAACTGATTAGGTGGGAAATCCTGGTCAGACGAAGTCCGCGTCAGGGTGTGGCGTGGTCACCGTCGGCCCGTGCCATGCGTCGATCTCCTGTGCCAGCACCATCACGTCGGGCGCCGAGTGCCGGTAGGGGCGGAGCGCTTTGACGAGGTTCGCCAGCGGTACCGACAACGACCGGAACGGCGTAGGCGACAGGACGAGGGACTTGCGTGCCTCGGCGACCGCCCGGTCAAGGTCGACCGGCACCGACGCAACCGCGAGATGAGCCAGGATCACGGAACGGAAGCCGGCCGGCAGGTGCGGGAGCGCGAGATCCGCGTACCCGTCGGCCCGGAACAGATCACCGGCGACGGCGGACGCGAGAGTGGCGCTGTAGGCGACCTCGGCGGGTGAGCAGGTCCGGGGGTCTTCGTCGCCTGGTGTTCCGTGATCATGTCTGGGCAGGCCGTAGGCCGCGTTGAGCGCTTCGTCCGCGAGACGGTAGACGTCGTCCGCGCCGACACCCGCGAGTGCGGCGCCACGGGCCTTCGACGCCATGCACGCGACACCGGCCGGGGTGTGCTCGTCTGCCTGGTTGGCGTAGGCCATGGCGAACGCGGGACGTCCTTCGTAGACCTCGATGGCGGCCTGAGTCCGCCGGGCGTTCGCGTAGGTGTGCGGGTCACCGCTGAGCTTCCCGAGGCTTGCGGAGTGGCCGGAGATCCTCCGCGACAGGCTGACCTCTCCGGCGTTGTAGAGCGCGTCCGCCCGGAGTGCACCGACGCGGCTGGTGACCGCGTTCAGCGCGGACCGGTGGGCGGGATGCCCACGACGATGACCAAGGAACAGCGCGCGTTCGTGGAGCCCCTTCAGCGCGGGCACCGTGACGGCAAGGGGCGTGAGTTCGTACGTCGACCGAAGGTCGGTCAGCTCCTGATCGATGCTGACGATGTCGTCCGCCATGGTGGGACTCACGAGCACGCCCCCCAGCGTCGCGAGGCCAGCGAGCGAGAGCGTCTGACGACGTGAGATGAACGGAGCGGCATCCGGCATACCTCGATGGTCCGTCGGGGGCGTGGTTGATGTCCATGGGTCACACAGACAGATCGTGGCTGTCCTGGTCGCGTGCGTCACTACCGCCAAAGCAAGATCACCTGATTTCGTGATCTCGAACAAGGCTGCGCGTAAGCAAGAACCGGGACTTCTCCTGCCGTTCCCGGACGGTGCTCGTCGGCCCGGACCTTTGACATCCGCACTGTCTGACGCTCGCTGCCGTAGCTGTGCGGAGCTGCCGTGTCCGGGACGGCCGGTCCGACGATCATCACGTGACGACCGTGGCCTGTCCCGGTGCGCGCCTGACCACGGGTGATCTTCGGTGGTGCGGGCTGTCTGGCGGGGGCCGGCCGGGTAGCTGTGCGCGGCCCGGCCGGGCGCCCGACCATGGCTCCGTGTAACAGGCGGTTGCGGGTGCCGCGCGTGTGCGTCTCGCGACCTGGGAGGGGCCCGCAGAGCCGTTCTGGGGGTGTTTCGCGGGTTGGGCTTCTGCCTGCTTATCCGCTTATGTGCTGGTCGCGGCTGGTTCTCGGCGCTTTACGGGGGTGCTTACGCAAGCGGCTGTGTCGCTTGCGTAAGCACCTGTTCGCAGCCGTGACAGGCACCCCATCGGCCACTGTGGGTGACCGATGCTCGGTAAGTGGGGCTCCAGTGGCGGGGCGATCTTCAGCGCGACGCGAGGAACCCCGGCGAGGGGCGTCACTTTCCGTGTACTGTCCCCATAGGTCGCGGCGGACCATGTCTCTCGCGTGGGAGGGGCGCAGACTGCCCGTTCCACCGGTTCCATGCCCTTGACGCGGATGGTCGCTAACACGCCAATGCGCAGGTCAGAAGCGATTTTTGCCGCTATACAGGGGTGCTAACGTTAGCAGGCGCGGCGCTAACACCACACTGTCGCCGCAACACTTTTTTGTTACTTTGAGTGACTGATTTGGTCGGGTGGGATCGTGTGTCGGCGCCCGTCGCGGCTGGTGCAGCGCGGTGTGCGGGCGGAGGCTGTGACGGGCTTGCGGTGCTGCTTGGCCTATCGGCCGGTGCTGCTGGGTCTAGCAGCACCGTTAGCGGCGTTTCGGTGCTCTGACCTGGGTTCTTGCGTCTAGCGAGCCCGTGCGCGGATGGCCCGAAATCGTCCCAGCGGGCGGTTTTTGGGTCTTCGGAACGCTGCTGGGTCGGTCGGTGTCACGGGGTCCGCGGCGGGACCCGAGGGCGCACACGCGGACGGAGTCCGCGCCCGTCCGGCGTGCCCAGCATCCCGATTCCCGGTAGCGCAGGTGTCGCTACCGGTAGCGGCACCGTGCACGCCCCCGATGGCCCGTGCGCGTCCGTGACCTGCGCGATCCGCGCAAGTAGCGGGTAGCGGCGGAACTCCGGCCAAGCCCGGAACGGCCGGCACAGGCCTGGGAAGACCCGTGCTGGCCGCTACCGCTACGCACGCCCCGTCGGCGCCAATCCTGTCATTTGCCACCTTTTACCTTCATTTGGAGGATCTTCCTGGGCCTCTCGTTCGTTATACAGAGTGAGGCACCGATTACCTGCCTCACTCCCGCGACCGGCCGTAGGCCGGTCGTTCCGTGTCTGGAGGGTGTTTGCCGGAACAGCCCGCCACCGCGTCACCGACCCGCACGCCCCGCCCGAGGAAGAAGAAGACCCGTGCTCGACTGCCACGCGAGACCAACCCCACCACCGCCGCATCCGACCCACACGACACGAGCACATCCGATGGCGCCCTTACCCGCGCACGCCCCGCCCGGCGGTCCGTAGCCCCCAGGCCGCGGCCGCCGGACAGCCTGACCACCGCCCCACCCGGCACGTCCGGTCCGCCCACCGTGCCCGGCCCCAGGCCGGACGACAGTTCCGGTGACGTCGACCGTCGCACCGACCGGGCCTACCACCTGGCACGCGCCATCGCGGGCTTCCACACGACGATCAGCGCGGAGAACGCAGCCCGTCTCGCGGACATCCTCACCATCGACATGAACGCATCCCCCGACCGGTAACCGGCTGGAACACGACAAGGGGCTCCCGGCCGGCACTGCCGGTCGGGGGCCCCTTGCTCATTGCGGTACTGCTGGTGTCGGCTACGGCCCGCCGATCACCAGCGGCGCGCCCAGCTCGTCATCTTCGCCCGGCCGGTCCAGCGTGAACCCCATGACGGCCAGAACCTCGACCGTGCGTTCGGCCGTCATCGCGATCACCGGCCGGTCCGCCCCGCCGAACACGACCCCGTAGGCCATCCGCGGATGCGTCCGCCACCCCGGCGACACCCCGCAAGAGCGCCGGCAGGGTCGGAGCCAGCGCCACCCCACCGGACGGGTCATCGCCGTGCGGGCGGCCTTCGTGGCCCCCCGGTGGGGGAGAACCCGTTCCTGCCTCATGCCGGCTGACGACGAGTCCTTCCTCGTCGCGACGGTGACTGCGGAGGTGGGCGCCGTCCGGGGTCCCGAATATCCAGACAACATCTCGGTGGGATGTAACCGGGTGGGGGGTGCCGGACATGAACAGGATGACGCCCCGAGGAAGGACTGTCTCTGTGCCTGCCAGTCTGGCCGTTCCCTCGTTCGAGGCGCTGTTCCGGGAACATCACGGAGCGGTCCTGCGGTTCGCGCAGCGACGCCTCGGTGATGACGAGGCCGCCTGGGACGTCGTGTCGGAGACCTTCCTCGCGGCCTGGCGGCATCGGCAGCGCCACCCCGCCGCCCCGGACGAGGTCCGGGCGTGGCTGTACGGCATCGCCGGCAATGTCGTACGTAACCAGCGCCGCGCGGGGATCCGGCGGCTGCGGCTCGAAGCCCGGATGGTCGGGTCCGGGCTGGCCACGGACCCGACCGCCCTGACCGATGAGGACATCGCCGACGAGGCGGTACGCAGGGACCTGGCCTGGCAGGCGTTGGAGCGGCTTTCTCCGGATGACCGGGAGATCCTGCAGCTCGCCGGCTGGGAGGGGCTGGACCTGCACGGCCTGTCGGTGGCTCTGGAGGTCTCCGCCGCCGCGGCGAAGGTGCGTCTGCACCGGGCCCGGCGCCGTCTCGAAGCGGCCCTGGCGGAAGCCGCCTCGACACCGGCCGGCACCGAAGCCCCATCCTCGCTCACTTTCCAGGAAGGATCATGATGTCCGACAGTGACGACAGCGACGATCTCGTCGTGGTGCGCGCGCTCCTGGGCGCCTCCAACCCGGTGGCGGACGACCCCCTCAGCGCCGTCGAGCAGCGGCGAGGGGAGAGCCTGCTGGCCGTTCTGCTCGCCGATCCGTCCGCCCGGTCCCCCCGGCCTGGGCACAGACGTGGTCGAGTCGTCGTCCGGCGTCGCCGGGGCGTTCTGACGGCGGCGGCCACGGTCCTGGTGCTCGCGGGTGTGCTCCTGGGGTTCACGGTCGTACGAACCCACGACCAGGCCACGGCCCTGCCGCTGCTGCCGGAACCTCTGCTCACCGCCACCACGGGTGATCACGGCAGTGCGGTGGCGGCGTTGTCGGAGGCGGCTCGCCGGCAGCGGGAGAGTGCGCAGGCCGGGAGTGGTCCTGTCATCTATGTCCGCACCCAGAGCTACGGGCTCGACATCGCCGTCGCCCGGAACAGGGCGACGACCACCGCCCGTACGACGATCGCGGACCTGTGGCGTGACAGCGACGGGGCGGTGCACAGCGAACGGTACATCCAGCAGATCGACCGCGCCGGCGCGGACATCGGCGGTCCGACCCCCGACGACGACGACCAGTTCGAGGGCAGGTCCGACAGCCCACCGCCGCCCCCCGAGTACGATCCGGCCCTGACCCCCACCGACCCCGCGCAGATCTCAGCGAGGCTGAAGGCCTATGCCCTGGCGCAGGGTTATCCCGTCGACCTCTGGGTCACGAGCGAGGTCCTGAGGTTCCTGTGTACCGGCCTGACGAGCCCGGCACAGAACGCCGCGCTCTACGAGGTCCTCGCGCAGATCCCCACGGTCTTCGACGCCGGGCCGACCCGTGACCGCGCCGGCCGGCCCGGCCGTGCGGTGGGCCTGGTGGTCTCCGACAAGTCCAGCCTCAGTCTCGGTATCGAGTATCTGATCTTCTCCGACACCGGTGCGCCCCTGACCATCGAACAGGTCGCCACGCCACCGCCCCCCGGACTACATCTTCCCGATGCTTCGATCATCGAGAGCTACGTCGAGATCATCACGACCCGGCGTGTTCCCACCGTCGGCGCCACCACGTGACGTCCGTTGACGCACCTTGGCTGACAACGATGACAGCACGGAGGGCAGCGAAAGCAGAACCGATCGCGGCTGTCAGGGTAACCGCTCGGTTCACGAGCTCTCCCGCCCTCCGTGCCATCAGCCTGCTACATGTAGCAGTTACGCACGGTCACACTGTTCTAGCAGCCCGGCGCCGGAGCGTACGACGGGTTCTGCACGTAGACCTGATCCGCCCACTGAGGAGGAAGGAACGTGATCTCCGTGTTCGGAGCTATGTACTCACAAGATCCACCGGCCCAACGGAAGTACGCCTTGCAGCCGTTTGGGTGGTTGTCCCAAACTTGGACGCTAAACGGGAGGGAGACCCACTGGCTCAGGTTCTGCCAGTATCCCCAGTCATGAAACTGCAGGTTACGGAACTCGCCGTTGGGTGTGGTGCCGCGCAGTTGGGTCACGCCCGAACAGCTGTACAACACAGCGCTTGTTGAAGCCTCCGCCTCATCGCCTCCCGTGTCGGCGTCGGGTGTGAACGCATCCAGCTCGGCCAAGGTGTCGAAGCAGTAGACGTCGGTTTCCGAAACCACGGCGCAGCTCGTCGCCCCGTTCCAGGTCTCCTTGTCCCAGGGCAGGAGCTCTCCGTTGTAATGCTGAGTGATCTCCGAGGTGGTCGCTGCCGACGCGGGGGAGGCCATGATGCCCCCGCCGAGAAAGACCGTGGCTAGGACGGAGATACCCAGGGTCAAGATGATGCGTGCAGCCTTCTTGATCAATTCTGGGGCCTTTCCTTTCTGGCGCGTGGAACCCTGACAGGAATAAAACTCTGAACCAGGGGAAGGCCGTCGGGTAGCAACACAGAGTAGATAGGACCTAGGTCCTATCTACTGGTGAATTCTTCGTCTGGGGCGAGTTCTCCGTGTACATCCCGGTTCTCTGTGACCATACTCACATTCCGAGTTGATCTTTCTGTGGATCGTCGGGTTTGGTGGGCCGCCTGGGTTGTCGTGGGAAGCCGCGAAGATCGAGTACGACACCGGTTCAGGCCCTGGTGTGGCGTTGGCGTGTCGTACCGGGGTCGCCATAGGCACCGCCCCGCGGGACGGTGCAGTCTTCAGAGCGGGTTTTCCTCGAAACGGATACGGCTGTAGTCGAACTTTCCCACCGGCGTGGTCGACTCGCCGATGATCACGGCGCCGAAAAGAAACCGCAGAACCGCGTTCATCCGCTCTTTCTCGCCGTTCTCGGCCATCCGGTCCCACGCGGCACGCGCGTTCGGACCGGTCAGACCGGCCAGAATCTCCAACGCCGGGCGTGGCGTGGCGGTCTGCTGCTGCAACTCCTGTATGCGATCGTTGATGACTTTCCGGTCCTCCCGGTACTCCCGCGCGGAGAACTCACCCTTTTTCCAGCCCTCCCGCAACTCCTCCAATTCCTCGCGGAGCCCGTCGATCTTCTCCTGTAGTGCGACAGGAACCCCGGCCTCGGTAGCGGCCTCGCCGGTCACGTCAAGTTTTTCCAGTTTGCCGACCGCCGCGTCCGAAACAAAATCTTCCACGATCTTTGCATTGATGCGGCGCACGCACCGGCGTGGGTCTGCGCTGGAATAGCTCGCCCGAGTGCACACGTAGTAGGCGCCCTTGTTGGTGCCGGCCATCCGCAGTTCGCACCGGTCACACATGATCAGGCCGCGCAGGAGATAGAAATGTCTCCCGCTGCTGGTGTGCTGCGTCGACCGGTAGGACAGCCGCTCCTGCGCCTCATCCCACACGCCCCGATCGATGATCGGTGGCCAGAGTCCGGGGATGGTCTCACCGTGAAAACTGCGGAGCGCGGCAAGGGTCGGGTTCTTCAGAACGTCACGCACGGTACGGGCGATCCATGGCGTCCCGTTGCGAGTCCGCCCATGCCGGCACAGGACGTCCGCGATCTGATACGGCGACATTCCCGCGAGAAACAGACGGAAAATCACCCGGACTATGCGCGCTTCCTCGGGAACAACGTGCCAACCGGTCTTGTCGTAGCCGTACACGCGCTTGCCGCCGGAGTGAGGCTTTCCCTCGCTGGCATCCTCCAGCATCTTGTCCTTCAGCCGCCGTGACGTGTCGTCCGACGAACGGCAGGCGTGCGCGACCTCGATTCGCAGAAAGAACCGATCATCCGGGTCGGACAGATCGCGACGGTTCGCCTGACCATGCAACGTGATGTTCTGGTCATCCGCGATGCTCAACAGTTCTTCAAGGTCCTTCGGCTGACGCATCAACCGGTCCGGATGGTAGGCGATCACATGCCGGACCTTGCGCCCCCGCACCACGTCCAACAGGCGATCCCACCCCGGACGCTTCCGGTTCCGCTGCCACGCGGACCGGTTCGGGTCAACGAACACATGCTCGGGGCTGACGACCAACCCCAGCCGTGCGGCAACCTCCCGCGCGATCTCGCGTTGGCGATCGACGCCGGTCTGATCGTCATCCTTGATGTGCGAGATCCGGCAGTAGATCGCGGCAGACTCACCCGCCCACGGTCGGCGCTGATCGTCACCGCGACCGCCTGCCTGACGCGCGCGCAGACGAGCACGAACCGCCCGCCCTCGCTCGGTTCCTGACTCCTGATCACCCATGCGCCGTAGTGTATGGATGCACTTTCAGCCCCCCGAAGCCCCCCGAGAGTTGTGTCCGGGTCTGGGTTTTTTGGGTTTTGTTCTTGTGGGGTCGGGCTCTTGGGCTCGGGGGTTGCCTCTCGGTGTTCCTCGGCGAATCCGTCGGGGAAAAGTATGGGTTTTCGCGTCCCGGTGGGTCGATCGCGGAGGCTCTCGAGAAACGAGGCCACCGCCCCGCGTTCCGTTCGCCTGTGGATCCTCTCCGCGGGGTGCGCCCCTGCAGGTCTGCCACGTCTTTTGCCGGCCGTCCGTGCGGGTAACGGCGTCATGCCGGACATGAGCAGGTCGCCCGCGAGAAGAACGCGCTGGCGCGACAGCCAGACCACCGTGTCGCCTCCGCGCCCCGCCAGGACACCGGTGTTGTTCAGCCACCATCGCCCGTCGGGCTGCAGGAACGCGTGCATGCCACCGGCCACTTCGTCGAGGCGCGGGTCGCCCGTGAATGTTGGTATACGCAGACGGTCACGGTCCGCGCTCAAACTCTGCTCTGGAAACGATGGGCGACGATGTGCAGCCGTGCCGGGCCTGCGTACTGGACGGGTGCGTGTACAGGCTGACCCGTATGCGGCGGTGGTGGTGCCCTCCCCGCGAAAGCGCTGGGTGCCACCGTGGCTGGTTCATGGCGTTGCGCCGCATTGTTTCGGTCATCGTCGAGTGCTGCCGGCCCGCAAGGCAGCCTCCTGGCCACGAACAGGAGAGCCCCAGATGACTGTTACCGGTTCCTACGACGCCCACGGCTACCCGGGCGCCGACACCCGGTCGGCGCAGGCCCGGCACCACCGCTACAGCCCTGACGCGCGCTACAGCTCTGACGCGCGGCCCGGCACGGGCCCCGGCCCCGGCACCAGAGCCGAGGACGCCGGCAGGCCGGCCCGCTCGCGGTGGCCACTGGCCGGCCTCGCCGCGGCCGTGCTGGCACCCGTGGGCTCGTTCATGCTCGGCTGGGACCCGGACGAGTCGATCACCAGGGACGGCACCGACGCGATCTACCAGGCTGCCGGTGACCACCGGGTCGCCCTCTGGCTGGGCGGCTCGATCGGCTTCGTCGCCGTTCTGCTGCTGCTCGGCTTCGCGGCCGGGCTGACACGTCTTCTGGAGCGCCGAGCGCCGGACAGCCTCGCGGTACCGGCCGCGAAACTCGCCTTTGCGGCAGCGCTCGGCGGGCTGATGTTCAGCTTCGGCCTCAAGCACGTTCTGGCCGGCGGTGTCCCGGGCGGCATCGACAACTCCTTCTACACGAAGACGGACGTCGAGGTCCTCACCGTCGTGGTCAGCCAGATGCAGTACGCCGCCTGGTGGGGCGTCATCGCGGCGGCGGCCTGCGTCGCGGTGGTGTCGCTCCGGCACCGGGTTCTGCCGACCTGGTTCGGCATCGTCAGCGCTGTTCTCGCCGGCATCTCCATCACCGCGACGGTGGCCGTCGGCCTGCCCTACTCGGCCGGGATCCTCGCCCCGGTCTGGCTGCTCGCCGCCGGCGTCGTCACCCTGCGGCTCCGCGGCCGGGAGATCTGACCCGTCAATCCGCAGGGTCACGTCGACAGGCATGGCAGGGCGTCCCGGGGTCAGCTGGTCGAGCCGGTTTCCCGTGACGCCGTGCCCGCGTTCCGTGGCCCGGTGCCGGTGCCGGTGCCGGTGCCGGTGCCGGTGGCGGTGCCGGTGGCGGTGGCGGTGCCGGTGGCGGTGCCGGTGCCGGTGCCGGTGGCGCCGGGTGTGCCGCGGTGGATGAGTCAGACGGGCTGGGTTGTTCCTTCCGCGCTCCTGGGCTCGACCAAAGCCCCCGCGGTACTCGGGGCGGTTGCTGTGCCCGGGGCCGTCGTGGCCACGACGGCGTCCGTGGTGGGGGGAACTGCCGGGGGCGTGATCGTGGCGGGTATGGCCACGGCGGCACCGTGGACGTCCACGTGGGGCATGATCCGGTCGAGCCAGCCGGGAAGCCACCAGTTCGCCCGGCCGAGCAGGGCCATCGTGGCCGGTACCAGGACCATGCGGATGATCGTGGCGTCGACCAGGACCGCGACCGCCATGCCGACGCCGACCATCTTGACCGTGACGTCCGGGTCGAGGGCGAAGCCGGCGAACACCGCGATCATGATCAGGGCGGCGGAGCTGATCACCCGGCCGGTGGCGGCGAGCCCGCGCACGACGCTGCCGTGCGCGTCGCCGGTCGCAAGGTAGTCCTCCCGGATGCGCGAGAGCAGGAACACCTCGTAGTCCATGCTCAGGCCGAACAGGACGGTGAACATCAGCACGGGCAGCCAGCTCGACATCGGCACACTGTGCGGCAGGCCGAGCAGGTCGGTGCCCCAGCCCCACTGGAAGACCGCGGTGACAACACCGTAGGCGGCCGCGATCGAGAGCAGGTTCATCACCGCGGCCTTCAGGGCGACCACCGGCGAGCGGAACACCAGGGTCAGCAGCAGCAGCGACACACCGACGACGAACCCGACCACCCACCACAACCGGTCTGACATCCAGCTGGCCAGGTCGGTGAACACGGCGGTCAGGCCGGTGATCTCGACGCCTGCGGGCAGGACCTCCTCCCGCAGGTGGTGTACCAGATCGGCGGCTCGTGCGTCGCTCGGGGCGACGGTGGGCGTGACGATGATGACCGCGGCGTTGCCGCTCGGCGCGACGATCGGCGGCTGGACGGCGGCGACGTCCGGAGTCGCCCTGATGCGGTCGACGATGCCATCGAGGTCGCCTGCGGAGACCTTCCGCAGATCCGCCGCGATGATCAGCGGTCCGTTCGAGCCGGGGCCGTACTCGGCGGCGATCAGGTCGTACGCGCGCCGCTGGTAGGTGGAGTCCGGCTGGCTCCCCGCGTCCTGCGGCCAGGTACGCATGCCGAGGACGGGCGCGGCGAGCAGCAGCAGGAGCAGCAGGGCGCCGATCGCCCACGGCAGCGGCCGACGGCCGATGCGCCCGGCCCAGACGGCGGTCAGGGCCTGCCGATGCTCCGGGCGTGCACTGGCTGCCACCGGTGCGTCGCCCGCGGTGGGCGCGCCTGTGGCGTCCCTGGCCGCGGGGTCCCCACCCGCGGCCAGGGCGGCCCGGGCACGGCGGCCGAGCAGCCGGGTGCCCGCCAGGCCGCACAGCGCCGGGACCAGCGTGAGCGCAGTGATCACGATGGTCACGACGACCGCCGCCGTGGTGAAACCGGTGGTCACGTAGGTGTTCAGGCCGACCAGTCGCAGACCCATCAGCGACAGCACGACGGTCACGCCGGCGAACAGCACGGACACACCGGCGGTGCTGTTCGCCCGGGCGGCGGCCTCCCGTACGGTCAGCCCGCCCCGCAGGCCCTCGACGTGCCGGGTGACGAGCAGGAGGGCGTAGTCGATGCCGACGCCGATGCCGACCATCGAGGCGAGGGTCGGCGCGATCGTGCTGACGTCGGTGCCGGCCGCGATGAGGGTGATGCCGGCGGTGCCGATCCCCAGGCCGACGAGGGCGACGGCCAGCGGCACACCGGCGGCCGTGATGGAGCCGAAGGCGACGAGCAGGATGATCAGTGCGAACCCGATGCCGACCGCCTCGGCACGGCCGTTGACCTCCTGGATGTTCTCGGCGACCTGGCCGCCGAACTCGGTGGTCAGGCCCGCCTGCTCCGCGGGGGAGACGGCCTCGACGAGATGGTCGATCGCCTCGGTGCCGCCGAGATCGGTGACCGGCCGGTCGTAGTTCAGCGTGAACAGCGCGGTGTCGCCGTCGGCGGACAGCCGCGGCGGGCTGACGACGGCGACGGACGGGACCTCACCCAGGCGCCGGGCGACCTCGGTCGTGATGTCCGTCCCGACGCGGGTGCCGTCCGGGTCGTGCAGCACCACCCGGGCCTGGGCCTCGGCCAGCGCGGGGAACTCGGCGCGCAGCAGGTCGGTGCCGCGCTGGGAGGGTGTCCCCGGGGCGTCGAAGTTGTCGTGGGGCTCACCGCCCAGGGCCATGGCGAGCCCGCTCGCCACCACCAGCCCGGCGACCCAGACGGCGATCACACGCCACGGCCGGCCCGCGGCCAGCCATCCCACCCGGTACAGGAACCCGGACATCACTCCTCCTTGATGCGTGGCCACGGCGGCCACCTTGTGCCGATCACACGGCGGTGCGCTGCGGTCCCGCGGCGCTCGGCCGGCTGGCCGGACCACTGCGTTCGCGGTCTGTCCGACACTGACACCGATCTCCGCCGGGATCTGTCGGGCCGGTGACGGGCAGACCGGCACCCCGCGTCGCATCGCTGACTCCCTGGTCGCGCACTGGTCAGCCCGACCGGGAAACAGCCACGAGGCAGGGTCCGGATCCCCCGGCCCGCTGCGCGTCGCCCGGCGGAAGCCGCCGCCTCGGCAGGTCCTGGAGACGCACGGTGATCCGGCATGCCCACATAATGATCGACCTGCCCGCTTCGTGGAGCCGGTGGTGCCCGGACCAGCGCTTTCTGTATCCCAGGCAGTGCTCGTCGTCATCCCAGGCAGTGCTCGTCGTCACCTGGCGGAGCGGGGCGGGCCGAAAGCCCCGGGTGCGGGCGGGACGCAGGTAGCCGGGCGCTCAGACCTTTGCTCCCAGGTTGCCCGAGATGGCTACCCTAAGATTTTGGGAGGACGCTCTCAGCGTCCATTTCTGGTTGCCCGACTGGGTATCTTGCCGGGTAGCTACATCGCGCCTACCACGGAGTAGTGGTCAAGGCGGGAGTTACCACTTCAAGTCACGTAACGTGTTTGAACCTGTACTACTCAACATCGAGATCTTGATGGCCTGACGCTGACGTTGCGCCCTCGCCGAGGAGACGATCGTGCACGCCGAGCACCACGAGCCAAGAATCCGGCCGCCGTCGGTGACGCCTTCCCCGACCGTGCTGCCATATCCGTCCGAGACCGTCCTCGGGGCCGGTGTTGCCGCCCCCACCGAAACCGGGCCGCGCCGGACACTTCCGCGTGCCCCCTGGCGCCGAGCCCGCCGCGGCGCGCCCGCGCCGGGCCCAGCTCCCGAAAGCGCCGACCCCGCCGCGGGCCCGACCGGTGATTCCGCCGGCGGGCCGGCCGGCGGGCCGACCGACGGTGCGCCCCGCGGGGTCTGGCGTCACGACCTTGAAGCGTCCGTCGTGGTCTTTCTCGTGGCGCTTCCGCTCTCGCTGGGTATTGCTGTCGCCTCCGGGGCACCGGTGGTCGCCGGCATCATCGCCGCGGTCGTCGGCGGTGTCGTGGCCGGCGCGCTCGGCGGGGTCCCGCTGCAGGTGTCCGGGCCCGCCGCCGGTCTCACCGCGGTCGTGGCGGAGATCGTCATCGCCCACGGCTGGCGGGTGGCCTGCTTCGTCACCGCCGCCGCGGGCGTGGTGCAGATCCTGTTCGGGCTGAGCCGGGTCGCCCGGGCAGCTCTCGCGATCTCACCCGCCGTCGTGCACGGCATGCTCGCCGGCATCGGGCTGACGATCGTCATCGGCCAGGTCCACGTCGTGCTGGGCGGTACCGCCGGTTCGGCCGCCTGGGACAACCTCGTGGTTCTGCCCGGTGAGCTGGCCTCGCCGGCGGTGCCCGCCGCCGCGCTGCTCGGCCTGATCACGATCGCGCTCACCGTGCTGTGGCCGCGGCTGCCGCGGCCGCTGTCCGCCGTCCCGGCGCCGCTGGCGGCGGTGTCCGCCGCGACCGTCGCCTCGCTGGCCTTCGACGTCCCGCGGGTCGCCCTGCCGGACGACCTGCTGGGCGCGATCGCGCTGCCGGCGGTGCCGGCGAGTGGGGAGTGGGGTGCCGTCGCGCTGGCGGTGCTGACTGTCGCCCTCGTCGCGAGCATCGAGTCGCTGCTGTCCGCGGTCGCCGTGGAGGCGATGCACTCCGGGCCGCGCGGGGACCTGGACCGCGAGCTGCTCGGGCAGGGCGCGGCCAACACCGTCTCCGGCCTGCTGGGCGGCCTGCCCGTCACCGGTGTCATCGTGCGCAGCTCGACCAACGTCCGGGCGGGCGCGCGCAGCCGACGGTCCGCGATCCTGCACGGCCTGTGGATGGCTGGCTTCGCGCTGCTGATGGCGCCGCTCGTCGGGAAGATCCCGCTGGCGGTGCTCGCCGGGCTGCTTGTCGTCATAGGTCTCCGGCTGGTCGATCTGGCGCACATCCGCGCGATCGCCCGCCACGGCGAGCTCGCCATCTACCTGACGACCGTCATCGGCGTGGTGCTGCTCAACCTGCTAGAAGGCGTCCTGATCGGCATCGCGACGGCGCTGCTGCTCGCGTTGCGCCGCACGCTGGTCGCGCCTGTGAACGTCCACCCCCCGACCGGGCCGGGCTCGCCGTGGCGGGTGGTCGTCGAAGGGGCGCTGACCTTCCTCTCGCTGCCCCGGCTCGCACGCCGGCTGGCCGAGGTGCCGCCGGGTGCGCCCGTCCGGCTCGACCTGGCGGTCGACTACCTCGACCACGGCGCGCACAAGATGCTGGACGACTGGATCGCCGAGCGGCTCCGGGCCGGCGTCACGGTGACCGTCGACCCGGTCGGTTACGTCCCGATGGCGTTGCCGTCCGCGCCGACCCGGCCGCGAAACCGGCGGGTCCTGGCGAACCTGCTCGGCGGTCGGTCCGGCCGCCACCACGCCCGCCCGCCGCGGACGCCGCGCTGGCTGGCGCCCTGGTCGTCCTGGCAGCATGACCAGCTCCACGACCAGCAGCGGCTGCTCAACGGTGTGGACGAGTTCCACCGCCGGACCGCGCCGATGATCGAGCCCTACCTGACCGAGCTGCAGGCGGGTCAGCGCCCGTCCACCCTGTTCATCACCTGCAGCGACTCCCGGCTGGTGCCGAACGTCATCACCAGCAGCGGCCCGGGCGACCTGTTCACGGTGCGGACGCCGGGAGCGTTCGTCCCCGGCCCGCACGCGGTCGGCGACTCGACGCTGGCAGCGATCGAGTACGCGGTCGAGATCCTCGGCGTGCGCACGATCGCCGTCTGCGGGCACTCCGGATGCGGTGCCGTGAACGCGCTGTTCACCCGGAACAAGCACAGCCACGATCCGGACCACGACAAGGGCCACGGTTCGGGGCGGCCTCCCGCCCCGCTGCGTCATCTGGAGGCGTGGCTGCGCCACGGCGAGCCGGCCCTCGCCCGCGCCGAACGCGAGACGGGCGGCCTGCCGGCCAATGCCGACGAGCTGAGCCGGATCAGCGTCGCCCAGCAGCTGGTCGCCCTGCGTGGGCTCTCCGTGGTGCGCCGCGCCGAGGCCGCCGGCCGGCTGCACCTGGTCGGCATGTGGTTCGACATCGCCACGGCCCGCGCCATCGTCCTGGACGAGACCACGGACCGGTTCGAGATCCCGCCGGGTAGCCTGCTGCCCGCGCTGGAGAGCGGCCAGCGCCTGGCGGATGCCGTCGGGCACTGAGCGCGGCCCACTGAGCGCGGCCCGGAGCGGGCGACACCGCCCGCCCGCTCCGGTCACCGCGGAACAGACCTGTCCGCAATCGTGCCTACCGTGACGTCCACAGCGACCCGCCGGGCCCGCACCTCACGGGTGTGCGGCAGGCGGGTCCCGGACCTCGGAGGCAGCACCATGAGCAGCACGGTCGACATCGCGGACAGCGTCGGGGCGCAGATGGTCACCGAGCAGGAGGACCTGCTGGCGACCCTGGCGCGGCACCGGTACTTCCTGCGCTACACGACCCGCGACCTCACGGACGGGCAGGCTGCCGAGCGCACCACCGTCAGCGCACTGTGCCTGGGCGGGCTGATCAAGCATGTGACGGCGGTCGAGCAGTCGTGGGTCGCCTTCGTCCTCGGTGAGCAGAAGGAGGCCTCGCCCGAACAGTGGGCCGGGCAGTTCGAGGTACTGCCCGGCGAGACCCTGGCCGGGCTGCTGGCCGCCTACGACCAGGCCGCCGAGCGGACCACGGCGGTCTTCAGCGCGCTGCCGGAGCTCAGCGAGTCACGGCCGCTGCCGGAAGCGCCGTGGTTCGAGCCCGGCGCGCGCTGGTCGTACCGCCGGGTGCTGCTCCACCTGATCGCCGAGACGTCGCAGCACGCCGGCCACGCCGACATCATCCGCGAGGCCCTGGACGGCAGCCGCACCATGGGCTGACACCGAACGCGCGGCCGCTGTCGGCGGAGGCCTGCGCGGGCGTGCTGCTGCCGGCGCGGCGGCCGGCCGTCACGCGGCCTGAGCCGGGCAGCCGGGCCCGCGGGTTGCCGGGCCCGGCAACCCGGCCAGCTCAGTGCTGCGGGTCCGCGGGCGCCGACGGATCGGGCGGGACGTCCTGGGGCGGCGGATCGTCGCCGCCGTCTTCCGGGGCCGTGGTCTGTGCCGGCAGCTCGCTCGGTTCCGCCGGGGCGGCGGACCGTGACGGTGTCGGAGGCGATGACGCCGAAGGCGAAGGCTGTGGCGAGGCCGTCCCGGAGCCCTCCTCAGGTGTCGGTGGGACCTGACCGGCGGTGGGCGCCGCGGTGGTGGGCCGCGGGGCCGGGTTCTCGGCCGGGTGGTCCGGATCAGGGTCCGGGCGCGGAACCCGCGGCCAGGGGAAGACCGAGGGCTGATCCTGATGGCCCGGCGGTGTGGTCCGGCGCTGGCCCTCCAGGGGAGGCTGGCGGTTTCCCTCAGGAGGGAGGCCACCCTGGTCGTCCGTGTCCGCGTCCGTATCCGCGTTCGGGGCCGGGCCGCCCACGGCCGGGCCGGGCGACGACGTGCGCGCTCCGGCGGTGGCGCCGTCGGCCGGCCGGGAGCCGAGGCCTGTGCCGGGGAGGCGCTCCGGCTCGGCCGTGCTGCCCGCTCCGGCAGGAGAGAGCCGGGATGACGGGTCGGCCGGAGCCTCGCTTCCATCGCCGCGTCCGGGCAGTAGCTCCCAGGGCCGGAGCATCGTGCGGGCCGGAGTCGCCGCGAGCGCGCCGGCCAGCGCACAGGCCGCCAGCACGCAGACCGCGGCGACGGCAGTCCGCGGTGAACGCCGGGCAGGCGTCACGGCCGGTGCGGGCGGAATCACGAACGCCGCCGCGGGTGTGGGCCTCTCGGGTGTTCCGGGACCCACCGGCGCCCTGGGGGCCGGAAGGACCGGGGGCGCGACGACGACATCCGGGTGCCGTTGTCGCTGGCTGATTTCTGCCAGCACGGGCACCGGTAGCCAGGTTGTCGTCTGCGCGACGGTGGGTGGCTCGACCAGGCAGCGGGCGAGGATCTCCGCGGGCCCTGGCCGCTGGTCCGCGACCTTGGCCAGACAGGCCTCGATCAGCCCGCGCAGGTCGCCGCCGACCCCGGTGAGGACCGGTTCCTCGCGGACCACACGGTAGATGACATCGGCGGTGTTGCCCTCGCCGAAGGCGTTGCGCCCGGTGGCGGCGAAGGCGAGGACCGAGCCGAGGGCGAAGACATCGGAGGCGGCATCCACCCGTTCACCGCGGGCCTGCTCGGGCGACATGTAGGCGGGGGAACCGATGATCTGTCCGGTCGTCGTGCTGCCGGAGTGGTCGGCCGCCCGCGCGATCCCGAAGTCGATCACCCGCGGGCCGTCGAGCGTCAGGAGGACGTTCGCCGGTTTCAGATCACGGTGGATGACGCCTGCGCCGTGGATGGCGAGCAACGCCTCGGCGACCCCGGCGGCCAGCATGAGCACACTCTCGGCCGGGAGCGGCCCGTTTCGCTCCACGCTCGCGCGCAGCGTCGGACCGTGCACGTAGGCGGTGGCGAGCCAGGGCCGGGGCGCGCCGACGTCCGCGGTGATCAGGGGTGCGGTGAACCGGCTCTCGACCCGTCGCATCGCGGCCACCTCGCGTTCGAAGCGGCGGCGGAAGTCGGGATCGGAGGCCATGTCCGCACGGATGACCTTGACCGCGACAGCTTGCCGGCCGTGCGCGTGGCCGAGGTACACCGTGCCCATGCCGCCGGCGCCGAGGCGCCCGCGCAGCAGGAACGGCCCGACCCGGAGGGGGTCGTCGGGCCACAGCGGGGAGAGGAACTCCTCCGGGGCCGGCGCCCCGGCCGGCCGGGGCGCGACCACGCCCGCCGAGCCCGCCGAGCCCGCCGAGCCCGCCGAGCCCGCCGAGCCCGCCGAGCCCGGTGGACCCGGTGGACCCGCGGAGTGGCCGTGTCCTCGCACGGTCTGTCGGTCCTCCTCCGGTGCGCGGGCGCGGTTGACCGGACGGCGCCTTCGGTGCTGGCCGGGATCCTGCCAGCAGGCGGGCGGTACGCCGTCGGATTGTTGCGCATCGAAGTTGGCAAGTTTCTGACAGTGACAGCGGGCGGTGAAGGTCTGCCCGAGCTGTCCTGCTGTGGCAGGCGTGCGACCTCCGCCACCTGATCGGTCGCTGTCTGATCGGTCGCCGTAGGAGCTTCCGGAGAGGGCGGTGCGTTCCGGGCTGTCGGCGCTGCTGCCGGGGCATCGTAGTGGACTTCTCCGTCCGCGCGCGGACGGAGATCGGAATTCCGGTCACAGGGGTGAGCAGGGCGAGCGGGATGTTGAGTGCCCGGTCGAGCGCGTGCATCAGCTCGTAGGTCGGATGCCTGCCGATTCTTGCTGGCAGGCAAATGTCTGGCGGGGGACGGAGAGGGTCGTGTAGGTGTTCCGGTCCGCGGTGTCCGCCGGGTGCGGACACCCGTCGCGACGGTCCGCACGTTACGCACGGTTATCGCTGTAATCGATGCATACGTTCGTGTATGGTCGGATGGCAGCACTTCAAGGCGGTTTTGGCGGGTAAGGCGCTCAAGGTCCGGCCCGGATTGCTCACTGTGCGTGAGAATTTTGACGCGGCTCTCGGGGGCATCGGAGTCCCGGCCAGTCGCCCGGCGGTGCCGCGGCGTGCGGGGGCTGTGAGGACCGCAGCGATACCGACGTACCGGGTCGGCTGCTCCGTCCACGGGTCGCCGCGCCAACGCGGGTGCGACGGGAGCCGTGTGCCCGAGGCCCGCCGGGCAGGGCATCGGCGCCCTGATCCGTCCCTGGGCGTGCCCCGTCCGGACGGGGACCCGCGGTTGCCGCAGGTACGAGACGCTCCGGCGGCCGGCGTGCTGGTGGAGCTCCGCCAGGCACAACGTGACACCTTGACAACTCGACATCTGGGGATGCGAACCGATGGCCAGATCAGTGACACGGTCCGAGAGCCGGCATGAGCGGAGTGCTGCGTGTTCGTCGCCCTAGTCGCCCACATCGTCCTCGCCGCGATCCTGCCTGCGCTGGGCGCTCGGCTGGGGCGTGCCACCTACCTGATCGCCGCCCTGGCGCCGGCTGCCACCTTCGGATGGCTGGCCAGTCGCGTTCCCGCGGTCCTCGACGGGGCGGGCGCCGCCCACGCCGAAGGCGCCACAGCGGCGGCCGCGGCCTCGGCGGCCCGGAACGGGTTCTCCGAGGTCGTCCCCTGGGCGGGCACGGTCGACCTGGAGCTGGCCCTCCGGCTGTCGCCGCTGGCGCTGCTGATGGCGCTGCTGGTCACCGGCGTCGGCGCCATGGTGATGCTCTATTCGTTCACCTACCACAGCCACGAGGACGGGCCGGCCTCGCGCCGCGGCGGGCCGAGCGCCGCCCTGCTGGCCTTCGCGGGGGCGATGCTCGGTCTCGTCCTGTCCGATGACCTGCTCACCCTTTATGTTTTCTGGGAACTCACGACCGTTCTGTCGTTTCTGCTGATCGGGCAGCGTGGGGCGGGTGCGGCCGACCGGCGTTCCGCGGTGCAGGCCCTGCTGATGACCTCGACCGGCGGCCTGCCGATGCTCCTCGGGTTCGTGCTGCTCGGCCAGGCCGCCGACACCTACCGGATCTCGGCCATTCTGGCGGCGCCTCCCGAGGGCCCGGCCGTGGCGGTCGCTCTCGGTCTCGTTCTCGTCGGCGCGCTGGCGAAGTCGGCGCAGATTCCCTTCCATTCCTGGCTGCCGTCCGCGATGGTCGCGCCCACGCCGGTGAGCGCGTATCTGCATGCGGCGGCGATGGTGAAGGCCGGCGTCTTTCTCGTCGCCACCATCACCCCGGCGTTCGCCGAGGTGGCGGGCTGGCGAGTGCCGGCGGTGCTCCTCGGGACGGCGACGATGCTTCTCGGTGGAATCCGCGCGCTGGTCCAGACCGATCTCAAACGCCTGCTGGCTTTCGGTACGATCAGCCAGCTTGGTTTTCTCACCGCGCTGGTGGGCTTCGGGTCGCGGACGGCGGCGATCGCCGGCGCCACGCTGATCCTCGCGCACGCGCTCTTCAAGTCGGCGCTGTTCATGGTGGTCGGCATCATCGACCACCAGGCCGGTACCCGGGACGTCCGCGAGCTGTCGGGCCTGTGGCGCGCGCTGCCCGGCACCTGCGCGGTCGCCGTGCTCGCGGCGGCGTCCATGATCGGTCTGCCGCCGTTCCTGGGGTTCCTCGGCAAGGAGGCGGCCTTCGAGGCGCTCCTCGACGGCGGGGCCGCCGACCTGGTGCTGCTCGCCGTCCTCGTGGTGGGGGCGGTGCTGACGACCGCGTACACCCTGAGGTTCCTGTGGGGTGGCTTCGGCACCCGGCGGGGGGCGTCACCGCGGGCGGTGACCAGGCCCGCGGCGGGGTTCGTGGCGCCGGCGGCAGTACCGGCGATCGCCGGGCTCGCGCTCGGCATCGCCTACCCGGCGGTCGACCGGCTCGTCGCCGCCTACGCCGACGGGTTCCCGGTGCACGGCGAGGCCTACCACCTGGCGCTCTGGCACGGCGTGGGCTGGCCGCTCGCGCTCACCGGGATCGCGTTGGCCGGGGGAGCACTGGTGTTCGCCGGGGGGCTTCGGCCCTGGCCGCCGGTGCCGCGGCTGCCCCGCGCCCTGGACGCCCAGCGGGCCTACGAGCGCGGAGTCTGGGCGCTGGACCGGCTGGCGGTGATCGTCACCGGCCGGCTGCAGGCTGGCTCGCTGCCCGTCTATCTGGGCGTCATCCTGGTCACGGTGCTGGCCGTGCCGGGCGGCGCGCTGGTCACGGCGTCCTCGTGGCCCGAGCACCTGCCCTGGTGGGACTACCGGATCCAGCTTCCGCTCGCGGCCGGCGTCATCCTGGCCTCGCTGGCGGTGGTACGGGCATCGGGCCGGCTCACCGCGACCCTGCTGCTGGGCGCGGTCGGGTACGGCATCGGCGCGCTGTACGTCGTGGAGGGTGCCCCGGATCTCGCGCTCGCCCAGTTCCTCGTCGAGACGCTCTCGCTGGTCGCGTTCGTGTTCGTGCTGCGCCGGATGCCCGCCCGCTTCTCGACGGCCGACCGATCCGCGCCGCTGCGGCTGGCGCGGATCGCCGCCGCACTGTCGGTCGGCGCGTTCGTCGCGGGCCTGGCGATCGCGACGAGCGGTTCGCGGGCCGCGTCGGTGGAGGTCAGCCGGGAGTACATCGCGCGCTCGCCGGAGGAGACCGGGGCGACGAACGTGGTGAACGCGATCGTGGTGGACTTCCGGGCCTTCGACACCCTCGGTGAGATCGCGGTGCTCGCCGTCGCGGCGCTTGGTGTGGCCTCACTGTTGCTTCTCGCTCGCCCGCCCGCGGGAAGTGCGGCCGATCCGCCCGGCGACAGCGGGCCCGGCGCCGGCCCGGGCCCGATGCCTCCGCGGTCCGTGCTGCTGGAGGTCACCACCCGGGCTGTCTTCCCGGTCGTCCTGGTCTTCTCCGCCTACCTGCTGTTCGCCGGGCACACGCGGACCGGCGGCGGGTTCTCCGGCGGGCTGGTCGCCGGGCTCGCCTTCGTGCTGCGGTATGTGGCCGGGCGCCGGCGCAAGGTGGGTGCCGCCGTGCCGGTGGTCCCGACGGCGGTCATCGGCACCGGACTGGTGGTGGCGGCCACCGCGGGCCTGGCCCCGGCCCTCGCCGGGGACCCCGTGCTGGACAGCTATGTGTTCAAGGGGGACCTGCCGATCCTCGGTCACGTCGAGCTCGTGACCAGCGTGTTCTTCGACATCGGCGTCTATCTTCTGATCATCGGGGTGGTGCTGGAACTGTTGCGCACGCTGGGAACCGCCGTGGACAAGGAGGCCGACGCCGAGCGCGCGGCCCGGACGTCGCCACCACAGGTGGCCGGATCCGGCCGGGCCGCGAGTGGTGAGGTGGCATGAGCCCGGTCAACCTGACGTCCGCCCTGGTGGTCGGCGCCCTGTACACCGCCGGGACGTATCTGCTCCTCCAGCGGTCGCTCATGCGGGTCCTGATCGGACTCGTCCTGCTGGGGCACGGCACGACGCTGCTCCTGCTGCTCGTCGGTGGCGAGAGCGGCCAGCCGCCGATGATCGGCTCGATCCCGGTCGGGTCCATGTCGGACCCCCTGCCGCAGGGCATGGCGCTCACCTCGATCGTCATCACCTTCGCGCTGACGACCTTCCTGCTCGCGCTCGCGTACCGGGCCTGGACCCTTCTCGGTGACGACGAGGTACGGGACGACATCGAGGACGCCCGGATCCGCGGACTGGACCGCGCCGAGCAGGCCGAGCACGCCGAGCAGGCCGTCGGGGGAGACGGGGGTCACGGCGCAGACCGGTCGGCTTCGGCCCAGGTGGTCGAGGAGGACCACCGCGAGCCGGGCGAGCTCGCCATACCCGGCCTGCTGGAGCGCCAGGACGCCCATGGGCGGCGCCCGTGAGCATCCTCGTCGTGCTCCCTGTCGTGGTCCCCCTGCTCGCGGCCGGCGCAGTGCTGGTGCTGGGCCGGTGGGTGCTGGCCCGCCGGGTCCTGGCCCTCACCGTCATCGCCGGGGTGGTGGCGGACGCCGCCGCCGTGGTCGTGATCGCCGACACCGACGGGCCGCTGGTGGCCGGCCTCGGCGGCTGGCCCGCCCCGGTCGGCATCACTCTGGTGGGGGACCGGCTCTCCGGCCTGCTGCTGCTCACCTCCGCGGTGGTGACCTTCGCCGTGCTCGTCTACGCGATCGGCCAGGGCATCACCGAACAGGCCCGGCTCGGCCGTAGTTCGGTCTTCGAGGCGGTGTACCTGGTCCTCGTCGCCGGGGTGGCGCTCGCCTACCTGACCGGTGACCTGTTCAACCTGTTCGTAGCGTTCGAGATCATGCTGGTCTCGTCCTATGTGCTGATCACCTTCGCCGTCACCCCGGGACGGATCCGGGCCGGCATGACGTACGTGATCGTCAGCATGACGTCCTCGCTGTTCTTCCTCACGATGCTGGCGCTGGTGTACGCCGCCACCGGCACGGTCAACCTCGCCGACCTCGCCGGACGGATCGGGACCCTGCCCCCCGGCCTCGCGGAGACCCTCGGGCTGATGGCGCTCGTGGTGTTCGGGATCAAGGCCGCCGCGGTGCCACTGCACTTCTGGCTGCCGGACAGCTACCCGACCGCACCGGCGCCGATCACGGCCGTGCTGGCGGCGCTGCTGACCAAGGTCGGCGTGTACGCGCTGCTGCGCACCCACACGCTGGTGTTCCGGCACGACAGTGCCTGGATCCTGCTGCTGGCCACCGCCGTGGTGACGCTGCTCGTCGGCGCGCTGGGCGCGATCGCCCAGGACGACCTGAACCGGATGCTGTCCTACCTGCTCGTCAGCCACATCGGCTACATGCTGTTCGGACTGTCCCTGTTCACGGTGATCGGGCTCGCCGGCGTGATCATCT
This sequence comes from Parafrankia elaeagni, assembly GCF_000374165.1. Classification (GTDB taxonomy): domain Bacteria; phylum Actinomycetota; class Actinomycetes; order Frankiales; family Frankiaceae; genus Parafrankia; species Parafrankia elaeagni. The sequence continues at coordinate 130,925 of NZ_KB893671.1, forward strand.
ACATGGTGCACCACATCCTCGCCCAGGCCGCGCTGTTCCTCGTCAGTGGCCTGATCACCCGGTACGCCGGGACATCTGTGCCCCGCCGCATGGGCGGGCTCGCGGCGGCGGTGCCGGTGACCGCGGTGCTCTTCGGAATTCCGGCGCTCAGCCTCGCGGGCATTCCGCCCTTCTCCGGCTTCGTCGCGAAACTGGCGCTGCTCGAGGCCGGCGCCGAGACCCGGACCTGGCCGGTGGATCTCGCTCTGGCCGCCAGTCTGATCACCAGCCTGCTCTCGCTCTACGTCATGGTGCGGGTGTGGATCCTGGCCTTCTGGGGCCCGCGGCGGGAACCCACCCGCGTGCCGGCGGAGCCCGTGGTGGCGCTGTCTGGGACGGTGCCCGCGGCGGCGGAGCCCGCGCCCACGGAGCCCGCGGCGGCGGTGTCCGCGGCGGCGGTGTCCGCGGCGGCAGAGCCCGGGATGGCGGGGTCCGGGACGGCCACGGTGAGCCGTCCCATGGTCTGGGCGACAGCCGGGATCGTGGCCGTGGGGCTGTTGGTGGCGCTGCTCGCCGGGCAGTTGGCCGGTCTCAGCGAGCGGGCCGCGGACGACCTGTTGGAACCGTCGACCTACATCCGGTCGGTGCTGCCCGGCACAGCCGGCCCCGAGGCGGGACGGTGAACCCCCGGAGCGCAGGCGGTGCGGGCGGGCCCGGCCCGGGCGTGCCGGAGCGCGAGCCGTCGGGCCTCGGTGGGCTGGGGACACGCGGCGCCGCACGCGAGCTGTTGCGCCGTCCGGGGCGCCTGGTGTGGCTGTGGGTGGTCTGGATGGTCCTCTGGGGCAGCCTGACGCCGCTCGCCGCGATCAGCGGGCTGCTGGTCTCGGCCTTCGCGCTGCTCGCCTTCCCGCTGCGCGGCGGAGACCCGGAAGTACGGTTCCGGCTGCTGCCCGCGCTCTCCCTCACCGGCCGCCTCCTCGCCGACCTCGTGCCGTCGGCGCTGGCGGTGGCCCTGCAGATGATCCGCTATGGCCCGCGGACCCGATCGGCGATCGTCGAGGTGCCGCTGACCGGATCGTCGGAGATCGTCTCGACACTGACGGCGAACGCGATCTCGCTTGCACCGGGAGCGTTCGTGCTGGAGATCGACCACGAGGCAGGGGTGATGTACGTCTGCGTCCTCGCCGCCGCCGACGACGGCATGGCCGACCGGGTCCGTGCCAGCGTGCTCGACATGCACCGCCGCGTGCAGAACGTGTTCGGCTCCGACGAGGACATCCGCCGCCAGGTCGGCGAGGTCGGCGAGGCCGGGCGGCGCGGCGGGGAGGAGCAGACATGACAACCGTCTACACGATCACCTACGTCCTGCTGGCCGCGGCGGGAATGCTGACTGTCGGCCGGCTGCTGGTCGGGCCGACGGATCTCGACCGCATCGTCGCGCTCGACGTCCTGGTGATCCTGATCACCGCAGGGGTGACCGTCGAGATCGGGATGCGCAGGGAGGGCTGGAACATCGCCCTGGTCGCGGTCGTCGCCCTGCTGGGATTCCTCGGTTCGGTGACCGCGGCGCGTCTGGTCGAGCGGAAGGGGTCCGAGCAGCGGGAATCCGAACGACACGGGTCCGAGAGGCCCGAACCACGAGAGCCTGAACGACAGGGGCCGGAGCAGGGGGAGGCGCGGCACTGATGGTGCGGCAGGTGATCTCCGCGGTACTGCTGCTGACCGGAGCGGTCTTCTGTCTGCTCGGCGCGTGGGGCCTGGTGCGCTTCCCGGACGTCCCGTCCCGGCTGCACGCCGCGACCAAGCCGCAGACGGTGGGCCTCATGGCGATCCTGGTCGGCAGCGCCGTCCAGCTCGCACCCCGCCATGCGGCAGGCCTGCTGCTGGTCGTGCTCCTGCAGCTCGTCACCGCGCCGGTGATCGCGCAGCGGGTCGGCCGGGCCGCCTACCGGACGGGGTGCGTGCGTCACGACCTGCTGGTCGTGGACGACCTGGCCCGGCAGCGCGGCCGATCGGCCCACCGCCCCAAGCCACCGGAACCGACAGACGGTGCCGGCGGCGCGGAACCGCCGCCGACGCCGGGCAGGGCCGGCTAGCCCTGCCCGGGCGAGCGGGTCAGCCCGGCTGGGGGCCGCCGGGCTCGCTCTGCTCCGCGAGGAAGCGCTCGAGCTCCGCGCCGAGCTCGTCGCCGGTGGGCAGCGGCTCGTCAGGACCCTCCACGACCGGGAGGTGCGTGCTGCCGCGCCCGCGCTGGAAGGCGTCGTACTGCTCCTCGATGGCCTTCACGACGTCCGCCGCCTCGCCGCCGTTCTCGATCTGGCTGTCGATCTCGCCGCGGACCTCGAGAGCGGCGGAACGCAGGCCGTCCAGCGGCAGCAGCAGGCCGGTGGCCTTCGACACCGAGCTGAGCAGCGCCTCGGTCGCCGCCGGGTAGGTCGCCTGGGCCAGGTAGTGCGGGACGTGCGCGGCGAAGCCCATCGCGTCGTCCCCGGCCCGGCCGAGCTCGAACTCGAGCAGGTGGCCGGCGCTGCCGGGGACGGAGACCCGGCGGATCCACGGCTCGTTGTTGACCAGCATCTCCTTGCGGGTCGCGTGCGCGGTGACGCCGCACGGCCGGGTGTGCGGCACCGCCATGGGAATCGCGTTCAGCCCGACCGACATCCGCACGCCGAGATCCTTCATGATCGTGCGCACCGCGCTGGTGAAACGCTTCCAGTGCAGGTCGGGCTCGGGCCCGGCGAGGAGCAGGAACGGTGTGCCCGCCTCGTCACGCAGCAGCTCGATGCTCAGCACCGGATCCTCGTAGCTTTCCCAGTGGTCCTCGTAGAAGACCATCGGGGGGCGGCGGGAGCGGTAGTCCATGAGCTGGTCGACGTCGAAGGTGACGATCCGCTCGTGTGGCAGCGCCGTCGTCAGGTGCTCGCTGGCCAGGCCCACCGCGCCGCCGGCGTCGACGACACCGGTCATCGCCTCGATCAGAACGGGGCGGCCCAGGTCGTCCAGGTCGCTCCTGATGTCGTAGAGCTCTCTGGGATCACGCATCGGTCGAGCCCTCCCTCACCGATCTGGTCCGCGGGGGGATCCGCGGTGGCACCCTGCGACCAGTAAGCCGCCAGCGAGCCTCCGCATTCCGGCCCCCTCGGAACGCCCTGTGGAGACGAGCATCGCCCGGGAGCACCCTCGCCTGCTTGACAGGATCTCCGGGAGACATGATCGAGAGTATCAACCGACCTCCGCCGGAGCGCTGCGTGTGCTCTACATGCTCCGTGCGTTCCGGTCGGGACGCCCGACGCGTGACCCGCTGGTGATCCGGACGTCGCCGATCAGGCAGGCGAGGCGCACCCGTACCCGGGGCATGCCGGGGCGTTCCCGGATGCCCGCGAGGTCGACCTGCTGGTCCCCGAGCACGACCAGGCCGGTGGTCTCGACGGTCACACCGTCGGGGACGGTGAGGGTGAGATCGCCGATCAGCGAGACGAAGCGCAGGTCAAGGGCTCTGTCTGCGAGCGCCTGGTCCGCCGGCAGCGCGCCGCGCAGATCGAGGGTCCAGTTCCCGAGGACGTTGACGACCAGAGTCCGCCGGGCCATCCGCCAGCGTCCCAGGCGTCGCCCGTCGCCGAGCAGGCTCACGATGGTCGAGCGGGGCTTCTCCTCGGCGCGGGTACGGTCGACCGTCTCCCCGCCGCCTTCGCCGAGGGCACCGCCGCGGGGGCCGGCATCGCCGCCCGCGAGCGGGATCCGCTCGAGGTCCGCGGCGGTCTGGGCCGCCCAGACCCGTCCCACCCCCTCGCTGAACTCGCCGAAGGTGAGCAGGCCGGCGGCGCAGGCCGTGCGCAGTCGGTCGGTGCAGGCCCGTCGTCTGCCGTCGGTGACCGGTTCGGGCAGCGCGGGAAACATGTCCTGACCGTAACCTCAGTAAATGCAGGATGCGGCCGCGGTCACCGGGGGCTCCGCGGTCCCGGGCGCCGTGGGGGAGGGGCCGCCCGACCGCACCGCGGCGGCCTCCGTGGCGCCGGTGGTGGGCACAGCCGGCCCGGTGGTGGGCACAGCCGGCGTAGTGACCATGGCCGACGAGAGGCTCGCCAACCGCAGCGACAGGCCCGACGGGGTGCTGGTGGCCGAGGCGGTGGGCTCGGGGCGGGGCCAGCCGCCCGGGTTGTTCACGTCCGCCGGCTGGGTCGTCTCCGGTCGCGGCGGCCCGGTCGGCTGGGGCGGGAACAGCGGGTCGGCGGTCGGGCCGGGCTCGGTGGGCCCGTCCTGCGGGTCGCCCGGTGCCGTGGCGCTGGGGTCGACCTGCGGTGCGGGTGGTGTCGTGGGCGCGACAGCCGGCGGCGCGGTCGGTCGGTCCGCGGTGCCACCCGACGGTGTGGCCGGCGCGGCCGGCGGCAGCGATCCGCTCAGCTCACTCCTGTCCGGCGGGAGAAGTGGATCAACCGGGGCGTCGGACGGCTCGAACGGCACCGTGTTGCCCGTGATGTCCCGGAAGAACTGCCGCACATCGTCCGGGTCGTAGAGGAAATAGAAGGCGGGCGTGCTGACCTGCCCGGAGATCGGGACCGTCGAGAACGTCACCGCACCGGTCGTCATGGCACGCATCCGGGTGGCCAGTGCGCGCAGTTCGGTGAAGTCGGTGTCGTCGTCCAGTACCGCCGAGTCGGTGACCGCGCTGAGGAACGATGTCAGCCTGGTCGGGCTGAGCAGCACCGATTCGCTGGTCAGCTTGCGGAAGATCGCGGCGAGGAACGTCTGCTGCCGCCTGATCCGGGACAGGTCACCGTCGGCGAACCCGTGCCGCTGCCGGACGAACGCAAGCGCGTTGTCGCCGATCAGGTGGTTGTTGCCGGTCTGCCCGGTGAAGCCCGCGCTGGGGTCGTCCAGGTTTGTCGAACGGACCAGTCGGCCGTCGTCCAGCCGGTGGCTCTCCACGTAAGGAGAGGCCCGCAGGCAGACGTCGATGCCCCCGATAGCAGAGGTCATCTGCCGGAAGCCGGTGAAGTCCAGCTCCGCGTAGTGGTTGATGCGCAGTCCCGCGACCTGCTCGAGGGTCGCGACGAGCAGCGCGGGGCCACCGGCGTTGAACGCCGCGTTGACACGGTCGGAACGGGCCCGGTGCCGGACGCCGCTGCTGTCCGTCCAGGCCGGGATGGGCACGCGTAGGTCACGAGGGATCGACACGATGTCCGTGGCACCGTCGGAGGCCAGGTGGGCGATCATCATCGTGTCGGACCTGGCCCCGCCCACCCTCGCGGCGTCCGAGCCGGTGCGGACGTCCGAGCCGACCAGCAGCCACGTCTCGGCGCCGACCGGTGCCGGCGGCGGGCGGGTGACCGTGATGTCGGTGGGCGGCGCGATCGTCTCGCGGTCGATGCGGTGGTCGTAGAAAGTCACGATGAGCCAGCCGGCTGCGGTCACGGCGACGACCCCGAGGGAGACGAGCGAGGTCAGGACGAGCAGCACCCGGCGCAGCGGGCCACGCCGGGCCGGCTCGGCCGCGGCACCGGCCCGGGTCCGCCCGCCGCCGTCCCAGCGGTCGCCGTCGTCCGTGCCGCGCTCATCGTCGTCAGCGTCGTCAGCGGCGCGCTCGTGGTCGTGGTCGTGGTCGTGGTCGTGACAGCCGTCGAACTCGGCGTCGAGGCCGTCGTCATCGACGCTGTCAGACTCGTCGTCGCGGTAGGCGGTGCTCTCATAGTGGTCTCTCTCGGTGACCGGGATGGAGGGGGTGGAAGTGGGGATCCCGCGCGGTCGCGGTGCCCGCGCATCCGCCATACCGTCGCCTCCCCCCGCACCCCGCGCCGCGAACCGGCGCGTGGCAACCGGTGAATGTTGACGACTAGTCAACGAATAGTAATGTTCCCGGGCCGCAGAATCGATGTGACCGCCGACGCGGTGCGAAAAGGGGCAGGAATGCCGCGCGACTGGCGTAACGGACTGTGCTGACCGCCCGGCGCCCGCATGGAACGTCTCCGGCGAATCGGTTCTCCGCTGATCGGTGGATGCATCCGCCTGGTCAGGCGCGCACGGCCACCAGGTGAAGTGAGACGGGGTCGCGCGCGACCAGCCCGGCGCTGGGGGTGGCGGCCGCGGCACCGGGGGCCAGTGCGAATCCGGCGCCGGCGAGCCGGCGCAGCGCGGTGTGCTCGTCGTAGAGCCACCCGTTGGGTGGCCCCACCACCCGATCGGGCCGGTGCCGCCACCGGGCGCCCCGCCCGCCCGCTCCCGCCCCCGGGCCGCCGGCCACCCGCTGCCAGGCCATCAGCTCGTCGGCGTCGATGTCCCCGCGCACATACCGGTCGACCGCCTGGCGCAGGTCGGGCAGGACGACGTGCAGCGTCCCGCCCGGCCGCAGCACTCGGGCGTACTCGTCCAGCACGGGGCCGACCAGGTGCGGGGGCAGTTCCTGCAGGACATGGGCGCAGAGAATGTGGTCGACCGACCCGTCGTCCAGCGCCAGCCGCCGGTGCGGGCGGTACCGAGCGATCACCGCCGCGCGGCTCGCCTCCCACTGCCCGCGTACTGCCCAGGGACGGCTTTGGCCCGCCCGCCGCCGGCCCGGAACACCGGCCGATCGGGGCACGCACCGGGTGACGCCGCGCCGGGCGACGGCGACCGCGGCGGCGACGAAGGCGGCGACGAAGGCGGCGGCGAAGGCGGCAGCGGCTGCCAGCCGAGGCCGACGGGCCCATTGCCGGCCTGCCGTGGCCCACCCGCGCAGCAGGCGCAGCGTGCGGGAGTTCCGCAGCGCGCGGCGCAGGGCCCGGGCCCAGCCGAGCGCGGGGTAGGCGCCGGTAAGCCCGGGGGAGAAGGCCGGATCGAGGTTGACGAAGTCCGCCAGCACCAGGTGCGTCGAGGTGATGTTGAGCCAGAGCTGGCCCTGCCGGTTCCGCTGGTGCCGCAGCCGCAGCCGCAGCCGTGGCCGGTTGGCGGGCGCGGCCAGTCGCCGCGTGCCGCGGGACGGCCGGCCGCCTTCGGCCGTCCGTTGCCCGCTCGTCTGCTGCCCGCTCGTCCGCACCGCTGTCACCGGTGGTCGTCACCTCGTGGTCGTCCGCCGTGCCACCTGCCGCATCGCCCGACCGGCGGCCTGGGCGAGACGACCTGACCTACTCGTGGAGTTTCAATGCGAATGCAGAGAGTAGTTTCATCTCGGCGGGTGTCCGGCATCTCCGTCGGCGTGCCCCGGGCCGGATGTGGTCTCGGGTTGTCCTCGCCACTCCGGCGCGTCGTTGCGTCCGAGCGCGATCCTTTAACTACGTAGAGTCATACTTGCCTGGCGTTGGCTGGATGGAGGTCGTCCCGCCGAACGCCGAGTAGCCGAACTGGTGGCTCAGCGTTGCGCGGCGTGGTGCCCTCTGAGTGGACTCCGGTCCCGAAGGAGAACTGGATGCGCGTACTGGTCCTCGGCGGCGACGGCATGCTCGGTGGTGAGCTGGTGCGCAGGCTCGTGCGCGACCACGACGTCACTGCCACCGTCCGGGCGGTCGCGCCGTCGTCGCCGCTGCCGGCCGACCGGGTCCTGTGCGGGGTGGACGTCCGCCACCCGGACGGGCTGGTAGAGGCCTTCGCCGCCGCCCGGCCCGATGCGGTGGTGAACGCCGTGGGCCTCGTCGAGCAGCGGGTCGACGAGGACGGCGAGCGACTGGCGATCGAGGTCAACGCCCTGTTCCCACACCGTCTCGTCCGGCAGTGCGGTGCCGCGGGGGCCCGGCTGGTGCACGTGTCCACCGACTGCGTGTTCTCCGGGCGCCTGGGTGAGTACCACGAGGAGGACACGCCCGACCCGGTGGACGCCCACGGCATGACGAAGCTGCTCGGCGAGGTGTGTGAACCCGGCACCCTGACCCTGCGGACGTCGCTGATCGGGCTGGAGACAGCGGCCGTCCCCACCGGCTTCGTCGAGACCTTCCTGGCCGCCGCCGGGCCGGTCGTCGGGCAGCGCCGGGTCGTCTCCAGCGGCGTGACGACCACCGAGCTCGCGCGCTTCGTCCACCTCGCTCTCGTCGGGCACCCGGACCTGAGCGGCATCTGGCACCTCGCCGCCGAGCCGATCACCGCGTTCGACCTGCTCACGCTGCTGGCGGAGCGGCTGGGCCGGCGGGACGTCGAGATCGTCCCGAGCGACGACGAGGTGCGCAACCGCGCGCTGTCCGCGCGCCGGCTGTGGTCCACGACGGGTTACCGGCCGCCCGCCTGGCCGGTGATGGTCGACGAGCTGGCGACCGCGATCGAGCGGCGGGAGATCGACGGCATTCCGCGCCGACGGCCCGCGCCGCCCGGCGCCGCCGTCCGGGAGCCGAGCACCGCCCACGCCGACGCCTGACGAGCCGACCGAGCCAATGGATCTTCTCCGGTAGAAGAGAGGGAGCGCGACGTGTCGAGAACGACAGGCGGAGCCGGCACTGGCGCCGACGACGAGACCGGCGCCGGCGACGAGACCGGCGCCGGCAGGGGCGACGGGCAGGGGGCTGACCGGCGCGCCGGTGAGGGGGCCGACCTGGCCCGGACGGGCTTCTTCCGCGGATGGTTCCCCGGCGCCAGGTCCCATCGGCAGCGTGGCGGGGAGCTGCCGCCCCGGATTCCGGCGGCCCGGACGGGACCCCGCGACGGGCGTTCCGTCCCCACCGCCCAGGATGTCGATCCCGGCCGCGTCGGGGAGCAGGCCGCCGGCCCGTCGATGCCCACGGCGCCGTCGACCCCGTATGCCCCCACCGGGCCGTCGGTGCCGACGGTGCCGAGCCGCCGGCTCTCGCCGGACCGGGCGGGCTCGGCCGGGCCGGTGACGGTGCCCCACCGCGGCCCCCGCACGGAGGTGCTGGGCGAGCCGTCCACCGCGCCGGGCGCCCGGCCGGGCCCGGCCGAGCACCGCCGGCGGGTCATGGTTCTCGTCGGCACCCGTCCCGAGCTGGTCAAGCTCAGCCAGGTGATCGTCGCGCTGGAGCGGGCGGCCGACGTCTGCCTGGTCCATTCGGGCCAGCACTACGACTACGAGCTCAGCCAGGTGTTCTTCGACGAGCTGGGCATCCGCAAACCGGACCATTTCCTGGACGCCGTCGGTGCCAGCGCCGCGGAGACCATCGGCCGGATGATCGCCCGGGCGGACGCGGTGTTCGCGGACGAGGCCCCCGACGCGCTGCTGCTGTACGGGGACTCGGACACCACCCTGGCGGTGATCGCGGCCCGGCGCCGGCGCATCCCGGTGTTCCACCTGGAGGCGGGGAACCGCTGCTTCGACGACCGGGTGCCCGAGGAGCTCAACCGGCGGGTGGTCGACCACCTCAGCGACATCAACCTCGCGCTGACCGAGCACGCCCGGCGCAACCTGCTGGCCGAGGGGGTGCCCGCTGCGCGGATCTTCGTCGTCGGGTCGCCGATGAACGAGGTCCTGACCTCCTACCTGCCGCTTATCGAGGCCTCCCCCGTGCTGACCACCCTGGGCATCACCCCGAGGCACTACCTGGTGGTCAGCGCGCACCGGGCGGAGAACGTCGACCGGCCCGACCTGCTCGCCGGACTGCTGGAGACGCTGAACGGGCTGGCGGCGCGCTACCGCGTCCCGGTGATCGTCTCCACCCATCCGCGGACTCGGGACCGCATCGCGGCCCTGGAGTCGGCGGGCCGGGCGCCGGTCGTCGACGGGCTGGTCCGGTTCTGCCGGCCGTTCGGGTTCGCGGACTACATCGCCCTGCAGCGGTCAGCGCTCTGTGTGGTCTCTGACAGCGGCACCCTCACCGAGGAGGCGTCCCTGCTCGGCTTCCCCGCGGTGATGATCCGCGAGGCGCACGAGCACCCGGAGGGCATTGACGGCGGGGTCGTCGTCACGTGTCTGCCGCGCCCCGAACGCGTCCTCGCCGCGGTCGACCTGGTCACCGCCGAGGCCCGCGCGGACCGGTCACCGCGGGCGGTGCCCGACTACGCCGCCCCGGACGTCTCCGTGCGGGTGGCACGGATCGTCGTCGGCTACATCGACTACGTCCGGCGCACGGTCTGGTTCGAGCACCCGTCCGACGGCGCCGGCGAGTCCGCCCCCGGCGACAGCCCGCTGGCCCTGCCCTGACCGGGTCGCCGTCCGGCGCCGGCCGCTACTGGTCGCGGTCGGCCCGGGGGTGCTCGGCGAGCAGCGCGGTGAGCGGGCCGAACAGCGCCGGGGGAGCGGCGACGACCAGGTCCTCGCTCGCCCGGCGGCCCTCGAGCCCGCCGACGAGCAGGCCGGCCTCGGCGGCGACCAGCGCCCCGGCGGCATGGTCCCAGGGGTGCAGGCCGCGCTCGTAGTAGGCGTCGATCGTTCCCGCCGCGGCGGCGCACAGGTCGAGGGCGGCCGCGCCCATCCGGCGGATGTCGCGCACTCTCGGTACCACCCGGGTGAGCACCGCCACCTGCGCCGTCCGGCGCTCCGCGGTGTAGCCGAAGCCGGTCGCGACCAGCGCGCCGCGCAGCTCCGTCACCGCCGACCCGGCCAGCGTCTCGGGCTCCGGGCCGGCGCCCCACCGAAAGGCCCCGCCACCGCGCACGGCGGTGTAGGTGAGCCCCAGCGCCGGTGCGTGCACGACCCCGGCCACGACCTCGCCCGCGACCTCGGCGGCGATCGAGACCGCCCAGTTCGGCAGGCGGTAGAGGAAGTTCACCGTTCCGTCGAGGGGGTCCACGATCCAGCGGACGCCGCTGCTCCCGGGCGTGTCGGAGCCTTCCTCACCGAGCAGGCCGTCGTCCGGCCGGGCCTCGCGCAGCCGCCGGGCGACCAGGGCCTCGGACGCCCGGTCCAGCGCGGTGACGATGTCGGTCGGTGAGGACTTCGTCGCCTCGGCCTCGACCGTGCCGGCCCGGCCGGCGAGCAGCAGGGCGCCGGCCTCGCGGGCGACGTCCAGGCCGAGGTCGAGCAGCGAGGCCGGGGCCGGGGGGGGAGAGGGCGGGGGACGGGTCCATGGGCCACATCCTGCCAACACCCGGCCGTGGGCCCGGTCGGAGCCGCCGCCGGGAGGACGATCGCCCGACCCGTAGGATTGGCCGCGTGGTGGCAACGGACAGTACGGAACGGCCGACCCGCGCGGTGCCCGCGAAGCCGAGCCTGGACGGGATCGAGGCCCGCTGGTCGCGCGACTGGCAGGAGCGCGGGACCTATTCGTTCGACCGGTCGGTTCCGCGGGAGCGGGTCTACTCGGTCGACACACCTCCGCCGACCGTAAGCGGCTCCCTGCACGTCGGCCACGTGTTCTCGTACACCCACACCGACCTGATCGCCCGTTTCCAGCGGATGCGCGGCCTCGAGGTCTTCTACCCGATGGGTTTCGACGACAACGGGCTGCCCACCGAACGCCGGGTGCAGAACTACTACGGCGTGCGCTGTGACCCGTCGGTGCCCTACGACCCCGCGTTCACCCCGCCGGCGAAGCCGGGCAAGGACCAGATCCCCGTGTCCCGGCGCAACTTCGTCGAGCTGTGTGAGCAGCTGACGATCGAGGACGAGAAGGGTTTCGAGGAGCTCTGGCGCCGCCTCGGCCTGTCGGTGGACTGGTCGTACACCTACGCGACGATCGACAGCCGCTCGCGGGTGGTCGCCCAGCGTGCCTTCCTGCGCAACCTGGCCCGCGGTGAGGCGTACCTGGCCGAGGCCCCGACCCTGTGGGACGTCACGTTCCGCACCGCGGTCGCGCAGGCGGAGCTGGAGGACCGGGAGCGCCCCGGTGCCTACCACACCCTGGCGTTCCCGCGGCCCGGCGGTGAGCCGGTCGTGATCGAGACGACCCGTCCCGAGCTGCTGCCGGCCTGCGTCGCCCTGGTGGCGCACCCCGAGGACGAGCGCTACCAGCCGCTGTTCGGGAAGACGGTCCGCACGCCGCTGTTCGAGGTCGAGGTGCCGGTCGTGGCGCACCGGCTGGCCGATCCGGAGAAGGGCTCCGGCATCGCCATGATCTGTACGTTCGGTGACCTGACCGACGTCATCTGGTGGCGGGAGCTGCGGCTGCCGGCCCGCGCGGTGATCGGCCGTGACGGCCGCCTGCTCCCCGAGGCGCCCGACGCCATCACCGCGCCGGCCGGCCGCGAGCACTACACCCGGGTCGCGGGCAGGACGATCGCCGCCGCGCGGGTGGCCGTCGTCGAGGCCCTGCGGGAGACCGGCGCGCTGCTCGGCGAGCCGCGGGCGATCACCCACCCGGTCAAGTTCTACGAGAAGGGCGACCGGCCGCTGGAGATCGTCTCCACCCGCCAGTGGTACATCCGCAACGGCGGCCGGGACGAGCAGCTGCGTGAGAAGGTGCGGGCGCGCGGCTCCGAGCTGCGCTGGCACCCGGAGTACATGCGGGTGCGCTACGAGAACTGGGTCGACGGCCTCAACGGCGACTGGCTGATCAGCCGGCAGCGCTTCTTCGGTGTTCCCTTCCCGGTCTGGTACCCGCTGGACGAGGCGGGTGACCCGCGGTACGACGCGCCGATCGTCGCGGACGAGTCCGCGCTCCCGGTCGATCCGTCCAGCGACCTCCCGCCGGGGTACACCGCCGAGCAGCGCGGCGTGCCGGGCGGCTTCATGGCGGACCCGGACGTCATGGACACCTGGGCGACGTCCTCGCTGACCCCGCTGATCGTCAGCGGCTGGGAGAGCGACCCGGCGCTGTTCGCCCAGGTGTTCCCGATGAACCTGCGCCCGCAGGCCCACGAGATCATCCGGACCTGGCTGTTCTCGACCGTGCTGCGCAGCCACGCCGAGTTCGGCGCGCTGCCCTGGTCGGACGCCGCGATCTCCGGCTGGATCCTCGACCCGGACCGCAAGAAGATGTCCAAGTCGAAGGGCAACGTCGTCACGCCCCTGGGCCTGCTGGAACAGCACGGCTCGGACGCCGTCCGGTACTGGGCCGCCTCCGGCCGGCCGGGCACCGACACCGCGTTCGACGTGGGCCAGATGAAGACCGGCCGCCGGCTCGCCATCAAGATTCTCAACGCGAGCCGGTTCGTCCTCGGTCTCGCCGAGGCGGGCGAGGACGCGGACGGCGCCGGCGGCCCCGGCGCGGCGGCGACGCCCTCCACCGCCGGCCCCGGTTCCGCCAGTGCCCCCGTCCCCGCCCCCGGCCCGGAGGCCGTCACGGAGGAGCTGGACCGGGCGCTGCTCGCCGAGCTGGCCCGGGTCGTCGCCACCGCGACCGAGGCGTTCGAGGGCTACGACTACACCCGGGCGCTCGAGGCCACCGAGACCTTCTTCTGGCGCTTCTGCGACGACTACGTCGAGCTGGTCAAGGGGCGGGCCTACGGCGCGCACGGCGCGGCCGGCGCCGCCTCCGCGCAGGCGACCCTGTCGGTGGCGCTGTCGACGCTGCTCACCCTCTTCGCGCCGTTCCTGCCCTTCGTCACCGAGGAGGTCTGGTCCTGGTGGCAGGAGGGCTCGGTGCACCGGGCCTCCTGGCCTGAGGCGGACCGGATCCGCACGGTGGCCGGCGGCGGGCGCCCCGAGCTGCTGGACGCCGTCGGCGCGGCGCTGTCCGCGGTGCGGCGGGCCAAGTCCGAGGCCAAGGTCTCGATGAAGGCCGAGGTCGCCACCGCCAGGGTCAGCGGCGACGCTGCCACGGTCGCCCTGGTCGAGCAGGCCGCGGCGGACCTGCGCAGCGCCGGCGGCATCTGGGAGCTCACCCTGGCGGGCACCAGCGGCGAGCTGGCCGTGGACGTCGTGCTGGTGCCCGCCGCCGGCTGACCCGCCGGCTGACCGCACGTGCGCGGGGCGGGTGGCGGCTCGATCGGGCAGGATGGGAACGTGCCCATCTACGCCCTGGGAGATCTCGTCCCGTCGATTGACCCGTCCGCATTCGTCCATCCCGAGGCGACGCTGATCGGCAACGTCCGGATCGGCCCGGAGTCGACGGTCTGGCCGGGTGTCGTGATGCGTGGTGACCACGGGCTGATCAGCGTCGGCGCGCGGACGTCCATCCAGGACGGCTCCGTCATTCACGCGACCGCGCTGCTTCCGACGATCGTGGGTGACGACTGCGTGATCGGGCACATCGTGCACCTCGAGGGCTGCGTGATCGAGGACGGCTCCCTGGTGGGCTCGGGGTCGATCGTCCTGCACGAGGCCCGGGTCTGCCGGGGTGGCCTGGTCGGCGCCGGTGCCGTGGTGGGCAACCGGGTGGTGGTCCCCGAACGGGCGATGGCCCTGGGCATCCCGGCGAAGATCCGGGAGGGCGCCGCGCCCCAGGATCTGATCCGGATGGCGGCCGAGTCCTATGTCGAGAACGGGCGGCGTTTCCGCAAGGACATGCGCCGCATCGACTGACCGGGCCCCGGCCGGCTGACCGCGCCGCCCGGCGGCGCCGCCGGGCGCCTGTTCCACCGTCAGAGCTGTGTCAGACCTCCTGCGGGGCCCTTTCCGGCCTGCGCACGGGCTTCGCGCCCGCGGAGTTCGGCTGCATACCGGGCGGCAGGGAGCCTGTCGCCCGGACCCATCCGCGTGCGGCCGTGCGTTCCGCGGCCAACCGGCCCAGTCCCACCGCCAGGCCGGAGACCGCCGCCCACACGATCGCCTCCGACCAGGCGGTGTCCGGGTCGACCGGGTTCTTCGGCGGGTCGGACCTGCGCACCTTCCGGTACGCGAGGGTCACCCCTCGGTTCGCTGCGGTGCCGGCGAGCGCGGCCGCCGCGCCGCCGACGACCTTCCATCCTATTTTCGATCCCGATCCGGACACCCCACACCTCTCGTCGCCGCCGCCCCGGTCTGCTCCGGTGCGTGCTGGTGTCGCCGCTCACTGGTCCGGCACCACCGTCCCACCCCTACCCGCCAGCGGACGGATTCCCCACCCGAGCGGGGGAGCACCGTGACTGCGGGCCGGTATGTGGCCGGGGTGTCGCCGGGCATGCGCTGGCGGTCGCCGCGCAGTGAGTCGTTAGTGTCGCGGACAGCCCACCCGGGTGAGGACGACCCAGGAGAATCATGACCGCGACCGCCCCCACGCCGCACGCCGCCCCGCGTCACGGCGAGCCGTCGACCGGCGACCCGCACACCACCCTGGAGGTACTGGTCCACCGGGTGGACCCGGATCTGCCACTGCCCTCCTACGCCCAGCCCTCGGACGCCGGCGCGGACCTCGTGACCGCGCGGGACGTCACGCTGGCGCCGGGAGAGCGGGCCATCGTCGGGACGGGCCTGGCGATCGCGCTGCCCGCCGGCTACGCGGCCTTCGTGCACCCGCGCAGCGGCCTCGCCGCGCGTCATGGACTCTCCGTCGTCAACGCCCCCGGTACCGTCGATGCCGGTTACCGTGGAGAAATCAAGGTGATTCTCATAAACACAGATCGAAGCGAGTCAATCGCTCTCCGTAGGGGAGACCGAGTGGCCCAGCTTGTGGTCCAACGGGTGGAGCACGCGGTCTTCCGGGAGGTCGCCACCCTGCCCACCTCGGTGCGCGGCACCGGCGGGTTCGGCTCGACGGGTGGGTTCGGTGACGCCTCCGGCGGGCCGGGAAGGGAGGCGCACGGTGTTCCGTCGCGGTCGTAAGGCCTCCGTCGAGGCCAGCCCCGACCCGGACGAGGCGCGGGGCGGTCGGAACGTCGACCAGCCCGGTCCCTATGACGCCGAGGCCGCGCCGCAGGACGACATCCATCGGCTCGACCTCGGTGCGCTGCGGGTGCCCGCACTGCGCGGGGTCCAGGTCCAGTTCCAGGTGGAGGAGTCCACCGGTCGGCCGCTGACGGTCGTCGTGACCGACGGCCGCAGCGCGATGGAACTGGCGGTGTTCGCCGCGCCCAGGACCGCGCCGCTGTGGGACGAGGTCCGCGCGGAGATCCTCGAGACGCTGCGCGACTCCGGCGGCGCCGAGGGCGAGGGCCCGTTCGGTGCGGAGCTGCGGATGCGGCTGCCCACCAACCGCCCCGGCGAGACGGTGCCCGGCCGGATGATCGGCGTCGACGGTCCCCGCTGGTTCCTGCGGGCCGTGGTGACCGGTGCCGCCGGGCAGGACGTCGCCGCCGGGCCGTTGCTCGACGAGACGCTGCGGCGGATCGTGGTGGTACGCGGCGACGAGGCGATGCCCGTCCGTGACCCGCTTCCGCTGCGGCTGCCGAAGGAGGTCGCCGACGGCCCCGAGGGCTCCGGTGACTCCGACGGCCCGTCGCGGGAGGTCACGCCCGGCACGGCGACAGCGGCGCCGATGCCGGTCCGAGGGACGCGGATCGCGGAGATGGGCTGACCGACCGAGCCCCCGTCGGCCCGTTAGCCGCTTCCCTCCTCCGCTCACTGGACCCGGGCCTTCCCCGTGCCGGGCCTCCCGCCGCAGGCCTCCCGCGCAGGCCTCCAGTGACGGTCTCCGCCGGTGGCGGTCGCCGCCGGTGCTGCAGCGCGGCCGCGCCGCCGGGTGCTCCCAGGCGGCCGCGCTGCCGGCGCGGCGCCGGTGGGTGCGGTGCGGTGACTGGCGCCGGAACGTCCGCGTAACAGCGCGGAGCGGTCCGTCGCCCGGTTGTCGGGCCGGCGACTTGTCCGGTCCTGAGTGCGGAACGGTGGTGGCGGGTGGTCCGTCCACTTCATAATCCCGGTGCAGAGCGCCGTCGCGTCGGCCACCGGGGCAGAGCCCCATGTGAGTTGGCCCGGTGACGTCGAAAGGTCGGAATCCGCCGCCCGGCTACGGGAGCGGTTCGATGATCGGAGGAGCCGTGGGCGAAGGGCGCAGCTGGCTGGGGCGGCGTTTCCACCAGCTGACAGCGGACAATCAGGAGCTCGAGGACGAGGACCTGCGGCGCGCGTCGGAGGCCGCGGGGGCCGAGCCGATGCTGGCCTGCCGGGACCGCGCCGAGGCCTGCGTCGCCGGTTCCATACGTTCGGTCACCGTGCGGGCGCGTTCCGGGGCGCCCAGCCTCGAGGTCGACCTCTATGATGGAAGCGGAACCGTGACCCTCGTGTTTCTCGGCCGCAAACACATCGCGGGCATCGAGGCCGGCCGGTCCGTGAAGGCATCTGGCCGCGTGGTCGTGCGCGACGAGCGGACCACGATGTTCAACCCGCGGTACGAGCTGCTGCCGGTCTCCTCGACCAGCGCCTGAGCGGCGCCCGGAGGAACAGGACCCTCTCGCCCATGCCACCAGTCCCGCCGTCTGACCCGTCCCTGCCGAAGCCGGCGCCGGGCCCGCGCGGCTCCGGCCGCGAGCGTGGCTCGGAGCCCCCGCTGTCCCTGGCGGAGGCGGTGGGCGGCCCGCGCGGGATCATCGACAGTGCCATTCCGACGGTGGCTTTCGTCACCGTCAACGCCGAGGCGGGCCTGACCGCCGCGATCATCGTCGCGATCGCGACGGCGCTCGGGCTGGTCGTGCTGCGGCTGGTCCGCAGGGAACCGGTCCAACAGGCCTTCTCCGGCCTTTTCGCGGTCGGCTTCGCCGCCTTCATCGCCTCCCGCACGGGCAGTGCGGACGGCTTCTTCCTCCCGTCAATCGCGAAGAACGCGGTCTGTTCCGTGGTCGGTCTGTTGTCCATCGCGGTCGGGCGACCGATCGGCGGATACGTGATGGCCGGCTTCGACAGGCGCTACACCGGCTGGCGGGAGGACCCGCCGGTCCGGCGGGCCGCGGTGTGGGCGACCCTGGTCTGGATCGCCGTGTTCGGGGTGCGGTTCGTCGTCCAGGGCCTGCTGTACCTCGCCGGGGAGACCGGCTGGCTCGCCGCCGCGAACATCGCGCTCGGGCTGCCGCTGTTCGGTGTGGCGGTCCTCGCGACCTTCGCGATCGTCCGCCGCCTCGCCCCCCTGCCGGCTAAGGGCGCCGACCCGGCCGGTGAGCCGGTGGCGGGCGAGCCGGCCGCCCTCGTGGAGACCGGTGACCTGGCGGAGCCCGTCGAGCCGCCGCGCCCCTGACCCGGTCACGGCCCTGACGGGCCCCCTAACGGCCCTAGAGCGTGCCGGCGTTCACCGGGCCGCGGGCCCCCGCGCCGCACCGGCGGGCACGGCCCCGAGCAGCGCGGCGAGGCTCTCCTCGGCCTCACTGGTGGTCGCGACGGCCAGCACCTCGTCGCCGGGTTCCAGCGCGCAGTCCGCGGAGGGGACGATGGCGTGACCGTCGCGCAGGATGACGACCAGCGCCGAGTCCGGCGGCAGGTCGACATCACCGACGCGCAGGCCGACCACCGGCGCGTTCGCGGTCAGGGTGAGCTCGACGAGCGAGGCGTCGCTCTGCCGGAACTTCATCAGCCGCACCAGGTCGCCGACGCTCACCGCCTCCTCCACGAGGGCGGTCAGCAGGCGGGGGGCGGAGACCGCGACGTCGACACCCCAGGAGTCGGTGAACAGCCACTCGTTCTTGGGGTGGTTGACCCGCGCCACCACCCGCGGCACGCCGAACTCCGTCTTCGCCAGCAGTGACACGACCAGGTTGACCTTGTCGTCGCCGGTCGCGGCGACCATGACCGCGCAGCGGTCCAGACCTGCGCCGTCGAGCGAGGAGAGCTCGCAGGCGTCGGCGAGCAGCCACTCGACCGCGGGCAGCGCGTCCCGGCGGATCTTGTTCGGGTCGCGCTCGATGATCATGACCTCGGAGCCGTTCTCCAGCAGCTCCGCGGCGATCGAGCGCCCGACCTTGCCCGCGCCGGCGATGGCCACCCAGCGCGCCGAGCGCCCACCGGGCCCGACCAGCTCCGCGCCCTGCCCCTCGACGGCGGCGCGCACGTCCGGTTCCTGCGTCATCGCTGGTCTCCGTCCCTGGCTCGTGATCAGTCGTGCTGGGGGCCGGTGCGGATCACGGCGTCGGCCTCGGTGGCCCGCGTCTTCGCCACCGCGACGTGCAGGACGTCCCCGTCCTGGATCATGGTGCGGGCGTCCGGGAGCAGCCCGTCGCCGAACCTGGTCACGCAGACCACCCGCACCTCGGCCCGCGCCTCCAGGTCGGCGAGGCGCCGCCCGGCCCAGCCGCGGGCCGGGGTGACCGCGGTGAGCAGCACCGATCCGGACGTGTCCGTCCACTCCGGGGTGACGGCGTCCGGGACGAGGCGGCCGAGGATCTGGTCGCGGGTCCAGCGCACGGTGGCGACCGTGGGAATGCCCAGGCGCTCGTAGACCTCGGCGCGCCGCGGATCGTAGATGCGGGCGACGACCCGTTCGACCCCGAACATCTCCCGGGCGACCCGGGCAGAGATGATGTTGGAGTTGTCGCCGCTCGACACGGCCGCGAACGCGGCGGCATCAGCGATACCGGCTTCGACCAGGGTGTCGCGGTCGAAGCCCATGCCGGTGACCCGGCGGCCGCCGAAGCCGGCCGACAGGCGGTTGAACGCCTCCGGGTTCTGGTCGATGACGGCCACCGAATGGCCGAGACGCTCGACCGCACCGGCGAGAGAGGAACCGACCCGGCCGCAGCCGAGGATCACGACGTGCACGGGAAGTGAGCGTAGTCCGACGGGGGTTGCCCGGTCGATGCCTGTCCCGCACCCCGTTCGTCCAGCTCGCGGGGCTCTTCTCCGCCGCACGGGCGCCGGAGTGCGCCACGTCACACAGTGTGGGGAGGTGTGACCGCGGTCGGTAGCATCGCCGCGTGGCGCTCACAGACCGACTGAAGCGCGGATTCGTCGGTCGTCCGATCGGGAGCGATCGGCTCGGGGAAACTCTGCTGCCGAAGCGGGTCGCGCTGCCCGTCTTCGCCAGCGACGCGCTCTCGTCCGTCTCCTACGCGTCCGAGGAGATCCTGCTCGTCCTCGCCCTCGGTGGGCTGGCGTTGCTGCACTACACGCCGTGGATCGCCGCGGCGGTGGTCATTCTCATGCTGACCGTGGTCGCCTCCTACCGGCAGAACGTGCACGCCTACCCCAGCGGCGGCGGGGACTACGAGGTGGCCTCGGTCAACCTGGGCCCCCGGGCCGGCCTGGTGGTCGGCAGTGCGCTGCTCGTCGACTACGTGCTGACCGTCGCCGTGTCGGTCTCGGCGGGTGTCGCCAATCTGACCTCCGCGGCCACCGGGCTGGCCGAGCACAAGGTGCTGCTGGCCTCGCTGCTGGTCGTCCTGCTCACCCTGGTCAATCTGCGCGGGGTGCGGGAGTCCGGCTCGGCGTTCGCCGTCCCGTCCTACGCCTTCATCGCCGGCGTGCTGCTGATGATCGTGACGGGGCTGGTACAGACCGCCCTCGGGGACGCCCCCCGGGCCGAGAGCGCCGACTACGAGGTCCACGCCGAGGACGACTTCACCGGGCTGCTGCTCGTGTTCCTGATCCTGCGCGCGTTCGCGTCCGGCTGCACGGCGCTGACCGGCGTCGAGGCGATCAGCAACGGCGTGCCGGCCTTCCGCCGGCCCAAGAGCCGCAACGCCGCCACCACGCTGCTGCTGATGGGGACCATCGCCGTCACGATGTTCGTCGGCGTCACGGCCCTCGCGCTCATCTCGGACGTCCACATCGCCGAGAACCCGGCCGATCTCGTCGGCGGTGACGGCGGCGACCAGCGGACGGTGATCGCCCAGATCGCCGCGGCGGTGTTCGGCGACGGCTCCCCGGGCTTCGTGTACGTGGCGGCCGTCACCACCCTGATCCTCATCCTTGCCGCGAACACGGCGTTCAACGGCTTCCCGGTGCTCGGTTCGATCCTCGCGCGGGACGGCTACCTGCCGCGCCAGCTCCACACCCGCGGCGACCGGCTCGCCTACTCCAACGGGATCATCGTGCTGGCCGGGTTCGCGATCCTGCTCATCGTCGTGTTCGACGCCCAGGTGACGGCGCTGATCCAGCTCTACATCCTGGGTGTGTTCATCTCCTTCACCCTCAGCCAGACCGGGATGGTCCGGCACTGGGCGCGCCTGCTGCGCGCTTCGGCCACCTCGCTGGAGCTGGAGGAGGCCGAAGCGGGCGCGTCGGGCACCGTCGCCGGCAGCGTCGACGACCAGCTGACCGGACGGGTGCCGCTGGAGCCTGCCATGCGGCGCCGGGTCCGGCGGTACCAGGCGGTCAGCTTCCTCGGTGCCTGCCTCACCGGTGCTGTGCTGATCCTGGTGCTCCTCACGAAGTTCACCCGCGGGGCGTGGATCGTCTGCATCGCCATCCCGGTGATCTATCTGGTCATGCAGGCGATCCGGCGCCACTACGACCGGGTCGCCACCGAGCTGACACCGGAGCCCGGCCCGCCGACGCTGCCGTCCCGCGTGCATGCCGTGGTGCTCGTGAGCAAGATCCATGCCCCGACCCTGCGGGCGCTGGCCTACGCGAAGGCCACCCGGCCACACACGCTGGTCGCGTTGACCGTCGCCGTGGACCCGGCGGAGACCGAACGCCTCCGACAGGCCTGGGAGGAGCGCGACATCAAGATCGATCTGGTCGTGCTCGCCTCGCCGTACCGGGAGGTCACCCGGCCGGTGCTGGAGTACGTCGCCCGCATCCGGCGGGAGAGCCCACGGGATGTCGTCGCGGTGTTCGTCCCCGAGTACGTCGTCGGGCGCTGGTGGGAGCACCTCCTGCACAACCAGAGCGCGCTGCGGCTCAAGGCCCGGCTGCTGTTCCAGTCCGGAGTGATGATGACCAGCGTGCCCTGGCAGCTCGAGTCCAGCTCGCACGCGAGGGCCCGGCCCGAGCACGCGGGGGCCGGCGCCGTCCGGCGCGGCCGGGCTGCCGTGCCGACAGGTCAGACCCGGTCATCCCGGCAGCACCCGAGGTCCGAGCGGCCGGGTGGGTCCGAGCGGCCGGGTGGGTCCGAGCAGAGCAGGAGCGGGACGTGAGCGGGCGACCGACGCTGCGCGGCGGTCCGGCCCAGCCGGGCCGGGCGGGCCGAGGTGCCCAGCCGGGCCGGGCGGCCCAGCCGGCCCGCGCCGAGCGGGCCGCGCGGACCCCGCCGCCGCCGAGCGAGCTGGTGGAGCTGGAGGTCGGGGCGGTCGCGCACCACGGCCTGTGCGTCGCGCGGGCGGACGGCCGGGTGGTGTTCGTCCGGCACGCGCTGCCGGGGGAGCGGGTCAGGGCGAGGATCACCGACGTCTCGCACGACCGCTACTGGCGCGCCGACGCGGTCGAGGTCCTCGTCGCCTCCCCGGACCGCGTCGAACCACCGTGCCCGCATGCCAGGCCAGGCCTGTGTGGGGGTTGCGACTGGCAGCACGCCTCGCTGGACGCGCAGCGGCGCCTCAAGGCGCGGGTGGTGGAGGACTCGCTGCGCCGGATCGCGGGCCTGGACCTCACCGTGCTGGTCGAGGCGCTGACCTCCGCCGCGCCGGACGGGCTGGGCTGGCGGACCAGGATGCGTTTCTCCCGCACCCCCGACGGCGGAGTCGGGCTGCGCGCGCACCGCTCCCACCGGGTCGTCGCCACCCCGGACTGCCGTATCGCCGACCCGCTGCTCGCCAGCGTGATCGCCGATCCGTCCTTCCTCCAGGGCCCGGCCAGTCCGGACCGCACCGGCCAGGCGGTGGAACTCGTCGCGATGCCGGCTTCCCCGCCGGACGGCGAGCCCGGCGCGGTCGCGTACTCGACCAGGTCCGGCAGATGGCAGGTCGTCCAGGTGCCGGCCGGCGAAGGCGGGGCGGAGCCGGAGGGCCAGCGTTCGGACAGCCCGCCGCCCGAGGCCGAGGTCCAGGTCGTCGAGACGGTCGAGGGCCGCCGCTTCCATCTGGAACCCGGGGTCTTCTGGCAGGTCCATCCGACGGCCGCGGCGACGCTGGTCGCCGCGGTGCGGGACGCGGCCGGCGCCGCGCCCGGCGACACGGCGCTCGACCTGTACAGCGGCGCCGGGCTGTTCGCCGCGTTCCTCGCGGCAGCGGTCGGCCCGACCGGCCAGGTCATCGCCGTGGAGTCGGACGAGGCCGCGGTCCGCTCCGCCGCCCGCAGCCTGGCGGACCTGCCCTGGGTCTCGTTGCGGGCGCTGCGTGTCACCCCGGCGACCGTCAGCCGCCTGACCGGCGGCTCCGCCCGCCCCGGGATCGATGTGGCGGTTCTCGACCCGCCTCGCACCGGGGCCGGCCGGGAGGTCATGACCGCGCTGCTCGCGCACCGGCCGCGCCGGGTCGTCTACGTGGCCTGCGACCCCGCGGCACTCGGCCGGGACGTCGCGGTGGCCGCGGGCGAGGGGTACCGGCTCACCGGGCTGCGCGCGTTCGACATCTTCCCGATGACCTCGCACGTCGAGTGCGTCGCGATCCTGGAGCCGACGTCCGCCTCCGACCCGGCGCAGGCCGGGGCGGTGGCCGGGGAGCACACCGGTGACGCGGGCCAGGGCGTGCGCGGCTTCGCCCTTCAGTGATGCCACCGGCTGGGCCTGTGCGGCGGTGATCGTCCTTGTCGCCGGTTCGGTGCTCCTCGCGGCCGTCCTGGTGGACGCCCTCGCGCGCCGGGGCCGGCAGGCGAGCGGCCGGGGGTGAGCCGCCGGCGGCCGCCCGCCCCCGCCTCGCCTGTGCGGCGGGTGGGAGCAGCCGCCCGTGAACGGCGGGTGCGGGGGACGCCGCCGCATTGTCTCCGGGGCTGCCTGTATCCAGTGCTGTCCGAAGCTTTGTCTCCGGATTACGCGCGGACCCGGATCGCATTCGGCTCTTTCCCGGCATCGGGCAGGATATGTCCGTTTCGGCGGCGCTCCGTTTCAGGGAACGCAGACGCGGCCCGCTCACCCGCTACCCGGAAGCCGACTGCGGAGACCGGGCTTCTGCGCGCCCGCGCCGGGCCGGGCCGCGCGGTGGGGGCGCGAGGGGACGGTGGCGGACCCCGGCCCGGCGGACCCGTCCGTTGGTCCCGAGGCGCTGGCCACCCGCCTGGGCCGTTGGTCCAGGTCGAAGGCATAGGGCATCTACCCTGGATATCTGATGCCAGACGGTGTAGGCCGTACGCAATTTCGGGCTTCAGGCCGTGATCGTAGATCATCGGGCGGTGTGCGGTGGCATCGCTTCTGGCCGGAAGGACCGCGGGATCGCGCCGGGGCCCGGGATGGCCTGGCGGATGACCATGTCGGGCGGCGGCGGGGCCCGGGGCCGGGCCACCCCGGGCTCGCTCCGGCGGGCGTCCGCTGACTCTGGGTAAGGTCGCCGGTGACAATCGGGGGTGCCGGCAGGGGCCAGTGTGATGTCACGAAAATGTCACGATTAGATGACATGCGTATGCACGGTCGCCCGAAAGTCCCAAGGGGCGGGGAGGAAAGCCTGCCGGGCGGTCCCCGACTCGCCCCTCGCGGGACCACGCCGTCCCGGGGCGGAGCGGCTGCCAACGCGTCACGCCTGGTTCGCGGGATCTCTTCCACGGTTACCCGATGCACATTCCCGGCAGCGGGAGGGGGATTCTACCGCGACCCGGTGGAATACCTGACGCTCTCCGGGCAGCTCACATGTCGGGAGCCTGTCTGCGGACCCCGGGGCGTGCTGCGTAGACTTTGCCGGACCCGGACCGATCCCCTTTCGGGGGAGGGAGAGCA
The DNA here is from genome assembly GCF_000374165.1 of Parafrankia elaeagni. Classification (GTDB taxonomy): domain Bacteria; phylum Actinomycetota; class Actinomycetes; order Frankiales; family Frankiaceae; genus Parafrankia; species Parafrankia elaeagni. Next base: position 155,209 of record NZ_KB893671.1, read on the forward strand.
CGCCGTGTCGCTTCTGTCGACGATCGACAGCCCGCAGGACGTCAAGCGCCTCGACCACGAGGAACTGGTGGCGCTCGCGGCCGAGATCCGTGATTTCCTCATCCATGCGGTTGCCCGTACAGGCGGCCACCTTGGGCCGAATCTGGGGGCTGTCGAACTCACTCTCGCTATTCACAGGGTATTTGATTCGCCTTTTGACCGGGTCCTGTGGGACACCGGGCATCAGTCCTATGTTCACAAGATTCTGACGGGTCGGCGGGAGGCATTTGACCGACTCCGTCAGCGTGGCGGGCTCTCTGGCTATCCCTGCCAGGCGGAGTCCGAGCACGACATCATCGAGAACTCGCACGCCTCCACCGCGCTGTCCTACGCCGACGGCCTGTCGCGGGCCTACGCGCTGCGCGGTGAGAACCGCGCGGTCGTCGCGGTCGTCGGTGACGGTGCCCTGACCGGTGGCATGTGCTGGGAGGCGCTGAACAACATCGCCGCCTCCGACCGCCAGGTCGTGATCGTCGTCAACGACAACGGTCGGTCCTACTCGCCGACCATCGGCGGGCTGGCCGACCACCTCGCCTCGCTGCGGCTGGCGCCCGAGTACGAGCAGGTCCTCGACGTCGTCAAGCAGGTGCTTGGTCGCACGCCGCTGGTCGGCGCGCCGCTGTTCGACGCCCTGCACGGCATCAAGCGGGGCATCAAGGACGTCGTGACCCCGCAGGGCATGTTCGAGGACCTCGGTCTGAAGTACGTCGGCCCGATCGACGGCCACGACGTGGCCGCGATGGAGTCGGCGCTGCGTCGGGCCAAGGACTTCGGCGGCCCGGTGATCGTGCACGCGATCACCCGGAAGGGCTTCGGCTACCCGGCGGCCGAGCAGGACGAGGCGGACAACTTCCACGCCGTCGGCGTCATCGACCCGGCCACCGGCAAGCCGGTGTCGGCGTCCAAGGGCACCACCTGGACGTCGGTCTTCTCCGAGGAGATCGTGCGGATCGGTGCCGAGCGGCCCGACGTCGTCACGATGACCGCCGCGATGCTCCAGCCGGTCGGGCTGAAGGCGTTCGCCAAGGCCTACCCGGACCGGGTGTTCGACGTCGGCATCGCCGAGCAGCACGCCGTCACCTCGGCGGCGGGTCTGGCGATGGGCGGCCTCAAGCCGGTCGTCTGCATCTACGCCACGTTCCTGAACCGGGCGTTCGACCAGGTCCTGTTCGACGTGGCGATGCACCGCCAGCCGGTGACCTTCGTGCTCGACCGCGCCGGGATCACCGGCGAGGACGGCGCGTCGCACAACGGCATGTGGGACATGTCGTTCCTGCAGGTCGTGCCCGGTCTGGCGATCGCCGCGCCGAGGGACGAGGCCACCCTGCGGGCCGAGCTCGACGAGGCGATCTCGACCACCGACGGCCCGACGGTCGTGCGTTACCCCAAGGGCAAGATCGCCGCGGAGACGCCGGCCATCGACAAGGTCGGCGGGGTCGACATCCTCTACCGCGCTCCGGCGGTGGCGCGGCACCGCGAGGTGCTGCTGGTCTCGGTCGGCGCGATGGCTCCGACCTGTCTGGACGTCGCCGCCCGCGTCGCCAGCCAGGGCATCGGTGTCACCGTCGTCGACCCGCGGTGGGTCAAGCCGCTGGACCCGGCGCTGGTCGAGCTGGCCCGTGAGCACGACCTGGTCGTCACGGTCGAGGACAACGGCCGGGTCGGCGGTGTAGGCGCGTCCGTCGCGCAGCTGCTGCGTGACGCCGACGTGGACGTCCCGCTCCGTGAGTTCGGGGTCGCCCAGCGCTTCCTCGACCACGGCAAGCGTGACGAGGTCCTCGCCGAGGTCGGCCTTGCCCCGCAGGACCTTGCCCGCAAGGTGATCGAAGCGGTCGCTCGCCGCCAGAACGCGCTGGCGGAAGAGGTCGAGTCGGCCGGCACGAGCAAGTCCAGCCAGGCCTCCGCTACCGGCCAGGCCTGAGTCGCTCCGCGGCGCCCGCTGCCCAGCGCGCGCCGCGGGGCCGACGCCCCGGGCTGGAACCGCTGGTTCCGGGCCGGAGCTGCCGGGTCGCGCCTCTCCGCGCGGCCCGGCGCTGGTGGTCGTGCGAGGACGTCCTACGCTGACCTGGTGACAGGCGTCAGCGGGGCGGATCCAGACGGGGACGCCCGGATCGACGGGCCCCCGCCACGCCACCGGGGCGCGCGCTGGTGGGCCGTGCGCGGTGCGCTGGTGGTTGCCGCTGTACTGCTGGCCGTCGCTCTGGTGCGGCAGTGGAACGACGTCCGCGACTCGATCGGTGACCTGACGGCCCTCGGCCTCGGCGGGTCCGCCGTGGCCACGGTGCTGGCGGTCGGCGCCACCGTCCTGTCCTGGCGGGCGGTGATCAGCGGGCTCGGCGCGCGGCTGCCGCTGCGGGCCACCGTGCGGATCTTCTGCGTCGGCCAGATCGGCAAGTACATCCCGGGCAGCGTGTGGCCCGTCCTCGCGCAGATGGAGCTGTCCCGCGACTACGGGGTCTCCCGGCCGACATCGGCCTCGGCCAGCCTGGTGGTGCTCGCGCTGGCGGTGCCGTGCGGTGGCGTCACCGCGGCAGCCACCCTGCCCTTCGTCTCCCGGGACGCCCTCACCGACTACTGGTGGGCGCTGGCGGTGGTGCCGCTGTTCGCGGTGGTGCTGTTCCCACCGGTGCTCTCCCGGCTGCTCGCCCTGGCCTTCCGCCTGCTGCGTCGCCCCCCGCTGGGCGAGCCGCTCACCGCCGGCCCCATCCTCGCCGGCGCCGGCTGGCTGATCGCCGGTTTCGTCTGTTACGGCATCGGGACCTGGCTCCTCGTGCGCGACCTCGGCCCACAGGTCGGTGGTGCCCGGCTGGTCGCGCTGTGCATCGGCGCCTACGCGCTGGCCTGGACTGCGGGCTTCCTGGTCCTGGTGCTGCCGGCAGGGGCGGGGGTGCGCGAGGCCGTGCTGGTGCTCGCCCTCGCCCCCGCGCTGGCGAGTGGCCCGTCCACTCTGATCGCCGTCGTCGCCCGGCTGCTCGCCACCATCGCGGACATCTTCTGGGCCCTGATCGGGGTCGCGTTGCGGCCGCGGGGCGAACCGGCCACCGCGGGTGGCCCGCCGGCCTCACCCGTTCTGTCCACCTCGCCCGGCCCGTCAGAGAAGCCGGGCGCGTCGCCGCAGGGGCGCATCGAGGACGGCCTCAGCGCGCGGGAGACACGCGGAACCGCGTCAGGAGGCCCGGGAGCCGCGGCTGTCGTTCCGGGCGCGCCTCGCGTCCGCTGAGCCCCACCCCGGCAGCCCACAGCTGTGTGCGGACGGCGGCCGCCCAGCACCGGTCGGCGGGACCGGGCTGGGCGGCGGTGACAGCGGTGACAGCGGTGACAGTCGGCGCCGGCTCAGGCGATCGTCGCCACGCCGGGCGGGTTGAAACGCTGCCCGGTCGCCTTCTCGCTGATCCCGGTGCGGTCCAGATAGGGCGTGATGCCGCCGAGGTGGAACGGCCAGCCCGCGCCGAGGATCATGCACAGGTCGACGTCCGCCGGCTCGGCGACGACCTTCTCGTCGAGCAGCAGCCGGATCTCCTGGGCGAGCGCGGTCAGCGCGGCCTCGCGGACCTGCTCCTGCGTCAGAGCCGCCGAGGTGCCGGCCCCCGTGCCCCCCGCGCTCCCCGCCGCCGGCCCGTCGGCGGGCCCGCGGGCGAGCTCCGCGGCCTGCGGGTCGACGACCTGCCGGCCCTGAGCGTCGGTCGTGTAGAAACCGGTCTTCCCGGCGGCGACCAGCCGGGCCAGGCCGGCCGGGTCGCGGAACCGGTCCGGCGCCGTGCCGTGCAGGGTCTGCGCCACGTGCAGCGCCACCGGCGGCCCGACCAGCGACAGCAGGACGAGCGGCGACATCGGCAGGCCGAGCGGGTCCAGAGCGGTGTCGGCCTGCTCGATGGAGGTACCGGACTCGGTGGCGGCGAGCACCTCGCCCAGGAACCGGGTGAGCAGGCGGTTCACCACGAACGCCGGGGCGTCCGCGACCAGCACGGCGTTCTTCTTCAGCTTCCGGGCCACCGCGAGCGTGGTCGCGACCGTGGCGTCGTCGCTGCGCGGGCTGCGGACCACCTCGACGAGCGGCAGGACAGCCACCGGGTTGAAGAAGTGCAGGCCCGCCACGCGCTCGGGATGGGTCAGATCGGCGGCCATCTCGGCCACGGACAGCGCCGAGGTGTTCGTGAGCAGCACGGTCTCGGGCTTGACGTACGTCTCGAGTTCGGCGAGTACCGTCTTCTTGATCGCCATGTCCTCGAAGACAGCCTCGATGATCAGGTCGGCGTCCGCGAACGCGTCCTTGGTCAGCGAGCCGGTGACGCCGGCCTTCAGCCGGTTGGCCCGGTCGGGCGAGATCCGCCTGCGCTGGAGCAGGTTGTCGAACTCCTGGTGGACGCGGGCGACTCCGGCGTCCAGACGCTCCTGGTCGAGGTCGGTGATGACCACCGGGACCTCGAGCCGCTGCGCGAACAGGGCGGCGAGCTGGCTGGCCATCAGGCCGGCGCCGACGACCCCGACCTTCGTCACCGGCCGGGCCAGCGAGCGGTCCGGGCCGCCGGCCGGCCGCTTCGCCCGCTTGTTGACCAGATCGAACGCGTAGAGGCCGGCGACCAGCTCCTCGCCGGCACCGAGGTCGGCCAGTGCCGCGGACTCGGCCGCGTAACCCGTGTCGACGTCCGCCGTCTCGGCCAGGGCCATCAGCTCGAGCGCGCGGTAGGCCGCCGGAGCGGCGCCGTGCAGGCGGGCGTCGGCGAGGGCGCGCCCGCGCTCCAGCGCAGCCGCCCACGCCGCGCCCCGCTCGACCGGCCGCCGGGCGGCGGCCGGGTCCTCCTCACCGCGCAGGACCCGGCCGACCCAGCGCAGCGCCTCCTCCAGGAAGTCCGCCGGCTCCAGCAGGACGTCCCCCAGCCCGAGGGCGAAGGCCTGCGGGCCGCGCAGGGTCCGGTTCTGGCTGAGCGCGTTCTCGATCATGATCGTGACCGCGTTCTCGGGGCCCACCAGGTTCGGCAGCAGCTGGGTGCCACCCCAGGCCGGGACGAGCCCGAGGAACACCTCGGGCAGCGCGAGCGCGGCGATGTCCGTCGACAGGGCCCGGTAGTCACAGTGCAGGGCCAGCTCCAGGCCGCCGCCGAGCGCGGCGCCGTTGACCAGGGCGAAGGTCGGGACCTTCCGCCCGGCCAGCCGCCCCTCGCCGACCTTGCGCAGCGCCGTGTGCCCGAGTTCGCCGAGCGCGGCGAGCTTCGGCCGGACCTCCTCCGGATCGGTCAGCGACGACCGGTAGGACAGGTCCGCGCCGACGCAGAAGATGAACGGCTTGCCCGTCACCGCGACCGCCGCCACCGGCGGGTCGTGCGCCTCGATCTCCTCGACCGCGGCGATCAGGGACCGCAGGCCCGCCGGGCCGAAGGTGTTCGGGCGGGTGTGGTCGTGCCCGTTGTCGAGGGTGATGAGGGCGACCGGGCCGGCCACGCCGGGCAGCTGCGCGTACCGGACATGGGCATGTGCGACCACCTCGTCCGGATGATCAAGAGTCACCGCGACGCTGCTCATGCTCCGTCTCCCATTCGGCCGAAGTTGTGACGATGCGAAGGTTCGAGGTCGGGGGTTCCGGCGGGTCGGTGTGCTGGCGACCGGATGCCGGCGGGCCGGTCAGGCGGCCTGGTGGTGGGGGTTCTCCCAGATCGTGGTGGCGCCCATGCCGATGCCCACGCACATCGCGGTGAGGCCGTAGCGCACCTCGGGGTGCTCCTCGAACTCCCGGGCGAGCTGGGTCATCAGCCGCACGCCGCTGGAGGCGAGCGGGTGGCCGTACGCGATCGCGCCGCCGTACGGGTTGACCCGCGGGTCGTCGTCGTCGAGGCCGAAGTGGTCGAGGAAGGCGAGGACCTGCACGGCGAACGCCTCGTTGAGCTCGAACAGCCCGATGTCGTCGATGGTCAGGCCGGTGCGGGCCAGCGCCTTCTCGGTGGACGGGATCGGGCCGACCCCCATGACCTCCGGTTCGACGCCGGCGAACCCGAAGCCGACCAGCGTCATCTTGCGGCTCAGGCCCAGCTCCGCGGCGACGTCGGCGGCGGCCAGCACACAGCCGGTGGCGCCGTCGTTGATGCCCGCGGCGTTGCCCGCGGTGACCCGGCCATGCGGCCGGAACGGCGTCCGCAGGCCGGAGAGGCCCTCCAGCGTGGTGCCGGGGCGGGGCGGCTCGTCCACGGTGACCAGCTCCCAGCCGCTCTCGGCATGCCGGGCCGCGACCGGGACGAGATCGGGCTGGATCCGGCCGTCCGCGTAGGCCTTCGCCGCCTTCGTCTGCGAGGCGACCGCGTAGGCGTCGGCCCGCGCCCGGGTGATGGCCGGGTAGCGGTCGTGGACGTTCTCCGCGGTCAGGCCCATCACGAGGGCGGACGGGTCGACGAGCTTCTCGGAGACGAACCGCGGGTTGGGGTCGACCCCCTCGCCCATCGGGTGCCGCCCCATGTGCTCGACACCGCCGGCGATCGCCAGGTCGTAGGCGCCGATCCCGATGGCGGACGCGGCGGTGGTCACCGCGGTCACGGCGCCGGCGCACATCCGGTCGATGGAGTAGCCCGGGACGGACCTCGGCAGCCCGGCGAGGATGCCGGCCGTCCGGCCGAGAGTCAGGCCCTGGTCGCCGATCTGGGTCGTCGCCGCGATCGCGACCTCGTCGATCCGCTCCGGCGGCAGGGACGGATTGCGCCGCAGCAGCTCACGGATGACCCGGACGACCAGGTCGTCCGCCCGGGTCTCGGTGTAGACACCCTTCGCCTTGCCGAACGGCGTACGCACTCCGTCGACGAACACCACATCGCGGATCGAACCCCGCGCGTTCACGAACACCACCGGCCTCCTCGACGCACTTGTCCGTCGACGGCGCGTATCCGGCCCGCCGCCACCGGTGCCCGGCCGGGTGCCCCGAAGGTGGTGCCGACCGTGACGGAGACCAGCCTACGGCAGGAGTTACCGGCGGGTAGGTAATGGGCGTCGCTCCGACGGTGGACCAGTGCCCTGGATCACCGGCCGGTGATCCGCGCCCGCGCTCCGCACGGCGGGACGGCGCAGGTGACAAGGCCGATCAGGTCGCGGACGGCTCCCCGCCGGCGTCACCGGCGTCACCGGCGGCCTGCGCGCGCGGCGCCGACCGCCGGGTCCTGGCCGCCGCCCCGGCCGTGGTGGCTGGCGCCGCGCGGCCTGGCGGCGCGGGGGGCGGGTCCGCCAGCGCGGCCGCCACCGCGGTGGCGGTCAGGGCCACCTGCCACGGCCGGGCCCCACCGGTCGTGAGCGCCGCCGTGACGGCCGCCGCGTCCCGGCCTGGCGGCGGGCTCCAGGTGACACGGCGGGCCAGCGCGGGCTCCAGCAGGTTCTCGACCGGCATGCCCTGGTCGTCGGCGATGGCGTTCAGCGTGGCCCGCACCCGGGCCAGCCGGGCGGCCGCCACCGGGTCGCGCTCGGCCCAGCGGTTCTGGGGCGGCAGTCCGTCCCCACCCGGCCCGGCGCTGCTCGGGAGCTGGCTGTCGGGCAGCTCGGCCGCCGCGCGGAGGGCGTCCATCCAGGTCGTGGCCGACCGCCGCAGCCGGTGGCCGGAGAAGACCGGCAGCCGGGTCAGGGCGGCGGCGTCCTCGGGGGCCTTGAGGACGGCGTCCATGATCGCGCTGTCGGGGAGCACTCGCCCGGGCGCGATGTCGCGGGCGCGGGCGACCCTGTCACGGGCCAGCCACATGGCGCGTACCGCGGCGAGCTGGCGCCGGTTGCGCGCGCGGTGGATGCCACTGGTGCGGCGCCACGGTTCCGCCCGTGGCTCGCGCGGGGGGGCGGCGGCGATCGCGGCGAACTCCTGGCGGGCAAAGTCGATCTTGTTCTGATCGGTCAGCTCCGCCTCCAGGTGGTCACGCAGCTCCACGAGCAGCTCCACATCGAGCGCGGCATAGCGCAACCAGGGCTCGGGCAGCGGCCGGGTCGACCAGTCGGCGGCGGAGTGCCCCTTCTCCAGCCCGTAGCCGAGCACCCGCTCGACCATCGCGCCGAGACCGACCCGTTCGTAGCCCAGCAGACGTCCGGCGAGCTCCGTGTCGAACAGGGTGGACGGGTGCAGCCCGAGTTCGGCGAGGCACGGCAGGTCCTGGCTGGCCGCGTGCAGGACCCATTCGGCCTCGCCCACCGCGGCCTGCACTCCGCTCAGGTCGGGCAGCGCCACCGGGTCGATGAGCAGCGTTCCGGCGCCGCGGCGGCGGATCTGCACGAGGTAGGCCCGCTGGCTGTACCGGTAGCCGGACGCCCGCTCGGCATCGAAGGCGACCGGGCCGTTGCCTGCGGCCAGGAGCTCGACGGCCGCCGCGAGGTCGTGGGAGTCCTCGAGCACGGGCGGCACGCCGTCGGCCGGCTCCAGCAGGGGGATGGGGACGGTCGCCGACGCGTCGGCGGCAGCATCGGCTGCCGCACCCTCACTGACCAGGTGTGTTGAGTCAGGAACCGTCGACGTCACGATCGGCGATGGTACGTGTGAATGGCCGTGCTGGCAGCCCAGACGGCTGAGCATTCGCACTGATTATACGCTTAGTGTTCGTTCTTAGCGTACGAGTAGTCATGACGGCTGCGTTCTGTTGACATGCCGGGCGCGCAGTGTCCGTGCCGGGCGCGACGTGATGACTCAGGCCCGACGTGCAGGTAGCGGCACGACCCCGGAGAGACGCGGCGGGAGACCGGCCATCGCCGCGAGGAGATCGGCGAACGAGTGCAGGTGGGCTGCCGCGTCCAGCGGATCCCAGCCGGGGCCCGGATCGGTGTCCCCGCCCGGGCTCGCCAGGACCGGATCGCTCCCCCCCGGAACGGCCGAGGCCAACGACGCCGAGGCCAACGACGCCGTTGCCGTTGCCGGCGACGCTGTTGCCGGCGACGCCCAGTCCGGTGACCACGAGCAGCGCAGCTCCACGTCGAAGTTGTCGCCGTCCGCGGCGAGGACCCCGAACCGGCGGGACGAGGTGGTGGTCACCGTGCCACCGAGGGCGCGGACCTGGGCGCCGTGCGACTGCAACGACTCCCGCAGCCAGGACCAGGCGACACCGGGCAGCAGCGGATCGTCCGCCACCTCGGGGTCGACGGACGCCCGGGCGTAGCACACCATCCGGCTGGTCCCCTCCCAGGCATCCTGGCCGTCCGGATCGAAGAGCAGGACGAACCGGCCCGAGGCGGCCTCGTCGTCGTCGGTGAGGCCGCCGGTGAGCGCGAACGCGAACGGCGCGATCCGCGACGGGGCGGGAATCTCCCGAATACTCACGTCGGACCGCAGGTCCGCCAGCGCATCTCGCAGCGCGTCGGTGGCGGCCACGAAGAGCGCAGGCGCACTGAGCAGCGACCGCGTTCCCCCCATGGCGGCAACGTTAGGGGCTGCACCGTGATCACGCTGGTCGGGCGGCGGAGACGGGCGCCTGGCCCCATCCGGGCGGCCCTGCCCCGATCTGGCCCAGGGTGGTGGGGCCTGCTCGGGGGGTGCTGGTGGCGCGGGCCGGGCGGCGCCGAACGCCGCCGCCGGGCGGACGGGGGGCCGGAAGGGGGCAGCCGGGACGTCCGGCTCCGGAACGGGGCTGTGCAGGCTCACGCGGCGGCCCTGGCGCCGGTGCCCGCGGGAAGCACCGCGGTCGCGGTGACGGGGACGGACGCGGCTGCGGCGCCGTGGCCGTCCTCGCAGGGGGGTCGCTCGGACCGCTGGTCACGCCCGCACGCCGGGCAGTGCTGGACGTGCTCGTCGGTGCTCACCCGGACCTGGTCCACTCGCGCATCACTCCCCGGGCACGGCCGCCTTGTTCACCTGGCTGCGACCCACGGGCCATCGAGGCGGCGGGGCTGCCTCCGGAGTTCCCCCCGGACCGGGCCCGCCATGGCGCGCAAGGACGCGCAATACCCCGACCGCCTGGCGCGGACGAGCCCGCGCCGCCACCCACCGGGGGGATGCGTTCCGCCCGGGGAGTTGCGTCGACGAGAGATCCTGCCGCCGTTGGCCGGTCGGAAGTGGGCTGATCGTGGTACATCGCCGACCGTTGTCGCCCATTCCGACTGGACTGACGGTGCCATGGGTGGGGCGGTTCTCCGCGCATTCCCCCCGGCGTGTCGCGTCAGGTCGGCTGTGCGCGGTGCGGGGCCGAAGCGCCATCCGAGCGGGTGGTGGCGATTCGTGCCGGCCCGCTCGCGGACCGCACCCGGTCGCTCAGCCCGCGGGCGCGGACCGCGCGGGGCCGGCGGTACCGGACTGCCCGTCGGCGGCATCCAGGGGCCGCAGCCAGTGGCGTTCGACGAAGAACGGCGCGACCGGGAGAACCGACGCGCCGAGTGCGAGGAGGGTGCGCACGGGGCGCCAGCGCCGCAGCACCGACACGTAGAGCACCAGCAGGCAGTACGCGATGAACAGGGCGCCGTGGACCGGCCCGAGGACCTTGACGCCGATCTCCTCGTCCGCTCCGTGCTTGACCGCGGTAGCCACGAGGAGGAGCAGGAAGGAGGTCGCCTCGGCCAGTGAGACGAGCCGGGCGGCACCCACGGGCCAGAAACTGCTCTGGGGGGAGGGGTCGGTCATCGGAATCTCCTCGCGTAGCCGCGGCCGCGCGGGATGCGCTGTGGCCTCTCGGGGGTCCGTTGCCGGCGGCACCGGATTCGCCGCTCTGACTTCTACTGCGAGTAGAAGATATCGCACACAGTCGTGTGCCCTACCCGGCATCTGTTCGCCCGGCGTGCAACGATCGGGCCATGTCCCTCGGAACCACCGCTGTCGCGCCGCCTCGTTCCGGGCTCTCGCCCCGACGCCGAGGCCTCACCGCGACCTCGCCTTTTCTGCGTGCCGCGGCCGGGGACCGCCCGGAGCGCGTGCCTGTCTGGTTCATGCGGCAGGCCGGCCGGGTGCTTCCCGAGTACCGCGCGCTGCGCGCCACCACCGCCATGCTCGACTCCTGCCGGAACGCCGAGATGGTCACGGAGATCACCCTCCAGCCGGTCCGCCGGTTCCGGCCCGACGCGGCCATCTTCTTCTCCGACATCGTGCTGCCGCTCGCCGCGGTCGGGGTGGACGTCGACATCGTCGCCGGGGTCGGGCCGGTGGTGGCCCAGCCGATCCGGGCCCGTGCCGATCTCGACGTCCTGCGCCCGCTCCAGCCCGACGACGTGCCGTACGTCAGCACCGCCGTCGGGATGCTGATCCGTGAGCTCGGCGAGACGCCGCTGATCGGCTTCGCCGGAGCCCCGTTCACCCTGGCGAGCTATCTGATCGAGGGGGGACCCAGCCGCAGTCACACCCGCACCAAGGCGTTGATGTACTCGGACCCGGAGCTGTGGCATGACCTGCTCGGCCGGCTGGCGGAGATCACCACGGGCTTCCTGCGGGTCCAGGTCGACGCCGGTGCCGACGCCGTCCAGCTGTTCGACTCGTGGGCGGGCGCGCTCAACGAGGACGACTATCTGCGCTACGTGGCCCCGCACAGCGCCCGGGTCCTGTCCGCGTTCGCCGATGACGGTGTCCCGCGGATCCACTTCGGAGTGAACACCGGCCAGCTGCTCGGCGCGATGGGCGCCGCCGGTGCGGATGTCGTCGGGGTCGACTGGCGGGTTCCGCTGGACGAGGCCGCTCTCCGCGTCGGCGGGGACCGTGCCGTGCAGGGCAACCTCGACCCGGCCACGGTCTTCGCCCCGGCCGACGTGCTGGCGGAGAAGGTGCGCGACGTCTGCCGCCGTGGCGCGGCCGCGCCCGGCCACATCTTCAACTTCGGGCACGGGGTGCTCCCGGAGAGCGACCCGGGCGTGCTCGCGCACATCGTGGATCTCGTCCACGAGTTCTGAGCACCACAGCTTCTGAGCACCACAGCTCGGCGCCCGCCACGGCCGCGGCCGTGGCGGGCGCCGAGTCCGTCGGTTCGGTTCGCGGGCCTGTCCCGCCGGTCCGTGGGTCTGTCCGGGCTGGTGTCAGTGGCCCGTCCGGGGGATCATCCACGTGCCGTGGGGGTGACGCGGCCGGGGCGGGTGGCCCAGGTACCGGGCGGGCGCGCCCGGTGAGCGGACGGTCCCGCTCCGACGGTGCGTGTACTGACGGGACCTGCCGTGCCGCCAGCCCGCATCCGGGGGCGAGACTGGACGCCGGCCGCGGAATCCGGCGGGCCCGTCAGCGCGAGGTCGGCGCCGCCGAGCCCGCGGGCGCCGGGTCGGCACCGCCATACCGGGGACGGCGTGAAGAGGGGCTGGGAGACACGTGCGGGTCGTGATCATTGGCGGGGGAATCGCGGGGCTTGCCGCCGCGAACGCGCTGGCGGGCAGCGCCGAGGTCACCGTGATCGAGGCGGGCGACCGGGTCGGGGGCAAACTGCGGACGACCCCGATCGAGGGCCTGGCCGTGGAGGAGGGCGCCGAGTCCTTCCTGGTCCGGGTACCGGAGGCGCTCCGGTTGGCGCGCCAGGTCGGGCTGGGGCATGCGATCGTGCATCCGACGACGACCGCCGCCTCGCTGTGGGTCGGCGGGCGGCGGCGGCCGATCCCGCCGAACACCATGCTGGGCGTGCCGACGGATGTCCTCGGCCTGGTGCGGTCACGGGTCCTCTCCCCGCTGGGGCTGCTGCGTGCGGCGGCCGACGTGGTGCTGCCGCGGACGTCCCTGCCGGACGACCCGACCGTCGGCGGCTACGTGGGCGCGCGGGTCGGGCGGGAGATCGTCGAGCGGCTGGTCGACCCGCTGCTCGGGGGTGTCTACGCCGGCCGGGCCGACGCGCTGTCGCTGCAGGCGACCGTCCCCCAGCTCACCCCGATCGCGACGGAGGACCGGTCGCTGCTGCTGGGCGCCCACCGGGTCCGGGCGCGGACGGGGCCGGCGACCGCTCACACGCCGGTGTTCGCCGCGCTGCGCGGCGGGCTCGGCTCGTTCGCCGAGCAGGTGGCGCAGTCCAGCGGCGCGCGGGTGCTGACCGGACTGATGGCTCGCGAGCTGCGGCGGACGTCCGACGGCTGGGAGGTGCGCTGCGACCCGGTGGGCGGCGGGGAGACCCCGCTCCCGTTCGCCGCCGATGCGGTGATCGTCGCGGTGCCCGCGGGTGCGGCCCGTGACCTGCTCACCCCGCTCGCACCGCACGCTGCCGCCCCGTTGGCGGGGGTGCCGTACGCATCGGTGGGCCTGGTGACCCTGCTCTACCGGGGGGTGACACTGCCACCGGGCAGTGGTCTTCTCGTGCCGCCCCGGGCCGGACTGTCGATCAAGGCCGTGACCTACCTGTCGGCGAAGTGGCCGCATGTGGCCGCCGGCAGTGATCTCACGGTGATCCGGGCCAGCGTCGGGCGGGCCGGGGCGGAAGGCGACCTGCGGCGTGGTGACACCGAGCTCATCGGTGTGGTGGCCGCAGAGGTCGCGCAGGTCACCGGGATCACGGCCCGGCCGGTCGGCTGCCGGGTCAGCCGCTGGGGCGGCGCCCTCCCGCAGTACCTGCCAGGCCACCTGGGCCGGGTGGCGGCCGTGCGCCGGGCGTTGCCGGCGGGGCTGACACTCGCCGGCGCGGGCTATGACGGCGTGGGGATCCCGGCGTGCATCCGGTCCGGCGAGGCGGCTGCGGCCGAGGTGCTGCGCGCGCTGCGTGCCGGCGGCGCGCAGGCGGCCGAGTCGGAGCCTGCCGGCGCCTGAGGCCGCGGGGCCGGGCGCGGGGCCGGGCGCGGGGCGGGGGCCCGCGCAGCCACCAGCCGTGCGCGCCGCGGCCGCTCGGGATCGGTCGCCGAGGTGGACAATGGAGGGCATGTCAACAGGCGACGACGTCCAGCACGGCGGCACCCCCTCGGCGTCCGCGCCCACCGCGGGTGCGTCGTACCCCGGCCCTGGCGCCCGGGGTGCCCATTCGCACGACTCCGGCCCGGGCGGGCCGCGGGCCGCTGCCGCCACCGAGGCCGCCCCCGAGGCCGCCTCCGATGCGGGGAGATCGGCCCGGGAACTCAACGACGAGCTGCTCTACACCGGCTGGTCGGTCTTCGCGGCCCGGCGCCCACTGCCAGCGGACCGCGCCGAGATCGTCACGGAGGTGGCCGCGCTCCTCGACGGCGCGCTGGCCAAGGATGTCTACACCCGCGGGATCTACGAGATCTCCGGGTACCGGGCCGATGCCGACGTGATGCTCTGGTGGACCTCTCCGAACCCGGATCTGCTGCAGGAGACCTACCAGCGGTTCCGGCAGACCGAACTGGGTCGGCACCTGGAACCGGTGTGGTCGGCCGTGGGCCTGCACCGCCCGGCGGAGTTCAACCGGAACCACATCCCGGCCTACGTCCGCCGTGAGGACCCACGGGACTACATCTGCGTCTACCCGTTCAACCGGTCGCTCGAGTGGTATCTGCTGCCCGACTACGAGCGCCGCGGGCTGCTCGCCGAGCACGGCATCATGGGTCGCGAGTACGAGGATGTGCGCGCGAACACCGTCGCGGCCTTCGGGCTGGGTGACTACGAGTGGCTGCTCGCCTTCGAGGCCGACGAGCTGCACCGGATCGTCGACTGCATCCGCCACCTACGGGCCAGCGCGACGCGGCGCCACACCAGGCTGGAGATCCCCTTCTACAGCGGCGCCCGCAAGCCGCTCGCGGACGTCGTGGCGGCGCTGCCCTAGCGGGCCTGGCGGGCCTGGAAACGCGAGGAGAGGTCGGCACCTGCCTGGGCGCCCCCACCCGTCCGGCAGGCGCCGACCGCCCCGTTGCTGCCCCCACGGCCAGGTGGCCGGAGCCGACCCGGGCGGGCAGGAACCACCGGCACCGAGGGCCTGTCAGGCCACGGCGAAGCCGGTGATCGGCGGCCGGGCACTCCCGGACCGGCCATGACTGACAGTAGCATCGCGGCTTGGCTCTGTCTGCTTAGCGTCAGCAAAAGAAACCAACGGTAGCCGCAAAACGGTCGATCAGGGATGATCGGCCGTTTTTCTTACGGAGGGTTACCGTCGGGCGCGTCGCCGTACGTCACTGACGGTGACTGGGGTACTGGTTGGGTTCCGGTGGCCTGCTGTCGGGAAGAAGGCTTCGGTGCTGGGCGGGGCGATGGTCCGGTCTGGTACGGGTGCCGGTAACGTTGCCGCCTGACCAACGAGCGTCGCATGTCGGGGCCGAGGCGGGCCAGGGCCGGTCCGGTCGGTCTCGGTGTCCTGGTTCGCGTCGGTAGCCCACACCGCGCGTGAACCCGTGCCATGGGCCGGTGCGGCTGCCCGGGCCGGACGATCGCCGGAGATCGGAGTTCGGTATGCCGCGATGGGACAGACGACGGGGGAGCGTGCGCACGACAGGCGCCATGGAGTGCGGGGCCCTGAGCCGCGCGTACCGACTACAGGTCCGCGTGTGTCTGGGTGAACCGCTACACCGGCAGGCTTGTCCTGATCGACAATTGGTCCGGCGGGGGATGGCCCTGCGGGGGGGCCTCCGGGGGGCTGTCGCCGCGTGCCCGTTCCGTCGACCAGAACTGACATGCCGAAGGCCAGGGGGGGTCCTGTTGTGACGGATACGGTGTCCGGGGGTACAAGATCGTTTGGGGGTGGTCCCCGCCCGCCTGACGGGCCGCGGCCCACGGGCAGCCCCTGGCCCGCCGGCGGGACGGGTGTCGTTCCCCAGGCCCGCGGCTTCTTCGAGCCCGAGGATGTGGTGCATCCGGGTCCGCCGCCGGCCCAGCACGGCTGGCCGGGCCCGCCTGCCCCGCCCATCCCGCGGGTCGGGCCGGGCTGGAACGGCGTGCCGCCGCAGCCCGCGGCCGGCTGGCCCGGCCGGCCTGTCGACCCGAACCAGTACTCCTTCCTTCACGCCCAGACCTCCCAGGACCCGCGTGACTACCGCGCCCAGGTCGGCTGGGAGCGGCGCTACGTCCGGCTGTTGGTGCTCTTCGACGCGCTCGCCTGCGTCCTCTCCGTCGGCCTCGCCTACTTCGTGCGCTTCGGCGACGTCGTCGACTTCGAGACCAAGCCGGTCTCGTCGACGCCGTACATCATCATGACGGTCCTGCTGCCGCTGGCCTGGGTCCTCGCGATGTCGCTCAACCGCGCCTACGAGACCAGGTTCCTCGGTGGCGGCTCCGAGGAGTTCCGCCGGGTCGTGAACTCCGCCGCCCGGCTCACCGCGCTGGTGGCGGTCGCCTCGTATGCGACCAAGGCCGAGATCGCCCGAAGCTACGTGCTCATCGCGTTCCCCGTGGCCACCCTGCTGTCGGTGGCCGGCCGGTCCGCCGGCCGCGGCATCCTGCACCGGATGCGCCGGCAGGGCCGGTGTCTGCACCGGGTTCTCGTCGTGGGCGCGGGGGAGTCCGCGGCCACGCTGGTACGGCTCGCCCAGCGCGACCCGACCTCAGGCTGGTCGGTGGTCGGTGTCTGCCTGGACCGGCTGCCCGGCCGGCACAGCCACGACCGGCCCGAGCGCAGCGGGTTCGACCTGCTCGGCGTGCCCATCGTCGGCACTTCCGAGAACCTGCACACAGCCATCCAGGCCACCCATGCGACAACGGTCGCCATCGGCCCGCAGATGGACGGGGAGACGCTGCGCCGGGTCCTGTGGGCCCTTGAGGGCAGCGACGTCGACGTCCTGGTCAGCTCGGCGCTGACGGACGTCACCGGCCCGCGCATCTCGATCCGCCCGGTAGCCGGCCTGCCGCTGCTGCACATCGAGGAACCCGAGCTCAGCGGGACGCGGCGGCTGATGAAGATTGCCTTCGACCGGGTCGTCGCCGGTGTCGCGATCCTCCTGTTCTCGCCGCTGCTGATCGGCCTGGGCCTGGCGGTGCGGCTCACCAGCCGCGGCCCGGCGATCTTCAAGCAGACGCGGGTCGGTCGCGGTGGCAGCGAGTTCCGGATGTACAAGTTCCGGTCGATGTACGTCGACGCCGAGGCCCGCAAGGCGGAGCTGGAGTCGCGTAACGAGCGTGCCGAGGGCCTGCTGTTCAAGATGCGGGACGACCCGCGGATCACCAAGGTCGGCAAGTTCCTGCGCAAGTGGTCGCTCGACGAGCTGCCCCAGCTGTTCAACGTGGTCAACGGGAGCATGTCCCTGGTCGGCCCGCGGCCGCCGCTGCCCTCCGAGGTCGCCCGCTACGAGGACGACGTGTACCGCCGGCTGATGGTCAAGCCGGGGCTCACCGGGCTGTGGCAGATCAGCGGTCGCAGCGACCTGGAGTGGGACGAGTCCGTCCGGCTCGACCTGCGGTATGTCGAGAACTGGTCGTTGGCGATGGACTTCGTCATCCTCTGGCGCACCCTGTTCGCCGTGCTCCGGCGCGAGGGCGCCTACTGAGGCAGGGCCGCGCCTACTGAGGCTCCGCCTCGACCCAGCCGGCGTGGACCAGGTGCTCGAGCACCTGGTCCACGCCGGCGAAGGTGGACAGGTCGGCGGTGTCCACGACGACATCGGCGTCGGTCGGCTCCTCGTAGGGGTCGGAGACTCCGGTGAAGGCGGGGATCACCCCCGCCCGGGCCTTCGCGTACAGGCCCTTGCGGTCCCGTGCCTCACACACCTCCAACGGGGTCGCCACGTGCACCAGCACGAAGCCCGCGCCCCGGGCGGTCGTCATCGCACGCACCTGCGCGCGGACGTCGGCGTAGGGCGCGATCGGCGCGCAGACAGCGGTCCCGCCGGCCCCGGCGACCTCGGCGGCGACGAACCCGATGCGCCGCACGTTCGTCTCCCGGTCGGAGCGCGAGAAGCCCAGCCCCTGCGACAGATGCGTCCGGACGACATCGCCGTCCAGCAGGGTGACCCGCCGGCCCCGCTCGAGCAGGCGGCAGACCAGCAACCCGGCAAGCGTCGACTTGCCCGAGCCGGAGAGACCGGTGAACAGGATCGTCAGCCCGCGGCGGGAGCGCGGGGGCAGCGCCCGTACCAGCTCGGCGGCCACGCCCGGCGGAGTCAGCTCCGCCGGCAGCGGGGCGCCGGCGTCCAGCAGGGCGGCCAGTTCCCCCGCGTCCGGAGCGCCGATGGCGGGCCCGGTCAGGCTGCCGGCGCAGCCGTAGACCTCGGCGAGGTGGGCCCGCAGTGCGGTGAGCTCGGCCATCGCGTCGAGGACGGGCGCGCCGGCGTCAGGCTCGTCGGTGAGCCCGCCCGGGGAGGTGGCGCTCATCGCCGGTTCCCGGGGGGCGGCGAGCTGGCCGGCTGGGACGACCGGCACCAGCACCAGCATGCTGTGGTGACCACCGGGGCCCTCGCCGGGGCCGTGACCCGGCCCCCGGGCCTGCCCGTCGCCGGCGGGCGCCGTCGCCTCCGGGCCGGCATGCCGGCTGTGCTGCGCGGCCCCCGACCGGCCCCGGGTACCGCTCTTCGAAACCGCCTCGGAGGCGAACGGCTCGTGGGCGAGTGTGGCCTCGGCCGGGCGCGGGGCTGTGTCGATCGCGTTCAGCGCGGCGATCAGGCAGCGGATGCGCAGGTGGTGCGAGGCGTCCGCCGGATCCGCGCCGCCGACCGGCGCCAGGATCACGCAGTGTTTCCCCCGGCGGGTCAGGGCCCGGATACGGCCGACGTCGGCGGTGTGCAGCAGCCCGTCCGCCCACACCGCCCACGGCGCGCCGGTGCCGGACGCCGTCCAGCCTCGGTCGGCGAAGTCCGCGCGCAGCTGCGCCGGGGTGCGGCGCAGCGCCGGGTAGTCCGGATGGCTGGGCAGCTCCAGCCCTTCCACAGTGCCGACGAGGCGGACCGTGGGAGGTGCCGGCTCGAGCGCGAGCAGCCGCAGGGCGGCGATCATCACCCCTTCGCGGTCACGCAGCGCCACGTCGGAGCCGACGGTCAGGTCGGCCGCCACCGCGGCGGGGACGGTCAGCGTCGGCACCGGCGGGCTCTCGGGCGCCGGGATCTGGTCGGCACCGGCGGGCGCCTGCCCGGCATAGCTCGGCGCGGGGCCGAAGACCCCGAGCACCATCAGCTCGAGGTCGGAGAGCTGCCGGGCGTCGAGGGTGACCGAGGGCCAGCCGACGGACGCCTCCCGCAGCCGCCGGGCGCGCTCGGGCCCGACGACCGCGTCTGGCCGGTCGGGTGGCCCGGTCCGGTGCCCGTTCCCCTCCGAGTGCGCGGTGCGCCCGCGGCGCTGGTCGGACGACCCGCGCAGATCGCGCGGATCCCGGACGGACGTGCCGACATCGTTGTCGGAGGTGGCGCTCACACCCGCGACGGTAGCGGGTGGAAGACTCGCACTCGATGAGCACCGACGACATCCGCCGGCCGGCCGCGTTCTCCACGGTTCCGGTCGATATCGCCACGGACGAGCTCAGCGATGCCGCGCTGGCCCGCCGCCTGGCCACGGACGCGGGCAAGCTCCTGCTGCGCATCCGGGCCGAACTGGGGTTCGCCGAGACGGCGACCCTGCGCGAGACCGGGGACGCCCGCTCCCACCAGCTGCTCGCCCGGGCCCTCGGCCGGCATCGGCCGGACGACGTGGTCCTCTCGGAGGAGGCGGCGGACGACCCGGTGCGGCTCGGCGCCGACCGGGTGTGGATCGTCGACCCGCTCGACGGTACGCGGGAGTTCTCCGAGCCGGGCCGTAGCGACTGGGCGGTGCACGTGGCGCTGTGGGAACGCGGCGAGCTGACGGTCGGGGTGGTGGCGCTGCCCGCCCTGGACCTGGCGCTCTCCAGCGCTGAACCTCCGCGGGAGCGCCGCGCGGGCACCGCCGCACCGCGCCTGGTCGCGAGTCGGACGCGCTCGCCGCGGATCGTCTCCGAGGCCGCCGAGGCGCTTTCCGCGACGATCGTCCCGATGGGTTCCGCCGGGGCGAAGGTGGCGGCGGTCATCCGTGGCGAGGCCGACATCTACCTGCACGAGGGCGGCCAGTACGAGTGGGACTCGGCCGCCCCGGTCGCCGTCGCACGGGCGGCCGGCCTGCACACGAGCCGGCTCGACGGATCGCCGCTGCGCTACAACCAGCCGGATCCGTACCTCCCCGACCTGATCGTGTGCGATCCGGTCTACACGGAACGGGTGCTGGCCGTCACCCGTGCCCGCTCGGCGGGAACGGACGGCGCCGCGCCGGCCTAGCCCCGGTCCAGCGCCGGTCCAGCCTGGTTCCGGTGGGGCCGGGGCACGCCGACACGCTCGCGGTGTGCCGACCCGATGGGGCAGTATCGGCCGATGGACCTGCCCGTGCCGCCGACGGTGAAGCCGATGCTCGCCCGGGCCACTTCCAGGATCCCACCCGGCATGCTGTATGAGCCGAAGTGGGACGGGTTCCGTGCCCTGGTTTTCCGTGACGGCCCGGAGCTGGAGATCACTTCCCGCAGCGCCCGGCCGATGACCCGGTACTTCCCGGAGCTGGTCACGGTTCTGCTGGCCGGTCTGTCGCAGCGGTGCGTGCTCGGGAGCCCGGAGGCCGCAGCGCCTCGGCGCGTCCCGAGCGGGCTCTATCTGACTCCGTCGACCAGCGACCCGGCTGTGGCCGAGGAGTGGTTCCACCGCTTCGAGGGCACCGGGCTCGACGGACTCGTCGCCAAACCACCCGACGGGCACTACGAGCCGGACCGGCGCACGATGATGAAGATCAAGCACGAGCGCACCGCGGACTGCGTGATCGCCGGCTACCGGCCGCACAAGAACGACCCGGACGCGGTGGGGTCGCTCCTGCTCGGGCTGTACGGCGAGCCGGTGGAGGCCGGTGTGCCTGCCCTGCTGTCCGTCGGGGTGACCTCCGCGTTCCCGACGGCGCGCCGCCGGGAGCTGGTCCAGGAGCTCGCAGATCTCGTCACGCCGATCGCCTCGCACCCCTGGGCCAGGCCGGGCACGCGGGCCTGCGGTTCGGCGGCGGGGACCGACAGCGCAGCTGCCGCCGTACCGGACGCCACACCGGCGACCCGGACTCCCTGGGACGCGGGGGAGAGTCGGTGGGCCCGTGGCCGGGACCCGTCGTTCGTGCCACTGCGGCCCGAGCAGGTCATCCGAGGCCCCGGTCGCCCGGGCTCTGCGCGCGGGCCCAGGCCGGCCCCCAGCCGGGCACCACGTCCGCCGGCGGGGCGCCCAGCACGGACGGCAGCCGGTCGTTGTTCGCCACGATGGCTGGGCTCGCCAGCCAGGCTCCGTAGGCCGACCGCTGCCGGGGCGTCATGGCCTCGACGGCGATCGGTTCGTTCCCGGGACCGAGGAAGTCGTCCGCCGGGCCGGTGATGTAGCCGTCGGCACGGGGGTCGCCGGTGTACACCCGGGTGGTGCCGCCGCCCGTGTCGACGCGGACCGGGCGGAGCGGGCTGCTGCCCCGGTGGCGCCACAGCTGTGTCACCGAGGCCCGGTACTGGTCCTGCCAGCCCGGGAGGACGTGCAGGCCGACCCGCAGGGCGGCGAGGACGGCACGGGAACGCTCCGTCGGCAGGTTCGCCGTGGCGCGGCGGACGCGATCCTCGACGATCTCGACGGTCAGCCCCGTGCCGAGGTTGACCAGTGTCCGCACGAGGCTGGTCACGTCGATCGACTTGGCGGTCTCGGCGAGGATGTCCAGCAGGACCGCGGTGCGCCGCTGGTGCTGTTCGAGGGCCGCCGCGTGGTCCCGCAGCTCCGCCTCGGCGGCGTCGACGAGCGCGGTGCCGAAGAAGGCGACGATCTCGTTCGCCTGGTGATAGGCGAGCGTACGCGGGCTGGCCGGGTAGTGCCCCGCCTCGGGCCGGTTGTAGTTACCGGTGCCCAGCCAGGCCTGCTCCTCGATGCGGGCGGCGGCGGTGACCGCGTCGGCGGCGAGCAGCGGAGCGCTGGCCCCGCCCCGCAGGCTCTCCCGCAGCAGCGCCGCCCACTGGCTGGTGGCCAGGCCGAGGCCGGGGGCGTCGGGCCGTGACCTGTCGGCCGGCAGCGGTGAGGTGATCGCCGCGTGGAGATCGTCCCGCCAGACGTGCAGGACCTGCCCGTAGGCCGCCCGCAGGTGCGGGGAGATCCTGCCGGGCGGGCCGGCGGTTCCCATCTCGACGAGCCGGACCACGAACTGTCGTGCGGCGGCCGGGCTCGCCCGCTGTGCCGCCGCCCCACCCGCCGCGGCGAGCAGCGCCGCGCGGGCGGGTTCCAGCGCCGTGGACCAGGCGTCACCGGGCGGCCGCAGCCCTGGGGGCAGCTCGGCGACCAGCCGGGACGCGTGCAGCAGGTGAGGGAGGTGCCGGCTCGCGAAGGACGGCGCGAGCCGCGGGTCCGCCGCGATCGCCCGGAGCAGCGTGGCTGCGTACTCCCGGTGGGCGGCGCGGGCGGACCAGGGACCCGAGCGCATGCCGCCGCGCGGCCCGGTGAGCAGACCGACGTCGCGCAGCGAACCGTGGGCGGTGCCGAACATCAGATCACCGAGGCGCTCCAGCAGCTGCCGCGAGAACCGCCCGTGCCCGAGCAGAGGCCCGAGCAGCGAGGTCTCGACCTCGCCGGCCCGCCCCTGCCGGCTGAACCTGCCCAGCCACGCGTCGTTCAGCACACGCACCCGGCTGTAGGTGGCGAGGCCGCGCCCCAGGACCTCCGCGGCCTGCGCCGGTCGGGCCCGCGCCGGGCCGGCCGGGTCGAACAGGTGGTGCAGCAGCATGGCGAGGCCGGTGGGCCCGAGACGGTCGTAGAAGCCGGTGACGAAGCCGGGATCGTCGGCTCGGCGGCCCAGAACGGCGACGGTGTCGGTGAGCCGGTCGCGATCCCGGTGGTCGGGGCCGGGGCGGGTCAGCCGCTCGGCCAGCGCCCGCCCCGCGGCTGCGGCCGTCGCCGCCGTCGCCGTGCTCCGGCCGGGGACCTCGTGCCTGTCGGATGTTGCCCACCGGACCGACGTCGCCGGCGCGCCCGGTGCCTCGGGGTCGGCCGCCTGCGCGAGAGCCAGACGGCGGTGAAGGGCTGTCACCTCACGTTCGGCCCAGGCGCCGGCGGCCCGCAGCCGCGCCGGCGCGGCCGCGGCGGGTGGGACGGCGAGTGGGATGGCGTCGGTGTGGGCGGCAAGGACGCGTTCCTGCGTACGCAGCTTCCGGTGGAGCTCCGTCATCGCGGTGACCATTCTTTGCAGCGCTGCCGGATCGACGACGACACGTTCAGGTGGCCCGGGCACGGTGCGCCTCGCGTCGACTACCGCTGGCTGGCCAGCGGCGCGGGCGCCGGGCCGGGATGGCGGGCCCGTGGATCATCGTGGGCGACCCGCACGGGCTCGCCGAGGAGCAGGTGCCGGCAGGCATCCACCCAGGAGTCGAGGGCACCGAGGGCGGCTGCCCGCTGACCGGCGGCCCCCCGCCACCAGTCGTCCGCCGCGCGGCCTGCCCAGCCACCCGCGTCGCCTTCGGCGAACAGCGCGCCGAAGGCCTCGGCCAGCTCGTGGCGTTCGGCCACCACCGCGGTGAGCGCGGCCTCGGCTGCCTGCCGGAAGCGGTTCGGTGCGGACTCGGGGAACGGCGTCACCTGCGTCACGGGAGAGCTCGCAGGAGCGGGGTTCGGGCCGGTGACGTTCGAGGTGTGGGCATGGAAGGTTCCGTCCCGTCAGGTTCGGAGGCGGGCGTCGCCGGTGCGGGCGGACACCCGGCCCCTGAGGTCGGAACCGACGCTAGTCGCGGCTACCTGCGGTCAGCCCCGCGCGCATCGGGCTGTGGACAACGCGATGTCGTGCGGACCGGCAGCCAGACCCGGGCGTTCGATCAGCGGCCGAAGCGGAGGAACAGGGAGCCGTTCTCTTCGAGAACGTGCAGGAGCCGCAGGTGCTGCGGCGCCGTCCAGGACGCTCCGGCCATCATCCCGAGGCGCGCCGGTCCGGCCAGGACCGGTGCGAGCGTCACACACACCTCGTCGAGGAGCCCGGCCCGGGCAAGCTGGGAGTGCAGGGTCGGACCGCCCTCGGTCAGGACGCGCAGCAGCCCGCGCTCGGCGAGCGCGGCGAGCACGGCGGCCGGCTCGACGGTCAGCTCGCCGCAGGACACGACGTCCGCGACGGGCTCCAGCGCGCGGCGCAGTTCGATCGGCGCTGCCTCGCAGGTCAGCACCAGAGGGCGGACCGCACCGCCGAACAGACGAGCGTCCGGGTCGAGGTCGAGCCGGCCGCTGACGACCGCGACCGGCGGGATCGGTGCGAGCCCGGCCGCGACGCGGATCTCCTGGCGCGCTGCCGGGACGGGCACCGGGCCGTAGTCCTCGGTCCGGACCGTGCCGGCGCCGACGAGCACCACATCGGCCAGCCAGCGCAGGGCGCGGAACACGCGGAGATCTGCCGGGCCACCCAGGCCACCCGACCGGCCGTCGATCTCGATGGCTCCGTCGACGGAGGCCACGAAGTTGGACCGGATGTGCGGAGTCCCCGCCGTCAGCTCGGGCAGCCCGTAGGCGATGTCAAGATCGACTTCGGTGGAGCCGGTCGCACTGGCGTGATCCGCGTGCGCGTTCCTGGACGAGTCAGTAGGAACAGAAACGTCCGTGGACAGAAGAACGCGCATCTCCACGACTCTATCGGCCGCCGGCCGCCGGCCGCCGACCGCCGACCTCCGTGCCGGCGCGGTCGCCCCGCAACGGCGCTCGGCTCGGCCTGCCGCGCCGTGCACCTGCCGCGGACGGCGACCGCCGCGGACGCCCGGGCGCCTGCCAGGATGGGACCGTGAACACGTACGTGGTGCTTCTGATCGGTGTTCTGCTCGTCAGCCTCGCCGGGCTCGGCCTGCTCTACCGCGGCCTGACCCGGGCGGCGGACCGCCGCCGCACCGGCCGCTGACCGCACCGGCGGGCACGGTCGGTCCGGGCACAGTCGGTCCGGGCACAGTCGGTCAGCGCGCTGGCAGCAGCCGGACCACGACGACGGACTCGCCCTCCAGCTCGACCCGGCCCGGCATGTACGTGAACCCGGGGCTGGAGGCCGCCGGGGCGTCGAACGGCACCCCCTCCACCGGAACCGACTGCCGGTCGGCGGCGAGATTGCACACAACGGCGACGTCACCGCCTCCGGAGAGCCGGCGCAGCACGAACCAGCGTGCCTGGTCGTCGTACGAGCAGGTGACCGAGGAGAGCGCCGGGTCGCTGAGCTGGGGCAGCCGGCGGCGCAGGCTGATCAGACGACGGTGCCAGTCGAACAGCGAGGCGTGGTCGGGCAGGTCCCGCTCGCTCCAGTCCAGCCGGGAGCGCTCGAACGTCGCCGGGTCCTGCGGGTCGGGAACGTCGTCGGGTCCCCAGCCGTGCGCGGCGAACTCCCCGCGCCGCCCGTTGCGCACGGCCTCGGCCAGCCCTGGGTCGGTGTGGTCGGTGAAGTACTGCCAGGGCGTGGTGGCGCCCCATTCCTCGCCCATGAACAGCATCGGCGTGAACGGCGCCGTCAGCAGCAGCGCGGCCCCGATCCGCAGCTGGCCGGCGCTCAGCGTCGCCTGGGCCCGGTCCCCGGTCGCCCGGTTGCCGACCTGGTCGTGGTTCTGCAGGAACGTGACGAACCGGTAGGCGGGTGTCCGCGGCGGCACGGGACGCCCGTGGGAGCGGCCGCGGAACGTCGAGTAGCCGCCGTCATGCACGAACGCCGACGTCAGGGCCTTGCTGAGGGTTTCGAACGAGCCGAAATCGCCGTAGTAGCCCTGCCGTTCCCCGGACAGCGCGGCCCACAGCGCGTGGTGGATGTCGTCGGCCCACTGCCCGTCCAGCCCGTGCCCGCCGGCTTCCGGGGCAGTGATCATCCGCGGGTCGTTCATGTCGGACTCGGCCACCGCGAACAGCGGGCGGCGTTGCTGGGTGCCCAGCCGGTGCACCGCGTCGGAGATCTCCTCCAGCAGGTGCCGGGCCCGGTTGTCGACGAAGGCGTGCACGGCGTCGAGCCGCAGGCCGTCGCAGTGGTAGTCCCGCAGCCAGGCGAGGGCGCTGTCGATGACGAACGCGCGCACCTCGTCCGAGCCGGGGGTGTCCAGGTTCACCGCCGGGCCCCACGGGGTGCTGTACCGGTCGGTGAAGTAGGGCCCGAAGCGGCCGAGGTAGTTTCCGTCCGGGCCGAGGTGGTTGTAGACCACGTCCATGATCACGCCGAGGCCGCGGTGATGGGCGGCGTCCACGAAACGCTTCAGCCCGTCCGGCCCCCCGTACGGCTCGTGCACGGCGAACAGGCCGACCCCGTCGTAGCCCCAGCCGTGCCGTCCCGGGAAGGCGTTCACCGGCAGCAGCTCGACCAGGTCGACCCCCAGGTCCACCAGATGGTCGAGGCGCTCGATGGCCGCGTCGAAGGTTCCCTGTGGCGTGAACGTGCCGACGTGCAGCTCGTAGAGCACGCTGCCGGACAGCGGCACCCCGCGCCAGTGGGCGTCCGTCCACGGGAAGCGGGCATGGTCGACGAACCGGGAGCGGCCGTGCACCCCGTACGGCTGCCAGGCGGAGCGCGGGTCGGGCAGCTCCAGATCACCGCCGTCGATGCGGTAGGCGTAGTCGGCTCCGTGCCGGGCGGACGGCACCTCGACAGACCACCAGCCGCCGACGGCGGCGGTCATCTCGTGCACGGTGTCGTGCCCGGAGCCGTCGGCGGTCTCGCCGTCCGCGATGACCAGGCTGACAGTCTTCGCGGCGGGGGCCCACACCCGGAAGGAAGTCATGTGTCCTGTCTACCGGTAGCAGCTCGTCGGGGAACCGTTCTTCGGCCCGGGGTTGGTGCCGGAGTGCGCGCCGGCCTGTACACGGCCGGCGCCCGGGCGGGGTCGCGGCGTCGCGGCGGCACTCTCAGGGGGTGCGGATCAGGGGGCGGATCAGGGGGTTGAGAACTATTGCCGGTTGGGCGTTGGATGGCGTTGAGGGGTGCCGGGTGGTTGTACGGGTGAACCTCAGGGTCCGGGTTGCCTTGAGCGGGGGTGGTTGCTCGACCGCCCGGTGGTGGTTTCTCGGCGGGGGCTGCCGGTGCCGGGAGGACGGTGGGTGCTCGTTGTGGTCTTGTCTCGACGGGTGACCGCGCTGGGCTGGTTCGGGGCTTAACGTGATCCACGTGTTCGAACGTGTGTGCTGTCACGGTCGGGGTGTGGCCGGGTGACAATGTTGCAGGCGTACCGGTTCGCGCTCGATCCGAACACCGTCCAGCTCGCGGGTCTGCGTAGGCATGCGGGGGCTGCCCGGTTCGCGTTCAACTGGGGTCTGGCCCGGGTGAGGGCCGCATTCGCGTAGCGTGACGCGGAGCGGTCCTACGGTCTGACCGGTGACCTGCTCACCCCGGTGCCGTGGACGTTGCCGGCGCTGCGCCTGGCGTGGAACGTGGCGAAACACCAGGTTGCCCCGTGGTGGGTGGAGTGCTCGAAGGAGGCGTTCTCCGCAGGGTTGGATCAGCTTGCCCGCGGGTTGAAGAACGTCTCCGACTCCCGGGAGGGGAAGCGGAAGGGCCGCCGGGTCGGGTTCCCCCGGTTCAAGAAGCGCGGCAGGGCCCGTGACAGCTTCCGGTACACCACCGGTGCGTACGGCCCTGCCTGCGACCGGAGGGTGAAGCTGCCCCGGATCGGCCGGGTGAAGGTCTGCGAACCGATGGGTGCGCTCACGTCCCGGCTGGCGGAGGGCAGGGCCCGGCTGCTGGGCGCGACCGTGGCCCGTACCGCCCACCGCTGGTACGTGTCGTTCACCGTCGAGGTCGACCGGCAGGCTCCCCCAGGCCCGTCACGTCGGCAGCGCGACGCCGGCCCGGTCGGTGTTGACCTGGGGGTGAAGCATCTCGCGGTGCTGTCCACCGGTGAGATGGTGGTGAACCCGAAGCATCTCGCCGGGTCGCTGCGCCGGCTGCGGACCACGTCGCGGGCCCACGCCCGGTCCAGGCCCGGCAGCGCCCGCCGGCGTCGGCGCGCCGCGCGCCTCGCTCGGATCCACGCCCGGGTCGCCCACCAGCGCCGCGACGGCCTGCACACGCTCACGACCCGGCTCGCGAAGACCCACAGCGTGATCGTGGTCGAGGACCTGCACGTCGCCGGGATGGTCCGCAACCGGCGGCTCGCCTGTTCGGTGTCGGACACCGGGATGGCCGAGGTCCGCCGCCAGCTCGCGTACAAGACCGGCTGGTACGGGTCGACGCTGGTCGTCGGGGACCGCTGGTACCCGAGCTCGAAGACCTGTTCCGGCTGTGGCTGGCGAAACCCAAGCCTGACCCTGGCCGACCGTACCTTCACCTGCCAGTCCTGCGGGCTGGTGACCGACCGCGACCTGAACGCCGCGGTCAACCTGCGTCACCTCGTCGCCGCCAGTACGTCGGAGACGGTAAACGCCCGTGGAGCCGACCATAAGACCCGCGCAAGCGGGCAGGTGGCTGGGAAGCGGGAACCCGGCACGGCCACGGCCGGTCAGACCGGGAGTGCCTCACTGCACGGTGGGGCGGCATGACCGCCAACCATCCGGCGCTCTCATGCAACGGTGCGGATCAGCAGGCTGACCGGGAAGTCGCGCAGCAGCCGCAGGACGTAGGCCGTCCCCCCGTCGTGCCGGCGGCCGGTCAGGACGTCCGCCCAGCGGCCTTCGGGAAGGGTCACGGTCGTGTCGCGCCAGCCGCCGCCACGCCGCAGGCCCAGGACGAGCCGCGGCACCACCGTCACCACCGACTCGGAGCGGCAGAAGGCGACGACGTGCTCGGCGGCCGACCCGGAGGCCCACAGCGGCCGGTAGGTGCCCTGCTCCCCGAACCACTCCGGGTGATCCCGCCGTACCCGCAGCGACCGTGCCACCACGAGCAGCTTCGCCGCGCCGGAGTCGTCGAGCACCGGCGGGCGCCGCGGCGCCGCCAGTTCCGAGCCGGGCTCCACCCCGAGCTCGGTGAGCATCTTCGCCCGCTCGCCGAAGTTGACCGGCCGGCGGTTGTCCGGGTCCACCAGGGAGTGATCCCACAGCTCCTGCCCCTGGTACACGTCGGGGACGCCGGGCATCGTGAGCTGCAGCAGCTTCTGTGCCAGGCTGTTCTGCCGGCCGAGCTCGACCAGGGTGGCCACGTAGGTGTCCAGCGCGCCGACGAACTCCTCGTCCTCCAGCGCGCTCTCGATGTAGTTGGTCAGCGCCGCCTCGTAGGCGGGATCGGTGTCCGCCCAGGTCGTGAAGAGCTTCGCCTCCCGCACGGCCTTGACCATGTACTGACTGACCCGCTCGGCCGAGATCGGCCAGGCGCCCACCAGGGTCTGCGCCAGCAGGTACATCGTGACCGGGTCGGGCCAGCCGGCCTCCGGGTCGGCGTGCCGTTCACCGAGCCGGGTCAGCCGGCGCAGGATGTCGGCCCAGCCGCGCGGGTCCTCCGACAGCACGGCGAGCCGGGCGCGGACGTCCTCGGAGCGCTTGGTGTCATGTGTGGAGAGCGTGGTCATGGTCAGCGGCCACGCCCGCTGGGTGGTGATGTTCGCTTCGTGGAACTCGTTGACGGCGCTGCGGGGGTGGCCCGTGGGGTAGGCCGGGTAGTCACCCGGGGCACCGCCGACCTCGTTGAGCGCGACCATCGGCACGTACCGGTAGAAGGCGGTGTCCTCGATGCCCTTGGCCATCACCGGGCCGCAGGTCTGCTGGAAGCGCACCACGAACTCGGACGGGCCGGCGAGCGCGAGGTCCTCGATCAGGTCGATCTCGCTGGCCCGGCCCGGCAGCGCCAGCCGCGCCTGCTCGCACGCGCGGACGATGTGGCCGCGGGCTTCCAGGCTGGGGGTCCCGTCCGGGCGGATGTAGGCGCGGTACACCTCGAAGGCGGCGAGGACCTCGCGCAGCGCCTCGCGCAGGCCCGCCCGGGTGAGGTCGGCCCGGTCGCGCCGGGCCTCGGCGAGCGCCAGCCCGGTCAGGCGGTCGACCTCGGGCCGCAGGACGGTGGTGAGGACGTCCATCTTCGCCGCGCGGGCGACCGGCGCGAAGTCGGGCGAGCGCCCGCTGACCTCGGTGTAGAGGGCGGCCATCGGACGGGCGGAGACCGGGTCCAGGAAGAGCCGGGTGATCCGGTTCAGCGTCTCGTAGCCGGTGGTGCCGTCACAGGCCCAGCTGTCGGGCAGGGCCTCCTCACGTTCGACGATCTTCTCGACGATCGTCCACACGCCCCCGGTGGCCTCCGCGAGCTGGCGCAGGTACTCCTCCGGGTCGGCCAGGCCGTCCGGGTGGTCGATGCGCAGCCCCTCCAGGTTGCCGGAGCGGACCTGCTCGATCAGCAGCCGGTGGGTGGCGGCGAAGACGTCCGGGTCCTCCTGGCGCAGGCCGGCGAGCGACGGGATGTCGAAGAAACGGCGGTAGTTCAGCTCCGTCCCGCCGACGCGCCACCAGCACAGCCGGTAGTACTGCGCGTCCAGGGTGGCCGCGACGTCGGCCGGGTCGGCGGTGCCCGCGGCGACCGGGAGCACGTGGTCGTAGTAGACGATCACCCACTCGCCGTCCTCGTCCTGCTCGACGGTGATCTCGTCGGCGGCGAGGCTGTCCGCGAGCGACTGGCCGAGCAGGGGCAGCAGCACCCGGCCCGGGTTGTCCGGGGAGTCCCAGTCGATGTCGAACCAGGAGGCGTAGGGGGAGTCCGGCCCCTCGCGCAGCACGGACCACCAGGCGGTGTTCGTCGTGCCGGGGGCCAGCACGGCCATGTGGTTGGGCACGACGTCCGCGACGATGCCGAGCCCGGCGCGCCGGGCCGCGGCCACCAGCCGGCGCAGGCCGCCGAGACCGCCGAGCTCCGGGCTGATCTGGCTGTGGTCGACGACGTCGTAGCCGTGCGTCGACCCGGGCGCCGCCTCCAGGATGGGAGACAGGTACAGGTGGGAGACCCCGAGCCCCGCCAGGTATGGGATGATCACGGCGGCGTCGGTGAACGAGAACTCCAGGTGCAGCTGGAGCCGGTAGGTCCCGCTCGGGACGACCCGGAGCTCGCCGCCGCCCAGCTCCTCCCGGCCCGCGCCCGCGGCGCCCTCCCGGCGGCGGTCGGCAGGCGGGTGGCGGTCGGGGCCGCTGGGCCGGTCAGCTGACACGGCGCAGCACGAGGGTGGCGCGGGCATCGACCTCGAGCGGGTCCTCGGCCTTGACCAGTCGTTCGACGTCGACGGCGCCGAGATCGGTGCCACCGAGCATCGCCGCGATCTCGGCGCTGGACGAGCGCGTGTCCACGATGATCTCCCAGGTGGTGCCGAAGTTGGCCGGTGGTGCCAGGAACCGGATCGGTTCGTGGTGGGCGTTGAAGAACAGCAGGAAGGAGTCGTCGACGATCGCCTCGCCGAGCGTGTTGGGGTCCGGGATGCCGTGCCCGTTGAGGTAGCAGCCGAGCGAGCGCGCCGTGCCGGACTCCCAGTCGGTGTCGGACATCTCGTTACCGTCAGGACGAAGCCAGACTATGTCCTTGGCGGCCACCTCGACGGCTTCCGCGCCGTCGGGCGACCCACCCGCGTTGTCCTCTCCACCGGCCGAGCCGCGGATCGACTCCCCCTGGAAGAACCGCCGTCGCCGGAACACCGGGTGCGCCCTGCGCAGGTGGGCGACCTGGGCGGTGAACTCGATCAGGTCGGCGTTGCGCTCGGCGTCGGACCAGTCCAGCCAGGAGATCGGGCCGTCCTGGCAGTAGGCGTTGTTGTTGCCGCCCTGGGTGCGGCCCATCTCGTCGCCGGCCACCAGCATGGGCACACCCTGCGAGAGCAGCAGGGTGGCGAGCAGGTTGCGGGCCTGGGCGTTGCGCAGCCGGTTGATCGCCGGGTTGTCGCTGGGCCCCTCCACCCCGCAGTTCCAGGAGCGGTTGTCGTCCGAGCCGTCCCGGTTCTCCTCGCCGTTGGCCTCGTTGTGCTTGTCGTTGTAGGAGACGAGGTCACGCAGGGTGAAGCCGTCGTGGGCGGTGACGAAGTTGATCGACGCGTACGGCCGGCGCCCGTCGTTCTCGTACAGGTCCGAGGAGCCGGTCAGGCGGGAGGCGAACTCGGCGATGCCGTGGTCCTGCCCACGCCAGAAGTCGCGGACGGTGTCGCGGTACTGCCCGTTCCACTCCGTCCACAGGGGCGGGAAGTTACCCACCTGGTAGCCGCCCTCGCCGAGGTCCCACGGCTCGGCGATCAGCTTCACCTGGGAGACGACGGGGTCCTGCTGGACCAGGTCGAAGAACGACGACAGCCGGTCGACGTCATAGAACTCCCGGGCCAGGGTCGCGGCCAGGTCGAAGCGGAAGCCGTCCACGTGCATCTCGGTGACCCAGTACCGCAGTGAGTCCATGATCAGCTGTAGGACGTGCGGGTGCCGTACCCGCATGCTGTTGCCGGTGCCCGTGTAGTCCATGTAGTACTGCGGATCATCGTCGACCAGGCGGTAGTAGGCAGCGTTGTCGATGCCCCGGAAGGACAGCATCGGGCCCATGTGATTGCCCTCGGCCGTGTGATTGTAGACCACGTCGAGGATCACCTCGATGCCGGCCTCGTGCAGGTTGCGGACCATGCCCTTGAACTCCTGCACCTGCCGCCCGTCGCCGCCCGCGGACGAGTAGCCGTTGTGCGGGGCGAGGAAGGCGATGGAGTTGTAGCCCCAGTAGTTGCGCAGGCCGCGGCTCACCAGGTGCTCGTCATGGACGAACTGGTGCACGGGCAGCAGCTCGATCGCGGTCACGCCCAGCCGGTGATAGTGATCGATCATCAGTGGATGCGCCACGCCCGCGTAGGTGCCGCGGTACTCCTCGGGCAGGCCCTCGTGGCGCATGGTCAGGCCCCGCACGTGCGCCTCGTAGATGATCGTCTCGTTGTAGGGGCGGCGCGGGGGGCGGTCTCCGTTCCAGTCGAAGAACGGGCTGATCACCACCGACTTCATCATGTGCGGCGCGGAGTCGGCGGTGTTCACGCTCTCCGGGTCGCCGAAGTTGTAGCCGAAGACGGCCTGGTCCCAGTCGATCTCGCCGTCGACGGCCTTGGCGTACGGGTCGAGAAGAAGCTTGTTGGGGTTGCACCGGTGCCCCTGTGCGGGATCATGGGGTCCATGGACGCGGTAGCCGTACCGCTGTCCGGGCAGCACGGTGGGCAGATAGGCATGCCAGACGAAGGCGTCGCGCTCGCGCATCTCGATCCTGCGCTCGGCTCCCGAGGGGTCGAACAGACAGAGTTCCACGCGCTCGGCGACCTCCGAGAAGATCGCGAAATTGGTACCCGACCCGTCAAAGGTGGCGCCGAGGGGATAAGGGCTGCCTGGCCAGACCTGGGACATACGCACGAAGCCTACGGCTCGGCACCCTCGCTCGGGCCGGGGGCGCGCGAAGCACGGGCGGCTGTTGGCTGCAGCCATTGAGTTCTGATAGATCGTTGGAGTTCCGACCGCGGAGAGGTGCCATGGCGGACGAGGTCGTCTGGGTCGTCGTGGCGGGTGTGCTCCTGCTCGGGGAACTGCTCACCCTGGACCTGATACTGATCATGTTCGCGGTGGCTGCGCTGGTCAGCGCGGGGCTCGCGGTCGCGGGCGCCGACCTGATCGTGCAGATCGTGGCCTTCGCCGGGGTCTCGGCCGGGCTGACCGCCGGCCTGCGCCCGGTCGCCCGGCGCCACCTGACCCGCGGCCCACTGCTGCGGACCGGGACGGACGCGCTGGTCGGAGCCCCCGCCGTCGTCGTCGAGCGGGTCGACGGGGCGGATGGCAGGGTCCGGCTGGCCGGCGAGATCTGGTCCGCGAGATCCTTCCCGGAGGCGGACGTGCTGGAGGTCGGCACCGCCGTCCGGGTGCTGCGTGTCGACGGCGCGCATGTGATCGTGCACCGCGGGGAGGAGATCCCGCCTCCCAGCGGGTAGGACGCCGCGCCGGGGAGCAGGACGCCGCGCCGGGGAGCAGGACCTCGGCCATGACCAAGGAGTGCGGATGGGCGGAGTCATCGCCGCGGGGGTGGCGGCGCTGGTGGTCCTGATCTTTTTGATCCGGTCCGTGCGGATCGTCCCGCAGGCGCGGGCGATGGTGGTCGAACGCCTCGGCCGCTACCACCGCACGCTGACCCCGGGCCTGGCGATCGTGGTCCCGATCGTCGACCGGATCCGGGAACGCATCGATCTGCGTGAGCAGGTGGTGAGCTTCCCGCCGCAGCCGGTCATCACCGAGGACAACCTCGTCGTGGGTATCGACACCGTCATCTACTTCCAGGTGACCGACCCGCGGGCGGCAACCTACGAGATCGCCGACTTCATCCGGGCGATCGAGCAGCTGACCGTCACCACCCTGCGCAACGTCATCGGCGGGATGAACCTGGAGGGGACCCTCACCTCCCGGGACCAGATCAACGGGCAGCTGCGCGGGGTCCTGGACGACGCGACCGGGCGGTGGGGCATCCGGGTGAACCGGGTCGAGCTCAAGGCGATCGACCCGCCGCGCTCCATCCAGGACTCGATGGAGAAGCAGATGCGCGCCGAGCGCGACCGGCGTGCCGCGATCCTGACGGCGGAGGGCGTGAAGGCCAGCGAGATCCTGCGGGCCGAGGGCGAGAAGCAGGCCGCGATCCTGCGGGCCGAAGGCCACCGGGAGGCCCAGATCCTCGCCGCCGAGGGCGAGGCCAAGGCGATCGGCACCGTGTTCGGAGCCATTCACGAGGGTGACCCGGACCAGAAGCTCCTCGCCTACCAGTACCTGCAGATGCTGCCACGGCTGGCCCAGGGGCAGGCCAGCAAGCTGTGGATCGTGCCCAGCGAACTGACCTCCGCGCTGGGCGGCCTCGCCGGGCCCGGCGGGCTGTTCGACGTCGAAGGCCGGACCGGCCGCCAGGGCAGGCGCGACGGCGACGGCGGTGAGCCCGGCGGTGAGCCCGGCGGCGATGGCGGACGAGAGGGCGGCGGGGGCCGGCCGGGCGGCGGTGACGGGAGCCGGCCCGCCGCTCCCGTCTGAATCCCACCTGAAAGAACCAGTCCCTCGGTGGGGTGGGGGACACCACATGTGGCACCAGGGGAGGAGAGAGGTCTAGTCCTGGCCCGCTGGTCATGGCACGATCGACTGGTATCTGACGGGTCCGATGTGACGAGCCGCAGGGGAAGGCGTTCCTCGTCGACGGAGGTCCCGCGTGGTGGCAATGTCATCGACAGCTCGTGAGCTGTCATCCGGCTCGTCGTCCTTCGCCGTGCCGGGCAAGCTGGCAGTTCTCGCGTGCCCGCCAGCGCTGTGCCCGCACCTGGAGTTCGCCGTGTCCGGAGCCCTTACCGCCCCGGTCTCCCTGACCTGGACGGCGCAGCCGGGCCATCCCGGCTTCCTGTACGCCGGTCTGGAATGGCGCGCCGTTCCGGGGACGGCGGGCCGGCTGGCCTCCGTCCTGCGCCGGCTGGGGCATGTGACCTTCGAGACCGTCGAGGGTCCTTCGCCGGGCTGTGACGCCGAGCGGTACTCGTTCACCCCCGAGCTGGGTCTGCACCGCGCCGCGATCGCCGCCAACGGGGACGTCGTGGTCGGCGAGGTCGCCCTGCTCGCCCTGCTCGAACGCGGTGAGGCGCGGGAGACCCTCTCCCGAGGCCTGCACCGCCTGCTCGGCACCGCCTGGGACGACGTCCTGGAACCGCTGCGGCGAGGGGCTCACGGCGCGCCCGTGACCTGGCTGCGGCGCACCGGCTGACGTCTCCGCACGGTTTGCTGAGCGCCCGCTCAGCTGTCTGTGGTCAAGCCCACACTGTGTTCGCGTGGGTCGGACGGGCACATACCCCCGGGGTCGTGCGTTGTGGGTTGCGCACGACGAGAGCACAACCATTCTGGGAGAACTCAGTGGCCACCGATTACGACACCCCCCGTACCACGGAACTCGAGGACTCCGAGCAGAGCCTGGAGGCCCTCAAGGCCCGGCGGGCGGACGCGGCGGCCGACCTCGGTGACGATGTCGATCCGTTCGAGACCGAGCTCGGCCTGCCCGGCGCCGACCTGTCCGGAGAGGAGCTGACCGTCCGTGTCCTGCCGCGGCAGGCGGACGAGTTCACCTGCACGAGCTGCTACCTCGTTCACCACCGCAGCCAGCTCTACGACGCCCGGCGCATGGTCTGCCGGGACTGCGCCGCCTGAAACCCGGCGCCCAGCACCACCGCGGTGCGAACCAGGCGGTACCGCGGTCTCCTGCTCCCCACCCCGGGGAGGTCAGGACGGTGTCCGCACGCCTGCCTCACGCATCCGGGCGACCGCGCGTTCGCGGTCGCCCTCGGTCCGTTCGACGAAGCGGGTGAGCGCCAGGGGGACGACGACGTCCAGCCCCTGCGCCCGCGCGTCGAGCGCGGTCTCGAGCACGCAGTAGTCACCCGCGAGACCGACCACGACCACGCTGGCCACCGAGCCCGCGGCCAGCCGCTCGCCGAGCACCGTCGAGGACCGCGCACCCGACTGCGGGTCCCGCACGGAGAAGCCCGAGTAGCCGTCCGCGCCGTCGACGCCCTTGCGGATGACCTCCCCGGCGATCGTCACGCCGGGGTGGAAGGCCGCGCCGGGCGTGTCGCGCACGCAGTGGGGCGGCCACGGCCCGCCCTCGGTCACGAAGTGCGGCGTCGACGGGGGATGCCAGTCCTGGGTGTAGTAGACCGGGGAGCCGGCCTCCGTCGCGGCCGCGATCTCGGCGTTCACCCCGTCGACGATCTCCTCTCCGCCGTCTACGTGGAGGCTGCCGCCCGCTGCCGCGAAGTCGTTCTGCATGTCGATCACCAGCAGCGCCACGCCGGGGCCGTACCGGGCATGGGCATGGGCGGCCGTGGTCGTGGCGGCCAGGTCTCCAGGCCGGCTCGCTCCGTGTGCGCCGGTCCGTTCCGCCGCGCCCTCCGCCGAGCTGCTTCCCACGGTGCCTCCCGACATCCACGGTGGTCACTTCGGGCCCGCGTGGCCACCCGGCCCGCGCGGCCCGCGCCGCGGCGTGTCGTCGGGAATGCCCGCCCCTGCCCCACTGTAGGTTGCGGGCGTGCGCAGCCGCGACTACGGACCCGACATCCTGGCCCAGGACAGGGCACGGGTGCCCAGACAGCCACGGGTGGTCGAGATCGAGCCGGACCTCGTCGTCGAGGACGCTGACTCCGGGTACTGCGGGGCAGTCGTCGGCGTCGAGGCCGGCGGGGTGATGCTCGAGGACCGGAAGGGGCGTCGCCGGGTCTTTCCCCTCGGCCAGGGCGCCTTCCTGCTGGACGGCGAGCGGATCACGCTCACCCGCCCACGGGCCGCCGCCCCGTCGGCACCCCGGCGAACCGCCTCGGGCTCCCTCGCCGTGCCAGGTGCGCCCGCCCGCGTCGCGCGTGCCAGCCGCATCTACGTCGAGGGCCTGCACGATGCAGCACTCGTCGAACGGGTCTGGGGCGACGACCTGCGGATAGAGGGTGTCGTCGTGGAGCCGCTGAACGGCGTCGACGACCTCCCCGAGATCGTCCGCGGTTTCCGGCCGCAGCCGGGGCGCCGGCTCGGCGTTCTCGTCGACCATCTCGTTCCCGGGTCCAAGGAGAGCCGGATCGCTGCTGCCGCTGCCGGCGAGCACGTTCTCGTGACCGGTCATCCCTACATCGACATCTGGCAGGCGGTGAAGCCGACCTCGGTCGGGATCCGTGCCTGGCCGCAGGTGCCGCGGGGCCAGGCCTGGAAGGAAGGCGTCTGCGCGGCCCTGGGCGTCAGCGAGCCGGCCGAGATGTGGCGCCGGGTGCTCGCGGCGGTCGACTCGTACTCCGACCTCGAACCCGGCCTGCTGAGGGCCGTCGAGGAGCTGATCGATTTCGTGACCGCGAACTGACGGACAGTGGTGCGGCGATCCGGGGCGGCCTGGGCGGACGTATATGGTTACGTACGGCCATTCCAGGCTCTTCGGCGCGAAGGTCACGTTGTTCGCTGGTGACGCTGGTCGCTGGTCGTCCTGGTCCGCTGGTCGCGTGGATCATGTGAGTGGATCCCGCGGTGCGGTGGTCTCCGGTTCGCCGAGATCCCGGCCGGCGACCGAGGCGCGGAGTCCGGTGCCTGACCGCATCCCGGTCACCGGTGCCTGACCCGCTTCCGGGCCCGTCGATGCCTGGACCGGCCTGGCCCGGAGGGGGGCGGAGGAGAAGCGGGGGCGCCATGCCCAGGAGCACGCCCAGGAGGGTGTCGCCCTACGCGCTGCTGGCGACCGCGGCGTTCCTGGCCATTGCCGTGGCCGTGACCGGCCTGGTGATCTGGCCCGGGGGAGCAGAGCCCGACGTGGCCAGGCGGCCTGCCACCGGGGCCACCGCGGCGGCGGACCTCCACGCCCTGGCCGGGCGGACGGTGGTCATCGACCCCGGTCACAACGGCGGGAACAGCGCCAATCCGACGGCTATCAACCGGCTCGTCGATGCCGGCGGTTTCCGGAAGGAATGCGACGCCGTGGGTGCCGAGACCACAGACGGGTACGCGGAGCACGCCTTCACCTTCGACGTTGCGGTCCGCGCCGCCGAGGAACTGCGCGCGCGGGGCGCAACAGTGATCCTGACCCGCACCGACGACCAGAGCGTCGGGCCCTGCGTCGACGAACGGGCCCGCATCGGCAACGACGCCGGCGCCGACGCCGTGGTGTCCGTGCATGCCGACGGCGGGCCGCCACAGGGCAGCGGCTTCCACGTCATCGCTCCGGCGGCGAGCCCGGACGGGGGCAACGGCGGCATCCTGCCCGCCTCGGGGCGGCTCGCTGACCTGCTCCGGGAGGCATTCGGGTCGGCGACCGGCCAGCCGCCGGCCGACTACCTCGGCGAGGACGGCATCACGGTGCGGGCCGACCTGGCCGGCCTGAACCTCTCCCGCGTGCCGAAGGTCTTTCTCGAATGCGGCAACATGCGCAATCCCGGTGACGCCGCGCGGATCAGCGACCCCGCCTGGCGCCAGCGGGCGGCGGCAGGGCTCGTTCAGGGAATTGCCGCCTTTCTGGTCGACGGCGGACCGCGTGACGGAGGCGCTGCCAGTGAAGGAAGCGGTGACAACGGCAGCCCAGGCGCCTCCGCCTCGCCCGGCAGCTGACCTGCCTGGCCGGAACCCCGTCCTCATTTTGCGCCAACTACGACAAAAGGCCGTTCCTCCACGAGGACGGCCTTCTGCGCTTTTCGCTATGGGTGGGGGGAGTGTCTCTACCGGTGGATCGGCCGTGGCGGTTGGTGAGGGCGATGAGCTGCTGCCCGCTCCCCTCGGGGCCGGCCCAGATGTCGCAGTCGAGGGTGAGGTCGCCGACGGCGGGGTGCCGGTAGTGCTTGGTGTCGTGGCTGGCGCTGGTGACCCGGTGCTCGGCCCACTCCTTCGGGTTCCGCCCGGCCGGTGTGTGGTCTCGTCGTGCCGAGCCTGCGAGCGAATCGTTGTCGACCCACCGGCCTGAACGGGTTTCTGTCATAGCTGAGTCGATGGCCGGTCGGGATCGGCCTCGACCGGGTTGGTGAGCACGAGGTGGTCGACGAGCTCGACCTCGAGCACGTCGCCGGGCCGCAAGTAGCGGGGCGGGGTCTCGCGGTGGCCGATGCCGGAGGGGGTGCCGGTGGCGATGACGTCGCCGGGGGAGAGCTCGGTGAAGGTGCTGATGTAGGAGATGACCGTCGGTACGTCGAAGACCAGGTCGGAGAGTCGGCCACGCTGTTTCTCGGCTCCGTTGAGCCGCGTGACGACCTCGAGGGACCTGGGTTCGGAGACCTCGTCGGCGGTCACGAGCCACGGCCCCCAGGAGCCCGAGCGGTCCCAGTTCTTTCCGGCGGTGGCCTGGGCGCTGTGCAGCTGGAAGCCTCGGACGCTGTTCTCGCCCATCGCCGAGTAGCCGGCGACGTGCTCGAGCGCGGCGGGGGCAGGGATACGACGGCCACCGCGCCCGATGACGACCACCACCTCGCCCTCCCAGTCGAGGGTGTCGGACTCGACCGGGGTGAGCAGCGGCTGACCGTGGCCGACGAACGTGGAGGCGAACCGGGTGAACAGCGTCGGGTGGTCGCCGGCGTCGCGCACCACCTCGGCGGCGTGGGTGGCGAAGTTGAGCCCGACGCAGACGATCTTGGCCGGATCCGGGACCGGCGGGAGCAAGATCGCGTCGGCGAGATCAACCTCGGGTCTCCCCGGCAGCTCGAGCTGCTCGGTGCTCAGTCCGAACGCACGCCGTACGTCACCACCGGTGACCGCAGTGACGTCGTACGCCGGACCTGCGGCGTCGCGTTGGGCGAGGGTACGTCGCTCACCGCTGATCAATCCTGTCGCGAGCCTCACCGGAGCTCCCGCTCCACATCCATGATCTCCTTGGCCTCGTGGAGCAGCGCCGCGACCTTCTCGGCGCCGGCGGGTGTGGTGGGAACCAGGGGCGGCCGGACGTGGGCCGACGCGATCCGTCCCTCCTGCTCGAGGACCAGTTTGGCGGTCGTCGGGTTGGTCTCCACGAACAGCAGGTCGACCAGTGGGTGCAGTGCGTAGTGCAGTCGTCGGGCTTCCTCGGCGTCGCCGGCCAGCCACGCGTCGTACATCGACGCCACCGCGCGTGGGGCGATGTTGGCGGTGGCACTGACGAAGCCGACCCCGCCCAGTGCGAGGAGCGGCAGGCACAGCAGCTCGATGCCCGACCACACCAGGAGCTCCTCGCCGCACAGCTGCAGGACCCGCGAGAAGTGCTCGAAGTCCTTGGTCGTCTCCTTGATCCCCACGATGTTGTCGAAGTCGTGGAACAGCCGCGCGACGGTCTCGGGCGCGACGTCGACGGCGGTGCGCGAGGGGACGTTGTAGATGACGAGCGGGAGGTCGGGGAACTCGCGGGCGACTGCCTCGTACCAGGCGTAGAGCCCGTCCTGGGTCGGTCGCGCGTAGTACGGGGAGATCACGAGGGTGGCGTCGGCGCCGGCAGCTTGGGCGACCTCGGTCAGTTCGAGGGTCTCGCTCAGGTGGGTCGAGCCCGTCCCGGCCAGGAACGGCACGCGGTCCGCGACGACCTCGGCGACGACGCGGATCGCGGCGGCGCGCTCGGCGACCGTCTGGGCCGAGGGCTCTCCGGTCGAGCCGCCGATCGAGATCCCGTGGGAGCCGGCGGCCAGCTGCCAGTCGACCAGCCGCCGCAGCGAGTCGTGGTCGACGGCGCCGTCGCTGGTGAAGGGGGTGATGAGGGGAGCGATCGAGCCGGTGATGAGCGAGGGTTCCTTGCGAAAGCGCACGGTCAGCCTTCCTGGGTCTGGTTCTCGGCGGAGGGGGAGGCGAGCAGCTCGGCGTGGGCTGCGCCGGCGACTGCGAGATCGCCGATGCCGCTGCCGAGGGCCTTGAAGAGGGTGAGCCGGCACCCTGCGGGACGGGCGGTGCCCTCGGCGAGCAGCTGGCCCAGGGTGGTGACGGCGTCGAGGTCGACGTCGGCGGCGTGAAGCTCGGCCGCGGCGCGTCGGGCGTTGTCGCGGTCGTCGACCACGATCAATCCGGCCGCCTCGACGACGCCGGGCAGCAGCTCGCGGTGCGTGGGCAGGATGGCGCCGAGCGCGTTGAGGTGTACGCCGTCAGCGAGGTCGTCGAGGTCGAGGAACGGCTCTCGGGCGCGGGTCACCGCGGTGACGATCGGTACGTCGCGCACGGTCTCCGTCACGCTGTCGTACACCGCGACCTTGAGCCCGAGTTCGGTGTGAACCCGCTCCGCGAAGGCGCGCCGG
This sequence comes from Parafrankia elaeagni, assembly GCF_000374165.1. Taxonomy (GTDB): domain Bacteria; phylum Actinomycetota; class Actinomycetes; order Frankiales; family Frankiaceae; genus Parafrankia; species Parafrankia elaeagni. Next base: position 196,584 of record NZ_KB893671.1, read on the forward strand.
TGGTCGGCGTCGCGGCTCCAGATCCGGACCTCGTTCAGCGAGCGGACCTCCGCGACGGCGCGGACCTGGTGCATCGCCTGTCGTCCGGTGCCGAGCACCGCCAGCCGGTCGGCGTCCGGTGCGGTCAGTGCGTCGGTGACGAGAGCGGCGGTGCCGGAGGTGCGCAGCATTCCGAGCGCTCCCGCAGCCATGGCGGCGCACGCCGCGCCACGGTCGGTGTCGAAGAGCGTCAGCAGGGCTTCGGCGCCGCGGGGGGTGTTCACCCAGTACTTGAAGGCCAGTCGTTGCGCGACCAGGTCGACGGCCCCGAGGGCGTGAGCGCTGCTCACCCCGGAGTCGGGAAGATCCTCCCACTGCAGCATCGTCTTCGGGACAGCCATCGCCTTACCCTCGTGCGCGGCGATGAACGCGGCGCGCAGGGCGGTGAGGGCGGCGGGCACGGGGACGGAGGCCTCAACCTGCGCGTCATCGTACTGCGGGAGGCTCATCGAGCTCCTTCGTGGGCGGTGGCTGTGACCGCTCTTACGCTGATCGCGGCCTACGCATAGACGCAAGTAGCAGTGTCGCGATGCGCGTATCACCGATCGCTTATGGAGGCGCGATGCAAACCCAGCTATCGCTGCGCAGGCTCGAAGTGTTCTGTCTCGTCGTCGAGGAGTGCAGCGTGACTCGGGCGGCGGAGGCGCTGCTCGTGGCGCAGCCCGCGGTCTCCGCGCAGCTGCGGGCGCTTGAGGCGTGGGTCGGGGCGCCGATGTTCCAGCGCCAGGGCAACCGGCTGGTCCTCACCGAGGCCGGTGAACGGACCCACCGCTGGGCGAGCGGAGTGCTGGCCGGTGCGGCGGCGGTGCGACGAGAGGTGGGCGACCTCGCCGGAGGCGAGACCGGGCGGGTCGTGGTGTTCTCCAGCCTGGCCGTCGGGACGTACGTCGTGCCGCCCGTGCTGGCGCGGCTGGGCCGCGAGCGCCCGCGGGCAGACATCACCGTCGCGACCTCGCGGCCGGACGAGGTGGTGCATGCGGTCGAGAGCGGCGAGTGCGACCTGGCGGTCCTCAACTGGGACCAACGGCCGCTGCCAGAAACGGTCGACCTCGAGCGGCTGGCGACGGTTCCGCTAGGGGTCTACGTCTCGCCGGAGCTTGTGGAGCGGGGGGCCGCGCTGAGCGTCGCCGAGGCGATGGCGCTCCCGCTGGTCGGTGCGCCCGGCAACGTCGTCTACCAGCGCAACCTGGAGAGCCAGCTTCGCGCCGCCGACCAGCCGGTGCCGCACTTCGTGCTGCGGCTCGGCCACGCCGAGGCGATGAAGCGGGCGGCGGTGACCAACGGCTGGGGGCTCATCGCCCCGTCGTACGCCGTCGACGTCGAGGTCGCCGACGGTCGCCTGCATCGCCTCGACCTTCCCGACCTCGATCTGAGCGAGGAGATCGTGCTCCTCCGCCGCCACGACAAGCTCTGGTCGCCCCTGCAGCAGGCGGCCGTCGCCGCCCTTCGCTCGGAGGTGCCGGACGCCGTCACCGACAGCAGCGAAGGCGGCTCATAACGAATCCGTGATGGGCGGATCGGACTACTTGTCTTGGATTGATGTGACGTCCGCAACCTAACGTGACGGCCACCACGTAAACCCGCCCCAGACAGGAGTCCCGGCCATGACCACCCACGCCAACGACACTCGGGTCGCCCTCGTCGACTCGCGCACGGACGGTCGTGCCCCCCGTGAGATGTGGGCACCGATGAAGCTCGGCGCGGCCGAGATCGAGAACCAGTTCGCCGCCCTCGAGGACGGCAGCCCCGACGTGCGCGGCCGACGCGAGGCGCTGGTCGTCCACCCGCAGGCGCCGACCGGCGTCCGCGGTCTCGCGCCGGCCACGCAGGTCGCCCTCGGCGTCCTGCTCCCAGGCGAGTCGAGCGTGACCACCCGCGACAACACCAACGGGCTCGGGATGGCCCTGGCCGGCCACGGCAGCGTCACGATCGGGGACCGCACCATCGACCTGGTGCAGCAGGACGTGTGGACCAAGCCCACCATGCGGTTGGAGACCTTCCGCAATACCGGCTCCGTCCCGTTCCGCTACATCCGCTACTCCAACGCCGCGCTGCTGGAGTCGATCTCGGCGTTCTACGAGGACTTCGGCGGCAACGATGCAGCCGCTGCCGAAGAGATCGTCGAGGAGAACCGCAAGCGGGCCAAGGACCTCGTCCCTCCGATCCCCGTGGGCGGTGACGGTGGCCAGCTGCTGCCCTACGAGGCGATCATCGACATCGACGAGGTGCCCGACAACCCGCTCCACTTCCCCTGGGCCCAGGTACGCGCGGAGCTCGGCGGCGTGGAGTCGCTGAAGACCGGCTACAACGGACGGCCGCTCGTGGTGCTCTACAACCCCGCCACGGGGCGGCTCAACGGAACGGCGCCGTCGTTCTTCGCCACCATCCTCTCGGTCGGCGGCGCTTTCGCCGGCCCGACCCACCGGCACATGAGCTCGGCGATCAACTACCACTTCGCCGGCCGCGGCTGGTCGGTGGTGGAAGGCCAGCGGTTCGACTGGGAGGCCGGCGACCTGATGCTCTCGGCCCCCGGCTGGGGCGCGCACGGACACACCATCAGCACAGAGGGCGCCCAGGTGCTCACGGTCCAGGACCACCCGCTGCACACCTCGACAGGCTCCCTGGTCTGGCAGGAGGACATCGAGAACGGCGAGATTCTCACCCTCGGCTCCCAGGTCGGGTTCCAGACCAACCTCGCCGACTACGCCGGGCGATGAGTTCTCCACTGCGGAGCCCGCACCCCGACGTGGTGGTCCCCGACCGGTCGCTGATCGACCACCTGCTCGGTGACCTCGGCGAGGACGCCGATCGCACAGCCCTGGTCGACGGTGCGCGCAGCCTCACATTCCGGGAACTGCGGGCGCTCGTCGACAGTGCCGCGACCGGTCTCGCCGCGCGCGTCGGTCCGGGCGAGGTCGCCGCGCTGGTCGCTCCGAACTCGATCGGCTTCGTCGTCGCGTTTCTCGGGGCGCTGCGTGCCGGGGTCACGGTGACCCCGGTCAACGTGCTCGCCACCGCCGACGAAGTCGCGCGCCAGGTCACCGACTCGGGGGCGCAGGTGGTGCTGGCCAGCGGGGCGTACAGCAGCACCGCGCTCGAGGCGGTCGAGCTGGCCGGTCCGGGCCCGGGTGCGGCCGTGGTGCTGGAGGACGCACTCGCCGACTGGTCCAGCCTTCCGGCGTACGTCGGAGAGCCGGTCACCGCACCCGCAACCCATCTCGCCGTGCTTCCCTACTCCTCGGGCACCACCGGCCGGCCCAAGGGCGTGATGCTCACCCACCGCAACCTGGTCGCCAACCTCGCCCAGATCGAGGAGCTCCTCGCGGTCGGACGAGAGTCGGTGCTGCTGGGAGTCCTGCCGTTCTCGCACATCTACGGCATGACCGTGGTCCTGCACCTCGCGCTGCGCCGCCGGGCGACGCTCGTCGTCGTCCCGCGCTTCGACCTCGAAGCCGTCCTCGGGCTGGTCGAGCAGCACCGGATGACCCATCTGTTCGTCGCACCGCCGGTCGTCCTGGCCCTCGCCAAGTCTCCCGAGGTCGATGCCCACGACCTCTCCTCGGTCGCTGTGGTCCTCTCGGGTGCCGCACCCCTCGACGAGGCCCTCGCCTCCGCGGTCGCCGACCGGCTCGACTGCCAGGTACGGCAGGCCTACGGGATGAGCGAGATGAGCCCGGTCAGCCACCTCGCACCCGTCTCCGCCCACCTGCCGGCCTCCTCGGTCGGCTGGACCGTTCCCAACATGAGCATCCGGCTCGTCGACGTCGCCACCGGCGCGGACATCGAGCCGCCCACCGAAGGTGTGAGCACCCCGGGCGAGCTGTGCTGCTCGGGCCCCAACGTGATGGCCGGCTACCTCGGCAACGAGGCCGAGACCCGCGACAGCATCGACGAGCTGGGCTACCTGCACACCGGCGACATCGCCACGGTCTCGGCCGACGGGGTCGTCAGGATCGTCGACCGGCTCAAGGAGCTCATCAAGTACAAGGGATACCAGGTCGCCCCGGCCGAGCTCGAGGGGCTGCTGCTCGGCCACCCCGACATCGCGGACGCCGCGGTCGTCGGCATCGCGCAGGGCACCACCGGCGACGAGTGGCCCAAGGCCTTCGTCGTCCCGAGCGCCGGCGCCAGCCTCGACGCCGAGCAGGTCATCACGTACGTCGCCGATCGTGTCGCGCCGTACAAGAAGGTCCGGATCGTCGAGTTCGTCGACGCCATCCCCAAGTCCGCGAGCGGCAAGATCCTGCGCCGCGAGCTGCGCACGCCAGCACCCGCAACCATCTGAACCACGTGAATCGCCGACCCCTCCCGAACGAGAGCGAGCCAACAATGACCACGGACGCCGCCGCCTTCCCCATCGACCTCTTCGACCAGGGCTTCCTGGCCGGCGACCGCACCGAGCCCTACCGGCAGTTGCGTGATACCGGCGCCGTCCTGCCCCTGACCCTCGGCCCGGGCGAGCCGGCCCGGGTCCTGAGCAACCATGCCGACGTTCGTGCGGTCCTGCGGTTACCCAGGGGACGCGTGCAACCCCTGGGCTCCGTCGCGCCACCATGGCTCACCGGCCCCGCACTCGAGCGGCTGCGCGCCAACCTGGTCCAGGTCGACGACCCCGACCACGCCCGCCTCCGCAACGTCGTGGGCCCGATGTTCATCCCCCGCCGCGTTGAGCAGTTCCGCGAGCTCGCCGTCGAGTCGGTCGCGAGGGCGATCGCCAACGTCCAGGCCAAGGACGGGGTCGTCGACGCGGTGCAGGACCTCGGCGTCGACATCCCCCGCGGCGTCATCTGCCGCTTCCTCGGCATCCCGGAGGACGACTGGCACCGGCTCACCGAACAGGTCCACACCTTCCTCCTCATCTTCTCCCCGGCCCCGCTCACCGAGGAGCAGCAAGGGCTGCTCAACGGCGCCACCCAGTTCTTCTTCGACTACTTCGACGCGTTCCTGGACAGCCGGCCGCGCGCGGAGCACAGCCCCTTCGCCCAGCTGTTGCTCGACGCCGAGAGCGCCGGTGACCTCAGCCACGTCGAGGTCCTGTCGCTGATGCACACCATCCTCGACGCCGGCTACGAGACCACCCGCACCTCCATCTCCAACCTTGTGGAGCTCCTGGTCCAGCAGCCCGAGGTGCTCGAGGAGCTCCGTGCCGTTCCCGACCTGGTGCCCGCGGCGGTCGAGGAGCTCCTGCGGTTCCGGACCCCGCTGCACGTGCGCGAGCGCTACCTCGTCGAGGAGTTCGAAGCCTCCGATGGCACCGTGCTCCCCGCCGGCACCCGCGCCATCGTCATGATCGCGGCCGCCAACCGCGACCCCGCCGAGTTCGCCGACCCGGACCGGTTCGACCTGCACCGCGGGAACGCCTCCGGACACCTCGCCTTCGGCGGCGGGATGCACCACTGCCTCGGAGCGCCGATCGCGCGGATCCAGGTGCAGGAGACCCTGCGCGGGATCCTCGCCAACTTCGACTCCGTCGAGCAGCGCGAGCCGGGCCAGCGATTCCCCGATCTGATCTTCCCGGCCCTGACCACACTGCCGGTCACACTGCACCCCCGGCCGGCCTCGTGACCTCCAAGAACACCGGCCTCACCCTGCGGGTGGCCGCCAAGGTCCAGGTCTCCGACGACGTCGTGCAACTCACTCTGACGGGCGCCACCCCGCTCCCGCCCTGGGAACCCGGGGCCCACATCGACGTCGAGTGCGGCGAGCACCGCCGTCAGTACTCGCTGTGCGGGAACCCCCACGCCCGCGATCATTACCGCATCGCGGTGCTCCGCGAGCCCAGGGGCCGCGGCGGCTCGGCGTACCTCCACGACTGCGTGAGCACCACCGACCGGCTGCAGGTCTCTTTGCCACGCAACACCTTCGCCCTCGTGCCGGCCGGGCGCTACGTCTTCATCGCCGGCGGCATCGGCATCACCCCGATCCTTCCGATGGTCGCCGAGGCCGAGCGCCAGGGCGCCGAGTGGACGCTCATGTACGGGGGTCGTACCCGCGCTGCGATGGCGTTCCTCGACGAGCTCGCGGCGTACGGCGACCGCGTGACCATCCATCCGCAGGACGAAGCCGGACTGCTCCCCGTCACCGACCTCCTGGCTGAGCCGGTTGCCGGGACGCGGGTCTACTGTTGTGGCCCGGCGCCGCTCCTCGACGCCGTCGTCCGGCTCAGCTCGGGGTGGCCAGCCGGGTCGCTGCACGTGGAGCACTTCAGCCCCACGGAGCTCGACGCGGAGGCCGAACGCGGCTTCGACGTACGCCTGGCCGGCAGCGGAGCCACCCATCACGTCCCGAGCGACCGGACCATCCTCGAGGTGCTGGCCGAGGCCGGCGTACCGGTCGGCTCGTCGTGCGAGGTGGGCAACTGTGGCACGTGCGAGACCGTCGTGTTGGAGGGCGTGCCCGACCACCGAGACGCCGTCCTGACGCCGGATGAGAGAGCCGAGGGCCGCTACATGATGCTGTGCGTGTCCCGCTCACTATCGGACACGCTGGTCCTCGACATCTGAGTCTCCGCGCCCGTCGCGTCTCGAGCGGCGATCTTCCCATGGCGCTCGTCGAACAGATGCACTCAGGCGAGCGTCGATCACGGCCGCCGCACCCCTAGTCGTCCTCAAGCTCGGAGGAGCCGATGATCGAACCACTCGAAAGTGGCCACCCCCAGGACCACGAGGACGCCGAGATCGGCGAAGCCCGTGCCGTCGTCGACGCGGCCGTCCGGGAGGCCGCGGCCGCGGCGCAGCACTGGCGACACCTGGCGTCGTTCGACCGCGGCCGCGTCCTCATGTCCATCGCCCGCCGGATCGTCGCGGACCTCGACGATCTCGTCGCTCTCGAGCGCGCCGAAACCGGTAAACCGGCCCCGCTGGCGGCAGCCGAGATCATCGGGGCGGCTGAGTACTTCGAGTTCTACGCCTCGCTGGTCCACCTACCGATCGGTGCCGTTCTCGACGTGCGCCCCGATCTACACGTCTACACCGTGCGCGAGCCGTTCGGCGTCGTCGGAGTCATCACGCCCTGGAACCTGCCGCTGAACCAGGCCGCCCGTGCCTGCGCCCCCGCGCTCGCCGCCGGCAACGTCGTGGTCGTCAAGCCCGCCGAGACCACGACGGGGACCACCGTCGCGCTCGCGCGCCTCGCCGTCGAGGAGGGGCTTCCTCCCGGCGTGCTGAACGTCGTCCTCGGCCCCGGATCCACCGTGGGCTCGGCGATCGTCGAGCACCCGCTGGTCCGCAAGGTCGCCTTCACCGGCTCTGTACTCGTTGGCCAGAAGATCGGCCGCATCGCCGCCGAGCGAATCCTGCCCCTCACCCTCGAGCTCGGCGGCAAGTCCGCCAACATCGTGTTCGCCGACGCCGATCTCGACTTCGCCGCCACAGAAGCGGTCCGCGCCTTCACCGGGAAGGCCGGCCAGATCTGCTCGTCCGGCACTCGGCTGCTCGTCGAGCGCAACATCCACGACGAGTTCGTCGCCAAGGTCGTTGAAGCCGCGCGTCGCCAGCGTCCCGGGCACGAGCTCGGCCCGATGATCACCGACCAGCAGTTCGAGACCGTGCAGCACTACTTCCGGGTCGCCACCGACGACGGCGCCGTGGCGGCCACCGGCGGCACCGTTGCACTTGAACCAGGCATGGCCGAGCAGCGCTTTGTCGAGCCCACCGTCTACACCGGTGTCACCAGCGACATGCGCATCGCCCGCGAGGAGGTCTTCGGGCCGGTCCTGGCAGTCCTCCCGTTCGAGACCGAGGACGAGGCCGTCGCCATCGCCAACGACTCCGACTACGGACTGGTGGGTGGTGTGTTCACTGCCGACATCTCGCGAGCCTTCCGCGTCGCCAGGGCGATCGAGGCCGGCCAGGTGTACGTGAACTCCTGGTCCACGCAGTCGGTCCAGATGCCGTTCGGTGGCCACAAGGCGAGCGGATACGGGCGTGAGAAAGGCATCGAGGCGCTCGCCCACTACTCGCAGATGAAGAGCATCAGTGTGTACACGCCGTCGTCCTGAAACCGATGTCTGTCCGTGGACCGTCGCGGAACTCTCTATCTGACATGTCCTGATCGCTGCGAGTCCTCCAGCCGAGAACACGAAGGTTGGTCGGATGCGCTCGGGAACACCCAGACGCCTTCGGCCGGACCCGAGCGTCACGTACATGCTGCCCGACGTCGTCGCACTTGGCCCGGGGAGAGGAGGGGCCCCTCAGAAACAGGACAGGAGCGGCCAGATCTGGCCGCTCCTTGTTCCCCGATTGTTCCCCGTTTCAGATCCGGATTCAGGAAGCGGATCCGACCTGTGGAAACATGGTGGGCGATACTGGGATTGAACCAGTGACCTCTACCGTGTCAAGGTAGCGCTCTCCCACTGAGCTAATCGCCCGTAACTGGATCAGAGGCGGAGGCGGGAATCGAACCCGCGTACAGGGCTTTGCAGGCCCTTGCCTAAACCACTCGGCCACTCCGCCGTGAAAGGCCGTGATGGCTTCATCGCTGACCACACCGCTTCCGAGCGGACGACGGGATTCGAACCCGCGACCCTCACCTTGGCAAGGTGATGCTCTACCACTGAGCCACGTCCGCACGCTCCGCTGCCACGCTCCCGAAAGGTGTACTCGGGCCACCGATCAGATCGGCGTTCCGCTTGGCGGTGCAGGTAGCACTCTAGCGGACGATCGGGGTGGTCGTCGAATCTGCGCGCCGACGTGCCGGGATGTCGCCCGGATGTCGACCCTGTGTCGCTGACTCGTTGATCTGCCGGTCGCACGCGGTGTCAGGGATGTGTTTGTGCTCGGCGCGCCGTGGCGGGAGACGGAACCGGGGCACTGTCCGGCTGCCGGAGAGGGACGGGGGTCACGCTCGCGGGCGGCAGGGGGTACCCGTGCGGGCGGCGTAGTCACGTAGACGGCGGCGCGGGGGAGTCCCGCTCCGCTCCGGGTGCGCGGTGCGGCGACCTCGGGCCTCAGGCGCGGTCGACGACGGCGGTACGGTGATCGGAATGATGGGCGCGAGCAGGGGCATCACGAGCGGGGGAACCACGGGCGGGGGCAGGACTGTCAGGAGCGGCGCGCATGTGTCGTCACAGCCGCGGGCGGTCGCGGTGACCGCCCCACGGAGGTTCCGGGGCCGGGAGTCCTACCTTCTGGCGGGTGGTCTGCTGGCCACCGGCGTCGTGGAGGTGTCGGACGACCTCCGGGTGCTCGACCGCGGTGGCTTCTGGGGCGTTGTCCTCGACTTCGAGGGCGCGGCCCGCTGTGTCCGCTTCCGCGACGTGCGCCGCGCGCCCGACATCGCCCGCCTGGCGGCGGCTCCCTGGCAGGGCCCGCCGCGCGACACCTGGGTGACGAGCCTGGATGCCGCCTCCTACATCGACGGAGTGCAGGCTGTACGCGCGGAGATCGCCGCAGGTGAGGTCTACCAGGTGAACCTGTGTCGGCTGCTCTCGGCGCCGACAGCCACCGGAACCGGCGGAACGGACCTGGCGGGTCTGGCCGCCGTCCTGGCCGCGGGCAACCCCGCTCCCTACTCGGTGGTGTTCGACGCCCCGGAGGCCGGCCTGCGCATCGCCGGAGCCTCGCCGGAGCTGTTCCTCTCCCGGGACGGCGATCTCGTCCGCTCGGGCCCGATCAAGGGCACCGGCCGGACGGTGGCCGACCTGCGGGACAAGGACGTCGCCGAGAACGTGATGATCGTCGACCTCGTCCGCAACGACCTGGGTCGGGTGGCCCGGCCCGGGAGCGTCACGGTTCCTGCGCTGTGCGCGGTCGAGCGGCATCCCGGTCTGGTGCACCTGGTCTCGACGGTGCAGGCCCGGCTCGCGTCGGACGTCGGCTGGCCGGAGCTGATCGCCGCGACGTCCCCGCCGGGCTCCGTCTCGGGCGCCCCGAAGTCGAGCGCGCTGCGGATCATCAGGCGGCTGGAGCCGGTACCCCGCGGCCCCTACTGCGGCGGCATCGGCTGGGTCGACGCCGACACCGGCCGGGGCTGGCTGTCGGTGGGCATCCGGACGTTCTGGCTGGCCGACGAACGGATCTGGTTCGGGACCGGTGCCGGAATCACCTGGGGGAGCGACCCGCAGGCGGAGTGGCAGGAGACGGAGCTGAAGGCCAGCCGGCTGCTGTCGCTGGCCTCGTCCACCCGAGACGGCCGAATCGCGCCGAGCCCGGCGCCGACGACGGCGCCGACCACCCACGGCCCCGCACGCGGCGAGGGGCGACCACGTCGTGGCAGTCCGCTGACAGCCCCGCGCCGTTGACGGTCTCCCCGCCAGCCCGCAGCAACGCGCGAGTGTGACGAAGGCGCGTGACGAACGCGCGTCCACCGGCGGCTGACAGCAAGGCGCCTGGTGGGGAATTCCCCACCAGGCGCCTTGGGTGGACAGGAACTTTCACGTGCCGGAAGTGCCCGCACCGGCCTGCCGGGGTCGGAGCGGTGCCGACCCCGGTGGTGTCACCGCTCGGGGCCGCCCCAGATCAACAGGGCGAGTTCGGCATCCAGGTCGATGACGTCGCTCTCCCCGCCGAGGGGTACAGCCGTGTAGGTCCGGCGAAGGAAAGCCAGTACCTCAGCCCGGGGCATTTCGAACAACGCATGGCCGGAAGGACTGGACAAGGACAGGCAGACGATCCGCCCCCCTGACTGCGCAGCGGGCCAGACCTGCACATCGCCGTCGCCGGCTGGACGTCGCACGCCGTCGCTCAGCAACTGCCGGGCGAACGTCCATTCGACGACCTCGTCGGCTCCGGTACGGAAGCCGATGCTGACCGCATAGGGGTCAGCGGGTTCGTAACGGACCGTGGCGGCGACCGGAACCGGAGCGCCACCGGGAACGACGAGCCGGAGGGCGAGTTCTGCGGTGATCGAATCGTGACGAATTGTCATCGGGCGGCCTCTCATGGTGCGTGGTGCGGGCGAGCACCCGTGTAACGAGATAGTTCCCTCTCTGAGTCCCGTTTGAAACAAGGTTATGTCAAGACAACATCCGTTACGGCGATTCGGGCGAGTTGCCCTACCCAGGAAGCCCGGCCGAAGTCCCCGAGAAGACCCGGTCGGTGTGGATCGCCGATCTTCGACCGAAGGTGGTCGAATGATCGCCGTCCGCGTTCGACTGAGGGTTCCCCCCGAGCACAATGGCCGTTCTGCCGAGGCCGTGCCACTCATAGCCTTCCCTGTCCGGACCCGTCTCAACCGCGGCGAGTCCCGGCCAACCCGCCGGTGTCCCCGAGGTTCGGTCGGAGGCCAGACATGCCCGCATCCGTCCGGCGGCCCCCCTGTCCGTTGCCCGGTCGCGTCCGTGTAAGCTGAGACCAACCTCGGCGAGGACGCAACACGTCCGGTCGCCGGGGCTGGTCTGAGAGGCTTCGGGTGGCTCCGGGGTCTGGTGCCGGTAGGCTTCCGGTGCCGGGTCCGCAGGTCACGGGCCTGATAGATCGCGCGGGCGTATAGCTCAGGGGTAGAGCGCTGCCTTCACACGGCAGAGGTCCGTGGTTCGAAACCACGTACGCCCACACTCGCGGATGCACTCTCTCCCGTCGGGCCCACGATCCGACGGTGCGCTCTTTTTTCACACCTGGCGACGAATGTCGCGATTGTTCCCGGTCGGGGCTTCGGCGTGGCCGCGTGCTGTCCTTTTGTCCGGATCCGTTCCTGATATGGCTGTGGCGCCAACGATGGATCGGTCGCCACCCAATCTGCGGGTCGGTAGCACTTTGGTGGGGGTCGAGGGCCGTTCGTGATCCGGCCGGGCTGTGATCCCGGCCGCATCGAGAACCTTCGGCCGTGCTCGGGGACTGCCCATCGTGCGTCGGGCCGCCCCGGGCGCGAGGCTGCCGGCCGCGGTGGGCCACTCTGGTGTGGCGTGCTGGTGGGTACCGTGGTGCCGGGACAGGGAACGGCTGGTCGGGCGGTGAACCGACGACCGAGGACGACGGGCTCGCGGGCGCGGGAGGCGACAGCGTGGTGAGGGTGGCGCACGTCGGATCAGCCCGCCGGCAGCCGGGCCGGGCACGTCCAGCGGACCCGGGCCGGTGAGCGCCACCGCCGCGCCGGACGGAACACCCCTCGACGAGCAGGCGGGTGTCGGCCATCCGGATGCGTTCCAACGCCTCTACACCCCGCACCGCATGGCCTACATCAAGGGTGAGGGTCGCTCGCCGGGCGACGAGTGCCCATTTTGTGCCATTGTGGCGCTGACCGACGAGGAAGGCCTCATCGTCGCCCGCGGGAATGCGGTCTACACAGTGCTGAATCTCTATCCCTACAACGCCGGCCACCTGATGGTCGTGCCTTACCGGCACGTCGCCGACTATGCCGAGATGACCTATGACGAGGCCGTTGAGATGGCGCTCTTCGTGCAGCATGCGCTGCGCGCGCTGCGGCTCGCCAGCGGTGCGCACGGATTCAACACCGGAATGAATCTGGGCACGGTGGCCGGCGCGGGTATCGCCGCCCACGTGCACCAGCACGTGGTGCCCCGGTGGGGCGGTGACACCAACTTCATGCCCGTCATCGGGGCCACGCGGGTTCTGCCGGCGCTGCTCGGCCCCACCAGAGACCTGCTTGCCCAGGCCTGGCGCCGTACCGGAACCGACTGAGAGCCGGCCGCCGCGTGCTCCGGCGGTCCGGCGGTCCGGCGGTCGGTCCCGGCACGGCGGGCGTCACACCGGCTCTTCGGTGACCCGGGCCGCGAGGTGGTCGGGCAGCGGTTCGTAGCGGTGGTGCCGCCGGGTGAAGATCCCGGTGCCGCGGCTGACGGAACGCAGCTCCACTGCGTAACGGGTCATCTCCGCGGCGGGCACCTCGGCGTGGATCGCGGTGCGCCCCGGCCCTGACCCGGGCGGCGGCGCTTCGCCGGCCGGGCCGCCGGTACCGCCCGTCCGGCCGCCGGCGCCGTCGCCCGCGCTGCCCTCCCCGTCCGCGGAGGCCATTCCCACCACTCGGCCGCGGCGGGTGGAGATGTCGTTCATCACGGCTCCGACGAACTCGTCGGGAACGCTGACGTCGATCGCCAGGACCGGTTCGAGCAGGACCACGCCGGCGGCGCGCGCGGCGTCCCGGACCGCGAGCCCGCCGGCCGTCTGGAAGGCCAGGTCCGAGGAATCGACGCTGTGTGATTTTCCGTCGACCAGGCGCACGCGCAGATCGGTGGCCGGGAATCCGGCGGTCAGGCCCCGCTCGAGCTGAGCTCGCACGCCTTTCTCCACCGAGGGGATGAACGCGCGGGGAACCGCACCGCCGACCACCTCGTCGACGAACTCGATGCCGCTCCCGGCGGGCAGTGGTTCCACCACGATCCGGCAGACCGCGTACTGCCCGTGTCCCCCGGACTGTTTCACCAGCCGCCCCAGGCCCTCCGCGGGGCCGCGCAGTGTCTCGCGCATCGGCAGCCGCAGCGGAATCTTCTCCAGGGTGACGCCGAACCGGTCGCGCAGGCGCTCGAGGACGACGTCGCCGTGGGCCTCGCCCATGCACCACAGGACGACCTGGCCGGTGTCGGGGTCCTGGACGACGGTCAGCGTCGGGTCCTCCGCGGCGAGGCGCCCGAGCGCGGCGGAGAGCTTGCTCTCGTCCGACCGGGCCTGGGTGTGCACGGCGATCGGGAGCAGCGGCTCGGGCATCGTCCAGGCGGGCAGGTACCGGGGATCGGCCGGGTCGGAGAGGGTGTCGCCGGTCTCGGCGGTCGACAGTCGAGTGATCACACAGATGCCGCCCGCAGGGCACTCGTCGACCGAGTGCAGCGAGATCCCGACCGCCTGGGAGAGGGCGCCGACCCGCTCGTCGTCATCATGGTCGGGATGGCCCGCGGCGCTCCGGCCGTGCCCGCTGACATGGACGGCCGCGTCGGGGCGCAGGGTCCCGGAGAAGACGCGGACCAGGGACATCCGGCCGATGTACGGGTCGGTGGTGGTGCGCACGATCTCGGCGACGAGCGGGCCGGACGGATCACCGACCGCGGGTGGGCAGGGGGATCCGTCCGGGCGGGTGAGACGGGGCAGCGGGTGCTCGCTCGGCGACGGGAACCCGTGGACGAACAGGTCGAGCAACTCCGCGGTGCCCAGCCCGGGAGCCGTGGGGCGGGTACCCCGCTCGGGCCCCGGCGGCGTGATGAGGGGGAGCACCGGGAAGAACGATCCGCCCGCGACGGCCGTCTCCAGGTCGTCCAGGAGAACCTTGGGGTCGAGTTCCGCGCCGTCGACGTAGCGTTCCAGCAGGTCCTCGTCCTCACTTTCGGCGATCACCGTCTCCAGCAGCGCGCCGCGCGCCGCCGCGGCCGGTCCGGTGAGCTCGACCGGGCGGTCGTGCTCGTGGCGGCCGTCGGCCGAGTAGTCGATCAGACGGCCGGTCACCAGGCCGACGAGCCGGTGGCCCGCGCCGGGCGCCTCGCCCGCGGCCAGGAGGTAGACGGGCAGGACGCCGGTCCCGAACGCCTCCTGGCACGCCAGCACCATCGCGTCGAAGTCGGCGCGGGGATGGTCCAGTCGGGTGACGGCGATGGCCCGAGGCATGCCCACCGAGGCGCACTCGTCCCACAGCATCCGGGTCGAGCCGTCGATCCCTTCCAGCGCGCTGATGACGAACAGGGCTGCGTCGGCCGCCCGCAGGCCGGCGCGCAGTTCACCGACGAAGTCGGGATAGCCCGGCGTGTCCAGCAGGTTCACGGTCACGCCACGGTGCTGTAGCGACGCGAGGACCAGGGAGACGCTTCGCTCGACGGTTTCTCCGCCGGAGGCGCTGCCCGCGCCGCCTCCGGCGGCACCGACCCCGGGCCAGGCCCCGCCGACGGACGAGGTGTCCGCGTGCGGCCGGCCGCCGCCGCCCTTCGCCTGGCCGCCGCCTTTCGTGTGACTGGTGCCCTTCGTGTGGTCCACCGGCCGGGGTTCCGGGGTGGGCAACGGGTCGAGACCGTCCGCTGTCCGGAGCAGGTGCTGCATCAGAGTCGTCTTGCCGGCACCGGTGTGACCGACGAGGACCACGTTGCGCACATCGCGTGACGTTGCTGACATACCGCCTCCCAGGCAAGGGCTCGGCGGCGCCCGTGTGCATTCCGGCTCCGTTCCGGCCGGCGCGGGTCCGCCTGGCGGCCAGCACCGTCGCCGGCCGGCACCCGTAGCCCAGGGGCGTGGGTGCCGGCCGAGGCGCTGGCACGTACCAGGAAGAGTCCCCCGATGTGACGGGGGGCACAACTCCTGCCTCGATCGTGACGAAAAATGAGCGGATCGTGACGGCGGTACTGTGAGACCGCCCAACCCGGGCGGTACGCCACAGACGACGGGACGGACATGCTCGCAAGCAAGGCGCGACCCCAGCTCCAGAAGGTGCTCGATCCGTTGAGCCGGTGGGCCGCGCGATCGTCGGTGTCGCCCGACCTGGTCACGGTGATCGGCACGATCGGCGTCGCCGGGGCCGCGCTCGGGTTCTTCACCCGCGGCGTCTTCTTCCTCGGCACCGTGGTCATCACCCTGTTCGTCTTCTCGGACCTGATGGACGGTGTGATCGCCCGGGCTCGCGGGATCTCGTCCAAGTGGGGCGCGTTCCTGGACTCGACCTCCGACCGGGTCGGCGACGGCGCGATCTTCGGGTCGCTGGTGATCTGGTACGCGGGCGACGGCGACTCGCTGCCACTGACCGGAGCCGCGCTGCTGTGCCTCGTCGCCGGCTCGGTGACCTCGTACGTCAAGGCCCGCGCGGAGGGGCTGGGCTTCAGCTGCGACGTCGGCTTCGCCGAGCGCGGGGAGCGGCTGCTGATCCTGCTTGTGGCGGCCGGCCTCTACGGCCTCGGAGTGCCCTATCTCCTGCCGGCGGCACTGTGGTTCCTGGTCGGCGCCACGGTGCTCACCGTGGCCCAGCGGGTCGTGCACGTGCACCGCCAGTTCGTCCGGTCGGGCCGGCCGACCTTCGCGCCGCCGGCCGAGGCACCGAGCACCGAGGCCGACGCGGGGCCGGCCGGTACCGCGCCGGCCGGTACCGACCCGTCCGGAGCCTCGTCCGTCATGGCGTCGACCGGTGTCGACGGCGCTCACCTCGACCAGCCGCCCGTGGCGCCCACGCCGTCCACGCCGCCCACGCCGCCCACGCCGCCCACGCCGGCCGCGCCGCCGCTGGTGTCGCCGGTGCCACGGGTCGCGCCCGGCCGCTGAGCGAGCGAGGGGACCGGCCGCCGATGGCGCTTGCTGACCGGGTGACGCCGGTCGCGTACACGCTGGGGTGGCGGCTGGTCCGGCTGCTGCCGGAGCGGCTGGCGGCCTGGTGCTTCCGGCGCGCCGCGGACCTCGCCTGGCGCCGCCAGGGCCGTGGGGCGGTCCGGCTGCGTGCCAACCTGGCCCGGGTCGTCCCACCCGGCACCGATCTCGACGCGCTGACCCGCTCCGCGCTGCGTTCCTACGCCCGGTACTGGCTGGAGGTGTTCCGCCTTCAGGACCTGCCGGTCAGCCGCATCGTCGGCCGCATGCGCGTCCTGGACGAGGCCCGGCTGCGAGCCGCGCACGCGACCGGCCGCGGCACCGTCCTCGCGCTGCCCCACATGGGGAACTGGGAGCAGGCCGGTGCCTGGCTGGTGGCGACGGGCATTCCGTTCACCACCGTCGCCGAGCGGCTGCGGCCCGAGCAGCTGTTCGAGCGGTTCGTCCGGTTCCGCACCGCGCTCGGCATGGAGGTCATCCCGCTGACCGGTGGAGAACGGCCTCCGTCCGGCCTGCTGGCCGAGCGGCTGCGTGCCGGTGGGGCGCTCTGCCTGTTGGCCGACCGCGACCTGTCCGCCGACGGTGTCGCCGTCTCCTTCTTCGGCGCACCGGCGACCATGCCGCCCGGCCCGGCCGCCCTCGCGCTGCGCACCGGCGCGACCCTGCTGCCGGTGACACTGTGGTTCGACGACGACGGCTGGAGCGCGCGGATCCATCCCGAGGTGCTGCACACCGACATCCGGACGATGACCCAGGCGCTCGCCGACGAGTTCGCCGCGGGTATCGCGGCGCATCCGGCCGACTGGCACATGCTCCAGCGCATCTGGCGCGACTCCGGGACGCGCGACTCCGGGACAACGGAGGAGAGCCGGCCGTGAAGATCGGACTCGCCTGCCCCTACACCTGGGACGTCCCCGGCGGGGTCCAGGCGCACGTGCGCGACCTCGCGGAGACGTTGCTGGACACCGGGCACGACGTCTCGGTGATCACTCCGGTGGACGACGAGTCCACCCTGCCGCCCTACGCGGTGGACGCCGGGCGCGCAGTGCCGGTGCCGTACAACGGTTCGGTCGCACGCCTGCTCATGGGCCCGGTGTCGGCCGCGCGGGTCCGGCGCTGGCTGCGCGAGCACGACTTCGACGTGCTCCACGCCCACGAGCCGACAGCTCCCAGCGTCAGCCTGCTGGCCTGCATGCTCGCTGACGGCCCGCTGGTCGCCACCTTCCACACCGCGAACCCCCGCTCCCGGTTCCTCACCGCCGCCCAGAGTGCGCTGCAGCCCTCGCTGGAGAAGCTGCGCGCGCGGATCGCGGTGTCCGAGGCCGCCCGCCGCACGCTGGTGGAACATCTGGGCGCCGGCGCGATCCTGATCCCGAACGGGGTGGCGGTACGCGCGTTCGAGGGCGCCCGCCCGCTGCCCCGCTACCGGGCCAGGGCTGGCGTCGGTGACAGCGGCGGCGAGGGCCGCGGCTCCGAGGGCCGCGGCTCCGAGGACGGGGACTCCCCGCGAGGGGACGGCCCCGTGGTCGTGTTCCTCGGCCGGATCGACGAACCCCGCAAGGGCCTTGACGTGCTGATGGCCGCCTTCCCACTGCTGGTCGAGCAGGTGCCGGACGCGCGACTGCTGGTCGCGGGCCCCGGGGACACCGAGGCGGTGCGGTCGAGGATCGATCCGTCCCTGCTCGGGCGGGTCGACCTGATCGGCCTCGTCCCCGAGGCGGACAAGGCGGCGGTGTTCGCCTCCGGCAGCGTGTACTGCGCGCCGAACACGGGCCAGGAGAGTTTCGGCATCGTGCTGCTGGAGGCGATGGCGGCGGGCACCCCCGTGGTCGCCAGCGACATCGACGCCTTCCGGCGGGTGCTGGACGACGGCCGCGCCGGGCGGCTGTTCGGGGTCGGTGAGCCGGCGGAGCTGGCGGCGAGGCTGGCCGAGCTGCTCCGCGACCCGGCGGAGCGGGCGCGGCTGGTCGAGCGCGGCCGCGCGGTGGTGGCGCGGTACGACTGGCGGGTCGTCGCGCAGCGCATTGTGGGCGTGTACGAGATGGTCTCCGGTGACTCCCCGGTATCGGTCGCAGCGGACGACACCTGACCGTGCCACCGTGTCCTTCGCGTGGTAGGTCCCGGAGACGATCCGTCCACCGGGGTTGACTACGCTGCGCGAGATGACAGTCGTCGTGGCCGTGGTCGTCCTCGTTGTGGCGACAGCGACCTATCTGACCTGGCTCGCCGGCCGGCTGGACCGGTTGGCGAACCGGGTCGACGCGACGCGGGCCGGGCTGGTCGCGCAGCTCACGGCCCGGGCAGACGCCGCACGGGCCCTTGCCCGCAACTGTGGGCTGGATGATCTCGCCATCGCCGCGGAGCGGGCCAGGGCCGGCCACGCCACGCTGCTCGCCGAGGGGGCGCTGGACGCCACCGCCGAGGATGCCGAGAACGCGCTGAGCCGGGCGCTGCGCTCGCCGGCTGTCGCCCGGGCAGTGGGAGGGGCGGCCCCGGGTGACGTCCACGCCGTGGACGCGGCGGCGGCCCGGGTGGCGCTGGCCCGCCAGTTCCACAACGACGCCGTGGGCGACGTCCGCTCGCTGGCCGGGCGGCGCCTGGTGCGGCTGATGCACCTGTCGGGGCGGCGTCCGCTGCCGGCCTACTTCGAGATCGACGACGCGCCGCCGGTGCGCGAGGACGGCCCGCCCCGGCCCGGGAGCTCCGCCGAGGTCCCCGGGGCCTGACCGCCGCACGCGCGCTTCCGGTCAGCTTCCGGCGGTGACGCTGGCGTTGCGGGTGACGCCGCCAACGGGCTGGCCTCCGTCGTCGCCGGGCGGTCCGTCCGGGCCGGGGCCCGCAGGCACCTCCCCACGGGTGCCCGGCACCGGGCCGAGGCACAGGACGAAGTCCGTTCCGCGCCCGGTCTGCGTGTAACTGGCGGTGGTCTGTGCCCAGAGGCCGCACAGAGCGTCGGATCTGCCGTCGATCCGGGTCAGGACGACGTACTGGGCGTCCGGTGACGCACACTCGACGACCACGATGTCGTCTCCGTCCCGCCGGACGCAGTCTCCGGATCCGGCCTGGCCGGCGCCCGGCTGGCTCACCGCGACCGCCGCGATGAGGGCCCCCACGACGGCAAGCGGGACGAGCAGGCCGAGTATTTCCGGCCGATGCGTCAGCGGGCGCTGCTCCGGCGGCCGCGGGGCCCGGGGCGGACCGGGTGGCGGCAGCTTGGCGATCTTCGACCGCGAGGTGAGGTTCAGGCAGAGGACCACCGGTGTGATGAGCAGGGAGCCGATGCCCCACCAGCCCTGCCAGAGCGTCCGCGCGGTCATGGCACGCAGCAGTGCCGTGCCGCAGGTGCGGCAGAACGGGCCGCGCTCTGCCAGGAACCGCATGAAGACGACGAAGGACTGGTGGCCGCGGATCGTGACCTGAGCCGCCGGGCCGGCGCCACAGACGCGGCAGGGGGGTGCCCACCCGCCCGGAGCCGGCCCCCCGCCCCCGCCAGCCCAGCTGCCGGGGTGTGGCGATCCGGTGGAGGGAGCGGGCCAGCCAGGAGGGCCGGGACTGCCGACGTGCCCGGGACTGCCGACGTGCCCGGGACTGCCGACGTGCCCGGGACTGCCGACGTGCCCGGGCCAGCCACCGTTCCCCGGCCACCCGCCGGGGCCGCTGGGCGGTGGTGGAGGCCCCGGCGGCGGCCAGCCCGGCATCGGGCCGGGGGGCGGTCCTGCCGGCTGCCTGGCGCCCGGCGGGGGTGCGGGCCAGCCGGGCCCGCCGCTTCCGCCGGGTGGGGGGCCGAAGCGACCCGGGCCACCGGCCCCGCCCGCCGCCCCGCCGGCACCCGCCTCGGTGGGACCTGGCGCACCGCCGTCCCATGGCGCGTGACCTGGACCGGGCTGGGCTCCGGGCGGCGGTGGGCCGTAGGGGCTTGTCATCATTCTCCTGGAGTGCTCCGGGTCGCGGCACGGCAGGATACTGCGCCGGCCGCTGGTTACCTGGTCTCCAGGACGCACACAGATGTCCGGTATTCCCGCTCTGCCCTGCGGGTGTGCGGATTGCCACTGTCGGCAGCGATCGCAGTGATGCTGATGATGGGGTAGGACAGGCCCGTTCCGGCCGTACCATGGACCGGCATCCATGTCCGTCCGGGTCCGTCCGGCCCGGAACGACCGCCGGAGAGCCTGCTCCCCGCGCGGCCCGGCGCCAGACCGGTCGATCCCCGGCCACCCGGTCGACCCCCGGCCACAGGGTCCCGCCGCCACCGCGCGCGGGTCCGGTTCCGGGTACGGGCCGACATCCTCGGTGGTCCGTCGGAAGGCCGGCCGGCACCATCGCGGACCTTGTCCGGAGAACCTGTCCGTACTACCCGAAAGAGACACCACATGATGTCCGACGGCCCGACCGCTCCCGCCCCTGCCACGGGCGCTTCGCCATCCGGCCCCGTCGCGCCGGGCGGCGGGGCGGAACGGCAGGCCGGCACCGGCAGGGTGAAGCGCGGCATGGCGGAGATGCTCAAGGGCGGCGTGATCATGGACGTCGTCACCGCCGAGCAGGCGCGCATCGCCGAGGACGCGGGCGCCGTCGCCGTCATGGCGCTGGAGCGGGTGCCCGCCGACATCCGCGCGCAGGGCGGCGTGTCGCGGATGAGCGATCCGGAGATGATCGCCGGGATCATCGAGGCGGTCTCGATCCCGGTCATGGCCAAGGCCAGGATTGGGCATTTCGTCGAGGCCCAGATCATCCAGGAGCTCGGTGTCGACTACATCGACGAGTCCGAGGTGCTCACCCCGGCGGATCCGCACCACCACATCGACAAGTGGGCCTTCACGGTGCCCTTCGTCTGCGGTGCCACCAACCTCGGTGAGGCGTTGCGGCGCCTCTCCGAGGGTGCGGCGATGATCCGGTCGAAGGGTGAGGCGGGCACCGGCGAGGTCTCCAACGCCGTGGTGCACATGCGCACCATCCGGGCGGAGATCGCGCGGCTGTCGGCGCTGCCGTCCGAGGAGCTGTACGCGGCGGCCAAGGAGCTGCGCGCACCGGTGGAGCTGGTCACCGAGGTCGCACGGCTGGGCCGGCTGCCGGTCGTGCTGTTCACCGCCGGCGGCATCGCCACTCCGGCGGACGCGGCGCTGATGATGCAGCTCGGCGCGGACGGCGTCTTCGTCGGCTCGGGCATCTTCAAGTCGGGGGATCCGGCGCGGCGGGCCCGGGCCATCGTCGAAGCCACGACGATGTACAACGACCCGGCGGTACTGGCCAAGGTCTCCCGCGGCCTGGGGGAGGCGATGGTCGGCATCAACGTCGGTGAGCTCCCGCCGCAGGCGCGCTTCGCCGACCGCGGCTGGTGAGCTCTCCTCGGATCGGCGTCCTGGCGCTGCAGGGCGATGTGCGTGAGCACGCGCGCGCGCTCACCGGGTCCGGCGCCGAGGCCTGCGAGGTCCGCCGGGCGGCGGAGCTGGGATCATTGGACGGCCTGGTTCTGCCCGGCGGCGAGTCCACTACGATCGGTCGCCTGCTGCGTGTGTTCGACCTGCTGGATCCGCTGCGGGCGGCGGTCGCGGGTGGTCTGCCGGTGTTCGGTTCCTGCGCCGGCATGATCCTGCTCGCGCGGGACGTGATCGACGGTCGTCCCGACCAGCCGCTGATCGGTGGGCTCGATGTGGTCGTTCGCCGCAACGCGTTCGGCCGCCAGGTCGAGTCCTTCGAGACGGACCTGGCGGTGGCTGGCGTCGAGGGGCCGGCGGTGCACGCTGTCTTCATCCGGGCGCCCTGGGTAGAAAAGGCGGGTGACGGAGTGGATGTGCTGGCCCGGGTCGGCGACCGTCCGGTCGCGATCCGGCAGGGTCCGCTGCTCGCCACGTCGTTCCATCCTGAACTGACGGGAGACATCCGGGTGCACCGGCTGTTCGTCCAGATCGTGCGATCCGAGCTCGGGCTCAAGAGGGGCAGGTCATGAGCGGTCACTCCAAGTGGGCGACCACCAAGCACAAGAAGGCGGTCGTCGACGCCCGCCGCGGCAAGCTGTTCGCCAAGCTGGTCAAGACCGTCGAGGTGGCGGCGAAGACCGGCGGCGGTGACCCGGCCGGCAACCCGACGCTGGCCGACGCCATCGCCAAGGCCAAGTCCCAGTCGGTGCCGAACGACAACATCGACCGGGCGATCAAGCGGGGTTCCGGCGAGCTCGCCGGCGGAGTGAACTACGAGGAGGTCACCTACGAGGCGTACGGGCCGAACGGTGTCGCGGTCCTCGTCGAGTGCCTCACCGACAACCGCAACCGGGCCGCGTCCGACGTCCGGGTGGCGATCACCCGCAACGGGGGCACCCCCGCCGACCCGGGCTCGGTGTCGTACCTGTTCAACCGGAAGGGCGTCATCCTGATCGACAAGACGCCCGAGCTGGGTGAGGACGACGTGCTGCTGGCCGTCCTCGACGCCGGTGCCGAGGAGGTGAACGACGTCGGTGAGGCCTTCGAGGTGGTCTCCGAGGCCACGGACCTGCACGCGGTCCGGGTGGCCGCGGGTGACGCCGGGCTTGCCGTCACCTCCGCCGACCTGTCGTGGCTGCCATCGGTGAGCGTCCCGCTCGACGCGGAGCCGGCCCGCAAGGTGCTCAAGCTCGTCGAGGCGCTGGAGGATCTGGACGACGTCCAGAACGTCTGGTTCAACGCCGACATCTCCGACGACGTCATGGAGCTCGTCTCGAGCTGAGTCCGTGTCGCGGCCGCGGGCCTCTGGTCGGCGTGTCGTGGATGTCGGTGTTGCCCCGGCCACTAGAATCGAACGAATGTTCGTGACCGTGGCCGGGAGGCATCGTTGCGTGTTCTCGGGGTGGACCCGGGCCTGACCCGCTGCGGTATCGGCGTGGTTGACGGTGGCCCGGGTCGTCGGGCTGATCTGGTTGATGTCGGTGTTGTGCGCACTCCGGCCTCCGACGAGGTGGCGCAGCGGTTGCGTGCCGTCTCCGAGGGCGTGGAGGAGTGGCTGGACCGGCTGCGCCCGGATGCCGTGGCGGTGGAGAAGGTGTTCAGCCAGGCGAACGTCCGCACGGTGATGGGTACGGCCCAGGCCGGTGCCGTGGCGATCGTGGCGGCGGCCCGTCGCGGGCTGCCGATCGGCCTGTACACGCCCAGCGAGGTGAAGGCCGCCGTCACCGGCAGCGGGCGGGCGGACAAGGCACAGGTGGGGTTCATGGTGACAAGGCTTCTTGATCTTCCGGAGGCGCCGCGCCCGGCCGACGCCGCGGATGCGCTCGCGCTCGCCCTGTGCCACCTGTGGCGCGGGCCGGCGCTCGCCCGGCTGCGCTCCGCGGATCCACGGCGGGCACGGGCATGACTCCGCGAAGCGTCCGGACTCCGCGAGGCGTCCGGGCATGACAGAGTCATGATCGCCTCGGTCAGCGGGACGGTGCAGGCGCTGTCGCCGGCGTCCGCCGTCGTCGAGGTCGGCGGGATCGGTGTGCTGGTCTGGTGCACGCCGTCGACGCTGGGCCGGCTGCGGGTCGGGGAGCGGGCACGGCTGGCGACGACCCTCGTCGTGCGCGAGACGGAGCTGACGCTCTACGGTTTCGCCGACGCGGACGAGCGGGACGTCTTCGAGATCCTGCAGGGCGCGGCGGGCGTCGGGCCGCGGCTCGCGCAGGCCGTGCTGGGCGTGCACAGTCCGGACACGGTGCGCCGGGCCGTCGCCGAGGAGGACCTGGCCACGCTGACCAAGGTCCCCGGGATCGGCCGCAAGGGCGCCCAGCGCATCGTGCTCGACCTGCGGGACCGGCTCGGCCCCCCGTCGTCTCCGGTTCCGTCGGCGCGTGGCACGGTGCCGCCCGGGGGCGGCCAGGCGCCGGCGCCCGACGCCCGGCTCGGGGGCCCGGGCGGTGAGCAGGTGCGTGATGCGCTGGTCAGCCTCGGTTACACCGCCCGGGAGGCGCAGGAGGCGGTCATCGCCGCCCGGGCCGGCCTCGCCGTGGCCGGTGAGTCCGATGGCGACTCCGCGGGCGGTGGGCGGGCGGCTGCCGCCGACGAGGCGACCGGCTCCGCCGGAACCGCCACTGGTGCGGGCGCGGCGGTTGACGACCCGGCCGCACTGCTGCGCGCGAGCCTGGCGATCCTGCGGCCGCGATGAGCGCGGTCAGCGCCGGGAGCGCGGCGGCCGGCAGCGGGAGCGACGGCAGCGGGAGCGACGGCAGCGGGAGCGACGGCAGGAGGACGAGCACGGTGTCGCGGGAGGTGGCGTGAGCGAGGACGGCCTGATCTCGGCCACGGCCGCGCCGGAGGAACGCGCCTTCGAAGCGGGCCTGCGCCCGCGGACGCTGGACGAGTTCGTCGGCCAGCGCAAGGTGCGCGAACAGCTCTCGATCATGCTGGAGGGTGCGCAGGGCCGCGGCCGGCCGCCGGACCACGTCCTGCTGTCCGGTCCGCCGGGGCTCGGCAAGACGAGCCTGGCCATGATCGTGGCGGAGGAGCTCGGCGTCCCCCTGCGGATGACCAGCGGCCCGGCGATCGAGCGGGCGGGTGACCTGGTCGCGATCCTGACCGCGCTGACGCCCGGGGAGGTGCTCTTCCTCGACGAGATCCACCGCATCGCGCGGCCGGCAGAGGAGCTCCTCTACGCGGCGATGGAGGACTTCCGGGTGGACGTCGTCCTCGGCAAGGGCCCGGGCGCGACGGCGATCCCGCTGGACCTCGC
The DNA here is from genome assembly GCF_000374165.1 of Parafrankia elaeagni. Taxonomy (GTDB): domain Bacteria; phylum Actinomycetota; class Actinomycetes; order Frankiales; family Frankiaceae; genus Parafrankia; species Parafrankia elaeagni. Next base: position 221,456 of record NZ_KB893671.1, read on the forward strand.
CCCGTTCACGCTGGTCGGTGCCACCACCCGGTCGGGCCTTCTCACCGGCCCGCTGCGGGACCGTTTCGGCTTCACCGGGCACATGGACTTCTACGACGCCGACGAGCTGGCCCTGGTGCTGGCGCGCTCGGCGCGGCTGCTCGGCGTGCGGCTCACCGACGACGGCGCCGTCGAGGTGGCGGGCCGTTCGCGCGGCACGCCCCGGATCGCCAACCGTCTCCTGCGCAGGGTCCGCGACTACGCCGAGGTGCGGGCCGACGGCGTCGTGTCGCGGGACGTCGCCCAGGCCGCGCTGCGCGTCTACGACGTCGATGCGCTCGGCCTGGACCGGCTCGACCGCGCGGTGCTCGACGCGCTCGTGCGCCGGTTCGGCGGTGGTCCGGTCGGTCTCGGCACCCTGGCCGTGGCGGTCGGCGAGGAGGTGGAGACGGTCGAGGACGTGTCCGAGCCGTTCCTGCTGCGCGCGGGGCTGCTGGTGCGCACCGCCCGTGGGCGGGTGGCCACCCCGGCGGCGTTCACCCATCTGGGAATGGAGCCGGTGTCGGACGCGCTCGGCAGGTCACAGGCTCAGGTCGTGCTGTTCGCCGAGGAGCCGCCGCCGGTGTGAAGCCGGCCCGTCGACGCGCTGGCGTACGGGCCGGCGCGCCCCGAACCCATCCAGCACGGGAACACACCGGCAGGCTGCCCGCGGTGGCCGTGACGCGGATACGTACGATCAGCCGCGACACCCAGGAGGGCAGGACGTGCAGGAACTCGCGATCTTGACGAGCGCGGCGGACAACGACGGCGGCAGCTCCATCAGTGGACTGATCTTTCCGCTCCTCATTGTGCTGTTGATCGTTTACTTCTTCTCGACGCAGCGCCGCCGCGCGAAGGCGCAGCAGCAGCAGCTCTCCCAGATCGTGCCCGGCACGCTTGTCGTGACCACTGCCGGTCTGTACGCGACCGTGGTCGAGCAGGACGGCTCCGATGTCCTCCTGGAGATCGCGCCGGATGTGGTCTGCCGGTTCGGCCGCAACGCCATCGCCCGGGTGATCAGTACTCCGGATTCCGAGAGCGACACCGCGGACGGCGACCATGCCGCGCCGGCCGGAACCACCCACGGCGACGCGAGCAGGGCGGCGGACGGGTCTGACGCCACTGACGAGACCGGGACGACGGGCACAGCGGGCTCGACGGGTCCGGCGAGTGACAGCGGTACTGCCGGTACTGCCGGTACTGCCGGGTCCACTGGTGACGATCCGCGTCCCGATGGTGACACCGAGGGCACGGGCGGGAATTCGAACCCGCCGCGCAAGGAGCTCTAGACCGCCCTCCGGGCGCTGGTTGCCCGCCGTGCTCGTAACTCTCTGTGGTCCGGATCGAAGTCCGGCGTCGAGCATCCGGCGGGCGTCGGGCCATCTCTCCACCGTTCCCGGAACGCCGGCAGTCGGGCCCCGGGTCGGGTGGACACCGGTCGGTGCAATGTCATTCGGAGGCTCGGCGGATGCTGTGGTGCGGGCGTGGTGCCTGCCATCGCCGACCGTCACGCGCCCGTCGACGGCTGGTGGTGTCACGGCGGGCCTGTTGGAACGTACCCTCGGTGACACTCGTTCGGAATCGGTAGGCGCCGCCGGAATCGGTGACGGTGTGTGAGGAAGGACTTGGCGTTGGCACGTCGCTCGGCACGAGCCTCCGGAGGTATCTCCGTCGGCGCTCGGCTCGGGGCACTTGGTGCTCTGCTCGCCGTCCTCTACGGCCTCATGGCCCTCACCAGCACCTGGACGCCGAAACTCGGCCTCGACCTCCAGGGCGGAACGAGCGTCATTCTGACGCCCCGGTCGGTGACCGGCGGCTCGGTCGACGACTCCGCCCTCGACAAGGCCGTGGACGTCATCCGCGAGCGGGTCGACGGCCTCGGGGTGGCCGAGGCCGAGGTGCGCCGTGCGGGCGACACCATCGAGATCGCCGTCCCGGGCCGCGGGCGCAACGACGTCGTGTCCCTTGTCGGCCAGACCGCCGAGCTGCGCTTCCGCGAGGTGGCCGGGTCGGACATCGCACAGTCCGTCGCGCCGGCGACACCGGCGCCGGGCGCCACCCCCGCCCCGTCCGGGGCCCCGGCCCCGGGGGCGACGACCGCTCCAGGCGGCACCGCACCGACCGGTGAGGCTCCGACTCCGGCGGCGACCGGAGCACCGACTCCGGCGGCGACCGGAGCACCCACGAGCCAGCAGCCGGCCGCACTCGGTGTGCCCGGCAGCGGTTCCGGCTTCGCGGCCCAGCCCGCATCCTTCACAGCCGGGTCGGACGCCGGGCCCCGGATCCAGCTCGCGGCGGCAACCGGCTCGTCCGGCACCGCGGCACCGGGTACCGCTCCAACCCCGGGTACCGCTCTGGCGCCGGGCGCGGTCCCGAGCGCCGCCGCGACGGCTCCCGCGGCGCCGGTGTCTCCGGCACCAGCGGCGCCCGCCGCGCCGTCCACGGGCACGGACAGCCCGCCCGCCGACGTCGCCGAGCGGTTCGCGAACCTGACATGCTCGGCCACCGGGGTGCGCAGCTCCACCGCCAGCCTGGACCGCCCGGAGGACTGGATCGCGGCCTGCGACCGCGACGGCACGACGAAGTACCTGCTGAAGCCCGCCGCCCTGGTCGGGACGGATGTCTCCTCCGCCTCGGCCGGCCTGCGTGGCGGCGGCGGTCCGACGGGCGTCACGACCAACGAGTGGGCTGTCAACGTCGAGTTCACCGGCGCCGGTCAGGGCAAGTTCACCAGGCTCACCGAAGAGACGGTCGGCACCCAGGTCGCGATCGTGCTCGACGGGGTCGTCCAGTCCGCTCCGCAGACGAACGAGCGCATCGCCGGCTCGGCCGAGATCTCGGGTGACTTCTCCCAGTCGGAGGCCGAGGACCTCGCCGACGTGCTGCGCTTCGGCGCGCTGCCGCTGGCCTTCGAGCGCTCGCAGGCGGAGTCGATCTCCCCGACGCTGGGCCGGGAGTCGCTGCAGGGCGGCCTGCTGGCCGGCGCCATCGGTCTCGGCCTGGTGGTCATCTACTCGTTCCTCTACTACCGGGCGCTCGGCGTCGTCGTGATCACATCGCTGGCGGCCAGCGCCGCGCTGAACTACGCGGCGGTCGTGCTCCTCGGCGACGCGATCGGCTTCACGCTGACCCTCGCCGGGATCGCCGGCCTCATCGTCTCGATCGGTGTCACGGCGGACTCGTTCGTCGTCTACTTCGAACGGATCAAGGACGAGGTCAAGGCCGGCCGCAGCATCCGCACCGCTGTCGACCGGGCCTGGCCGGCGTCCCGCCGCACCATGCTGTCCGCCGACACCGTGTCGTTCCTCGCCGCCGCGGTGCTCTACATCCTGTCGGTGGGCTCCGTCCGGGGCTTCGCGTTCACGCTCGGCCTGTCGACCCTCGTCGACGTCCTGATCATGTTCATCTTCACCCGCCCGCTCGTCACGGTGCTGGTGCGCCGGCCGCTGTTCAGCACCAGTCGGTTCTCCGGGCTGTCTGGATCTTCGACCGGCGGTACCGGGGCGCGTTCCGCGCGCCTGGTGAAACGGGGGCCGGCGACTGCCCTCGGGGAGGCCGGCACCGCGGCGGGCGGCGGGGGCGACGACCTTCCGGGCGAGGGGGATTCCGGTCCGCCGGGCTCGGTGCCCCAGCTGAGGAAGCCGGCGGCGCGGCCGGGATCGGGCCGGCGTACCGCCGGGCAGAGGCGGGAGCACTGACATGTCGATGCTGGGTCGTCTCTACCGCAGCGAGTTCCACGTCGACTTCGTCGGCCGCCGGCGCGTCTGGTACGCCGTGTCCGGCGTACTGATCGCGATCTGTGTGCTGAGCATGATTGTCCGGGGCTTCACGCTCGGTATCGAGTTCTCCGGCGGGGCGGTGTTCCAGCTTCCGACCAACGGCGGCTCCGTCGAGCAGGTCGAACAGGTCCTGGCTGACAACGGGGTCGATCCCGCGGACAGCGTCGTCCAGCGGCTGGAGACGTCCGGGCAGTTCCGGGTGCAGACACCGACGCTGTCCGACCAGCAGACCGAGCAGGTGCAGAACGCCCTGGCGGAGACCTTCAACGTCGAGAACCCGGACGAGAACATCGCCGTGTCCACGGTCGGATCGTCCTGGGGATCGACCATCACGAACAAGGCGATCCAGGGCCTGATCGTCTTCCTGGTACTCGTGATGATCTATCTGTCCATCCGGTTCGAGTGGAAGATGGCCGCGGCGGCGATGGCCGCCCTCGTCCATGACCTGGTGGTCACCATGGGCATCTACTCGCTCGTCGGGTTCGAGGTCACGCCGTCCACGATCATCGCGGTCCTGACCATCCTCGGTTTCTCGCTCTACGACACGGTGGTCGTGTTCGACCGGGTTCGGGAGAACACCGCCGGAATGGCGACGTCGACCCGGCGGACCTACGCGGAGGCGACGAACGACGCGCTGAACGAAACACTGGTCCGTTCGCTGAACACCTCGCTGATCGCGCTGATCCCCGTCGCCTCGCTGCTGTTCGTCGGCGCCGGCCTGCTGGGTGCGGGCACGCTGAAGGACCTCGCGCTCGCCCAGTTCGTCGGTATCGCGTCCGGCACGTACTCCTCGCTCTTCTTCGCAACCCCGCTGCTCGTCGACCTCAAGCGGAACGAGGCGGACGTGCGTGCGCTCGATGCCCGGGTGGCCCGGGCACGGGCGAGCCGGGCCCGTTCGGAAGCCGGCCGGACCGGCCGCTCGGCGCAGGCCCGGCCGGAGGAGGGCGCGGCAGCCGCCCTGCAGTCGGACGATCCGGACCAGCCGGAGGCGCGGGGCCCCGGCGACGCGGTCGGGGTCGGGGGCGGGGGCGGGTTGCTCCCCGCGGCGGCCGGTGCCGGAAGCGCGGGTGGAGCGGGCCGGGGAGCGGGATCGCTCGGCGGTTCGTCGGCTCGGCAGCGTGGCGCGAAGCCCAGACCCGGCGCAGGGCGACGTCCCGGTGGTAAGAAGCGCTCGCGCTAGCACCACCCCGCGGCCCGGTTCCGCGCGTGGCTCGCCAGAACCCGGTGGCGGTGCCACCGGGCTGGAAATCAGGCCCGGATCCGCTGTGGGTGGGCGGGCCCGGCGGCGTAAAGCAGATCGAAGCCGGCATCACAGCGACGCGGACAGGGCCGCCCTGACGGGCGGCGACAACGAGGATCGGAGAGGTCACCACGATGACGAGCGTCGACAGCGGGCTGGAGTTCGGCACGGCCGCAGATGTGCTCGCCGCCCACGTCCGTGACGTCCCGGACTTCCCGAAGCCCGGAGTCGTCTTCAAGGACATCACCCCGCTGCTGTCCACCCCGGCGGCGTTCGGGGTGATCATCGGTGCCCTCGCGGACCTGGCCCGGCAGCGGGGGGCCACCACCATCGCGGGCGTCGAGGCACGTGGGTTCCTGCTGGCCGCGCCGGTGGCCGACCGGATCGGGGCGGGCCTGGTGCCGGTGCGCAAGCAGGGCAAGCTGCCCGGGGTGACCCGGAGCGAGTCGTACGCGCTGGAGTACGGCACGGCCACTCTGGAGATTCACGAGGACGCCGTGCCCGCCGGAGAGCGGGTCCTGATCATCGACGACGTGCTCGCCACCGGCGGTACCGCGGTCGCCGCCCACAACCTGCTGCGTGGCTGCGGGGCGGATGTGGTCGGGCTCGCCGTCCTGATGGAGCTGACCTTCCTGTCGGGGCGGGACCGTACGGGTGTTCTCGACGTCACGTCGATCATGAAACTCTGACCCTTCGTCCGGGTTATGGCTTATGCCGTTCACGCACGGTGGTCCCAGGTCGAGTCCAGGGTCGGGCTCCAGGTCGGCTTCGGTGACCGGCAGGTGGCCGCGGGGTGGACTCGGCGGGGCTGCGGAAGGCAACAGGCGGCAACAGCGTTAACCTCAACGTCAGGAGCCCTTCGCACATCCGTGCCGTGGCTCATGTGCTGAGCAGGAGCGGCCCGTGCCCGAGGCGCCGCCGGTGACCACCGGAGCTGTGCCGACGGCCGCGTCATCCGCCGGGGAGACGCGGCCGGCGCAGCCTGCCCCAGGCGGGGGCAGGCCGCCCGCCGCCGGGGCGGGTGGCGCGGTCGGTGGGCGGTCCACCGCGGGCGAGGCCGCCGATCAGCCGGCGGCCGGGCTTCCGGCTTCCGGACCGGGCGGTGTCGGCGCTGCCGGCGGTGCCACGGCCATCAACATCGCGGCTGGTGGGCCGGCAGGCGGGTCTGCCGCGGCTGACGGTGGTCCCGTTCCGCCCGAGGCGGACGACACCGATCCCGCGAGCGGGTCACCGGTGGTGCCCCGGCTCGGGCACGAGTCCCCGCCCCTGCCGCGGCGGGTGCGCGGGCGGTTCGCCCGGCTCGGCACACACCGGGCGACGCCGCCGTCCTCGCTGGACCCGGTGCTCCGCGGGCTGCTGGCGAACCATCCGCGGGCGGAGATCGGCCAGGTCCAGCGGGCGTTCGAGGTGGCCGACGCGGCGCACGCCGGCCAGGTCCGCTTCTCCGGGCACCCGTACATCACCCATCCGATCGCGGTGGCGAGCATTCTCGCCGACCTCGGCATGGACATTCCGACCCTGTGCGCGGCCCTGCTGCACGACACGCTGGAGGAGACGGACCTCCCGCCCGAGACGATCGAGGCCGAGTTCGGTTCGCAGGTGCTGCAGATCGTCGACGCGGTCAGCAAGCTGAACCGGGTCAAGGTCGGCGAGGCCGCACAGACGGAGACCATCCGGCGGATGGTCGTCGCGATGGCCCGCGACCCCCGCGCGCTGGTGGTGAAACTGGCCGACCGGTTGCACAACATGCGGACGCTGCGGTTCCTGCCCGAGCACAAGCAGGAGCGCAAGGCGCGCGAGACGCTGGAGATCTACGCGCCGCTGGCTCACCGGCTCGGCATGAACTCGCTGAAGTGGGAGCTGGAGGACCTGGCGTTCGCCGCGCTGTTCCCCAAGCGCTACGACGAGATCGTCCGGCTCGTCGCCGACCGCGCGCCCAGCCGGGACGTCTACCTGACCGAGACGTCCGCGCAGGTGCAGGCGCAGCTCGCCGACGCGCGGATCAAGGCTGTGGTGACGGGCCGGCCGAAGCACTACTACTCGATCTACCAGAAGATGGTGGTTCGCGGCCGGTCCTTCGAGGACATCTACGACCTGGTGGGAATCCGGGTCCTGGTCGACTCGGTCCGGGACTGCTACGCGGCGCTGGGCACCGTCCACGCGAACTGGAAGCCGATTCCGGGCCGGTTCAAGGACTACATCGCGATGCCCAAGTACAACATGTACCAGTCGCTGCACACGACGGTCATCGGGCCCGAGGGCAAGCCGGTCGAGCTGCAGATCCGGACGCACTCGATGCACAACCGGGCCGAGTACGGCATCGCGGCGCACTGGAAGTACAAGGAGGACGGGTCGGGCGCGCGGACGTCCGGCTCCTCGCGCCGCGCTGCCGCGAAGTCCGGCGGCCCGGCCGGTGGCACCGCCCCGGACCTGAGGAACTGGCTGCGCCAGATCCTCGACTGGCAGCGGGAGACGGCCGACCCGGGGGAGTTCCTCGACAGCCTGCGCTTCGACGGTGCCGCGGACGAGGTCTTCGTCTTCACGCCGAAGGGCGACGTGATCCCGCTGCCGCTGGGCTCGACCCCGGTCGACTTCGCCTACGCGGTGCACACCGACATCGGCAACCAGTGCGTCGGTGCCCGGGTCAACGGCCGGCTCGCCGCGCTGGACACCGAGCTGGAGAACGGCGACGTGGTGGAGGTGTTCACCTCCCGAGCGCACTCCGCCGGTCCCAGCGAGGACTGGCTGATGTTCGTCCGCTCCTCGCGGGCCCGGACCAAGATCCGTCAGTGGCATGCGCGTGAGCGCCGCGAGGACGCGATCGTGGCCGGTCGGGACGCGATCGGCCGGGCGATGCGGCGCCACGGCCTGCCGCTGGCCCGGCTGATGACCGGCGACGCGCTGCTGACCCTGGCGAAGGACATGCGCTACGCGGACGTCACGGCCCTGTACGCGGCGGTCGGGGAGAACAACGTCAGCGCGCAGGCGGTGGTGAACCGGCTGTTGCAGAGCCTGGGCGGCGCCGAGAGCGCCGAGGAGGACGCGGCCGAGACCGAGCTGCCGATCCGGGCCCTGCGCCGTGCCGGTGGCGATCCGGGTGTGCTGGTCACGGGCGCCTCGGACGTCTGGGTGAAGCTCGCCCGCTGCTGCACCCCGATGCCCGGCGACGACATCGCGGGCTTCGTCACCAGGGGGAAGGGCGTGTCGGTGCACCGTTCCGACTGCGTCAACCTCGACAGCCTGCGCGGCGGCCCGCACGACCGGACGGTCACCGTCGAGTGGGCGCCGTCATCGGGTTCCGTGTTCCTCGTCGTCATCCAGGTCGAGGCGCTGGACCGGACCAGGCTGCTCTCCGACGTGACCCGGGTCCTGTCGGACCATCACGTCAACATCCTCTCCGCGTCGGTCACCACGACGCGGGAGCAGGTCGCGGTGAGCCGGTTCACCTTCGAGATGGGTGACGCCAAGCATCTCGGCCACATTCTCGACGCCGTCAGATCCACCGACGGCGTGTACGACTGTTTCCGGGTCACCTCGGACATACAGAGCTGACCGCGAGGGCGAGGGGGCACGCCGTGAATGCTGAGGCCGCGGGAGCGGGTCTTCCGGCGGGCGGCTTCTCGCCCGCGCTGGCACGGGCGGACGGCGACGCCGACTCCCGGACGGTGGCCGCCGCCCGCCAGGCGAGCATGCGCCTGGCGCATCTGGCCCGCCGGATGGCAGCGCCGCGCACCCCGCAGGTGCCCCCGGAGCTGCGGGACCTGGTCGAGGCGCACCGGGACTTCCACCCTAAGGCGGACATCGCGGCGGTGATCCGCGCCTACACGGTGGCGGACGACCTGCACGCCGGCCAGATCCGGCGCAGCGGCGATCCGTACATCAGCCATCCGCTCGCCGTCGCCGAGGTGCTCGCCGAGCTCGGCGTCGACACCACCACGCTCATCGCGGCGCTGTTGCACGACACGGTCGAGGACACCGGCTACTCGCTGGCCGCCGTGGCGGAGGAGTTCAACGGCGAGGTCGCGAACCTCGTCGACGGGGTGACCAAGCTCGACAAGATGCGGTTCGGCGAGGCCGCCGAGGCCGAGACCCTGCGCAAGCTGATCGTCGCGCTGGCCCGCGACTACCGGGTGCTCGTCATCAAGATCGCTGACCGGCTGCACAACATGCGCACGCTGGGCTTCATGTCGGAGCCCAAGCAGCAGAAGATCTCGCGGGTCACCCTGGAGGTCCTGGCGCCGCTCGCGCACCGTCTCGGCGTGAGCGTGATCAAGCGGGAGCTGGAGGACCGGTCGTTCGCGGTGCTCAACCCCGAGGAGCACCGCCAGATCTCCGCGATGGTCGACGACTTCACCGCCGCGGAGCGGGCCAGCGGCGTCCTGGGCGGGATGGTCGCGCAGCTGCGCGGCGCGCTCGCCGAGGCCCGGGTCGGCGGCTCCGTGTCCATCCGGACCAGCCACATCTTCTCGATCCACAAGCGGGCCCAGGAGCGCGGCCGGCCGCCCCGCGACTACAACGACATCGTCCGGGTGCTCGTCCTCGTCGACGACATCACCGACTGCTATGCGGCCCTCGGTGTCATCCACGGGATGTGGCGGCCGGTACCGGGCCGGCTGCGTGACTTCGTCGCCACGCCCAAGTTCAACATGTACCAGAGCCTGCACACCAGCGTGACGGACGATGCCGGGCGCACCGTCGACATCCAGATCCGCACCCCGTCCATGCACCGGCTGGCCGAGACGGGCATCGTGGCCAAACCGGTCGGTCCGGGCGCGGACGGTGCGCGTCTCGAAGGCCTCTCGTGGCTGCACAGCCTGCTCGACTGGCAGGTCGACACCGTCGACCCGGGCGAGTTCCTGGAATCCCTCTCCTCGGACCTCAACTCCGACGAGGTCCTGACCTTCACTCCGAAGGGCAAGATGATCGCGTTGCCGGCGCGTTCCTCACCGGTGGACGTCGCCTACGCGGTGCACACCGACGTCGGCCACCGGGCCATCGGAGCCCGGGTCAACGGCCGGCTGGTGCCGCTGCACACCCGGCTGCGCAACGGCGACGTCGTGCAGATCCTCACCTCCAACCTGCCCGGCGCGGGTCCGAGCGAGGACTGGCTGGAGTTCGTGCGGACGTCCCGCGCGCGGGTTCGAATCCGGAAGCGGTTGGCCCGTGCCCGCCGGGACGCGCAGGCGCGCGCGACCCAGAGCGGCGCTCCCGTCGCTCCCGCCGTTTCCGGTGGCTCGGGCGCTTCGGGCGGGCCCGTCGCGCGGCCTGCGGTCGCTGCCGGCTCCTGGGACGGCGACCAGGTACCACCCGCCCGAGCGACAGGCCCGCATGGCGCAGTCGGCCGCCCGGGGGCGCCCGGGGGCATCCGTACCGGCGCGGGCGCGGCGGTGGCGCTCGCCACCGCCGCCACCGCCGGGGGAGTGACGCCCGGCCGATCGCCGGTTCTCGACGGCCCTCCAGCCGAGGCCGGTTCCGCACCGGTCGCGGGGACGGCCGGACCTGAGCAGGCCGATGAGGCCGCGGAGACGGAGCCGGCCCGCGCCGGGCGCCGGGCGCGGCGCGGCGGGTCGGGAAGGCGCGAGGAACGGCCGGGCGCGGCCGGCGGCCCGCGTGGACGTGAATCGGCCGGTGCTGCCGCAGCGCAGGCTTCCACCCGCCGCGGAACCCAGAACTGGGCGGGCTTCGCCGAGATCGGGGGCACTGACGTGCCGGTGCGTCTGGCCCGATGTTGCCTTCCGCTCCCCGGGGACACCGTGGTCGGCTTCGCCGGCAACAGCAGCGCCGTCTCCCTGCACCGACAGGAATGCGCGAACGCCGCCACGTCGGCGGCATCACGCGAACAGGTGACCGTGCAGGGATGGACCGCTGCGGAGAGTCAGACCTTCCCCACGGAAATCGCGGTGGAGGCCTTCGACCGTTACGGATTGCTGGCAGATATCACCGAGGTCCTGTCCGACACCTCAGCCTCGGTACGGGCGGCGTCGACGTCGACCTCGGAGGACAGGGTGGCACACGCCCGTTTCACCATCGAGGTCACCGGTCCCGACCAGCTTGACCGGGTGCTGGCAGCGGTACGGAGTGTCGGCGGGGTCTATGACTGTTACCGGGCGTGCCAGACGACGGGGTGACGTGGCGGGCGAGCACTCCGGGGATGATTTACGCGCTCCGTGTCGATTTGACCCGAAACAAGCGACCCGTCATTCCGGAACTAGTCGGGCTTGTATCTAATGTGCCACCCGCCGTCATCGGCAAAAAATCAACGGTCCTGCTGGGTGTGCGATGTAGAGTATCCCGCGTAGCCATCGGTTATGGGTGGGAGTACGCGTGGGATACCTTCAGGTCATCACGAGCATCGACTCACCAGACGCCGCGGACCGTATCGGCAGAGCACTCGTCGAGCAGCGCCTCGCCGCCTGTTTCCAGGTGGTCGGGCCGATTCGGAGCACTTACCGGTGGAACGGCGAGATCGAGCAGTCCGACGAATGGTTGTGTCTCGCCAAAACAACGAGTGAGCGAGTGGCCGACCTGATCACGGAGCTCGCCGCCGCGCATCCCTACGAGACGCCGGAGATCATCGCGACTCCGATCGTCTCCGGCCACGTCGACTATCTGGACTGGATCACCGCGGAGACCGCTCCGTCGATCCGGAGCTGATCCTCGCGGGGCCAGTGCCGTGACCGGGCGGTGGCTGATCCCGCGCCGCCTCCGCGCCGCCTCCGGGCGGCGAGAGCTGACTCAGACCAGGGCCCGTAGCTGTTCGTCCAGATCCCGCACCGCCTGAGTGTTCTGCCAGGGGCGCAGGTGTTCCCGCACGCGCCGGATCCGGGTCAGCCCCAGCGAGAAGTCGGTCGCCGCGACGATGGCCAGCGATTCGGTCGCGTACTGGGTCGCCGCTTCGATCTCCCGCCGTTGGATATGGACCTCGGCGATGTCACCGAGCAGCAGAGATCGCTTCTTCGTACCGCTGTGCGGGGAGGTCCGTAGTGCCTCGGTCGCGGCGGCGTGGGCCGCTGCGGGGCGGCGCAGCCGCGTGTAGGTCGTGACCTTGATGCCGTCCAGCCGGCCGCGGTCGAAGAACTGCGTCCAGACCCGGTCGCCGTCGTCCGCGCGGTCGAACGAGTCCTGGGCTCGGTCCAGGGCGGCGAGCGCGGCCCGGCCCTCGCCGCGGGCGGCCTGCTCCTCGGCCTCCCGCCCGGCGAGCCAGGCCTTCGTCATGACGGTGCTGCCGCTCGCGGCGCGGCGCTGGGCCTCGGCGAGCAGCGCGCAGGCCTGGTCGTGCCGGCCGATGCCGGCGCTGTGGTAGCTCTCGTAACCCAGCACACAGGCCCACAGTGCGCTGTCGTCGGCCTCCCGGGCCGCCTCGATGGCGACCCGGTAGTACGCCAGCGCGGAGGGAACGTCGTTCATGTCGAACGCGAGCCAGCCGGCGAGCGCGGCGGTCTCACCCGCGGTCGAGGCGAGGTCGCGGCGGGCCGGAGAGCGGCCGCTGGACTCCAGGAGCTGGGTGAGCGTGCCGAGATGACCGGTGACCCGAGGGAACAGGGCCCGGGCCGGAACGCGCTCCTCCAGGCTGTACAGCCCGGCGGTGCACCGGCTCAGCTCGTCGGTCAGCTCCGGGGTGACGGTGGTGCGCCGGCGCAGGGCGGCGGACAGCCGCTCCCACGGCGCGTTGTCGGCGCCGGCCGTGCTCAGCGGGACGACGGCGACGCCGCCCGCGGCGGCGAACAGCCGGAGGAAGCCGCGGCGCTCGACGGGAATGTCACCGGCGGGATCGGCCCCGTTCTCCGTCTGGATGAGAAGGGTGCCGGCAGGGCTGCCGATCTCCCGGGAGGCCCGCCCGGCGGGGGCGGCGCGCAGGCCGGCCAGACCGGTGCTCGGGTCGTCGTCGACGAAACCGAGCTCGGCCGAGGAACGCTCGAACAGGGCGCGCAGCAGCCGTTGGTAGCGAAGACTGGGCTTTTTGTCGCCCTTTTCCCATTTGCAGATCATATTTCCGGTCACGCCGGCCTCGCGGCCCTCGTGGATGACCGAGAAGCGCCGGATCTCGCTCGCCAGACGTTCCTGGGACCAGCCGCGTTCCTCCCGTGAGGTGCGCAGCCGGACGTTCGGGGTACGGGCCAGGCCGGCGGTTGCCGGTCTGTGGTCGTTCGGCTGCGTCGTCCTCGGCGAGGTATGACCCGCCGACGATCCTGCCGGGCGCTCCATCGATACCTCCGGGTCAAGCGGTTGACGTCAGGAGCTTAACCTTGCGTTAGCAAAGTCGGTGATACCCCCTGTGTGGTCCTTCGATGACAGGAAACCGACAAATCATCGTGCGGACCAGACCGGACTGCTGCGGGCGGTGACGGGCGCGCGGCGCCGTCGGCCGGTCGGTGCGCGGCCATAGAGTCTCATGTCGTGAGAGCTGGTCCCCTGCCCCAAGGCCCCCGTGCGCGTGCGGGGGCCCGGCCGCTGCGGGCGTGGCAGCGCGCCGCCCTCGACATCTACCGGTCACGCGGCGCATCCGGAGGCCGCGACTTCCTCGCGGTGGCGACCCCGGGCGCCGGCAAGACGACGTTCGCCCTGGAGATCGCCGCGGAGCTGCTGACCGCCGGTGAGATCCGGGCGGTGACCGTGGTCGCGCCCACCGACCACCTCAAGCGGCAGTGGGCGGTGGCCGCGGCGGCTGCCGGGATCGACCTGGACCCGACCTTCCGCAACGCCGCGGGCGCGACCGCCTCCGACTACACCGGCGTGGCGGTCACCTACGCCCAGGTCGCCGCGCACCCGGCGCTGCACCGCATGCGCACCGCCGCGCGGCGCACCCTGGTGATCCTGGACGAGATCCACCACGCGGGAGACGCGCTCTCCTGGGGCGAGGCGGTCCGGGAGGCCTTCAGCCCGGCCGCCCGCCGGCTCGCGCTGACCGGAACGCCGTTCCGGTCGGACGTCAACCCCATTCCGTTCGTGACCTACCTGCCCGACGCGGAGGGGGTGATCCGCAGCGTCGCCGACTCAAGCTACGGCTACGCCGAGGCGCTGCGCGACGGTGTGGTCCGTCCGGTGCTCTTCCTGGCCTACTCGGGCGAGATGTCCTGGCGTACCAGCGCCGGCGCGGAGCTGACCGCGCGGCTCGGTGAGCCGCTGAACAACGAGCAGACCGCGGCTGCCTGGCGCACCGCCCTCGACCCGCGGGGCGACTGGATGCCCGCGGTCCTGGCCGCCGCCGACACCCGGCTCTCCCAGGTCCGCCGCGGTGGCATGCCGGACGCCGGCGGGCTCGTCATCGCGACCGACCACACCAACGCCCGGGCCTACGCCGGCCTGCTGCGCCGCATCACCGGGACGTCCCCGGTCGTGGTCCTCTCCGACGACCCCACCGCCAGCACGAAGATCGCCTCGTTCCGCGAGTCCGCCGACCGGTGGATGGTCGCGGTCCGCATGGTCAGTGAGGGGGTGGACGTTCCCCGCCTGGCGGTGGGCGTCTACGCCACGTCGGCCTCGACCCCGCTGTACTTCGCCCAGGCCGTCGGCCGGTTCGTCCGCGGGCGCGGGCGCTCGGAGACGGCGTCCGTCTTTCTGCCCAGCGTGCCGTCGCTGCTCGCCCTGGCCGGGGAGATGGAGGCGCAGCGCGACCACGCGCTGAACAAGCCCCAGCGGGAGCCGGACGCCTTCGACGACGACGCGCTGCGCGAGGCGAACCGGCGCCGCGACACCCCCGACAAGCCGGACACGCTGTTCACCGCGCTCAACTCGTCCGCGGAGCTCGACCGGGTGATCTTCGATGGTGGAGAGTTCGGTACACCGGCCCAGTCCGGGTCGCTGGAGGAGGAGGACTTCCTCGGCCTGCCCGGCCTGCTCGAGCCCGACCAGGTCGCGACACTGCTACGGCAGCGGGAGGCCGCCCAGCGCGCAGCCGCCGCACGGTCCTCGGCGGCTTCCTCGGCGGCTTCGGCCGGGCCGGGCATCCCGGCGGCCAGGGCGGGCGAGACCGCCGACGAGGCGGAGCAGCGGCCCGTCCACGAACGGATCGGTGAGCTGCGGAAGGACCTGAACAAGCTGGTCGCCGCCCATCACCACCGCACTGGCAAGCCGCACGGCATGATCCACGCCGAGCTGCGTCGGGCCTGTGGCGGCCCACCGAGTGCGCAGGCCAGCGCCGCCCAGCTGCAGGCCCGGATCGACACCGTCCGCCGCTGGGCGGGATAGCGGCGGACGGCCTCCGCGCGGGGGGTCAGGGCTCCTGGGCGATCTGGATCGACTGGATCTTCGCCCCGCTTGTCGGCGCGCCGTCGGACCCGCCGCCGCTGACGCCCGGGGTGGTCAGCTTGTCCAGCACGTCGAGGCCCTCGGTGATGTGGCCGAAGACGGTGTAGCCGCCGGCCAGGGCGGACGCCCCCTCCTGGGAGGGGTCGGCGTAGTTGATGAAGAACTGGCTGCCGTTGCTGTCCGGCTGGCTGCTGTGCGCCATGGCCAGCACACCCCGGTTGTAGTTCACGCCCTCGGTGTTCTCGTTGGCGTAGCCGAAGCCGGGCCCTCCCGTGCCGGTCCCGGTCGGGTCGCCGCACTGCAGGACGCTGATGCCGGCGTCGGCGCCACCGGTCTGGCGGTGGCAGGGGGTGTCGGTGTAGAAGCCCGCCTCGGCGAGCGTACGCAGCGCGTTGACGGTGCAGGGGGCCTTGTCCGCGTCCAGCGCGGCCGTCATGGTGCCCTGGTCGGTGGTGATGACCATCGTGGCCGGGCTGCGGTTCACCGCCGGCGCGGCCGCGGGCAGCCCGACCTCGCGGGAAGGCGCCTCACCGGAGGCCGTGTAGACGCAGTCACCCACCTTGCTCGTCTCGCCGGCCGGCAGGGCCGGGGCGGCCGACGCGCCCGGGGTGGACTCGGGGGTGGCGCTGACCTCGTCGTCGTCCGATCCGGCGGTGACAAGGAGCAGTGCAGCGACCGACGCCACGATGGCCACCAGGACCACCGCGGCGACCACGCTCAGCCGGCGCCGCCGTCGTGCCACAGCCCGTTGCCGGCGCTCCGCCTGTCGTGCCATCCGCGCGGCGGCCAGCTCACGCGCCCGCCGTTCCCTCGTGCTCGACACCCTCGCAGGCCTCCCGCTCCGTGTTCGTCTGAGGCGTCCGTCCGAGGCGTCCGTCGGTGGCGGCCGTGCGAAGCGTCCGTCCAGGGCGTCCGTCCGTAGCCCACTTCCGTCACACAGGGTACGGCGACGGTCGTGACGTGGCTGATAGCGTCGCCCCAGGACCCGACGCGAAGGCTGACACGAACTGATGCTCGACAAGCGCTTCATCCGGGAGAACCCCGACGTTGTGAAGGACGCCGTCCGTCTCAAGGGCGTCGACCTCGACGTCGACGAGCTTCTCCAGCTCGACCAGGAGAACCGCAAGCTGCAGTTCGAGGTCGACGAGGCTCAGGCGCGCCGCAAGTCCTTCGCCAAGCAGTTCGCCAAGGCCGACGAGGCCCGCCGGGCGGAGCTGCGCGTCGAGCACACCGAGTTCGACCGCCAGCTCCGCGAGCTGCGCGAGCAGCTGGCCCGCACCAGCGCCCGGCTTGCCGAGCTGATGCTGCTGGTGCCGGGCCTCCCCTGGGAGGGCGCGCCGGTCGGGCCGGACGAGTCCGCGAACGTGGTCATCCGCACGGTGGGCGCCAGGCCGGAGTTCGACTTCACGCCGCTGGACCACACCGAGCTCGCGGAGCGGCGCGGCTGGGCCGAGTTCGCCCGTGCCCGCCGGATCTCCGGCGAGCGGGCCTACGCCCTGGTCGGCGATCTGGTCATGCTGGAGCGGGCGGTGCACTCCTACGCGCTGGACCTGCTGCGCGGCCAGGACTTCACCCCGGTGTCGGTGCCCGCGCTGGTGAAGGAGGCGCCGCTGGTCGGCACCGGCATGCTGCCGAAGGGCCGCGACGAGATCTACGAGATCCCCGCCGACAACGCCTTTCTCGCCGGTACCGCCGAGGTCGCCCTGGTCGGTCTGCACGCCGGGGAGATTCTCGAGGCCAGCCAGCTGCCGATCAGGTACGCCGGTATCTCGCCGTGCTTCCGCCGCGAGATCGGCAGCGCCAGCCGGGACGTCCGCGGGCTGCTGCGGGTGCACCAGTTCGAAAAGGTCGAGCAGTTCGTCCTGTGTGTGAACGACCCGGCCGAATCCGCCCGCTGGCACGCGGAACTGCTCGCCACCGCGGAGCGGATCCTGACCGATCTCGGCCTGCACTACGAGGTCGTCGAATGCGCCACCGGGGACATGGGCCTCGGCAAGTACCGGATGAACGACATCAACACCTGGTTCCCGACGCTGGACCGTTTCCGCGAGACGCACAGCTGCTCGACGCTGCACGACTGGCAGGCCCGGCGGGCGAACCTGCGGTATCGCGACGCCGAGGGGAACATCCGTTTCGCACACACACTGAACAACACGGCGGTGGCGACCCCGCGGCTGCTGGCGGCGATCCTGGAGAACTTCCAGACCGCGGACCAGCGGCTGCGTGTCCCGGAGGTGCTGCGGCCCTACCTGGGCGGGCGCGAGCTGCTCTGATCCGGCGCGGCCCGGCGGGAACGGGCGGCCCGGACGAGCCCGGGGCCGGCGACGGCCAGACGCCGGCCCGCCCCGACGGCGACCCGGCGGTCCAGGATCTGGTAGTCGGCCCGCTCGATCTCGTCGAGGATGCCGCCGTACAGACGGAACGCCGTCCAGACGCAGTCCCGGGACGTCGGGTGCAGCAGCCGGATACCGGGCCGGGCGGAGCGGAACAGCTCCCGGGCGCGGGCGATCTCATGGGCGAGCAGGCGCCGCACCGGCCCGTCGACGACGCCGGTGGCCAGGCGCTCACGGGTGACGCCGAACAGGTCCAGCGACGTCTGTGGCAGGTAGACCCGGCCGCGCCGCAGGTCCTCACCGACGTCCCGAAGAAAGTTCGCAAGCTGGAACGCCACACCAAGGTCACGGGCGTACGGCTCCGCCGCGCCGTGGACGGGTTCGAGGATCGGCAGCATCTGCAGGCCGATCACGACCGCCGAGCCGTGGATGTAGACCATCAGGTCGTCCCAGGTGGCGTAGCCGGAGACTGTCAGGTCCATGGCCATCGACGTCAGGAAGGCCTCGAAGTACTCCGCCGGCAGGCCGAACCGGCGGGTGGTGTGCAGGACGGCCGGCAGCACGGTCGGCTCCGCCGAGCCCGGCAGCCCGCCAGCCCCCGCCCTGCCGTCGGTACCTGCTGTGCCGTCGGTGCCGTCGGTGCCGTCGGTGCCGTCGGTGTCGTCGGTGTCGGAGCGCAGCGCGGTGAGGAAGGTGCCGCCCCACTGCCGCAGCCGCCGCGCCCTGGCCTCATCGGAGAGGGCCGCGTCGAGATCGTCCACGATCTCGTCCGCGTACCGGGCGAAGCCGTACAGCGCGTGCACGTGCGGGCGCTTCCACCTGGGCAGCAGCAGCGTGGCCAGATAGTAGGTGCGGCCGTGGGCGGCGTTCAGCTCGCGGGCGCAGCGGTACGACGCCCGCAGGCGCTCCCCGGAGATGCCGGCGGCGTCCAGCTCGCCGCGCAGAGCGCTCACAGCAGCCAAGAGTAGCCGGCCGTCCCGTCCGTCAGGGCAGGCGGGAGGCGAACGCCAGGGAGAGGGCCGCCGCGCCCATCCCGAGAAGGAAGGAGAGCCCCACGAACCAGCCGGTGATCTCGCGGTACTCGGTGCGGTAACCGATCGAGCTGCCCAGGCCCCGGTAGACCGACTCCAGCTCGTCACCGGATGTCGCCCGGTGGTAGGAACCGCCGGTCTGCTCGGCGAGCTCGCGCAGCGCGTCCTCGTTCACCGGCACGGGGATCTCCTGCCCGCCGACGTCGAGGCTCCCGTCGGAGGTGCCGTAGGCGATGGTGTCCACGGGGATCTCGGCGTCCCTCGCCGCCGTCGCCGCCTGGGTGTTCGGTCGTCCGCGCGTGGTCTCGCCGTCCGAGAGCAGGACGATGGCGGCGGGGGGCGGCGGCTGGCCCTCGTCCGACATCCGCTGCCCGGCGGTGGTGATCGCCTGCAGGGAGGCGAAGATGCCCTCGCCGACGGCGGTCGCCGGGCCGAGCTGCAGCCCGCGGATGCCGGAGCGGATGGCCTCCCGGTCGGTCGACGCGGGGACGAGGACGGCCGCCGAGCCGGCGAAGGAGACGAGCCCGAGGTTGATGCGCGGCGGCAGCTGGTCGACGAAGGCCTCGGCGCCCTGCTTGGCGGCCTCGAGCCGGGTCGGTTGGATGTCGGTGGCCGCCATCGAGTTCGACACGTCGATCGCCAGGATGATCGTCGCGCGCTCGCGGGGGACCCGTTCGGCCCGCGCCGGGCGGGCCAGCGAGATGACCAGACCGGCCAGGGCGAGCAGCAGCAGCGCCGCCGGAACATGCCGACGCCACCACTGCGGCCGCCGCGGCAGCACGCTTGACAGCATCGCGGTCGACGACATCCGGGCCGCGTACACCCGGCGGCGCCGTGACAGGACGATGTAGGCCGCGGTGAGCGCGGCCACCAGCACGAACAGCCACAGCCAGTGGCCAGCCAGGAAGCTCAAGGAAGGGCCACCCGCCCGGCGAGGCCGCGGGGGCGGCCGGTGGCACCGGTGGCACCGGAGCGGGGCGGCGCCGGTGCCCTCCCGGCGCCCCCGAGGTTCCCGCGGTCGGCCGGCGGCCGGCGCGCGGCACCGCGGGTCGTCCGGCTGGTGGAGACGAAGCGCACGATGTCGACCAGCCAGTCCGAGTCGGTCCGCAGGACCAGGTGCGCCGCGCCGACCCGGCGCAGCGCGAGCTCCACCTGGGCCCGGTGCTCGGCCGCCGCCTCGCGGTACCGGTCGCGCACCCGCCGGGATCCGGTCGGGATCTCCACCAGCGCGCCGGTCTCGGCATCCACGACGGGCAGCAGGCCCACCGACGGCAGGATCAGCTCGGCCGGGTCGAGGACCTCCACGGCCAGCAGCTGGTGGCGGGCGGAAAGCACCCGCATCGGCCGCTCCCAGCTCAGGTCGGTGGAGAGGAAGTCACTCACGACCACGGCGAGACCACGGCGGCGGCGCGGGCGGTCCAGCTCGGCGATCGCCGCCGCGAGGTCGGTGGCCGCGCCGGCATCGGGCTGCCGGGCCGGCCGGTCGTGAGCGCCTTCCGGGACGGAGAGCAGGGTCCGCAGCAGGCTCCGCAGCCCCTGGCGGCCCGGCCGGGCGGGAATCAGCCGCGGGCCGGTCGGGGTGAGCGCCACGGCGCCCATCCGGTTGCCGGTCCGGGCGGTCAGGAAGCCGACCGCGGCGGTGGCGGCGATCGCCAGGTCCCGCTTGCGCAGGGAGGTGGTGCCGAACTCCTGGCTGGCCGTCAGATCGACCAGCGCCCAGGTCTCCAGCTCCCGGTCGGCGACGAGGTCGTGCACGTGCGGAACGGTCGTCCGGGCGGTGACCGCCCAGTCCATCCGGCGGACGTCGTCGCCGACGTGGTACTCGCGGCTCTCGGCCTTCTCGGTGCCCTGCCCGGGCAGCAGGCCCAGGTGCTCGCCGAGCAGCATCCCGTCGAGACGGCGGGTCACGGCGATCTCGAGGCGGCGCAGCGTGCGCTCCACGGACGGCGAGGTGACCGACGGCTGGACGAGCACGCCCGGCCGGGGCGGGGGCGGCGCGTTCCTGGGAGCCGCCGCAGGACCGGGAGCCGCCGCAGGACCGGGAGCCGCAGGACCGGGAGCCGGTGTATCGCCCGGGGGCGGCCCCTCCGGGCGGGCCCCGCGACGTCGCCCGCCGGGGGTTTTCACTGGGCCGGCCCGCTGTCGAAGTACTCGGGGAAGCCGGTCCTGGGGTCGGTGCGCCAGCGGCCGGAGTGGGTCATCGGCGGCGGGGGGAAGTGCCCGCCGCGGTCCGTGGCGCTCTGCTGGCGGGGTGCGATCTGCGGGTGGGGCAGCGCCTCGAGGATGCGGCCGGCGATCTCCTCGGCGGTCAGCCCCTCGGCCAGCGCCTCGTAGGAGAGCACCAGGCGGTGCGGGAGGACGTCGAGACAGACCGCGGCCACGTCGTCGGGGACGACGTAGTCACGGCCGCGGAGCAGGGCGAGTGCCCGGGCGGCGGCGATGAGGCCGAGTGAGGCACGCGGCGAGGCGCCGTAGGCCAGGTGCCCGGCGAGGTCGGGCAGGTTCACCTCGGCGGGTGCGCGGGTGGCGAGCACGAGGCGCACGGCGTACTCGGTGATCGCGTGGTGCACGAACACGTCGTCGGCACGGTGCTGCAGCCGCAGGAGCGCCTCCGGGTCGAGGACGGGCTCGGCGGTCGGCGGCCGCACCCCCATCCGCCGGACGATCTCCAGCTCCTCGCCGGAGGTCGGGTAGGGAACCGTCACCTTCATCAGGAATCGGTCGCGCTGGGCCTCCGGCAGCGGATACACGCCTTCGGACTCGATCGGGTTCTGGGTGGCCAGGACGAGAAAGGGAAGCGGCAGTGGATGGGTTACCCCGCCGAGCGAGACCTGCCGTTCCGACATCACCTCGAGGAGTGCCGACTGCACCTTCGCGGGAGCCCGGTTGATCTCGTCCGCGAGAACGAAGTTGGCGAATATGGGGCCGAGCTCAATGTCGAACATCTCGCGGCTGCTGCGGAAGATCCGCGTCCCGATGATGTCGGAGGGAACCAGGTCGCTGGTGAACTGGATCCGCACGAAGGAGCCGCCGACCACCGTCGCGAGCGTCTGCACGGCCAGGGTCTTGGCCACCCCGGGCACGCCTTCCAACAGACAGTGCCCGCGGGCGATCAGGGCGACCAGCATGCGCTCGACCATGTGGTCCTGGCCGACGATGACCTTCTTGACCTCGAAGAGGGCCCGTTCCAGCAGCGCGGCGTCGTCGGCCACGGCGTTCGCGGGCGGATCGGGTCGGCGGGTGTCCGCCGAGCCCGTCGCGGCGGGCGCCCGCACCTCGACGCCGGATGCCGCCACGCCGGGATCGGTCGTCCACTCGTTCATGGCGCCATCTTCCCAGACAGCAGACGGAATTGAGTGCCCAAGGACTCGGGATAGTGTGGTGGGAAGGCTCTTCTAAGGTGCCCTTCAGGAACTTCTCACTTAATGCCGGCGGGAAACGCGCCGGACACCTACCGGAATCAGCTGATGTCGATCAGTGCCCGCGACCGGTAGCCGCGGTCGCGGCCCAGCACCCGTTCCGCAGCCAGCCGGCCGGATATCAGCACCATGGGCACCCCCACGCCGGGGCGGGTGCCGCTCCCGGTGAAAACCACGTTCTCCAGGCCCGGCGCCAGGTTGCCCGGCCGGAACGGGCCGGTCTGGGTGAACGTGTGGGCGGCCGCGAACGGGGCGCCCGCGGCCATGCCGCGCTCGCGCCAGTCCGCCGGGCTGGTGACCTGCTCCACCTCGATCGCCGCGCCGAAGCCGGGATAGCCCGAGCGCTCCAGGGTGGCGACGACCTCGTCGCGGTAGCGCGGGCCGAGGACCGACCAGTCCAGCGGCGCCGTGAGGTTCGGGGTGGGGAACAGCACGTAGTAGCTGTGCGCCCCGGCCGGTGCGGCGGACGGCTCCGTCACCGAAGGAGTACTCACCAGGAAGGACGGGTCACTCATCAGCTCGCCGCGCCGGATGATCTCCTCGAAGGTGCGCCGCCACGCGCTGCCGAAGTGGATCGTGTGGTGGGTGGTCTCCGGGTGGGCCACCCGTGCCCCGGCGAGCAGCAGGAAACAGGACGGCGAGTACCGCAGCCGCCCGAGTCGCGCCGGTGCGGCCGACGGGGGAAGCAGCTCCCGGTAGGCCACCGGGAGGTCCGGGTTGAGGATCACGACGTCCGCCGCCACGCGGTCGCCGTCGGCGGTGTGGACGGCCACCGCGCGCCCGTTGCGGACCTCGACCCGGCTGACCTCGGTGCCGTAGCGGAAGGTCGCCCCGTGCCGGGTCGCGGCGGCCGCCATGGCCACCGCCACCGCGTGCGGCCCGCCGTCGACGTGGTAGACGCCGGCGACCGAGTCCATGTAGGCGATCACGGCGTACAGGGCGAGGGCGTCGTGCGGGTCCAGGCCCGCGTACATCGACTGGAAGGAGAACAGCCGGCGGGTCCGCGGATCGCGCAGGTGGCGTCCGACCACGGTGTCCAGCCGCCGGAACCCGCCGAGCGCCGCCACCCGGGCGAGCGAGGGGCGCAGCAGCGCGAGTGGCGAGTCGACCTGGGCGTCGATGAAGTCCCGCAGCTGTGCGCGGAACATGCGGGTCGCGAAGCGGGTGAACCGGCGGAAGCCCGCGGCCTCCGCCGGCCCGCACAGGTCGCGGATCTCCTGCTCGGTGTCCGCCGGGTCGGCGCGGACGTCCAGCACCGAGCCGTCGGCGAACCGCGCCCGGTACATCGGGTCGAGGCGGCGCAGGTCCAGCCACCGGTCGAGATCCTCGCCCACACAGTCGAAGGCGTCCGCGATCAGCTCCGGCATGGTGAGGACGGTGGGCCCGGTGTCGAAGCGGTAGCCGCCCAGCCGGAGCTCACCTGCCCGCCCACCCGGCGCGTCGCCCCGTTCGAGCACGGTCACCCGGCGGCCCGCGCCGGTCAGCCGCAGCGCGGCCGACAGCCCACCGAGCCCCGCCCCGACGATCACCACATGGTCCGTCGGTCCGGTCACCGTTCGCATGGACGTCCTTCCCGCCGCTCGGAGGTCACACCGGAGTGCTTCCCCGGCACGGTCCGCCGGCCGGGGGAAAGAGTAGCGTTCGACCGTCGGCGAACAGGCGGGCCCGCCGAGGGTTCCGGCGTCCGGAGGTGTCGTGTTCGATCTCGTTGTCGTCGTACTCGGCATCGTGCTGCTGGTGGTGGTTGCGAGCGCCTTCGTCCTGCTCCGCATGCCGCCGGAGCGGCTGGAGACCACGGTGGACGAGGTGCGGGCCGTCGAGGTGCGGCTCGCCGCCGGCCGGGTCGAGATCGGCGAGTACGACCGCCGGGACGCCCGGATCGAGCTCACCGCGAAGCGACGTCCGGGCCGGGCCCGGCCCACCCTGACCCGATCGGGTGAGGTGCTGCGCCTCGACGGCAAGGCCAGCGACGCGGTGGCCAAGCTGAAGCTGCCGCGGGGGACGAAGGTCCGGGCCGAGGTCCGGACGGGGGAGATCACCCTCTGGGGCGCCGCCGGCGATCTGCTGCTGGTCACCGAGAGCGGCGGCATCACCGGGCGTGAGCTCACCGGCTCCCGGATCAGCGCCCGCAGCCAGTCCGGCGATGTCAACCTGCACTTCGACGGGCCACCGGACAACCTCTCCGCGGTGAGCGACGACGGCATGGTGACCCTCGTCCTGCCCGAGGCCGACTACGGGATCGAGGTCGAGACCGGCAACCCGCAGCTGGCAGGCGTCGAGCTGCCGAGCGTGCCCGGATCCGGCCGCCGGGTGCTCGCGCGCAGCCTCGCCGGCAGGGTTCGGATCAGGGCCGCCTCGCCCCAGGGTCCCGTCCGGATCTGACGCCCGCCTCGCCGCCGGGCCCGGGCGGATCAGCGTCCCGTTTCCACCCGGGGCTCCGCGTCGGGTTCAGCGTCGGGCTCCGCCCGGATCTGCCTGCCCTCACGGGAGTTCCGGGTGCGGCATGCCGCGGCGGGTGCCTCGAGCGGAGCTGCCGCGGGAGCCGTGCCCGGAGCCGGCGGGCCGTGTCCGGACATCAGCGCCGCCGGATTACTCTCTTCTGCATGAAGGGCTCCCTCTCATGACGGCGGTCGGGAACATGGCGCGGGCGACGACCAGGACGGTGGCCGAGTGCCTGGCGTCGGGTCGTACGTCCTTCTCCTTCGAGTTCTTCCCACCGAAGACGGCGGAGGGTGAGCGGCAGCTGTGGACGGCGCTGCGTGAGATCGAGGCCCTGCACCCCACGTTCGTCTCCGTCACCTACGGCGCCGGCGGATCGACCCGGGACGGGACGATCCGGGTGACCGAGAGGATCGCCACCGAGACGACCCTCACTCCGATCGGGCACCTCACCGCGGTGAACCATTCGGTGGCCGAGCTGCGCCGGGTCATCGGGAGCTACGCGGGCGCCGGTGTGCGCAACGTGCTGGCGCTGCGCGGCGACCCCCCGGGCGACCCGCAGGCGGACTGGGTGCGCCATCCCGAGGGCCTCGCCTACGCCGAGGACCTGGTCCGGCTGGTCCGTTCCCTGGGCGACTTCTGCGTCGGGGTCGCGGCGTTCCCCGACAAACACCCCCGGTCGCCGGACCTGGACACCGACGCGCGTTACCTGGTGAGAAAGCTCGACGCCGGGGCCGATTTCGCGATCACCCAGTTCTTCTTCGGCGCCGACGACTATTTCCGACTGGTGGAGCGGGTTCGCCAGCTGGGGTGTGAGGTGCCGATCATTCCGGGTGTCATGCCGGTCACCAACGTCGCGCAGATCAAGCGGATGGCGCAGTTGTCCGGGGCGGATTTCCCGGCGGCGCTGGCGGCGCGGCTGCACGCGGTCGCTGACGATCCCGCCGCGGTGCGTGCCCTTGGCATCGAGGTCGCGACCGAGCTTTCCGAACGGCTGCTCGCCGGCGGCGCGCCCGGCCTCCACTTCATCACGCTCAACCGGTCCAGCGCGACGCGCGAGATCTACCAGGCGATCCGCCCCTGACCCCCGGCACGTTCAATCCTCCGGCGCGTTCGTCTTTCCCCGCAGGCTCGCCCTTCCCGTGCCCACAGCCTGGTGACCGTGGTTCGCGCGGCCCCGGGCGGAACGGTCACGGCGGTACGGAACGCCGCGATCCGCCTGCCCCGGCGCCCCGCCGCGGGACCGGTTCGTACCCGGTTCGTACCCGGTCCCGCGCGGCCACCAGGCGTCAGGAGCCGATGTCTTTCCGTGCCTGTACGGGTCGGATCAGTCCTGCTCCTCGTAAGCGTCAAAAACACAGAGTAGCCATTCGTCGCGGAACGTCTGTTCCCGCACGAGAGCGAATCCCGCGTGGTTCGCCGCATCGACCACGGCGGTGACCAGACCGAGATCGAGGGTGTTGAAGACCGGGGTGATACGCACGGCAAGGATCACCTGGTCGCGGTGGGCGCTGAATACACGATCGGGGTCCAGATCCTCAATGGACTCGACGACACCGGTCGGCTGGTCGGATACCACGACGGAACCTTACGGCGCGGGCACGATGGACGGCGTGCGTACCCCAGTCCCCGATCGGGAGACCTACCTGGTCGAATGGGCCGCGTTGCACGGTGGTTACGATCCGCGAACCGGGCCGGCCATGATCCGTATCTGGTTGACGCTCACATATTGCCTGGCCAGGCCGCTCGCGGCGGCCGGCGTGGCGCCGGGGGCGGTGACGGCGGCCGCGGCCGCCGCCGCGATGCCGGTGATACCCGCCGCATGGGTGGGGGGCCGTTGGGTGCTGGTCTGCCCGCTGGTCGTGATCCTCAGCGGGCTGCTGGACAACCTGGACGGTGCGGTGGCCATCCTGCGGCGCAGGGTGACCAGCTGGGGCTATGTGCTCGACTCGGCCACCGATCGGGTCTGCGACGCCGCCTACCTGGTCGCGCTGTGGCTGGTCGGCGCACCGGGCGGGCTGGCCACCGCGGCCGGCGCCGGGCTGATGATGCTGGAGTACGTCCGGGCGCGGGCGTCCGGGGCCGGTCACGGCGAGATCGGCACCGTGACGGTCGGGGAACGCCCCACCCGTGTCATCCTGGCGGCGCTGGCGCTGGCGGTGGCCGGGCTCGTGCCGGACCACGCGCCCACCGCGGCCACGGTGGGCGCCGCCGCCACCGCGGCGGTGTGCGCCGTCGGGCTCGTCCAGTACCTGCTGTCGGTGCGGGCGGCGCTGACCGCCTCAGGCCGGCCCGATCATCTCCGCGACGATCTTCGCTGACAGGGTGACCAGCGGCAGCCCGCCACCCGGATGCGCCGATCCACCCACCAGGAACAGCCCGGGCACCGGGGAACGGTTGCGGGGCCGCAGGAACGCCGAGCGTGGCCCGTTGGACGACACGCCGTAGATCGCCCCGCCCGGGGCACCCGTCGCGCGGGCCAGGTCGGCGGGAGAGACGGCCCGGTACCAGCGCAGCCGCTCCCGGACATCAAGCCCACGCTCCGCCAGCAGGTCGAGGATCCGGCGTGCGTAGGCGTCGACGAGCCCCGGACGGTCCCAGTCCAGGCCGCTTCCACTGCCGCCGTGGCCGTGGCCGTGGCCGTCGTCGCTGTCGCTGGTGCTGTCACCGCTCCGCGGGTGGGCGTGCGGGCTGGCGTTCACCAGCACGAACCAGGCCTCGTCGCCCGGTGGGGCGGTCACGGGGTCGTCCGGCGCCGCGACATAGACCGTCGGGTCCCGGGGCAGCCTGCCGCCGAACACCGCGTCGAACTCGGCGTCGTAGTCGGCGGGGAAGAGCACGGTGTGATGGGCCAGACCGGGCGTCCGCCCGCGGAGCGCCAGCAGCAGCACGAAACCGGACAGCGAGGGGGCGAGCCGCCGTAGCCGCCGCCGGCTGGCCGGATGATCGACGAGCGGGCGGGCGCCCCGCCGGCCGGGGCGCTCGGCCGGCGCCCCCTCGTAGAGTCTCGCCGCGTCGACCCCGGAGACGACGATGTCGGCGGGCAACAGGACACCGTCGGCGAGGCGGACACCGTCAACTCGCCCGCCGGGCGTCCGGGTGATCTGGGCGACCGGGGTACCGGTGCGGATCACCGCGCCACGCTCGGCGGCTCGCCCGGCGATCGCCCGCCCCAGCAGGCGCAGCCCGCCCTGGACGTACCAGCCGCCGAACCGGCGCTCGGCATGCGGCACCGTGACCAGGACCGCCGGGGCCCGCCGCGGGTCGGAGCCGGTGTAGGTCGCGTACCGGTCCAGCATCATCCGCAGCCGGGGGTCGGTCAGGTGTCGGCGGCCGAGGCCGCGCAGGGTGGCGCCGGGGGCGACAGCCGCCAGTGCCCCCGGGCGCCGCACCGCCAGACCGGCCAGTGCCGGCAGCGAGACCGGGTTGTGCAGGAACGGTTGTTCGGACGCCGCCCAGGCACGGCGCGCGCGGCCGTCGAGGCGGCGCCACTGCTCGCCGGTGCCGGCCCCGAGCCGCGCGTCCAGCTCCGCCAGGAAGGCGGCTTCGTCGGAGTGGGCATCCAGGGTGGTGCCGTCCGCGAAGCGGTAACGGGCGATCGGGTCCAGGCGGCGCAGCGTGACAGCGGCCGCGAGCGGACCGCCGGTCGCGGCGAACAGGTCCTCGAAGACCTCGGGCATGGTCAGCAGGGATGGCCCGGTGTCGAACCCGTAGCCGTCGCGTTCGTACCAGCCGAGCTTCCCGCCGGCACTGTCGGTGGCCTCGCAGACGGTGACCCGGTGCCCGGCGGCGGCGAGCCGGGCCGCGGCCGCGAGCCCGCCGACACCCGCTCCGACCACCACGACCGCCGCCATGCTCCCGACCCTACGCACGGCTGTTCCGGCGGCTCTCCCGGTTCCGGCTGTCCCGCCGGTTCCGGTTGCGCTGCTGGTGCCGGTTGCGCTGCCGCGGGCCGCAGCGGACGTCCCTTCCACCGCGCGGTGCCCCGCCCGCGCCGCCACCACGACAGCACCGTCAGGTGGCCCAGCAGGCAGACGGACAACGGATGGGCCACCGCGTCGGGCCAGCAGCGCCCGCCGGTGCGGCGGGCGGCGATGGCCCGGCTCACCAGACCGGCCAGACAGCCGACCAGCCCGGCCCGCGAACCCCTCGCGGCGGCGACGGCAGGACCCACGAAGATCCATCCCAGCAGTGCCAGCTGCCCCGCGCTCGCCGCCGGGCTGCCGCCCGCGGCCCACAGCGACTTGGCGTAGCCGTCCCGCAGCGCCGGCCAGCCGTCGTACATCCAGGTGACCGCCAGCTCGGTGCCGTCGGCCACCACCCCCCGACCACCGGAGCGCTTCACCGCACGCAGCAGCGCCAGATCGTCCAGCACCGCGTCGCGGACGGCGGCGTGCCCGCCGGCCCGGGCGTAGGCCGCCGCGTCCACGCACAGGAACTGGCCGTTGGCCGCTGTCAGCGACGGGCGGGCGGAACGCTCCGCGGCCCGCAGCGGCAGCAGCGCCAGCCACGACCACTGCAGCAGCGGCTGGACGAGGCGCTCCGCCGCGGTGACGGCGACCTGCCGCGGATAGGGCGAGACGAGGTCCAGACCGGTGCTCCGCAGGAGGCCCGCCGCGCGGGCGAGCCCGTGCGGCGCGACTGTCACATCGGCGTCGACGAAGACCAGCACCGAGCCGGTGGCATGGCGGGCGGCCCGGGCGCAGGCGTGCGGCTTGCCCAGCCACCCCGCGCCTGGCTCAGGCCCGGTCAGCAGCCGCAGGCGGCTGTCCCGGGCGGCCAGCTCGCGTAGGACCGCACCCGTCCCGTCCGACGAGCGGTCGTCGTAGACGAGGACCTCGAGATCCGGGACGTGCCGGGAGCCGAGAAGGGCCGTCACGCAGGTGCGGACCCGCGTCGCCTCGTCACGCACCGGCAGGATCACACTGACCCGTTCCCGGACCGGGGCGGAGGGTCCCGGGGCCCGCAGCAGCAGGGCGTTCACCGCGGTGTGCGCGGCGACGGCCACCGCGCCGGCGACACCCGAGCGCACCGCGACCCGCACCGCCACCCGCACCGCGACCCGCGTGGCCGGGCTCTCTGCCGCTGCCCGCCCCGTCCGTGGCCTCAACGAACCGCACCTCTCTCCCCGGCGGGGGCAGGACCTCGAATCCTCTCCCGCGATCATCCGGGGGGAGGGCGTCAGTTCCCAGAGCGTGCCAGGTTCCCCCGCCGGGCAGCGCCGCGGCGGTCCGGGAGGACGCCGAGACCGAGCAGCATCCCCATCGCCACACCGCCGGCGAGGGCGACACCCGGGCGGCCGAAGAAGGCCAGATTGGCCAGCACCGAGGACAGGTAGGTCCAGACGAGCAGCACCATCAGCACCCGGCGGCCCGGATCCGCGGGAACGCCGGCACCGCCCGTGTGCCCGCCCCCGCGCCCGCGCGTACGGGCAGCCGGACCGCCCGGCCCCGCTGCCGACGCCGCGGCGTTGCTCTCCGGGAGCAGCGCGGCGAGGGCTCCGGTGACCACGATGCCCACTAGCAGCCACCCCGCCGCGTTGCTCACCGGAATGCCGTTGAGGGCCGGGCCGCCGCCCGACTCCCACGACCAGTAGTCCTCCGCGACCATCTGGGGGTCGAGGAAGAGGTCCCAGGCGGTCAGCGTGGCGCCGCCCGCCAGCGCCGTCACCGCCCGCCGTGCTGTCGCCCGCCGTGCTGCTGCCGGACGTCCGGTGCGGTCGAGGCGGGCCGCGCAGCGGCGGCCGAGCATCAGCGCGGGCAGGCCCATCATCGTCCAGGCGAGGGGGACCACCACCGGCACGCCGGCCAGCTTCGGGCCCAGCGCGGTCCCGTACGAGTAGTCACCGAACGGCCAGCCGCTGTGGACTCCCACCGCTTCGGCGAGCAGCCCGATGCCGCCCGCCGCGCCCGCCGCGGCGGTGGCTCGGGCCGGGCCGTGGGTGACGGCCGTCGCGCTGACCGACGCGGTGAAGAAGGCCACGACCGAGAACACCGTGACGGCAGCCCGCTGGTCTCCGGACGTCAACGGGTAGCTGATCTGGAGCCCGATGGTCACCGCGGCCGCGACCCACGGCACCGCGCCGATCCGCATCCATACGGAGAAAGGCCCGCGCCCGACGCGGACGAGGCCGAAACGGAAGGAGGCCGGGCCGGACGGGGCCGGGCCGGATGGGGCCGAGTGGGACGGGT
This sequence comes from Parafrankia elaeagni, assembly GCF_000374165.1. Lineage (GTDB taxonomy): Bacteria > Actinomycetota > Actinomycetes > Frankiales > Frankiaceae > Parafrankia > Parafrankia elaeagni. The sequence goes on from NZ_KB893671.1 coordinate 252,154, forward strand.
CGGGAACGGGGGAGGAGGTCAAGGCACCTGGGCAGGCTGCTGCCCGGTCTCCGTGCTCCGGCACGGGTCGGACGGCGCAGGCCCGGGCAGCTCCTTGGCGAGCACCGCGTACTCGGTGAAGCTCCCGGGGAACCGGAAGTGCGACAGCAGCGGTACGAAGCCCTCGCTGGTGTACAGCCGGCGGGCGCGACTGCCGGGCAGCTCCAGCGCCGACAGCGCCGCCGTCCGCTGCGGGACGTCCCGCAGCAGCTCGCGCAGCAGCTCGCGGCCGATCCCACGGCCCTGGTAACCGGGCAGCACGTGCAGCTCGACCACTTCCATGCAGTCGGTGAGCCAGTGGACCGCGTCCTGGGGCGGCAGCGCGCCGGCGACGACGTCGTGCCACCACTGGCCCACCTTGCCGGGCAGGCCGTAGGTCATGCCGACGACCTCCTCCTCCACCGTCACCGCGACCACGGCGTGCAGGTCGCGCCGGTCGAAGTGGCGCCGTGCGTGGATGGCGCGGTCCCGTGCCGCCCGCACCGGGTCGTCCTCGTGCAGGTCGAGGAACGCGGCTTTGTAGACGGCGATGACGTCATCCAGCCGGGCCCGCATCCGGGCCGGCGACCACCGCACGATCCGGACGTCGTTCACGAGTTCTCGCCTCCTGTCGCACCCGGGCCATCCGACGATAACGCGCTGCGGACGCCTGCTGCCTGTTGGCTGGGACCGGTCTGGCGAACAGTGCTATTGCGGCCTGGCATCGGGCCTGGCACCGCCGCTGTCGGCCTGGCCACGAGGTGTGTACCCGGGTCTGGTGGGCGTCACCGGTGCTGGCCCCGGTGCTCCGCCGGGCATGGCCCGCAGGGATCCGCGCCGCGGACCGTCCCCCGTGAGCCGAGCACGGCGAAGCGGGCGAACAGCTCCTCGGCGTACCAGCCCGCGCGGGGGGTGCGCCGTACCACTGCCGCATGAGCCTGCCCCTGGTAGGCGAACGCACGCAGGGCGGCTTCGTCCCGCCACACGCTGAAGGTGCCCTGGAAGCCGATCGGGGCCTCGCCGATGCCGGCGGCGAACAGCAGCCCGTCGGCGCGGTGCAGCTCCGTCGCCACCGGTGGGACGGCGCGCCAGAAGGCCACGGCCCGCCGCGCTGTCAGCCGCGCCCGGGTGACAACCACCACTGGCGCCTCGTTGTGGTCTGCGCGCTCCTTCGCCGACCGGTGGTATGTGTTCGCCGACCGGTGGTAGGTGCCGGCGCCGGACGTTCCGGTCGGCACGTCGAACGGTGCACGGCCCGCCCACAGCCCGCGCGAGGCCAGCGGGCGCAGGTCGACCTGCCAGCGTTCGTCGGCGAGGCGGGCCCAGGCCCGGAGCGCCGGCGAACGCTCGAAGTCCCGCGCCGCGGCGGGGGTGTCCCAGACCGCCAGCAGCGCCCACCGCGACAGGTCGGCGTCGAGGGGAGTGAAGCGCTGCCCGCTGCCCGTCCCGAGCAGCCTGCTGAAGGCGAGGCCGGACGTCCGGCGCAGCGCAGGGCGGTCCAGCGCCGTGCGGGCCGCGGCCTGCGCGGCCCGCCGCCGCGGGACATGCCAGAGGTCGAAGGTGACGAACATGGACGACTCCCACCCGGGCTGGCGCCGGTCTCCGGCGCTGCACCAGCGATCCTGCCGCCTTCCGGCGGTGAGCCGGCGGCCTGACGGCGTGGCAGCTGGTGGTTGACGGTCTGTTGACCCACCGTGTATCTTCGAACATGCGTTCGATGAAGGTCGGGCTCGGTGAGGGTCGGGCTCGGTGAAGGTCGGGCTTGTTGCGGGTCGAGTTCGTTGCAGGTCGGAGCCGGGTGATCCGGCTCCGGGGCAGGTCGGCACCGGAGAGGTGATCCCAGTGGGCGCGGTTCGGAAGAGCGTGGTCGGGGGGAACGTCGTCGAGAGGAACGCGGCGGTCGGCGGCCAGTACGAAGACCGGGGCATGTCCGGCCACGGCGCCGTTGCCGGTCGGCACGACAGGGCCGGTCAGTCGGGGCCGGCAGGTCCCGCGCAGGCTTCCCGGCCGAGCGCGCCCGCCACTCGTGGGCAGGTGCCGGACCGGCCCGCGGGCCGGACCATGCTTCCCGCCGCGGGGCTGCCACGGCGCTCGCGGGACGAGCTGCTGTCCTCGGCTCGGCGAGGGCTGGCCGAAGCTGCGCTCACCCGCCCGGCAGGTGAGCGCTACGCGCTGGCGCACCTCGCCGCGTTGCGTGTCGCAGCCGCTGTCCTTGCCGACCGTGCCCAGCCCCGCCCCGGTCACCGTGGTCGCCCGGCGAGCGCCTGGCAGCTGCTTGCGGTGGTGGCTCCGGAGCTGCAGGAGTGGGCGGCCTTCTTCGCCGCGGGTGCCGGCCGGCGGGCGGCTGCCGAGGCAGGGCTCCCCGTCGTGACAACCAGAGATGCCGATGATCTTGTCCGTGAGGTGGAGCTCTTTCTCGGGATCGTCGAGGCGGCGCTCGGCGTCCCTTCCCAGCCCTCGCTGTCCCAGGCCGCCCCTACCGAGGTGTGGACGTGGCGCTGAGTGCTCTCCGGCGGATCGCGGCTCCTCCCGCGGAGCGGGGGGAAGAGGCGGCGAGCGGATTCTTCCCGCGCTGCCGGCGCTGGCACGGGTCCTGCCGTCAGGCGGTCTGCGCCGGGGTACGACAGCCGGCGTCGGCGGTTCCTCCTCGCTGCTGCTGACGCTGTTGGCCGCACCGTCCCAGGCGGGTGTCTGGTGCGGTCCGGTGGGCGCGCGGTCGAGGGGCTTCGGAGGGTGACACAGCCCTTGCGCGTAACCAGGAAGGCGGTCACTATCAGTTACTTTCAAGGTTGAGGTGAGTGCTGAGAGTGGTGATGCCTGATGGTCATCGCTGGTGCGGGCGTCGAGGAGCACGAAGGGCGGGCGGGTGCGCCGCCACAGTCGCCCAGGGTGCGGCAGGGCGCCAAGGGGCAGCAGAACCCCAGGGTGCGACAGCGCAACGCCTGGCTCAGGCGGATGGCCGGGCTCTCGGCCGGCAGCCTCGTCGCCGGTCTGATCATCGGCTTCCGGCTCCCGCGGTAGGGACGTCGTGACAACGCGCCCGCCGCGGGCGGCGGGGAGCCACATCCTGCATGTCGACATGGACGCGTTCTTCGCCTCGGTCGCGGTCCGCGACACCCCCGAGCTCCGGGGGCGCCCGGTGATCGTCGGCGGGGGCACGCGGGGTGTGGTGCTGTCCGCGACCTATGAGGCCCGCGCCTTCGGGGTGCGCAGCGCCATGCCGATGGCACGGGCGCGCCGGATGTGTCCGACGGCCGTCGTCGTACCCGCGGATCACGGCCGGTACCGTGAGGCCTCCCGTGCGATCATGGGCGTCTTCCGGGACGTCACCCCGCTGGTGGCCCCGATCTCGCTGGACGAGGCCTTCCTCGACGTGAGCGGCGGGCGGCGGCTGTTCGGGGGGCCGGTGGAGATCGCGCGGGGAATCCGGGCCAGGATCGCCGCCGAGCAGGGTCTGACCTGCTCCGTCGGGGTGGCGCCGTCGATGTTCGTGGCGAAGATCGCGTCGGCCCGGTGCAAGCCCGACGGCCTGCTGGCCGTACCGCCCGAGGGGGTGCTCTCCTTCCTGCACCCGCTGCCGGTCGCGGCGCTGTGGGGGGTGGGGCCGCGCACCGAGGAGACGCTGACCAGGCTCGGACTGCGCACCATCGGCGACATCGCACGGACACCCGCGGACACGCTGCAGCGGGCCCTCGGGAAGGGCTCGGCCGATCACATGATCGCGCTGGCGCACGGGCGGGACGGGCGCCGGGTCGATCCGGACGGCGCCGAGGTGTCTCTCGGTGCCGAGGAGACCTTTCCCGCCGACCTGGCTGACCCGGAGCGGCTCGACCGTGAGTTCCTGCGGCTCAGCGAGCGGGTCGGCGGCCGGCTGCGGGCCCGCGGCCAGGTAGCCCGCAACATCTCGATCAAGGTCCGCTATGCGGACTTCACCACCGTGACCCGTGCCCGGACACTTCCCGAACCGACCGACGTCACCTGGATGATCTACCGGTCCGCCCGGGCGCTGTTCGCGGAGCTGCGGGGCGACGGCCGTCCGCTGATCCGCCTGGTCGGCGTGCGCGCGTCGCGGCTGGCCGCTGTCACGCTCGGTGGGCGCCAGCTGGCCTTCGGTGAACGGCCTGCCGGTTGGGCGGAGGTCGACCGGGCCACCGACGGGGCGCGCAGCCGGTTCGGGGCGGCGTCCGTCCGGCCCGCCTCCCTGCTGCCCGGCCGCGCCCGGCAACCGCCGCCACGGGCGGGTCCCGGATGATCACAGAAATCCATGATCGTAGGATGAGCGTGGCATGAACGACGGTGGCCCGGGCAAGAGCCCAGTACGCCGAATCGCTCTGGTCGGGGACGGTTCGGACCGGCTTGGACACAGCATGACCAGTTGCCTACCGCCTCGGCCCCGCACATGCCTATTCTTGGGTGTCAGGTTCCGTCCGGCGGGCCTGAAGGTCGTGGGAGGAGCGTCGATGCCGCTCTCGGAGAACGAGCAGCGCCTACTGGAGCAGATCGAGCGCGCTCTCGTCGAGGACGATCCGAAGTTCGCGAGTACGGTCCGATCGACCAATCCCCGGACCTACCTGCTCAGGCGGGTCCGGCGTAGCGGGGGGCTGTTTCTCCTCGGTCTCGTGGTCCTCGTAGTGGGCGTGGTCATCAACCAGGGGCCACTCACGGTGGCCCTCGGGATCCTGGGGTTCGTCACCATGCTCTTCGCCGCCCTGCGCGGCGCGGCGGACCTGCGGAGGATGAGTGGCCGCGGGCAGGAGTCGGGGCGTCGTCCACCCGGGGCGAGGGGCAGGTCGGGCTCTGGTGGGAAGACACGCCAGTCCCGGTCGTCGTCGTCGTTCATGGAGCGGGTCGAGGAGCGGTGGCGTCGCCGCTGGGAGGACAACTCCTGAGCTGAGCCCCCGGCGCTGGTCCGACGGACGGTGCGTCGGGGGTCCGAACCGTCGTGGGTCCGATCCACCGGCAGGGTTGCCCCCGGCGGCAGGGTTGCCCCCGGCCGGTCACGGCGCCGGCTGGGACGGCCTTCCGGCGCCGGATTCTGCAGCGGTGCCGCTGGGGGCCAGGTCGTTCTTCGCGGTACCGGAGCGTCGGCGCCGCACCCAGTCGGCGACCTGGCGGATCTGGATCCCCTCGATCCGCCGCAGCATGGAAGGCGGGGCGACGAGTGCCAGGGCCCGCTGGCTGCGCGGGGTCACCGACCACAGCACCCGGCGCACCAGGGTCAGATCGTCCAGCAGGGACGGATCCGGGATATAGGTGCCTGGCGGGGCGTAGCGGGCCTGCTCCTGTGCCGTCGCCAGTCGGATGAGCGCCTGGCTGGCCGCGTTGACCTCGGCGGATCCCTCCTCGGGACCGGCCTCGAGGTAGGTGATCAGCCGTTGCACTCCGGACCGCGGGGAATCGCTCCTGCGTAGCCGGATCCTCAGATCGGCGGCTACGTCGACCAGCTCCGCCCAGGCCGCGTCGACCTGGGCCACCGCCGCCGCGTTCATGATTGTTTCGGTGTCCTCCGTGCCCGGCCCGGTGAAGGCGGGGTTCGGGCGAGGGGCGCGAATGGTCCGACGCCGCCCGGCAGGGGACATCCGGCGCTGGCCGACGGGAGACATGCGGCGTCGCCGCAGGATGAGCCGGGTCAGCGCCGGGATGCTGAACAGACCGAGCACGCCGAGCCCCAGCAGGACCCACACGAGCCAGGTCGGGATGGCCGTGTCCTTCTCGGCGTCCTCCGCCGCGGCCTCCGCCTCCAGGGCCGGATCCTGCCCGGCGGCGTCCGGCTCGGCGGGAACCGGCGTCACGACCGGGACCGGAACGACATCGGTCTCCACGGTGGGTTCGCCCTCGGCCGAGGCGTCCGGACCGGCGGGCTCGTCGGCTGACGGTGCGTAGGCGGGGGCCGGAGTCGTGCCGTCCCCCCGCTTGGTCGGCTCGAACGGGATCCAGCCGAGGGTCGGGAACCAGACCTCGGGCCAGGCGTGGGCCTGCTTGTTCGTGATCAGCCAGGTGCCGTCGGTCTGCAGCACGCCGTGGGTGAAGCCGATCGCCACCCGGGACGGCAGCCCGAGCAGCCGCACCAGGACTGCCATCGCGGAGGCGAACTGCTCGCAGTACCCGCGCCGGCTGTTGAACAGGAAGTCCGCGAGGGCACCTTCCCGCATGGTGGGCGCACCGCTCAGGTCATAGGTGAACGCCGGCCCGCGCAGGAAGTTCTGGATCTCGACGACCTTGTCGTAGTCCGAGTCGACGCCCTCGGTGATCTCGGCGAGCAGCCCGGGAAGCCGCGAGTCGAGGGACGCCGGCAGTGCGGTGACGACGTCCATCGAGGCGGGCCGGGGCCCGCGGGCCGCGCTGATCTGCTCGGGCGTCGGGGCGGGGATCTGCGCGTGGACGGTGTAGTCCTGGCCGGAGGTGGAGGTGCGGGTGGAGAAGATGGTGCCGGTCGGGCTGGCGAGCCGCCAGTCGCCCTCCAGTCCGGTGAACCTGGTGGGGATGCCCGGGACAGGCAGGTACCGCTCCGCCAACTCGCTGCTGACGGATACCTCGGTGACCGCGGGGATGGTCCGGATGTCCTCCTCGGGGCCGGGCAGGGTTCGGTCCACCCGGGCGTCCTTGGTCGCGTTGAGCGCCCGCAGGGTGAAACGCTGACCGTCGAAGTTCTCCAGCGCGGTGAGCCGCAGGTTCTGCGGGGTTTCGGTGGTCACCCGCAGCAGCGGCAGGTCGCGCTCGTCGTGGATCTGCTGGAACAGGGAGACGATCGGCTGGATGACACTCGCGGAGTTGCGCCCCGAGCCGGAACCGGACCCGCCGTTCGCGGAGATCACACCCTTGCCGTCCAACGACGGCAGCACCAGGGGGAGCAGGGACGCGATGACCAGGGACCCGGCGGCGATCTGGACGCCGAGTGCGGCGAGGCCGCTGCTGATGGCCCTGGCGTGGCGGTCGCCCACCGGACGGCCCCATCTGGTCACCATCCGCCGGCCGTCCAGGAGCATCAGCGCCACGAAACCGGCGGAGCCGAGGACGAACGGCAGCGTTCCCACACCCGCGGGGAGGACGGTGGCCGGGACCAGGAACACGGCGAGCAGCGGGATGCCGGCCAGGGCCGGCCGGTCCGCGACGACGACGAGCAGGTCGACGGCCATGGCGACGACGTAGGTGGCCACCAGTACCAGGACGACCAGCCCAGGGCGTTCCGGGACGGGTACCGCGAGCTCCCGCACCTCGTTCATGGTCGGCTCGACGAGGTCGGCCAGCGCCGTCGCCGTGCCCGGTGTGGGGATCACACCGAGGATGGCGGTGTCCCGGGCGCCGACCGCCGTCACGGCCACCGCCAGACCGATCAGGCTCGCGCTGAAGCCGGTGAGCGCCGGCAGGCGGAGGCTCCGGCCGATCAGGCGGCCCAGCACCGCGGTTCCGACCGCCACCACTGTCGCGATCAGCACCGGCCGGAACCACCAGAGGATTCCCGCGAACAGCGGTGCCAGCGCCGTGCTGGCCAGCAGGCAGGCCAGCCCGCCGAGCACCGCCGCGACCGGGCGGGGGCTCAGCATCCCCTGCCCGCGGGCGCGGTCGGGCCGCCGGTGACGGTCGCGGGTGCGGGTGGCTCGTGCGGCGAGCCGGGGCGGTAGAGCGGACCGGTCGGGGCAGGGTGTGACGGCGGGGTTCGCTTGCCGCGAGGGATCCCGGTGGTGGAACCGGCTGGCCCGGCCCGGCCCGACGCGTCTGCCGGAGCTGCTCCGGTGGCGGCCGTCGCCGCGGCCGGGCCGGAGTTGCCGTGCCTCGGGGGCTCCGGCCCGGCCGCGGCGGCGGCCGAGGGCACGCGGGGTGCCCGGCTCACGCGGCTTACGCCCGCGTCATCACTGCCGCGTGCGCCGGCACGTTGTGCGCCGGCACGTTGTGTGCCGGGGCTGCCGAGGTGGTGCTGTCCGTTGGCCGCGCCCGGTCGGAAGATCGCGGGCCAGGTGTCCGCGAGGCGGGTGGTGCGGTCGGCGACCAGGACCGTCCAGCCGTGCCTGGACAGCACGCTTCGGGACAGTTCGATGTCGGCGCTGACCGCGGGGGCGTCCGTACCGTCCCCGCGGGCGGTGTCGACCAGGACGGCGATGGCGGGCGCGTTCCGCGGCCGCGCGCCGGCGACGAGGGAGGCTGTCGCCTGGTCGGTGCGGCCGAGGACCGCGACGACCAGGCCGGAGTGCTCCGCGGACCGCAGCAGTGCCAGCGCCGGGTTCAGCGCCGTCACGGGAGCCGGCATGATCACCGCAAGCTGGTCGAGCAGCGCGCCGACGGCGTTGCCGGGCCCGGTCGCGGCGACTCGGGAGTCGGTGATCAGCCGGACGCCGTAGCCACTGCGCGCGAGGTTCACCGCGATGGAGCCGGCGGTGCTGACCGCCCGGGAGAACGGGTCGTCCGGGTGGTCGCTCTGGGGCCAGGCCCCGGCCCGGGTGTCGAGGAGCACGGCGGCGGCGCCGGTGAGCGGCCGCTCGTCGCGACGCACCATGAGCTCGCCGAGCCGAGCCGTGTTCTTCCAGTGCACCTTGCGCAGGTCGTCGCCGGAGTGGTAGGGCCTGGTACTGGACTCCTCGTCGCCGATCCTGACCGTGGCGCGGCGCACCTTGTTGTTCAGGGCTGACAGCCCTACGGGGGGCACCAGGGGCAGGCGTTCCAGCGCGGGCGCGACGGTGAGGTCGTCCTTGCTGCGGAAGCTGCGCTCCAGCTCGCACAGACCGAACGGGTCGGTGAGCCGAATCGTCAGCGGGCCGACCTGGTAGCGGCCGCGGGTCTCGGCACGCATGGAGTACGACAGGTCGCGGGAGCCGCCCGGCTCGATCCGGTCGACCACGAAGCGGGCCCGGTGGCCGAGGTGGGGGGTGACGTCCTCGACGCGCAGCACGGACGACCGCAGCCGGGAGACGTTGTCGAGCCTGATCCGCACCGAGACCGTGTCACCGGCGGTCACCCGACCGGGCTCCAGCCGGCGGGTACAGGCCAGCCGGTAGCGCGTCCGCGCGACAGCGGCGGCCGCCAGCAGAGGCAGCCCGGCGAGCAGGAGGGCCACCGCGATCAGGTCCTGTTCACCGATCACGACGGCAGCCACGACGCTGGCGCCGCCGGCGGCGAGGAACGCGCAGCCCCGCACTGTCAGCCCGCGCACCGCGGAGAGATAGTCGCGCACGTGTTTCTAACGCCCGCGACGGGTCGGGCGTGCCGAGGCCGACCGGGCGACCGGCACCCGCGCGATCAGATCTGACACGATCCGCGCGGCGATGTCGTTCGTCGGCTCGCCCGACAACGTGATCTCGGGATGGAGTAGCAGCCGGTGCGAGAGGACGTCGCTGGCCAGCGCCTGGACGTCGTCCGGGAGCACGTAGCCGCGCCGGTCCATGGCGGCGTGGGCTCGAGCGGTGCGAATGAGGTGCAGCGCCGCCCGGGGCGAAGCGCCAAGTGTGATCTCCGGGTGTCTCCGGGTGGCACCGACCAGATCGACGATGTACTGCCGGACCTCGTCCGAGACGTGCACGGCGCGGACCACCCGGGCCAGCTTCGCCACCTCGGCGGCGTTGGTCACGGGCACGACGCCGGTCAGCGGGTCGGAGCGCCCGTGGTTGTCGAGCATCGCCAGCTCGGCGGTGGGTGACGGGTAGCCCATCGAGACCCGGGCGATGAAGCGGTCGCGCTGCGCCTCCGGCAGGGCGCGGGTGCCGTCCATCTCGATCGGGTTCTGGGTGGCGATCACCATGAACGGCGCCTCGAGGCGGTAGGTGACGCCGTCCACCGTGACCTGGTGCTCCTCCATGCACTCCAGGAGCGCCGACTGGGCCTTCGGCTCCGCCCGGTTGATCTCGTCGCCGACGACGATGTTGGCGAACACCGGGCCGGGCCGGAACTCGAAGTCGCGGGTGCCCTGGTTGTAGACACTCACCCCGGTGACATCGCTGGGCAGCAGGTCCGGCGTGAACTGGATCCGGCGGACCCGGGCGTCGATCGACCGGGCGAGCGCCTTGGCCAGCATCGTCTTGCCGACACCGGGCACGTCCTCGATCAGGAGGTGGCCTTCGGCGAACAGCACGACCAGAGCAGTGTGGATCACGTCCGACTTGCCGTCGATCACGGTCTCCGCCGAGCGCCGGATGCGGTCGGCCACCTCGTAGAGATGGTCGATGTCGGCCGCGGGGGCATGCCAGTGCAGAACTCCCGGCTCCGTCGCCACGGTGTCGGCCTCCTCTGGATCTCTCGTCCCGGTCGCCGCCCCGTTACGGGGATGTTGTCCCGTGGCGTCCCTGCTCGTCTCCCGGGGGTCCCGGAGCCGTCTGGACATGATCGCGACGCGCCGTGTTGCCCCTTCAGTGTGACATCCGTTCGGGGGCGGCCGGAGGGGCTGGCGCTCGATCGTCCTCGACAGCGGGACGGGCAGGTGAGGACTGATGCTCCCGGACGGTGCCAGGATGCGCATTCACGGCATTTGTCGGACGCGTTCTGTCGTCTATCAATCATCTTTCGGCCGCTTTATACCACCTTCGGATCGATGGCCAGGGCTGGAGCCGGTCCGGAGTGGGGCGGGTGGGGCGGAGCGGGGTGTCGTGGGGGTGTGAGGTGGGGGCGAGTGGAGTAGAGTGGCGCGCAGTGGGGGAAGGGAGCTTGCGGGTAGCCGTCGCCTGGTGAACCGGTCGTTGTCTGGCCGCCATGGCACGTCGTCGGGCCTGGCGGGGAGGTGCCGGTGTTTCTCGGCAGCCACACGCCCCGACTGGATGACAAAGGGCGGCTGACTCTGCCGGCGAAGTTCCGGGAAGAGCTGGAGGGGGGGCTTGTGATCACGAAGGGGCAGGAGCGTTGTCTCTACGTGTTCCCCCTGGCGGAGTTCACCCGGATCAGTGAGTCCCTCCGTACCGCTCCGGTCACGGCAAAGGCGCTTCGTGACTACAGCCGCGTCTTCTTCTCCTCGGCGTCGGATGACGTTCCCGACCGGCAGGGGCGGATCACCATACCGCCGCCACTGCGTACCTATGCGGGTCTGGCTCGCGAATGTGTGGTGAACGGAGCCAACACCCGGGTCGAGATCTGGGATTCCGGGCGCTGGGAGACCTATCTGGCGGACCAGGAGGAGACCTTCGCCGAGCTGTCGGAGGAGGTTCTGCCCGGGGTCGTCTGAGTTTTCGCAGGCACCATGTGATCATCTGGTCGTCTGTCGAGGTCTCCCCCCGCTCCCACCGGACGCCACTTCCCCGGCGTCCGGCGGACCGAGCGGGGCGGGACCTGGGCGTACGACCTTGAACGGCCGTTCTGCGTCCCGATGGTCGCTCAGCGCGCCATTGGCGGCGCCCCCCGTCACTGGACCGGTGGCAGGTTCGGGGGGAAGTTCCAGATTCGACAAACGGCCGAGGGGTTGGCAGTGGACGTCACGCATACGCCGGTGCTCATCGAGCGGGTCGTCGACCTGTTCGCGCCGGCGCTGCGACGTCCGGGCGCGGTGGTGGTGGACGCGACCCTCGGGCTGGGTGGCCATTCCCTTGCCCTGCTGGAGGCTTTTCCACACATCCGCCTGATCGGTCTCGACCGTGACACCCGAGCCCTGGAACACAGCCGGCTGCGCCTGGCCGGGCTCGGCGCGCGGGTCGACCTCGAGCACGCCGTCTACGACCGGCTGCCGGACGTACTGGAACAGCTCGGGGTGCCCGCGGTCGACGGGATTCTCTTCGACCTGGGCGTCTCCTCCATGCAGCTCGACCTGGACGAGCGCGGCTTCGCCTACTCCCGTGACGCGCCCCTGGACATGCGGATGGACCAGGAACGCGGCCCCACCGCGGCCGACGTCCTCAACACCTACGACGTCAACGCGCTGACCCGCGTGCTGCGGGACTACGGGGAGGAACGCTTCGCGCGCCGGATCGCGCAGGCGGTGGTGACCCAGCGGCAGGCCGCACCGTTCACCACCTCCGCGCGGTTAGTGGACCTGATCCGCGATGCCATCCCCGCGGCTGCCCGCCGCACCGGCGGCAACCCGGCGAAGCGCACCTTCCAGGCGCTGCGGATCGAGGTGAACGCGGAGCTGGAGGTGCTCGGGCGTGCGGTGCCCGCGGCCTTCGACGCGCTCGCCGTGGCGGGCCGGATCGTCGTCCTGTCCTATCACTCGCTGGAGGACCGTCTGGTGAAGCGGGCGCTGGGCCCGCGGGCGGCCCCGTCCGTGCCGCCGGACATGCCGATAGTGCCCGACGACGCCCAGCCGACCCTGCGGTGGTTGACCCGCGGCGCCGAGGCGGCGTCCGAGCAGGAGATCGAACAGAACGCGCGCGCCGGATCCGTCCGGCTGCGCGCCGCGGAACGCACCGCGGCCGAGCCTGGCCGCACCCAGCATCCGACCGGAGGTGTCCGATGACCGCTCCCGCGCAGCCACTGCCTCGCGGTCACGGCCGCCCGGCTCATCGGGTGGCCGGCTCGGGTGGCCACGGGACGGACCACGCCGCCACGCCGTTCCGTGGCGCCGAGTACGCGCACGACAGCACCGCGTATGACCATGCGGCGTACGAGGCGGCGTATGACAGCACCGCGTACCCCGACGGTGCATACCCCGAAGCCGGGTATGTCGACGCCGGGTATCCCGATGCTCCGTACCCCGATGCTCCGTACCCCAATGCCGGCTATGACGGTGCCGGCTACGAGAGTGCTGCTTACGCCGGCGCCGGGTACGGGAGCGCCGGGTACGGCGATGCCGCGCAGGGCGACACGGCCCATCGCGGCGCCGGGTACGAGGGTGCCGTTCATGCCGGTTCCGCATACGGGGGCTCCGGGTATGCCGGCGTCGGGTTCGCCGGTGGCGCGGACGGCGCCGCATATGGCGAGGTGGGATACGCCGGGAGCGGCGACGAAATGCCCGGCACCGCGAACACGGTCGGCGGGGCGGCGGAATACCCGCCCGCTGGTTCCGAGGTCGCTGTTCACGACATCGGTGCAAACGAGGATGCCCATTTCGGATACGCCGGTTCTGAAACGACGGATTGCGACGGTGCCGGCTTCGAGGCGAGCGGGTATGTCGACGAGGTAACCGCCGGGTATGTCGGCACTGCTACGGCCGTGTATCAGGCCGGTGTTTCCCGTGCCACCGTGTCGGCCCGCGAGGTCAGTTCCGGCCAGGTCCACGAAGACGCGTTTGGGGGAACCCGCGCGCGGGTAACGGCGGGCGCCGCGGGTTCTCGGGCGACCGCCGCGGCGGCGCGTGGCTCCTCGTCCGGGCGATCGGGAACAGCGACCCGAACGGACGCCACGCGGTCGCGCGCGGCCCGTTCCGCCGCGGCCCGTTCCACCACGGGTCGTTCCACCACGGGTCGTTCCAACCCGCCCCGTTCCGACGCTGCTCGTTCCGCCGCCCCGCGGACCGGCACGGGTCGGTCCGCGACCCCGGCCCGACAGACCACGGCCCGGTCGGGCACGGGTCGCGCGACGGTGCCGCGGCCTGGCGGCGGGCGGCTCTCCGCGGCGATGGCTGTCGGCGCGACCACGATGCCGCTGCTGGACTCGCCGCTGCGGGTGTCGCGGTCGACCGCGCCCCGTGGCCCGTTCGTGGCCCTGCTGCTGGTGCTGATGGGCGCCGGCCTGCTGGCGCTGCTCCTGCTGAACACCGCGCTGATGGAGAACGCCTTCCGCGCGAACCGGCTGGAGCGGGATGCCGTCACGCTCAGCACCCAGGAGAAGGAACTGTCGCTTCAGCTGGACGAGCAGGCCGACCCCGGTCAGCTCGCCGCCCGCGCCAGCCAGCTCGGGATGGTCTCCGGCGGGATGCCCGAGTACCTTCCGCCAGGTGCACCGCTGCCGCCGGGGGCGCGTGTTCTGACGCGGGAGGAAGGCGGCGGCATGCTGCTGGTGGTCGTCCCCCCGCCGGCGGCGCCTGCCAGCGCAGCGGCGCCCGAGGGCACGTCACCGCCCGGCGACGGGACGACCCCCGAGGACGACCCGGCGGCCGAAGCCCAGACCCAGACCCAGACCCAGACCCAGACCCAGACCCAGGGTCAGCCTGTGCCGGATGGGCAGACCGCGGGCGACGGCCGGACCGCCGGCGGTCAGACGTCCGCCGGTGGCGAGGGCGTCACTGGCGGCGGAGCGACGGCGGGCGGTGGATCTCAGGACGGCGCCCGGACTGACGGAGAGGCGGTAGCTGGTCAGTGAGCTCGACGGGCCGGGGGCCGGCGGCCGGCCGTGGACGTTCCCGACTGCGCCTGGTCACCGGCCCGCCCTCGGGATCTCCGGACCCGCGGTCCGGTGGCGACGACCTGCTCGACCCGTCCGTCCGGAGGTTCTCCGGCCGCGACCCGGAACGTGGGCCCGAGCGGGCGGCACCCGGCCGGCGGCCCGCACCGCGCGGCTCCGGCGCTCCGCCGGCCCGCCGGGAACCGCCGCGCCGCCGGCCGGAGCCCGACGTCCATGATCCGGACACGGAGTACTGGTACGCCGAGGACCATGAGGCCCGTCAGGCTGTCGTCGAGGAGTACGTCGACGACGCGCAGGGTGACCTCGAGGCACCCTTCAGCCGCCGATCCGGAACCGGGCCCACCGCGCGTGGACGGCGGGCCGGCGCGGGCCGGACCGGAGCAGGCTCGGCCAGGTCCGGCCGCACCGGTGCAGGTCAGCCCGGGTCCAGCCGGACCAGAGCCGGCCGGATGACGGAGGGGCGGGCCGGCGCGGACAGGGCGGACAGGGCCGCAGCGGGCCGTGGGGCGCGTACCACGGCGTCACGCGGTGGAACGTCACGCGATGCCGCCGCGAACTCCCGTAACGACATCTCCCGCGTGACTTCCCACGGTGCGGCGCCGCGGGCCGGCACCGCCCGGGCCGGTACTCCCCGCGCTGGCACGACCCGCGCTGGCACGACCCGCGGTGGTACGACCCGCGGTGGTACCGCCCGTGCCGGGGCGCAGCGTGGCGCGGCGGTGCCGCGGAACCCGACCCGCGCAACCGCGAGCCGGACGGAACCGGTACGGGTCCATCCGGCCCGCCGGGCCCAGCCGTCGCGCGGGGGGCCGCCGCGGGCACGGGCCGGCGCGGCGCGGCGCGGTCTGGGCGGGGCGGCGGCGCGTACACCACGGCCGTTCGTCCTCGCGAGCCCCCGCCGCCGGGTGCGGGTCGCCGTCGTCCTGATGGTGGCCGTGCTGGTCGTGATCGCCGCTCGGCTCGCGCAGCTGCAGGGCTTCGCCTCCTCCACCTATGCCGAGCAGGCCGAGGAGCAGCTGCGACACAGGTCCGTGCTGCCGGCGGACCGAGGCATGATCATCGACCGGCGCGGCGGCCGCCTCGCGCATGACATCGAGCAGCGGGCGGTCTACGCCGACCCGCTGCTGATGACTCCCAGCCAGATCGGCGATGCCGCGCGCCGGCTGGCCCCGGTACTCGGGAAGTCCGAGAACGAGCTGCGTTCGCGGATGACGGCCAACGCGAAGAAGCGCTTCGTCTACCTGGACCGGGGCCTGGATCGGTCGGTGGGCGAGGAGGTGACCGAGCTCGATCTGCACGGCATCGGGGTGCTGGAGGAGCGGGGCCGCTGGTACTCCCTGCGGGAGCTCGGCGCGAACTTCGTCGGCTTCACCAACTACGGGGACAAGGACGCGATCGTGGGCCGCGCCGGGCTGGAGCAGGCCTACGACAGCGTGCTGCGCGGCACGGACGGCCGGCGCCAGATCGAGGCCGACCCGTCCGGCCGGGAGATCCCCTCGGCGCAGAGCATGGAGAAGGAGCCGCTCGACGGCTCGACGCTGCGGCTGACCATCGACAACGACATCCAGTGGCAGGCCCAGAGAGAGCTCGCGGAGGCGGTCCGCACCTACGAGGCCGACGGCGGGACCATCGTGGTGATGAAGCCGAGGACCGGCGAGCTGCTGGCGATGGCCGACGCCCCGCAGTTCGACCCGAACAACATCACCGAACGGGACCTGGACGCGATCGGGAACCGCTCCACCGGGCAGGCGTTCGAGCCCGGCAGCGTCAACAAGGTCATCACGATGGCCGCGGCGCTCGACCGGGGCCTGATCGACGCGATGACGCCGATCACGGTGCCGCCGTCCATCGAGCGCGGCCGGTACACCATCACCGACTCGGAGCCGCACGGGACGGAGCACCTCACCGCGGCCGGCGTGCTCGCCCGCTCCAGCAACATCGGCACGGTGCTCATCGCGGAGAAGGTCGGGAACCAGCGCCTGGAGGAGATGATGCGGGCGTTCGGGCTCGGTGCGGTCACCGAGCTCGACTTCCCGGGCGAGACGGCGGGCGCGCTGACCTCGGCCTCGGAGTGGTCCGAGAGCCAGGCGGCGACCATCGCCTACGGCCAGGGGATGTCCGCCACCGCCCTGCAGATGGCCTCGGTGTACGCCACGGTGGCCAACGGCGGCATGCGTGTCGCCCCCCGCCTGGTGGACGCCGTCATCAGCCCGGACGGGGAGGAGCAGGAGACGGCACACGAGCCCGAGCGGCGGGTGGTCTCGCCGGAGACGGCGGCCACACTGACCCGCATGCTCGAGGAGGTCGCGACCGAGGACGGCACCGCCCCGCTCGCCGAGGTCGCCGGGTACCGGGTGGCCGGCAAGACCGGCACCGCCACGCGGTACGACCCGGTCAGCGAGCGCTACGACGGGTACGTGTCGTCCTTCGTCGGCTTCGCGCCGGCGGACGACCCGCAGGTCGTGGTCGAGGTCGTCCTCGACAACCCGCGTACGCGCTACTACGGCGGGCAGGTCGCCGCGCCGGTCTTCGCCGAGGTGATGAAGTTCGCCCTCACCACCCTGGGCGTGCCGCCGCCGGGGACGCGGCCGGATTCACTGGTCCTCGACCTGGACCGCTGAGTGCCCCGCGGGCCGCGAGGCGCACCGCCCGGTTCGGGGCAGGCTGTCCGGAGACGGCCGGATCGTCCCGGGGGACCAGCGGCGTCGGCGACGCCCGTGCGGATCCCCCGACCTGCCTCCCACTAAGGTCGTCTCCGTGACCACCCCGGCACTACGTCCGGCAGCCCTCTCGCCGCGGTCGCTCAGCGAGCTGCCTGGTGTCCTGCGCCCCAGCCCAGTCGCTGTCGCGGCCGGCCTGCCCGGCCCGTCCAGCATCCCCCGCCCGCCCGGCCGGCTCGGCCAGGCCGCCCCGGCGGCCCCGGCGGGCCTGTCCGTCCTGCTCAGCGGCGTCACCCACGACTCCCGCGCGGTGCTGCCCGGTGACCTGTACGCGGCCCTGCCCGGCGCGCACGCGCACGGCGCGGACTTCGCCCAGGCCGCCGTCGCGGCCGGCGCCGTCGCCGTGCTGACCGACCCGGCGGGCGCGGCCCGGCTGGCGGGCCGCGGCCTCGGCGTGCCGGTGATCGCCACCGACGACCCGCGCCGTGACCTGGCGCCGGTCGCCGCCTGGATCTACGGCCGGCCCTCGGACACCCTCACGCTCCTCGGGGTCACCGGCACGAACGGCAAGACCACCACCGCCTTCCTGCTGGAGGCGGGCCTGCGCGCCGCCGGCCACACCACCGGCCTGCTCGGCACGGTGCAGACCCGCGTCGCCGGGGCGGCGGTTCCGGCGGTGCGCACCACCCCCGAGTCGCCGGACCTGCAGGCCCTGCTCGCGACGATGATCGAGCGCGGGGTGACCGCGGCGGCGATGGAGGTCTCCAGCCACGCCCTGGCCCAGCACCGGGTCGACGCGCTGCGCTTCGCCGGCGCGGCGTTCACGAACCTCAGCCAGGACCATCTCGACTTCCATCCGACGATGGAGGACTACTTCGCCGCGAAGGCGGCGCTGTTCGACTCCGACCGCAGCGCGGCCGCCGTGATCTGCGTCGACGACGAGTGGGGGCGCCGGCTGGCGGCCTCGCGCCCCGACGCGCGGACCTGTTCGGTCGCCGGCAACCAGGCCGACTGGTGGCCCGAGGACGTCGTCGCCGGCCCGGCCGGCACGGTGTTCCGGGCTCTCGGCCCGGACGGCGCGAAGGCGGACGTCTCACTGGCCCTGCCCGGCCGGTTCAACGCGGCGAACGCGCTGACCGCGCTGGCGCTGCTGAGCGCCACCGGGGTCCCGCTGGAAGCCGCCGCCGAGGGGATCTCGGCGCTGACCGGTGTCCCCGGCCGGATGGAGCGGGTGGACGGTGGCCAGCCGTTCCTCGCCCTCGTCGACTACGCGCACACCCCCGACGCGGTCGCCACCCTGCTGGCCGCGGTGCGGCCGCTGGTGACCGGGCGGGTCATCATCGTCCTCGGCTGCGGCGGGGACCGTGACCGCGCCAAGCGGCCGCTGATGGGCGCCGCCGCCGCCCGGCTCGCGGACCTGTCGGTCTTCACCAACGACAACCCGCGGTCCGAGGACCCAGCGCTGATCCTCGACCAGATCGTCGCCGGCGCCCGCGGCGTGCCCGCCGGTGCCGGCGGCGGGCCCGGTCGGTTCGTCGTGGAGCCCGACCGGGCGGCGGCGATCGCGCTGGCCGTCGCCGAGGCCGGGCCGGCCGACGCCGTCGTGGTCGCCGGCAAGGGCCACGAGAGCGGGCAGGACGTCGCCGGCGTGGTGACCCCGTTCGACGACCGCGAGGTGCTGGCCGCGGCGCTTCGGTCGGCGGCCGACCGATGATCGCGCTGAGCCTGGCGGACGTCGCCGCGGCGACCGGCGGCCGGCTCGCCGGCGGCGCGGACCCGGCGGCCCCGGTCACCCGCGTGGTGATCGACTCCCGCCACGTCGTGCCGGGCGCCCTGTTCGTCGCCCTGCTCGGTGAGCGGGTCGACGGGCACGACTTCGCCGCCGCCGCGCGGGAAGCGGGCGCCGCGGCGGTGCTGGCCGGCCGGGAGACGGGCGTGCCCGCGGTCGTCGTCGCCGACCCGGCGGCGGCGCTGGCGGCGCTCGCGTCCCGGGTGCGTGACCTCGCGCCGGCCACCGTCATCGGCGTGACCGGCTCGGCGGGCAAGACGACCACCAAGGACCTGCTGGCCGACCTGCTGGCCGGCCTCGGTCCGACGGTCGCGGCCGAGGGCTCGTTCAACAACGAGATCGGCCTGCCGCTGACCATGCTGCGCACCGAGGCCGACACCCGCTTCGTGGTGCTGGAGATGGGCGCCCGCGGCATCGGGCACATCGCCGCACTGTGCGCGCTGGCCCGTCCGCAGGTCGGGCTGGTGCTCAATGTCGGGTCGGCGCATGTCGGCGAGTACGCCGACGGCCGGCGTGGCATCGCGGTGGCGAAGGGGGAGCTGGCCGAGGCGGCCGGCACCCTGGTCGTGCTCAACGCGGACGATCCGCTCGTCGCACCGATGGCGGCCCGCGCCCGCGCCGCGGTGGTCACGTTCGGGACCAGCGCCGGGGCGGACGTCCGCGCCGGGCGGACCGAGGTGGACGGAACCGGGCGGGCCGCGTTCGACCTGCTCGCCGGTGGTGAGCGCCACCGCGTGCGGCTGGGCCTCGTCGGCGCGCACCAGGTCCCGAACGCGCTGGCCGCGGCGGCGGTGGCGATCGGCCTCGGCCTCGCGCCGGCGGACGCGGCGGCGGCCCTGGAACGGGCCCGCCCGCGCAGCCGGTGGCGGATGGAGGTGACGACCACGCCGGACGGTGTGGTCGTGCTGAACGACGCCTACAACGCGAACCCGGAGTCGATGCGGGCGGCGCTGACCGCCCTCCTCGACATTCGCGGCGGGGGTCGCGCCTGGGCGGTGCTGGGCCCGATGGGGGAGCTGGGTGCCGCGGCGGACGAGGCGCACCGCTCCCTCGGGAGCCTCGTCGCCGAGCTCGGTGTGCCCCGGCTGGTCGCGGTCGGGCCCGGAGCACGGGGGGTGCACGATGCCGCTGCCGGAACGGCCGGCTGGCGGGGGGAGTCGGCCTGGGTGCCCGGTGTCGAGGAGGCGGTGGCCCATCTGGCCGGGCGGGTCCGCGGCGGTGATGTCGTTCTGGTGAAGGCGAGCCGGTCGTTCGGGCTCGAAAGGGTGGCCGCGGGTCTCGCCGCGGGTGGTGGTGCCGGCCGTGAGGGCCGGCGGGACGGCGTCCCGGGCGCCGCGATCGAGGGGACCTAGTACACGTGGAACACGGTGGGACACTCCGGCGAACCTGGCACGCGCGGGTGACGCTCGGGTGAGAGGCGTTCTCTTCGCCGCACTGGTCGCGCTGGTCATCTCCCTGCTGGGCACTCCGTCGGTGATCCGTTTCTTCCGGCGGCAGGGCTACGGGCAGGAGATCCGCGAGGACGGCCCGTCGAGCCACCTGACCAAGCGCGGGACGCCCACGATGGGCGGCACCGTCATCATCGTCGCCACGCTGGCCGGCTACTTCGTCTCGCACCTGGTGACCGGGATCGGGTTCACCGCCTCCGGGCTGCTGGTGCTGATGGTGATGACCGGCCTGGGCCTGGTGGGCTTCCTGGACGACTACATCAAGATCCGCAAACAGCGCAGCCTCGGGCTGACCGCGCGGACGAAGTTCGCCGGCCAGGCCGCCGTCGCGCTGGCCTTCGGCCTGCTGGCCGTGCGGTTCAAGAACGACGCGGGGCTGCTGCCCGGCTCGACGTTCATCTCGGTGGTGCGCGACACCGGGTTCTCGATCGGGCTGATCGGCTTCCCGCTGCTGGCCTGGATCATCATCGCCGCGACCTCGAACGCGGTGAACCTCACCGACGGCCTGGACGGGCTGGCGGCCGGGACCTCGGCGATGGTGTTCGGTGCCTACGTCGTGATCTCGTTCTGGCAGTTCGGCAACGTCTGCGAGGCCGGGGCCCTGACCCAGGGCTGCTACTACGTCCGCGACCCGCTCGACGTCGCGCTGGTCTCCGCGGCCGCGATGGGAGCCTGTTTCGGCTTCCTGTGGTGGAACGCCAGCCCGGCGAAGATCTTCATGGGTGACACCGGCTCCCTCGCGCTCGGCGGGGCCTTCGCCAGCATCGCCATCGTCAGCCGTACCGAGCTGCTGCTGTTCGTGCTCGGTGGCCTGTTCGTGATCGAGACCCTGTCGGTGATGATCCAGGTGGCGTTCTTCAAGGCGACCAGACGGCGGGTGTTCAACATGGCGCCCATCCACCATCACTTCGAACTCGCCGAATGGCCCGAGACGACGGTGATCATCAGGTTCTGGATCGTCTCCGGCCTGGCCGTCGCGTTCGGGCTGGGCCTGTTCTACGCCGAGTATCTCTCCCACGGGGGCGGTTGACGATGATCACGTCCGAGGCCCGGCACGACCCGGCCGACTCGTCCGCGCTGTCCGGGACGGACGTCCTGGTGGTCGGGGTCGGGACGTCGGGCGCCGCGGCGGCGGACGCCCTGGCGGCCCGCGGCGCCCGCGTGCTCGTGGTCGACGCGGCCGACGGCCCCGCCCAGCGCGCCGCCGCCGAGCGGCTGCGGTCCAGCGGGATCGAGGTGCGCCTCGGCGGCCTCCCCGCCGAGGCCGGACCGGCCTCGCTGGTCGTGACCTCGCCGGGGGTGCCGCCCACCACGCCGCTGCTGCGGGCCGCCGGGGCCGCCGGCGTGCCGGTGTGGGGGGAGGTGGAGCTCGCCTGGCACTGGCGCGGGCTGTCCCGGTGGCTCGCGGTCACCGGCACCAACGGCAAGACCACCACCACCGAGATGCTCGGTGCGATGCTCCTGTCCGGTGGCCGGCGCGCCACGACCGCCGGCAACATCGGCACGCCGATCGTGACGGCGGTCGGCGCCCGCCCGCCCTACGACGTGCTCGCCGTCGAGCTGTCCAGCTTCCAGCTCCACTACACGACGACGGTCGCGCCGCACGCCGCGGCGATCCTCAACGTCGCCCCCGACCACCTCGACTGGCACGGCGGCGCCGAGGCCTACGCGCAGGCCAAGGCCCGGATCTGGGCGGCCCCGCAGACCGTGGCGGTCGGCAACGCCGACGACCCCGCCAGCCTGGCGCTGCTGGCGCGGGCACCCGGCCGGCAGGTGACCTTCGGCCTGGACCCCGACGGCGACCCCCGCCCCGATCTCACCGTCGTCGACGGCTACCTCGTCGACCGGGCCTTCTCCGGCGGACGTCTCATCGCGGTCGCCGATCTCGGCGCGGCCGGCCACTCCCCGGGGCGCAACTCCGGGCCGCGGGCCGCGGGCGGCCCAGGCGGCACCAGCGGCTCGGCCGGGTCCGGTCCGGGCGGGCGGCGGGGGGCCGGGGCGCCCGGGTTCGGCGCCGGCCCGGCGCCGGCGGTCGGCGCCGACCTGGGCCCACACAACATCTCCAACGCGCTGGCCGCGGCCGCGCTGGCCCGCGCCGACGGGGTGGATCCCGCGGCCATCGGCGCCGCGCTGGCGATGTTCCGGCCCGGCGCCCACCGCAATGTCACGGTCGGCCGCCTCGCCGGCGTCCGCTACGTCGACGACAGCAAGGCCACCAACCCGCACGCGGCCGCGGCGTCGCTGTGCGCGTACCCCTCGGTGGTGTGGGTCGCCGGTGGCCTGAACAAGGGCCTGGAATTCGACGATCTGGTGGTCAGGGCCCGCAGCGGCCTGCGTGCGGTGGTGCTGATGGGCCGGTGCGCCGATGAGATCGCGGCCGCTCTCGCCCGACACGCCCCCGATGTCCCCGTAGAACGCGCCGGCAGCATGGACGATGCGGTGGAGGCCGCCACCAAGCTCGCGGTACCGGGCGACACGGTGCTGCTCGCGCCGGCGGCTGCCTCGATGGACATGTTCCGTGACTACGCGGAGCGCGGTGACCTGTTCGCCGCGGCCGTGCGGGTGCGGGGAGGCTGACCGGCAGGCGGGACCCGTCCCCACCGACGCGCCGGGGATGGGGAGCGGAGAGAGCGCATGACCGGCGCGCGGACCACCGGACCACACAAGGTCCCCAGCGGAGCCACGGCGGGGGCCGCGGCGACCCCCGTCCCGTCGGCCGCCGCCGCGGGCGCCACCCCCGCGCCGCCCGGCACCGGAGCGCGCGGCGCGGCGGCCGGCACCGGTGCGGCGAAACGCGCGGGCGCCAGCAGCCGGGCGACTGGCGCGGCTCGTGCGGCGGGTGCGGCGGGGAAGGACGAAGCCGACCGGTCCGGAGCCGGCCAGAGCAGTGCCGGCCAGAGCAGTGCCGGCCCGGACGGTGCCGGCCAGGCCTGGGCCAGCGATCCCCGGACCCCGATCCTCGACCGCCCGATGGCCTCCTACTACCTGCTGCTCTCCTCGGCCGGCCTGCTGCTGCTCCTCGGCCTGGTCATGGTGCTGTCGGCGTCCAGCGTGCGGTCGTTCCAGGACTTCGGCTCGTCCTACACGCTCTTCCTGCGCCAGGCGACCTGGGCGGCGATCGGTCTCCCGCTGTTGATGATCGCCAGCCGGCTGCCGGTGCGGGTCTTCCGGGCGGCGGCGTACCCGCTGCTCGGCATCACGCTGGTGCTGCTGCTGGCGGTGCTCGTCCCCGGCATCGGGCACGTCGAGAACGGCGCCCGGCAGTGGATCCCGATCGGCCCGTACACGCTGCAGCCGAGCGAGTTCGCCAAGATCTCGCTGCTGCTGTGGTGCTCCGACGTGCTGGTCCGCAAGCGCCGGCTGCTGGTGGACTGGAAGCACCTGGTCATCCCGGTGGTGCCCGGCTTCCTGTTCGTCGACCTGCTGCTCATGCTCGAGCCCGACCTGGGCGGGGCCATCTGCGTGACGGTGGTGCCACTGGCGGTGCTGTGGGTGATCGGCACCCCGCTGCGGATCTACGCCAGCCTGCTCGGCGGCATGGTCCTCTGCGCCACCATCCTCGCGGTCAGCGCGTCCTACCGGCTGGAACGGCTGATGTCGTTCCGGGATCCGTTCGCCGACCCGGACAACACGGGGTTCCAGGCGGTCCAGGGCATCTACGCGCTGTCCTCGGGCGGCTGGTGGGGTGAGGGGCTGGGCGCCTCCAAGGAGAAGTGGCCCGACCTGCTGCCCGCCGTGCACACGGACTTCATCCTCGCGATCATCGGGGAGGAGCTGGGCCTGCTGGGCAGCCTGGTGACGGTGGGCCTGTTCGGGGTGCTGGGCTACGCTGGCCTGCGCATCGCGCACCGCACCGACGACCTGTTCATCCGGCTCGCCGCCGCGGGGGTGACCGCCTGGCTCGTCGCGCAGGCCGTGGTGAACATGGGTGCCGTCGTCGGCCTGCTGCCGATCACCGGGGTCACACTGCCGCTGGTGTCGTTCGGCGGCTCGGCGCTGCTGCCGACCATGGGCGCGCTCGGCATGCTGCTGGCCTTCGCACGCTGCGAGCCGGACGCCGCCAGCTATCTGGCCGCCCGCGCGGAGGCCCGCCGCGCCGGCCGGACGGGCCGCTGGCTGCGCCGCCGCCGGGCCGAACCCGCCGCGCGCGGCGCGACCGCCGCGACGGGCGAGGGGCCCGCGGCTGCCGGGGCCGGAGGCGCCGCGCTCGACGCCGGCTGACGCCGGTCTCGGCACGCCGCCGGTCTCGGCACGCCGCCGGTCTCAGCACGCCAACGGTCTCGGCGCGCCGACGCTCTCGGGCGACCATGTTGCGTGTGGGCGGTGCCGATGTGGAATCGTCAGGGCCGATGTTGCGAAGTGTGCTGCTCGCCGGCGGCGGAACTGCCGGCCACGTGGAACCAGCCCTCGCGGTGGCTGACGCGCTGCGCGCGGACGAGCCCCGGATCCGGGTGACCCTGCTCGGTACCGAGACGGGCCTGGAGGCGAAGCTCGTCCCCGCCCGCGGGTACGAGCTGGCGACGGTGCCGAAGGTGCCGATGCCCAGGCGTCCGACCCCGGCCCTGCTGACGGTGCCGAACCGGCTGCTCGCCGCGGTGTCGGCGGCGCGCGCGGCGGCGCGGGACGTCCGCGCCGACGTCGTCGTCGGCTTCGGTGGCTATGTCTCGGTGCCCGCCTACCTGGCGGCCCGCCGGCTGCGGCTGCCGATCGTGGTGCACGAGGCGAACCCGCTGCCGGGGCTCGCGAACCGGCTCGGCGCGCGGCTCACGCCGTTCGTCGCCACCTCCTACCCGGCCACCCCGCTGCGGGGCGGCACGCTGACCGGCATCCCGCTGCGTGCGGAGATCCTCACCCTGGACCGTTCGGCGCCGGCGGCCCGCGCGGCGCGGGCCCGTTACGGCCTGGATCCGTACCGGGCGACGCTGCTGGTGTTCGGCGGCTCGCAGGGCGCCCGCTCGCTCAACACCGTGCTCACCGGGGCGGCACGGGAGCTGACCGCGGCCGGGGTCCAGGTCCTGCACGCGGCGGGGCCCAAGAACTACGACGAGGTGGTCGCCGCGCTGCCACCGGGCCTGCCGGCGCCGTACCGGGTGGTGCCCTACCTGGACCACATTCCGTCCGCCTACGCCGCCGCCGACATGAGTCTGTGCCGCTCCGGCGCGATGACCTGCGCCGAGCTCGCGGCGGTCGGGCTGCCGGCCGTGTACGTCCCGCTGCCACACGGCAACGGAGAGCAGCGCCGTAACGCGCTGCCGACGGTCGAGGCGGGCGGCGGCCTGCTGGTCGAGGACGCCGAGCTCAGCCCCGGGTGGCTGACCGCCAACCTGCTCCCGGTGCTCACCTCATCCGAGCGGCTGGCGAAGATGTCCGCCGCCTGCGCGGGCACCGGCCACCCGGACGCCGCCCGCGCGATCGTCGCCATGATCAGGCAGGCGGAGGCGGGCCGCCGGCACGCCGGACCGCGGCACGCGGCAGGCTGAGGGCCGCGGCGTGGTGGCGCGAGATCTCCCCGACGGCTGGCGGCGGGTACATCTCGTCGGCATCGGCGGGGTGGCCATGAGTGGCCTCGCCCGGCTGCTGGTCGCCCGGGGCGCGGTGGTGTCCGGCAGTGACGCGGTCGAGTCCCGCCAGTTGGCGACGTTGCGTGCGCTGGGGATCCCCATCACCGTCGGCCGCGATCCGGCCGCCGTCGACCCGGCCCGGTTCGACGGTGTGGAGCTGGTCGTCGTCGCACCCGCGGTGCGTCTCGACGACCCCCAGCTCGCCGAGGCGCAGCGGCGCGAACTTCGGATCCTGACCCGGTCCGCGGCGCTGGCGGGGCTCATGCAGGGGCACCGCGGGGTGGCGGTCGCCGGTTCCCACGGCAAGACGACGGTGGCGATGATGCTGACCGCCGCGCTGCAGGCCGGCGGGGAGGACCTCACCTTCGCGGTCGGCGGGGACCCGGGCGAGGCCGGTTCGCACACCCACGCGGGCAGCTCCGACCTGATGGTCGTGGAGGCCGAGGAGGAGGGCGCGGCCTTCTGGCAGCTCCAGCCACACGGCGCGGTGCTGACCGGGGTGGCCCCCGAACATCTCGACTACTACCGGACGGTGCCCGCCCTGCGGGCGTCGTTCGCGACCTTCCTGCACCGGATCGAACCCGCCGGGTTCCTGGTCGCCTGTGTGGACGACGAGGCCGGCTGGGCCCTCGCCACCGAGGCCGCCCGTGACGCCGCCGCGGCCCGCGCGCCCGGCGACGGGGCTGTGCAGCGGCCGTCCTGGCTGATCGGGTACGGCTTCGACCCGTCGGCGGACGTCCGGCTCTCCGCCGTGGAGATCTCGCCCACCCGGACCAGCGCCCAGGTCGTGGCGCACGGCGTCCCGCTCGGCCGGATGGTGCTCAGGGTCCCCGGCCGCCACCATCTCCTCGACGGCGCGGCGGCGCTCGCGGCCGGGCTCGCGCTCGGCGCCCGGCCGGAGGGCCTGCTGACGGGCCTGGCCTCGTTCGCCGGGGTCCGGCGCCGGTTCGAGCCACTGGGGTCGGCCCGCGGGGTGCGGGTCGTCGACGACTACGCCAACCACCCCGACCGGGTCGCCGCGGCGATCGCCACCGCGCGGGCGCTGGCCGGCGGCGGCCGGGTCGTGGTCGCCTTCCAGCCGCACCTCTACAGTCGCACGGCGCTGCTCGCGGAGGACTTCGGCGCCGCGCTGCGGCCCGCCGACGTGGTGGTGGTGATGGACGTCTACGGCGGTGCCCAGCGGCCCGAGCCCGGCGCGGGCGGTGCCCGGGTCGCGTCGGCCGCCCGGGGCGGGGCGGCCGAGGTCGTCTACGAACCGTCGTGGTCCGCGGTTCCCGGCGTCCTGCTCGACCGGGCCGCCCCGGGCGACCTCGTCCTCACCCTCGGTGCGGGCGATGTGACGCAGATCGGCCCCGAGCTGCTGCGTCTGCTGGCGGGCCGCGCCGGCTAGCCGGTGCCGCTCGCCGCGTGGTGGTGGCCGATGCCGCCGGCGCAGCCGCGGCCACCCCGCTCAGGGGAGCCGGGTCAGGACGACGACGGGGATCTCCCTGGTCGCCTGGTCCCGGTGGGTGCGCAGCCCCGGCATGCCCTCGACCAGCGCCGCGTAGAGACGCTCGCGTTCCGGTCCGGTGGCGGTGGCCGCCTCGGCGTCGAACCGGTCGGCCTCGAGCTCGACCGTGACCTTCGGCTGCGCCAGCAGGTTGCGGTACCACTGCGGGTGCTCCGCGGCCGCCATGTTCGAGGCGTAGACGACGAGACGACGCCCGGCCTCCGGTTCGTCGACGGCTTCCGATCCGTCCTCGGCTTCCGATCCGCCCTCGACTGCCGGTTCGCCCACGCTCGTCGGTTCGCCCACGCTCGTCGGTTCGCCCACGCTCGCCGGTTCGTCCACGACATAGCCCAGCGGAGTGGTGTGCCCGCGGCCGGTGCGCTCGCCGACGGTGGTCAGCAGCAGGAGCCGTGAACCGGCCAGGGTCTTCTCCAGCTTCCCGCCGGTGGCCCGGTACTCGGTGATCACCGCCTGGTTGACCACCCGGAAGTCGAATCCGCGGCTCTGCGCGTCACGCGTCTCGGTCATCGTCGGGTCCTCACCTTCGCCGTCGGGCTGCCGGGAGGGCTGGCACACGCCCGCTCACCTGTGAACGTCACGCGGCGCAGTCAACCATTGACGCGGGGAGGCGCTCCGCAGGGTCAGGCCGGCAGGCCGGTCGCGTCCTGGGACTCTGTCCCGCTGCCTCCCGAATGGGCTGCTCCGGCGGGCCGCGCGAGCCGGTCGAGCAGGCCGGGACCCACCGTGGTGACCGTGCCCGCCCCGAGAGTGAGGAGCAGGACGCCGCCGGGCGCGTCACCCGCCGCGGCGTCCAGGTCCGCGAGCAGCCGGGCGGGCAGGTCCGGCCACGGCACGTAGCCGGTGTCCGCCGGCTCGCTGATCCTCGCCGTCAGGTCGGCCGCGTGCAGGCCGAGGTCGTCGGTCTCACGCGCCGCGTAGATGTCGGTCACGTAGACGCGGTCGGCGTCGCCGAAGGACGTCGCGAAGTCGTCCAGCAGCGCCGCCAGGCGGCTGAACGTGTGGGGCTGCGCCACCGCCCAGACCGGCCGCCCGGCCGCCCGGTCGCGGGCCGCCCGCAGGGTGGCGCGGATCTCCGTCGGGTGGTGGGCGTAGTCGTCGACGATCTCGACCGGGGTGCCGGCCGGCGTGACCGCCCGCCCGATGGTGTCGAACCGCCGCGCGGCACCCGTGTACGTCGCCAGGGCCTCCAGCGCCCGGCCTGGCGGCACGCCGAGCTCCACGGCGGTGGCGAGGGCGGCGAGGGCGTTGAGGGCGACGTGCGGGCCGGGAAGCGCCAGCGACAGCTGCCCCACCGGGGCGCCGGCACGCAGCACGGTCGACACCGACCCCCCGCCCGGACGGGGGGTGTAGCCCGCCGCCCGCCAGGTCCGCCCGGCCTCGAAGCCGTAGTCCACCACCCGGGCTCGGCCCGCCGCGCCGCCCGCGCCGCCCTCAACGCCCTGGCCGGTACGCCGGCCGAGCCGGTCGAGCACGGCGACGACGCCCGGGTGGTCGCCGCAGACGACGAGCCGCCCGCCCGGGCGGACCCGGGCCGCGAAGTCGGTGAACACGGCCTGGACGGAGGCCTCGTCGGGGAAGAGGTCGGGATGCTCCCACTCGACGTTGGTGATGATGGCGAGCTCGGGGTCCAGACCGGCGAACGCACCGCCGTACTCGTCGGCCTCCAGGACGAACACGTCACTCGTCCCGGTGACGGCGCTGCCGCCCAGCTGGGCCACCTCGGCCCCGATCACGGCGGTGGGGTCCAACCCGCCGGCCCGCAGTACCAGAGTGAGCATGGCGGCTGTCGTGGTCTTGCCGTGCGAGCCGGCGACCGCGACCAGCCGGTAGGCGGCGGTCAGCTCCGGCAGCCAGTCGGCGCGGCGCCGCACGGGGATGCCCAGCGCGCGGGCGGCGACAACCTCGGGGTGGTCGTCACGCAGGGCGCTCGAGGCCACGACCACCTCGGCTCCGCTCAGCTCCGCGGCGAGCGCCGCCGGGCCGGCGGACGGGCCGACGCGCACCGGGACGCCCAGCGCCCGCAGCGCGGTGATCCGCGGCGAGTCCTCCTGGTCGCTGCCGGAGGCCAGACCGCCGCCGGCCAGGTGAATCCGGGCGAGTGGCGACAGGCCCGAGCCGCCGATACCGAGGAAGTGCACGCGCCTCCCGTGCCTGCCGGCACCGTGGGCAGCGGGGTCCGGGCTCGCATCAGGGCCCGGGCTCGCACCAGGGTCCGGGCTCGCACCAGGGTCCGGGCTCGCACCAGGGCCCGGGCCTGCGCCAGGACTCGTGCCCGGGCCGGAGCCCTGGCTGGGAACGGGGCTGGCGGCCGGCTCCGCGGAGCGGACCGCGGGGGGTTCGGTCGAGGGGCCGGCCGGGGCCGGCCGCGGGGTCGTCACGGCGGGCGGGTCCGCGGAGTTCTGACCGGTCACGCCACGCAGTACACACCACCCGGCCGGGCCTGTGCGAAGGCGCCCGGGCGAGCTGGGACCGGTGTGACGAAGGGGACGTGAATCCCAATGGTGTGACGCGCCGACAGCGTCCTTGACCACTGCCGAAGCCGTGCCTACTGTCCGATCCACAGTCGGAAGTTGACATAACTGTAACCGTCTAGCTGACGGTGAAGGTTGAGGCTGCTCGGCTGCTTCCCCGCTCCATCGGCCTCCAGAGGCCGCGGGCTCCGGAGCCGGGGAGCCCCCTGCCTGCCCACCCGACGCCGCTGGAGGACCGACACCGCATGGCAGCCCCCCAGAACTATCTCGCGGTCATCAAGGTCGTCGGGATAGGCGGAGGCGGCGTTAACGCCGTCAACCGGATGATCGAAGTCGGGCTCAAGGGTGTCGAGTTCATCGCCATCAACACTGACGCCCAGGCGCTGTTGATGAGCGATGCCGACGTCAAGCTCGACGTCGGCCGTGAACTCACCCGGGGCCTCGGCGCCGGCGCCGACCCCGAAGTGGGTCGGCAGGCCGCAGAGGACCACCGCGAGGAGATCGAGGAGGTCCTCAAGGGGGCCGACATGGTCTTCGTCACGGCTGGCGAGGGCGGTGGCACCGGTACCGGCGGCGCCCCCGTGGTCGCCAACGTGGCGCGGTCGCTCGGCGCGCTGACGATCGGCGTCGTGACCCGTCCGTTCACCTTCGAAGGCCGCCGCCGCGCCACCCAGGCCGATACGGGTATCGACACTCTGCGCAACGAGGTCGACACCCTCATCGTTATCCCGAACGACCGCCTGCTCGCGATGACCGATCGCGACATCAGCGTCCTGGACGCCTTCCGCAGTGCCGACCAGGTACTGCTCTCCGGTGTCCAGGGCATCACCGACCTGATCACCACTCCCGGTCTGATCAACCTGGACTTCGCCGACGTCAAGACCGTCATGTCCCATGCGGGCAGCGCCCTCATGGGTATCGGGCGGGCCCGCGGCGACGACCGGGCGACCGTCGCCGCCGAGCAGGCCATTGCCTCACCCCTGCTCGAGGCCAGCATGGACGGCGCCCAGGGCGTCCTGCTGAACATCTCCGGCGGGTCCGACCTGGGCCTGTTCGAGATCAACGCCGCCGCGGAACTGGTCGCCGACGCGGCGCACCCCGAGGCGAACATCATCTTCGGTGCGGTGATCGACGACGCGCTCGGTGACGAGGTCCGGGTCACGGTGATCGCCGCCGGCTTCGACACCGTCCAGGACCGGCGTACCCGAACGCTGGCCAACCAACGGCGCCCACCAGGCCCCGGCGGTACGGGGCCGACGGGGCCGCCGCAGCCGGGTGCGCCTGACTCCGGCCCGGGCCAGGGTCCGGGTCAGGGCCCGGGTCAGTCGCCGCAGACCGCGGCGCCGAGCACCACCGTGCTACCGCCCATTCCGGGTATGCCCGTGGCTGCGCGGCCCGCGCCGGCTCACTCCACCTACCAGCCGCCGTCCGGCGGGTCCGCCGGCCACTACGTGCCGGAACCGCTGCCGGACGGTCGCCCCGCGGCCCCGGCCGGGGGTGGGGGCCAGCCGGGTGGCGCCGGCGACCAGCGGCCTGCCGGCGGGCCGCCGCGCCGGGAGTACCCCGGTCCGGGTGCCGACGCTGGGTTCGCCCGGCCGCCGGCCGCGGCCGGCGCTCCCGCGGGCCAGCCAGGCGTCGCCGCGCCGGCCACGGCGTCGGGCATGCCGCCCCGGCCCGGCTTCGCCCACGGTGCTCCGCCGAGCGGCGGCGGCCCGGCGGGTGTGGGCGGTGCCGGCATGGCCGGCGGGCAGGAGCCCGGGCCGGCCGCTGTCGCCGCGGCCCAGCGGGCCGAGGCGGCCCGGTCGGGCCCGCGCCCGAACTACCCGCCACGCCGCCCGGTGCGTCCTGTGGCCGACGATGACGAGCTGGACGTCCCGGACTTCCTGAAGTAGCCGGCCGTGCCCGTTCTGGTGACCTCGCGTGGCGGTGGAACGAGCGGACCGCCGTACACAGGGCTGAACCTGGGCGACCACGTCGGTGACGAGCCGGCCGCCGTCGCCGAGAACCGGCGGCTGGTCGCGTCCCGCGTCGGTCGGCCGGTCCAGTTCATGCGGCAGGTGCACGGCGCGCAGGTCAGCCTCGTTCGCGAGGCTGGCCCGCCGCCGGAGGCCGACGCGATGGTGACGGACGTGGCCGGGGTGGCCCTCGCCGTCCTGGTGGCCGACTGCGTGCCGGTGATGTTCGAGTCGCCGGCCGCTGTCGGCGTGGCCCACGCCGGGCGCCAGGGGATGGCTTCGGGTGTCCTCGCAGCCACGCTGGCGGCCTTCGACGAGCTGGGCGTGGACCGTGGCGCCCTCAGGGTCACCCTCGGGCCCGCGATCTGCGCGCACTGCTACGAGGTGCCCGCGCTGATGCGTTCCGAGGTCGAGCGGATCGTTCCGGGCAGTGCGGCGGCGACTCGCGCCGGTACTCCCTCGCTTGATCTGCGGGCTGGTCTGCGTGGCCAGCTTGCGGCGGCCGGCGTCGGGGCGGTGACGGTCTCCGACCGGTGCAGCGCGGAGTCCGACGATCTTTTCTCGTACCGCCGGGACGGGCGGACCGGGCGTTTCGCCGGCCTCGCCTGGCTGGCCTGAGTGCCCGGGTTGGCCTGAGTGTCCGGGCTGGATGCGCGCCGGGTGGAGGGGCTGCGCTCCCGCCTGACAGTCGTCCGGGACAGGCTCGTGACTGCCGCGCGGGCCGCCGGACGCGACCCGGACGCGCTGACGCTGATCGCGGTCAGCAAGACCCGGCCGTTCGAGGATGTGGTCGCGCTGTGCTCTCTTGGGGTTCGGCACTTCGCTGAGAACCGGGAGCAGGAGGCCGGTCCCAAGGCCGCGGCGGTCCACGCGGCCCTCGCCGGGGCCGGGGCCGGGGCCGGCGTGCCCGCGCCCGGCGACCGGATCCGCCATCCGGGCCTCCCCGGCGGCACGCCGGGGGCATGGTTTCCGTCACGTGCCGACGGTCCTGCCACCCTCGGGTCACCTGGCGTGCTCGATGTGCCGGTCTGGCATTACGTCGGCCAGCTTCAGCGGAACAAGGCCCGAGCCGTGACTGGCTGGGCGCACTATGTGCAGTCCGTGGACAGAGCGCGACTGGTCGAGACCCTTTCCCGAGCGGCTACAGAGCGTGGCTGTATCACTGCTGTTTGTATTCAGGTCAATCTCGACCAGGAGGCGTCGCCCGGGGCGCGGCCTGGGCCCGGAGTGCGGAAATCCCTTCCGGGTGGGGAGAACGCGCCTGTCGCGGGTGCCGGCGGGGCGGCGCGCGGCGGGGCGCTGCCGGCGGACGTGCCGGCGCTCGCCGAGCTCGTCGCCCGGGCGGAGGGGCTTGTTCTGGCCGGCGTGATGGCCGTGGCGCCGCGCGGGGCACCGTCCCGGCCCGCCTTTGCGCGGCTGCGTGAAGTATCCGAGCGGTTGCGTTCTGACTTTCCGGCGGCGACGATGGTGAGTGCTGGAATGTCCGGTGATCTTGAAGACGCGGTCGCGGAAGGCGCGACACACCTTCGGATCGGCACCGCTTTGTTCGGTGAACGGCACGGTGTCCCTTAGAGTCGCGCCCATGGGGCTCGGTCGCAGGGCGATGGTCTACCTCGGGCTCGCCGAGGAGGACGAGGACTACCTCGATGACGACTATGACGATGACGGGCACGACGCCGCCCGAGGTGCCGTCAGGGACGATCGACGGACCACGCTGGACCCGGTCCCGATAGACCGGTCGGTCCGCCGGCTCGACGTACGTGAGGAGCCAGTCGCCATGCCGCGACGTCCGCCGGTGGAGCATCTGCGACCGTCCGCACCCACGCCGATGCGCCGCGTCGCGCCCATCGAGGAGCCCCGGCCGTACCGGATCACGACGCTCCAGCCGCGCAGCTACAATGAGGCGCGTCAGATCGGTGAGGAGTTCCGTGACGGCACGCCCGTTATCATGAACCTCACCGAGATGGACGACGTCGACGCCAAGCGGCTGGTCGACTTCGCCGCAGGGCTGATCTTCGGCCTCCGGGGCGACATCGAGAAGGTGACCAACAAGGTCTTCCTGCTCTCGCCGCACAACGTCGAGGTCACCGAGACGGACAAGCGACGCATCCGTGAGGGTGGGTTCTACAACCAGTCATAGTCAGGGCGTGACCGTCCGGTAGGGTCGCCCAGAGGCTTCCCCTCGCTACCCCGGGAGAGAGCACCATCAGCACACTAGGAACGCTGCTTTTTTGGGTGCTGACGGCCTACCTGCTGCTCCTGATCGCCCGGTGGATCATCGACCTGGTGCGAACACTCAACAGGTCCTTCCAGCCAAGCGGCCCCCTGGTCCTGTTCTTCGAGATCGTGTACACGGCGACTGACCCTCCGCTGCGCTTCATCCGGCGTTTCCTTCCGCCGTTGCGGGTAGGTAGCGTTGCTCTTGACCTCGGTTTCATGCTGCTCGTCATAGTGATCTTCATACTGCAGGGCTATGCGCAGAGGCTGTGACGAGGTCATGTGCACACCGCGAGAGCGGGCACGGCAGACTGCCCGCAGACCGCCCTCTCTTCGGGGAGCGGCGATGCCGCACGAGGAGGCGACGTGGCGCTGACACCGCAGGACGTTCAGAACAAGGTCTTCAGCCCGACACGGTTCCGTACGGGCTACAACGAGGACGAGGTGGACACCTTCCTCGATGAGGTCGAAGCCGAGCTGACGCGTCTGCTGGATGAGAGCAGCGACCTGCGCAGGCAGCTCGACGAAGCCCGTCGCTCGGGTGGCGGTGGTCCCGGTGTCCCGGCGCATCTCCTCGAGGAGAACCAGCAGCTCCGACGCCAGCTGGAGGAGTCCCGGCGGCACCTGTCCCAGGCGCAGGCCCAGGCAGCGCAGGCCGTCCGTGAGCGCCCGCAGCCCGTGGGTCCGCCCGGCCCGCAGGCGGGCCCGCCTGCGGGCGGGCCGGGCGGTGCCCCGCCCGCCCCGGGTGGCCCCACCACCGTCATGCCGGCCCTCGTCGGCGGCGGCGGGCAGGGCCCGGCCCGGACGGGCCCCGGCGCCGCCGGCCAGAACGACGCCGACATCGAGCAGCGGGTCGCCCGCACGCTCGTCCTCGCGCAGCGCACCGCTGACGAGGCCCTGCGGGAGGCGCGGGCGGAGTCCGAGCGGGCCCGCCGTGAGGCGCGGGCGGACGCCGACCGCATCATCGGCGAGGCACGTGCCCATGTGGCCGAGCAGCTCGGTGGGCTGGAGGACGACAAGCGCCGGCTGGAAAGCCAGGTGGAGCAGCTGCGCGCCTTCGAGCGCGAGTACCGCACCCGGCTGCGCGCCTACCTGGAGATGCAGCTCCGCGACCTCGACGGCATGCCGACCCAGCCGGCCGTCGGCCCCGGCGGTCCGTCCCGTCCCGGCCTCAACCCGGGTGCGTCGAACCCGACGCCGGTTCCGGCGAACGTCGGTGGTCCGCAGAACACCGGCCCCGGCCAGCAGCCACCCCAGCACGTCGGGGCACAGGCCTTCCAGACCGCTCCGCCGATGGGCGCACCTGCCCTCGCCCGCGAGAGCAACGGCCACCATGGGCGTCCGGACCTCGACCCGAGCCGGCGGGACGCAGCCGGTATGCAGGAATTCTGATCGTTGCTCCGCGTGCCTCCGACGTCCTGCCCCAGTACTCACGGGCCGGGCGTCGGAGGCGTTCTGTGGTCTTTTCGGTGGCTGAGCTGAGAGTCGGTGCGGCATGGTCATGGTCAGCGGTGCTCTGATAGCGGTCGCCGCGGTACTCGCGGTCGTCGGCCTGTTCGTCGCGACCACCTGGACCTACGCCTCGCTGGTGCTGCTCTGCCTCGCCGCAGCGCTGCTGCCGGTCGCCGCAGCCCGTCGGGCCGGCGCCGCAGGGCCCGGCGCCGGCGCCGGCTAGGCCAGCCCGGCCCGGTGGGAAGCCGGGCCGGGGCGCGGAGGGTTGTCGAGGGTGGGGGCCGTCTCGGGTCAGCCCACGGCGGCGGGGGTCGTCCGGGTGAGCGTGAAGGTCAGACCGAGCTCCGCGGAGGCGCCCTCGTAGCGCCCGCTACCGTCGGTGGTAGCGGGCATCGCGGCGGAGACCACGGCGTGGGTCTCCGCGGGCGTGGCCGCGCCCCCGGGTGCCTCCTCGAAGGTGGTGGCGAGGATCTCGTCGGCCACGGTGCCGCCATGCTCGCGCAGGGCGGCAGCGGTCTCCTCCCGGCTGGCCGACCAGCGCAGCGTGACCCGGTCGGTGATCTCCAGCCCGGCCGCACGGCGGGCGTCCTGAAGCACCCGCACCACGTCGCGGGCCAGGCCGGCGCGGGCGAGCTCGGGAGTGACCGTCAGGTCCAGAGCGACCGAGAGCCCTGACTCGCTGGTCACCGACCAGCCCTCCCGCGGCGTCTCGGTGATGATCAGCTCGTCGCCGCCGAGGTCGATGGCCTCGCCGTCCACCGTGACCGTCAGGCGGCCGTCCACCGGCGTGCCGGCGGCGGCGACGGCGGCGGCGACCGCCTTGGTGCGGCTGCCGAACCGCCGGCCGAGTGCGCGGAAGTTCGGCTTGACACTGATGTCGACCAGGTCGGAGGTCGCCGCCTCGACGGCGACGACGTTCAGCTCCTCGGCGATCTGGGCGCGCAGCTCGTCCGGGAGGTCGGCGAACGCGGACGAGCCGACCACTGCGCGCGGCAGGGGCTGGCGGGTCCGCACCCCGCTGGCGGCCCGGGCCGAGCGGCCCAGCTCGACGACCCGGCGCACCAGGTCCATCCGGTCGGAAAGGCCCGGCTCGACCAGTTCCGGCGGCAGCACCGGCCACGGCGCGAGGTGGACGGAGTCCGGCGCTCCGGGCAGCACGCCGGCGAACAGGCGGGACCACAGCCAGTCGGTCAGGAACGGGGTGAACGGCGACATCAGCCGGGTCAGCCCGTCGAGGCAGGTGTAGAGGGTGGCCAGCGCGTTCGGGTCGCCCGCCCAGAAACGGCGCCGGGACCGGCGGACGTACCAGTTGGACAGGTCGTCGACGAAGCGAGCGATGCGCCGGCCGGCCCGCAGCGAGTCGAAGCTCTCCAGAGCCAGATCCACCTCGGCGACGGTGTCGGCCAGCTCGGACAGCGCCCACCGGTCCAGCACGGGCCGACGCACCGGCTCCTCGGGGGCGGACCCGACCACCGACACCGCCGCACCGGGCTCCAGCCCGTCCGTGGCGGCTCCGGCCGTCTCGGCCGCCCCTGGCGCCGCCGCGGTGGCACCGAAACCGGTGCCGGTCCCGTCCGCGGCCGTGGGGCGCCAGTTCGCCGCGCCGGCGTAGAGGCTGAAGAACGACGCGGTGTTCCAGTAGGTGAGGAGGATCTTGCGGACGATGTCCTCGATCGCCTCGTGCCCGACCCGCCGGTCCGACCAGGGCGAGCCCCCGGCCAGCATCAGCCACCGGACGGCGTCCGCGCCGTGCCGCTCGAACAGCTCGAACGGGTCGAGGACGTTGCCCACGTGCTTGCTCATCTTGCGGCCCTCGGCGTCCAGCAGCAGGCCCAGGCACAGGACCGTCTCGTAGGACGACCGGTCGAACACGAGGGTGCCGATCGCCATCAGCGTGTAGAACCAGCCGCGGGTCTGGTCGATCGCCTCACAGATGTAGCGCGCCGGGTACTGGCGGGCGAACTCCTCGGCGTTGCGGTGCGGCGCGCCCCACTGCGCGAACGGCATGGCGCCGCTGTCGTACCAGACGTCGATCACCTCGGGGACCCGCCGGGCGAGGCCGCCGCAGGTCGGGCAGGGCAGCGTGACGTCGTCGACGAACGGGCGGTGCGGGTCGAGGCCGGAGTGGTCCGCCCCGGCGAGCTCCGAGAGTTCGGCGAGCGAACCCACGCAGGTCACGTGGGACGGGTCCGCCTCACAGCGCCAGACCGGCAGCGGCGTGCCCCAGTACCGGCTGCGCGACAGCGCCCAGTCGACGTTGTTGCGCAGCCACTCCCCGTAGCGGCCGTCACGGATCCGCTCCGGGTGCCAGTCCGTCCGCGCGTTCTCGGCGATCAGCCGGTCCCGGACGGCCGTGGTGCGGATGTACCAGGAGGGCAGCGGATAGTAGATCAGCGGGGTGTGGCAGCGCCAGCAGTGCGGGTAGCTGTGCGTGAACGTCGACGCCCGCCACATCAGGCCGCGGGTGGTGAGGTCGGCGGACAGCGGCGCGTCGGCGTCCTTGAAGAACAGCCCGCCGACCAGCGGCACGTCCGGCAGGAAGCGGCCGTCGCGGCCGACCGGGTTGACCACTCCCAGGCCGTTGGCGCGGCAGACAGTGAGGTCCTCGGCGCCGAAGGCGGGCGACTGGTGGACGAGCCCGGTGCCGTCCGTCGTCGTCACGTACTCGGCGAGCACGACCGAGTGCAGGCGGGCCGGACCCGCGGGTCCCGCCGCGGACGGGCCGGCCCCCGCCGCTCCGGCCGCCCCGGTGCCGCCACCCAGGCCGGCGGCGACCTTCGCCGCGGACTCCTCGAACCGCGCCAGGGGGATCAGCTCGAACGGCCGGGCGTAGCGGGTGCCGGCGAGCTCGGTGCCGGTGAACCGGTCGAGGATCTCGGCGTCCTCGCCGACAGCGGCGGCCACCAGCGGCTCGGCGACGACCAGGAGCTCGCCGCCGGCGGCCCGGGCGAGCACGTAGGTGACCTCGGGGTGCACGGCCACGGCGGTGTTCGAGACCAGCGTCCACGGGGTAGTCGTCCACACCAGCAGGTGCGCGCCGCGTGCGGCGAGGTCCCGGGGGCCGTCCAGGACGGGGAAGCGCACGTACACCGACGGGTCGTCGGTGTCGCTGTAACCCTGGGAGACCTCGTGGTCGGACAGCGGCGTCTCGTCGCGCGGGCAGTAGGGAGTGACCCGGAAGTCCTCCACCAGCAGGCCCTTGTCGAAGATCTGCTTCAGCGACCACCAGACGCTCTCGATGTACTCGGTGTCCATCGTGCGGTAGGCGGTGTCGAGGTCGACCCAGTAGCCCATGCGCTCGGTCATGGCGGAGAAATCCGCGACGTGGCGCAGCACGGACTCACGGCACTTCGCGTTGAACGCGGCGATGCCGTAGTCCTCGATGTCGCCCTTGCTGGTGAAGCCGAGTTCCTTCTCGACCGCCAGCTCGACCGGCAGGCCGTGGCAGTCCCAGCCGGCGCGGCGGGGGACGTGGTAGCCCTTCATCGTCCGGTAGCGCGGAAACAGGTCCTTGAACACCCGCGCCTCGACATGGTGGGCGCCCGGCCGGCCGTTCGCGGTCGGCGGGCCCTCGTAGAACATCCACAGCGGGCGGTCGGCGCTGGCCTGCAGCGACCGGTGGAAGACCTTGGAGTCCTTCCAGCGCTCCAGCGTCTCGCGCTCGAAGGCCGGCAGGTCGACCCGCGCGGGCAGCGGCCGGAACGCGGGCGGGGGTACGTCGGGGGTGGCGGTCATCGTGGCGGTCTCCGTCGGCGGGTGCGGCTCTCCG
Source organism: Parafrankia elaeagni (assembly GCF_000374165.1). Lineage (GTDB taxonomy): Bacteria > Actinomycetota > Actinomycetes > Frankiales > Frankiaceae > Parafrankia > Parafrankia elaeagni. Next base: position 291,194 of record NZ_KB893671.1, read on the forward strand.
GCGGAGGGACGACGCCCCGCACCACCGCTGCGGCTCCGCGCCGGCGGCGATACTGGGGTACCGCGGTACCACCCTCCTTGCGCGCCCCGGACCAGGCTGCCCTCGCGGGCAGCCGGTGGAAGCGGCCACTCTTGTCCTGCCGCGGCGGCCGGATCTACTGGGGGCCCTCAGCGGGCCCCGTTCTCCCGGCGGCTCAGGGGTGATCTTCACGCCGCGCTGGCCACCGGGCTCGCACCGCCCCCGGCTCGCTGTGGCTGCGCACGCCGCTACTCGTCCCGTCAACGCCTTTCCGCGTCCCCAGCGTAGCCGACGGCGTTCCGGCAGCGCCCAGGCGCGCAGCGCCGGGGCCGGGCGCGGGCCGGGCGCGGGCCGGGCGCGGGATGGGCGCGGGATGGCGTGGGCTGGCAGCGGGTCCCGCGGTGGTCGGTCGGTGATATGACACCCGTAGAGTGGTGGTTGTGGTCGCCGAGCCGGGAACAGAGCGGGGTGCCCGGCGCGGGCGTGACGTGCCGGGCCATGCGCCGACCCGTGACGATGCCGGCCCGGGCCCGGCCGCGCCGGCCGTCCCCGGCGCCGCATCCGCCGCATCCCCCGTCCCTGCCCGGCGGGCGTCCGTCCCGCGGGTCGCCTCGCGCCGCACGGTTCTCATCGTCGCGCTGACCGCGGCCTGTCTCATCGTGCTGGACGTGCTGACCAAGCTGCTCGCGGTCGCCGAGCTTTCCGGCCGCAGGCCGGTGGAGATCATCCCCGGCTTCCTCGACCTGCGGCTCACCCGGAACTCCGGGGCCGCGTTCAGCCTCGCCGGCGGGGCCACGGTGATCCTGAGCCTGGTCGCACTGGTGGTCGTCGGGGTCGTCGTCGTCACGGCGCGCCGGCTGGCCTCGGTCGGGTGGGCGTTCGTCTTCGGCGCGATGGTCGGCGGCGCGGTCGGGAACCTGATCGACCGGGTCTTCCGGTCGCCGGGGCCCCTGCGCGGCCATGTGGTCGACTTCGTCCACATCCACCACTGGCCGATCTTCAACCTGGCGGACTCGGCCATCGTCTGCGGTGGTGTGCTCGCTGTGATCCTCTCGCTGCGCGGCATCGGCCTGGACGGCACGAGGCTGACCGCCGTTCCCACGGAGCCCACCGTGACGAATCCCACCGTGACGAATCCCACCGGCGCCGGAAGCGCTGCCGGTGCCGCTGGTGGTGACGCCGACAGCGATGCCGGCCCCGGCCCCGGCCCCGGCCCGAGCGCCGGTGCCGAGCAGGGGGAGCGCCCCGGCGCGTCGGGCGGGCGCCACGAGAGGCCGGGTGCCCGATGACGACGGCCTACACGGACCGCCGCTCGCTGCCTGTTCCCGACGGCCTTGACGGCATCCGCCTGGACGCCGCCCTCGCCCGCATGTTCGGGCTCTCCCGGACGGCGGCCGCCGCGCTGGTCGACGACGGTCAGGTGAGCGTCGACGGGCAGGTCCGGGGGCGCTCCGACCGGGTCGCCGGCGGTGCCTGGCTGGAGGTCGACCTGCCGGCGCCGCCGCGGCCGGTGTCGGTGGAGGCCACCCCGGTCGAGGGCCTGGGCATCCTGCACGACGACGACGACATCGTGGTGGTCGACAAGCCGGTGGGAGTCGCCGCCCATCCGGCACCGGGGTTCACCGGGCCGACAGTCATCGGCGCGCTCGCCGCGGCCGGCTTCCGGGTCTCCACCTCGGGCGCGGCCGAGCGTCAGGGCGTGGTGCACCGGCTCGACGTCGGCACCACCGGCGCGATGGTCGTCGCGAAGAGCGAGCGTGCCTACACGCTGCTCAAGCGGGCCTTCCGCGAGCGCGAGGTCGAGAAGGTGTACCGCGCGGTCGTCCAGGGGCACCCGGATCCGCTGCGCGGCACCGTCGACGCCCCCATCGACCGGCACCCACGGCGCCCCGGTCTGTTCGCGGTCGTCGCGGACGGCAAGCCCAGCGTGACCCACTACGACACGGAGGAGGCGTTCCGCGCCGCCTCGCTGCTGTCCGTGCGCCTTGAGACCGGGCGCACCCACCAGATCCGGGTCCACATGTCCGCACTGCGCCATCCCTGCGTCGGGGACCTCGCCTACGGCGCCGACCCCACCCTGGCGGAGCGCCTGGGTCTGACCCGCCAGTGGCTGCATGCCGCCCGGCTCGCCTTCGAGCATCCGGCGGACGGGTCCTGGGTCGAGTTCGTCAGCCCCGACCCCGATGACCTGGCCGAGGCGCTGAAGCGGCTGAACGACCAGACATGACGGCGCCGCAGGCCGCCGACCCGCCCCGTCCGCCTCGGCGGTACGGGCCGGCCCGGTCGCGCTGGCCGCTACGTCTGCTCGACCGGGTGGACGACGCCGCGCTGCCGGTGGCGGGCCACATGCTGGCCCGGGGTGCGGATCTCGCGGCCGCCGCCCGGCGCCTGCCCGCGGTACGGGTGCGCCGGGTGGGGGAACCGCCCACCGACCGAACCGTCGTCGATGCCGGCCTGCCACCGGCCGGCGGACCGGCGGCCCCGCCGACCGTCGCCGTCCCGACCGTCGACGGCTCGGCTGCCCTGGCCGCCGGAGGCGCGGCTGCCTCGGCGGTCGACGGAGCGGCTGACCCGCAGGACTCCCGCACATCCCTCACCTCCACCGCCGCCAGCGTCGTGAGGGGCACCTTCCGGCTGCTCGTCCTCGCCCTGGTTGTCCTGATCATCGTCGGCGCTGTCAGCACGATGCTGCGCGGCCCCGATCCCGGCAACAGCAGCAGCGGGATCCCGGGCCCCGGGCCCGGCGGCGCACCTGCCGGTCCCGCCACACCGACCGCCACGGTGGGCCCGGTCGCGGGGGACGAGGCCGCGGAGTATGCCGCCGCTGCCCGGGCGGAGCTGGAGTCGCTGGTCGGCGCGGCCCCGCAGGCAGACCTCTACGCGGTGGTCAGCCTGGCCGGCTATCGGACGCCGGAGGAGCTGCACCGGCTGTTCGCGACCTTCCGGATCAGCGAGGTGTTCTTCCGCGTTCCGCCGGACGGTGCCGTGCTCTCCGCACCAGTCCGTGATCCCGTCGCGGATGTGGAGGCGGCCTTCGCCAGCGCGGGCGATGCCGCCGAGACCCTCGCCCGCGACGCCGGCGAGGGAGCCGGCACCGATGTGGGAGCCGGCACCGATGTGGGCGCCGCCCGGCCAGGGCAGGAGGATCAGCCGGGCGCGAGTCAGCAGGCGGCGAACGAGCAGGCGGCCGCGCTGCGGGCGCGGTGCGCGTGCCTGTTCGGAGTGGTCCTGCGGGCACCGGCGGCACGCCTGCTCGAGCTCGCCCGGGGCGGCCAGGTGAGGGTCGTGGATCCGGCTCCACCGGGCCTCGTACCGCCGGCGGTACGTTTCGTGCCGCTGGAGCCCGAGCGGCCCTGACCAACCCCGAAGAACCCTTACCAGACATGACCGGGCAGAGCCTGACCGCTCCGAGGTGCCTGTCCGTGCATGTCGGGGCAGGCACACCTGGGCCGGCCCGGCTGGGCCGCGCGGCGGTGGGCACGGCGCCGGCCACGGGTGTTCCCGGCGTGTCCCGGGTGGCACCGGCCGGTCGTCCACCGGGGGGCGTCTTCCGCCCGCCACGGGGGACAGGGCAGGATTGCCCCAGGCGCCTCGGTCGGGCGCCCGGCGCGGTGTGGCTGACGAAGGAGGACTTTCGGGTGAGGTTGGCAAAGGGCACCCGGGAGGTCTTCGACGCGGAGAGCCTGCTGGAGGAGTACCTGGGGCCGCGCAGGCGCGGCCTGCGCTACGCCTACCCGTACTACGACGGGCTGGTCACCAATGGTGACCCCGATCTGCTGTGCACCAGCGATCTCCTTTCGCCCTGCCTGCTCGGCGTCAATGTGGACCTCGACCGGATGCACACCCTGACCGCGCTGATGCCGCTGCTGCAGCGCGCGCTCGACCGGCTTCCCCCGGGCATCGAGCTGATCGAGGCGGACGAGGTCACCCTCGACCTGGTCGCGGCCCTCTACGACCCGCTCGACGACCCGGACGTCGCGGACCGCGACGTCAAGGGCTCGCTGATCGCGAAGGTGCTGCACCGCAAGCGGCCGGCGCTCGTCCCGCTGTTCGACTCGAAGGTGCGGATCTTCTACCAGCACGAGGACTGTGTTCCGCCGTCACCGCGGGACGGGCGGTCCTGGCGCCAGTACATGGAGATGCTCGTCCGGGCCATGCAGCACGACCTGCGTGAGAACGCCGACGAGTTCCGCCGCCTCGCCGGGCTCGTCCCGGCCGGCGGCCCGCCGGTCACCCCGCTGCGGATCCTCGACATCGTGGTCTGGATGAGCAGCGCGGTCTGACACCCACCGGCTCGTGCGCGGCGTCCGCCTGTCTTCGGAGCACCCGGTGATGCGCTGGCGGGTGTGCCCTGGTGTGGCTTCCGTTGTGGGTGTGACGTCGACGGCATCGGCCCACGGCCTCGGCTCGGCGTGGCGGCTGCGAGAATGACAGCCGTGCTGAGCTACGCCGTGCGTGGCCTCACCCGGCGGCACGGTGCCGGGGAGTGCGCCGTCCTCGCCAACGACCGGATCGATCTCGATGTCCGTCCGGCCGAGGTCTTTGGCGTGCTCGGCCCCAACGGGGCCGGCAAGACCACCCTGGTCCGCCAGCTCATGGGCCTGATCCGGCCGGACGCCGGCTCCATCACGATGTTCGGGCATGACGTCGTCAGCCGTCCGGGTGTCGCTGCCCGGATGGCCGCCTACCTGGGCCAGGATGATCTCGCGCTGGCCGAGCTGCCGGTCGGCCTCGCGGTCGAGACCACCGCGCGGATGCGCGGCCTGTCCCGGGCCGGCGCGCGGCGTGAGCGCGCCGCGGTCATCGAGGAGTTCTCCCTGGGCGAGGTCGTGAACCGCCCGCTCGGGCGGCTCTCCGGCGGGCAGCGCAGGCTTGCCTGCGTGGCCACCACACTGGTCGGCGAACGCCCGGTGCTGGTGCTCGACGAGCCGACGACCGGCCTGGACCCGGTGGCCCGCCGCGCGGTGTGGGCGGCGCTGGAACGCCGCCGTGCCTCGCACGGCACCACCGTCGTCCTGATCACCCACAACGTGCTGGAGGCGGAGACGGTGCTCGACCGCGTCGCCGTCCTGGAGGCGGGCCGGGTGATCGCCTGCGACTCGCCCGGCAGGCTCAAGGCGTCCGTCTCCGCCGACGTCCGGCTCGACCTCGTCTGGCGCCACGACCCGCCGGTGGACGACCCGACGGTGGCCCGACTGGCCGCGTCGGCGCGGGTCACCGGCCGCCGGTGGACGACCCGGCTGGCGCAGGCCGAGGCCCGTGACGCGCTGGGCCGCCTCACCTCCGGGCCGGCGTTCGCCGCCCTGGACGATTTCAGCCTCGCGACTCCGTCGCTGGAGGACGTGTATCTCACTCTCGGCGGAACCTGCCGTGACCTGGAGCGGACATGACCTTGGCGACGCCTCACCCCGCCACCGGAGCGGGCGCGGCCGCGCTGTCGCCCGCGCTCGCTCCCGGAGCGCCCGTCGTGCCGACTGACTCCCGCAAGACCGATCAGGATGGCGCCGTCCCGTCGGCCCTCACCGTCGCCCCGCTGCCACACGGCACGGCCTTCCTGGCCGCGCTGGCGGCCGTGTACCGGGGCCAGCTGGCCCGCGCCCGGGTGGCCCGGGTGCCGTTGCTGTTCGTCGCCGCCTTCCAGTCCCTCGGGATCATGATCCTGCTGCGGGGCATCGTGGACGTCGGCGACGACTCGGCGGCGGCCTCGGTCGTCGCCGGCTCCACGGTGCTCGTGGTGGCCTTCGTGGCGCTCAACCTGCTGGCGCAGCGGTTCGGGGCGCTGCGGGCCGCCGGTGCGCTCGACTACTACCTGACCCTGCCGATCCCCGGCGCGGCGGTGGTGCTCGGGACGGCGGCGTCGTACGCGACGTTCGCCGTACCCGGCACGATCGTGACCGTTCTGGTCGGCTCGGTCCTGTATGGCCTGCCGATGTCCGGTCTGTGGATGCTGGTTCCGGTCACCGCGCTGGCCGGTGCCAGCCTGGCCGGTATCGGGGCCGCGATCGGACTGCTCGCACCCAAACCCGAGCTCGCCACGGTCGCCGGTCAGCTGGGTATGAGCGTGGTGCTGTTCCTGGGGGTCATCCCGGCGAACCGGCTGCCCGGCATCGGGCGGCTGGCGCGCGACCTGCTGCCCAGCAGCTACGCGGTGGACGCGCTGGCGGAGGCGTTCGCCCCGTCGATCGACTGGGCCGGCGTGGCGGTCGATCTGGCCGTCTGCGCCGCGGTGGCGGTGGTCGCGCTGCTGGTGGCCGCGCAGGCCCTGAGGCGCGTCGCCCGGTCCTGACCAGGCGGCTGCCGGTGTCCCGGTGCCTGGGCGGAACGCGGTGACAGGCCGGCGCGGACGGGTCGGCGAGGCCGCGGCAGGCGAGGGCACTGTGCCTGCGGGTACGGTCGACCCCTGGGTCTGATGTCAACGGGGGGTCGGGTCGCCCCGGAGATCCGGGCCGGTTGAACCGGTGTGGCTGGCGAGGAGACGGACGGGTCGTGGCAGAGAGGCCGGGCGGCACCCGGGACGCCGGAGAGTGTTCCGGGCCGCAGGCGGACGGGCGCTCCGACCGCGGTCCTGTCCCAGACACGCCGGTGCCGCCGGGTGAGCGCGGCCTGCCTGCCGGCGAGCTGCCTGCCGGCCCGGCCGCCGCTGTCGGCACGCCTGCGCCACTCGAGTGGGAGCGCACCCGGGCCCGGCTGCTCGCCGGGCTGGCCTGCGCCCTCGCGATGGTCGTGGCCGGCCCGCTGCTGGGCCTGCTGTGGGCCGCCACCGCACCCCGCCTCGACGTCGCCGCGGCGCTCGCCGGCGCCATGTCGGTGTTCGGCGCGCAGAGCACGACCGACCTCTACTTCGCGCTGATCTGCGCGGTCGCCGGTGTGGTGGGCGGCCTTATCGCCGGCTGGCGGGCAGCCGGCGCGGGCTGGCCGGTCCCGGTCGGTCTCGCCGCCGGCGGGGTGGTGGGGTCGCTGCTGGCCGGGTGGACCGGCCAACAGCGCCGCTCCGGCGAAGTGCTCGACTCGCTGCCGCCCAACGCCACGGCGCTGCTGCGCGACCTGGCCGAGTTCCACGTGCGGGCCACCGGGCTGTACCTCGTCCTGCCCGGGATGGCGGTGCTCGTGCTGGCGCTGTTCCTCTGGGCCGGCGGGACCACGCTCCGCTGGCCCTGGCGCCGCCGCTGACCGCCCGCCCGCCCGCGGTATGACGGGCACGCTCAGCTCAGAGCCCGGCCGAAACCCTCGGCGCGGAGCCTTCCCATGAAGTTGGCGTCGATCTTACGGCGCCGTCTCGCGGGCCGTCCTCGGCGGGTGTCTTTCCGGTCATCCGTCGGAAACGCTGGCGGTACTCCCCGGGTGTGATTCCGAAACACTTGCGGAAAGCGATGTGGAAGCCGACCGCACTTTTGTAACCGACCTTCTGGGGTATCACGCCGAGCGGGACGTCGCTCTCCGCGAGTAGACGCGCGGACTCACGCATCCGGCGGAGGGTGAGATGGCTGGATGGGCTCTCGCCGACGATCTCGCGGAAACTGGCCGCGAAGGCCGATCGGGACATGCCGACCTCCCTGGCCAGGGACTCGATCGTCCAGGGCTCGACGAATCGCGTGTACATGATCAGCAGAGCTTTGCTGATGGCCGGGTCCTTCAGTGCGGTGATCACCTCCGGACGATCCATCATGCCGCGCAGCAGGGGGTGGAGGGTGAGAATGAAGAAGACCTCGAAGATCCGCAGGGTGATCAGGCGCGGCCCGAGCCCGCCGTCCCGGTCCGTGACGAGCTGGTGGATGATGTCCCGCAGCAGTGGTTCCGCCTCCACGGCCTCCCGCTCGAGCGTGAGCATCCACGGCAATGCGTGGTAGAGAGATGACACGGTGTTGGTGTCGTAGTAAAGGCCCGCGCAGAGGATCCGTGTCAGCTCGCCCTCTCCGCCGAGCGCCAGCTGGCTCGAGATTCCCGGCGAGCGGTCGGCGAGCAGGGTCCGCAGCGGCACGCCCCGCCGATCAGGGTGGTCTGAGACCCGGTGCGACCGCCCGGTGGGGAATACCGCCAGATCCCCCTCCCGCAGGAGGACCGGCCGAGCCCCCTCGGTGCCGATCCAGCACGAGCCCTCGATGACGTAGTGGAGTACGACGCAGTCCGATTCGGAATCGCCTTCGATCGACCAGGGAGAATTCAGGAGCCAATGGCTCTGGAACACTCCGGTCAGACGAATCGGACGTAGAAGCTCACCCAGCAGATCATTGTCCTGGTCCGCTGCCTGTACGGGCATGTCCCCGCTCCCTCGGTACTGGCGGCTCGCTTTATTGGACGGTACCTGCGGAACACCTGGATTCGACCGGGTCATCCGCCGTACATCAGTTTCCCGAGCCTAACCTGTACACAACCGCCAGATTCAGGTCTGCGCTTGGTCGCGAAGGTGACAATATCACCCTGATCGGGAACCGTGTGGTCCTCGAGGACCCAGGCCCAGGTCAGGCCCCCGACCCCGGGCCCTCGAGCGGGTAGGACGGCGCCGTCGCGGTGACGAGTCTCACGGGCAATGGGGGATTTCTGTCCGGTTCGATCGACGTAACGTCCATTTCACCCGCGCCTGGCCGCGGCCAGTTCGGTGGTGTCCAGAACTGCTGTGGCCCCGGGTGGCGCGGCCCGTTCCGGGGCCGGATGGTCCAGGAAACTCCCGTTCTCGCAGCCGATGTGGCACATCGTCGAGCCGACCTCCGGTCACGCACCCGCCGAACGAGTCCAACCGTCCAACCAGCCGCGATTCTCCTCCGCCGCAGGCCGGCCCATGTCGGGTGACCTGAGCGGCCAGATGTGGTATCAGGGTGCGCACGGTATCGGATGCCCGAGGACGTACGGGCATCGAGCCGCCCGGGCGCATGGACGTTTGTTAAGTAGCCCTGGTCGATTCCTTATTGCCTCCCCGGTTCGGGTGGAGAACCGTTGTCGTGGGCCGGTTCTCGACGGGTACGGGAAGGAGCCAGGTCGTGGTTGCAGCCGGGCGCGTTTCGGGCGGTCCGTCGTTTCGCGCCGCGAAGGTTCTCGTTGCGGGCGCGGGGATAGGCGGGCTCGCGGCAGCGCTGAGTCTGCAGGACGCCGGTTTCGACGATGTCGTCGTGGTGGAAGCCGTACCTGAACTACGCCCGTTGGGCGCCGGGGTGAACCTGCTGCCCAACGCGGTACGTGAACTGGCCGCGCTCGGCCTTTATCACGAGGTCACGCGGCGGGCGGTGCGGACTTCGGAGATTCGATACCACAACCAGCACGGTGACCTGATCATGGCGGAACCGCGTGGTCGGGCCGACGGCTACGACTGGCCCCAACTGTCGATTCGACGAGGTGAGCTCCAGCAGGTGCTTCTCGACGCGGTCCGCACCCGGCTCGGTGAACGCGCACTCGTCAGTGACTGCCGCGTGACCGGGGTGTCCAGCCGGTCCGGGGCGGGTGTCGACGTCCTGCATGGTGGCCAGCCCATCAGGCTTACCGCCGATCTGCTGGTCGGCGCGGACGGAATCCACTCGGCCGTTCGGCGGTCGCTCCTCGGCGGTGACGGCGAACCGGTCTGGAATGGACAGGTCGTCTGGCGTGGCATGACCTGGGCTCCGCCGCTGAACCCAGCCAACAGCATGATCATTATGGGTGACGGCGTCCGAAAAGCGGTGGTGTATGCGGTGACCCCTCCTCGCGGTGACGGCTACACGCTGCTCAACTGGGCGGTTTCCCGTCACTTCACCACCGCCGAGGTCGACCGCTCGGACTGGAACCGGCCAGTGCCGGCGGGGAGGTTCGCCCACGAGTTCGTGGGGTGGCGTACCGGCGGGCACCTACTGACCGACCTGTTCCAGGCCGCGAGCGGATGTTTCGAGTACCCGATGATTGATCGCGATCCGCTGCCCACCTGGAGCCGCGGGCGGGCCACACTGCTCGGCGACGCCGCGCACGCGATGCATCCCATGGGCTCCAACGCGACGACCCAGGCTGTGATCGACGCACGTGCTCTCGCCTACTTCGTGGCACTGGAGCCGGATGTCGAACGTGCCCTGACGGCCTACGAACGACATCGCCGCCCGGTGGCCACGCAGGTCCAGATCGCCAACCGGGCGATGGGCCCGGAGGCCGTTATCGACCTGGTTGCCTGCCGTGCACCGGAGGGATTCGCGGCCGTCGACGATGTGCTGCCCACCGCCGAACTGCACGCGATATGCAATGAATACGCCGAACTGGCTGCCTTCGACCGCGGCAGCGTCAACACCAGGTCTCCCTATGACACCCGCCGGGCCCGTCTCGTGGGCGCAGGCGAATGCTCTCCAAGTGGCGGGTCAGCCTCCCCGGCCCCGCCGCACCCCGACGATTCCCTGCCTGCCAGGCGGATCACCGCAGAACTGGTCACTGCAGCGAGAGAGGCAACATGACCCGTACCGGAAGCCAGTATCTTGATTCCCTGCGCGATGGCCGTCAGGTGTGGCTTGACGGCGAACTCGTCAGGGACGTCACGAAGCATCCGGCCTTCCAGAACACGGCGCGCTCGATCGCCGAGCTCTACGATCTGACCCACGATCCGGGACTCGTCGACGTTCTGACCGTGCCCGGCGGCGACGGAAGCACCAGAGAACACCGGGCGTACCGGATTCCGGAGAACTACGAGGACCTGGTCGCCCGGCGCAAGGCGTACAAGGTCTGGGCCGAAGCGAGCTTCGGATACCTCGGGCGCTCGCCCGACTACATGGCCGGTGGCATCGCCGGGTTCCTGGCTGTCCCCGAGGTGTTCGCGGGCGAGTCCTTCGACGGCAGGCAGAACCTCGGTTCCTACCACCGCCGGATGGCCGGCGGCGACCTGTACCAGGCGTTCACCATCACGAACCCGCAGATCGACCGGACGAGGTCCGCCTCCGAGCAGGAGGAAGACGATCTCTACGTCCGGGCGGTGAAGGAGCTGGACGGCGGGATCGTGGTCCGTGGCGCCAAGATGATAGGTACCGCGGCGGTCTTCGGAAACGAGATCATCGTCGGCACCATCGAGCCGTTGCCCCCGCAGGACGTGGACTATGCGCTGTCGTTCTCGGTGCCAATCGACACGCCGGGGCTGAAGCTCGTCTCTCGTGCCTCGTACGAGGCCTCGGCGCGAAGCGTGTTCGACAATCCACTGTCCTCCCGGTTCGACGAGAACGACGCGTTACTGGTGTGCGACGACGTCTTCGTCCCCTGGGACCGGGTACTGGTGTACCGGGACACCCGTGCCGCGCTGCTGCAGTGGTGGGGCACGGCGGCCTACGCGAACTTCGTGCATCAGGCGGCGACACGGTTCTGGACGAAACTCGAGTTCCTGTCCGGGCTTGCCATCCTCATCGCGAAGGCGAACAACACCTATGAGCTGCCGCCGGTGCAGAACCAGATCGGGAGGATCCTCGGCTGGCTGGCGGTCGCGAGGTCGATGGTTCTCGCCGCCGAGGCGGCCTGGGAACCCGTACCGGGGGGCAGCGGAGTGCGGATCAACAATGAGATCGCATCCGCGCACCGGGCGATGGCCGGGGAGATCTACCCGAAGGTCATCCAGGAGGTCAAGCTCCTTGCCGGTGGCGGGCTTATCCAGCTCCCCGCGTCCGGCCTCGACCTGCGCCACCCCGAGATGGGTGGCCTGATCGCGAAGTACGTGCGCTCGCCGGGGCATCCCGCCGAGCGTCGGATCAAGCTCCTGAAGCTCGCGTGGGATGCGCTCGGTTCGGAGTTCGCCGGCCGGCACGAGCAGTACGAACGCTTTTACCACGGCGCGCCGCACATCTACTTTCCGATGATTCTGCGCGACAGCCGACCGGAACTTCTGGAGCAGCTCGTCGAGAAGTGCATGCAGGGCTACGACCTTCCCGCCGCGCCCGCGACGACGAGCTAGCCGAAACAGGTGACTTCTTTTGGGAAAATCTGCCCGTAGCGCCCTGACGCTGCTCGCCGGAACCCAGTTTCTTCTCATTCTGGACACGGCGATCATAAATGTCGCGGCGCCGTCGATCGGAGACGAGTTCGACGTCTCGGCGGCGACGCTGTCCTGGGTGGCCAACGCCTATCTGGTGACGTTCGGCGGTCTGTTGCTGCTGAGCGGTCGTCTGGCGGACCTGCTCGGGCGCAGACGGCTGTTCCTCACGGGTCTGGCCGTCCTGGTCGCCGCGTCGCTGACCGGCGCGGTGGCGCAGACGGCCGCCTGGCTGATCGCCGCCCGAGCGGTGCAGGGTGCTGGCGCGGCTCTGGCCGCGGCCGCGGCGTTCGCGCTGCTGCTCAGCCTGTTCCCGGACGGCCCAGACCGTCATCGGGCGCTGGGCGTGTTCGCGGCAATGGCCGGGGCGGGCGGCGCCGCGGGAACCGTGCTCGGCGGCGTGCTCACAAGCTGGTTGACCTGGCGGTCCACCTTCGGGCTGAACGTGGTCGCCGGCCTCGTGCTCGTCGGGTCGGCACTTCGGGCGCTGGCGCCGGACATGCGTCCGCCGGCACGTCGCGGCTTCGACCTCGGTGGCGCGCTGGCCGTCACCTCGGGGCTCGCGCTGCTCGCCTACAGCCTGGTGAACACGGGCGTGGCCGGCTGGACCTCGCCGCGGACCCTCCTACCCGGCGCGACGGCGGTGGCGTTCCTGGCGATCTTCGTCTGGCTGGAGGGCAGAGCACGCGTTCCCCTGGTTCCGGCCGCGGTCGTGCGCAGGCCGGTCCTACGGCGGGCGAACCTTCTCTCGGCCCTCGGGCAGGTCGTGCTCTTTCCAATGTTCTTCCTCGTCAGTGTGTATCTGCAGGATGTTCTCGGTTACTCACCGGTCGCGGGCGGCGGCGCACTGCTCCCGTTGTGCGTCGTGGTCATTCTGGTGGCTTCCAACGCGGAGCGGCTGATCGGCGGCCTCGGGCTCCGTCCGGCGATGATCGCGGGCTTCGTGCTCGTGGCCGTCGGCATGGCATGGCTGTCGCTGCTGTCTCCCGACGGCTCGTTCGTCGGGGATCTCTTCCTGCCCAGCCTGATCCTCGGAGTCGGCCTGCCGCTGGTTGTCATCACCACGAACGTCGCGGCGACCGCGGACGCCGGCCCGGAGGAGATCGGCCTCGCCTCCGGACTGATCAACACCAGCCAGCAGTTCGGCTCGGTGATCGGTCTCGCGGTGCTGAGCGGTATCGCCAGCGCGCGTGTCACCGCCGAGGGCGGTCCGGACGATCCCGCGGCGCTCACCAGTGGCTTCGCCCTCGCCTTCATCGTCGCCTCCGCCATCGCGCTGCTGTCCGCCCTCTACGCGGCGGTGCCACGGACGGCGAGGCCCCGACAGGAGCCGACCCGGGAAGGACCACCGGTGTCGATGGCTGCACCGGGAGACAGGAAGAGCTGAGCCCCCTGAGGGCGCATGACCACACAACGGCCGGTGCGTCCGGGACCGCCGCCGGCCCACGACAGCACAGCGACGAAAGGGCGAGAAAAGGCATGTCAGAGGACCGCACTTATCTGGTGATCGGAGCGCGTGGCTTCCAGGGAGCCGCTGTGGCCCGAGCCCTGCTCGCCGAGGGCCTCGATGCCCGCGGGTTCGCCCGGGGCTCCGGTGCACCGGTCGCCGGCATACCAGCGCTTCCGACGGTTCTGGGTGACCTCGCCGAGCTCGACGACGTCCGCAAGGCCTTCGTCGGCGTCACGCACGTATCCGTGGTGCTGCCGCTGGTCTACGACGTGGAGCTGGTCCAGACCTATGCGCGCAATGTGGCCGCCGCCGCGCGTGAGGCGGGCGTGACCCGACTGGTCTACAACACCAACACCCCGTTGCCGAGGCAGGTCACCCCGTATGCGGCCTATGAGACCCGCCGCGCCGCCGAGGCCGTGCTGGCGGACGGTATTCTGCCGACGGTCGTGCTGCGCCCGCCGGTGTACCTGGACAACCTGTTCAGCCCGTGGAACGGGCCCGCGCTGATCAACGACGGGGTACTGGCCTATCCGCTGCCCGAGGGGCGCAGGGTCTCCTGGCTCTCGCACGCGGACCTTGCCACGGCCACCCTCGCGGCCCTGCACGGTGAGGGGCTCGAGGGAACGGTGCTGTCGTTGGGCGGCCCCGACACGGTGACGGGAGGAGAGCTGGCCCAGGCCTTCGCCGCCGCGCTCGGCAGGGACGTCGCCTACGTTCCGCTGGAGGCGGACGACTTCGAGGCGGGGCTGCGGACGGTGCTCGGCACGCCTGCCGCGGCAGGCGTGGCGGGAATCTACCGGTGGGTCGGCACCGGCGGTGACGCCGAGCTCTTCGTCGCGGACCACGACGAGGTCGAGCATGTCCTGGGCGTCCGCCTCACCCCGATCAACGAGTGGGTCGCCGCCCAGCCCTGGAGCACATGGGCGGCTGTTCGCTCGAACGGCGCCGGGCCGCCGGATCCGGTCAGAGCCGACCATGGTGGTTGAGCGTCCCGAGGAGAGGCGGGAGGGCCTGGCCACCGTCGAAGGCTGGGGGAGCGCCGTCGCTGTTGTCGGCATGGGCTGTGAGCTGCCGTCCGCCCGTGGCCCGCAGGAGCTGTGGCGTCTGCTCGCGCAGGCGCGCGACGCGGTCGGCCCGGCCCGGGCCGGGACCGGTCTGCGGCAGGCCGGGCACATCGACGACGCCGGCTGTTCCGACCTGACCCGCTTCGGTATCGATCCCGACGAGGCGGCCGGGATGGATCCGCAGCAGCACCTGCTGCTGCGAGTCGCGTACGACGCCATCGCCGACGCCGTCCTCGACCCGGCCGGCATCGCCGGGAGCCCCACAGCCGTCTACGTCGGGCAGTCCGCTTCGGACTTCTGGGATCTCCGGTCCCGGTCCGCCGGCCTCGACCTGGGTGACTTCGTGGGCTCCCACCAGCGCGGACTTCTTTCCGGGCGGGTGAGTCACACGTTCGATCTCCGAGGGCCCTCCGTCACCGTGGACACGGCGCAGGCGTCCTCCCTGGTGGCGGTCCACCTGGCCTGTCGCAGCCTGCGCGCGGGGGACGCGGAGCTGGCCCTTGCCGGCGGCGTCAACCTGCTGTTGGGCCGGCAGACCGGTGTCATGCTCGGTCGCGGTGGGGTGCTCTCCTCCGACGGGCGGTGCAGGTTCGGCGACGCGTCCGCCGACGGCTTCGTGCGGGCCGAAGGGGCCGGCGTGGTGCTGCTCAAGCCGCTGGCCCGCGCGCTGTCGGACGGCGACCGGGTGCGCGCCGTCATCGCCGGCAGCGCAGTCACCAATGACGGCCGGGGCAAGGAGACGCTGCTGCACCCCTCGGAGAAGGGCCAGGCCGAAGCGATGCGTCGTGCCTACCTGGATGCCGGAATCGCGCCCGCCGAGGTCGACTATGTCGAGGCGCACGGCACCGGCACCCGGATCGACGTGGCGGAGCTGCGCGCGCTCACCGCCGTGCTGGGACAGGGGCGCCCGGCCGGCCGACCCTGCCTGGTCGGCTCGCTCAAGTCCAACATCGGCCACGCCGAGGCTGCGGGTGGCGTTGCCGGGCTCATCAAGACCGTGCTGTGCCTGGAGAACGGCGCCGTTCCCGCCAGTCTCCACTTCACCGTCCCCCATCCGGCGGTCGACTGGGATCGCGTTCCCCTTGCCGTGCCGACCGTCCTGACCAGGCTGCCGAACCGGGGAACGCCCGTCGTCGCGGCGGTCAACGGCCAGAGTGTTTCCTCGACGAACGTTCACGTGGTCCTCACTGCGGCCCCGGAAGAGAGGGCGCCCTGCCGGCGACCGTAATCCGGGCGCCGGCGGGTGCGGGCCTTTCCCGCGCCACTCTTCTTGCTCGCCTCGCTGCTGTTCCCCTGAACATCCTGGAGGCAACAATGTTCTTCCGTGGCTCCTTACTTCACGGAAACGACATACAGATCGAGCATGTATGCGCCATTGATCCGCTGGGTGCCGACGAGGTGTGTGGCAGGCTTCCCGAGATGAACCGGCGTGCCGACGTCGCGAGCCTGGTCGGATCGCTGCGCGGTCTTCTGCCTGACGCCCGCGGACTGGCGGACCTCGACATGGACGACTGCCTGGCGGCCATGCGGGACATCGGCATCTTCCTCGGATCGATCAGGCGGCACGGTCACGAACCGGTTGGGCTGGTCCCCGAGGTGGGCCCGCTTCTGGTCGAACTCGGCAACAGGACCGATCTCGTCCCCAGAGACATCGTGCATCATTACTGCACCTGGAACCCGCTCGGTGAGCGGCAGCGCATGTACACGGGAGACGCTCAGGAGAACCATCTGCAGAACGCCGTGCGCATCGTTTTTCCCCACCTGCGTGCGGCGCTGGAGATGTGCCACATTCTCCGTGACGTGGAGCCCGCGGATCCGAAGTTCGCGGTGTTGGCGGATGCGCTCGACCGGGAGCTGCAGCCCATGGTCGAGGCGATCAAACTGGTCGGCGAACACGTGAGCCCACAGTTCTTCGCCCGCACACTGCGCCCCTATTTCGAGGATGTGGAGGTGGACGGGCGGAGATACCTGGGGCCAGCCGCGGCGCAGGTTCCGTTGTGGCTGGTCGACGAGGCGGTGTGGGCCTCCGACCGCGGGGAGCGGAACTACCTGGACTTCCTCGACCATTCGGTGCCCTACAGCCTGCCCCGATGGCGGGAGCTACACACGGCCTGGGTCGGCACCTCATCGCTGGTCACAGCTGTCATCGACGCCTACGGCGACGATCACGACGCCGCGGACCGGGCGGCGCCCACCCTGGTCTCCAGCGCCCGTGCGCTCGCCCGGGTGCTGCGCACCATGCTCGTCTTCCGGGGGCGCCACCTCACCATCGCGCGGCAGGCCTATCAGGAGGATCTGCGGCTCTACCCGGTCGGCAGCGGCGGCGCCAGCGTCGATCTGCTCCGCGAGATCATCACCCTTACCAGGCAGAACTCCCAGGTCACCAAGGGGATGAGCGGGCTGGACCTCCGTGCTCGGGCAGCCGGGGCGGCCACGTGAGGATCGTCATCGCCGGGGCGGGGATAGCCGGGCTGTCGGCAGCTCTGAGCCTGCAGGCAGCCGGATTCTCCGACGTCACCGTGCTGGAGTCGGTGCCCCGGATCCGACCGCTCGGGGTCGGTCTGAACATCCTTCCCAACGCCGTGCGTGAGCTCGACGAGCTCGGTTTGCTGGGACGGCTCGCCGAGGTCGCGGTGATGACCGGGAACCTTTCCTACTACAACCGTTTCGGCTCGCTGATCTGGAACGAGCCCAGAGGGCTCGCCGCCGGATACCGCTGGCCCCAGCTGTCGGTTCCCAGAGGGCGGCTGCACAGCGTTCTGCTCGAAGCCGTCCGGGAGCGCCTCGGGCACGAGGCGGTTGTTCTGGACGCGAGGGTGACCGACTTCGAGAACACGCCGATCGGCGAGGTGGCGATCGGCGTGGAACACCGCGGCGCCACCGCCTCCCGCCGGCACGCGGAGCTGCTGATCGGCGCCGACGGCATCCACTCCGCGGTCCGGGCTGCGATGCACCCACGCGACGGCGGGCCGCGGTGGAACGGTTTCGTCGTCTGGCGGGGCACCGCGTGGGCGCTTCCCTTTCTCGACGGCCACACGATGATCATCGCTGGTGACCGTGGCCGCCGTGCCGTGGTCTATCCCATGTCCAGACCGCTGCAGCCTGCGGATCCCGTGCTGATGAACTGGGCTGTGGCCCGGCAGGCACGGGAGGGCGACGTGGTCGACCGGGCCGACTGGAACCGCCCGGTCGAGCCCGGGCGGTTCATCGAGGACTTCGCCGACCTGGCGTACGACTGGCTCGACATCCCCCGGCTGGTCCTCTCGGCGGACCAGGCGCTGGAGTACCCCATGGTGGACCTCGACCCGCTGCCGGGCTGGACCAGCGGCCGGGTCGTCCTGCTCGGCGACGCCGCGCACGCCATGCACCCGATGGGATCCAACGGCGCCACCCAGTCCATCGTGGACGGCCGGGCGCTCGCCGGCGCGCTGGCGGGACATCCGGACCTGGACGAGGCACTCGCGGCCTATGACCGCCGGCGTCGGCCCGCCATGGCGGAACTGCAGGAGGCAGGCCGCCGAAGAGGACCGGAAAGGGTGATCGACCTGGCCGACGAGCGCGCCCCGAACGGCTTCGAGTCCGTCGAGGACGTGATTCCGGCCGACGAGCTCGACGAGCTGGCGCGCTCCTACGCCCGGCAGGGCGGCTTCGACCCACACACCGTGAATACCCGTGCGTCCTACCTGACCGGCCCGGTCGCCGCGCAGCGAGGCGGTGGCGGGTGAGGATCGACGTGTACTCCGACATCTCGTGCCCATGGTGCTATCTCGCCGTGCGCAACCTCCGTGCCGCGACCGCCCAGTACGGCGAGGAGCGGGTCGAGGTTCTTGCGCACCCCTGTCAGATCGACGGGGAGAATCCCGACCGGCCCGTCCCGGTCCTGGAGTTCCTCGGCCGCAAGTACGGGCCTGACCGGGCCCGCCGCATGAGCGAGGAGGTCACCGTTGCCGGCGCGGGGCTCGGCGTGCGGTTCGCGAACGAGAAGGCACTCGCGGTGAACACCGTCCACGCGCACCGCCTCCTCTGGATGACCGGGCGCGAGTACGGATGGCGGGTACGCGCCGATGTCGAGGAGAACCTCTTCGCGGAGTGGTTCGTCCACGGCGGGAACGTCACGGACGCCGAGGTGCTCGTGCGGTGCGCCGTCGCGGCGGGCGTGGCGCCCGCGCGCGCTGAGCGGCTCGTCGCCTCGGACGAGTACCTGGCCGCGGTACGGGCCAGGATCGCCGAGACCCGCGTCGAGTGCGCCGCGGTCCCCGTGGTGGTGTTCGACCGGAGCACCCGGATCGAGCACTACCAGTCGTCCTCCCGTTATCTCACCGCCCTGCTGGCTGCTGCTCCCACCGAGGTGTCCGGGAGTGAGAGATCGTGACGACACCCGTTGGTTCCCGTGGACGCCTCCTGGCGGAGATCCTGGCGTCTCAGCGCGCCGAGCTGCCCCGGCGGATGGCGCAGGTCGGCATCGCCAGCCTGCGGCGCCGGGTGGAGGACCGGGCGATGCGGCTGTCGGGCGCCCAGATCATCACGTCGCTGCGCGGGCCCGAGGGCGTGCGGGTGATCGCAGAGGTGAAGCGCAACAGCCCCGCGCGGGGCGCGCTGGCCCCGATCGCGGATCCGGCCGCGCTGGCGGCGGCTTATGCCGCGGGCGGAGCCGCCGCGATCAGCGTTCTGACCGAGCCGCGGTTCTTCGGCGGGACGCTCGACGATCTCGCGGCTGTCCGGGAACGGGTCGGTGTCCCGGTGCTGCGCAAGGACTTCGTCGTGCATCCGTACCAGGTTGTGGAGGCCGCAGCGTATGGCGCGGATCTGGTGCTGCTTATCGTCGCTGCGCTTGAGCCGCGCGAGCTGGCGGGCCTGCTGGACGAGGCGGCCGGCTGCGGCCTGGCGGCGCTGGTCGAGGTGCACTCGGAGGCGGAGCTGGCCGTGGCGGTCGACGCCGGGGCACAGATCGTCGGCGTCAACGCCCGCGACCTGACCACGCTCGCCGTCGACCGCGACATCCTCTCGAGGCTGGCACACGCGATCCCGGGCGACGTGGTCTGCGTCGCGGAGTCCGGTGTGCGGGGGCCCGACGACGTCCGGGCCTATGCCGCGGCAGGCGCGGACGCAGTCCTGGTCGGTTCGTCGCTCGTCGTCCATGAGCAGCCCGCTGACGCGGTGGCCGCGCTGGTGGAGGCCGGCCGACGGGCGGTCCCGTGCTGACCGGGAATCCGATGCGCGGCGACGTCGACTACCTCGATGTGGTCGTCGAGGCGCTGGGTGCCCCCGCGGACGTCCTGCCGGACCGGGCGGGGCACTTCGGCCGGTTCGGCGGCCAGTTCATGCCGGAGGCGCTGATGGCGACGCTCACGGAACTGACCCGGGCCTACCACGCCGCGCGCATGGATCCCGGATTCCTCGCCGACTTCGCCCGCCTCCTGACGGGGTACGCGGGCCGGCCGAGCCTGCTCACCGAGGCCACCCGCCTCGCGGCCGGCACCCGGGCGCGCATTCTGCTCAAGCGCGAGGATCTCAACCACACCGGATCACACAAGATCAACAATGTGCTCGGTCAGGCGCTGCTGGCCCGTTCCACGGGCAAAAGCCGGCTGATCGCCGAGACGGGGGCCGGCCAGCACGGCGTGGCCACCGCCACCGCGGCGGCGTTGCTCGGGCTGGAGTGCGTCGTCTACATGGGCGCTGAGGACACCCGCCGCCAGGCGCTCAACGTGGCCAGGATGGCCGTCCTCGGGGCGACCGTGGTACCGGTCAACACCGGCAGCCGTACGCTCAAGGACGCGATCAACGAGGCGCTACGCGACTGGGTGACGAACGCCGGCACCACCCACTACCTGCTCGGCACGGCGGCGGGCGCACATCCGTTCCCAGCGATGGTCCGGGACTTCCACCGTGTCATCGGAGTGGAGACCCGGCGGCAGATGCGCCTCGCCTACGGCGCGCTTCCGGACGCGATCGTGGCCTGCGTCGGCGGAGGGTCCAACGCAATCGGCGCGTTCCATCCCTTTCTGCAGGACGAGTCCGTGCGGCTGTATGGCATGGAGGCCGGCGGCGCGGGCGACGGCTCCCTCCGCCATGCCGCGTCCATCACCGGAGGCTCGGTGGGAGTGCTCCACGGAGCACGCACCTACCTGCTCCAGGACGAGTTCGGGCAGACCCGGGAGAGCCACTCCATCTCCGCGGGGCTGGACTACCCGGGTGTCGGGCCTGAACACGCGATGCTGCACGACCAGGGGCGGGTGCACTACGAACGGGTGACCGACGACGAGGCCATGGCGGCCTTCCGGCTGTTGAGCCGAACCGAGGGCATCATCCCGGCGATCGAGTCCGCGCACGCGGTGGCCGGCGCGTTGCGGCTGACGCCCCGGCTCGCCGCCGAGCTGGGCCGGGAGCCGCTGGTGGTCATCTGCCTGTCCGGCCGGGGAGACAAGGACATGGGCACCGCGGCCGCCTACTTCGGACTGCAGGGGAGCGACGGGTGACCGGGCACGACGGCGAGACGGACCAACGCACCGGCGGCACGGAGCGGCTCACCGCTGCGCTGCGCGGAACCGGAGCCCAGGGGCACGCGGCACTGGTCGGATACCTGCCTGCGGGGTTCCCGTCCGTCCGCGCGACAGTGGAGGCGGCGCGGGCCATGGCCGAGTCCGGTGTCGATATCATCGAGTTGGGCCTGCCTTACAGCGACCCGGTTATGGACGGCCCGGTGATCCAGCAGGCCACCGCGGCGGCCCTGGCCGCCGGCTTCACCACCGACGACCTGTTCGACATCGTCGCGGCTGTCACCCGCCAGAACGTCCCGGTCCTGTGCATGACCTACTGGAACCTGGTGGAACGCTATGGCGTCATGAGGTTCGCGAGCCGGCTTGCGCGGGCGGGTGGGCACGGGCTGGTGACCCCGGATCTCATCCCGGAGGAGGCCGGTACCAGCGGTTGGAACGCTGCCTCCACCGAGTTCGGGCTGCACCGCGTGTACCTGGTCGCGCCGTCCTCCACCCCGGAGCGGATCAGCCTGACCGCGCAGGCCTCGACGGGTTTCGTGTATGCGGCATCCCTCATGGGGGTGACCGGGACGGGCGGGGCGCAGCCCGCCGTCGCCGCCGGGCTGGTGCGCAGGGTTCGCGCGGCGAGGGACATCCCGGTGTGCGTGGGGCTCGGAGTGTCCACTCCGAAGCAGGCCGCCGCCATCGCGCCCGAGTGCGACGGGGTGATCGTCGGAGCGGCCTTCGTGCGACAGCTGCTGGACGCGGACTCGGAGGCTGCGGGCATCCGGGCGGTGGGCCGCCTCGCGGCCGACCTGGCGCGAGGGGTCCGCGGGGCCTAGCCGGCGAGGGGCGGGTGTGGTGCGGTGGCGGCGGATGCTGCCGGCACATCGCCGGCCGGCCCCGTGCTGGCCAGCCTGGCGCTGACCGCGGCCCAGCGTTCCAGCAACCCCTGGGCATGGCCCTCGTCGATCGCCCGTTCGGCCCTGGCGAGCTGCGCCCCGATGCGTGCCGCCACCGGCTCGGCGCTGGACGCGGCGGCGGCCAGCCCGGCTGCGGCGGACAGCAGCACGGCGTCGCGGACGGGTCCGCGCGCGCCGGCGAACACCTCGCGGGCCACCGCCGCGTTGTGTACCGGGTCGTCGCCCCGCAGTGCATCGGGTCCCGCTCGGCGGACGCCGACCGATCGGGGGTCGAACGCCTCCGCGCGAACCGTGCCGTCCTGCACCGTCCACACCTGCGAGGTGGTAGTCACGGTCAGCTCATCGAGACCATCGTCACCGCGGAACACCAGGGCGCGGGCGCCGCGCTCGGCCAGCACACCGGCCACCACGGGGATCATCCGGCGGTCGGCGACACCGACCGCGCAGGCGGCGGGTGCGGCTGGGTTGCTCAACGGGCCCAGCAGGTTGAAGGCGGTCGGGAGGCCCAGTGCGCGGCGGACGGGCGAGGCATGGCGCATCGCCGGATGGAACACCGGAGCGAAACAGAACGCTATTCCGACCTCGTCGAGCGATGCCGGCACGGCCGAGGCCGGCAGGTCGATCGCGACACCGAGCTGTTCGAGCAGGTCGGCGGAACCGCATCGTGAGGACGAGGAGCGGTTTCCGTGTTTGACAACACGGGCCCCGGCAGCCGCGGCGACGACCGCCGACATGGTGGAGACGTTCACCGTGCCGCCGTGGTCTCCACCCGTGCCGACGATGTCCAGAACCGGGCCGTCGACCTGGACGGGCACGGCGTGGCGGAGCATCGCGCGCAGCAGCGCGTCCAGCTCGGCGACCGTCTCGCCCTTGGCGCGCAGAGCGACCAGGAACCCGGCGAGCCGCGCATCGTCCGCCGCGCCCCGCATGACCTCGTTCATGACCCACTCGACGTCCGGCTCGGCGAGATCCTGGCCTTCCGTGAGCGCGGACAGGATCGAGGTCCAGCGGGCCGCGTCGGTGACAGGACGTCTCTCCCGGTCGGCCATTGCTGTCTCCCTCCGTCTGATGGAAGCCAGGCTGTCAGCGCCTGCGCCGGGGCACAAGACCGCCACGGGCCGGCGTGGCCGGTCCATTTCGGCAGCGCCGCCGGCGCGGCGATCAGCGGGCGAATCTCCTGGAACCTGGAAGAGAAGAAATGTCGAGAATGCTTTCGATGGACGTCGACCGCGGTTCCGCGGTATCGATGTCCACGCAGATCAAGGCGGTTGTCCGGAGCCGTGTTATCGACGGCACCCTCCCCCCGGGGACCAGGCTGCCGTCGAGCAGGAGCCTGGCAGAGGACCTCGGGGTGTCCCGCAGCGTCGTGGTCCAGGCATACGAACAGCTGGTCGGGGAGGGCTACCTGCGCGCGGCCCAGGGCTCGGGTACCCGGGTCTCGTCCCATCTGCCGGTCGATGCGTTCCCCGACACCACCGCTGTCACGCCGCATCCGGTCCGGTTCGATCTGAGGGCGGGCGCGATGGGCGTGGCGTTGTTCCCCAGCAGGGAATGGCTGATCGCCTACGAAGGTGTCGTCCGGTCGATGGACCGTGGCCAGCGTCCGGCGCACAACGCGCTGGGCGCCCCCGAGCTGCGCGCCGAGCTTGCCGGCTATCTCGGCCGGGTACGCGGCGTGACCGCGGCGCCGTCGGAGATCGCTGTCACCTCGGGGTTCACCCATGCCCTGACCGCGATGTGTGCTGTTCTGCGTGAGTTCGGCATCGACCGCCTGGCCGTGGAGGACCCGGGCGACCCGCGGCACCGGAGGGTGATCTCCAGGGCGGGCACCGAGGTGATCGGTGTCCCGGTCGACCACGCCGGCCTGGACGTGGCTGCCCTGGCCCGGTCCGGCGCCCGCGCGGTGCTCGTCAACCCGGTGAAGCAGCTACCGACCGGCGTCGCGCTCTCCGGGCCGCGGCGGGACGCGCTCGTGGGTTGGGCCGAACAGACGCGGGGGTGGGTGATCGAGTTCGATCCGGAAGGCCACCTCTGGTTCGGCGGCGGCAGTGCTCCGCTGGCTCTCCAGCGCCGCCTGCGTGACCGGATCGTGTATACCGGCTCGACCCGTAGCCTCCTCGGACCCGGCCCCCTGCTCGGCTGGTTGGTCGGGCCGCCCGCGGTGCTCGACGCGTTGCGCCGCGGCCAGGCCAGATGGTTGGGCACGCCGGACACGCTCACCCAGCTGGCCCTGGCCGACCTCGTCTCCAGGGGTCTGTTCGACCAGCACATCCGCAGGGTTCGGGAGGTGTACCGGGCGCGGCATGACGCACTCAGGAGCGCGGTCGCCTCCTCCCTGCCGGGCGCGAGGGCCCTCGGCGTCGAGGCTGGCTCACACAGTTATGTGGCGCTGCCGGCCGGTGTCGACGACGCCCGCCTGGCTCTGGTCGCCGGCCGACGCCTCGTCCTCGCGCAGACGGGACGGGACTTCCGCGCCGACGGGCAGGCGGCCGAACCCGCGCTGGTGGTCGGATACGGAGCCGTCGAGCGGGACCACATCGCCGAGGCGATCGCGCTGATCGGCCACCTGGACGAGCGCGGCGCCGGGCGCGGGTAGGCGCGCGCAGCGATCAGGAGACCGCGGCGGCGAGGAAGTTCGCCAGCATGACCGAGCCGTCCGGCGTGGCGATGCTCTCCGGGTGGAACTGCAGGCCCTCGATCGGCAGATCGCGATGACGCAGCCCCATGATGTGACCGTCGTCGGTCGACCGCGCGGTGGCCACCAGCCCCGCGGGCAGCGGCTCGGCGACCACGATCGAGTGGTAGCGGGTGACCGTGAGCCGGTCGGACAGCCCGGCGAACACCCCGGCGCCGTCGTGGGAGATCGTGCTGGTTCGGCCGTGCATCAGATTGTCCGCCAGGTGTACCCCGCCGCCGAAGGCGAGTGCGATCGCCTGGTGGCCCAGGCATACCCCGAGCACCGGGAGCTCGCCGGCGAAGCGGTTGACGAGTTCCACGTGCCCGGAGTCGGCGGGGTGCCCGGGCCCGGGACCGAGTACGAGGGCACTGGGCCGCCGGGAGGCAAGCCCGTCCGGAGTGTGGGTCCCGGACCGGACCACCGCCGTGTCCGCGCCCAACGCCCCCAGGTACTCGACGATGATGTGGACGAAGCTGTCGTAGGCATCCACCACGAACACGGTCATGCCAGCTCGTTTCCGGTGACCGCCCAGTAGGTGGCGCTCATCTTCGCCAATGTCTCGTCCCATTCGCGTTTCGGCTCGGACAGAGCCACCACCCCTGCGCAGCTCTGCGTGGAGTAGTGGTGAACATCGCCGTCGGGCTCGGGAGAGCGTCGGTGGACGATCGTACGGATGCACAGCGCCAGTTCGCTCCAGCCACGGACGTCGAGCAGGCCGACGGCACCGGCGTACATGCCGCGGCGCTCATGCTCGGTCTCGTCGATGATCTGCATCGCGCGGATCTTCGGCGCGCCGGTCACCGTGCCCGCCGGGAAGGTTGCCCGCAGGGTGTCCCACACGTCAGCCTGGGCCGTGAGCTGCCCGGACACCGTGGAGACGAGGTGAAAGACGTGGGAGAACTCCTCGACCGCCATCAGCGCGTCCACCGCCAGCGACCCCGGCCGGCAGACTCTGCTGACGTCGTTGCGGGACAGGTCGACCAGCATGATGTGCTCGGCCTGCTCCTTCACGCTGCTCACCAGCTCCTCGACCCGGCGCTCGTTGTCGGTGCCGGTGGGATCCCGACGGGTGGTGCCCGCGATGGGCCGCATGACGACGCGGCCGTCCTGGATGCGGAACAACACCTCGGGGCTGGCGCCGATCAGTGTCACGCCGGCCTGGGTGACGAAGTACATGTAGGGCGACGGGTTGCGAGCCCGCAGTCGCTGGTAGACCCCGGCGGGGCCCAGCCTGGACCGGATGTCGATCCGGTGGCCGACCTGGATCTGGTAGACGTCACCGACGCGGATGTGGTCGAGGCAGCGCTGCACCCAGCTGAGGAACTCGGCGCGGTCCACGGTGTCGTGCACCGACAGCGCGGCGGGCGCGTCGGGCACCGTGGCCGGGGCGAAGGAGACGTCCGTGTTCAGCTCGAGGAGGGGCGGGACGGGCAGGCCGGGCCCGGTGGCCGTGAGTACGACCGGGCCGCGCTGCTGCCGGTCGAACCAGATCGTCCGCTGGAACAGGGTGACCGTCAGGTCCGGGACATCGGGCTCGGCCTCCCGCGGGCGGAGGTCCTCGATCAGGGCGGCGGCGTCATAGGCGACCGAGGTGAGGAAACCGAACGCGAACCGGGATGTGGGGACCGCCGTGTGGACCCGGAACAGGTTCAGCGCGCCACGCAGGAGATCCCAGACGGCCGAGGGGCCGGTCAGTCGCGATCCGTCGTGGGTATACGACGCACAGTGAGAACGCAGTACGTCCGCGACGTGTCCTGTGCCCGTGGCGCGCACCTGCAGACCAGTGACCGTTATCTCGGCTAGTCGGCCGATGCCGACGACGCTCCCCTGCCACTGGCCGGCCTGGTCGCGGTGCAGATCCTCGAGCAGGAACACCTCCTCGTCCCCGAGCCGGTCGCGCAGCGCGAGAAACACCTCCAGCGCGTCCGCGTCGTCAGTCGGCAGCGTCGTGGCCTCGACCGCCACGTCCAGCGGCGTGTCGGCCCTTTCTGGGGTGGCAGACATTCTTCTCCTCCGACGGTCACGACCGTGCGGAGGTCAGTGGAACATTTCCGCAGTGCGCGGACCAGACCATCGGATGCGCCCTCGACCGGACCACTCGCCAATGCCGCGACGAATCCGGCCGGACCCGGGCAGAGCGCGATGTGGGTCAACGATCCGGGCCATTGTGGCGCGACACCGTGCGGTCGGGTGAGCCATAGTCGCATCAGGCGGTGACTGCTGTGGCTGCTCGACCGGTGCGCGTATTGCCTGTCCGAGGCATTTCGTCCCGGCTACGTGGCCGATCGGCGGTAGGTGAGGAAGAGCGCACCGCTCCCGAGGGCGGTGTGGTCGGTCAGCTCCCAGGTTCTCGGGTCGAAGGCGGCGGTATGCGAGAACAGGGGGATGCCGGTGCCGAGCGTCAGCGGCCCCAGCTTGACGACGAGTTCGTCGATCTCCCGGTAGAGCGTGCCGGCGAGCTCGCCGCCGCCGACAAGCCAGATGTCCCTGCCGTCCTGCCGCTTCAGCTCCCGGACCGTCGCGGACGGGTCGGTGGCGACCAGTTCCACGCCGCGATCCGGGCTGGTGGTCAGGGTTCGTGAGAAGACCAGGTGCCGCAGGTGGGGGAAGGCGTTCGTGAGGCCGGCCCGCAGCCCGATCTCGTAGCTGCGGCGGCCTTCCAGGACGGTGTCGAAACGGGTTCCCGGGGCGGTGATGCCGAGTGTGGCCCGAGCCGGGCCGGGTAGCGTCTCCGGGTACTCGGCGGTGAGGTGCTCGAGGTAGTCCTGCGGCACCGGCCAGAACCCGCCGGGGCCGGTCGGGTCGGCGCCATCCGGACCCGCGACGAACCCGTCGACGGTGGACGCGACGAAGTAGACCAGACTGCGCACGCGTCCCTCCTCGATGTTCGGCAGCCGACCGGCCGCCATCCGACGGCCGGACGCCTACCGGGCCAGTCCGGCTGGGGTCGCCGCGCAGCGGAAATGATCTGCACACTACCACTGGCCGGCCGGCCAGCCGGCCAGCCGGAGACCTGTGCCTCCGAGGCGACTGCACAGGCCTCCGTGTTGCCTGCACAGGCCTCCGACGCGACTACCCGGTCTGCCCGGCCGCTTCGACCAGGAGCGCGGTGAGCTCGTCGGGGTGCGTGAGCATCGGCTCGTGGCAGGCGTCGACAAGCCGGCGATGGAAGTGCGGGTCGGACTCGGCACGCGCGCGTTGACGTGCCACCTCCACCGCGGGAAGCCGGCTGGGCGTGCACTCGATCATCGTGCCCGGGTGCGACCAGGCCCGGTCGGTGGGGCCGATCCGGTCGAGGTAGGTCCTCATCGGCTGCGGAGTCGTCTTGGAGTTGACCCAGGCGATCTGGTCGGGATCGCTCAGACCCCACCAGCTGGCGTCGGAGGTCGGCACATACCAGCCCTCTCCGTTCTCGGCGGCCATCTTCTTCATCTGAATGGCGCGCTCCTCGCCGATCAGCTCGAAGATCGACTCGCCCTCGCGCGGAAGGTGCGCGTCGACCCAGACAACGGCGCGCACGCGGTCGAAGACCTTCTGCATCGCACCCGCCACCGGCATGCCGCCGTAGCTGTGGGCGACCAGGACGACGTCGCTCAGGTCCTCGTACTCGAAGACCCCGGCCAGGTCGTTGATGTGGGTCTCGAGGCCGATCTCCGGGCGTAGAAGATGTGCCCGCTCACCGAGGCCGGTCAGGGTCGGCGTGTACGTCGGGTGGCCGAGGGCGCGGAGTCGGGAGGCGACGTCACGCCACGCCCAGCCGCCGTGTCGGCCGCCGTGGACGAGGACGAATCCAACGTGCTGTGTGCTGGCCATGGTTCTTCCTTCGCGTCAGGCGGTGTGCCGGGGCGGGTCGAAGATCTGGAGGAGTTCCTCGACGTCGTCCAGCTCGTCGACGGCCTGCGAGATCCGAACCAGGCGGTCGATGTCGACGGTGGGCAGGGCATCCGCCCACTTGTCACGCAGATCGTCCCAACCGATGGGATCTCCCGTGCTGTGGCCTTTGGGCTGGTTGACCCGCTCCGAAAGCCTCGAGCCATCCCGCATCACGAAGGTCACCCGGGCCCCGCGGCCGTTCGGCTGCTCGGCGTCCAGCTCGGGGTCGGGCCGAAGATCGATGCGTCCCCTCATCGCCTGGAAGGCGGGGTCCGACAGAAGGAGCGGGAAGGGGCTTTCCCGCAACCGGTGCCCGCCCTGCACGATCGCCGCGCCAAGCATGTCCTGAAGGCAGATGTTGTGCATGGCGCGGTTGTCGACCACCCGGAGCGCATGGGTGGGCATTCCGACCTCGACCGCGTCGATCTCGGCCGGCTGGATTCGGTGGTCGTGCAGCACCGCCATCGCTGCCTCGACCGCCGCGTGGATCGGGTAGCCCGCGTTGATGAACTTGAAGTTCGCGCCCATCACGGCGTAGTCGTGGCCGAGCCCGTCGATCAGCGAACTCGCGGCGTCATCGAGACCCCACGCCGCGAGCAGGCCGTTCTCCGCGCCGAGCACATCCTCGCATCCTTCCAGCCCGGCATTCGCCATCAGCGCGGCCGAGACACCGGCGAAGGCGTACTGGCCGTTGCAGAACGACTTGCTGATGTGCCGCCGCTCCTGGAAGAGCGCGACCAGACCGTTGGCCTGGAAGGTCGCGAGCGCCATCGCGTCGGCGTATGCTTTCGGGCCGAGGTCGAGCACGCGGCACGCCGCGACGGTGGCGCCGATCGTGTGCAGGAAGTCCGCGTGCAGGTGAAGGCGTGACTTGACCCCGAAGACCCCGCCGCACGCGCGGATAAGCCGGTTGCCGATCTCGTAGCCGAGAACGACGGCATTGAGCAGCGCGTCGCCCGTCGCCCGTCGGTGCTCGGCAATCGCCGCCACGGCGTGGACGATTGTCGCCCCGGGATGCCCGCCGACGACGTGAGCGCCGTCGACCTCGTCGGCATGTCCGGCCGTGCCGTTCGCGAGAGCCGCGTAGGGCGCGGTTGTGCGGTGCTCGGTTCCGAGAACGCGACACGTCCCGACTCCGCCCATCGGGACCGCGTAGCCGGTGGCAAGCTTCCCCGGTGTGCGGGTCTGTCCGAAGGCCGCGCAGGCAAGCTCATCCATGATGATGAGACGCCCACGCTCCCGCACGTCGGCGGGTAATGCGTCGACCGACGTCGAGGCCGCGTACTCCGCGATGATTCCTGTGATGTTCACCGGGCCGGTGCCCCTGGTCCCGTTCGTCTCGAACCGGTCGGTCGCGCCCGGGCTCGCGGTGGCGCGGGTTCCGTCGGTCAGCATGTAACTCCTTCGTTCTCGCTCGTGACTCGACTCTCGCGGTCGAGGTCAGAAGGCCTGGGCTCGTCAGGGGAGTACGAGTGCACTTGTCGATGTCAGGACGCACCTCGAACGCTGCGGAATGAGCGGTGGCAACAGCGGACCGCGCGTTCCGGTCGGGGCGTTCCAGCCGGGGAGGAGAGAACCGTCGAGGACAGGTGAATGGGATTTCTGCGCCGCGACGTGAACCGCGTTGGCGGGCCGGTCACGCGAAAGTAACCCGGGCCAGGCTGTGACCGGCCGGCCTGCTTCGAGGCGGGGAATGCGCTGCGCCACCACCACCACCACCGACTGCTGTTGGCCCCGGAAATCTCACCGATGTTGTCGCGATGGCCGGGGCTCTGGGCGGGAGAAGCGGGCTGAGGCTGGGTGGCGAGCCGCTCCGGTTACCCGATCCTGGTGACGACGGTGCGGGTCTCCCTCCCTCCCGACGTTCGTATATCCGATATGTAGTTCGTAATCGGGACGCGGTGCGAGACGCTACCAAGGCCGTGGTGGGTGGTCAAGGGTTCCTGTGATCGCCGGGCGCCGTGTCGTCGATCTTTGTCCGCCCGTACTGCCAGGCGCTACGCGGAGTGCTGCGAAGGGCGTCGCCCTTCGCATCCCAGCCGCTCCACGGAGGGCTGGCGCGGAATCCGCTGCCGGTGGCTCGTTTCGCAAAAGTGCATGAAACGGGGCATGTCGAATGGGTGGGCCGGAGCGTCCTGGGTGATCAGGAACGGTCGGCGAGGAGATCCCGAAAACCGGATGGTCAGGCCGGGGCCGTGGATCGGAGTATGGCGGGGTGAGCGAGCTGCAGACAGGCCGGTCACGGCAGAGCAGATCGCCGGGCTCGTGGGGGACAGCACCGCGGCGATGGCGGCGCACGGCTGGGGGTTGTGGGTTCTGCTCGAGCCATGGGGCGAGGGCGAGGACTCCGCCCGGCTGGTCGGAGCGGCCGGGCTGGTGGCGTGGTCCGGTGGTGCCGGGGTCGAGCTGTGGTGCAGCCTCGATCCGGCCCGCTGGGGGCAGGGGTTCGCCCGGGAGGCGGCCACCGCGATCCTCGACCACGCGTTCGGCCCGTTCGGCCCGTTCGGCCCGGTCGGGCTGGGCGAGGTGCTGGTGGAGGTCGACGAGGACAACGCCGCGTCGCTGCGGCTGGTGCACTGGCTCGGGGCGGCCGAGATCGGTGTCCGCCCGGGCGACCTCGGCCCGCTGCGGGTGTTCCGGCTGAGCCCCGGGCGCGGACGCCTGCACCCCGGCGGCCTGGTCTGACCGCTCGGGTCAGGCGACCATTCGGGTCAGGCGACCGCTCGGGTCAGTTGGAGCTGGGGGTGATGCGGTTCAGTTCGCTGGAGCCCACGGTGGTGATTCGTTCGAGCAGGCCCAGTTCGCGGCGGAGAAGGGCGCGCTCGGCGCGCAGTCTGGTCGCCGCGTCCGGGGCGGCGAGCAGTTCCTGGCGTTCGGCGAGGTCGTTCGCCACCGCCGCCGCGATGAGGTAGGACAGCGCGATCGGGTCGGTCGGCATGTCGGGAAGCCTGATCTCGACGGTGCCGCTGGCGGTGAGGCGGTCGGTGTACTCGCGCATCAGCCGGGTGACGACCGCCGCGTGGTTCGCCGCGGCGGCCTCGTCCCCGGGGACGTCGTCCAGGAACTCGACGTCTCCGACGAGGTAGGGCTTGCTGCCGCTGTCGACGGAACCGATCCGGAACCGGGGCCCGCCGACGGTGACCATGGAGAACTTCCCGTCCGGCTGGGTCTCGATGCGGCGCACCAGTGCCGTGCAGCCGATGTCGTAGGTCTGGGGGACCGCCGGGCCGACCTCCCGCCCGCGCCGGATCGCGACCACCCCGAACCGGCGGGTCTCCGTCTCGGGGATTTCGAGCAGTTCGCGGACCAGGACCCGGTAGCGTTCCTCGAAGATCTGCAGTGGCATCAGCAGACCGGGCAGCAGGACAGTACCGAGCGGAAACAGGGGCAGGCGCTCACCCATGATCTCCCTCACCCCCATAGACCGCGCATCACCGGCCCGTGGACGGGCCCGCATGGTCCCAGCCTGTCCTGTACCGGCCGCCGCGTCCATCCGCACTCGGACACGGCGGGTGTCGTGCCTGCTGCGGGCCGAGAACAGGAGGAAGTCCGGTGAGTGATCGGGGTCAGCAGGACGGCGGGTGGGGCCCGCCCCACGAACTGCTCGTCGTCCTGGACGGGGACACCACTGTGGCCTCGGCGGCGCTGGAGCGGGTGACCGGGTGGGGGCGGGTGACCTCGCGGCTGGAGCCGCGGCTCGCCCTGGTTCTGCTGCCCGCCGAGCGGGTCGGGGACGCCCGTGGTGTCCCCGGCGTCGCCGGTGTCTTCGAGGAGGAGGTGCCGGCGGCGCTGCTCGGCACGCTCCGCCCCGAGGAGCAGCTGTTCGTGGGTGGCTGGCAGGCTCGCGGACGCCCGAAGCCGTCCCGCCGCCGCGACGGCGAGCCCTGGGACGCCCCGACCTAGGGAGGCTGGACGTCCCCGGCCTGAGAAGCTGTCAGAACACCCGTTGCGGTGCCGACCAGACCGCTGCCGCGCCCGACCGGGTGAGCAGGTGGAGACGGTTGCCGACCCGGGCCAGCACCTCCAGGTTGCCGCTGTAGTTGCTCTGGATCAGCGAGACGGCGTCCACGTGGCCGAGCTGGGCGGCGAACGGGCGCGGGCCGCTCCAGACCGGCTGGGCCGGGTTGTTGTCCCGGAAGTAGTGGATCAGCCCGGTGCCGGCGGACGGCACGACCACCTCGAAGTTGCGTGCCCCGCAGTACTGGGCCTGGATCAGCGCCGGGTTGCCGGAGACGCCTTCGGCGAAGGTCTGGCCCGTGCGCCAGACGGCGTCCTGGCCGCGGGTGAGGTGGACCAGCCGGGTGCCGACCAGCGCGACGGCCTCGAGCAGGCCCGCGCCGCCGCCGAGCGTCCCGTGGATCAGGCTCACCGCGTCGACCCGCCCGAGGTTCGCCCCGAACAGCCGGGGCGTGCTCCACGGATAGCCCGCCACGTCGTGGTTGCGCCACAGGTGGAAGATGCCGACGTCCGCCGCGGGTGCCAGCAGCTCGAAGTTGCCTCTGGCCCCCAGCCGGCTCTGGACCAGAGACGGCACGCCGCCGACGCCCTGGGCGAGCTGGACGGGCGGGCGCCACTGGTAGGCGCCGGTGCTGTCCCGCCACAGGAAGAACAGCCGCGGGCCGACCCGGACGACCGTCTCCAGCGGCCCCGGGTTCGCCAGGGTGCTCTGGACCATGGTGACCGCGTCGACCCGGCCGAGGGCCTGCGCGGTCTGCCACGGGTCGCGCCAGGGCGCGCCGGTGGCGTCGTTGTCCCGCCAGACGTGGGTGAGCCCGGAGAAGGCCGACGGCACGACGGCGTCGAAGTTGCCCCGGACGCCGAGCCCGCGGGACTGGATCAGCACCGGGTTGCCGCCGACCCCGTGGCCCCAGCCGAGGTGGGACGGCGTGTAGCGGCACAGCGCGAAGGTGTTGGCCCGCATCAGGCACTCGACCGGCGCCGGCGCGCAGCTGTCGCAGTTGCCGTTGGGGGTGCCGTAGCGGCCCCAGCTGCCGCCGCAGTCGCAGCCGGCGCCCGCGTACTCGTCCGGGGCGCCGAAGATGTGCCCGGTCTCGTGGGCGAAGACCCGGTCGATGTTGTCCGGCCCCCACCCGTCGGCGTCGGCGGCGAGCACCATGCGCGGGCCGCCGACCGACGCGTAGGCGAAGTGGCCGAGCGGGTACTTGGTGACGAACGCGCAGTACGCCCACCGGGTGCCCAGCCGTGCGCGCAGCGCCTCGACGTAGTCGTAGACGCCGTCGAAGTTCGGTGCGTACCCCAGCCTGCTCATCGCCGGGTCGCGCCACACCGCCTCGAGGTCGGTGGCGCCCGGGTTGGCGGGGGTGGGGAGCTGGACGATCTGGATGTCGTAGCTGAACGTCAGCTCGGCGGCGGGGTTCTGGGTCGCGTACCAGGACAGCCCGTTCTGCACCTCGGCGACGATCTTGGTGCGTTCCGCGGCGGTCAGCCGCAGGGCGGGTGTCGGGCCCTCGACGAGGATCAGGCCGACGGCGACCGAGCCCTCCAGGTAGCCGCTGAGGGAACTGATCGGCAGGGTCGGCAGCGGCGCTGGGGCGGCGCCGGACCCGTTGCCGTCCGCGTCCGCCAGCAGGCCGTTGGCCAGGGCACGGAGCGGTGTCGGTGTCGGGGTCGCGGTCTCGCCCGCGCCTCGCGGCGGTGCGATGTCGGTGCAGGGGTGGGCCATGTCCCAGGGCGCCGCGTCCCGCGGGCGGGACCGCTTGCGGCGGCGGTAGCCCTCGCTGGCGCGCAGGCGGAACGCCTCCACCCCCAGGGACTCGGTGCGGTTCAGGCCGCCGGGCAGGCTGTGCGTGGAGACGATCGTCCCGTCGCCGGGGGCGAGGTCGGCGGAGATCCCGCGCAGTGCCTGCGTCACCGCGGAGTCCACCGGGCGGCCCAGGACACGGACCCGGCCGTAGCGGTGGACGGTCCGCTCGCCGTGCTGGGCACGGGTCGGCGCCGGGGTCGCGGTGCTGCGGCGAACTCCCCAGACCGGCAGGTCGTCCGGCGCCAGGTCGATGACCTGCGGCTCGGGCTCGCTGCTCGGGACGGGCAGGTCCGCGGCGTCCGGAGTGCCGCCGCCGGGCTGCGCCTGCACCGCCGGCAGCTC
Source organism: Parafrankia elaeagni (assembly GCF_000374165.1). Lineage (GTDB taxonomy): Bacteria > Actinomycetota > Actinomycetes > Frankiales > Frankiaceae > Parafrankia > Parafrankia elaeagni. The sequence continues at coordinate 325,737 of NZ_KB893671.1, forward strand.
GGGGGCACCGGGCGGACCGGGCCGGGCGTCCGTCTCGGGACCGAGATCATCGAGCGTGATGAGGATCCGTTCGTCGGCCGGTACGTCCCCCGCCATGGGAAATCAGGTGTCCTTTCGTAGGGGATGCTTTGCGAGGTTGTATCGCGTTGCGCCGACGTTGTTGTCGGATTTCGCCTTTTGGCAGCATTGACCGCCGGCCGGGCGACGGCCGGGCCCGCGGTGTCCGCTCTGTCGGTGGTGTTCGTTATGTCGGTGGTTGTGGTTGTGGCTGCGACGTTTGCCCGGGGCGCTACCGCGGCAGCTGCTGGCCCGGGTTGAAGGTCGGCGGTGCGGGCGGGGCGGGCGTCCCCTGCTGCCACGAGGTACCGACGGCGAGTCGCTCCGGTGCCGCCATGGCATCGGCGACCTTGCCCATCAGTGCCTCGACAAGCCGGACGGCCTGCGGCGTCGCCAGGTTCAGGACGATCTCCGAATCCCCGGCGATCTGAAACCGCACCGATACGTCAGCCATGCTCCGAACCCCTTCTCGTCGGGGTGGTAACCCCGTGCGGACGACCTACGCCAGGGGTGACGTTACGGGTCAGGTCAGGACGAAGTGACGGCGCCTCGTCCGAGGGCAGCCGTGTGGTCACCGGTCGACACCGCCGCCCGGCCGCCCGGGTAAGGTCGCGGGGATGACCTCCCTTGTGGCGACGGTCCGTGACTGCGTCTCCGTGCTCGAAGCCTGCTACCCGCCTGCGTGGGCGGAGTCGTGGGACGCGGTGGGCCTGTCGGTCGGCGACCCGGACACTCCCGTGCGCGACGTGCTGTTCGCGGTCGACCCGACTCCCGACGTCGCCGCCGAGGCCGCGGCCGGGGCCCAGCTGCTGGTGACCCACCACCCGCTCTTCCTGCGCGGGGCCCACTCCGTCGCCGAGACGGCGGCCGGCGGGCGGGTTGTGGGCACGCTGGTTCGCGCCGGGGTGGCGCTGTTCACCGCGCACACGAACGCCGACGTGGCCGACCCGGGGGTCAGCGACGCCCTGGCGGCGGCGATCGGCCTGCGGGAGGTGCGGCCGCTGCCGCAGAACGTCGGGCGGGCCGAGGCCCGGGCCCGGGGCCGCACCGACGCCGGCACCGAGTGCCGCGGGCTCGGGCGGACAGGTGCCCTGCCGGCGCCCGAACCACTGTCGGTGTTCTGCGAGCGGGTGGCGCGGGCGCTGCCGGCGACCGCGGGCGGGGTACGCGCCACCGGCGACCCCGACACCCTGGTACACCGCGTCGCCGTCTGCGGCGGATCGGGCGGCGAGCTCGCCGGCGCCGCCGCGGCGGCCGGGGCGGACGCCCTGCTCACCGCGGACGGCCGGCACCACCACACCCTGGACGCCGTGGCGGACCATCGGCTGGTCATCGTCGACGTCGCCCACTGGGCCAGCGAGTGGCCCTGGCTCGCCGGCGCCGCCGACCGGCTGCGCGCGGGTCTCGCCGCCCGGGGACGTACCGTGAACACTCTGGTGTCGACCCGTGTCACCGACCCCTGGCGCCTGCACGTGAGCGCCACCACGACCAGCCCGGGTGCCGACGCGGAGTACGCCGACGCGGAGTACGCCGCGCGCCCGTCCGATCCGCCCCACGCGCCCGGCGCGCGTCCCGAAGAAAGGCTCTAGGCACGGAGTCCATGAAGGCTGACCCGGCAACACAGCTTCGCCTCCTCGACCTCCAGGCGCTGGACACGGCGCTTGACCGGCTCGCCGCGCGGCGGCGCTCCCTCCCGGAGCTCGCCATGATCGCCGAGCGGTCGGCGGCCCTGGAGAGCCTCGACACGGACATCGTCCGGGTACGGACGGAGATCGCCGACATCGCCCGTGCCCAGCAGAAGCTGGAGAACGAGATCGAGCTGGTCCGCTCCCGCGCCGAGCGCGACCGCGCCCGGCTCGAGTCCGGTCAGATCGGCAACCCGCGTGAGCTGGAGAACCTGCAGGCCGAGCTGGCGTCGCTGGCCCGCCGCCAGGGTGTGCTCGAGGACGACGCCCTGGAGCGCATGGAGGCCGTGGACGCGCTGGAGACCCGCCTGGCCGGCCTCGTCGGCGAGCAGGAGAAGATCGCCGGCGAGCGGCAGGCAGCCGAGGAGCGCCGGGACGAGCAGTTCGGCGAGATCGACGCCGAGGCGGTGAAGCGGCGCACCGAGCGGGAGGCGCTGGCGCCGGCCCTGCCCGAGCCGCTGGTCGTCCTGTACGAGCGGATCCGCGGCTCCTCCGGCGGGGTGGGCGCCGCGTCGCTGGTCCGGCGCCGCTGCCAGGGGTGCCATCTGGAGCTCTCCGGCGGCGACCTGCGCGCGGTCGCGGCCGCGCCCGCCGACGAGGTGGTGCGCTGCGAGGAGTGCCGCCGCATCCTGGTCCGGACGGCCGAGTCCGGCCTGTGACCGGGGGCCACACCCGCCCGCTGTCCACACCGCCGAACGGCCGGTAAAGTCACGCATCCCCCCTGCGGAGGCGGGTACCTCTGCGGGCCGGACGAGCGAGGGGAGTGGCGGCATGAGCGCTGGGCGCAGACTGGTCGTCGAGGCTGACGGAGGCTCCCGGGGTAATCCGGGGCCTGCCGGGTACGGCGCGCTCGTCCGGGACGCCGGCTCCGGCGAGGTGCTCGCGGAGCGCGCCGCCTCGATCGGCTCGGCCACGAACAACGTCGCCGAGTACGAGGGCCTGCTCGCCGGCCTGCGCGCCGCGGCGGACGTCGATCCCGGAGCCGACGTCGAGGTCCGGATGGATTCGAAGCTCGTCGTCGAGCAGATGAGCGGGCGCTGGAAGGTGAAGCACCCGTCGATGCGGCCGCTGGTCGCGGAGGCGTCCGGGCTAGCGTCGCGGTTCGGCCGGGTCCGGTTCGTCTGGGTGCCGCGGGCCCGCAACGGGCACGCCGACCGGCTGGCGAACGAGGCCATGGACGCGGCCGCCGCCGGCCGCACCTGGGAGCCCAGCATCCCGCAGTCGCCGGATCCGGCGCCGCACCAGGCGCCGACCACCAACCGGCTGTCCGGCTGGATGGCTCCGCCCGCGCCGCCGACCATGACCGTCCTGCTCCGCCACGGCCAGACCCCGATGTCGGTGGAGAAGCGGTTCAGCGGCAACGTCGAGGCGGCCCTCACCGACACCGGGCTGTACCAGGTGGCGGCCGCCGCCGACCGGCTGCGCGAGGAGCCGTTCGACGCGGTCATCAGCTCGCCGCTCAAGCGCGCCCGGCAGACCGCCGACGCACTCGGCCGCGACTACCTCATCGACGAGGACCTGCGGGAGACCGACTTCGGCGCCTGGGAGGGTCTCACCTTCGCCGAGGTCCGGGAGCGCTTCCCGGACGAGCTCAACGCCTGGCTGGCCGACCCGGCGGTTCCCCCGCCGGGAGGTGAGAGCCTGCTGGGCACCGTCACCCGGGTCACCGCCGCCCGGGACCGCATCCTGGCCCGGTACCCCGCCGGGCGGGTCCTGATCGTCTCGCACGTCACGCCGATCAAGGCCCTCACCCAGCTGGCGCTCGCCGCGGAGCCGGCCGTTCTCTACCGCCTGCACCTCGACCTGGTGTCGATCACCACCGTCGACTGGTACTCCGACGGCCCCGCGGTGCTGCGCGGCTTCAACGACACCCACCACGTGGCACACCTCGTCACCGCGGGCGAGTAGCCCGCCACCAGCCCCTCCCGCCACCAGCCCCTCCCGCCCCCAGCGACGCAGCTCGCATGTTGCGCGTCGATTGTTTTTGCGTGGTGGAAAACGGGCCGCAGGCGGGGTGAACGGACACCCTGCCTGCGGAAACCGTCGCCGGCTCGTGTCCGGCAGTGGCATCGGAGGGTGACGGGGCCGTCCCGGTGGCCCCAGGATCCGGGACATGCGCGGAGTACGGGGCCGGTCGACGGCGCCACCTCGAAGGCAGCTGCCACCCTCCGCTGTGCCACGCGGAGGACACCGGACATGGACGCCAGTTCCCGGCGCCGGCTGCTGGCCGCCGGTGCCCTGCTCCCCCTCGACCTTCTCGGCGCGGGTGAGCTGCCGGGCCGGGCGGGCCGGGGCAGCGGCGCGGTGAGCCCGTCACCGGATCTTCTCGGCCACCTCGACGACCGGGTGGCGCGGATCACCGCCGACTACGAGCGCACCCCGATCGCCGTCACCGCCGCCCGGCTGCGGCGCCAGCTGCCCGTGGTGCGCTCCCTGCTGGCACGGGACTCCCTGCCGCCCGCCACCCGGCTGCGGCTGCACCAGGTGGTCGGCCGGCTCGCGGCCCTGTGGGCCACGACCCGTCACGACACCGGGGACACCACCGGTGCCGCGGCCGCGTTCGGCGAGGCCTACCAGCACGCCGCCGAGGCCGGCGACGCGACGCTGATGTGCTGGATCCGGCTGTGGCAGTCGTCCCTGGCCCGCAAGGCCGGACGTCCGGCGGACGCGGTCGGGCTCGCCGCCGCCGGGCGCGCACTCGTCGGCCCCGGGACCCCCGCGGCGGCGCGGGCGGCGGCCATCGAGGCACGCGCCCACGGTGCGCTCGGCGCCCGCTGGAAAGTCCACGAAGCCGTCGGCCGGGCCTGGAGCATCGTCGGTTCGCTGACCGCGGACCAGCACGGCGAGCCCGGCTTCTCGATCGACACACTGCACGTGCTGACCCTCTCCGAGCTGTCAGCAGCCGCCTATGTCGAGCTCGGGATGCCGGGGGCGGCGAGTGTCTACACCGACGCGGCCATCCACCAGCTCGACCTGGCGGGCGCCACCGGCCTGCGGTCCATGGCCCGGATCGCGGCGGCCACCGCCGCCGCCGGACGCAGGGATCTGGACCATGCGGTCCACCTCGTCGACGCGGCCCTCACCATCTCCCGCGACCGGCCGAGCTCCGTCATCGCCGGGCGGGCCCGGCGCTTCGTCGGCGAGGCCCGCGGCTACGTCGGCTGGCACGCCGCCCTGGACGACCTCGACGACCGCCTCCGTACCTGGCACGCCCCGCGCCTCACCCCGTGACCCGCCCAGACCGCCCGGCACCGGGCTGCCGCGGCCGACACGCTCCACGGCCACCATCGCGACATCGTCGTCGAGCGAACCCTCCGTCCAGTCCGCGAGCGCGTCGACCAGGACCGCCAGCGACTCGGGCAGCTCCCTGTCGGCGGCGAACGCGGCCTGCACCGCCGGGCGGAGCGGGAAGAACTGCCGGGTCGCCGGGTGGCGGGCCTCGGCGAGGCCGTCGGTGTAGAACAGCACCCGGTCGGACCGGTCGAGCCGCACCCGGGCCGGGTCCGGGCGGCAACCCAGACCCAGGGGGAGGTCCCGGGCGGGAGGGGACAGGGCTTCCACCCGCCCCCGGCGCACCCGCAGCGGATCGGGATGGCCGGCGTTGAACAGCTGCATGCACCCGGCGTCGTCGATCTGGGCGACGACCGCCGTGACGAAGTCCGCCACACCGCAGTCCGGCTCCTCGCCCTCGAACCCGGCGACCTCGCAGTCCAGGGCCACGACCAGGGACCTCGGGTCGTCCAGCCGCCCGGCCAGCGCGCGGAAGGTACCCAGCACACGACTGGTGAGCCGGACCGCCCCCAGGCCCTTGCCCCGTACGTCCCCCACGATCAACCGCACCCCCCGCGGGCCGTCCACCACCTCGTAGAGGTCTCCGCCGACCCGCGCCTCCACCGCCGCGCTCCGGTAGGCGGCCGCGAAACGCAGGCCGTGCACGGTCTCGGGGACGGTGCCGAGAATCGCGCGCTGGGCGACCTCCGAGACCCGCACGATCTCGGTCATCCGGCGGTCGCGGGCCTGCCGGGCCCGGCTGACGCCGACCGCGACGACCCCCGCGAGCGCGATGCCGACGAGTCGGATGAGCCTGGCGCTCTGCCCGCCGCCCGCCCCCGGGTCCGTCACCCCGTCCGAGACTGCCAGCGCACCCGCTCCAGCCAGGGCGGCGACGGCGTAGATCCCGGTCAGCCGCGGACCGGCGAAGCTGGCGGCCAGCAGCGGAGCTCCCATGACCAGGGCGATGATGACGAACCCGGGCCCGCCCACGGCATCGACCACGCACACCACAAGAATGATCATGAGTGGCGCGATCGCCGTGGCCGAGCGGGCGCACCGCCCGGGGGATGCCCGGCCCCTGCCACGGCGGCGCGGCGCGCTCCCGCGGTGCGCCCGGAACATGCGTTGGCGGCACCACTGCCCGTCCGGCACCCGGCGTTGACCCACATGTCCCCCATACCCAACGCCACGGGAGCGAGGCAGCGCGTCACAGGACGGAGGCCGTCCGGAGCAGTTCGGACAGGTGCGGCGAAAGACTGTCGGTGGTGGCGGGCACCATCCCGTCCCATGGGAGGCGACGGGATGGCGGGCGGGGCGGTCGATGGCCGGCTGGTGGCGGCGGTGCGGGGAGCGCTCGCCGATGCCGCCGACCCGGCGAAGGCGCCGGCGATGCAGGCGTACATGAAGTCCGCCATGCCGTACCGCGGTGTGCCGAAGCCCGTGCGGGAGCGGGTGTTACGTCCCGTCCTCGCCGCGCGGACCCTGCCCGACCAGGCCGCCTGGGCCGCGACCGTCCTGGAGCTGTGGCGGGGGGCGGCCTACCGCGAGGAGCGGTACGCGGCGGTCGACCTGACCGGCCACCGCGCCTACCGCGCCTACCAGCGAGCGGAGACGCTGGAGCTCTACGAGGAGATGATCACGACCGGTGCCTGGTGGGACCACGTCGACGAGATCGCCTCCCGTCGGGTCGGGCCGCTGCTCGCCACCGACCCCGCTGTGATCCGCCCCGTGATGCTGCGCTGGAGCCGCGACGGTGACCGGTGGCGGCGGCGGGCGTCGATCATCTGCCAGCTGTCCTTCAAGGCGGCGACAGACCTCGAGCTGCTGTACGCCTGCATCGACGCCAACCTCGACGACCGGGACTTCTTCCTCCGCAAGGCCATCGGCTGGGCCCTGCGCCAGTACGCCCGGACTGACCCGGCGGAGGTTCGCCGCTTCGTCGCCGCTCGCGGCGGCGCCCTGTCGCCCCTGTCCCGCCGCGAGGCGCTGAAGCACCTCGCCTGACGTTCCTCACCAGCGGAAAGTGAGCAGTACGTCCGGTATGTTCTTGCCAGCCAGTTCCCCGGCCGGAAGGACCCAGGTGCCCGACCTCCGCCGTGCGCCGGTCCGGCCGGTCGATTCGGTCCTGCCGGTCCTGCCGGTCCTGCCGGACCACAGCGGCGAGGTCCTGGTCCGGTGACCACACTTGAGCTGGCGGTCGTGCCCCGCGACGTCCGCGCCGCCTCCCTCGGGCTGCTGCTCGGAGCTTCGAGCCCGGCCTCGCTGGCCAGCGTCGAGCTGCACGCGCCGCACGGCACGCTGACCCTCGCCGTCCTGGGCGCCTCGCATGCGGTGAGCGCCTCGGCGGGCACCCGCCGGCTGACCGAGGAGGTATCCTGCGACGCCGTCGCGGCCGGCGGCTGCCCGCTGCCGTCACGAGCGGAGGAGGACGGCTACACCCTGCGAGCGCAGGTGCGCACCGTCGATCGGCGCGAACTCGACTCGCTCGCGGAAAGTCTGCGGGCCCGGGCGGCCGGAAGGTCCGACTGGCTGTGCGCCGCCTTCCCCGGCGACGAGTGGGCGGTGACCGCCCTGACCGGCGCGCCGACGCCGCACGGCTGGCAGTGGCGCACCTGGCATCTCTACCCGGGCTCGCGCACGCACGAGATCGTGACCACGCACAGCCGCTGGGAGCCGCGATGACCGCCGCCCGTGTCGCCCGTGTCGCCGGGACCACCCGCGCCGCGTTCGGCCTCCCCCTCGCCCTCCCCGTCGCGCTCGTCGTCGCGGTCCTCCCCGCCTGCGGGAGCGACAACGACGCCCGGAGCTGGGTCGCCGACCACTACCGCCGCACCGGCGCGCAGGGCGACACCGTGCGCTACACCTCCTCCGACCCGGTCGGGCGGACCGCCGCGGCCATCGCCGCCGGGGCGGCGCCGGCCGCCCGAGCCACCGACCGGGGCAACGAGTACCTCCGCTACGCCGACGACATCGTGATCGTCAGCGCGGCGGCCGCCGGCGCCGGCAGCACCGTGCGGGTGGAGGACCTCGACGACCAGTTCAACCGGGGCCAGTACGCGTTCCTCGGCAGCGGATTCGGCCCCGGCTCGCCGGCCGACGGCGACGGCGGTCCCGGCGATGGGAAGTGACCCGGGGCGGGAGCGCCGTCACCCGGCCGGTCAGCAGCGTCCCCCCGTCCCCCCGCACCTCACCGGGAGAGCCTTGTGAACTTCGGCAGCCTGGACGCCGGTGACCTCGGCGAAGGCATCGTCGCCACCCTGCTCTACTTCGTGGTCGGCGCCGGCGTCCTCGCGCTGGGCTTTCTGGTCCTCGACATGCTCACCCCCGGCAGCCTGCGCCAGCAGGTCTATGTCGACCACCGTCCGAACGCCACCGTCCTGCTGGTGGGGAACCATCTCTCGCTGACGCTCATCGTGGCCACGGCCATCGTGACCAGCTCGGACTCGCTGGCCCAGGGCCTCGTCGACTCGGCGGTCTACGGCCTCGTCGGCGTCGCGCTGCACGCGCTCGCGCTCCGGGTGCTCGACGCCGTCGTGCCCGGGCACCTGCGCGCGATCGTCAACGAGCCGACCCTGAGCCCGGCGGCGTGGGCGGTCGCCGCCAGCCTGCTCGCGATCGGCGCGGTCAACGCCGCCGCGCTCTCCTGACACCGCGCTCTCCTGACATCGAGGCCGCCCGTGGCACCCGGCCCGCTGCCCGCCCGGGCCCGCCCGCTCCTGCTGGCCGCGGTCGCGGTCTGCGCCGCCTGCGGCCTGGTGTACGAGCTGGTCCTGCTCACCCTGTCGGCCAGCCTCGCCGGCGGCGGTATCACCCAGACGTCGCTGATCGTCGCCGGTTTCGTCGCCGCCCTCGGCGCCGGTGCGCTGCTGGTCAAACCCTTCCTCGGCAGCGCGGCCGCCGCCTTCGTCGCCGTCGAGACCCTCCTCGGCGTCCTCGGCGGGCTCAGCGCCGTCACCCTCTACGTGGCCTTCAGCTTCTACGCGACCAGCGGGCCGGTGCTCGTCCTCGGCACCGCGCTGCTCGGCATGCTCGTCGGCGCCGAACTGCCGCTGCTCGTCACCCTCCTGCAGACCGGCCGGACGGACATGGACGCCCAGGGCAGCGGCCGGCTGCTCGCCGACCTCAACGCGGCCGACTACGCCGGCGCCCTCGTCGGCGGGCTGGTCTGGCCGTTCGTCCTGCTCCCCGCCGCCGGCATGATCCGCGGAGCCGCGCTGACCGGGCTGGTCAACCTGGCCGCCGCGAGCGTGGTCGCCGCGCTGCTGCTGCGGCGGTGGCTGACCCGGCGCGCGCTCGTCACCGCGCTCGTCGCGCTCCTGTCCGCCGCCACGCTGCTCGGCACGCTGCTGGTGCGCGCCCGGGACATCGAGACCGACGCCCGCCAGCGGCTCTACGCGGACCCGATCATCGTCGCCACCCGGTCGGACTACCAGGAGATCGTCGTGACCCGCCGCGGCAGCGACCTGCGCCTCTACCTCGATGGTGACCTGCAGTTCTCCAGCGCCGACGAACACCGCTACACCGAGTCGCTCGTCGCCCCCGCGCTCGCCCGTGACCCGGCACGTGTCCTCGTCCTCGGCGGTGGCGACGGGCTCGCCGCCCGCGAACTGCTGCGCCACCGGACCGTCCGCCAGGTGGTGCAGGTCGAGCTGGACCCGCAGGTGATCACAGTCGCCCGGACGACCTTCGCCCGGCTCAACCGCGGCGCGCTCGACGACCCCCGGGTCCAGGTGGTGGTGGCCGACGCCTTCCGCTGGCTGCGCGACCCGCCGCCGCGGCCGTTCGACGCCGTGGTCGTGGACATGCCCGACCCGGACACCCCGGCGCTCGGCCGGCTCTACTCCCAGGAGTTCTACGGCCTGGTCCGGGCGGTCCTCGCCCCCGGCGGCCTGCTCACCGTGCAGGCCGGCAGCCCGTACGCGACCCCGGATGCCTACTGGCGCACGGTGAGCACGGCCGCGGCCGCGGGCCTGGCCACCACGCCGTACCACGTGGACGTCCCGAGCTTCGGGGACTGGGGTTTCCTGCTCGCGACGACGGGAGGGCCGCCCCCGCCGCTCGTGCTCTCCGAGCGCGCCGCCCAGGCCCGCTTTCTCAGCCAGGCGGTACTCACCGCCGCCGGCGTCTTCCCCCCGGACCGGGCTCCCCGCGCCCTCGCCCCCTCCACGCTCGACCACCCGAGGATCGTCGACGACCTGCGAACCGGCTACCAGCGTTAGCGGATGGAGGGAGGGCCGGCCGGGTGGAGAGCCGGGCAGAGCTTCTCGCGCTCTCCGGCTCCCACGGCCGGCCCGGGTCCGGTGATCTGACACGGCGGCCGGTTCCTCGCCGCGAGGTCGGGTTCAGCGTCGGAGTGTGGACCATGGCGGTCCGGCTGTCAGTCGTCCATCCACAGCTGGTCGGGCAGCAGGGACCCGAGACCGTACTGCTCGAAGCCGGAGACCCTGGCGTTCGCGACGACCCCGGGGGTCGTGCGCATGAGGAAGACCGCCGGAACCAGATCGGCCAGCCGCTTCTGCACAGTTCCGTAGGCAGCCCGACGGTCCGCCTCGGAGCTGGCGGACCCACCGGTCCGCAGGGCCCGGTCCAGTTCCGGGTCGGCGACGCCGGACAGGTTCGCCAGGGAGTTTCCGGCGAAGACGGTCGCCAGCCGCGGCTCGGGATCGATGAAGATCGCGGTCGAGGTGGCCGCGTCGAAGTCATGGGTCGTGCGTAGCGCGGCGAGCTCGGCGACCTGGATCGTACGGATCTCGACCTTCACGTTCCGGAATCTGCTGAGCTGGGCCTGGACGTTCTCCGCGGTCAGCCGGTTCTCCGAGGTCGGAACGTTGGTGTAGGTGAAGGTGAGCGGTTTTCCCGCGGCGGCCAGCTCGTCGAACAGGCGCTGGGCGGCAGGCCGGTCCGTCCTGCGCAGCGGAGTGTCCGAGTAGAAGGGTGAGCTCTTCGTGAACAGTGTGGTGGCCGGCTCCGCGGCGCCGTTGTAGACCGCGAGGTTCAGGTCGTCCATGTCGAGGGCGAGGGCGAGGGCCCGCCGGGCGCGGATGTCGTCGAACGGTGGCCGGCGGCTGTTGAGCGCGATGAGCGTTCCGCCGGACAGGGGCATGACGGCGGTGGCCAGGCCGGCGTCCGTGGCCTTGCCGAGGTTGGCCGGGCTCGACTCGATGGCCAGGTCAGCGCCGCCGGTGACCACCGTGTTCAGCCGCTGCGTGGCGTCGGGCACCGCGCGCAGCGTGAGACTGGCCAGGTACGGTCGGGGCTGGTCCCAGTAGCGGGAGTTTCTGGTCAGCTCCAGGGTGCTGTTGCGCGTCCAGCTGCGCAGGGTGAACGGCCCCGCGCCGATCGGCCTGGCGTCGAAGGCCTCCCGCCCCTGCCGCAGGGCGGCCGGCGAGGCGATCCAGTTCAGTGTCGAGGTCAGAATCGACTCGGCATACCTCGGTGACGGGGACGCCAGACTGACGCTCAGCGTCGTGGCGTCCACCACCGCGGAGGATGTGATCACCGAGGCCTCCGCGCGCGCGGTGGAGCCGGTGGTCGGGTCCTTGGCGCGGTCCCAGTTGAACCGCACGGCCTCGGCGTTCAGCGGGGTGCCGTCCGAGAACACCAGACCGGGCCGCAGCTTCAGGGTGAACGTGGCGCCGCCGTCGGTGGTCGTGAACGACTCGGCCATCGAGGATCGCACCACACCGGTCTCGTCGGCTCGCAGCAGAGTTCCGTACAGCGCATTGCCCACGAGGGCGCCGACCGTGAAGGCGTTGCCGAGGACGACCGGGTCCAGGGTGCGTACGTCGTTGATGAGGATGATCCGTGCGTGGCCACCGGACACCGGTGCTCCGGAGGGCGAGGCGGAGTCGGAGGCCGGGCTGGAACTGCCACCGCAGGCGCCGAGGAGGAGAGCGGTGGCGCAGACGGTGGCAGCGACGAGTAATCGCATTCTGTGCATGAGGACTCCGAGAGCTTCGTGGGGCCGGCCGAGGCGCGTCCGAGCTCAGTGGATACGGGTGCGAACGCGCTGACGATAGGTGCTGGGCGCCTCACCCGCGTAGCGGGTGAACGCCCGGGTGAAGGCGCTGACGCTCTGGAAGCCGACGGCGACGGCGATGTCGATCACGTTCAGTTTGTCGCCGTCCTGCGCGAGCATGGCCATGGCCCTCAGGAGGCGGCTCTCCAGGAGGTACTGCCGCCAGGACATTCCGGTCGCGGTGTGGAACGCCCGGCGCAGCGACCGTTCCGAGGTGCCCACCGCGGCACACAACCTGGGCAGGGTGACCTCGGCGAGGTGTTTGTCGGTGTAGTCCATGGCCGCGGCCACCAGCGAATCGCTGGCGGTCGGCAGACACAGCGGGGTCTCGTGTTCGAGCCATTCGACGACGAGAGAGGCGAGGACATCGAAGAAGGAATCGGCCATGGGATCCCGTTGGGTCCGGTTGATCGGCCACCTTTTGCCGTACAGAATCATCTCACGGATCACCGGCGCGGCGGCCAGCACACGTACCCGGTCGCCTCCCGGCACGTTCATCGCCGGGTCGAAGAAGACCGAGACGGCCTTGACGTTCGTCCAGGTGCTCGAATGTGACGTGCCGGCGGGAATCCAGACGGCCTGCTGGGGAGGCAGCAGGTAACGGGTGGTCGCGGTCTCGACCTGGATGACGCCCTCCAGCGCGTATTCCAGCTGGTGCAGGTCGTGCAGATGCCACCCGGTGACGACTTCGTCTCCCACCTCCTTGGCCCAGGTACCGGCCCGGACGGCGTGAGCGTCTCCACCGTGGGTCCTGGCGCTCCAGACGGGTAAATTCCGGTCGGGACTTTCTGCGGGGATCATGATGTGACGTTAGTGCAGATCCTCACCTCGGCAAAGTCTTGACATGAGCCCGGTGGGTGGACTGTGTGCCGGCCGGGCGGTGCGAACCCGGCATCAGCGCCCGGCCGTCTCCCACCACGACGCCGGCGGCCTCTCAATTCGGTAGAGCTTCTCGGCGTTGTCCCACAGGATTTTGCGGCGGGCGCCCGGGTCGAGGTGGCCGAGACCGGAGGAAATGGTCTCCTGGATGTTCTCGAACAGGCAGGTGACGTGCGGGAAATCAGTTTCGAACATCACGTTGTCGATCGGCACGAGATCGAGGAAGTGCTTCGGCGCGACGGATTCGAACCAGTAGGTGACGTAGACACTCTGGCGGAACAGCTCCGACGGCAGCACATCCCCCTTCTGGCGTTCCCGGCCGGGCCTGAACGCGCCCAGCCAGCTGTAATCGGTGGCTTCCAGCATGAACGGCAGCCAGCCGATTCCGCTTTCGACCGAGACGAACTTCAGTTCGGGGTGGCGGGAGAGCACGCCGGAGGTGATGAGGTCGGAGCACTGGACGCCGTTCTTCATGAACAGGCTGACCGCGGTGTAGGCCTGGGCGCCTTCGGCCCGGTGCGTCGCGTAGCGTTCCGGCGTGGACAGTTCGAGGGTGTCACCGGCACTGCCGATGTGGAAGTGGATGGGCAGCCCCGTCTCGCGGGCCACCTCCCACAGCGGGTCCCAGTGTGCCGCGCCGAGCACCGGCAGCCCGTAGCGCTGTGGCTCTCCGGTGAACAGGATGCCGCGTGCGCCCAGCGGAGCGCACCGCTCGATCTCCCGGACGGTCTGTCGGATGTCCCAGAAGGGGGTGGCGACCACCGGCAGCAGCCGGCGCGAGTCAGCCGCGGACCATTCCAGCAGGAAGTCGTTGTAGGCCGAGACGCACAGCAGTTTCAGGCTGTCGTCCTTCAGCTTCAGGAAGTTCTCGCTGCCGAATCCACCGACGTTCGGATAGAGGACCTGTGCCCAGATTCCGGCCGCATCCATGTAGCGGAGTCGGGCGTCGGCCTGGTAGGCCGCCGGGTGGCAGTCCTCGTAGGTCTGCGGATAGTCGGGCGGGAAGGTCGGCCAGCCGGCGACCGCCGTCGCGCCGACCGGCGCCAGTCTTTCACCGCCCAGCACCCAGGTGTCGGCCGTTCCCTGCCGCACCACGAACGGAACTTCCTCACGGTATTTCCGCGGTACCCGGGCGGTCCACACGTCCGGCGGTTCGGTGATGTGACTGTCCGCATCGATGATCAGTTCTGGGGTGGGTGTCAATTTTCCCTCCTCGGTCCGGGGGCTGTTCGCTCCCGTTTCATCATCGGTGCCCGGGAGGCCGATCGTCTTTGCGTTATCGGTCAGTTTCTTGCCCGTGGCGGCTACGGTTTTTCCGCCGCGCGCCCGGTTTCCGGCGGGTCGGCGGCCGTTCCGGTCGCCGTCGGTTCGTCCGTCGTCGGTTTGTTCGCCGGCGGCAGGTGCACGGTCGTGAGCCGGCGCACGCCCTTCTTCAGCACGGTGACCCGGCCGGTGGCCCCCGCCCGGCAGGCGAGCCGCACGCGGGTGAGGTCCCGCCGGGCCGCGCCGGGGAGGCGGTTCGCCAGGACGTCCCGCTCGTCCGCCCCGACGGGGGTGAGGTGCTCCGCCCCGCCGAGCACCTCCACCCGGCAGATCATGCAGGTGGCCTGGCCGTGGCAGGTGGTCGGCCAGTGGTAGCCGTGCCGCCAGGCCGCCTCGATGATCGTCTCACCGGGAGCGACCTGGAGGTCGGCGCCGACGGGCTCGACCCGCACCACCACCACCACCGTCTGCTGCCGTTCGCCGTTCCGGTCGGTCATGCCTGCGCCCGGTCCGCGGCCGTCGCGGCGAGCCGGGCGACATGCTTCATACCGATGTAGGAGAAGACGAAGCTCGCACCGATGCTCGCTCCCGCACCGGGATAGGTCCGCCCCATCACCGACGCGGTGCAGTTCCCGGCCGCGTACAGGCCGGGAATCGGCGCGTGGTCGGCGTCGAGTACCCGCGCGTACTCGTCGCACAGCAGCCCACCGCTGGTACCGACATCGCTCGGATAGATCTCGACGGCGTAGAACGGTGGTTTCGTCAGGGGTGCGAGCGAGGCATTCGGCTTGTTTCCATAGTCACCCTGGTATCTCTCGTGGGCGCCGTCACCGCGATGGAAGTCGGGGTCCGTACCCTGTTCGGCGAAGTGATTGAAACGGGAGACCGTCCCGGCCAGCCCGGTCGGGTCCACGCCGCAGAGCCGGGCCAGCTCCTCCAGTGTGTCCGCCTTCTTCATGAAGCCGCTGGAGAGCCAGTCGTCGGGTGTTTTCAGGCGCAGCGAGAAGAGATACCGGCTTCGATTGTGGGAGTCCATGACGAGCCAGCTCGGAATGGACTCGCCGGTGGCGTTGTGGGCGTACATCTGCCGCCCGGCCTCCATGTAGGCCACGGACTCGTTGAAGTACCGCCGGCCGGCGCGGTCGACGATGATCGAGCCCGGCTTGCTGCGCTCGCCGTTGAGCATGCTCGGCCGGCCGTCAGGCCGGATCCCGGCCGGGATCCACCACGCCTCGTCCATGAGATCGACCGCCGCGCCGATCCGCATGGCCGCTTCGATCGCCTCCCCGGTGTCCCCGGGGCTGGCGCTGGTCCACGTCGCGTCGTTCGGCTGCCTGGAGTACCGCCGGCGCATGCCGGGGTTGCGGGCGAACCCGCCCGAGCTCAGCAGCACGGCGTGCCGGGCGCGGATGCGGATGGTCTCGCCGTCCCGGATGGCGACAACCCCGGTGACCCGGCCGTCCTCCACGATCAGGTCGGTCAGGCCGGTGCCCGTCCACACGGTCGCCCCCGCCTCGAGGGTGGCCTTCAGGGCCTGGGCGACCAGCGCGCCTCCGTTCGCCAGCCGTGCCTGGCGCAGGAGCCTGCCGGCGGCGGTCCGCAGCCCGACCCGCGCGGCGGTCACCATGGCCCTCGGTCGGCGTTTGACCAGCTGGAGGATGGCCGCCTCCCGGGTGAGGACGACGATGCCGAGCCCCACCGTCATCCCGGGCATGAGCCTGTCGTACCACGGCCCCAGCTCCCTGCCGTCGGTCACGACCGGCTCGAGGGAACGCCCGCGCGAGCAGCCGCCGCGCACGCCGGCCATCTCCGCGTAGTAGTCGCTGTACCCCTCGCACCGCTGGAACCGCATCCCCCTGCCCACCAGGAAGTCGACCATGGCGGAGCCCTCGACGATGTAGGCCCGCCGGCGTTCGGGGGAGGACGCCGCGGTGGGCTCACCGACGACCGAGTCGAAGTAGGCCAGCCCGTCGGCCAGCGAGTCGGGGATCTTCGCGGCCCGCATGAGCGGGTTGTCCGGCAGCCACAGCACGCCGCCGGACATGGCTGTCGCACCGCCGATCAGGGGCTGTTTCTCGATCACCAACGTCTGCAGCCCGGCGGCCGCCGCGGTCACGGCCCCGCTGAGCCCGCCTCCTGATCCGACGACGACGACGTCGGTGGTGTGGTCCGGTTCGGACATGGTGAATCCCTCGGCTGCGCTGGATGGTTGTGCACTGGATGGTCGGGCCGGACCGTCAGCCGGCCAGATACCGGTCGAGCTCGATGTGCATGTTGCTGATGATCTGTTCCATCTCGGTGGCGAGACGGTGCTGCTCGTAGCTGCGGGAGCGCAGGCCGCGCTGCTGGCGCTCGATGTTGCCGAAGTCCTGGCGCGGAATCAGGCCCCAGTTCTCGGTGTCGTCCGGGGCGAAGCGGCCCTTCAGCGATGCCCGGCCGGGCTCCTCGGCCTCGGGATAGGTGGTCAGCGACCACACCTCGAAGCGGCACCACTCGGGGTCGTCCCGGTACGGACGGGCCCGGTAGGAGAGCGCGTTGCCGAACTGGGGCAGGAGCATGAAGTTCGGGAAGACGAACACCTGCCCGCCCCACAGCCGCAGGCCCTCCGGCGTCGGCCGCATCGGGATACCCGCGCCCTCGGCGTAGTCGATCAGCGCCCGCACGGCGGCCGTCGCGAAGTCCTCGCCGGGCTGCAGCCGGTTGCGTACCGACCGGAAGACATGGAGATCGCGTTCGAGGGTCATGGCGTCCTGGCCCTCCCAGAGGACCCGTGACCGCTCCAGGAAGGTCTCTCCGCCGCGCCCCTGGGAGATGCCCCCCGCGGTCGGGTCGAAACGGCCCTGGAAGCGCCCGTGGCCGTTCTCGAAGCCGGCGTACTCGACGTTCCCGAACGGGTAGTCCTCGCCCATGTCGAAGGTCAGCTGCGGGTGGGTGGCCATCACGTGGTAGCCCTCGTGGAAGGCCTCCTGGGCCACCTTCCAGTTGGCGTTGAGAATCGTCTCCTTCCACCACCAGACCCGTAGGTTCTCGGCACGTACCGAGTCGAGCAGCCGGGCCACCGGGGACAGGAACTCCCGCAGCGGGCGGGCGTCGGGGTCCAGGTTGACCCAGGCGCAGCCGGCGAAGGTGTCGACCCTGCACTCCTGCAGCCGGATGTCCTCCGGGCGCAGGCACTCGGGGGCAAAGCCCTCGGCGCCGTAGACGAACGAGCTGGTCCCGTCGAGATTCCAGCGCCAGCCGTGGAACGGGCAGACGATCTGCCCGCCGGGCAGCCGCCCGGAACCGTTGCAGAGCTGGGTGGCCCGATGGCGGCAGGCGTTGTGGAAGGCCTTCACGGATCCGTCGTGCTGGCGGATCAGGAGAACGGACTGGTCGCAGATCTCGTATTCGACGAAGTCCCCGGTGCGGGGAATCTCCTCCAGCCGGCACGCCATCTGCCAGACGCGTGGCCAGAGAAATTCCTTCTCCAGCTCGAAGAAGGCACGGTCGTAGTAGCGTTCGCGGGGGACGTGCAGCGTGTCCCGCATCGCGAACGGGACGTCCCGGCTGTGTGCCGGCCTGCGGTCGTCGGTCATCGCCATTGTTCGCAGCCTTTCCTTCTCCGCAGGGTTCAGCCGGTCGCCTCGATCTTCCCGATCTCCTCCCCGATCTCGTAGACCGTGCCGATCGAGCCGCTCCAGCGGACGACGCCGGAGCCACCGGCGGAGATCTCGGACTCGACCTTGTCCGTGGCGATGACGAACAGGGGTTCGCCCTCGGTGACGGACGAGCCGTCCGCCACCAGGAGATCGACGAGTTCCGCCTCGGAGATCGCCACCGATACCCGGGGGATGCGGACGATGAAGTCAGCCACGGATTCCTGCCTTTGCCGGGTCCGTGTGTGCCGGGTCCGGGCGCAGGGTCTGGCGGACCGCCGCGACGATGCGCTCCACACTGGGATAGATGGATGACTCGAGTGCCGCGGGCGCCGGATTGGGAACGAACCGCGCGCCCACCCGCTCGATCGGGGCCAGCAGCGTGCCGAACAGCTCACGCTGGACGATCGCGGTGATCTCCGCGCCGGGCCCGGCGAAGCCCACCGCGTCGTGCACGACGACGGCCCGGCGGGTACGCCCCACGGACCGGACCATCGCGGCGACGTCGAGGGGGACGAGGGTGCGCAGGTCGAGTACTTCGGCGCTGATCCCGTCGGTGGCGAGCCGGTCGGCCGCCTTCAGCACCTCGACCACCGCCCGGCCGTAGCTGATCAGGGTCACGTCCGTGCCCGGCCGCTTCACCTCGGCCTCGCCGAGCGGAATGGCGAAGGCCGGATCGAGCGGGACCATCCCGCGCTGGCCGCGCAGCCGGATCGGCTCCAGGAAGATGCAGGGGTCGTCGTCGAAGATGGCCGTGGTGAGCAGGCCCTTGGCGTCCCGCGGGGTCGCGGGCGTGATCACCTTCAGCCCCGGGATGTGCATGAACCACGCCTCCAGCGACTGGGAATGCGTCGCTCCGGTGCTCAGCCCGCCGTAGACCTGCGTCCGGACGGTGATCGGGGCGCCTGTCCGGCCGCCGGTCATGAACCGCAGCTTCGCCGCGTTGTTGATGATCTGGTCGGCGGCGATGCCGATGAAATCCATGATCATTATTTCGGCGACCGGGCGGAAACCCGCCATCGCGGCACCGATGGCCGCGCCCACGATCGCCGCTTCGGAGATCGGTGTGTCGAGCACGCGCTGCGCGCCGTACCTGGTCGACAGGCCGGCCGTCGGACCTGACGCCCCGGGGTCGGCGATGTCCTCGCCCAGCAGGAAGACGCGCTCGTCGCGCTCGAGTGCCTGGTCCAGAGCGAGATGCAGCGCCTCGGTCATGGTCATCCGTCGTTCGTCCACGTCCACCTCACTGCGGGCAGGTCGTCCCGGCGGGCCGCGGCCCTCGGAACGCCCTCGGAACGGGTGTGGGTGCCGGGGCCGGGCCTGGGCTCAGGCCCGGCCGGGCCGGTGGTCAGGCCGGGCAGTTGCGGGCGTCGGCATACACGTCACGGTCGATCTCCGCCAGCGCCGTGGGCGGCGCCGCCTGCGCGGCGGCCAGCGCCTCCTCCACCGACGCGGCCGCGGCCGCGTCGATCGTGTCGAGGTCGCCCGCGGTGCAGGCGCCCGAGCCCACCAGACGTGCCCGGAACCGCGGGACCGGGTCGGCTTCGGCCGCGGCGGCCAGCCGCTCGGCCGGAATGTAGGCCATCGGGTCGCCGAAGTAGTGGCCGCGCAGCCGGAACGTCACACATTCCAGCAGCGTCGGGCCGCGCCCCGAGCGTGCCCGCTCGACCGCCTCCGCCACGGCCGACACGAGGGCGACCGGATCGTTGCCGTCGACCCGCGTGCCCGGCATGCCGTACCCGGCAGCCCGGTCGGCGACATGTTCGATCCTCATCGTGTGCTCGGTCGGGGTCATCTCGGCGTAGAGGTTGTTCTGGCAGAGCAGCACCAGCGGCAGATCCCACAGCGCGGCCATGTTGGCCGCCTCGTGGAACGAACCGGTGTTCGTCGCCCCGTCCCCGAAACTCGCCACCACCACCCGGTCGAGCCCCAGGCGCTGCGCGGCCATCGCCAGGCCCACCGCGACCGGCGGCCCGGCCCCGACGATCCCGGTCGAGAGCATGACTCCGACCTCGGGGCTGGCGATGTGCATCGTCCCGCCCTTGCCCCGGCCGGCCCCGACCTGCCGGCCCAGCATCTCGCCGTAGATCTCCACCAGCCCGACGCCCTTGCCGATGAGGTCGTGCAGGCCCCGGTAGGTGGTGACGAGCTGGTCGTCGGACCGCAGGCACACCCCCATCGCCGCGGCGATCGCCTCCTGGCCCCGGGAGGGCCAGTACACGGTGAGCAGCTCACCCGAGGAGATGCCCCGGCTCAGCCGGTCGTCGGCCGCCTTCATGAGCGTCATCAGTTCGTACAGCCGCCGCCCCGTCGCCGGCGCCAGCGACGCCAGGTCGTCGCGGTCGTCGCGGTCGTCGCGGTCGTCCGGATCGCCGCCGCCGGGCAGGCCGGGCCGGTCGGTCAGGTCGGTCGAGTCGTGCGGAGTACCTGCCATCAGGCGTCGCCACCTTCTGTCACGCGCCCCGACACGGCCCCGGCGAGATCATCCGCGACCAGCTGGTTGGCCAGCACGCCCACCTCCTCGACCGTGGACGTGTAGTGGTCGCCGACGTCGACATCCGCGGCCGGCGGCGGGGTCCCCAGCGTCACGACGTCGCCCGGGAGGAGGCTCATGTGGCGGCTGACGTGACTCAGAATCTCCCCGGGCGTGAACCGGTAGTACCGGGTGCTTCCCGACTGCACCCGGACGCCGTTGCGGGCGCCGGTAATCGAGAGTCCGTCCATCACGCGCTCCTCGGTGAGGTCCCGACGGATCCACGGGCCCCAGGAGGCGAATCCGTCGATGGACTTGGCCGTCGCCCACAGCCCGGGGCGGACGTACTCGGCTGCGGTGACATCGTTGAAAACGGTCCAGCCGAAGATTCCCTCGGAGGCCTCGTCGGGCGACGCGGCGCGCAGCCGGCGCCCGACGACGACCGCGAGCTCCGCCTCCATCTGCACCGGGCCGGTCAGCACGGCCGGGGCCCGGATCCGTCCGCCGTCGCCGCTGGCGTGGCGGCACGCCTTGGGCACCCACACCGGCGAGACTCCCGCGGGGCGGGTCGTTCCCGGTTCCAGAAACCCCCCCATCACGGCGATGAACCGGACGTCGCGCAACGGCGGCCCCAGGGTCACCTCCGAAAGGGGCAGGGACTTTCCGGTGCGTCGGGTGTCGCCGAACACGTCGCCGTCCAGGACGTGGAAGCGACCGTCCGCCACCTCCCCAAAACATGACGTCCGGTCGATGACGGTTCGGCCGAGTAACATGACGGGCGCCTCCACGAACGGGAATCGTGTGCACTGGCATCGTCTGGGAGCCATCCGGTTCGGAGAGACCGGCGGTGGCCCGTCCGTTCATCATCTTCGGTGCCGCGGTGACATTCTTTGCAAAAGCGGTCAGGTCCTTGCCTGTTTCGGCCGGCTCCGGGCCGGGGTGTCACCGGTCGTTGGTGAACAGGAAAGCCTGGGCGAGCGGACCGCCGCCGCCGGTGACGAGGCCGACCCGCGGGCCCGTGACCTGGCGCGCGCCGGCCTGGCCGCGCAGCTGGAGAAAGGTCTCGTAGGCCAGGCCGAAACCGAGGAAACGCCCTTCCGACAGCTGGCCGCCGGAGGTGTTCAGCGCGATGCCGCCGTCGCGGGCGAGGCGCTCTCCCCCTTCCACGAACGCACCGGCCTCGCCGGGGGCGCAGAAGCCGAGTGCCTCCAGCCAGAGCGGGACGAAGATGCTGAAGCCGTCGTAGATGCCGGTGACGTCGACGTCCTCGGGGCGCAGCGCCGTGCGTGACCACAGCTGTTCCGCGGCCGCGGTGGCGGCCATGTGGTCGAGGTCCGGCCAGAACTCCCAGCTCGACGTGCTGGGCCGTCCACCGCCGACGGCTTCGAAGAACACCGGCCGCTCGACGTCCCGGCGGTGGGTGACGTGGGAGACGACGAAGGCGATCGCACCGTCGGACGGGACGTCACAGTCGTAGAGGCACAGCGGATCGCTGATCATCCGGCTGCTCAGATAGTCGTCGAGGGTCAGCGGCTCGCGGTACACGGCGGCCGGGTTGTCGGCGGCGTTGCGGCGGTTGTTCACGGCGATCCAGCCGAGCTGCTCGCGGGTGGTGCCGTACCGGTCGAAGTGGCGGCGGGCCCACAGGGCTGCGAACTGCACGGGGGAGCCGACTCCGTAGGTGGTCTTCCACGGCGCCACCGCGGAGCCGGACAGGACGGCGGGGCGTCCCCCTCCGTTCTGGGCGGTCGCCTCGGTGACGGTCCGGTAGACGAGCACGTGTCGGGCCAGCCCGGCGGCCACCGCGTGGGCGGCGATCCCGAGAACACCGATGACGTTGGCACCGTCGCCGCCGCCGAGGATCCACGACAGGTCCAGCCGCAGCAGGGAGTGCAGGTCGCCGGCGCGCGGGCCGCCGAAGCCGTGCGGGGCGGCGCTGTCGGGCCAGGTGGTCAGTCCGTCGATGTCACGGGGTGTCAGGCCCGCGTCGGCGATGGCGGCCAGGCAGGCGTCCAGGGTCAGGTCGATCGCGGGCCGGCCGAGCCGGCGGCCGGTCCGCGAGCGACCGATGCCGGAGACGATCGCCTGGCGCTCGATGTTCGCGGGGGTCGCGGGGGCCGCGCTCATGCGGCCGATGTCCGTCGGGCCGGCCGGAACACCGGGACGTAGACCTCGCCGCGCTGGTCGAAGGTCACCTCGACCGGGAGTCCGGTGACGACCGCCTCGATCTCGCAGTCCACGATGTTGGTCAGCAGATGCAGGTCGGGCTGCTCGTCGAGCACCACCCGCGCCACGACGTAGGGGGGCGGGAAACCCGGCACCCACCCACGTCGCACCACCGTGTGGGACAGGACCGTCGCCCGGCCGGACACCGGCCGTGAGGTGACCGAGCGGGCGAAGCAGTGCGGGCAGACGGGTGCGGGCGGATGGAACAGCCGGTCGCACGCCGTGCACGCTCTGATCAGGAGCTGTCCCTGCGCGCCACCGAGCCAGAAGTCGCGACTGTCGTCGTCGACCGCCGGCACGGGTCGGTCGTCGCCCGCCACCGGATCGCCTCCCGTCGTTCGGGTCACCCGCCCCCTCCGCCATCCATGGCCGTCGGCACGGGGATCAGCTGCTGGAAGGGCGTTGTCTCCGCTCGAAGGAGAGCACCGGTTGTCCCGTCCCCGGATCATCCTCGGTGACCGGACGCCGGCCGTCTTTGCGCGCCCGGCCAGGTCCTTGCCCGGTTCGGCCACCGGACGCGGCCGGATCCGGCCGGATGCGGCGTGCGCCCGACGGAGGCGCGACGATCCACGGCCGCAACAGGCAAGGATCTGGCCGGTGATGCAAAGACGGTCAGGCGCCGCCGGTCGATCATGATGCCATGCGCAGGAATGATTTCATTCTCGTCAGCGTGGACGATCACGTGATCGAACCCCCGGACATGTTCGACGGCTTCATCCCGGCCGCGTACGCCGACCGCGCGCCACGGCTGGTCTCGGACGAACGAAGCGACAAGTGGGTGTTCGGTGCGGGTGAGGCCCGCAGCTCGGGGCTGAACGCGGTGGCGGGCCGGCCCCCGGAGGAGTACGGCGTCGAGCCGATGCGACTGTCCGAGCTGCGCCGCGGGTGTTACGACGTCCACGAGCGGGTGAAGGACATGAACGCGAACGGCGTTCTCGCGCAGCTCAACTTCCCCTCGATGGCCCGGTTCTGCGGCCAGTTCTTCGCCAGCCGCGTCGACCAGGACCCCGAGCTCGCCCTGGCGGTGCTGCGGGCCTACAACGACTGGCACATCGACGCCTGGTGCGGCTCCTATCCCGGCCGGTTCATCCCCTGCTCCATTCCGCCGATCTGGGATCCGCAGCTGATGGCCGCGGAGATCCACCGGACCGCCGCCAAGGGCTCGCACGCCGTCAGTTTCTCCATGAATCCGCACGCTCTCGGCCTCGGTCTCCCGTCCCTGCACAGCGACCACTGGGACCCGTTCTGGGCGGCGTGCGAGGACACCGGGACGGTCGTGTGCATGCACATCGGGTCCGGTGCCGTCGGTGTCGTCACCTCCCCGGACGCCCCGATGAACGTCGAGATCACCTGCGCGGGCTTCAAGAGCTTCCCGACCGCGGCCGACCTCGTCTGGTCGCCCGTCTTCCAGAAGTTCCGCGGGCTCCGGGTGGCACTGTCCGAGGGCGGAATCGGCTGGATCCCGTACTTCCTGGAGCGCGCGGACTACACCTACCGGCGCCACAGGGCCTGGACCCGGCCCCGGCTCGGCGGCCGGCTGCCCAGCGAGATCTTTCTCGAGCACATCCTGACCTGCTTCATCGTCGACGACTTCGGGGTGGCCAACATCGACCGGCTCAACGAGGACATGGTGAGCTGGGAATGCGACTACCCGCATTCCGACAGCACCTGGCCGAACTCGCCCGAGGTCGTCGAGGAGGCGGTGCGCGGGCTGACCGACAGGCAGATCGACAAGGTCACCCATCTCAACGCGATGCGGGCCTTCTCGTTCGACCCGTTCTCGATCCGGCCGCGTGAGCGGTGCACCGTCGGGGCGCTGCGGCAGGAGGCGGTCGGCCACGACATCTCGATCGTGTCGCACGGCGTTCGTGGGGACGGCGCCGCGGTCGACCTCGGGCAGTTCGCGCAGTCCCACCAGCCCGCCCCGTCGGCATGAGCGCCGCACCGCTGGCCGCCGCACCGCTGGCCGGAGTGCGTGTCCTGGAGGTCGCCTCCCACGTGTTCGTCCCGATGGCGGGGGCCGTGCTCGCGGAATGGGGCGCCGACGTCGTCAAGATCGAGCACCCCACCACCGGAGATCCCTACCGGGGGCTGGTCACCGCCGGCCTGCACAAGCTGTGGAACGGCGTGGACGTGCAGTTCCAGGCCACCAACCGGGGAAAGCGCTCCGTCGGCCTGGACCTGAAGCATCCCGAGGGTCGGCGCCTGCTGTCCCGCCTGATCGCCGCCAGCGACGTGTTCGTGACGAACCTGCGCGCCGACACCCGCGCCCGGCTGAAACTCGACGTCCCCGACGTGCGCGCCGACAACCCCTCGGTGATCTACGTGCGGGGCACCGCGTTCGGCGCCCGCGGGCCCGACGCCGGCCGGGGCGGCTACGACGCCGGTGCCTACTGGGCGCGCAGCGGGATGCAGCAGGTCCTCACCGCCCCGGACGCGACGTGGCCGGCGATGCCGCGCCCGGCATTCGGTGACGTCGTCGGCGGCCTGACCATCGCCGGCGCCGTCAGCACCGCCCTGTTCCGCCGGCTGGCGACCGGTGCGCCGTCGGTGGTCGACGCCTCGCTGCTCGCGTCCGGTATGTGGCAGGTCCAGATGGACCTCATGAACGCCGCCCTGGACGGGGCGGCGACGCCGGTGCGCCCCCGCAGCCGCTATGAGGCCCCGAACCCGCTGATGCTGCCCTACCGGACCGCCGACGGCCGCATCCTCGTCCTGCAGATGCTCGCCCCGGACCGCCACTGGCCCGGCCTCTGCAAGGTTCTCGGCCAGCCCGAGATGGCCACGGACCCGCGTTTCGCCGACATCGACGCCCGCCGCCACAACTCGCGGGCCTGCATCGAACGGCTCGAAGGCATCTTCGTCGAACGGACCCTCGACGAGTGGCGGCGGATCCTCGCCGAGTTCGACGGCGAGTGGGTGCCCAGCCAGCTGCCCCACGAACTCGCCGCCGATCCGCAGGTCCGGGCCAACAGCTACCTCGCCCACATCGACGTGGGTGCGGGCGAGGCCCTGCCGTTGGTGACGACGCCCGTGCAGTTCGACGAGCAGCCCGGCGCGCCGGTGCGGGCCCCCGAGCACGGTGAGCACACCGAGGCCGTGCTGCTCGAACTCGGTCTCGGCTGGGACGAGATCACCGCCCTGAAGGACAGCTCGGCCATCCTCTGACCGGCCGCGGCGTTCCGCGGTGCAGTGCGGGTGGGTCTGGCACGGAGCCCGAGAGCCTTAGAGCACGAGTGGCTCGCCGCCCGTCAGCGCGGCGGCCTGGCGCCGGTGCGTGCCCGCCTCCTCCGGCCGGTTCTGCCGCTCCAGGGTCCGGGCGAGCAGCAGGTGCGCGTAGGGCTCGACCGGGTCCTGCGCGAGGACGGTGCGCAGCTCGGTCTCGGCGTGACGCAGCTGGGCGGAGTGGAAGTAGGCGCGGGCGAGCAGCAGCCGGGCCGACAGGTGGCGGGGCTCCTCGGCGACGACACCGGCCAGAATGCGGGCCGCGCCGGCGAAGTCCTGGGCGTCGAAGAACAGCTGCCCGCGCCGGTACTCCTCGGCCAGATCGATGTGTGTCATGACGGTTCCTCCGTCCCTTCCCGGCTCGTCCGGTGATCGTCGTCAGAGGGTCGTGGCCGTGCTCGCTCAGTGGCTGCGTTCGACGGCGGGGACGCGTCCCATCCGTCCTGCGTTGTAGTCCTCGATCGCCTCCATGATCTGCTCGCGGCTGTTCATCAGGAACGGTCCGTAGTGGGCGATCGGCTCGCGCAGCGGAAGCCCGCCCAGCAGCAGGATCTCCAGGTTCGGGGAGTCCTCCGGCTGCCGGTCCGCGGCGCCGACGGTGACGGCGTCGCCCGGGCCGAACACGACGAGCTGGTGCGCCTCGACCGGCCGGCGCTCCGCCCCGGCATAGCCGCGGCCGGTGAGCACGTAGGCCAGCGCGTTGAAGTCCCGGTTCCAGGGGACGTCGAGGCGCGCACCCGGGCTCACACTGGCGTGGGCGTAGGTGATCGGGGTGTGCGTGACACCGGGACCACGGTGGTCGCCCAGCTCCCCGGCGATGAGCCGGACCAGCGTCGCGCCGTCCGCGCTGCTCAGCAGTGTCAGTTCACCTCCTGGGATGGCCTGGTAGCGCGGCGGGGCGAACTTCGACGCCGCCGGCAGGTTCACCCACAGCTGGACCCCGTGCGAACGGCCCCCCTCGCGGGCGAAGGACGTCGTCGGCACCTCGTCGTGCAGGATGCCCGCCCCGGCGGTCATCCACTGGGTGTCACCCTCCCCGATGACCCCGCCGCCGCCGTTCGAGTCGTGGTGCTCGACGACGCCGTCGAGCAGGTAGGTCACCGTCTCCAGGCCCCGGTGCGGATGCCAGGGGGCGCCGACCGCCTGCAGCGGGCCGTAGTCGACCGGGCCCAGCTGGTCGAGCAGGAAGAACGGATCGGCGAGGTGCGCGTCCACCCCGCCCGGGAACGGCCGCCACACCTCGAACCCCGCCCCCTCGACCGCGTGATGGGCGTCGACGACCCGCGCCACCGGCCGCTCCACGGCCTCCACCGACGGATGGTCGATGCGCGGCAGAACCAGCGAGTTCTCCACAGTGATCGCGGGCATCGGAACCTCTCAGTAGCCGGATCCACGTCTGGTTGACGTGTCATGTACCCGCTCCGAACCTGCTGGCGACCCCAGACATTCCCCGCCGCCGGCCGGCCCGGGTGGCCGTCGCGGTGTTGGAGCGTGAGATCTACTCGGTGGGTGAGGCTGCCCGCCTGCTCGCTGTGCGGCCGGCCCGGCTGACTGAAGCCACTGCTTCGTCGTGCAAGTTCACGGGCATCTCCGCGCCACCTCTCGATCTCCAGTCTCCCGACATCGTCCTGATGGCGGGAAAGGTCGCTACCCGACGTGGGCGGCCAGGCCCTCCACCGCCCTCGACCGCGCCGACCACGTGGACGGCCGCGACCGGTCGGCGCTCCGCCCCGGCGTAGCCGGTTGCCGGTGAGCACGTACGTCAGCGCGTTGACGTCCCGGTTCCCAGGGGACGTCCAGCTGCGCACCCTGCTCACACTGGCGTGGGCGTGGGCGTGGGCGTGGGCGTAGTGATCGGGGTGTAGGTGGCGCCGGGACCGCTGTGCGCGCCGAGCTCACCGGCGGTGAGTCGGACGAGCGCTCCGGTGTAGTGGCTCGACGAGGTGGGAGCCGATACCACAGGTGCTATCGTTGGCTGGTGACCTGGCAGGTGCTGATCCTTCCCGCCGCCGCGGATGAACTCGACAAGCTCCCCGCGAAGGAAGCAGATGCGCCAAGGCCGTCGAGAAGCTGAAGGCGTCCGGTCCAAAGCTCGGCTACCCACACACCAGCGCCATGAAGGGGGCCCGCAAGCTACGGGAGCTTCGCCCGCGCCAGGGCAACTGTCCCTGGCGGGCCTTCTACCGGCAGATCGGGCAGATACTCGTCATCGCGGCCATCGGCCCCGAGGCCAGAGTTGACGTACAGGAGTTCCAGCGGGCTCTGGCTGCGGCAGAACAACGCCTCGAAGACCTGGAGGACTGATGAAGCTCTCGGATCTCAAGACTTTTGATCAGGTCATTGAAGATCGCCGCGGCAGCGACGAGGAGTTTCGCCGATTGTGGGACAGCACAGCATTCGCCCGCGAGGTCGCGAACCGGGTCGTCGCCTACCGCACCGACAACGGCCTGTCGCAGCGCGGCCTGGCCAAGCTGGTCGGCATGACGCAGCCAGCGATCGCCCGCCTGGAGTTGGCTGAACATGAGCCGTCCCTCGCCACGCTGGCGAAGCTGAGCAGGGCGACGGGCCTCACGTTCCTGATGACGGTCTCAAACGGTGGTGTCGAACTGGCCGCGGGGACGCCGGACCCCTCGCAGATCGCCGCTCTCGCGGCCACGGCGGGCCACAGCTTCGGCGTGGTTGGAGCACCTACCAGTCGGCTACGCGCTTAGCCCGACCACCCACGTGGGTTGGTTGTTCGGCGCCGGCCCTCCAAACCCGTGCGGTGCCCCGGCCGTACGGCGATGAGCGGGAACGTCAGGTCAGGGAAGGCGCCAGCCGACGGGTTTGGCGCCCCCGGATCGCCGGGGCGGTCTGCCCGCCGCCCGCACCCGGTTCGGTCAGCACGTCCTGGATGGCCACCGCCCCGCCCCGGTCAACGCGGCGAGGGCGTAGATCCCGGCCAGCCGGGGACCGGCGAGGCCAGCATTGGAACAGGAGCGAGCCGCTTGCTGACGTCACCGGCCCATCAATGGCCTCCGGAGGGGACTGTCGCCTTCAGGTGACGAGGGAATCCGGTACGGACCGTAACTGTTAGACTGGCCACGTTGGTATAGTCGGTGGTGTGGGACGGCAGGTGACCGCGGGAGGGGGCGGGGTCTACGACCTCGGCTACCACGTCGTGTGGTGCCCGAAGTACCGCCGTCCCGTACTCGTCGGCCCGGTCCGTGACCGGCTGGAAGAACTGCTGCGCGCGAAGTGCGCCGAGCATGACTGGCCGATCGTCGCGCTGGAGATCGAGCCCGACCATGTGCACCTGTTCGTGAAGGCTCATCCGAAGCACCCGCCGTCGTACATCGCCAACCAGCTGAAGGGCTTCACCAGCCACGAACTGCGCGGCGAGTTCGGCCACCTGCGGTCCCGGCTACCCACGCTGTGGTCGCGGTCGTACTTCATGGCCACCGTCGGCGCGGTGTCGGCCGAGGCGGTGCGGCGGTACATCGACACGCAGAACGAACGCCCGTGGCGCAGGGGCGTGACCCGGTGAGACGGACCTTCATGTTCCTGCTGCGTCCCACGGCCCGGCAGGCAGCCGCGCTGACCATGATGCTCGACGACCACCGGGTCCTCTACAACGCCGCCCTCCAGGAGCGGCGCGACGCCTACCGGCATCCGTCCCACACGACGGTCCGCTACGTCGCGCAGGCCGGGCAGCTTTCCGGGATCCGTGCCTATGACCCCGACCAGGCTCGCTGGTCGTACTCCTCGCAGCAGGCCACGCTGCGCCGGCTCGACAGGGCGTTCGCTGCGTTCTTCCGCCGCGTCAAGGCCGGCGAGGCCCCGGGCTATCCCCGGTTCAAGGGCCGGAACTGGTTCGACACCGTCGACTGGCCCAAGGATGGCGACGGCTGCCGCTGGGACTCCCAGCCGGACAATCCTGCCCAGATGTTCGTCCGTCTCCAGGGCGTCGGCCACGTGAAGGTCAACCAGCACCGGCCGGTGCGTGGCACGGTCAAGACGGTTTCGGTCAAGCGGGAGGGTCGTCGCTGGTACGTGGTCCTGTCCTGCGACGGTGTGCCCGCCGAGCCGCTGGCGCCGACCGGAGCGGTGGTCGGCATCGACCTCGGGATCGCCTCGCTGGCCACGACCAGCGACGGCCGGCACTACGGCAACCCCCGGTTCCTGGAGCGCACCGCCGGCCGGCTCGCCGGCGCGTAACGCGACCTTGCCCGCAGGAAGCGTCACTCGAAGCGGCGAGGCAAGGCAGTCGCCCGCGTTGCCGGGCTGCACCGCACAGTCGCCCGGCAGCGGGCCGACCTCGCGCACAAGACGGCGCTCGGGCTGGTTCGCGACCACGACCTGATCGTTGTCGAGGCCCTCAACATCAAGGGCATGGCCCGCCGGGCCAAGGCCAGGCCCGACCCCGGCAACCCCGGCACCTTCCTGCCGAACGGGCAGGCCGCCAAGTCGGGGCTGAACCGGTCGATCCACGACGCGGGATGGGGGGTGTTCCTGGGAATCCTGCACGCCAAGGCTGAAAGCGCCGGACGGACCGTGGTCCCAGTTCCCGCCCCCCACACGTCCCGCACCTGCGCCGCATGCGGCCACTGCACCGCCGAGAACCGCAGAACGCAGGCCGAGTTCGCCTGCGTCGCCTGCGGGCACACGGCGCACGCCGACGTCAACGCGGCGGTCAACATCCTGCGGGCCGGGCTGGCCCGTCAGGCCGCGCAAGCGGCCTGAGAAGCCAGCGGCTTCAGCCGCCGGAGTAGTCACGGTTTGCTTCTCCTGGTGGCAGGGGCGGTGCGTGGCGTGGGCGGCGTGCGTGGCGTGCGTGGCGTGGGCGGTACACGGTGTGGACGGTGTGCCCAGAGGATGGTGACGACCACCCGTGGTCCGGCGCCAACCCCGGAGATCCAGGATGTCGGCTCCGCCTCCCGGACGCGAACGGCCCCGCGGCCGCAGGCCCGGATGATCGACCGGGCGGGTTCGTGCCGGGCATCCGGGTATCCGGGTGCTGGAGGTGGGCAGCGGCGCCGCGGGTCGTCGAGGGGATGGTCTGGAGCGTCAATCTGCCGGGCGTTCCCGAGCCGGCCGCGTCCGCCGCGGCGGGAGGTCGAGGTCGAGGGAGTCACCGAGAGCGAGGTGGCATCCGTGTTCCCTGAGCCGTCGGATCGTGGCCGGGTGGTTGTGGTTGACGCCGTCGGCGATGACAGTGATGCCCGGGCCGAGCAGAGCGGCGAGGACGTCGTGGGTGAGCGCGACGGCGGGGCTGCTGTGCCGGGGGGCGGTCCAGCGGGCGGTGAGGTCGGGGTGGAGGGTGACCAGCTCGACGGGGGCCCGTCCAAGGGTGTCGATCGTGGCGTCGAAGGTGTTGTCGGGCGCTCCCAGCTCGGCGAGGCCGATCCGTACTCCCGTGGAGTGCAGACGGGTGAGGGCGGTCAGATCGACACTGCGCCGGGTCGGACGAATCTGGAGGACGAGGTCGGCGGGGGCGAGGTGCGCGGTGCGCAGGGCGGTGGTGACGTCCTCGACCAGGGTCGCCTGCCCGGCGTCGTCGGCGGAGATCGTGATGTGGATGGGCAGCGGATGGCCGGGGTCGCCGGTGGCGTCGAGGCGGTCGGTGGTGTCGGTGGCGTCAGGCGGTATCTGGCCGAGTGCGGGCAGGCCGTCGGTGAGTAGTGACCGCGGGGCGCCGCTGCCGGGATGGGGCCCGGCGAGTCGGGCCTCGTAGGCCACCGGGCTGCCGGTGGCGAGGTCGATGACGGGCCGGTAGGCGATGACAGGCCGGCAGGCGACAGGGAGGTGCCCCCTGGCGGTGTCCTCGCGGGGGGTGGTGGCGGGTGTGGCGTTTCCCGCTGGTGAGATCCGGGGGGCTGCGAGGTCGGGGGTGTAGGTGGTCAGGTCGCCTGTCCGCCGTGTCTTCGCGGCGTACATCGCGAGGTCGGCGCGGTGCAGGAGTGCCTCGACGGTGACGGGTTCGCGGGCTGGCTCGATGACGACGAGGCCGGTGCTGGCGGCGACGGTGCAGGTGGCGCGGCCGAGGCGGATCGGGGATCGTAGCGACGCGGTGATGCGCCGCCCGACCGTCTCGGGGTTCTGCGTGTCGGCATGGAGGAGGATCGCGAACTCGTCGCCGCCGAGTCGGGCGACGGTGTCTGTCTGCCGGACGCAGTTGGTGAGGCGGCGGGCCGTGACCCGCAGCAGGTCGTCGCCGGCGGCGTGGCCGTAGGTGTCGTTGACGCTTTTGAAGTCGTCGAGATCGCAGAACAGCACGGCAAGCTGCCCGGTGTGGCGCAGCGCCCGGTCGAGCCGGTCGGTGAACAGCGCACGGTTCGCCAGGCCGGTGAGCGGGTCGTGGAACGCCTGATAGCGCAGCAGGCGCTGCTTTTCCTCCACCTTCCCGAGGAGGCGGATGTTGTCGGCCATCGTGGTCATCTGCCGGATCAGTGCGAGCAGCAGCAGGGCGAGCAGTGCCCAGAGCTCCTCCGAGTGGGAGAGGTTCTCGCCGGAGATCTCGATCAGTGTCACGATGGCTGCCGCGGTCAGCGGCAGGTAGGGCAGGACCGCATGCCACCAGCGGCGCCGCGGTGCCACGACCCGGCTGTCCGCCTCGGCGCCGGCGGGGCGCGTGGGCTGCGAGGTGTCAGGTGCCAGTGCCGCGAGCCCGATCAGCAACGGACCCGTGAGCTGGAGAACGTCGACCAGCCGCGGGACGTCACGCAGACCGCGGACAACCACGGACGTGTACCACATGATGGACGCGCTCACGGCGAGCAGGCCGAGAATCAGCAGGCCCAGCCCGCTCCCGGCCCGCGGCTGGCGAAACACGGCCATCAGGATCACGCCGACCATGACGACCAGAATCGTCGCCGCGAGGAGGATCGAGTAGATGGGTCCGTTCGCGAGCGGACTCCTCTCTTCGAGGGCGTCCTCGAGAACGGCGACCCAGACCAGCAGCACGGCCGCACCGACCATGATCATCCCATCCAGGATGGTGATCACGTACCAGCGGCGATCCCGGCCCCGCCCCGGCTCCCGCAGTATCAGGTCGAACGGATCCGAAGGGTAGCTCAGCACGCCGGCCAGCCCGAACGCCTGCGGGACGAGATAGGCCAGCGACGCCGCGCCCTGCGGCGGAACCGGCGGCCCTCCTGCGGCCATCTCCGGAAACATCGCGACCGCGCCGGCGAAGATGGCCAGTACCAGCACCGAGACCAGGAGCCGCCAGGCCCGTTCCGCCCCGTGACGCCGCAGCCCTGTCACCACACAGGTGAGGCCGCCCAGCAACAGACAGAAGATCATGGCCAGGCGGACGGTGAGCAGCGCCGCCCGGTCGGGGAGCGCCACCGCGGCGACCGCCGAACCCGCGACCAGCAGCAGACTCGTCAGCCCCGCCCACCAGAAGCCGCGGCCGGCCAGAGGGTGGTGCGCCGGCGCTGTCGCCGTCCGCGAGCGCTCGGCCGGCGGCGTAGCCGTAGGGCCCATCGCGCTCACCGCCTCCGCGCTCACCGCCTCCGCCTCCGCGTCCGCGTCCGCAGGCCCGACGTCCTGGCCGGACCGCAGAGCCCCGCATCCCCTTCCTCTGCCCCAGGATGACTGGTAGTACTCGGATCGACACGAATGGTTACCGAGCGCAGGAGGCTTCCGGAAAGGAGTAGCCACAGCCAGACCTGCGGGGCGGACGAGTCGGCCTGTACGCCGGAGGTCGTCTGGTGCGACGTCTGGTGCGACGTCAACGCGTGGCGCGAACGACGTCCAGGGCGAAGTCGACGTACTGGCCGGCGATCAGCTCGGGGGAGTAGCGGCCGGCGGGCGACCACCACTGCGGCAGCGCCGTGCACAGGGTGACGACGGCGCGCGCGGCCTCCCGGGGCAGCGGGGTCGCCATCAGCCCACGCCGGCATCCCTCGACCACCTCGTCGTCGACCATGTGCTGCACGTCCTGGCGGGCGGCGGCGATGCGGGTGCGGTCCGGCTCCGCGAGGCTGCGCATCTCGCTGGAGCCGATGAAGCCCAGCTGTCGACGGTGGGTGTGGTAGAGGCTCAGGCACTCGACGAGCATGGTGAGCCGCTCGACCGGGCCGTCGCCCTCGGCCCTTGCGGCGCGGCTGCGCTCCAGCAGGTCGTCCATGGTCAGGTCGAGCAGGGCGACGAGGAGATGCTGTTTCGTCGGCCAGTGGTGGTAGACGCCGGGGGCCGAAAGCCCGGCACGTTGGGCGATGTCCCGAATGCTCGCGCCGTGGTAGCCGAGCTCGACGAAGGCGTCGAGCGCGCCGGCCAGCGGCGGGGCCAGTTCCAACGGCGGGAAGTCCCGCCAGCTTCGGGCCGGGGCCTGCGCCGGGACGACGGTGTGCGGCGCGCGCAGCTGTCTCGGATCCGCGCCGAAGAGGTGGGCCGCCGCGCCGAGCCGATCGTCGCCGGTTCTCGTGTGGCCGTTCTCGACGGCGCTCCAGGTGCCGATGCTGACTCCGAGCGCCTGCGCGGTCTCGCGCAGGGTGAGGCCGGCGGCGCGTCGTGCCGCCCGGAGCCGTCCGCCGAGCGCCTCTCGTTCGAGGCGGTCCTCGGGTGTCTTCTCGGGTACTGGTGCCACGATCGCCCTCCTGGGGCCCCGACCCTACTGCCTTGACACCGCTCGCCGGCTGGGCACATAGTACCGAAATCTGTTCAGGGCGAACGTTCGATCGGTCGGTTTCAGGTTGTGGCGTTTCAGGAGATGGCGATGACGGGGTCGAGAGCGGCGCTGGACGGCAGTCCGCCGCCGGACGGCGGTCCGCCGGGGCTGTCCGTCCCCGCGCTCGAGGACTTCCTGCGGCGGACGCTCCCGGACCCACCTCGGGGTCCGCTGCACGTCGAGCTGCTCTCGGGCGGACGGTCCAACCTGACCTACCTGCTCAGGGACGGTCACGACCGGTGGGTGCTGCGCCGGCCCCCCCTGGGGCACGTGCTCGCCACCGCCCACGACATGGACCGTGAGTACCGCATGCTCGAGGCGCTGCAGCACACCGACGTCCCGGTGCCGAGGCCACGACTGCGCGCCGGACCTGAGATCATCGGAGCGCCCTTCTACGTCATGGACTTCAGCGACGGTGTCGTGCTCCGGGAACGGCGGCAGCTCGACGCGCTCGCGGGTCAGGTGCCGGCGGCCCTGGCGGAAGCCCTCGTCGACGTCCTGGCGCGGTTGCACCGCACGGATTTCGTGGCGGTGGGGCTCGCCGACCTCGGTCGCCCGGACGGCTATCTCGGACGGCAGCTGCGCCGCTGGGCCGCACAGCTCGCGGCCTCACACAGCCGCGACCTGCCCGAGCTCAGCCGACTGGGCGGGCGGCTGGGGCAGCGGTTGCCGACCCCGCAGCCGGCGGCGATCGTCCACGGGGACTACCGCCTGGACAACGCCACCGTCGATCCGGCCGGCGGGCGCGTGCTCGCGGTACTCGACTGGGAGATGGCCACACTGGGCGACCCGCTCACGGATCTCGCCTCCACGGTGCTCTGGTGGGACGGCATCCGAGGCCTGGACAGCCCGGTGGCGGCAGTGCCGGGAGATGTGCCCGGCTTCCCGGACAGCCGGGTGATCGTCGATTCCTACGCCCGAAGGACCAGCCGGGATCTGTCCGACCTTCCCTGGTACCTGGGCTTCGCCTTCTACAAGATCGCGACGATTTTCGAGGGCATCCACTACCGCTCCCAGCAGGGGCTGACCGTCGGCGACGGGTTCGAGCGGCTGGGAGTCATGGTTCCCGCGCTGGTCGAGCGCGGACACGCCGCGCTCGACGCGTGGACCTAGTGCGTCCGCGTCGCCGTCGACGCGACACCAGGAGATCACGGCCGTTCACGGCCGGACACACAGGAAAAGGTGGACGATGGATATCAAGGGCGCCTCGGCCGTCGTGACCGGTGGGGCCAGTGGGCTGGGGCTGGCGACGGCCCGGCGGCTGGCCGAGGCCGGAGCACAGGTCGTCCTGATCGACCTGCCTGGTCCCCGGGGTGAGGAGGCCGCCGCCGCCCTGGACGGCGCGGCTGTCTTCGTCGGGGCCGACGTCGCCGACGAGACGGCCGTCGCCGCCGCGTTCGACGCCGCCGAGAGCCTCGGCCCGGTCCGGGTGGTCGTCAACTGCGCGGGCATCGGCCCCCCCGCACGGGTGCTGACCCGTGAGGGCAGGGCCGCGCCCCTCGCCGACTACCGGAAGATCGTCGAGGTCAACCTCGTCGGTTCCTTCAACGTCCTTCGGCTCGGCGCCGAGCGGATGCTCAGGGCGGAGCCGGTCGGGGAGGAACGCGGCGTCATCGTCAACACGGCGAGCGTGGCGGCCTTCGACGGCCAGATCGGCCAGGTGGCCTACTCCTCGAGCAAGGGCGGCATCGTCGCCATGACGCTTCCCGCCGCTCGGGACCTGGCACAGCACCTGATCAGAGTGGTGACGATCGCCCCCGGCCTGTTCGACACCCCCCTGCTCGCCACCCTGCCAGAGGAGGCGAGGGCGTCGCTCGGGAGGCAGGTGCCACACCCGAGCCGGCTGGCCCAGCCGGACGAGTACGCCGCCCTCGTGCAGCACATCATCGCCAACCCGATGCTCAACGGCGAGGTCATCCGGCTCGACGGAGCGATCCGCATGGCCCCCCGCTGAGTCGACCGGACCAGGGACCAGGCCGAACCAGGGACCAGGCCGAACCAGGGACCACGGGGAATGGAGGACACGATGTATCCAGGTGTACACGCTGCCCGGACACCCGACCAACCGGCCGTCATCATGGCGGCGAGCGGTGCCCGGCTCACCTTCGGTGAGCTGGAGGAGAACTCGCTCCGCCTCGCGCATCGGCTGCGGGAGCAGGGATTACGGCGGGGCGACGTCATCGCGTTGTTCTCGGGCAACGATCCGCGTGTTTTCGAGGTGTACTGGGCGGCGCAGCGCACCGGTCTCTACGTGACCGCCGTGAACAAGCTCCTCGGGCCCGACGAGCTGCGGTACATCCTGGCGGACAGCGGCGCGCAGGCCCTCTTCGTCGGACCGGGCGTCACCGCCTCCGCGGCGGGCCTGAGCGCTCATGCCCGCGTGCGCTACGCGGTGGCCATGGACTCGGCGCCCGCGGACGGTGGGGAATGGCACGACTATGCTGCCGAGCTCGCCGCCGGGCTGACCGACTCTCTGGACGACCAGCCGCGCGGCGGTGACATGCTCTACTCCTCCGGTACCACCGGGCGTCCGAAGGGCATCCAACCGCCGCTTCCGGACCGGCAGGTGAGTGACCCCGGAGACAGCATGGTCGCGTTGTTCGGTGACAGGCTCGGGCTCGGGCCGGACACCGTCTTCCTCTCACCGGCACCCCTGTATCACGCCGCGTCGCTGCGCCTGTGCGCGACGGTGCAGGCCCTGGGCGGGACTGTCGTGGCCATGGAGAGGTTCGACGCCGAGGCAGCGCTCCGTGCCGTCGAGACCTACCAGGTGACGCACAGCCAGTGGGTGCCGACGATGTTCGTCCGCATGCTCCGACTGCCGGCCGAGGCCCGCGACCGCTACGACCTGTCGAGCCTGCGCGTCGCCGTGCACGCGGCCGCTCCCTGCCCGGCGGAGATCAAGCAGCAGATGATGGCCTGGTGGGGGCCGATCCTGTACGAGTACTACTCCTCCACCGAGGTGGCCGGGGTGACGTGGATCGGTCCGCAGGAGTGGGCCGCCCACCAGGGCTCGGTCGGTCGGGCGATCCTCGGCGTTCCGCACATCTGCGACGACGGCGGCCGTGACCTGCCCACCGGCACGGCCGGGGCGGTGTACTTCGAACGCGACGCGCGCCCGTTCGAGTACCACAACGACCCGGAGAGGACCCGGGCCGCCGAGCACCCCGACCACCCGAACTGGGTGACCGTCGGAGACATCGGCTTCCTCGACGAGGAGGGTTACCTGTATCTCACCGACCGACGAGCATTCATGATCATATCTGGTGGCGTCAACATCTATCCCCAGGAGATCGAGGACGCCCTCACGGTGCATCCCGCGGTCGCGGACGTCGCGGTCATCGGTGTCCCGGACCCCGAGATGGGCGAGCAGGTCAAGGCGGTCGTGCAGGTTGCCCCCGGCCACCTGCCGGGTGAGGAGCTCGCCGCCGAACTGACCGTTCACGTCCGGTCCCGGCTGGCCGGGTACAAGGTGCCGCGAAGCATCGACTTCGTCGACGAGCTGCCGCGCACTCCCACGGGAAAACTCCTGAAGGGCGATCTGCGCGATCGCTACCGGGCGAGCGTCGCGCGCTCGTGACAGCCGCGGTGCTCGACAGGACGGCGGCGGCGTGCGGAGCCCGGACCGAGGTCAGGACCCTGAAACCGCCGCCACGGGCAGCTCCGCCTGGACGTTCTGGGGCGCCGGCGCCATCCGCACCACGGGGGCGGCGCCCTCGACGCCGACCGTGCGTGCCCACAGCAGGGTCAGCGTGTCCAGCAGCGGTTCCTCGTCGAAGTCGACACCCAGGCTGTGCCACAGATAGCAGAGGTGGTCGAGCATCGACCCGAGGGCTTCGGCGGTGAGCCGCAGGTTGATCGTGGTGTCGGCGATTCCCTCCTGCTGCCAGCGGGTGATGCCGCGGACGGTGCGCTGCACGAACTCCTCGCGCATCGCCAGCCGCATCGCCTTGACGTCGGGCCGGATCGTGCCGACCTGCTCGACGAGGGCGATGATCGACGCGGCGGGCCGGTAGGCGTCGAGGAAGCGCTTGAGCGCCGCGCGGATCCGCTCGACCGGCTCTGACGGCACCTCGTCGCTGTGCAACTGGTCGAGAACCTCCCTGATGGCGCGTTCGGCGACCTCGTAGAAGACCGTTTCCTTGGACTCGAAGTACGTGTAGAACGTGCCCTGGGAGGCGCCCGCCTCGTCGGTGATGTCGACGACGCGCGTCTCGAGGTAGCCGTCGCGTTCGAAGACGCGGCGCGCGGCGGCGAGCAGCTCGTCCCTGCGTGCACGCCCCCTGCGGGTGAGCGGGCCGGTGTCCCGGCGCTCGCTCTGCGCGTCGGCCCGTCGATCGACGGGCTCCACCTCGGTCATCCCCGTTTCCCTCCCATGCAGTCGTCTCCGCAGGGTGCCCCAGTGTCGCGACCTTCGGCAAGAGTTGAGCTGCATCTCAAGTTTTTCTTGACACGCATCTCAAGTTGCTGTGTTGTGAGGCACCTCGGCGCCTTCGGTCCCTTGTGCGCCACCTCGTCGTAACTCACCGGCAGTGCCGTCGTGACTCGCCGCCAGCTCAGGCGCGACTGCGGACGGTTGCCGTGGTCCTGGAGCTACCAGTCCGACGCACGTCGTCGCGTGCACACATCGAGGAGTCGCAAACGCCATGAAGAGGTCCCGCACGCTCACCCTCGTGTTAACCAGCACCGTCGGCGCGCTGCTGCTCGCGGCCTGCGGCTCTGACAGCTCGTCTTCGGACAGCGTGTCGGACGGCGGCAGGCCCACCGTCCGCATCGGTGTCGTCGGGCCCGAGAGCGGCAGCGCACCGCAGTTCTGGACCGACGCGATCCGGCCGGTCGAGCTGGCAGCCGACGAACTCGGCGAGAAGTACGGCATCAACGTCGAGATCGTCGAGGCGGACGACGGGGGCACCCCGGAAGGCGCCTCCCAGGCCATCCAGACGCTGCTGAACTCCGAGGACGTCGACGCGCTGTTCGGCCCGCCGCAGTCGGGTAACGCGCTCCAGGTCGCCGAGGTCGTGCAGCGCACCGGGCGGCCGTGGCTGCTGCCCGCGCAGGCGCCTGCGCTGATCAACCCCGAGGCCGACCCCAACTGGGCCTTCCGGACCAACTACGCCAGCGACGACCTGGCCACGATCGTCGGCGACCTGCTGTTCGCGGGCGGCAACCGGGTCGGGGTCGTGCACTCGACGGACGCCTACGGCCAGACCTCGCTCGAGGCGGTCCAGGCCTATGCCGAGGCGAACGGCCTCGAGATCGCCGCGGAGGAGGCCATCCAGCCCGGGAGTACGGACTTCGCGCCGAGTGTGCGTCGCCTGGAGGAGGCCGGCGTCACCGCGGTCTTCATGGGAATCACCGCCGGCGCGGATACCGCCACCGTGACGCGGGCGATGGTCCAGGAGGGCTTCCGCCCCGAGCTCAAGGTCACGAACGCGACGATCCTGGCCGACTTCGAGCAGCTCGCCGAGCCGGCTCAGTGGGAGAACCTGGTCTTCGTCGACACCCGCAGGCTCGCCGAGGGCGCGATGGCCGAGATCAGCGCCGACTACGAGAAGCGCTACGGCGAGGCCCCGATTCTGCCCACGAACGTCTACAGCTTCTTCGCCGGCATGGACGCCTACCTGCAGGCCGTGGCCCAGGTCGGTGACGCGGACGACTACGACGCAGTCCGGGAAGCCATGGAGTCGGTTCCGGCAGTGAGCGTGCGCGGCGAGTCGATCGCCTCGCCGTTCAGCGCCGACGACCACGAGCTGTACGAGGCCGAGGACCAGGCGGCCTGGTACGTGTACGGGTTCGACGCCCAGGGTTCGCTCAGTCTGCAGGGCACGGTGGCTGACTGCCTCGGCGCAGCCGGCTGCTGACCGGGCGACGGAGACGCTCATGGACGTCGTCATCGGCGGGCTGGTCTCGGGGGGCCTGTTCGCGCTCGTCGCGCAGAGTTTTGTCCTGACCTTCCTGACCACCCGGACCCTGAACTTCGCCGTCGGCGAGTTCATGGCGCTCGCCGCGTTCATCGCGCTGGCGCTGGCCGGGTGGGGGTGGCTGCCCGGACCGCTCAGGATCGCCGTCACGGTGGTCGTGCTCGGGGTGCTCGGGGCGGTCGTCTACCGCCTGCTCGTAGTGCCCTTCACCGTGGGGGGCCCACATGACGTGCGCTGGCTGCTCAGCACCGTGGGGATGTCGTATGTGCTGCTCAACCTGCTGACAAACGCTGAGGGAGCCAATCCGCAGAACCTGGGCTTCGGGCGGGTGAAGGCGGTCCCGACCGTCCTCGGCGTGCGTCTCAGCGGCCAGTCGCTGCTGCTCGCCGGGATCGCGATCGGGGTGACTGTCGGCCTCGTGCTCCTGACGACGCGGACACCGCTGGGCCTGTACATGCGGGCGGTGTCGGCCGACCCGCGTACCGCCTCGCTCATGGGTGTCTCACCGCGGGCGGTCGGCATGCTGGCCTACGGCCTCGCGACGGCGATCGCGGCGCTGGCCGGCACGCTGTGGGCGGCCGAGGTCGGGGTCACTCCCGGTCTCGGATCGCCACTGCTCGTCGGCGCCCTGGCCGTCGGCGTGATCGGCGGCCTGACCAGTTTCTGGGGTCCGTTGCTCGGCGGCGCTGTCTACGGCGTCACCACCCAGTTCGTGGGCTACCACATCGACGCCCTGTGGGGGCAGGTCGCCGGCCTGCTGCTGGTGGTGGCGGTGCTGGTGCTGCGGCCCGAAGGCATCGTCGGACGGCGCGTGGAGGCGAAGCTGTGACCGCGACGACCAGATCCACCGGTACGGATGCCGGCGTCGCCGGCTCCCCTGGGACCAAGGCCGCTGATGCCGCCGAGGCCGGTTCGAGCGAAGCCGAGGCGATGTCGTCCCCGGGATCCGCGCCGAGGACGGCGACGCGGACGGCGACGCGGACGACCTGGTGGCACCGGCTGCCGGCCCCCGCGAAAGACGCCGGGTTCGCCCTCGTCGTGCTGGCTCTGGCGGTAGGCGTCACCCTCCCCGGCCTCGCCGGTGACGGGCCGCGGCTGGCGACGATGCAGATGGTCGGTGTTGCCTTCGCGACGGTCCTCGCCGCGCTCGGGCTGAACCTGCTCACCGGCTTCGCGAAGCTGGTGTCCCTGGGCCAGGGGGCCTTCTACGCGCTCGGTGCCTACGCGAGCGCCTGGCTGATCCTCGACGGGGGATGGCCGTGGCCCGTGGCGATCATCGCTGCCGTGCTGCTCTCGTCGGGTGTCGGTGCGCTCGTCGCGCTCGGCTCGATGCGGCTGCGTGGCCCGCAGTTCGCCATGATCACGCTGGTGTTCGCGGTGTTGACGGAGCGGGTGCTCGCCGAGTGGAGCGTCTTCGGGCGGTTGTCCGGCTACCCGAACCCGGTCGAGCACGGATCCGGACTGCTGGACCCGGTGAGCATCGGAGGCTTCGCTCTGGAGCCGCCGCTGTTCGCGGGTGTCGAGGGCACCCTGCTGCCGGTCCTCGCGGTGGTGCTCGCAGTCGTTGTTGTGCTGTACCGGAACGTGGCCCGCTCGCCGTGGGGCCGGTCGTTGCGGGCACTCGGTGAGAGCGAGCACCTCGCCGCGCACCTCGGCGTGAACCTCACCGCACGAAAGATCGCGGTGTTCACCGTCTCGGCCGGCCTGGGTGCCCTCGGCGGGGTGTTCTACACCCAGGCCTACGGCCACCTGCAGCCGGAGAGTTTCGGGATCTACCTGTCCCTCACGCTGCTGCTCGCCGTGATCCTCGGCGGCGGCGGCACCGTGCTCGGCCCGGTGGTCGGAACGGTGATCCTCGTTCTGCTGCAGCACGGTGACGCGCTCGACGGCCTGGTCGACCTGCAGCAGGACCTGATCTCCGACCGCTGGTACCTCTCCGTCCCGGGTCTGGTGGGCCTGCTGCTCGTGGTCGTGCTCTACCTGCTGCCCGCCGGCCTGGTGGGCACGGCGAGCCGCGTCGTGCCCGCCCTGGCCGCCCTGGCCGGTGCGAGGAGGCGACGGGATACCGCGGAGGCCGACCCGCGGTATCCGGCGGACCGGGACGCGCCGCTGCCACCCGACGGAGCGGCGAGCCGGGCGGTCGAGTCGGTGGCGGCGCCGCCGCGGCCACCGGCCGGCGATGAGGTGGTTCTCGCAGTGAACGCCGTGAGCAAGCGTTTCGGTGGGTTGCAGGCGGTTCGGGAGATGAGCCTGACCGTGCGCGCCGGCTCCGTGCATGCGGTCATCGGCCCGAACGGAGCCGGCAAGACGACGCTGGCCAACCTGATCACAGGGGTGTACGCCCCCGACGAGGGAAGCATCACGCTGGCCGGACGCCCCATCAGCGGGCGGCGGGTGCACGACGTGGCCCGGTCAGGCGTCGTCCGTACCTTTCAGACCCCGATGCTGTTCCCCGGGGAGACGGTGCGGGAGAACGTGCTGTCCGGCTTCGCCGACACCGGGCGGATGCCACTCTGGCGCGCGGCGCTCAAGCCGCCGTCGGCCTACCGGCGGGAGACGGCGCTCGAGCACGCCACCACGGCGCTGCTCGCCCGGGTCGGCCTCGTGGACCTGGCCGACGCGCGGGCGGGCAACCTGTCCTACGGCCGTCAGCGGGCACTGGAGATCGCCCGCGCGCTGGCCGGCGAACCTCGGCTGCTCGTGCTCGACGAGCCCGCGGCCGGCCTCAATCCCACCGAAGCCGCCGAACTGGGCGAGCTGCTGCTGAGCCTGCGCGCCCAGGGCCTGGCCATGATCCTCGTGGAGCACCACATGGACCTGGTCGGCCAGGTCGCCGACGAGGTCAGCTGCATGGACCAGGGCGGGCTGCTCTCCGCCGGTCCGGTGGGCGACGTGCTCTCCGACCCCGCCGTCGTCGCGGCATACCTGGGCGTTACCGAGCCCGACCCGGACACCACGCCCGACTCGCCTGAGCACGATCACGCAGGAGCGCCTGATGCCTGACACCGCAGCACGGTCGGCGACGGGCCGCAGTGCCGCCGGACCGGCGGCGACTGCACTGGAGGTCCGTGACCTGCATGCCGGGTACGGACGGGCCACCGTCCTGCACGGTGTGTCCCTGCAGGTCGCCCGGGGCGAGATCGTCTCCGTCATCGGTTCGAACGGAGCCGGCAAGTCGACGTTGGTCCAGACGGTCGCCGGCCTGTTGCCGGCCCGCGCCGGAGAGATTCTGCTCGACGGCGAGGGGGTCACCGGCGCCACCGCGCAGATGCGCGCCCGGCGCGGGGTCGTGCTGGTGCCCGAGGGCCGCCGCCTGTTCGGCGAGCTCACCGTGGGGGAGAACATCCGGCTCGGCCGCCGCGCGGCCCGCGGCCGCTCCGACGACGACCCGGTGGCGGACCTGCTCGACGCGTTCCCGGTGGTGCGCGAACGCTGGAACCAGCAGTCCGGACTGCTCTCCGGCGGCCAGCAGCAGATGGTGGCCCTGACCCGGGCCGCCGCGTCACGCCCGCGCTACCTGCTGCTCGATGAACCCTCGCTCGGTCTGAGTCCCGCTCTGACGCTCGAGGTGTTCCGACTCGTCCGGCTCGTCGCCGAGCGCACCGGCGCGGGCGTCGTGCTGGTCGAACAGATGGCCGACCAGGCACTGCGCCTGGCCAGCCGCGCGTACGTGCTCGAACAGGGCCGGGTCGTCGCGTCCGGGGAGGCCGGGGAGCTCCGCCGTTCCGACGCTGTGCGGAAGGCGTATCTGGGTGGCTGAGCGCGGGCGCGCGGGGCACGGGCGTGGCCACCGCGATCCGCCGGGGTCCCACCGAGATCATGAAGAAGATCGTTGATCGTGACGTCCTGGAGGCGCGTTGATGGGCACCACGCAGAACATGCCGGCGGCACTGTACGAGGTGCGTGACAACGCAGCCGTTGTCACGCTGAACCGGCCGGACGCCCTCAACGCCGTCAACGCCGACCTCGCCACTGCTGTCGGAGAGGGACTCGAAGCGGCCGCGGCCGACCGCGACGTGCGGGTTGTGGTGATCACCGGCAGCGGCCGGGCCTTCTGTGCCGGAGCGGATCTCAAGGAGATCGCCCAGCAGAGGTCGGTCGCCGCACACGGCCATCCCGAGTGGGGCTTC
This sequence comes from Parafrankia elaeagni, assembly GCF_000374165.1. Classification (GTDB taxonomy): domain Bacteria; phylum Actinomycetota; class Actinomycetes; order Frankiales; family Frankiaceae; genus Parafrankia; species Parafrankia elaeagni. The sequence goes on from NZ_KB893671.1 coordinate 370,175, forward strand.
GCCGGGATTGTCCAGCACTGGATCGACAAGCCGGTCATCGCCGCCGTCAACGGGTTTGCGATGGGCGGCGGCACCGAGATCGCCCTGGCCTGCGACCTCGTCGTCGCCGCTGACACCGCCACGTTCGGACTGCCCGAGGTCAAGCGTGGCCTGCTCGCCGCGGCCGGCGGCGTCGTACGCCTCCAGCGGCAGCTCCCTCTCAAGCTCGCCCTCGAGCTGGCACTGACCGGCGACGCGGTCGACGCCGCCACCGCGCACGCCTGGGGGCTGGTCAACCAGGTCGTCCCGGCCGGCGATGTGCTCGACGCGGCGCTGAGCCTGGCCGGCCGCATCGCCGTCAACGCGCCGCTGTCCCTTCAGCACACCAAGCGGATGATCCACCGCACGCTGACCGGCGCCTCGGACTGGGACGCCTCCTGGGTAGGTGAGGATCCGTGGCTGCTCAACGCGGAGGCCATGAAGATCGTCTTCGGTAGTCGGGACGCCCTTGAGGGCTCGCAGGCCTTTGCGCAGAAGCGTCCACCGAGCTGGCAGGGCCGGTGACCGGCGGGCCTGCCCGACGTCCTCACCGGTCTGCTTGCCCGGGCCCGGGCCCGGGCCCGGGCCCGGGTCTGGCTTCGGCTTCGGCTTCGGTCCGGCAATGACGATCCGAGGGGCTTTATGAAGCGAGACCTGTACGACGATGATCATGAGGCTTTCCGGTCGGTTGTCGCCGAGTTCGTGGATCGTGAGGTCGTTCCCCATCTGGAGCGGTGGGACGAACGGTGCCTTATTGACCGCGAGACCTGGCTTGCCGCCGGCAGGCAGGGCATCGTTGGCCTGGCGGCTCCGGAGGGTTATGGCGGTGGTGGGGGTGTGGACTACCGGTTCCGTGCTGTCGTCATGGAGGAGTTCGCCCGTGCGCACGCCACCGCACTGGCTTCCGGCTTCTCGCTGCAGGACGACATCGCGATCCCCTACATCGTCGAGATCGGTACCGAGGAGCAGCGTCGGCGCTGGCTGCCGGGGATGGCCGCCGGTGAGCTGATCGGCGCGATCGCGATGACCGAACCCGGGGCCGGCAGCGACCTGAAGGGCATTCGTACCTCGGCGCGCCGGGTGGACGGCGGCTGGGTGGTCAACGGCACCAAGACGTTCGTTACCAGCGGTATCCAGAGTGATCTGGTCATCACGGTTGCCCGTACCGATCCTGAGGGCGGCGCTCGTGCCCTCAGCCTGTTCGTGGTCGAGCGGGACATGCCGGGTTTCGGCCGCGGCCGCAGGCTGAAGAAGATCGGTCTGCGCGCGCAGGACACCGCGGAGCTGGTCTACGACGATGTGTTCGTCCCGGCCGAAAACGTGCTCGGTGAGATCGGAGGCGGCTTCGGGCAGCTCAGGGCGATGCTGCCGCTGGAGCGGCTGAGCATCGCGGTGCATGCGTTGGCGGTCAGTGAGGTGATCCTCGCGGACACCGTCCAGTACGTGCGTGACCGGCGGGCTTTCGGTCAACGGGTGGCGGACTTCCAGAACACCCAGTTCGAGCTCGCGGAGATGCACACGGAGGTGGGTATCGGCCGGGTCTTCGTGGATCGCGCGGTTCTTGCTCTCAACGCCGGTGAGCTCACCGAGGTCGACGCCGCGCAGGCGAAGTGGTGGGCGGCGGATCTGCAGAACAGGGTCATCGACCGCTGCCTCCAGTTGTACGGCGGCTACGGTTTCATGTTGGAGTATCCGGTTGGCCGGGCCTACCAGGACGCCAGGATCCAGCGAATCTTCGGTGGCACCAACGAAATCATGAAGCAGATCATCGGTCGTAGCCTGGTAGGTCGCCCGTGACCATCGGAAGGTGCCGCCACACATGGCAGGCGCTGTAGGAAAACTCTTCACTCCGGTAGCGGATCAGCGCCACTCATGCTCGCGAAGTATTTACCGGGACCATGTCCTTCCACACATGGCATCGACCGTCCACCGCTGCTCGTCAGCGGACCCGACCATCAACCAAGGAGAAGGCCATGCCGGACGCAGTGATCGTGGAGGCGATACGCACCCCGCTCGGCAGAAGAAACGGGGCCCTGTCCGGAGTGCACCCCGTGGACCTGTCAGCGCACGTGCTGCGCGCGCTCGCCGACCGGACCGGGATCGATCCGGTGATCGTCGACGACGTGATCTGGGGTTGCGTGTCGCAGGTCGGCGAGCAGACTCTCGACATCGCCCGCAACGCCCCGCTGGCCGCGGGCTGGCCCGAGTCGGTCACCGGGGTCACGGTGGACCGGCAGTGCGGCTCGTCCCAGCAGGCCGTCCATTTCGCCGCGGCCGGGCTGGTGGCAGGCCACTACGACGTCGTCGTGGCCGGCGGAGTGGAGTCCATGAGCAGGGTCCCGATGGGTAGCGCCATGCAGGGAGAGGACCCACTGGGCCCGAGGTTCCACGCCCGGTACGGTGGCGTCGCCCCGAACCAGGGGATCGGCGCGGAGATGATCGCCGAACGCTGGGGGTTTACCCGTACCCAGCTCGACGAGTTCTCTCTCGGCTCGCACGAGAAGGCAGCCGCGGCGCAGGGCGAGGGCCGATTCGACGCGCAGATCGCCCCGGTGACCCTGGAGGACGGCACCGTGGTGGGCAGCGACGAGGGCATCCGCCGCGGCGGCACGCTGGAGACCCTGGCCGGGCTGAAGACCGTGTTCAGGCCGGAGGGCGGAGTGATTACCGCGGGAAACAGCTCGCAGATCTCCGACGGGTCGGCGGCGCTGTTGCTGACCACCGGTGAGAAGGCCCGCGAGCTGGGTCTGACCCCGATCGTGCGGGTTCACACCGCGGTGCTGGCCGGCACCGATCCCGTAATCATGCTGACGGCCCCGATCCCGGCGACCCAGAAGGCACTGCGGAAATCTGGTCTGAATATCGCCGAGATCGGCGCGTTCGAGGTCAACGAGGCGTTCGCGCCGGTACCGCTGGCCTGGCTGGCCGACCTCGGCGCCGATCCCAAGGCCCTCAACCCGAACGGCGGGGCGATCGCGCTCGGGCACCCGCTGGGCGGCTCCGGGGCGCGCCTTACGACGACGCTGGTGCACCACATGCGGGACAACGGGATCCGCTACGGGCTACAGACCATGTGTGAGGGCGGGGGCCAGGCCAACGCCACCATCTTCGAGCTGCTCTGAACCGGCGCCGCGACACTGCCCTGGTCCACGAAAGGCAGCCGGCCCGGACCAGGGCCACCCGCGCTTCTGGTTCTGGCCCGGGCGCGTGAACAGGCTGAGGTCGGCCCGTGAACAGGAACGGGCCGACCTCAGCCTGTTCCTCAGGCCGTTTTCGGTATGAGTTCCCTGGTCAGGTGCCGACCGATGACCATGCGCTGGATCTGGTTGGTGCCCTCGAAGATCTGCATGACCTTGGCCTCGCGCATGTAGCGCTCAGCCGGAAAGTCCCGGGTGTAGCCGGCTCCGCCGAGCACCTGGACGGCGTCGGTGGTCACCTTCATCGCCGCGTCCGTGGCGACCAGTTTGGCGATGCTGGCCTGCCTGGCGTAGGGCTTGCCGGAGTCCTTGCGGCGGGCGGCGACGAGGTAGGTGGCGCGGGCGGACTCCACCGCGGCCGCCATGTCGGCAAGCAGGAAGGAAAGACCTTGGTGGTCGGCGATGCGCTTGCCGAAGGTCTCGCGCTCGCGGGCGTAGGCGACAGCGACGTCGAGGGCCGACTGGGCCAGACCGACGGCGACCGCGCTGACGCCGAGCCGACCGGAGTCGAGCGCGGCGAGTGCGATGCTCAGGCCGCGGCCCGGACCGCCGACGAGGCGGTCACGCGGGACATGGACGCCGTCGAGGCGGATGGCTGCTGTGGTCGAGCCGGTCAGGCCCATCTTGTCTTCCGGCTGCGCGGGGCTGAAGCCGGCAAGGCTCGGGGTGAGGTGGAAGCACGATATGGCGCGCGGGCCGTCGTCAGGGGTGCGGAGAAAAGTCGAGTAGAAGTCGGCGTGCCCACCGTGGGTGACCCACGCCTTCTCTCCCACCGCGATCCAGCCTTCGTCGGTCGCCCTGGCGTTCGCGCGCATGGCGGCAGGGTCGGATCCGGCGTGTGCCTCGGACAGGCAGTAGGCGCCGAGAAGCTCTCCCCCGATCATCTCCGGCAGCAGGTCGCGCCGCTGAGCCTCGGTGCCGAAACTGTCGATCGGAAAGCATGCGAGAGTGTGCACGCTGATGCCCAGGGCGACGCTGGCCCATCGCATCGCGAGCTCTTCGAGCACCTGCAGATAGACGGCGTAGGGCTGGCCGCCGCCTCCCACGTCCTCGCCGAACGGCAGGCCCAGCAGGCCGACCTCGCCGAGCAGCCGAAACACCTCGCGGGGGAAGCGTTCCTCCCGCTCGTACCGCGTGGCCTTCGGCGCGAGTTCGGCGTCGGCGATCTCCCGGGTCAGCGCCAGAAGGGCGACGGCGTCCTCGGTGGGCAGTTCACGGTCGACAGGCACAGGATTCCTCAGGCACAGGGTTCCTCTTCGAAGGGCATCGTGTTCAAGGGCATCGTGTCGGGAGCCGCGGCATGCTCGGCCGGCAGTCGCGGAGCTGGACGGCCGCGCGGGCGGCGCACGTCGTCGATCGGGGCGCGTCCTGTCACTGTCGCGGCGGCAGGACCGGCGTGCGGTGCAGTTCGGCCTTCGCGATCGAGCGCAGGTGCACCTCGTCGGGGCCGTCGAACAGCCGCATCGCGCGGTGCCACGCGTACATGGCTGCCAGGGGAGTCACATCGGTGACGCCGGCACCGCCGTGGACCTGGATGGCGCGATCGATCACCCGGGTGGCCGCGCGGGGGATCGCGACCTTCGCCATGGCGACCAGGCCGCGGGCGGCCTTGTTGCCATGAGCGTCGATGACGTGGCTGGCGTGGTGGCACAGCAGCCGCGCCTGCTCGATCTCCAGCCGAGACTCGGCGATCTGCTGTTGCACGACGCCCTGGTCGGCGAGCGGTCCGCCGAAGGCCACCCGTTCCCTGGCCCGAGCGGTCAACAGGGCGAGGGCGCGCTCGGCGGCGCCGAGCGCGCGCATGCAGTGGTGGATCCGGCCCGGGCCGAGTCGGGCCTGGGCGGCGGCGAAGCCGCCACCCTCCTCGCCGATGACGTTGGAGACGGGGACGCGGACCCGGTCGAAGAGGACTTCGGCGTGGCCGTGCTGGTCGTGGTGACCGAGCACGGGGTAGTCGCGGACGATGGTCACGCCCGGGCTGTCACAGGGGATGAGGACCATTGTCTGCTGGCGGTGGGGCGGGGCCGAGGGGTCGCTCTTGCCCATGAGGACGAAGAAGGCGCAGCGGGGATCCATGGCGCCGCTGGTCCACCACTTGCGCCCGGTCACGATGTACTCGTCGCCGTCCCTTTCGATCAGGGTGGCGATGTTGGTGGCGTCGCTGCTGGCGACGTCGGGTTCGGTCATCGCGAACGAGGAGCGGATTTCGCCCCTGAGCAGGGGTTCCAGCCACTCGCGTTTCTGCTGTTCGCTGCCGAGTAGATGAAGCAGTTCCATGTTGCCGGTGTCGGGGGCCTGACCGTTGATCGCCTCGGGCGCGATGTCCAGGCTCCAGCCGGACAGTTCGGCGATCGGTGCGTATTCGAGCTGGGTCAGACCCGACTCCGCCGGGAGGAACAGGTTCCAGAGGCCCTCGGCCCTCGCCTGCTTCTTCAGCTCCTCGACGACCGGTGGGACGAGGTGCCCGCCGGGGCCCACGGCCTGGCGGTGCGCCTGGTACTGGTGCTCTGCCGGGAGCACCTTCTCCCGCATGAACGTGACCATGCGGCTATGCAGGTCGCGCGCCCGAGGGCTGGGGGCGGGCAGATCGTATTCGAACACCGAACCCTCCTGAACAGACCGATCGATCGTTCGGCCTGAACCGTAGGCGCTCTGCGGGGCCCCGTCAACGCGCGAAGCGGACCGCGCCCAAGGCGAAGCCGACATAACGATGAAAGCGGGCGGCCCGCCGTGCCGAGCGGGTTGTCTGCCAGGGCGGACGAGTTGGCCTGTACGCCGGGTTCTGTTCCGGGTCGCCTTGCGGCTTGCCGGTGACGGTCATCCATCTAGGGCCGTCGTTGCCGACGGCCTCGTGCGGTCTACCCGCAGGCTCGGGCGGGCAGCCCTCGAACGCCTGCGCAGCCGCGGCCGTTACCGGCCGGGCATCCTGACCTTGCTCCGGGTGGGGTTTACCGAGCCGCCCGGGTCACCCCGGGCGCTGGTGCGCTCTTACCGCACCGTTTCACCCTTACCGGCGCCCAAGAGCACCGGCGGTCTGTTTTCTGTGGCACTGTCCCGCGGGTCACCCCGGGTGGGCGTTACCCACCACCCCGCCCTGTGGAGCCCGGACGTTCCTCGGCGGCGCCGGGACTCTCGCCCCGGTGCCGACGCGACCGCCCGGCCAACTCGTCCGCGGGACTCAGCATATGGCACCTGCCGTCCTAGACTGCGGGCACGGGTATCAGTGCCCGGAACGACGGACGCCCTGCCGGCCTGAGCCGGCCAGGCCGGCCGGAGTTCGCCGGGACGGACTGTGCAGGGGGCGGGCGATGACGGCACCACAGCAGCCGGGCGGTGGCGGCGAGGCTCCGCGGGCCGTGGCGCCGGGCCAGGTCCCGCCGGCAGCGGCCCCGGCCACCGCCACCGGGTACCCGCCGCCCTCGGCATCACCGGTGCCGGGGCAGGCCCCTCCGGGCGGGTCCGCGCCGGCCCCGGGTACCGGGCCGGCCGCCGCCGGTGGCGGTTCCGGGCCGGGCCGCCGGGCCGGGGTCGCCTACACGACCTACGCGATCACGGTGCTGATTCTGCTGATCGCGATCATGGTGATCGTGTTCGTCGTCAAGAACGACCAGCGGCTGAGCATCTGGGTGTTCGGCTCCACGCAGGAGATGTCGGTCGCCGGCGCGCTCGCCGCGGCTGCCGCGGCGGGGCTGGTCGTGGGCCTGCTGATCGGCGTGCTCCCGCAGATCCGCCTGCGCCGGGAGCTGCGCCATCTGCGGCGGGACAAGCGCGCCGGCTGAGCCGGCTGGGCCGGCTGGGCCGGCAGCGGCTAATGCCCGCGGCGCACCCAGTCGTCGTAGTCGACGGCTTCCTCGCCGATGGTCGTGTCGTCGCCGTGACCGGTGTGCACGACGGTCTCGGAGGGCAGGCTGAGGAGCTTGCCGCGGATCGAGGCAAGAATCGTCGGGAAGTCGGAGAAGGAGCGCCCGGTTGCGCCGGGGCCGCCGCGGAACAGCGTGTCGCCGCTGAAGAGAACCGGGTCGCCGTTGATCTGCCCGTAAAGGCAGACACCGCCGGGGGAGTGCCCGGGGGTGTGCAGCACGCGCAGCTCCCCGCCGGGGATCGGGATGATCTGACCGTCCCGTAGCGACGAGTCCGGCGAGCGCTGCGGGTAGACCTGGCGCCACAGGGCTGTGTCGTCCGGGTGCAGCGCGATCGGTGCGTGCACCCGGTCCGACAGTTCGGCGGCGGCGTTGATGTGGTCGTTGTGCCCGTGCGTCGCGATGATCATCGTCACCCGGCGGCCGTCGGCCGCGGCTTCGATGATGGACGGGTCGTGGGCCGCGTCGATGACGACGATCGTGCGTTCGTCGCCGACGAGCCACACATTGTTGTCCACGGTGAACGTCTGGCCGTCGAGGGTGAACTCGCCGCGGGTGATGACCCGGTCGATCCGCTGGCCACCGCTGACCGTCACGTGGACTCCTCTCCGTGCCGGTTCCGGCTCCGAGCGCCGGCCGGCCCGACCGACCGTACCCGTCCGATCTGGCGGGCAGGTACAGCGCCGGTCAGTCTCACCCGTCCGGATTCACCGGAACGGCGGGCGCGCGTCCGTTCCGCTAGATCAGGACGACGCTGCGCAGGACCTCGCCGCGCTCCATCCGGGCGAAGGCCTCCTCGACGTCGCCGATGCCGATCGTCTCGGTGACGAAGTCGGCCAGGTTCAGCCGCCCCTGGCGGTGCAGATCGGTGATGATCGGGAAGTCCCGGGTCGGCAGGCAGTCGCCGTACCAGGACGAGGCCAGCGAGCCGCCGCGGCTGAAGACCTCGATGAGCGGCAGCTCGACGGTCATGGACGGGTCGGGCACCCCGACCAGCACGAGCCGCCCGGCCAGGTCGCGGGAGAAGAAGGCCTGCCGGTACGTCTCGGGCCGCCCGACCGCCTCGATGACGACGTCCGCGCCGTTGCCTCCGGTCAGCGCCCGCACCGCCTCGACCGGGTCCTGGGTGCTGGCGTTCACCACGTCGGTGGCACCGAAGCGGCGGGCCCACTCCAGTTTGCGGTCGCTGACGTCGACGGCGATGATCCGGCGGGCGCCGGCCACGGCCGCACCGGCGATGGCCGCGTCACCGACACCTCCGCAGCCGAATACGGCCACGGTCTCGCCCAGACCGACCCGCCCGGTGTTCACCGCCGCGCCGAAGCCGGCCATCACCCCGCACCCGATCAGGCCCGCGGCCTGCGGCGGGACCTCCGGGTCGACCTTGACGCACTGCCCGGCGGCGACCAGCGTCAGCGGGGTGAAGGCGCCGATGCCGAGTGCCGGCGACAGCGGGGTGCCGTCCTCCAGCGTCATCGGGTTGGCGGCGTTGCGGGAGTCGAAGCAGTACCAGGGCGCTCCGCGCAGGCAGGAGCGGCAGATGCCGCAGGGGGCGCGCCAGGCGAGCACGACGTAGTCGCCGGGGGCGACGGACGTCACGCCCTCGCCGACGGCCTCGACCGTGCCCGCGGCCTCGTGGCCGAGCAGGAAGGGGTAGTCATCGTTGATGGCGCCTTCGCGGTAGTGCAGGTCGGTGTGACAGACGCCGCAGGCCTGCACCCGCACCCGGGCCTCGCCGGGGCCGGGCGCCGGCACGACGATCCGGGTGAGGGTCACCGGCGCGCCCTTCCCTGCGGCGACGACCGCCTCCACCGTCACTGCCTGCGGGCCCTCGGTCATGGCACTCCCATTCGTCGTGGCTGTGTCGCGGGTGATTTCGGCTCAGCCAACACCCGCCGGTGACCCGCCGGCAATGTCGCCCTGGGCGGCGCTCGCCAGGTGCGGAAGCCGCCGGGGGCCCGGTACCACCGATATCAGCGCGAAACGCACCGGGTGGGCACCGAAGTTCGGGCCGCACATGCTCCGTGGAACACGACACGCCGACGGGCGGGCCCCGAGACCGCTGATACCGGGTCCGGGTCGGTACGCTCCAACCGGTCCGTTTCTGCTCGTCACAGGAGGAGATCTCCGCTGAAGACGCAGTAACAGCCGACAGACAGCAAGAACAGCAGGAACCGATCCGGTAACAGCCCGGGGCTGTCCGAGCAGTCGTGAGGAGCAGGTACTTCGTGGTCCGTTCCGACTCCGCGGTCTCCGGTCCGGGGGGCCGCCGCTACTACGGCGAGGTGACGGTCGGCGAGCCTCGCCTGTCCGAGGACGGCCGGCTGGAGGTCGGCGGCGAGGACAACGCCGACGAGGGTGTCGGCAAGCCGGGCCCGACCGGCCGTCCCATGCCGGCGTTCCCCGTGCCGGCCGCGCTGACCTCTCATGGCCCCGCCTGGGTTGTCGCGATGTGCAACCAGAAGGGCGGGGTGGGCAAGACCACCAGCACGATCAACCTCGGTGCCGCGCTCGCGGAGTACGGCCGCCGGGTGCTGCTCGTCGACTTCGACCCGCAGGGCGCTCTCTCGGTGGGCCTCGGCATCAACCCGATGCAGTTCGACGTCACCGTGCACGACCTGCTGCTCGGCGGCGACGCCGACATCCAGGACACCATCGTCGAGACCCAGGTCGAGGGTCTCGATCTGCTGCCAAGCAACATCGACCTGTCGGCGGCCGAGGTGCTGCTGGTCTCCGAGGTCGGCCGGGAGCACAGCCTGGCCCGCACGCTGGCCCCCGTCATGGACGGCTACGACGTCGTCCTCATCGACTGCCAGCCCTCGCTGGGTCTGCTCACCGTGAACGCGCTCACCGCAGCCGACGCGGTCATGGTTCCGCTGGAGTGCGAGTACTTCGCCCTGCGTGGAGTCGCACTGCTGCTGCAGACCATCGACAAGGTTCGCGAGCGGCTCAACTCCCGCCTGGAACTGGCGGGGATTCTGGCGACCATGTACGACGCGCGGACACTGCACGCCCGCGAGGTGCTCGCCCGGGTTGTCGAGCGTTTCCCGGACGAGGTATTCCACACGGTGATCAATCGTACGGTCCGTTTTCCCGAGACGACCGTCGCCGGAGAGCCGATCACGACGTATGCACCCACATCGGTCGGCGCGGCCGGATACCGTCGTCTGGCCCGTGAGCTGATGGCCCGTTACGCAACACCGCCGGCCGTCGGCTGAACCACCGCCCGGGTTGTTCCCGCACCGTCCCATCGCCCCGGCGGTGTGCGGGCGGCACGGCCCGGGCGGTGAGCGGCGGGCGGTGGCGTGGGCGGCCGGGGGGTGCGGTCGTGTGGGGAAGGGACCCGGTCGGCGGGTCCCGAAGTAGGACAACCGATCGGGGACGGAACAAACGCCGTGCTGTTTCACCTTGCCGAGCCAGCGGCACTGCTCGGGATCGTGCTCGCCTTCGTCATCGGCATCGTCGCGCACGACGCCGCGCAGATCCTCGCCGCCCGGCTGGCGCGGGATCCGGTGCCCCGTCGCTCCGGGCGGCTCACCGCCAGCCTCGGGACGCAGCGGATCAGCCCCTTCAGCTGGGTGGGCGTGCTGCTCGGCGGGGCCGGCTGGGCGGAGCCGATCCAGATGAACGACGTCTGGCGCAGGCGCCGCTTCCACGTGGCCGCCGCGCTGCTCGCCGGGCCGCTGGCCTACGCCCTGCTGGCCCTGGCGGCCCTCGCCGGGGCCCGGGCGCTGACCCGCCGGGTGCTGATCGACACCGGTGACCGGGCGGCGGAGATCGTCGGCAGCACCTTCGGCATCGAACTGCTGCTGTGGATGGCGATCACCTTCGCCTCGCTGTGCATCCTGAGCCTGGTACCGGTCCCGCCGGCGGACGGCGGGCGCATCCTGTTCCTGCTCGGCCCGCAGTCCGACGGCTGGCGCCGGGCCAACCACCGGCTCACCGACAGCAACATCGGGCTCGCGATCCTGCTCGCGGTGATCATTCTGCCGGTGCTGTTCCCGGGCTTCCCGTCCGTGCTCGGTCAGCTGGTCTTCCCGCTCCTGCGCGGCCTGGGCTCGCTGATCGGCATCGACCTGCCCTGACCGCCGACATGGACCTCCCCGGACCCGGTGCCGCCGGAGGCCTCGGCACGCCCGAACCCGCCGCGGACGGCCTCGCGGAGAACGCCGCTGCCGACGCTGTCTCCACCTCCACCTCCACCTCCGGCGCGGCGCGCGGTGCGGGGTCCGGCGCCGCGGGCGGCCCGGCGGACGGCTCTGCGGCGGCGTCCACCGCGCGCGGCGGGCGCACGGTGCCCTTCGTGGTGGAGCTGGAGAACTTCTCCGGGCCGTTCGACCTGCTGCTCTCGCTCATCGCCAAGCACCGGATGGACGTCACCGAGGTGGCGCTGTCGAAGGTGACCGACGAGTTCGTCGCGCACATCCGGCGGCTGGGAGACCGGTTCGACCTGGGGCAGGCCACCGAGTTCCTGGTGATCGCCGCCACTCTGCTCGACCTGAAGGCCGCCCGGCTGCTTCCCGGCGCGATCTCCGACGACGAGGCCGAGGACCTCGCGCTGCTCGAGGCCCGCGACCTGCTCTTCGCCCGGCTGCTCCAGTACAGGGCCTACAAGGAGGCCGCCGCGATCTTCACGGCGATGATGGCGCTGGAGTCGCGGTTCGTCGCCCGGGCCGTCCCGCTGGAGCCCCGGTACGCCGCCGCGCTGCCCGAGGTCCAGATCACCATCGGTCCGTCCGAACTGGCTGCGCTCGCCTCCCGGCTGCGGGAGCCGCCGCTGCCGCCGCAGGTGGCGACCGACCACGTGCACCTGCCGCGGGTCAGCGTTCGCGAGCACATGATCGCCGTCATCGGGATGCTCCGCGAACTGGGGTCGGCCTCGTTCGGGGTGCTCTGCGTCGGCCTGCTCGAGACGATCGAGATCGTGGCCCGGTTCCTCGCGCTGCTGGAGCTGTTCCGGGAGGGCCGCATCGACTTCGAGCAGGAGCGGCCGCTGGGCGAGCTGATCGTCCGCTGGGTGGCCCGTGCCGAGGACGAGGGCCGTCCTGTCGGTGCCTCGCTCTACTCTGGCGAGGACGAGCCGGACGTACCCGGACCCGACCCCACACCTGAATACGACCCCGCACCTGAACCCGACCCCGCACCTGAATACGACCCGGGTCCGCCGGAGGAGGCGGGGGAGGGCCTGCCACCGCAGGAGGACCTGGTCGAGCTGGGCGGCCGGCCCAGGAGACCGAGACGACCGAGGAGATCGACCGCGTGACCGAGGAAGCCACTACGGCCGGAACCGGCGTCGCGGACGTGCCCGTGTCCGCGTCGGAGTCCGAGTCACCGTCGGAGCCGGTGGCGCCGGCTCCGACGGTGAGGGGGCAGGCGAGGCGCCCGCCTGCGGGCGCGGAGCCGGGCCGCCCGTCGGACACCACGCTCGTCGAGGCGGTGCTGACAGTCGCGGAGAGACCGGTGGGCATCGCCGAGTTCGCGACCGCGCTCGACATCCCCGCCCGCCGGGTCGAGCGGCTGCTCGCCGAACTGGCCGAGCGGTACGAGCGGGAGGAGCGCGGCTTCCGGCTGCGGCAGGTGGGCCGCGGCTGGCGGCTCTACACCGCCGACGAGTGCGCGCCCTGGGTGGAGCGCTTCGTGCTGGCGGGGCAGTCGGCGCGGCTGTCCCAGGCGGCGTTGGAGACCCTTGCGATCGTCGCCTACCAGCAGCCGGTCAGCCGGGGGCGGGTCGCGGCGGTGCGCGGCGTCTCGGCGGACGGGGTCATCCGCACCCTCACCGCCCGCAACCTGATCGAGGAGTGTGGCCACGATCACGAGTCGGGCGCGATCCTCTACCGGACCACCGACTACTTCCTGGAGCGGATGGGGCTGCGCGGCCTTGACGAACTGCCGCGGCTGGCACCCCTGCTTCCCGGGGTGGCCGATGTCGATGACATCGTGGCGTCATGAACAGCACCGCATCCGACTCCTCCGGCGCCGCCCCCGGCCGTGACCGCCAGGCGTCCGAGGGCATCCGCCTGCAGAAGGTGCTGGCGTCGGCCGGCATCGGGTCCCGCCGGCACAACGAGGAGCTGATCGACGCCGGGCGCGTCAGCGTCGACGGCGAGGTCGTGCGCGAGCAGGGTCGCCGGGTCGACCCCGAGCGCGCGGTGATCGAGGTCGACGGTGAGCGCATCGTCACCCGCGCCGGCCTGACGTACCTGGCCCTCAACAAGCCCCGCGGCATCCTCTCGGCGATGTCCGACGACCGGGGCCGCCCGACCATCGCCGACCTGCTCACCGAGTTCGGGTCCGGCCTGTTCCACGTCGGGCGGCTCGACGGCGAGAGCGAGGGCCTGCTGCTCGTCATGAACGACGGCGAGCTCGCGCACCGGCTGACGCATCCCTCCTTCGGGGTGGCGAAGACCTACTACGTCGAGATCAGCGGCCCGGTACGCAAGGATCTCCCGCGCCGACTGCGCGCGGGCATCAAGCTCGAGGACGGTCCGGTCTCGGTCGACTCCGCCCGGATCATCGACATGGCCGCGTCCCGGGTGATGATGGAGCTCGTGCTGCACGAGGGCCGCAAGCACGTGGTGCGTCGGATGATGGAGAGCGTGGGGCACCCGGTGCACCGGCTCGTCCGGGTCTCGTTCGGGCCGGTGACGCTCGGCACGCTGCGGGCCGGCCGGGCCCGCCACCTCACCCGGCACGAGATCGGGGCTCTCCACAAGGCCGCGGGCCTGTGACAGCCGGGCCTGCGGGTGGGGCGGGCCGGTTCGCTCCGCCCTACGTGCGGCCCGGCGTCGAGGCCTCGGTGGCAGACCCGCCCGCGTGGGATGACGCGCACCTGCCGGAGCTGCGGCGGGTGGCGGTGGTCGGGTCCGGGCTGATCGGCACGAGCATCGGGCTGGCCCTGACCGCCCGCGGCGTCGAGGTGCTCCTGCGTGACACCGACGAGGCCCAGGTCAAGTTCGCCGAGGCGATGGGCGCCGGGCGGCCCTGGCAGGGCGAGCGGGTCGACCACGCGGTGATCTGCACACCCCTGCCGACGGTCGCCGCCGAGCTGCGGGAACTGCAGCGGAGCGGGCTCGCGGCCACGGTCAGCGACGCCGGCAGCGTGAAGATGCGCCCGCTGGTCGAAGCGGTCCAGCTCGGGTGCGATCTCGGCAGCTGGTGCCCCGCCCATCCCATCGCCGGCCGGGAGCGGCACGGGGCCGTGTCGGCCCGCGCGGACCTGTTCGCCGAGCGGGTCTGGGCCGTCTGCCCGGTGCCGCACACCGGGGCGGCGGCGGTGGCGGCCACCGCCGCGCTCGCCCTGTCCTGCGGCGCCATCCCGGTGCGCACGACACCGGAGCGGCACGACGCGACGATGGCCGTCGTCTCGCACGTGCCGCAGCTCGTCGCGAGCGTGCTCGCCGGCACCGTGCTCGGTCTCGACCCGCACGACCTGCCGTTCGTCGGCCAGGGCTTCCGGGACACGACCCGCCTCGCCGACAGCGACGCCGGGCTGTGGGCCTCGATCATCGAGGGGAACCGGTCGCACATCGCCGAACGGGTGCGTCGGCTGGGGCGGGAGTTCACCCACCTCGCCGACGTGCTGGCCGAGGGCAGCCGGGACGAGGCCGTCGCCGCCGTCTCGGGCGCCATGGGCCGGGGCCGTCACGGCCGGGCACGGCTGCCCCGCAAGGCGGGCGCGCAGGCACTTCCGTGGGGCTGGGTCGGCGTGGTGCTCGACGACCGCCCGGGTCAGCTCGCGGCGCTGTTCGCGGTGATCGGCCAGTGGCAGGTGAACATCGAGGATGTCGGTCCGTTCGAGCACAGCCTCGACGCCCCGGCCGGCATCGTCGAGATCGCCGTCGACCCGGCCGGTGCGGACGGCCTGGTCGAGCGGCTGACGAGGGCCGGATGGACGGCATACCGCCGTTCGTGACGGACCAGCGAGTAGCCTGATCCGGGTCGGCCACCTGGCAGGTGCCGCAGGGACCAACGGCCTGTGATCGGGCCGCCGGCGTGCAGGTCGGGCGCCGCCGGCCCGGTGAGGACAGGAAACAGCGAGTCGACAGACGCGCGTCCGGACGGAGGAGACGGGTGAGCCCCGACGACGGGTCCGCTTCGCCGGGGGTTACGGCCACCGGCAGCCACGACGAGGTACTCAGGACGGAGCAGCGCAGGGGCGCGGAGCAGAGCGCCGTACGGCTCTCCTCAGCCCCCGTCCCGGCGCCCGCCGGGACCGGCACCGCCCCGTTGACCCCGACCGGCCTGGTGGTGGCGGTCGACGGCCCGGGCGGCTCCGGCAAGAGCACCGTCTCCCGGGAGATCGCGCGCCGGTTGGGCCTGCGCTACCTGGACACGGGCGCCATGTACCGGGCGATCACCCAGGTCGCCCTGGAGCGGCGCATCGACATCGAGGACCCGTCGGCGGTGGCCGAGGTCGCCGAGCGCACGGTGCTCACCGTCGGCACCGACCCCGACCGGCCGTCGATCGCGGTGGACGGGGTCAACGTCGACGAGCAGATCCGCACCCGGGCCGTCACCAACGCGGTGAGCGCGGTCGCCGCGGTGTCCGCGGTCCGCTCCCGGCTGGTCGCCCAGCAGCGGGAGATCATCGCCGAGTCGCTCGCCGCCGGCGGCATCGTGGTCGAGGGCCGTGACATCGGTTCGGTCGTCGCGCCGGACGCGCCGGTCAAGGTCTTCCTCACCGCGTCGACCGAGGTGCGGGCCCTGCGCCGGTCCCGGCAGCTGGGGGAGAAGGGCGTCGACGACGTCGCCCGCACCCTCGCCGAGCTGGATCGCCGCGACGCGCTCGACAGCACGCGGACAGCTGACCCGCTGTCCGTTCCGGACGGTGCCATCGTGCTGGATTCCAGCGCGCTCTCCGTCCCCGAGGTGGTGGACGAAGTCCTGCGTCAGAGCCAGCATCTGCTCGCCGCGACCCCATGACGACCGCCGACCACCCCCTCGACCCCGCGCCCCCGGCGGTGCCGCCAGCCCCCACGGCCGTGCCCGCGTCGCCGGCCCCGGCGGAACCCGAGGAGGCGCGGACCGGTCTCGCCAGGCCCGGTGTCCCGGAGGGGGCAGCGGAGGGAGCGGAGACCTCGGTGGCGCGGGTACGTCCGGCCGAGGTCTCCGAGCTCGCCGCGTCCCGCCCGGCGGGGCGTCCCGTGGCGCGGCAGGCACAGACGGGGCCCGCGCACCGCGGCGCCGAGTCGAAGCCGTTCAACGACATCACCCACCGGGTGCTCAAGCCACCGGTGCGCCAGGTGCTCAACCACCTGGTGATGAGCGTCACTCACGAGGGCTGGGAGAAGGTCCCGCGGGACGAGCCGCTGATCTTCGCGGGCAACCACAGCAGCTGGATGGACGGCCCGCTGGTCGTCATCGAGGCGCCCCGCACCGTGCGGTGCCTGGTGAAGTCCGAGATGTACAAGGGCATCGTGGGCCGGCTGCTGATGTTCGTCGGCCAGATCCCGGTCGACCGTGGGCGCCCGGACCGGGCCGCCCTGCACACCGCGCTGGACGAACTGGGGCGCGGCGGGGCGATCGGGGTGTTCCCCGAGGGCACCCGGGGCAGCGGTGAGATGGCGGCCGTCCAGCACGGCATCGCCTACCTCGCTGTGCACGGCCGGTGCCGGGTGCTGCCGGTGGCCTGCATCAACACCGGCGCGGCGCTGCCGCGGGGGGCGCGCTGGCCGCGTCGCTCGGTGAAGGTCCGGGTGGTGTTCGGCGAGCCGTTCGAGGTGGAGGTGCCGGCGAACCCCCGTTCCCGGCGGGCGCTGGCCGCCGTCGCCGAGGACATCCGGGTACGCCTTGCCGACCATCTGGCAACAGCGCGTGCCGGCGCCGCTCTGGAATCGCCCGGCGCGGAGTAAGTTCTACCGGATCGCTGTTTGTTCCGGGTGCGCCACTACCGTCACTGGAGTACTGCCGTCACTGGAGTACTGGGCCCGCCGTCCGCGGAAGGACAGCTCGTCGTCCCCCACCGAGATGTCCAGTTCACGCGGAGTACAGCAGATCATGAACATCGAAGACCTCGCCGCCGCCGTGCACGATGACGCCGTGGGCGGGGCCGGTCTGCCCGCGCAGGGCGAGCCCGGGCTTCCGGGCGGGTCGTCCACCGGTGGCCAGCCCGTCCTCGCGGTCGTCGGCAGGCCCAACGTCGGCAAGTCGACGCTGGTCAACCGTATTCTCGGGCGCCGCGCGGCCATCATCGAGGACGTCCCGGGCGTCACCCGGGACAGGGTCGCCTACGACGCGGTCTGGAACGGGCGGCGGTTCACCGTCGTCGACACCGGCGGCTGGGAGCCGGACGCCCGCGGCCTGGCCGGGCGGGTCGCCGAGCAGGCCCGGGCCGCGATCGACACGGCCGACGGGGTGCTGTTCGTCATCGACGCCACCGTCGGGGCCACCGACGCGGACGAGGCCGTCGCCCGGGTCCTGCACCGGTCGGGCCGGCCGGTCGTCCTCGCCGCGAACAAGGTCGACGACGCCCGCGCCGAGGCCGACGCGGCCGCGCTGTGGAGCCTCGGCCTGGGGGAGCCGTATCCCGTCTCCGCACTGCATGGCCGCGGCAGCGGTGACCTGCTCGACGCCGTCCTCGCGGTGCTGCCCGAGGCGCCGCGGGAGCAGTTCACCGAGGAGGACGGGCCGCGGCGGGTGGCGCTGATCGGCCGGCCGAACGTGGGCAAGTCCAGTCTGCTGAACAAGCTGGTCGGCTCGGAGCGCTCGCTGGTGGACGACGTCGCCGGCACGACCCGCGACCCGGTCGACGAGCTCGTCACCGTCGGCGGCGAGACCTGGATGTTCATCGACACCGCCGGCCTGCGGCGCCGGGTGAAGGAGGCCTCCGGCGCGGAGTACTACTCCTCCCTGCGCACCGCCGCGGCGCTGGAGGCGGCGGAGGTCGCCATCGTGCTGCTCGACGCGGACGAGCCGGTCACCGAGCAGGACCAGCGGATCATCAGCATGGTCACCGAGGCCGGTCGCGCGCTCGTGCTGGCGTTCAACAAGTGGGACCTGCTCGACACCGAGCGCCGCCTCGACCTCGAGCAGGAGATCGTCCGGGATCTGGGCCGCGTCGCCTGGGCCCCGCGGGTGAACATCTCCGCCCGCACCGGGCGGGCCACCGACCGCCTCGCCCCGGCCCTGCGTACCTCGCTGGAGTCCTGGGGTACCCGGATCCCGACCGGGCGGCTCAACTCCTGGCTCGGCGAGATCGTCGGCGCCACGCCGCCGCCGTCGCGGAGCGGGAAGATCCCCCGGGTCCTGTTCGCCACCCAGGCCGGGGTGCGCCCGCCGCGGTTCGTCGTGTTCACCACCGGCTTCCTGGAGCCGGCCTACCGGCGCTTCCTGGAGCGGAAGCTGCGGGAGGACTTCGGCTTCGCCGGCACCCCGATCGAGATCTCGATCCGCGTGCGGGAGCGCCCCGACCGCCACCGCTGACCTCCCGCCGCGGAGACATCAGGCCGGGGGTGGGACCGGCGGCACGGCCCGGGCGGGCGGGGCCGCGGGCGTCCCCTGAGCCGGTTGGGCCGGCTGAGGGGGCGCAGGGGGCCCAGGCGCTGACGGCGTCGCTGCGGTCGGCCCGAGTACAGCCGGGACCGGGGCGGTGGCGCCGGGCACGGCAGGCGAGATGGTCCCGGGTGCACCGGGCACCCCCGCGGCCGTAGGGGCGGGCGGGCTGTTGGCATGGGCGTAGACGATCAGATTGCTCAGGTAGTGGTTGGTGTTGTCGTCGAACCCGCCGGAACAGGTGATCAGGCGGAGTTCGGGACGGTTCACCGGCCCGTACGCCCGGTCGGTGGGGAACTCCGTCTTGGTCACGTCCTCCGTGCGGTCGACGGTGAAGGTCGTGGTGACGCCGGTCGGGGACGCGACCTCGATCTGGTCGCCGGCACGCAGCGCGCGCAGGCGGTAGAACACGGCCGGCCCACTGGTCGAGTCGTAGTGGCCGACGAGGACGGACGGGCCGAGAGCTCCCGGTGCCGGGCCCTTGTCGTACCAGCCGACGTCCTGCCACTTCTTCGGGACTTCCAGGGTGCCGTCGGCGTTCAGGCCGAGCCGGATGATCGGTGCGTCCAGCCTGATGACCGGGATCCGCAGGCGCGTCGGGTCGGTCACCACGACGGGCGGCAGTGTCGGCACGGGGGGTGCACCGGAACCGCCGGGCACGACCGGGGCCTCCGCTTTGCCTGCCGCGGAGCCGAGATCGCTGACGGCCACCCGCTCGGTATCGGACGGCGGGTCGGAGCCGACGTCCGCCAGACGGAACCCACTTCCGACGATCAGCACCACGCCCGCGACCAGCAGGAGACGGGAGAACGTCATCCGTGCCGGCTGCGGTCCTGCCGTTCCACGTCCCACGTCGCTCTCCGTCCTCTGGGCGGCTCCTGGTACGACAACCAGGAACTACACAACGTGAGGCTATCGGCACGCGGTGGATGCGGACCGTAATCACTCGCGGCGGCGCGTGGGAGTGCGGGGTCGGGCGCGTTCACATCGGCGCAGGGCGGGCGATGGGCTCACGGGGCGCGGCTCGGATCATGTCCCGCAATGGAAGGCCACGCTGTCCGCCGCTCGGCCGCTGTCCGCTCGGAGCCGTCGCACCACGCCGTCTCGCTGCGTCCCATCCGGAGCACTCCTCGTTATGGTGTCACTCGCAGTGACCAAGCCATAACCATGTGTGAGAGAGGGGACCAGATGAAGAAGGGAATGGGACGGAGCGCCGCGCTTCTCGCCATGTCGAGCGCGGCCTCCGTCATCCTCACCTTCGGGCCGGGCCTGACGGCCGCGCACGCCTTCGAGGACAAGGACAAGTGCGGGGACAAGCAGTCCGAGGACTGGTTCGGCGACGACAAGGCCGACAAGGACGGCGAGATCAAGGACGACAAGGTCGCCCGTGCCGCCATCGACGACAAGGACAAGGTCGACGGCGACAAGGACAAGGACGACGACTGGTTCGCCGACAAGGACAAGGACGACGACTGGTTCGCCGACAAGGACAAGGACTGCGCGGTCGGCGGCGGCACGGTGATCGCCGGCGGCGCCGTCGGCGTCGGTGTCGGTGGTGGTGGTGCTCCGGTCGGCGGAGTCGGTGCCGGTGGTGGTGGCGTCGCCGGGGACAGCTCCCCGCTGCTGCCGATCGCCGGGGCCGGCCTCGGTGCCATCCTGATCGGCGCGGGGATGCGCCGCCGCGGGCACGGCTCCATCTGAGTCGGTTCCCCCCGGGGAAGAGCGCGCGGGTCGGCCGGTGTGGTTCCACACCGGCCGGTCCTGCGCGCGTTCTGATGTCCCGGATCTGGTGCCCGGGCCTGGAATGCCGGATCTGGAGTGCCGTCCCGGGTCCGGGGTCCCGGCGTGGGCGCCGGGCCCGGGGTCCCGCCGGTCGCCGGCGATCAGCGGTGCGGTAAAGTCAGCGTCTCGGCAGTGCTTCTCCACGGGTCTGGTTCGGCCAGGCGCGGGCAGGTGCGCCGGGGCGCACCACACCCGGTGTCACACCGGGAGGCGGCCCCGCCCCGGCGGGAGGCCGGATCTCCGGTAGGGTAATGTTGGGTAGTACGGGACGTGGCGCAGCTTGGTAGCGCACCAGACTGGGGGTCTGGGGGTCGCAGGTTCAAATCCTGTCGTCCCGACAGGAGGAAAGCCCTCTCTGCCGTTTGTGGCAGTGGGGGCTTTTGCTTTTTCCGCAGCACTGTTCACGGCCGTCACGTTCCCGCGTCGTCGGGCCTGTGGTGGTGGGTCACCGCGTTGAAACCGCGGTCCCCGCTGCCGGAGTTCGTGGCCGGATCGCGGCCGGATCGCGGCCGGATCGCGGCCGGATCGTGGCCGGCCGGCTCGGGTGCGTCAGTCGACCTCCCGGAGATCCGGAGTGCTCTGGGTCGGTCGGGCCGGGGATCCACCCGTTCGCTGGTCCATCCCGGCTGCATCCCGGCTGCATCCCGGCTGCATCCCGGATGCTCCGGAGTGCCCCTGCGCGGTGCGGGTGACACTCCACCAAGGTTGGTGCGGGATGTGTGCGTTGCCCGCGCATTCTGTTTCGAGCGCATTGCCGGGCTGCGGCGCGCCGGTGTTCCGGCGCCACCGCCCGGCGCTGGTCCGGGCCGTTCGGCGATCGCCGTGGGCGGCCTCGACGGCCCGGACCAGCACGAGGCCGGCGGGCTCCGGGCGGGCTGAATTCCTATACCAGGCAGGCTTCGGTGCCGCCCCGCGGGGTGCATGGGCGATCGCCGGCGGCCATGTGCGTGCGGGCTTGATCCGACGGAAAGTAAGCGGGCATTTCCGCATGGTGATCACATCGCAGGGTGGGTGATTGTTGTGAGGGGGGTGATTGTCGGGCATGTGCCGAAGTCCACTATCTTCAGCTTCGGCACCTGTGTGCAGAGCTATTCGAGAGTGCCGAGCACTGTCCGATGTATGTAAAGCGTCGAGCCGATGCGCCGTGTCCCGTCCCCGGCTCGACTTCCCCTCCGAGACAGGTGGGGCGGGACAAGGGCCGTCAGCGGTCCCGGTGGGTGGGTGGTCGCCCCCCGGTCGGCTGGATGACGGACCCGGTTCCACCGGCCAGCCCCGGGCCGGCGGGACGGCGCGCTGCTGTATCCGGCAGCGCGTGTTGCAGGCGCCGGAGAGAGAAGGACACGCGTTGCCCCGTCGCGGAATTGCCTGGCTGCCCGAGGACTGGGACCAGTTCGTCAAGGGGCGGTCGCGCTCCTCGAACGTCCGATCCGGCACCAGCTCCCGGAGGGGTGCCTCCCACCCGCCGCGGCGGGCCGCGACGATCGCCGCGTTCACCACCGGAACGCTCGCCGCCTCCACCGCCGCGTTCGCCGCTACAGTGCCGTCCACCCCGGAGGCCCCGGCGTCCCTGGAGCCGGGCGCGACCCAGACCGCGTCCGTGCTCCCCGGTCAGGGCGGCGGCGCAGCCGACTCGCCGGAGGCGACGGCGGCGGCCGTGGCGGCACCGCTCGCGGGTGCCATCGCCGCCCCCGACCCGATCTTCACCCGGGTGGCGCTGTCCGCGGACAACTCCACCGTCGCGCCGAACGCGCCGGTCGTCCTCACCGTGCGGGCGCAGGAGGCCAGCGGTGCCCCGCTGAGCAACCAGCAGGTCCGCATCGTCGTGGTGAACGGGCCGAAGTGGCAGACGTCCACCGCGCTGACCACCGACGCGAACGGTCAGGCGCAGGTCACCGCGCGTCTGCTGACCACCACCACGATCACCGCGGTGTTCGACGGCACCAGCGCCCTGCGGCCCTCGGTGGCCGGCTCCGCCACGATCACCATCAAGGCGCCGGTGGCGCCGCGCCCGGCACCGATAAGCCAGGCGATCCCCTCGGTGATCCCGGGCAGCTCCATCGGGGAGAAGGCCGTCTACCTGGCCTCGCTGCAGAAGGGCAAGCCGTACGTGTGGGGCGCGGAGGGGCCCTACTCGTTCGACTGCTCGGGCCTGGTGCAGTACGTCTTCAAGCAGCTCGGGCGCTCGCTGCCGCGCACGGCGCAGGGCCAGTACAACGCGTCGACGCGCGTCCCGCAGTCCGGGAAGCGGCCCGGCGACCTGATCTTCTACGGCACCGAGGGCGACATCTACCACGTGGGCATCTACGCCGGGAACGGCTACATGTGGGCCGCGCCGCAGACCGGCGGTGTCGTCTCGCTGCGCCCCATCTACAGCTCCACCTACAAGGTCGGCCGCATCATGTGACCGGGCGGCGGCGGCCCGCTGCCGCCGCCCGGTCGGTGCCCGTCCTGCCCGGCGCGCCCAGCACACGATGACCCTGCCTGCGCTTATCCGCTAGCGTCTGGGAGACGACCCGCGTCCGCCAGGTCGGCGCGCGAGCCGCTGGGGACTGCCAGCCCTGCCGGCGCCTGCCGGCGCCAGCGGCTGTCACGGCTGTTCACACGTGGCCGGGTCGGGGAGGAGGCACTCGGCGTGACGGCGGCTACGCAGGCCTCCGACCGGATCTGGACCATTCCGAACCTGCTGTCCGGCCTGCGCCTGCTGGGCGTCCCGCTGTTCCTGTGGCTGGCCCTCGGGCCGGAGGCGGACGGCGCCGCACTCGGGGTGCTCGCGTTCGCCGGGGTCAGCGACTACCTGGACGGCAAGCTCGCCCGGGTCCTGAACCAGACCAGCCGCCTCGGGGTGATGCTCGACCCGCTGGCGGACCGGCTCTACATTCTCGCGACGATCATCGCCCTTACTCTGCGTGACATCGTCCCGCTGTGGTTCGCGCTGCTGCTCGTCGCCCGGGACGCCGTCCTGCTGGGGCTGGTGCCGATCCTGCGCCGTCTCCACGTCGGCACCACGCTGCCCGTGCACTATCTGGGCAAGGCGGCCACCTTCAACCTGCTGTACGCCTTCCCGCTGCTGCTGCTGTCCGCCGGTGACTCCTGGCTGGCGACGGCGGCCCGTCCCGTCGGGTGGGCGTTCGCCATCTGGGGTACCGCCCTGTACTGGTGGTCCGGTCTCCTGTACTTCGAACAGGCCCGCCGGCTGGCCGTGGAACAGCGCGCCCGGCCACCCGCCTCCGGATCGGCCGGGCCGGTCGGGCCAGTCGGATCGGCCGGGCCGGCCTCCGGACCGGTGTCCGGGAAGATCGGGAGGTAAGCCTTGAGAGCCGTCGTCATGGCGGGCGGCGAGGGCACCCGGCTGCGGCCGCTGACCGCGAACCTGCCGAAGCCGCTGCTGCCCGTCGTCAACCGCCCGATCATGGAGCATGTGCTGCGGCTGCTCAAGCGGCACGGCTTCGACGAGACGGTGGTGACCGTCCAGTTCCTGGCCGCCATGATCCGGAACTACTTCGGGTCGGGGGACGAGCTGGGCATGCACCTGTCCTACGCCACGGAGACGACCCCGCTGGGCACCGCGGGCAGCGTGAAGAACGCCGAGGACGCCCTGCGCCACGAGCGGTTCCTGGTGATCAGCGGGGACGCGCTGACCGACATCGACCTCACCGCGCTCGTCGCCTACCACCGGGCCCGCGGGGCGCTGGTCACCGTCGCGCTGCGGTCGGTGCCCGACCCGCTGGAGTTCGGCATCGTCATCGCCGGCGAGGACGGGCGGATCTCCCGCTTCCTGGAGAAGCCGACCTGGGGGCAGGTCTTCTCCGACACGGTGAACACCGGCATCTACGTCATGGAACCCGAGGTGCTCGCACACGTCCCGGCAGGGGAGGCCGTGGACTGGTCCGGCGACGTCTTCCCCCGCCTGGTCGCCGCCGGAGCGCCGGTCTACGGCTATGTCGCCGGCGGCTACTGGGAGGACGTCGGCACCATCACCAGCTTCCAGCGGGCGCAGGCGGACGTCCTGAACCGGCAGGTGGACGTCGAGATCGGCGGGTTCGAGGTCTCCCCGGGCGTGTGGATCGGGGAGGACGCCGACGTCCATCCCGACGCCATCCTCAAGGGGCCGCTGGTCGTCGGGGACTACAGCAAGGTCGAGGCCGGCGCCGAGCTGCGGGAGTTCACCGTGCTCGGCAGCAACGTCGTGGTGAAGCGGGGGGCGTTCCTGCACCGCGCGGTCGTCCAGGACAACGCGCTGATCGGCCCGCGGGCGAACCTGCGCGGCTGCGTGATCGGCAAGAGCACCGACGTGCTGCGCGCCGCGCGGATCGAGGAGGGCGCGGTCATCGGGGACGAGTGCGTCATCCAGGAGGAGGCGTTCGTCTCCCACGACGTGAAGGTGTACCCCTTCAAGACGATCGAGGCCGGGGCCGTCGTCAACACCAGCGTGATCTGGGAGTCACGCGGGCAGCGCTCGCTGTTCGGGCCGCGCGGGGTCTCCGGCCTGGTCAACGCCGAGATCACCCCGGAGCTGGTGGTGCGCCTGGCCAGCGCCTACGCGACGACCCTGAAGAAGGGGACCACCGTCACCACCGCCCGCGACGGCTCGCGGGCGGCCCGCGCCCTCAAGCGGGCCGTGATCAGCGCGCTCACCGCGGGCGCGATCAACGTCCGGGACCTGGAGGTCGCCCCGCTGCCGGTGGCGCGCTTCGACGTGCGGACCTCCGCCGCCGCCGGCGGCATCATGCTGCGCTCCAAGCCCGGCGACGCGGAGCGCATCGACATCGTCTTCCTCGACGCGGACGGGCACGATCTCACCCCGGCCGCGCAGCGCAAGCTCGACCGGGTCTTCACCCGGCAGGAGTTCCGCCGCGCGTTCCCCGGCGAGATCGGCGACCTGCGCTTCCCCGCCCGCACGGCGGACGTCTACACCCAGGACCTGCTCGACCGCGTCGACACCAGGGGCCTGGCCGAGGCCGATCTGAAGGTGGTCGTCGACCCGTCCGGGGGAGCGGCGTCGCTGCTGCTGCCCACCCTGCTCGGCCGGCTCGGGGTGGACGTGCTGACCGTCAACGGCCGCCTGGACGAGACCTACCCCGAACCCGGCGCCGCCCAGGAACGCCGCGCCCTGGACCGGCTGGGCGCGCTGGTGGCCAGCTCGCGGGCGGCCTTCGGGGTGCGCTTCGACCACATCGGTGAGCGGATCACCATCGTCGACGAGCGCGGCGACCTCATCAGCGACGAGCGGGCGCTGCTGGTCATGCTCGACCTCGTCGCCGCGGAGAACCGCGGCTCGACGGTCGCCGTCCCGGTCGCCACCACCCAGGTGGCCGACCAGGTCAGCCGTTTCCACGGGCTGACCCTGCGGCGGATCCCGATGTCCGGCGCGGGACTGTCCAAGATTGTGGAGAGCGAGCGGGTGGTGTTCGCCGCGGACGGGCGCGGCGGCTTCGTCGTCCCCGAGTTCGCCCCGGTGATCGACGGGCTGGCCGTGTTCGTCCGACTGGTCGCGCTGGTCGCGCGTACCCGCCTCACCCTGAGCGCGATCGACTCCCGGATCCCGCCGGTCGCCATGGTCCGCACCTCGGTACCGACCCCCTGGGCCGAGAAGGGCATGGTCATGCGGCGCGTCGTCGAATCGGTCGACAGCGGCTCCGGGGCGCGGGTGGACACCACGGACGGGGTCCGCATCGTCAGCCTCGACGGCTCCTGGGTGCTCGTGCTGCCCGACCCGTCCGAGGCCGTCACCCATCTGTGGGCCGAGGCGGCCGACCTGGACGACGCCGAGGCCCTCATTCGCCGGTGGAGCGCCGTGGTGGCCACGGCGCCGCCGGTGGACGCTCCCACCGGCCAGGCCTGACCGGTGGTGACCGCGCCCCGATTGGCGCGGCACGGGGGGAACCCCCGGCCTTCGGGCCGGAGAGGACGTCAAGATGCCAGGTGTGCACGTACGGACACGGACCCACCCGCCGGCACCGTCCCCCGCGCCGCCGGTCGAGGACCGGCTGGTGACCCGCGGGCAGCCGCGGCCGCCGTCGACCCCTGACCCGACGGAGCCGACCCGCGGGCAGGAGGCTTCGCCCCTCAGGCAGGTGACCGAGACGGCGCTCGACCCCGCCTACGCGCGCGCGGCCGCCCGGGCGCCCGACCAGGCGGCCGTGCGGGGGCCGGTCTCTCCCCGGAGTGCGCCGCACCGTCTGCTTCTTCCCCTCGTGCTGCTGCTCGTGGGCCTGCTCACCGCGGTGAGCCTGCAGACGGCAGCGCAGTCGGCACCGGCCCGGGAGCGACTGCGGGGCCTGCTGGGCACCGTCTACGAAACCCGGTCGGAGCAGCGGGACGACCTCGCCGGTGGGGTGCGCGAGCAACGTTCCGTCACCGCCGACATGCTCACCCGCCGGCGCCTGGCGGATGAGGCCTGGGCTGCCGCGACGGAGCGGATCGGCTCTCTTGCGGCCCCGGCCGGGCTCGCGCCGGCCCGGGGCCCGGGGGTCCGGGTGACGCTGGTCGATCCGCCGACCGGCCCGGCGTCCGACGCGGGGAACCCACGCCCGCTCGCGCAGGGCCCGAACAGCAGGCTCGCCGACCACGACCTGGCCGACATGGTGAACCTGCTGTGGAGCGCAGGGGCCGAGGCTGTCGCGGTCAACGGGGTCCGGCTCACCGCGCTGAGCGCGGTCCGGGCCGCCGGCGACGCGATCCTGGTCGGCCTGAGCCCGGTCGAGGCCCCCTATGTGATCGAGGCGATCGGTGTCCCTGGCACGATCGTGGCCCGAGTGGCCTCCGCGTCGGTCACCGTCCGGTTGCGCACCCGGGTGGGCGCCCCGCCGGACGCGGTCACCGTCGCGCGGCTCGACGAGGTGACGGTCCCGGCGGCGCCGGGACCAGACCTCCGATACGCCCGAGGGAGTGGATCATGACCCGTGAAGGCGCGATCACCGGACTGCTGGCACTCGTCGTCGGTGTCGTCGCCGGGCTGCTGGCCGCCCCGCGGCCGCCCGCCTGGCTCGACCCGTACCTCCCGGTGGCGGTGATGGCCGCGGTCGACGCGGCGGTCGGCGGGCTGCGAGCCGCGCTGGAGCGGGTCTTCTCCGACCGGGTCTTCGTGGTGTCCTTTCTGTCGGACGTCGCCCTCGCGGTCGCCCTGGTCGCACTGGGCGACGCCCTCGGGGTCGGTGGCGCGATGTCGACGGCGGTGGTCGTCGTCCTCGGCATCAGGATCTTCACCAACGCGAGCGCGGTCCGGCGATCGCTGCTGAAGCCTTGACCGCCGACCACGAGGCCGTCGGCGACGGCGCGGCGGGAGCGGCGCCTGTCGCGGAGGCGGCGGCAGCTGTCACGGAGGCGGCGGCAGCTGTCACGGGGGGAGCGGTGCCTGTCGCGGAGGCGACTGTCGGCAACACGACGCAGGGCGGCGGCGGTCTGGCGCGTCCGGCGTTGCGGATCGTCAGTGTCCTGCTGCTCGCGGGACTGGGATTCGGCCTGGCCGTGATGATCAGATCCGCCGACCCGGCCGACCGTCTCGGCAGGCTGCGACCGGACGAGCTCGCGGCCGAGCTGGAGAATCTCTCCGCCGACGGGCAGCGCCTGCAGGACGAGGCCGGCGGCCTGCGTGCGACCCAGTCGGCGATCGCGGACGGCGCGCGCGGCGACGCCGACATCGACCGGGCCCGACAGGAGGCCGACGCACTCGCCGTGCTGGCCGGGACCAGCCCGGCGACGGGTCCGGGCGTCACCCTGACGATCGACGACCCTCGGGGCACCGTCGAGGCGTGGATTCTCGTCGACGCGCTGCAGGAACTGCGGGACGCCGGGGCCGAGGCCATCGAGCTGTCGGGCGTGCGGGTGGTGGCCTCGACCTACATCGTCGACGCCCCGGGCGGGGGCATGACCGTCGACGGCGGCCAGGTCGCCGGGCCGTATGTCATGCGGGCCATCGGGGATGCGCATACGCTCGCGCAGGCGATGCGGATTCCTGGCGGGGTGCTCGATACGGTAGCTACCCGGGACGGCGCGCAGGCCGAGGTCGCGAACTCCGAGCAGATCGAGATCAGGGCCCTGCGCACCGCACCGAGCCCTCGTTTCGC
Organism: Parafrankia elaeagni; assembly: GCF_000374165.1. GTDB lineage: Bacteria > Actinomycetota > Actinomycetes > Frankiales > Frankiaceae > Parafrankia > Parafrankia elaeagni. Next base: position 398,588 of record NZ_KB893671.1, read on the forward strand.
CCGTCCCGCGGACTGATCGACAGCCCCGCACGGACGGGGCGGGGGCGTCGGGCCGTCGGCGGGCCGCCGGGTCCGCGACAGGCCGGCGCCGGTGTCCGGTACCGGTGCAGCACCACGACCGCAGGAGGCGATTGCGCTGTATCCCGAGGACCTGAAGTACACCCGCGAGCACGAGTGGGCCCGGGCCGAGGGGACCACGGTGCGGGTCGGTATCACCGCGTATGCCCAGGAGGCGCTCGGTGACATCGTCTTCGTCTCGCTGCCGGAGGTCGGGGCGCCGGTCGCGGCCGGTGAGCCGTGTGGCGAGGTGGAGTCGACCAAGAGCGTCTCCGACATCTATGCCCCCGTCTCGGGCACGGTCGCGGCGCGCAACGAGGCCCTCGTCGCGGCGCCGGAGCTGGTGAACTCCGATCCGTACGGCGAGGGCTGGCTGGTCGAGGTGACTGTCGCCGAACCGTCCGTGCTCGACGAGTTGCTGGATGCCGCCCAGTACGGCGAGTATGCCAAGGAGCAGTAGCACACCCCGGTGACGGCCGGCGGCGGGAGGCCTCCGCGGGGGGCCGGGCCTCGGCGGGCCACGCCGAGGCCACGTCTGACCGTTTCGGGGGTCGCGGGGCGGGCTCCGGTGTCCGTCCGGGCGGGGTGACGATCGGCCGTCCGTCACCCGCGAACCCCCGCACCAGACGATCCGTGTACGGACTGTGGTCGCCGGAGCATTCTTTGGTGACGTGCAGTGTGCGTGGCTGTCGCGCTTCAGGGTGGAGCGCAGGTTTGTCTGTTATGTCGTCCTGCGTTCCGTGTCAAGGCGGGGATGCTCGTCGCGTGCGTCCGGTGACGCCACGCCGAACAATCGCCCGCCGCACCCTTTTCACGACGGTGCTCCTGATGCACTAGCCTCGGAGTGCGCCGTGACGGCCGCGGCCGCGGATGCTGCCGCGTTCGGTCGTCTGCGTGGGGTGATGTCCCGGATGCGTCGGGTCAGCCCCTGTCGGGCACCATTCCCGCTGCCGTGAGGGCGGCGGACCGAGCGGCCGGCCACCCGCCTGCGGGCGTCCGGCAGGAAGCGGACGAGACTGTGTTCTGCACGAGGTGCGGCCAGCAGAACCCGTCCGACGCGCTGTACTGCGCGCGGTGCGGGTCGCCTCTGGTGCGTCCGGGCGAGCCCGTGGCGCCGGAGCGCCCCGCGGAGCAGACCTCCACGCTGAATCTCGCCGCCGCGCTCTCCGGGATCGAGGGCGACCACGTCGACGAGTCGACCGAGCGTGACGCCGTCGCCGCGGTCGACGCGCTGCCGCCCGGGTCGGCGCTGCTGGTGGTCAAGCGCGGCCCGAACGCGGGCAGCCGGTTCCTGCTGGACGCTGATCTCACCACGGTGGGTCGCCATCCGGAGAGCGACATCTTCCTCGACGACGTGACCGTCTCGCGGCGGCATGCCGAGTTCCACCGCTCGCCGTACACCAAGGGCTTCTCCGTCCGCGATGTCGGCAGCCTCAACGGCACCTACCTGAACCGCGAGCGGATCGACTCGGCCGAGCTCACCGGCGGGGACGAGGTCCAGATCGGAAAGTTTCGCCTCGTCTTCCTGACGGGGGCGACCTATGGGGGGGTCGGAGCACGGTGAACGGGGTCACGGGGCGGTGAGCGGCGGCAGCGGCGCCGCGGCGGAGTCGATGCGGCCGTCCGTTTCCGCGGGTGACGCCCGGTCGGCCGCTGGCCGGCGGGGCACGCCCGCGCGGGCGGGGGACGCCGCGAAGACGCTGAACATCGGCGAGGTGCTGGACCGGCTACGCGCCGAGTATCCCGACATCACCCTGTCGAAGATCCGGTATCTCGAGTCGGAGGGGCTCGTCGAGCCGGCCCGCACGAGTGCCAACTACCGCAAGTACTCGCTGGATGACGTCCTGCGCCTGCGGCACGTCCTGCACGCGCAGCGGGAGCGCTATCTCCCGCTGCGCGTGATCAAGGAGGAGCTCGCCGCGCTGGACCGGGGGGAGACCCAGCTGCCGAGGACGGGTCCCCGGGCGGTGCCGGACCGGCCGGCGGGGCGTGGCCTGGACTCGCTGCTGGGAGCCGAGCGGATCCGGATATCCCGCCGGGAGCTGCTGGCCGCGAGTGGGCTGGACGACGACGTGCTGGCGGAGCTGGAGAGCAACGGGCTCGTCGGGCCGATCGCGGGCGGCGGGTACTACGACGCCGACGCGCTGCTGGTGGCCCGTACCGTGGCCCTGCTGGCGGCTCACGGGGTCCAGGTCCGGCACCTGCGGGCGGCGCGGGCCGCGGCCGACCGTGAGGCCGGTCTCATCGAGGCGGCGGTGGCCCCGCTGCGGTCGGGGCGTCTCGGCGAGACCGACGGCCGGGCTGCGGAGACCGTCGACGAGCTCGCCACGCTGCTGGTGCGCATGCACGCGGCGCTGCTGCGTACCCGGCTTGCCGCCGTTCGCTCGGGGTAGTGCACGGGTATCCACTACCCAAATGGTGCGATCGTCAACGGAAAGTGAGAAGCGACGGGCACGCTGACGCGGGGCGGTAGCGGGGATACTGTCTCCTCGTGGGGTTTTCTGGCTCCGGTCACAGCGTTCCGCCCTGCCCCACCTGCGCTAGGAGGTAGATCGGTGCATCGGCTGGACATCGTCGGCGTGCGTGTCGAGCTTCCGTCGAAGCAGCCGATCGTCCTGCTCAAGGAGGTGGGCGGGGAACGGTACCTGCCGATCTGGATCGGGGCGGTCGAGGCCACGGCGATCGCCTTTGCCCAGGAGGGCATCACGACCGCCCGACCGATGACGCACGACCTGATGAGGGACGTGCTGCGGGCCCTGCAGACGGAGCTGACCCAGGTCACCATCACCGACCTGCAGGACGGCGTCTTCTTCGCGACCCTGGTGTTCGGCAACGGCGTGGAGGTCTCGGCCCGTCCCTCGGACGCGATCGCGCTGGCCATGCGGATGGGCGTGCCCGTGTACGGCGTGGAGGCGGTGCTCGCCGAGGCCGGCATCACCGTCCCCGAGGAGCAGGAGCAGGAACAGGAGAGCGAGCTGGAGAAGTTCCGGGAGTTCCTGGACACCATCTCGCCGGAGGACTTCAACACGCCGGGTTCGTGATCCGGAGAGCGGTGTCGCCGCGCCGGTACCCGGTACCCGGTACCGGGGAGGCGGTGCCGCGCTCTCCGGTGCGGCGGGCCCGCCTACCACGTGGACGGCGCCGCGGGGCCGGGCCGGCAGGTCCGGCATGACCGATCCGGGGGCGTGGCCGTGGCTGTGGGCCCGACACGCCGTCCGACCTGAGGCGATTCGTCCGGGTGAAACCGGACTCGACCGGCTGGCACCAGCATGTCCGCTGGACTACGGACACGCTGCCTTGGATCATTGAAGGGGCGGTGCCCCGGCCCCTACGGTCGGGCGAACCATCGCCGGGCCTGGCGGGGAGCAGGGGCCGTCCACCGCGGCGGGGGCGGTCGCGGCCGTGTCGCAGTGCTGCGGCGGCGCGTCCGTGGTGATGGGGTGGCGGTGGTGGTGCGACGGCGGTGATGTGTGTGGCGTCGTCGGCGGGCGGGCCGTGAGGCTCCCGGACTGTCCGGAGGATGGGACTGGTGAAGAGTGGCACCTCGATGGGGGCAGCCGCGCGGGTGGCGCCGGACGATGAGGATCCGCACTGGGAGGATGACGAGCGGGCGACCATGATCGAGCAGGGTCAGCTCTTCGGGGACGAGATCCCGCAGCCGCCGGGCGACGACGTCGGCTACCGGGGGCCGACAGCCTGCGCCGCCGCCGGCATCACCTACCGCCAGCTCGACTACTGGGCCCGTACCGGCCTGGTGGTCCCGAGTGTGCGGGGGGCCAGTGGGTCCGGCAGCCAGCGGCTCTACTCCTTCCGTGACGTGCTGGTCCTGCGGGTCGTCCGCAAGCTGCTCGAGGCCGGCGTGTCGCTGCAGAACATCCGGGCCGCGGTCGAGCACCTGCGTACGCGTGGGGTGGCCGACCTGGCGCACCTGACGCTGATCAGCGACGGCTCGACGGTCTACGAGTGCACCTCGGACGACGAGGTCATCGATCTGGTCCGGGGTGGCCAGGGCGTCTTCGCGATCGCGGTCGGGCGGGCCCTGGAGGACATGCGCGGCCAGCTCGCCGAGCTGCCCTGCGAGCGGCCCGGCCAGCCGCCCGCGGCCCACCCGGGAGACGAGCTGGCGCACCGCCGGCGTCGCCGCAGCTCGGCCTGAGCGGCCCCGGCGGCTCGGACTGGGCGGGGAATCGGCGGCCGGCTGCCGCCCGGGTGGCGGCTGGGCGGCGGCTGGGCGGCGGAAAACCGTTGGGGATCTGTCGGTGCGCTGTCGTACTGTGCGCGGGTGACCGATCAGACAGCGATCCTCGTCGAGGGCCTCCGCAAGAGCTACGGCCGGCACACGGCCCTGGCCGGGCTCGACCTGAGCGTCCGCGCGGGCAGCGTCCACGGGGTTCTCGGCCCCAACGGCGCGGGTAAGACGACCGCGGTTCGCATCCTGTCGACCCTGCTCGCGGCCGACGGCGGGCGGGCCGAGGTCCTCGGGGTGGATGTGCTGCGCCATCCGGACAGAGTGCGCCCGCGCATCGGCCTGACCGGCCAGTACGCCGCGGTCGACGAGAGGCTGACCGGTCAGGAGAACCTGGAGATGTTCGGCCGGCTCTACCGGCTGCCGTCACGGGTCGCCCGGGCCAGGGCTGCCGAGCTGCTGGAGCGCTTCGCTCTCACCGAGGCCGCCGGCCGGCAGGCGAAAACCTATTCGGGCGGCATGCGCCGGCGTCTCGACCTCGCGGCGAGCCTGATCATGGCCCCGGCGGTGCTCTTTCTCGACGAGCCGACCACAGGGCTGGACCCGCGCAGCCGCCAGGAGATGTGGCGGGTGATCGCCGATCTCGTCCGCGAGGGCACCACGGTGCTCCTCACCACCCAGTACCTGGAGGAGGCCGACCACCTCGCCGACCGGGTCTCCGTCATCGACGGGGGCCGGGTCATCGCGGAGGGCACGCCCGACGAGCTCAAGCGCCAGATCGGCGGTGACCGGTTGGAGATCGTCCTCGCCGAGGGCGACGACACGGCGGCGGCCGCGGAGGTCCTCACCCGGCTCGGCAGCGGCCCGGCCACCGTCTCCGCCGAGGCCTGGCGGGTGAGCGCGCCGGTCGCCGGTGCCTCGGTGCTCGCCGAGGTGGTGCGCTCCCTCGACGAGCTCGGCCTGACCATCGTGGACGTCGGGCTGCACCGGCCGTCCCTCGACGACGTGTTCATGACCCTGACGGGCCAGGGAGCGGCCTCCGGCGAGGCCGGGTCCACGACCGGGGCGCTGGCCGGGGCCGCGTCCGGGGGGTCGGGCCCAGGAAAGAGCCGACCACCCGCCCCGCCCGATCAGCGGGCCGGTGGCGACGAGCAGGATCTGGTGAAGGCATGAGCACTCTCGACCTGACCCCGGTGGCCGGCCGCGGCCGGCTGTCCTGGCAGGTGGCCGACGCCTGGGTGATGTGCCGGCGCAACCTGATCCAGACCTGGCGGGTGCCCGAGCTGCTGGTGTTCGCCACCATCCAGCCGATTCTGTTCGTCCTGCTGTTCACGTACGTGTTCGGCGGCGCGATCAACGTCGGTCCGGGGGTGGACTACGTCGACTTCCTCATGCCCGGCGTCTTCGTGCAGACGGTGGTCTTCGGCGCGATGCTCACCGGTATCGGCCTCGCCGGCGACCGGGAGGCCGGGCTGATCGACCGCTTCCGCTCGCTGCCGATGAGCCGTTCCGCGCTGCTCACCGGCCGCACCCTGGCGGACCTGGTCCGCAACGCCTTCATCATGCTGGTCATGCTGCTGGTCGGCCTGGCGGTCGGCTTCCGCTTCGGTGACACGAACGTCCTCGCGGTCCTGGCCGGGTTCGGCCTGATGCTCGCCTTCGCCTACGCCTTCTCCTGGGTCTCGGCGGTGATCGGGATGTCGGTGAGCGGCGTGGAGGCCGCCCAGTCGGGCGGGATGATCTGGGTCTTCCCGCTCGTGTTCGCGAGCTCCGCGTTCGCCCCGGTCGGTTCCATGCCTGGCTGGCTGCAGGCGTTCGCGAAGTACCAGCCGGTCACCACCACCGTCGACGCGGTGCGTGCCCTGTTCCTCGGCGGGCCGGTCACCGAGGATCTGCTGATCTCCCTCGCCTGGTGCGCGGGAATCCTGGCGGTCGCCGGGCCGCTCGCGGTCCGCGCCTACCGCCGGGGCACCGCCCACTGATCCCGGCGGGAGCGGCCGGGGTCAGGTGCGTCCCTCCTCGTTCTGGGCGTTGCCCAGAGTCGGCTCGTAGGCGAGCCAGTCCGCACGCAGGACGGGCCATCCGTCGGCGCGCAGCAGCTCCACGACCGCCGGGTCGTCGTCGACCACGACGGCGACCCGGCGGCGCGCCCCCATCCGGCGCAGCTCCGACCGCTTGAAGATCCGCGCCGGCCGGCGGTCGTCGTCCGGGCGCATCCGCAGCTCGCCGACGGGCAGGCCCTGCTCCTGCAGCCAGCGCACCGTCGCGGGGCGGGAGCGCTCCGGGCGCCCGGTCAGCCAGATCACCTCGTGGTCGCGGGCGAGCGTGTGGACCAGCTCCACCCCCTCCGCCAGAGGCGGGTCGATGTCGGCGGCGGCGAAGAACGCATCCCAGTCGCCCGGGTGGACCCGCAGGAACCGCAGCCGGTGCCGGACATCGGCCACCACCCCGTCGACGTCGATGACGGCCAGCGGCCGCTCGTCCGGCTCGGCGGTCGCCGCCGCGCCCGGGTCGGCCGCGCCGGGAAGCCTCGGCGCGGCCGACCCGGGCGCGCCGGCTGGCGGGTCGGCCGGTGCGCCGGCCGGTTTGCCGGCCCGTTCGTCGGCCGGCGCGCCGACCGGCTCCCGGGGGCCGGCCAGCCCGTCCGGCGCCGTTCCCGGCTTCGTCGCCGGCCCCGAGCCCAGGTCGGACATGCGCCCCGGATCCGCCACTTCTGCGCCTCCCGTACGGCATTCGCCTCGATGGACCTCCGCGGGGCCATTGAACACGCGCGACACCCTGGATACGGCGGCGGTCTCCCGGCGGGCATCCGGTACGTTCCAGTTCGCCGCGGGTGTTCGGCGTGGATATCGGCCGGAGCGCCCGGGGACATCCCCGTGGTCGCCTGTGCCGCCTGCGGTGAAACGCCCCGATGCGACGGAACGGTGGCTAGCGTGGTGTTCCGGTGACCGGTCGCGGGTACGGGGTGCGCGTGCCGTGATCGTTGGCCGTGATGGGTGGGTTGTCGCGAGGAGGTCGTGGTGTCGGGCACACGGCGAGCGCGCCTGCTCGTCTCCGGCATCTCGGAGAGCCTGGAGGCGGCGCTCGCGCTGGCCGACCGGCTCGACGAGCAGGCGGGCCGGATCGAGACCGGCGAGGTGCCGCTCGCGGCCCCCCGCATCATCGACGCGGAGGAGACCGACCAGGCCGCTGATCTCGTCGGGGATGTGGAGGGCGTCGGCCTGGCCCTGAGCGAGGCGGGCGCGCTCGCCCGCCGGCAGGCCCCGGCGTTCGCCGGCGCCGGCTGGGAGGCTCCCGCGTGGGCGAACGCACCCTCCGACGGCTCGGCAGACCCCCCGATCGGGCCAGACGGGCGTCCCGGGCTGTGGCGGGTCGGGCGCATTCTGGTGCCGCCGGTGGGGCGTGGCGGCGTCCCGGTGGAGGTACCGCTGGCGCTTCCCCTGCTCGACGCGGGGAACCTCCAGATCGAGACCACCCGGGCGCGGCGTGGTGAGGCGGTTGGTCTCGTCCGCAGCCTGCTCACCCGGATCCTCGCGAGTGCGCCTCCGGGCGCGGTGCGGGTGACCGTCTACGACCCGCACGAGCTGGGCGCCGGGCTGGCCGCCTTCGCCCCGCTGCGCCTGCGCGGCGTGGTCGGGCCGACGCTGACCAGCCGGGCGCGCCTCGAGCTCGCCCTCGCCGAGCTGTCCGGTGAGGTCGGCCGGATCACGGTCGACCGTCTCGCCGGCCGTTTCGACTCCCTGCGTGAGCGGGAGGACGCCGGCCTGCCCCGCTCGGAGCCGTGGCGGCTGCTCGTCCTGCTGGGCTGGCCGTCGTTGCCGGACGAGGCCGCCCGTGCCCTCGACGCGGTGGCCTCGCAGGGCCCGTCGTGCGGCGTCCACGTCATCGCGGTGGTCGAGCCCGGCGCGGGTGCGGGCGGCGCTGGCACCGCGGGCGGCGCCGGCGGCGCCGGCGGTCCCGGAGCCATCGGTGCCGGCGGATGGGCCGGCACGGAGACGGCCGGGGGAACCGGGGGAGCAGGGGGTCCCGGCGGCTGGGGTCCCGGCGGCTGGGGCAGCGGCGGTGGGGCCGGGCGCGCCTGGGGCGTGCTGCCCCGCGCGGAGACCGTCACCGCGGCGGAGCTGCTCGGCGTGGCGGCGGAACCCGCCGCCGGCGGCACGGCGCCGGCGAGCTGGCGGACGTCCCTGTCGGGCACGCTCGGCTGTGTGCTCGACGACCCGCCGCCACCGCCGCTCGTCTCGGCGGTCACGAACCGGGTCGCCGCCGGGGTGGCGCGGGCCGCGGCCAGTGCTCCGGACCTGGGCGGCCTGCTGCCCGCGGGCCTGTGGGAGTACGAGAGCTCCGCGGGGATCTCCGTCCCGGTGGCACACGGCGCCGACGGGCCGGTGGTGCTGACCTTCGACGACGACACCGTGCACGGCCTCGTCGGCGGCCAGGCCGGCGCGGGCAAGTCGACCCTGCTGCTCGACATCGTCTACGGGCTGGCCGCTCGCTACGGGCCGGACCAGCTTCGCTTCCACCTCCTCGACTTCAAGGAGGGCCTGGAGTTCGCCCAGTTCGCCCAGCGGCCGGGGGACCCCTTCTTCCTGCCGCAGGCGGACACCGTCGGTATCGAGAGCGACCGCGAGTTCGGTGTCGCCGTGCTGCGCGCCGCCCGGGACGAGATGCAGCGGCGTTCCGTGACGATGCGCGCTGTCGGTGCGCGGGACCTGCGCGGGCTGCGCGCCGCGGACCGCAGTTCCGCCTGGCCGCGGATCATGATCGTGGTCGACGAGTTCCAGGTCATGCTCACCCCGCTCGACACGGTCGCCCGGGAGGCCGTCTCGCTGCTGGAGGTGCTGGCACGGCAGGGCCGGGCCTACGGCATCCACCTGCTGCTGGCCAGCCAGACCCTGTCCGGTATCGACGCGCTGGACGCGACGGCCGGCAAGCGGGGATCGATCTTCGGCCAGTTCGCGCTGCGGGTCGCGCTGCGGACGTCCATCTCGGAGTCACGGGTGCTGCTGTCGACGGCGAACGAGGCCGCGGGTGCGCTGTCCGGGGTCGGCGAGGCGATCGTGAACCGGCGCAACGGCCATCCGATCGGCAACGAGCACGTCCGGGTCGCCTACCCCGACCCCCGGGTGGTCGCCGGGCTGCGGGACCAGGTCAGCGCGCTGGTCAGCCGGGCCGTCCCGGCGATGCGCCCGCCGCGGGTGTTCGTCGGGCACGCGCCCGCGGTTCTCGCCGACAACCCGGCGTTCCAGGCGCTGGCCGGCTGGCCGGTTCCGGCGTCCGGTGACCCCGGGGCGCACGGAGCCGTCGGCCTGCGCGGCGGGCCCGACGAGTTCGGCGGCGACGGTGGGCACGAGGCGCCCGGGGCCGCGGGAGATCCGCTCGCGTTCGTCGGCGTGCCGCTGGACCTGGCGCCGCCGGCGGTCGGGGTGCGCCTCGCCCGGCTGCCGGGGCGGCACCTGGCGGTGCTCGGCCCGCTGCGGCGGGAGGCCGTCGGCATGCTGCAGGCGGCCGCGGTGTCCGTCGGGGCGCAGACCGCCGGCGGCGGCCTCGCCGTGGACGTCGTCGCGGCCGACCCCGCCACCGTGTCCGCGGCCGAGGCGATGGCCGAGGCGCTGCGCCTCGCCGGTCATCCCACCTACGTCACGGACGTCACCGGCCTGCGCGCTGTGCTGGCGTCGGCCGCTGCGGAGATCCGTGCGCGGGAGGAGGCGGCGCTCGCCGGGAAGGCCGGCACCGCCACGGCGATGCGCCTCGTCGTCGTCTTCGCGGTGGATGCGGGACGGGCCGGGCTGGAGGCCCGGGACGAGGCGTCCCGCCGGTCGGGGCTCGACGACCTGCGGACGGTGACCCGCCGCGGCCCGGCGGTCGGTGTGCATCTGCTCGGCTGGTGGCGTGCCCCGTCCCGACTCGTGGAGGATCTCGGGCCCGGCCACCGGGACGACATCGCGGCCTGGGTGGCCACCGGCCTGCCCGGGGGGGACCTGTTCGGTCTGGCGGGGCACCGGCCGGTGACGGCCGGGACGACGCCGAACCGGGCTGTGCTGTTCGACCGGCACGTCCAGGCCGATCCGCGCACGGTGGTCCCGTTCGCACCACTCCCCGCCGGATCGGCCGCCGACAATGGTGTGGCGGTCTCCAGGCCGCATGGCGGGAGGACAGCGACATGAGAGCGGCGGCGTGACGGCCGGTGGCCGGTGGGAGGACGGCCTGCTGGCCGAGTCGGATCCACGGGCAGGGGAGTCCTCCGGTGCCGGTCTCGCCGAGCTGTCGGGCGGGCCGGTCAGCACCGGGCCTGTGAGTACCGGGCCTGTGAGTACCGGGCCGGTCAGCACCGGGCCGATGGTCGCCGGGTCGATGGCTGCGGGTCCGGCGCAGGGGCAGGCCGGCGGGTACGGGCCGCCGGCGGGGGCGTTCGGGGACGCCGAGCACCCGATGGTCGCCGCGAACCGGTACCGGGAGCTCATGGGGACGTCCGACGCGATGGCGGCCCAGCTTGCCGAGCGGCTGAGCGCGCGGCAGGAGAGCGTCGACGTCGTCGCCCGGCGGCATCGGGCGGCGGCGGAGGACATCCGGTCCCGGGTCGCCACCGTGTGGTCGCAGGTCGGCGGCGCGCTGGCGCCGCACGGTCTCGACGGGCTGGACCAGCTGCGTCCCCGCGACGGCGGCGAACCTGACGTCGAGGCGGTCTACCAGCGGTACGCCGGTGACCTGGACGGCCTGCACCGCGGCCGGGTGGGCCGTTCCGCCGTCGCCCTGCCCGGGGAGACGGGCCGTGGCGGGAAGCGCGCCGGCGGGGCAGGGGCGGATCTGCCCGAGCCGGGCTCCGGCCGCAAGGTCCTTGGCCGGCAGGGCTCGGATGCGGGGCGTGGTGGGCGGGCCGCCGCCGGGCCGCGGGGGCGGGACACCCGCCGCCGGGCCCCGGTACCCGGCGGCGGTCTGGTCGGCCCCGACGGGCTGGTCGACCCGGAGCGCGCGAAGAAGCTCGCCTACCGGCTGTGCCTGGAGGTGATGACCCGGTCCGCCGAGCTGCGCGCGGTGAGCCGGGGCGGTACCTCGCTCTCGGGCGGGATCGTCACCGCCCTGGCCTGCGCGCTCGCCGCGGCTCTCACGGTGGCGGCCCGGGTGTTCATGGAGGCGCCCGCGTTGCCCTGCCTGGCCGCGGCCGGCGGGCTGGGTGCCGTCGCCGTGGTCGCGGGCGGGGAGTCGTCCGCCACGGCCGCCGTCCGGTCCGGACTGCTCGCGGCGGCGGGGGCGTCGGCGGCCGTGCTGGCGACCTTCCGTTTTGTGCCGATCGAGCCGGCGGGGACAATCGGGTCACTGGCCTGCCTGGCGCTGGCCCTGCGGTTCGGGCTCGGCTTCGGTGCGGCCAGTGATTCCTCCCGATCCGCCGGTCAGGGAGGAGCCGGGCGTCGCTGAGCTGCCGGGAACGGCATGCGGCGTCCGGACGACAGCGGCGGACGGGGCCTGGGCGCGGGCCGGTCGTACCACCCGCGTCGCTGACGGAACGGAGTGCAGGTGGCAGGGACGATCGCCGACGTCAAGGCGCAGCTCGACGAGGCGTTCCGGCGCACGGAGGATGTGACCGGCCAGCTCGAGGGCGCCCTCAACATGATCGAGGAGGCTCAGGCGATGGTCGTCGCGGCCACCGACGGCAGCGAGCATCTCGCCATCGAGCAGCTCACCAGTGCACTCGTCGAGACGCGGGACAGCCTGGAGAACGCGCTGGCCGCGCTCGGCTCCGCCGTCCAGGAAGTCAGGGTCTACCGCGACGGTCTGTGAGCGGGGCCGGCGCGGGGTGGCGTGGAACACACCGTGTCGTCGGGCACATCCCGGGAGGAGGCGGCGCGGAGGCACCTCACTGCCCGCGCGCCCGCCCGGACTCTCCCGCGGATTGCCTGACCAGACGTACCGGCCGTGTACCGGTTCGGATCACCCGGGGGGTGCGCCGGGAATTCCCGCACCGGTTGTGCGGGGGTGGTAACCGGCCGGGCTTCGGGGTAACAACCTTTCTGCCGCACGGCAACGCGGTGCATCCGGTAGCGAGGCTCACTACAGTCCGGATTGTCCCGTGCGCCCGGCGCCGACTGCCTGGCGGCTCCGGCCGGAAGTGCGTCCCTGCGCCGGCCGCCTGCCTGTCGGCGATGCCGGGCACCATGACGACCAGGAGGGCTCCTTCCGCCGTGTCGGACATCGACCTGCTCGATCTCCCACTGGTTCTGCTGTCCAACCGAGGTCCTGTCAGCTTCGATCGCGACACCGCCGGCCGAACCGTCACCCGCGGCGCCGGCGGCCTCGTGTCCGCACTGTCCGGCCTGGCCGAGCACCTGGATGACGCCGTCTGGGTCTGTGGCGCCGCGACTCCCGAGGACGCGGCCGTCGCCGGCGAGAACGACGGCGGCTCGATCCTCGTCCAGACCCAGCCGTCACCGCACGTGGTCGACGGGAAGCCGGACGGCCCGTCCATCCGGGTGCGGCTGGTGGTCACCGATCCGGACGCCTACGCCGACTTCTACAGCGTCTGGTCCAACCCGATCCTCTGGTTCATCCAGCACGGCCTGTACGGGCGGTCGCTGACGCCGGTGCTGACCCGTGCCGACCACGACGCGTTCGAGAACGGCTACGCGGCCGTCAACCGGGCCTACGCCGACGCCGTCGCGGACGAGGTCCGCTCCCGCGGCGGCAAGGCCCTGGTCCTGCTGCAGGACTACCACTTCTACCTGGTCGCCGAGCACGTCCGCGAGCAGTGCCCGGATGTCGTCCTCACCCACTTCGTGCACATTCCGTGGCCCGGGCCGGACGAGTGGCGCATCCTGCCGGGCAACATCCGGGAGCGCCTTCTGCGTGGTCTTCTCGGCAGCGACGTCGTCGGCTTCCACACCCGCCGCTACGCCCGCAACTTCGTGCTGTGCGCCGGGGAGCTGCTCGGCCTGCCGATCAACCTCGACGAGCTGACCGTCCAGGTGAACGACCGGACGGTGCGCGCCCGCTACTACCCGATCTCCGTCGACCCGGCGGCCCTGGACGCCACCCTCGCCAGCGAGGAGGTGGCCGCCCACGTCGCGATGCTGCGTTACCTCTTCCTCGACGAGGACCGCCAGCTCGTGCTGCGGGTCGACCGCACCGATCCGAGCAAGAACGTCGTCCGCGGCTTCCTGGCCTTCGGGACGCTGCTCGACCAACATCCCGAGCTGGTCGGAAAGGTGAGCTTTCTCGCGCTGCTGCAGCCGAGCCGGACGGACGTCCCCGAGTACGCCGACTACATCGCGCTGATCGGCGCCGTCGTCGCGGAGATCAACGCCAGGCACACCAAGGAGGGGCGGCAGCCCATCGACCTGCGGATGGTCGAGGACTTCGCGCTCGCCGTGGCCGCCTACTCCATCTGCGACGTCCTGATGGTCAACGCGATCGCCGACGGGATGAACCTGGTGGCCAAGGAGGTCGCTGTCGTCAACCGGCGCGGCGGGGTGCTGGCCCTCTCGGAGATGGCCGGCGCGCACGAGGAGCTGGGCGAGTTCGCGGTCACGCTGCATCCGTTCGACGTCCAGCAGATGGCCGACGCGCTGTACGCGGCGCTGGTGATGCCGATGGACGAGCGGCACCGCCGGCTGGCCGCGGCCGCCGAGCAGGTCCGCACGCACGACGTCCGCCGCTGGCTCGACGAGCAGCTGGCCGATCTGAGTCACCTGGCGGGTTTCTCCTGAGTCGTGCCCCGGCGGGTACGCTCGGCGGGAGGTCGGGTGTGCCTGCCATCGGGTTTTGATGCCATCGGGTTTTGGTGCCCAGCCATGGTCGAGACAGGAGTGGACGTGTCGGATACCGGTCATCTGAAGGCCAACATGGGGTCCTGGGCCGCGGTGTACATCCTCATCGCGGGTTTTGTCCTGGGGACCCTCGCGCTGATCCTCGGCTCCGTGCCGCTGTGGATCGGGACGGCCGTGGCGCTTGTCGTCGGTACCGGCCTGGGCGTGGCCTCCAAGATCATGGAGCAGGCCTACTAGGCCGCCAGGCGACCGGTTCCGGCTGGTGCGGCCAGGTCTGCTTCGTAGCCTGGCCCGCCGGTCGGCTGCGTGCCCCGTGCCCCGTGCCACCGGCGCGGGGCACGTCCCCTGTCACGGGTGACGCCGAACGCCGCCGGGCGGGTGTTCCTGCAACCAGGTGCCTGTGATCAGGCGTCGGTGGCCTGTTCCGGCGTGCCCGCGGCCTCCCGCAGCAGGCGCGGGGTGACGAAGTCGGCCAGTCGGGTGGTAGCCGGTCCCAGCTCGCTCCAGCGCGGCACCGAAAGATCGTGGACGGACAGCGCGGCTGTCGGGAACGTCGGCACCCGGTGCCGCTCGGACGGGTTCAGCAGGCCCATGACGAGCGTGTGCAGGCCCGGGTTGTGGCCGACGAGCAGCACCGAGGGAACGCCGTCGTCGATCTGGCGCAGCCGCGCCAGCAGATCGTTAGCCTCAGCCAGGTAGAGCTGGTCCTCCACGAGGACGGGGACGCCGCTCGGCAGCGCGTGCGCGAGCTGCGCGACCGTCTGGCGGGTACGGGTCGCGGCGGAGCAGAGCACCAGGTCCGGCTCGATCCCGGAGGCCACGAGGTGGGCGGCGACCACCGTGACCTGGCGCCGGCCCTTCGACGAGAGTGGCCGCTCCTCGTCCCGAAGGTCGGGCCCGGTGGGCGGGTCGGCCTGGGCGTGCCGGAGCACCAGTAGCCGGGGGATACGCCTTACCGCACCGGACACGTCGCCCTTCCCGCCCTTCGCCCGTCGGGATGTCGCCACACGCGTTGCGACGACTCGCAGACTGCCGACAGGGGGACGCCCTCGTCAATGCCCCAGGCCGCGCCACCACCGGTCGGTGGTGGCGCGAGGAGTCGGGCGTTTCGGCCGGTTCGCGCGGGAAGGCCTGACGCTGGAAGGCCTCGGGCGGGAAGGCCTCGGGCGCGAACTCGTCGTCCGGCCCGCCCTGCGCCGGACGACCGCGGCCCGGCCACCCCTCGAAGGCAGTGGCCGGGCCAGGTGCGCGTGGTGCCCGGGTGCGATCCGGCGTCAGCTCGCGACGGAGATCGACAGCAGCACGCGGTCAGCCGCGGCGAGCGCGTCGTCCGCGTTCAGCCGGCCGCGGGGGACCAGCGAGGCGCGCTGGTCCGAGGTCAAGCCGCCCCAGACGCCGTGCTCCTCCTGGCGGAAGATGGCGGTGGCCAGGCACGCCCGCTGCACGGGACAGTCCGAACAGATCTTGCGGGCCCGCGTCTCCGCGGCGGCCCGGGCCTTGGTGTTGCGGCCGTCCGGTGGGAAGAAGGCGTCGGGATCGCCGTCGCGGCAGGCGGCATCCTGCCGCCAGTAGACGGGCCAACCCTCGCCGAACGGCTGCGGGGGCAGGTCGCGACCCGGAAGGACGGGTACCCCGGCGCTCATCGCACCCCTCCCGGGTGAACGGAGTCGGACGGCGACAGGGACATGGGTGCGGCGGGGCTACCGACCGGTAGCATGCCGGGCTCACTGGGCATACCGTCTCCTGCTGACGTTGCAAAGGCGGACAGGTGCGCTGCGGACAGGCAATGCCCGGCGTCGCGCCACACGCCGGACGGGTGGGCCTACCAGCACAAGCCGAGGGCCCCCAGGTGTTTCGTCGCGGTGCGGCCGGGGGCTGCTGGCGCTCCGCTCGGAAACGATCCCGTCTCGTCTCGTTAACCGAGGAACGTAGACGTCTCTCGACCGGATAGCAAGGGTTCCGAAACGCCTACGTCCGGATCTCTCTCTGGTGGCCTGATCTGCCGCCCTGCGGGGTGGCAGACCTCACCCTCTCAGGTCAATGGCAACCATGTAACTGGTTTGGTCCGCCGTGTGCGCAAGGTCTCTTGGACCCGAAAAGACGCTGTCTTACAGGCCTTTTGTATAGAAAGCAAGATCCTTTTCGTGGGGTGGGGGAGGGGTCTGTCGGGCATTTGAGGTGCCTGGTTCGGTCGGATCGGGGCGCAGAGGGAGCATGGTTGCCGGCAGGTAAAGGCACGCCGAACCCCGACAGGTGGACCAGGTCGGAGGTCCGCAAGGACCGAAATGTGCCGAGGACCACACGAGGGTCCATGCCGCCTCCGCCGTCCGCGGACGGCGCCCGACGGGACGCCCAGGCCGCTCCGCGGGCTCAGTCCGGTGCTGTCGGCAGGTCGGCGGTGGGCAGGCCAGCGGCGGCCCAGGCGTGGAACCCGCCGATCACGTCGGTCGCGCCGGCGAGGCCGAGGTCGTGCAGTGCGGCCGCGGCGAGGCTGGAGGTGTAACCCTCCGAACAGATGATCACCGGGATGACGTGGTCGCCGGTCGCGAACGGTGCGCGGGCCTCGCTCGTCGGGTCAAGCCGCCATTCGAGCACATTGCGCTCGATGACCACCGCCGCCGGGATGCCCCCCTCGGTGGCCCGCTGCGCGGCCGGCCGGATGTCGATGAGGACCGCTCCGTCAGCCACGGCCGCGGCGGCCTGCTCGGGGGTCAGCCGGCGCAGCCGGGAGCGGGCCGCGGCGAGCAGCGCGTCGATACGGCTGCCGCTCATACCCCGGCGCCGGCGGTGAGCGCCTGGCTCTGGGCGACGGCCGGCGGCGTCGCGGACACGGAGTGGCCCGGCCGCCGGTCGTCGGCCGGCCGGTAGCGCAGCGGGAGCTCCGGGGGCGAGTAGGCGTGGATCGTGGTGGCCGCGCCGGGCCCTCGGTTGACGACCCGGTGGACGTGGTCCGCACCGAATCCGGGGTGCGACCCCGCCGGGTGGCGGCGGGTCCGGGTGACTACCCAGTCCGGGCCGCACTCGTCCTCGTCCACGATGCCCTCGGCGACGGCGAGCGCGCCCAGCGCCCCGCCGTGGTCGTGGATCTCCGTCTGCTGGCCTGGATACCAACCGATGAGCCACACCTCGACCACACCGGACAGGAATAGCCGGAGGTACCAGCGCTGCCGCGGGTCGTGCCGGACCAGGGGACGCCAGGCGTACTCGGCCGCGGCGAGCCCGGTGACCAGCTCGCGCAGGTCGGGCAGGGACAGCCGGCGGGTCTCGTCGGCGAGGAACCGTTCGGGCACCAGCGGGGAGACCGATGACGACGGCCGCATCGAGGAGATCAGCGGGACCGGGGGCTGGAGCGGGGCCGAGGTGACCAGCGCGGGGTGGATCAGCGCGGGGTGGATCAGCGCGGGGTGGATCAGAGGCATCGAGGCTCCTTCGAAGATCGCCACCACGGCGACGGACCACAGGAGGAAACGGCGAGGGGTCATTCCGCGCGGTGGCGCCACCACATCGACGCCGGCAGGGCGTTCCAGGCGGGGACGACGCCGTGAGGGTGGCGTGCGCGGGTCGAGGCGGCCGGCCGGCCCGGGGGGCCGCCCGGCGACCGCACTGGGGGCGATCGGGAGCCACGGACGGGACGAGACGGGACGAGACGGGACCACGGCGGCGACTCGTGCCGTGGCGTCATGCCCGACCAGCGGGGGCGGCTGGCGCACCGGGTGGGGTCAGGCCCTCACCGGCCGGTGCCGCTGGTCATCGCCGCTGCTGGTCATCGCCCTGGGATGCCCTCGGCCGCCGTGGGGAGCCACCCCTGGCCGCCTGGAGGCGCTGGTGGTGGCGGGGTCACGTCTGCCCGTGGCCGGGCCTGAACATGGACGGGCCGGCCTGGACAGGCGCGACCCGCGAGCGGTCAGGCCCGGGTGATACAGGCCGCGGCGCAGACCCTGTTGAGGTCGGTCACGCGGTCGCTGTGCAGAAGGAAGCCAGGGGCGGCCATGGGCGCACTCTACGCCAGCCCCGCCAGCCCCGCCTGCTCCGTGGCACCGAGCGGTCCGCTCGATACACCCGGCGGTGCCCCGAGACGTCGGGTGTCTGGTTATCGTCACCTGAGGTGTGTGGACGGGAGGTGCGAGATGGTCCAGACCGGTGCCGGGACCGATGCGCTCGCGGCCTCGGCCGCCGAAGCCGGCTGTCCCGGCGGCGCCCGCCGCCCGCCGCGCCCCGCCACGCCTGCGCTGCCCGCTCCGCCGCCGCCCCTGTCCTCATGGCCGGCCGCTGCGCCTCCCACGCCCCCGTCGACGCCCTCAGCGGCCGCTCCGGAGGTGTTCGCGGTGCAGCACCGCATGCGCGGCCTGCTCGAAGCCGTCGTCGACGTGGCGCGCGAGCTGAGCCTGCCCGTGACCCTGCGCCGCATCGCCGAGGCCGCCCGGTCGCTGGTGGACTGCGACCTCGGAGTGCTCGGGGTGCTGGGCCCGGACGGCCACATCGCCGAGCTGATCGGCGGCGGCCCGGGGCAGGACGTCCCGGCCGACATCGTCCGGATGCCACTCGGCCGGGGGCTGATCGGCGGAGATCCGATCGGCGGGGAACCGATCGGCGGGGAACTGATCCGTCCGTCCGGCCGGGCCGGGCACGCCGCTCGTCCCGGCACCGTCGTCGTGGCCGCCGACGTCCTCGGCTTCCCCGCCGGCGCGCCGGGCTTCGGCACGTTCCTGCGGGTGCCCATCGCCGTCCGCGGGGAGGCCTTCGGGAACCTGTACCTCGCCGGCAAACGCGGCTCCGAGTTCACTCAGGAGGACGAGGACCTCGTCCATGCGCTCGCCGCGGCGGTGGGGTTCGCCATCGAGAACGCGCGCCTCTACGAGACGACCAGGCGGCGTCAGGCATGGCTCACCGCGAGCGCCGAGATAACGACCGCGCTGCTGTCGGTGGCCGAGCCGGTCGAAGCGCTACGGCTGGTGGCGCGGCGGGCCCGGCAGATCACCTCCGCGCTGCTGGCCGGGATCGTCCTTCCGGTGGCCGCGCCGGGGGCGGCCACCGGCCGCGGCGGAACGCCCGCGGAGCCGGGCGCGGCCCCGCTGCCAGGCGGTCCGTTCCGCTCCAGGGCGGGGCGGGATGCCCGCGGTCCGGTGGCAACGGAGCTGGAGGTCGCCGTCGTGGACGGCGCGGGCGCGGACGACCTGCGCGGGCGGCTGCTGGCCGACCCGGCGGAGCTGCTGGACGTCATGCGGGCCGGCCGGGCCTTGATCATCCCGCCGGAGCGGGCGGACCCGGCCGCGCGGCGCCTGCTGGGCGAGGTCGTCGACGGTGTCGCGATCGGTGCGGTGATGATCGTCCCGCTGCTGGCGGCGGGCCGACCGCTCGGCATCCTGGTGCTCGCGGCGGCGCCGGGGGTGGTCGCGTTCGAGCATCTCGACCTGGAGATGGCCGCCGCGTTCGCCGGCCACGCCGCGCTCACCCTCGAGTTCGCCCGGGTACAGCGGGAGGGCGAGCGTCTCGCGGTGTTCGAGGAGCGCGACCGCATCGCCCGTGACCTGCACGACGTCGTGATCCAGCGCCTGTTCGCCACCGGCCTGCAGATCCAGGGCATGACCAGGGTGATCGACCCGGACGCGGCGGTGCGGCTCAACGCCGCGGTCCGCGAGCTCGACCAGACGATCGCCGACATCCGGCAGACGATCTTCTC
The DNA here is from genome assembly GCF_000374165.1 of Parafrankia elaeagni. GTDB lineage: Bacteria > Actinomycetota > Actinomycetes > Frankiales > Frankiaceae > Parafrankia > Parafrankia elaeagni. Next base: position 418,269 of record NZ_KB893671.1, read on the forward strand.
GCTGACCGCTGCCTCCGGGTCGGTCGACCTGCGGTCGGAGATCGCCGCGATCGCCGCGCAGGCGGAGCAGGCGCTGGCCATCCGCCCGACGGTCCACATCGACGGTCCGGTCGACCGCGGGGTGCCGGCGGTGATCCACCCGCACCTGCTGGCCGCCGTCCGGGAGGCGCTGTCGAACATCGCGCGGCACGCCCGCGCCACGCGTATTCAGGTGCGGGTACGGGTCACCAACACCGACGTGTCGATGCAGGTGCGCGACAACGGCTGCGGCCCCGGCGGGGCCTCCCGCAGCAGTGGCCTGGCGAATCTGCGGCGCCGGGCCCTCGACCTGGGCGGGCGGATGGAGTTCGGGCCCGGCGAGGGCGGGATCGGCACGACGGTGACCTGGCAGGTACCGCTGGTCCAGCCGATCCCGACCCCGCGGGTCCTGCGGCCGCCCGCCGGGTCTGCCCCGGGCGCGGGTGAGCCGCCCACCGGGCCGTGACCCGGGCTCGCGTCGCCCCCGGCTCCGGAGCCGGCGGCGGTGGCGGCCGTCAGGACGACAGCTTGGTCGCGAAGACCGCGGCCTGCGTCCGGCTCTCCATGCCCAGTTTGGACAGCATGCTCGACACGTAGTTCTTGACCGTCTTCTCCGCGAGGAACATCCGCGCGGCGATCTGGCGGTTGGTGAGACCCTCGGCGATCAGGGACAGGATGCGCCGCTCCTGGTCGGTGAGGCCGGCGAGCCGCTCGTCCTCGACCGGCCCCTCCCGCAGGCGGTAGAGCACCCGGGAGGTGACGGCCGGGTCGAGCAGAGACTGGCCGGAGGCAACCTGGCGCACCGCGTCGACCAGGGCGTTGCCGCGGATCTGCTTGAGGACGTAGCCCGCCGCACCGGCCATGATCGCGGTGAACAGCGCGTCCTCGTCGTCGAAGGAGGTGAGGATCAGGCAGGCGATCCCGGGATCGTGGGAACGGACGTGCCGGCACACCTCGATCCCGCTGCCCTCCTGCAGGCGAGCGTCCAGGACCGCGACGTCCGGACGCAGCATGATGATCTCGGAGATCGCCTCGTCGGCGCGGCCTGCCTCGCCGACGACGACGATGTCCTCCTCGTCGGAAAGCAACTCACGCAGCCCCCGGCGCACCACCTCGTGATCGTCGAGGAGGAACACCCGGATCGACCCGGTCCTGGACGACCGGGCAGGCGTCGCACCGGATTCGGAACTGCCCGTCGATACCTCTGCCACCGTTGACTCCGCCCGACCCCGCTGTCATAGAAGACCGTCGCTGTATGTCACGTGCAGAACCAGGGCTGCGCGAAGATCGCCTAGTGTGACGATCCATTGCCCTATGTAGCCAGGTAGTGGAGTGCCCGGTAGCGGTCGCCGGCGATGCGCTCGAGGGTTTCCTTGACCTTTCGGACTCCGTGGAGGCGGAGGAGACTCAGCGCGAGGTTGCGGATGGTGGCGAGGTTTCTGGGCCCGTTTCCTCGGGAGGCGTGGCAGGCGTCCTCGCGCCAGGCGGTGTCGCGGATGTAGTGGAGGCGGTTCTCGATTCCCCAGTGCAGGCGGACGTGGGTGTGG
>NZ_KB893672.1 GCF_000374165.1 Parafrankia elaeagni
CCACACCCACGTCCGCCTGCACTGGGGAATCGAGAACCGCCTCCACTACATCCGCGACACCGCCTGGCGCGAGGACGCCTGCCACGCCTCCCGAGGAAACGGGCCCAGAAACCTCGCCACCATCCGCAACCTCGCGCTGAGTCTCCTCCGCCTCCACGGAGTCCGAAAGGTCAAGGAAACCCTCGAGCGCATCGCCGGCGACCGCTACCGGGCACTCCACTACCTGGCTACATAGGGCAATGGATCGTCACACTAGGCGATCTTCGCGCAGCCCTGGTTCCCAACACTGGCGAGGTGGGTTCGGATCGTTGTCCTTGCTACTCCGGAACAAATTTGTGACAAGTTGTCGCAGGTTTCTGTACATCTGCTCGAACCTGGGATATTGGGATCTTGGCTGTGGTCGGTTGGCTGGCTGGCCGTGTTGTCCGTTTCCGTGGCCAGCTGGTCCGTGCGCGTGGGTCACCGCCGTCCGGGCCCTTCGTCGCAGATACCGATCCTGACGGGTGCCAGATCCTGCGCGGGCCGCTCGTGCCGCGGGTGCCGCCCTGGGCTTCGGTGGTATGAGTTGGGCGTCCGCCTGGTCACTCGGATCGGGAGTGAGATCCGGCCTCCTGCTCGCGAGGTCGTCCCACGGTGGAACCGCGCCGCGACCGCCTGGAACGAGTCGGGGGCGCCGGAGGTGCGGCGGGCAGGGCTGGCCGTGGGCGGTCAGTGGCTCCTGACCTCGAAGGTCGCCCGGCCGGCACCGGTGACGCCGAGTGGCCGCCGGACGCCGGGAATTCGCAGACTTATGGCGGCGGTGAGACTGTAGTGGCCGGCAGGCAGTCCGGGGCTCGCCAGATGAATCGTGACGGATGGCGCGAGAACGGCACCCTGGGAGTGCAGCGGCGGGTGTTGTCGAACCGGCGCTCCTGTGCCAACGGATTCGACGTCGATACCGCCGCCGGATCCTTTCCCGTTTCCTTCTGCTCCGGGGACGTCGACGGGATCCACCCGAGCCACCGCGAAATAGTCGAGTGATCCCCAGGGTGGAAGGGTCTGGCCGCCGACGCGCAGCGCCAACCAGATGTCAAAAGGTGACCCAGCGCGCGGTGCGGCCGGCTCGACGCGCGCGTGGAGGTGGGCTCCGCCCGGCGCGGGTCCGGTGCCGCTGCCCGCGTGGTCGGCCTGCGGGTCATGGCGGACGCCCGGCATGACATGTGTCAGGTGGGCCTCGATGAACGTCGTGAGATTCGTCGGTGCCCATGACGGCCAGCGTGCCTCGATGCCCCCGCGGGAGTGCCGGGCGCTGGTACTGCGCACCGCGTTTCCCTCCATGAGCAGCCGCACGACAAAGCTTTCCTCGTGCTGAAGGTCCGGGTGCTGAGGGTCCGGGTGCTGAGGGTCCGGGTGCTCGACCGCCCTCGCACCCTCGGCCGTGTCGGCGCCGGGCAGTGGTGCTGTGCCGGTGGGCGAGGTGGGGAGCGGGAGGGGGGGCGGGACGTCGTCCATCGTTGCCTCCGTCGCTGCCCGCCGGTGATGGTGTCGGGCACCGGCGGGGGAAGGCGTTCCGGCTGGGGGCGTTTCGGGCTGCGCGCGGCCGATGTCACCACCGGCCGCGCGCGGAGGGTGGCCCCGGGGTTGCGGGAGCCGTGCTGGGGTGAGCTGCCGACTACGGCTCGTAGATCTGGATGGTGCGGGGCTGGGTGAAGGCGGTGAGCGGGTAGCGGCGCTGCGGAAGGGGCGGCGCGTTCAGGGCGAAGGTGACGACCGCGCCGATCTGGTAGATGCCGGCCGGCAGGCTGCTGGCGGGGATCTTCTGCTCCGTGACCGCCTGGGCGTAGGTGTGCTGGCCGAAGACCGTCGCGCCGCTTCGGGTCGGGATCTGGTAGGCCGGCTGTGGCACGTCGAGGGCGTTCAGCCAGTACTTCACGGAGTAGCTCAGATAATCCTCGAGCACGTGGATCTCGTACGTGAAGAGCTCGAACTCGACCCAGACGGTGAACGGGTCGCCCACTTCGATGATGTTGGCCGGGCCAAACCCGGTGTCATCCACCACCTCCACGAATTCGCTGATCGTGATCTTGCCCTGCTGTTCTCCGTCAACCACCGGTGCATTCCCTTCGTTTCGGCGTCTGTGTCGGCGGCAGGTGCGCGCCGGGCTGTGTCCCTGTGTAGACCCGGCCGATTAATGATCATGTGGTCCTGACTTAAGGGCCGGCGGATGCTGGTTAAGCGCGGGAATCCCGGTACTTCTGGAGAAGTAACGCCTGCTCAGAGGGCTGTGGCTGGAACCTGTCCGTCGAGGGCGCGGACGCTGGCTGCTGTCCGGCCGGCCGGATGCTCCGCGCATCGCGCCGGAGCGTGGGCGATGCGCGGTAGCGGCTGCCCGTGCTGCGGAAAGATGTCCGCCAGTGGTGCGGCAGGGAAGCCGAGTGGGGGTGTGCATGCCCTCGAAGGCTGGTATTCCGTAGCGTCGGACGCATGGTTGCCGGCAATCACGCGTGCCGTCGGCCGGTGGGTGATAAAGATGGCATCGGCGCTCTGATTGTTTTCGCCGACTGCTGGGCCGCATGGGGGATGCATGCTCGCGGGCAAGGTACTGGAACCCGTCAGGGGGCAGGCCGTCGCCGCGCATTCCGTATTCACCGACGCGGCGCGCGGTGGTGTGACAGTGCTTGTCGTGCCCCCGGGACGCCTGCTCACCGAGGGCCTGACGCAGTCACTGCTGGACGTCGGGCGCAGACCCGTCTGGCTCCGCCTGGGCACCGAGGACCGCGATCCGGCGACCCTGCTGCTGACGATGGTGGCCGCGGTGCGGCGTCGGGTCCCCGGCTTCGGCGTGGATCTGCTGCGGGCCTCGGCGGCGAGACCGGGCCCGATCTTCGGCTGGGACGGGCTGTACCAGGCACTGGGCGAGGCCCTCGCCAGCTCCTTCCCGGCTGACGCGGCCCTGGTGATCGACCACGCGGACCGGGTGGATCCATACGGCCCCGCCCTGGAACTGGCCTGCCGCCATGTCATCGCAGCGCTGCCCGAGCACATCCCACGGGTGGTGATCGGGCACGCGGAGCTGCCGGCGACCCGCCTGCTGCGACCCGGTCGCGCGCCGACAGCACTGCCGGCACACACCGCTTCCTGGCCCGCCCTCCGGAACTGCAGGCTCGCGCTCCCTACGGGGCAGATCCCGCAGATGTGGCCGGCTCTCCGGGACGGCCTGGGAACAGTCCCGGGCCTGGGGCCGGGAACGGGTCCGAGGCTCGGAGCGGGCGCAGGCCCGGGCCGTTGGCTGCGGCGGCGGCGCGCGACCGGGATGCTGCGCGGCTCGGCCGCCGTCCGGGCGGCACTCGCCTTCGCCCGGACGTCCCTCGCCGACGCCGACGTGGCCCAGGCCTTCCGCGGCTCGTCCTCGGCCGCGGTGCTGGCGTCGCTGGCCCAGGCCGCACTGGCCCGGGCGGACACCGGCGCGCGGAGGGCGCTTGCCCACATCCTGCAGGTGGGTTATGTCGCCCCCGCCGACCAGGGCGCGGTCACCGGGCCGGTCCAGGGGCCGTGGTTCCAGCCTCTCGCCGACGGCTGGTGGCGGCTGCGGACGGTGTGGCATGGCCCGCTCGTCGCCGCGCTCGGTGACGACGCCCGGCTGGACCCCGCCACGCTGCGAGGTATCGCCGTCCGCCTGCTGCGGGAGGGAGCCGCGGAGACCGCGGTCCCGATGCTGATCGCGCTCGGCGACCAGCAGCTTCTCGTCGAGGCGCTCCGCCCGGCGGCGGCGGAGATGATCGGTAACGGTCAGTGGAGCACTCTCGGACGCTGGCTCGACGCCCTGCCCGCCGAGATCATCGAGGCTGAGTCGGCACTCCTGGACGCGGCAGCGCACGTCACGTGGTCTCGTGGGAGGACCGATCTCGCCCGGCGCTGGTTCGACGCGCGTCTCACCACCGCCTCCGGTGCGGACCAGGCCAACCTCGGTGTCATCACGCAGCGCCAGCCCGATATCGATATCCACCGCGACAGCCGCGGCCTGCCCTGCCCGGAGGCAGGGTCATCCCGTCCGGCGGGCGGGCCGTCGGAGACGGGCGTCGCGGTGCCGGGTCGGCTGGAGCTGGCCGTCCACGTGCTCGGCCCGCTGGCGGCGGCGGTGAACGGCCAGCCGGTGGGTGGCTGGGGAGCGCGGCAGCGGTCCCTGCTCGCCTATCTGGTTCTGCACCGGGCCGCCGCCCCGCCGCGGGAGGTGGTCATGGAGGCGCTGTGGCCGGGCGCGGATCCGGCCGCGGCACGGAACAACCTGCAGGTGGCTGTCCACGGGCTGCGCCGTGTCTTCCGCGCGGTGACCAGCTCCGCGATCGTCGTGTTCGACCGTGGCGTCTACCAGCTCGCGCCCGAGATGGTGGTGTCGGTCGACCTGGACGCCTTCGAGGGCCACGTGCAGGCAGGGTGCCGCCTGGTCGACGCCGGGTGCCCCGACGAGGCGATCGTGCAGTGGGAGGCGGCGATGGCGCTCTACCGTGGTGACTTCCTCGCCGACGGCCGGTCGGATGACTGGGCTGTCCCAGCCCGCGAGCAGCTGCGCCTCACCTACCTGGACGCCCTCGACCAGCTCAGTGTCCTTTATCTGGACGCCGGCCGCCCTGCGATGTGCGCCCTGCTGTGCCGGCAGATCCTGGAGCGCGACCCCTGCCGGGAGGACGCGCACCGCCGCCTCATGCGGTCCTACAGCCGCCAGGGCCAGCCGCACCTCGCTCTGCTGCAGTTCCGCACCTGCGCCGACTTCCTGGCCCGGGAGCTGCGGGTGGCCCCGGCACCGGCGACGGCCCGCCTGCACGAGAAGGTTCGCCGCCACGAACCGATCTGAGTCGCTCCGCCCGGTTCGGGTCATTCCCCGGGCGGCGGTTCCTCCTCCGTGCACAGGCGCAGGATCTCGTCGCCGTACTTGGTGAGCTTGTTCTCGCCGACGCCGCTCACGGTCGCGAGGTCGGCGAGGGATGCCGGCGCGACCGTGGCGATCTCCCGCAGGGTGGCGTCGTGGAAGATGATGTAGGCGGGGATGCTCTGCTCCTTGGCGGTGGCGGCCCGCCAGGCCCGGAGCCGCTCGAACAGCGGCATCGCGTGCTCGGGCAGCTCGACCGGTGCCGCCGCGCGGCGGTTCTTCGTCGCTGCCGCGGCCTTCGCGGGGCGCTGGGGTTCCCGGCGCATCGACACGGTGCGCTCCTTGCGCAGGATCTCCCCGCTCGCGTCGGTGAGCAGCAGGGTGCCGTGATCGCCCTCGACCGTCAGCAGCCCCTGGGCGAGGAGCTGACGGACGACGCCCCGCCATTCGGCCTCGCCGAGCTCGGCGCCGATGCCGAACACGGTCAGGGTGTCGTGCCCGTGCTGGCTGACCTTGGGGGTGCGCCTGCCGAGCAGGATGTCGATCACATGGCCGGCGCCGAACTTCTGCCGCCGCTCGCGATGCAGGCGCAACACGGCGGAGAGCACCTTCTGCGCGGGGACGGTCGCATCCCACGACTGCTGGGGTTCCAGGCAGGTGTCGCAGTTCCCGCAGGGCTCCGACCGCGGCTGCCCGAAGTAGGCCAGCAGCCCGACCCGGCGGCACTCCACCGTCTCGCACAGCGCGAACATCGCGTCGAGGTGGTGGCCGAGCCGTCGGCGGTGCGCCGCGTCGCCCTCCGAGGTGTCGATGAGCCGCCGGAGCTGGACGACGTCCTGCAGGCCGTAGGCGAGCCAGGCGGTGGAGCGCAGCCCGTCCCGCCCCGCGCGGCCCGTCTCCTGGTAGTAACCCTCCACCGACTTGGGCAGGTCGAGATGGGCGACGAACCGGACGTCGGGTTTGTCGATCCCCATCCCGAACGCGATGGTCGCGACCATGACCAGGCCGTCCTCCCGCAGGAAGCGGGACTGGTGCTCGGCGCGGACCCGGGCGTCGAGACCGGCGTGGTAGGGCAGGGCCGCGATGCCGTTGGTGGCCAGGAAGTCCGCGATCTTCTCGACCGAGGCGCGGGACAGGCAGTAGACGATGCCCGCGTCGCCGGCATGCTCGGTGCGCAGGAACTCGAGGAGCTGGGCTTTCGGCTCCTTCTTCGGCACCATGCGGTACTGGATGTTCGGTCGGTCGAAGTCGGCGACGACATGGCGGGCGTTCTCGAGCCCGAGCCGGGCCGTGATCTCCTGGTGGGTGGCCGGGGTGGCGGTGGCGGTCAGCGCGATCCGCGGCACCTGCGGCCAGTGCTGGCCCAGCTCGGACAGCAGCAGGTAGTCGGGGCGGAAGTCGTGGCCCCACTGGGCGACGCAGTGCGCCTCGTCGATCGCGAAGAGCGCGATCTCGCCGCGGTCGAGCAGTTCCACGGTCGACCGCAGCCGCAGCCGTTCGGGTGCCAGGTAGAGCAGGTCGAGCTCGCCCGCGACGAACGCGGCCTCCACCTCGCGGCGCGCGCTGTCGTCCTGGGTGGAGTTGAGGAAGCCCGCCTGGACGCCGAGGGCGCGCAGCGCCTCCACCTGGTCCTGCATCAGGGCGATGAGTGGCGACACGACGACCCCGGTGCCGGGCCGCACCAGCGCCGGGATCTGGTAGCAGAGCGACTTGCCGCCGCCGGTCGGCATCAGGACCAGGGCGTCGCCTCCCGCGACGACGTGCTCGATGATCTCCTGCTGGCCGCCGCGGAACGACTCGTAGCCGAAGACGCGGCGCAGCACGTCGGTGGCGTCACGCGGGGTGCGAACGGAAGGCAAGGTCACGGGGCCACTGTAGAAGGCGCCTCCCCGGCAGTGGCGAGCCGACCGGTGCCTGTGGACAACGCGTTCTCGATGAGGGCTTGCCCAGTCAGGGGTGCAGGGGTGCAGGGGTCAGGGCGCCGGCGCCGGGTGGGCGGCGACCCAGGCCGCGGCGACGGGAGAAAGTTCGGGACGCGTGCTGCCGGGAGGATTCCAGATCAGCCCGCGGCGGGCCAGTGGCCTGGCGGCCACGGTGATGTTCTCGTCACCGATGGTGTAACGGTCCGAGATCCGTCCGCTGCGCCACCGGTACTCCACGCGGCGTGCCGCCACCGCCCGCAGCACCTGTGCCTCATCCGGGCTGACCCTGATCTCCGCCACCGCCGACCTCCTCCCGCCATTGTCCCCGGTGGCGCGGCGCGCGGTGTCCCCGCGGCGGCGGTGCGCGCAGTATCCGACCGGGCGGCGGCTCAGGCGGACGAGCGGACCACCAGCTCGGTCGGCAGTACCACGGCGACCGGCGTACCCGGGCCGTCGCCGATGCGGCGCAGCAGCAGGCGGACCATCTCCTGGCCCAGCCGCTCCACCGGCTGGCGGATGGTCGTGAGCGGCGGATCGGAGTAGGCGGCGGGGGCCGCGTCGTCGAAGCCGATCACGGCGACCTCCTCGGGGACCCGCCGCCCCGCGGCGCGCAGGGCGCGCAGGGCGCCGAGGGCCATCAGGTCGGAGGCTGCGAACAGGGCGTCCAGCGTGGGGTGTTCGGCGAGCAACCGGGCTGCGGCCGCCCGGCCACCTGCCTCGGTGAAGTCGCCGGCCGCGATCCGGGCGGCGGCGTCGGGCAGGCCGGCCTCCAGCGCCGCCTCGGTGTAGCCGCGGAGCCGGTCGACGCCGACGCTCATGTCCAGCGGGCCGGCGATGGTCGCGAGCCTGCGCCGCCCGGTCGCCACCAGACGGCGCACGGCCAGCCCGGCCCCGCCGACGTTGTCGGCGTCGACGGAGTCGACCACCTCCCCGGTGAGCAGCCGCCCGGCCATCACCAGTGGGACGCCCGCCTTGGAGACCGAGGTGGCCAGCGTGTCGTCGCCGTGCAACGACAGGAGGAGCACGCCGTCGACGTGGCCGTTGCCGACGTAGCGCAGCGCACGGTCGCGCTGCTGGTCACCCTGCACCTGGAGCAGGACGAGCTGGAGCTGGGTGAGACTGAGGGCCTGGTTCGCGCCGCGCAGCACACTGGCGAAGAACGGGTCGGCGAAGACGGTGTCCGGCCGCTCGTGCGCGATCAGCGCGATGGTGTCGGTGCGCCGGGTGACCAGGCTGCGGGCGGCCCGGTTCGGGACGTAGCCGAGCGCGGTGATCGCCGCGGTGACCGCCTCGCGGGCCTCGGGGGAGACCCGCTCGGAGTCGTTCACCACCCGGGACACGGTCGCCCGCGACACCCCGGCGAGCTCGGCGACGGCCTCCAGCGTCGGCGCCCGCCGCTGCGCCGCGGACGGGCCCTCGTCGACGCTCATGACTGTCCGCTTGCCTCACGGCCGAGCTGCCCGGGGTGCCCGTCGCGCTCGCTGCGTGCACTGCGCCCGGTACCGGCACTGCGCCCGGTACCGGCACTGCGCCCGGTACCGGCACCGCCCGCGCGGTGCTCACCGATCAGCCGCGAGTACCACAGCCCGCTGGATTTCGGCGTCCGCACAAGGGTGTCGAAGTCGACGTGCACGACCCCGAACCTCATCCGGTACCCCTCCGCCCATTCGTAGTTGTCGAGCAGCGACCAGACGAAGTATCCCCGAACATCAACACCCTCTTCGGATGCCTGCCGCACGACATCCAGGTGCTCGGCCAGGTACCGCAGCCGGAGCGGGTCGTGGACGGTGCCGTCCGCGGCGACCTCGTCGTCGTAGGCCGCCCCGTTCTCGTGGATGTAGAGGGGAGTGCCCGGGTAGTCGGCGCCGAGCCGGCGCAGCAGGCGCAGGAAGCTGGCGGGGCGGACGGGCCAGCCGAGCGCGGTGACGTCCTCGGTGGTCTCGACCCGGGTCACCGCCTCCGCGCCGGCGAACGGGGTCGGCGCCGGGTTGGGATCCGGGCCCGGCGTGACGAGGTGCGGGGCGTAGTAGTTCACCCCGATCCAGTCCACCGGAGCGGCGATGAGAGCGAGGTCGCCGTCCCGGACCGGCAGCTCGGCGCCGGCACGGGCGAAGTCGGCCATCACGTCGGAGGGGTAGGAGCCGCGAAGGACCGGGTCCAGCCAGAGCCGGATCTGCTGCCCGTCCACCAGCCGGACGGCGTCCTCGGCGTCCTCGGCGCCGCCGACGCCGCCGACGCCGCTGCCGGCACCGGAGTCGGGCCCGGCCGTCCAGCCGTCGCCAGCCGAGGGCGGCTCGGCCGGGATGAGGTTGAGGGTCAGGCCGACGTCGCCCACCCCGCGGGTGCGCAGCATCGCCGCACCGAGGCCGTGGGCCAGCAGCAGGTGGTGCACGGTACGGACGGCGGCGCGGACGTCCCGCACGCCGGGGGCGTGCCGCCCGGTCAGGTGGCCCTCGAACGCCGAGCACCACGGCTCGTTGAGCGTCGACCAGTGCCGGACCCGGTCACCGAGCGCGGTGACCACGTGCTCGGCGTAGTCGACGAAGCGCAGGGCGGTGTCCCGGTTGGGCCAGCCGCCCGCGTCCTGCAGCGGCTGCGGGAGGTCCCAGTGGTACAGCGTCAGCCACGGGTCGATGCCGGCGGCGAGGAGTTCGTCGACCAGCCGGTCGTAGAAGGACAGGCCACGCGGATTCACCGGGCCGGAACCGGACGGGACGACCCGCGGCCACGCGACGGAGAACCGGTAGGCGGTCAGACCCAGACGGGCCATGAGCGCGACGTCCTCGCGGTAACGGTGGAAATGGTCGGTGGCGATGTCGCCGTTCTCACCGTTCCGGGTCTTTCCCGGGGTACGGGCGAAGACGTCCCAGATCGACGGCCCTCGCCCGTCCTCGTCGAAGGCGCCTTCGATCTGGTACGACGCCGTGGCGGCGCCCCAGACGAAGTCCGGCGGAAGCCCACCGGCAATCTGCGTCACAATCGGTTCGTTCGTCAACCCTTCACCGCGCCTTCCATGATGCCGCCGATGATCTGGCGGCCGAACAGGGCGAATATCACCAGGACGGGAAGCGTCCCGAGAGCGGTCCCGGCGAGGACGAGGGTGTTGTCCCGGTAGTGGCCGGAGGCCAGCGTGCTGAGCGCGACCTGGACCGTCGGATTCTCGGAGTTCAGCACGATCAGCGGCCACATGAAGTCGTTCCAGGCCTGCATGAACGTGAGCAGCCCGAGCACCGCCAGCCCGGGCCGCAGGGCGGGCAGCGCGACGTGCCAGTACAGGCGCAGCGTGCCGCAGCCGTCCATGCGGCCCGCTTCGAGTAGTTCGTCGGGTACGGCCTGCAGGACGTTCTGCCGCATGAAGACGACACCGAACGCCGTCACCGCGGTCGGCAGCACCACCGAGATCAGGCGGTTTCCCCAGCCCAGCTCCTGCATCTCGATGTAGAGCGGGATGATGCCGAGCTGAATCGGCACCATCATGGTGGCGATCACGACCAGAAGGAGCGCGTTCCGTCCACGGAACCTCAGCTTCGCGAACGCGAAACCGGCCAGCGAGCAGAAGAGAAGTGTGCAGAGGGTGATGGTGCCGGCGACGATGAACGAGTTCATCAGGGCTTTGCCGAAGTTGACGGTGTCGAAGACCCGGGCGGCGTTCGAGAGGAAGTGCCCGCCGGGCAGGAAGGGTGGTGGCAGCTGCCCGACCGCGTCGTTCGTCCGGGACGGGATCATGAACGTCCAGTAGACGGGGAACGCGGAGAGGAACACGACCACCAGCAGGAGTGGGTAGCGCAGCGGCCCGGAACGATCACCGGCGCCACGGATGCGGGAGGTCATCGGGAACCCCTGGTGAGGCGGGAGCTGTTGCGGGTGACGAGGTAGGCGCCGGCCGCGAACACCACGGTCACCAGGAACATGAGCCAGGCGATGGCGGAGCCGTAGCCGAAGTTGTGCAGCCGGAAGCTCTCCTCGTAGAGCAGCAGCGCGAGGGTCTGGAACTGGCGGCTGTTGCCGCCGGAGACACTGCCCGGCGAGGTGTCGAACAGCAGCGGCTCGGTGAAGAGCTGGATCTGCCCGATGATCGAGACGAGGGCGGTGAAGGCGATGGTCGGGCGCAGCGCGGGCAGCGTGATGTGCCAGAGCTGGCGCCAGGTGCCGGCACCGTCCATGGCCGCGGCCTCGAAGTGCTCGCGCGGGATCGCCTGCATCGCGGCGAGATAGATCAGGGCGTTGTAGCCCGTCCACCGCCAGATCACCATCGCCGCGATGGCGATCTTGGATGTCCATTCGCCGGCCTGCCAGTTGATCGGGTCCAGGCCGACCGTGTCGAGCGCCCAGCTGATGAGGCCGAACTGGCGCCCGAAGATCTGGCTGAACACGATGGTCACCGCGACGATCGAGGTGATGTTGGGCAGGAGAACGCCCATCCGGAACAGGGTCCGCCCGCGCAGCCGTGCGTTGAGCGTGTGCGCGAGGACCAGCGCCAGCACCAGCTGCGGAACCGAGGACATCGCCATCAGCAGGAACGTGTTGCCGGCCGCGTTCCAGAAGAAGTCGTCGGACAGCAGGTCGATGTAGTTGCGTAAACCGATGAACTTCTCGGCGCCGGGGCGGAGCATGTCCCGGTCGGTGAGCGAGATCCAGGCGGTGTACAGCATCGGGAACAGCCCGAAGGCGATGAAGAGAACGAAGAACGGGGCGATGAGCCAGTAGGGGACCGTCGCCCGCGCGGCCCGCCGCAGCGCGGGCGGCCCGGCCCGGTCGGCCCGGTCGGCCCGGTCTGGTCCCGGCAGTTGGGGCGGTGGCGTGCCCGGTCCGGAACGGTCGGTGTGCCCGTCCCGCGCGGCACCCGCCGGTGTTGCGATTGTCATCGCCCTTCTCTCCTTCCCGTTCGGCCCGCCGGGCGTGGCGTCAACCTGGTGCCACGTCCGGCGGACCACTACCGCCCGCAGGGCGCGGGAGATGTCAGCGGGCGGCCCGCTCCGCCTCCGCGACGGCCTCCCGGAAGGCGTCGGCGGGAGCCTGGTCCTCCTGCTCGATGCGCTGGATGCCGTGTTCCATCGCCTGCCGGATGGCGCCGTGCTTGGGCCCCTGGTACTGCGGCGTCAGGCTGACCGCGGACTCGCCGAAGATCTTTCCGGTCGGGGCGTCGTCGAAGAACGGGTTGGTGAACGTCTGGACCGCGGGACTCCCGATCGCCTGCACGCTGGAGGGGAAGTTCCCGGTCTCCTGGAAGATGCGGGTCTGCTGCTCCGGCGCGGTGAGGAAGGCGACCAGCTCGTAGGCCAGGTCCCGGTGGTCGCTCTGGGCGGGGATCGTCAGCCAGGAGCCGCCCCAGTTGCCGCTGCCCTCGGGAATCGCGGCGATGTTCCACTTCCCGGCGGTCTCCGGAGCGTTTTCCCTGATGTAGCCCTGCATCCAGGCTGGGCAGGTGATCGTGGCGAAGGTCCCTTCCTTCATCGCCGTCACCCATTCGTCCTCAAAGGCGACCAGCCCGGCGGACTGCCCGTCCGCGATGGCCTGGGCGGTGGTGTCGAAGGCGGCCCTGACCTGCGGGTTCGAACCGACGATCACCTCCGTCGTCCCCGGGGTGTAGTAGCTCTCGTCGATCTGGAAGACCTGGGCGTTGTAGATGTTGGTGGCGGCGTCGAAGAAACTGGCCCCGGTGTTCTTCGCCGTGAAGTCGCGGCCGGTTCGGAAGTAGTCGTTCCAGGTCGGCCAGAGCGCGCTCACGGCGGACGGTTCGGTGGGCAGGCCGGCGGCGGCGAGCAGGTCGGTGCGGTAGCACATCGCCAGGCCGCCGACATCGGTTCCGAGGCCGATCTGCGAGCGGCCGTCGGCGGACAGCGACGCCGCCCACTTGAACTCGGGGTAGTCGGATTCCCGGTCGCCCGCGCCGAGGTCGAGCAGGTTGACGAACTGCTCCGGCGTCGCTTTCAGCTGCGCGATGAAACCCTCGTCGACCGCCTCGACATCGGCGGCGCCGGAGCCGGCGGCCAGGTGGTTGACCAGGTTGTTGTGATGGTCGTTGTACTCGCTGACGGTCTCGACGATCTCGATGTCGGGGTGGCTTGCCTCGAACTCCCTGTACAGCTCCGTGTAGCCGAAGACGCCGAACGTGTTGACGGTGAGCTTGGTCTTCCCTCCATCGTCGCCGCAGGCGCTGGTCAGTAAGGCCATGGCCAGGACGGCTGCCCCGGCCATCGCCCCATGGCGACCTCGTCGTGCCTTCATGAAGCCCTCCCTCTGGCTTCACGCCCACCGCACTGATCGCGTGTGAGCGCTCTCATGGCTTCGAAACTGTGGGGCCCAGTTACGAAACTGTCAAGTAGTGACCACGAACCGATGTCGTGAACACTCCTGGTTTCACGGCAACCACGGAGAGAGAGGCGGGTGGAGGGGCAGGTGAACCTCTGGACGTGTCGGGACGCCCGTGCGACCCTGTGCGTCACGGCGCGTCGACGCGGACATCGGGTACCTCCCTCATCCGAACGTCCGTCACGGCTGGTCACGCGCTGTCGTTGTGGTGCCGTGTGCTCCCACCGGCGACCCACGTGGGCGAACCATGCGCCGCGGCCAGACGGCGGTGCGGTTTCCCTGCTCGGGTGCCCCGGGGAAGCCCGCGGGTGTCCAAGGGAAGAGGGAGCCCCATGTCCACGATCGAGTTACGCGACGTCACCCTGACCTACGCCAACCGGACCGGTGACGACCGGCCGACCCTCGAGGCGCTCGACCTCGAGGTCGAGGACGGCGAGTTCCTGGTCCTGATCGGCCCGTCCGGCAGCGGGAAGACGACAGCGCTGCGGATCGTCGCCGGCCTGCTCGCGCCCACCGCCGGCCGGGTCCTGGTCGGCGGCCGGGACGTCACCGGCGTCCCCCCGGCGGACCGTGACCTCGCGATGGTCTTCCAGAACTACGCCCTCTACCCGCACATGACCGTGCGCCGGAACATGGAGTTCGGCCTGCGGCTGGCCCGCGTCGACCGGGCGGAACGCGACCGCCGGGTCGCCACCGCCGCCGAGATCCTCGGCCTCACCGAGATGCTCGACCGGCGTCCGAAGGCACTGTCCGGCGGGCAGCGCCAGCGGGTCGCGATGGGCCGCGCCATCGTCCGCCAGCCGCGCGCGTTCCTGATGGACGAGCCGCTGTCGAACCTCGACGCCAAGCTGCGCGTGCGGGTCCGCGCCGAGATCGCCCGCCTCCAGCGCACCCTCGGCACGACGACGCTCTACGTCACCCACGACCAGACCGAGGCGATGACGATGGCCGACCGCATCGCCGTGCTGCACGACGGACGCCTGCAGCAGCTCGGCACCCCGGACGAGCTGTTCGGCCGGCCGGCGAACGTCTTCGTCGCGACCTTCATCGGCAGCCCGCCGACCAATCTCGTCCCCGGTCGCCTGACCCTGTCGGGGGAAACCGCGACCCTGCGGGTCGGCGCCCAGACCCTCGAGCTGCCCGACTCCGTACGTACGGCGCTCGCCCCGCCCACCGGCGCCGACGTGATCGTCGGGGTCCGGCCGCACGACGTCCAGACCGAGCCGCCGACGGAACCGGCGTTGATCCTCGACCTCGAGGTGGACCTGGTCGAGCGGCTCGGCACCGAGACCCTCGCCCACGGAGAGCTCGCGATCGGTACTGCCGCTCTCGCAGCTGCTGGTCCCGCCGCTTCGGCCGGCCTCGCTGGCACTGGCCGGTTCACGGCGGCGCTGAATCCGCGGATCCCGGTGACCGACGGCGGCGGACTGCGGCTCCATGCCCCTGCCGACCGGCTGCATTTCTTCGACGCCGCAACCGGCGTGACCCTGCGCCGGGAGGTCGCCGCCCTCGCCGCGTCCTGACGTCCTGCGGAACAGGTCGGCCATGCCGGGGCGGGTGAGCAGGGCGACATAGCGGCGGCCGATCGTGGTGAGGCCACTGTGCAGGTCACCCGCCGGCGGATGTGTCACATCGTCGTCGCCGGTCTGCCAGGACGCGGTCACGATCGCGTCGAACAGCGCTGCCTTGGTGGGGAACTGCTTGAAAAGGGTCGCCTTCGACTGCTGTTCATCAGCTCGGCGGAGGCGTCGTTCGCCACCGGCTCGGAGTTCGTCGTCGACGGCGGCCTCCTGCTCGGGCCGGCCCTCAGCTACGAGGCCGCCTGACCACGCCGCCTGTGTCGCCTGCGCCGCCTGTGTCCTGACCTGCTGACGCGGGCGGGCGCGCCCGAGGTCAGTGGTCGTGCGGGGGGTTCGCGGCCTCGGGGTGCTCGCGGATCCAGGCGATGCCGGCCCGGCTCGCGTCGTCGATCGGTGTGTAGACGACGATCCTCGTTCCGGGCTGGGCCGACAGCTCGAGGTTGGTGGAGCGGGTCGCGATGTCGCCGATCCCGGCATAGCGGAAGACCTTGTTGCACGGCCGCGGCTGGGAGACGTTCTGCCGGGCCCACAGCCGGGCGAAGTCGGGGCTGGCCGCGCACAGGTCGTGGACGAACTCCCGCCAGCCCGGCTCACCCAGATGCTGGCTGTAGCGGTACCGGAAGATGGCCGCGTGCTCGGCGATGAGCTCGTCGGTGTGTACGACCGGGTTGCAGGGTGGCGGCGCGGTGAAGGAGAACCAGACGGAGTTGCGCGCGTGGGCGGTCGCGCTGACCAGGCAGGGGACGAGTGCGCCGAAGGTGGCGTTGTGGCTCAGCAGGTCGGAGCGGGCGTTGACCAGAGCGGCCGGCAGCGGGTCGAGACTGTCCAGAATGGCGCGGATGTCCTGGGGGAGCGCCTGGGGGTCCTCGTCGGACGCGGGCGGCGGGAGCGGCGTGTCCGCCAGGCGGTAGAGGTGCTCGCGTTCGGCGGGCGCCAGCCGCAGCGTCCGCGCGACCGCGTCGAGGACCTGGGGGCTGGCGTTGATGGGTCGCCCCTGCTCGAGCCAGGTGTACCAGGTGACGCCCACGCCGGCGAGCTGGGCGACCTCCTCGCGGCGCAGCCCGGGGGTGCGGCGGCGCAGCCCGGGTGGCATGCCGACGTCGTCGGGGGAGATACGCGCCCGCCGGCTGCGTAGGAAGAGGGCCAGTTCGGAGCGGCGGCGCTGCTCCCTCCGCGGTCCGGGCACGCTTACGCTCGTCGTCACTCCTCCAGGCTGTCCGCTGCGGGCGCAGCGTGCCAGGTGGTGCCAGTACCAGTATCAGCGGGCTCTCGTTACCAGTGTCCACGCACGCGGAAGCTGCTGGACATGGTTGATGTACTACCGACACCCGCGGCGCCGGGACTCGCCGGCTCGGCGGACCCGGCCGGACCCGCCTCCGCGACTCCCCGGAAGCCGCCCACCCCCCACCGGCCGGCCGGTGGGGCCCTGCTGGCGGTCGTGCTCCTCGGCCAGTTCATGGCGATTCTGGACGTCAGCATCGTGAACGTGGCGCTGCCGACCCTGCGCTCGGACCTGGACGTCTCCGGGGCCGGCCTGCAGCTGGTGGTCGCGGGTTACACCCTCGCCTATTCGGTCCTGCTGATCACCGGGGCGCGCCTCGGTGCTGTGCTGAGCCACCGGCGGGCGTTCCTGCTGGGCCTGGCCGGTTTCACCCTCGCCTCGCTGGCCTGCGGCCTCGCGGTCGGGCCGACCACCCTGATTGTCTTCCGGTTCCTCCAGGGTGCCTTCGCCGCGCTGATGACCCCCCAGGTCATGAGCGTGATCCAGCGGAACTTCGCCGGGGCGGCGCGGCTGCGCGCGCTCGGCTACTTCTCCGCGGTGATCGCCGGTGGAGTGGTCGTCGGCCAGGTCGCCGGTGGGCTGCTGGTCAGCGCCGACCTGTTCGGCGCCGGCTGGCGGACGGTCTTCCTGGTGAACGTCCCGATCGGCGCGGTGCTGCTGGCCGTCGGCGCCCGGGTGATGCCGGCTGACGAGGCGCGGCGCGGGGTGGATCTCGACCTGCCGGGGCTGGTCCTGCTCGCCGCGTCCGTCCTGCTGGTCGTGATGCCGCTGGTCCTGGGGCACGAGCTGGGCTGGCCGGCCTGGACGTGGGCGTCTCTCGCCGCCGGGGTCGCGGTGTTCGGGCTCTTCGTGTACGTGGAGGGGCGGGTGGCCGCGCGGGGCCGGCGCCCGCTGATCTCGGGACGGGTGCTGGCTGCTCCCGGGCTGCGCCCGGCCGCTGCGATCCTCCTGCTGGCCCCGGCGACCTGGGCCGGGTTCCTGTTCACCACCACGCTGCACCTGCAGGGCGACCTCGGGCTGAGCCCGCTGATGTCGGGCCTGGCGTTCGTGCCCTGTGTCGTGGCCTTCGCGTTCGTCGGCCTGAACTGGCAACGGGTTCCGTCCCGCTGGCAGGTCTGCCTGATCCCCGCCGGCTTCACCCTCGCGGCGGTGTCCTATCTCTTCATCGGCCCGCTGGCCGGTGGGGGAGTGCGGTACGAGGCGCTGACGGCGCTGATCGGCCTCGGGCTGGGCGTGATGTCGATCATCATGTCGGTGACGCTGGAGCACGTGCCCGTCGAGGACGCGGCCGACGCCAGTGGGCTGCTGCTCACCCTGATGCAGCTCGGCCAGGTCATCGGCGTGGCGGTGGTGGGGACGGTGTTCCTCACGGCAGCCGGCGACGGCGGCTCGACCCGCCACGCGGAGTACGCGACGGGCCGGGCGCTGGCCGCCGTCGCGCTGGCCGCGGCGGTCGGCGCGCTGGTGCTGGCGCGCCGCCGCTGGGCGGGCCGGCCGGTCGCGGCGCCTACCGCCGGGTGAGCGAGGCCAGCCAGGCGGGGATGCCGGCGGGGTCGATGGTGACGGCCAGGGTGGCCGGCTCGATCGCATCGACCTGCCAGCCGTCCGCGAAGCTGCTCCTGATCTCTGCCTGGCTGATCCGTCGCGGGCCGAGATCACCCGGGACGCTGTCGCTGAAGCAGAGCATGAAGTAGCGGCCGCCGGCGGGGATCACCGCTTCCAGGGCCAGCACCAGCGCGGCCCGGTCCTCGTCGGTCAGGACGTGGAAGAGGCCGCAGTCGAGCACGGTGTCGAAGTTCTCGCCCAGGGCCGGTAGGTCCAGCACGTCCCAGACGAGGAACCGGGCTGTGAGCCCGCGCTCCGCGGCCTTGGCCTGGGCGCGCCCGATGGCCACGGCCGAGGTGTCGACACCGGCGGCGTCCAGGCCGCGGCCGGCGGCCAGCAGGGCGTGCTCGCCGGTGCCGCAGCCGAGGTCCAGGACCCGCCCGCGCAGCATGCCGGCGTCCGCCAGTGCCAGGAACGCCGGCTGTGGACGTCCGATGTCCCAGGGCGGTGTGACCTGGTAGAACTCCTCGAACTCGGCCGGGCTCCGCGGTCCGTGGGCCAGTCGGGGCCCGGCGGTGTGCAGCCGGCGTTCCGCTGCCGTCATGATCTCCGCAGCGCGCCAGCCGTCCGCCACCCGTCGTTTCTCGGCGACCGACATCCGGTCGGGCTTCGGGCGTGTGTCGGAGGTCAGCCGGGTGTCCGATGCCGATCGCTTGTCCGACACAGGCTGCCTTCCAGGTGCCGGCTGCCGTCCGGGCGCCGGCCGTCCAGGCGCCGGGCGATGGCTGGGCGCCGGCGGTCTGTTCGATGTCAGCGGTACGTCCGGACGTTCGGGAACGGTCATCGTTGCCCTCCTCCGTGTGCCGCTCGGCGACTGCGGGGCAGTTCGCCGATGGTGAGGCTTCGATCACTCCAGGTGTCTGGCTTCTGGAGCCTACGCGGGGGCCGGGGCCGGACTCACCGGCGTGCCACATCCGGGCGGTAGACCACGTTTCGAGACCACGTTTCGCGGGTGTGGGGCTCACCCCGGTGCGTGCTGCTCGAGGACCACCTCCACCCGGTTGCGTCCACTGCGCTTCGCCCGGTAGAGCGCGACATCGGCGCACGTCATGAAGTCGGCGAGGGTGTCGTCGGGGCCGGGAACGATCGCCGTGACACCGATGCTCACCGTGACGACACCGCTGGCTGCGCGCGGGTGCGCCTCGCCCAGCTCCTCGACGATCGCGCGCAGGTGACGGGCGAGCCGCGCGGCGGCCGCCGCGTCGGTGCCCGGCAGGACCACGGTGAACTCCTCGCCGCCGAACCGCGCGGCGACCATCCGGTCGGCCAGGTTCCGGCTGAGGGCTCCGGCGACCCGCTGGAGGCACCTGTCACCTTCGATGTGCCCGAAATAGTCGTTGTAAAGCTTGAAATGGTCGATGTCGATCATCATGAGAGCGATCGGTGCCGGCTGCCGCCGCGCCTGGCGCCATTCGGCCTCGAGGATCTCGTCCAGGCGCCGCCGGTTCGCCAGCCCCGTGAGCGGGTCGGTCACGGAGAGCCGGCGCAGCTGCCGGTTCGCCGCCGCGAGCTGGCGGGTCCGCTCGGCGACCTTGCGTTCCAGCGAGGCGTACATCAGGGCGTTGTCGAGGGAGACCGCCAGCTGCCCGGCCACTGCCATGATCCCTTCGAGGCGGTCGGCCGAGAAGGCGTGGCGGATCATCCGGTTCTCCAGCATGAGCATGGCCCGGAGCCGCCCGCGGGTCGTGATCGGGATGGCGAGCAGCGAGCAGCGGTCCAGCCCGTGGAAGCACGGGTCGCGGCGGAACCGCTCGTCGGCGGCGGCGTTCGCGACGACGACCGGCTCCCGGGTGCGTTCGGCGTACCAGACGACCGACGGCGGCAGCAGGCGCCGGTGGCCCGCCTCCCGCAGCGGGATGCCGTCCCCGGCACCGGTCGACACCGTCCAGGTCTCGTGCTCCTCGTCGCGCAGCAGCAGGTGGACGTCGGTGGCCCCCGTCATCTCCGACAGGATCGCCACCACCCGGGTCTGCAGCCCGACCACGCTCGTCTCGGAGCTCAGGGCCCGGGAGGCGGCCACGATTCCCCGCAGGTCGATCGCGCCCGAGGTGAGCACCGACCGGCGGGTGGGCCGGTCCGTGAGTCCCTGGACGAACGACTCCTCGACGCCGGGCGTCGACCGCAGTACGGGACTGCCCCAGTCGAGCAGGTTGACCTTCGCCGTGGCACCCCAGGTCGCGTAGACCCGCCGGCTCGCGGTGAGGAGCAGGCGGCCGGCCTCCTCCATCCCGTGGGCCAGGTAGAAGCGGGCCGCCTCCTCCAGGATCAGCGCCAGGTGCCACGGCCGCTCCCGCGAGACGGCCTCCCGTTGGGCGATGTCGAACAGGTAGGCGGCCTGCTGGAAGTCGCCGACCGCCCAGGCCCGCTCCGCCTGCGCCAGGCTCAGCAGGTGCAGGACGTTCTGCGGCGCGTCCGCGGTCCGCGCGGCCAGCCACGTGATCGTCTCGTCGAGCGCCGCCAGCTCGGCGCGGGACGGCTCCGTCTGCCCGGAACGGATCCGCCAGGCGGACGACAGCATCCGCAGCAGGACCGCCGTCAGTGTCGGGTAGGTCGCCTCCATCGGGGGCCACAGCGGTTCCAGCGCGGTGAGGTGCCTGCTCAGGTCGTCCGGCCGGTCGAAGACGGCGGCGGTGAACGCCCTGGTGAGGTGGAAGTGCGCCAGCGCGCTGGAGTTGCCCGCCAGCAGCGACAGATCGGCCGCCTCGTCGGCAGCGGTGTCCTCCGCCTCGCCGCGTAGCACCCCCAGCAGGTGGTGGTAGGTGAGCAGCAGCTCCTCCGCATGCTGGTTACCGGTGCGGACGGTCAGCTCCACGGCTGCCTCGGCCTCGGCGAGGACGATGTCCAGCGACGGCGCGGAGTCGAGCAGGTTGAACAGCACGACGTGATGGGCCCAGGAAGCCGACTGGTAGTCACCGACCTCCAGCAGGCCGGCCAGCGCGCGCCGCGCGCCGGCCAGGTTCTCCTCCAGCGGCTCGAACCAGTGGCCGGAGCTCACCGTGTAGACGAGCAGGGCCTGCCACACGGCCGGCTCGTAGCCCCGGGCGTGCCCGACGGCGAGCAGCCGCCGCACGAGCTGGTGGCCGGTCCGCCGGTCGCCGCGGCGGGCGGTCGTCACGAACGCCGCGTGGCTCGCCGGGCCGAGCAGGACCTCGGACGGGCCGGACCAGGCCCAGATCTCCAGCGTCATCACCGTGAGCCAGGCGCTCATCATCTGGTCGTGCAGGAAGATGGCGGGCATCAGCCGGTAGATGATCGTGGCGATGCTCAGCTGGCGCTGATCGGTCAGCTCGGGCCGGCGCACGTCGTCCGCGTCGCTGGTGTCGTTGATCCACTGGTCGAGGCGGTCCAGCCCGCGGTCGATCTCCGCGGCGAGGTCCCCGTGCTCGGGGACACGCAGGCCCAGCCGCTGGATCTGGTCGATGCCCAGCTGGATCGCCTCGGTGGCGCGTCCGCGGAAGGTGAGACTGCTGATCTGCGCCCCGGTGGCCGCGGTCCGCCGCACCGGGTCGGCGCACAACCGGGTGATGGTCCGGTAGGCGGCGTCCGCCTCGTCCAGCCGGCCCAGGTTGTGCAGGGCGGCGTGCCGCTCCGTGTGCACGGCGAGCAGCTCGTCGACGTCCGCCGGATCGACGAGCTCCGCCGCGGCGGTCAGGAGGCGCTCGACCTGCGCATGACTGCCGACGGCCCGGGCCTCGTCGGCGGCCCGCCGCAGCAGCGCGGCCACCCGCGGCCGCTCGTCGTCCGCCAGAGCGCCGACGCTGGCAATGTCCTCCGGGACGGCCTGCGAACCGCCCGAGGTGCTGATGTCGATGACCGCCAGGTACTGCTCGGCCGCGGCGGAGCAGTACTCCGGGTGGTCGGCCAGGGTGCGGGCCAGCCGCAGCCGCAGCCGTGCGGTCCGCCGCGGCCGCGCGGTGAGGGCCGCGAGAACGCTCTCCCGCGTGCGGTCGTGCACGAAGCGCACCTCGTGCCGGCCGCCGGACGCGGACGCGATGACCAGCAGGCCCGCGTCGAGTGCCGGGGCCAGACGCCGCTCGACCTCGTCCGCGGGCAGCGCCATCGCCGCGGTCAGGAGGTCGAGATCCACCTGGCCGGCAAGGCAGGCGAGTGCCGCCAGCAGCTCCGCGGCCGGGCCGGGTAACGCCCTGACCGGAGCCGCCAGCATCGCGGGGAGCCCGTCGCGGTCGAGCCGGCGGCGCACCACCTGCCGGTCCCAGCGCCAGCCGTCCTGCGCCGGGCTCAGCAGCCCTTCGTACCGCAGCGTGTTGAGCAGCTCGACGGTGTCCATCGGGTTGCCCTGGGTGAACGGTGCGATGGTCCGCGCCAGGTCCGCGGCCGGCCCGCGGGCAAGGTGCAGGATGTCCGCCACCATCATCGCCTGCGCCGGAGGCGCGAGGTTCTCCAGCCGCAGGTGGCGTGGCGCCGCCGGATCGCGCAGCCAGCGGTCGAGCACCTCGGCGAGGGGGGCTGCGGGGTCGAGCACGCCGTCCCGGAAGGCACTGACCAGCAGCAGCCCGTCGATCTCCGCCGCGCCGGTGAAGATCTGGTCGAGCGGTTCCAACGGAGCCCGGGTGGCCCACTGGATGTCGTCCACGAAACAGACCACGGGCCGCTTCGGTGAGGCGACCGCACGCAGGCTCTCGACCGCGGCCTGGGTGGCCCGGGCCCGGCCCGACATCAGATCACCCGGTTCCGGTGGCACGTCGAGTACCAGTGCCAGCTCGGGGACGGCGGCGGCGGCGAGGCCGGCGTTCGCACCCAGTACTCGGCGCAGCCGGTCACGCAGCTCGCCGAGGCGGTCCTCCGGCTCGGCGAGCAACAGCCGGCCCAGAGCTCGCAGTGCCTGGCGTAAACCGTCATGCGCCTGGTCCCGGCGGTACTGGTCGAACTTCCCGGTCACGAACCAGCCGTCGCGGCCCGCTGTGATCAGCCGCAGCTCGTCCACCAGAGACGTCTTGCCGACTCCTGGCGGACCGCTGACCAGCACCCCGCGTGTGTGCCCTGTTGTGGCCTCAGTGAACGCGGTGCCCAGCGCGTCGATCTCCGGCTCACGGCCGAAGAGCAGGGTGGACACCAGCGGTCGGGTCCGCAGGTCGCCGTTGCCGGGCTGCTCCGGCGGGGTGCCGCTGCGCAGCAGCGCGAGGTCGTGCAGCAGGCCCCCGGCGCTCTGGTAACGATCGTCGGGCTCCTTCTCCAGCAGGTGCGCGATGATGGCCGACAGCTCCGGCGGCACCGCCGGATTACGCCGCGCCACCGGCACCGGCACCCGGGCCAGATGATCGTGGATGACGCGCAGCGGCTCCTGGGCGCCGAACGGGGGCGCGCCCGTCGCCAGCTCGTAGAGGGTCGCGCCGACGGCGTACAGATCGGCCCGGTGGTCGGACGGGCGGCTGGTCCGGCCGGTCTGCTCCGGTGCCAGGTACGGCACCGTCCCGACGATCGCGTTGTGGTGGGTGAACTCGGGCCGGACCGACGAGTGCGTGGTCGCGAGCGCGAAGTCGATCAGGCACAGGCGGCTGCCGTCCGTGCTCACCACGATGTTGGACGGGCAGATGTCCCGGTGGACCACGCCGCGGTCGTGCACACCCGCCACCGCCCGGGCCAGCGCCTCGGCGATCGTGACGAGCAGCTCCGGTGCGAGCGGAGTGGCCCGCCGGGAGAGCGCCGTGCCGCCGATGTCGACCAGCAGCATGGATGCCGGGAACGCCTCCGCCCCGGCGGCGAGCTGGACGGCCCCCTCGACGCCGACGAGGCGGCGCAGGATCTCCCGCTCGTGCCGCAGCCGCAGCTCCGCGCCCCGGCCCAGCGCCTCCTTCCTGATCACCGGCCCGCCTGGCCGCAGCACCCGGGTGACCCGGGTGAGCTCGGTCTCGGCGAGCACCTCCGGAGGCGTATCCGGCAGCGGCGCTGCCGCCTCCGCCTCCGGTGCTGCCGGCGGATCACGGCCCGGAGTCATCGGTCGGCCTGCTGTTCCACGCCGTCCGCGCGGAGTTCTGTCAGCCCCACACGGCCAGTCTGCCCCGATGGCGGGGTTGGCACCGTAATGATCAGACCTCGCGCCCGCCCGCCGCCCGGAGCATGCGCATACGTCCCGACCTGCGCGAACGTGGGGATGGGCCGTTCGCTCGAAGCGTGAGACGCCGGGCTCGTCAGACCGCGGGCGGGTCAGACCGCGGGCGCGTCAGGCGCCGGCCTCGTCAGGCGCCGGGCTGCAGCGCCGAGATGTACGTCCCCGGGTGGGTGGCGCCGTCCTGGCGAAGCAGCGGCCCGCGGGTCCACGGCACCTGCAGGGACGTCCGCTCGTCGGGTGGGATGAGTACCAGGGTCGCCGGGGCGAAGACGACCGCGTCGCGCTGCGCGGGATCCAACGGCAGATAGCTCAGCGTCGCGTGCGCCGCCGCTCCGGGCGCCAGCACGATCCGGGTCGCGGCGACCTGTGTGGAGCGCACCAGATCCCAGACCTCCCCGCCGGACGTCCGCAGCTGTGCGCCGGGGAAGCCGTAGAGGGTGCACTGCCGCGCCGAGCGGTTCGTGAAGATCACCCGCGCGTGCCGTTGCGCCGTGCCCGCCTCCGGCGTGTCCGGAACGGAGGCGGTCAGGTCCGCCGTCACGCACCGCGCCGGCGATCCGGACGGCCCACCGCTGCTCGGCCGGCTGCCGGTGGTGTTCGCGGAACCCGGCCCGGAACCCGGCCCGGCATCCGGCCCGTCGGCGCGGACGGTCGCCTTGCCGCGGGTCGTCGAGTTCCGGGTGGACGAGCTGTCGTTGCACGCGGTCAGGAGCACCAGCAGTGGCAGGAGCACCAGCAGCGGCGCCGGGAGCAGCCGCGGGCGACGGGGCAGTACCGCGCGGGCCCGTCGCCGCAGCGGTTGGTCGGTTGCCGGGCGCATGGGGTCTCCTTTGCCTGCCGGTCGGTTCGTCCCGGTTCTGACTATCGCGCGGGATCCCTTCCCCCGGTGTTCGGAGAGAACGCCAGCGCCGGTCCGATATCTGACACGGGTATTGGCCACGGCGGCAATGAGCGGAATCAGGCGTTCGCGGAGCGGGGCCGGGGGCCGGTGGAACGCATGTTCACCAGCCGTCCCAGCAGGTCGAACCAGAACGGTGCGCCCGCCGTCAGCGCGAAACAGGCGATCGCGATACCGGCGATCTTCAACAGCCATCCGCCGGCGGAGGTCGGAACCTCCCGCGGGTCGTCGCGCCCGTCATCCGCCTGGACCCAGCCGACCGGGATGGAAAGGCCGGAGGCGTCCCGCACCGCCTCGATGGTCCGCTCGGTCGCGGCGCCGACGCCCTGCTTCCCGGCTGGCGCCTCCGTGGAGCCACCGGCGGGCCCGGGCTCACCGGCTTCGGCGGCGGTCACCTCGGCTCTCTCGGTCACCTCGGCCACGGCGGCGGCCACCGCGGCCTCGCGCACGGTGCCGTCCTGCCACAGGGCCCGGGTGATGGAGACCGCGTCCAGGTTGAACACGAGCGACAGCGCGATCGCGTAGCCGAGCAGGAAGGCGCTGATCCGCCGCTTGTACCAGCCGGAGAGGCGGTCCATCGCGTCGTCGTACCAGCGGGCCAGCTCGGCGACGATCTTCTCGCGGTCACCGCCCGCCTGGACTATCGCCGCGGTGAGAGCGGTCCGCGCGGGGGAGGGCGGCAATGCTGCCAGGCCCTCCTCCAGGGTGGTCACCGGGCCGGACCCGACGGCGGAGACGAGAGCGGCGGCCACCACCCGCCCTGTCGGGTGGTCCGCCGGCATCGCCTCGTAGAGCGCCTCGGCGGCACGTACGTCCAGGCCCCGCCGGGCCGTCTCGTAGGCGTGCCGGTAGGCCGCGCGGAGGTCGGCCGGGACGTCGTCGGGCAGCGTGTCCGGGCGCAGCTGGTGCAGCATCACCCGGGCGGGTGGGTCCACCCGGTCGAGCAGCGCCTGCGCGAACGTCGTGGACGGCAGGTAGGACGGCAGTCGTAGCCGGCGGGCGCGATGCATCGAGGCCAGCGCCCCGCCCATGGGCGGATCGCCGGCGACGGGCGCCGGAGTGCTCTGGCGGCCGGTGGTCCGCATGACCCGCAGCGGGCCGTCGAGAAGCTCGGCGGTGACGTCCGGGTGGTCCGTGGCCTGCCCCGGGCGGGGGGAGCCCAGCAGCACGCGAAGCTCGGCTTCGAGGCGGTTGCCCCGGTAGTGGAACAGGGCCAGCACCGTCTCGTTGATGCGTGAAACGGCAAGGCTGAAAGCGGCGAAGATGAGCGCGAGTCCGACAAGGACGTCAAGCGCGGAAGACTCCGGCATGCCCCGATTCCCGATTCCCGATTCCCGCTTCTCCGGCATCCAGGTGCTGCGTGTCCGCCGGCATTCCCGCGGCACCCACACATCGGCACCCACACATCGGGACCATCCCGACTGGACCGCGCATTTCTACACCGCGGCCGCGTAGCCGTGCGGGGGATCACCGCAGTTGGCAGCGAACTGCCGGGAGACGGAAACCGGTGACGACGGCGCCAGCCGCGATGCGGTCCCGGCTGCGGGCGGGCCGGGCTGCGGGCGGGCCGCCGAGGTCCGCCGGCAACCCGCGGGTGGACCTCGGCGGCCGTGGCGCCGGAACCTCAGTACGCGAGGAACAGGATCTGGTCCCGGGTGTAGTCGTGCCCCGGGTGCTTCTCCGCCAGGTGGGCCTGGGTCTTCTCCACGAGATCGTCCTCGTCCTCGCCCACGATGAACTCACCGCACGGGCAGCTGAGACGCCGCTTCACCGGTCCTCCTCTCCTGGCGGGCGACGTGTGTCACCCACCACCTGTGTCCGCCTTCAGTCTTCCCCGTCCGGTATGGGCCGCGCATCCGTTCGGCCATGGTCGTGGGACGAGGCCGGCGCTGGTACCGGGAGTGGGCTCCGCCGGCGCGGTCAGGGCCTTGCGCGGGGCCTGATCCTCGTCTCTGGCAGCGGTGGCGCCGGCAGCCAGGCGGGGCCGCCGGTGTACCCCTGCACCCGGCCGAACCGTTCCGACTGGCGCTGCCACTCCTCGCGGAACGCGGCGATCTCGTCGTGGCCGCGGCCGATGAAGTTCCACCACATCACGATGTCCTCGGTGAAGGGGGCACCGCCGAGCAGCACCACGCGGACGTCCGTGCCGGTGGGGTTCGCCAGCTCCAGGCCCGCGGGGCCGGCAGCGACGAACCCCAGCTCACCGCGCGCGACCGGATGCCCGGCGAGCTCGAGGGTCCCGCTGTCGACGAGGACGCCGTGCTCGTGGCCCGGATCGACCGGCAGGCGCAGGCGCGCGCCCGGGGGCAGGACGAGCTCCGCGCCGAGCAGCGGGCTGAACGTCGGGACGGGAGACCGCTCGCCGGCCAGCTCACCGAGGAGCACCCGGACCGCCGCGCCGTCGATCTCGACGACCGGCGGGGTGTGGTGCTCGAAGTTCGCCGGGGCGTCGCGGTGCGCGTCGGGCAGCGCCACCCAGAGCTGCACCCCGTGCAGGACAGCCGTGCCCGGCGCGGACACCTCGGAGTGGCAGATGCCGTGGCCGCCGGTCATCAGGTTCAGCTCGCCGGGCCGGACCAGCGCGTGCGTGCCCAGGCTGTCGCGGTGCTCGACCACCCCCTCGAACAGCCAGCTCACCGTCTGCAGCCCGGTGTGCGGGTGCGGCGGGACGTTCATCCCACCGCCACCGGCGGAGACGTCGTGCGGGCCGTAGTGGTCGGCGAAGCACCACGCGCCGATCATGGAACGGGTGTGCCGGGGGAGGGTGCGCCGTACCTCCAGGCCGCCGCCGAGAGGCACCCGGTGCGGGGTGATGATCTCCACCCCGGGGCTGGCGGACTTCTCGGCCTGGCACCGGATCTCGGTCGGTGCCTCTTCCACGTTGCTCATAACCCAACCCCTCTGACCACTCTCCCAACCTAGCGCCGAAGTCTCCCGATTCGGCCCCGTCTACGCGGAGGGCTCGGTGAGCCGGCCGTCGTCGAGGTGCAGCCAGCGCTCCACCCGGATCCGTCGCAGGAAGTGCTCGTCGTGGCTGACGACGACGAACGCGCCCTGGTAGGCGTCGAGGGCGCCCTCCAGCTGGCCGATGGCCACCAGGTCCAGGTTGTTGGTCGGCTCGTCCAGCAGGAGCAGGTGTGGCGCCGGCTCGGCGTGCAGGACGCAGGCCAGGGTGGCCCGCAGCCGTTCCCCGCCGGAGAGCGCGCCGACCGGTCGGTCGGCGGCGGCCCCGCGGAACCGGTAGCGCGCCAGCAGGGTCCTCCGCTGTGCCAGTGGTGCCTGCGGGGCGAAGGCGGCCATGTTCTCGGCCACGGTGCGGTCGGGGTCGAGCAGGTCGAGGCGCTGGGAGAGGTAGGCGCACCGCCCGTCGGCGCGCCGGATCTCCCCGCCGGAGGGCGCCAGCCCGCCGTCCATCAGCCGCAACAGGGTGGACTTGCCGGCTCCGTTGGGGCCGGTGAGCGCGATCCGCTCCGGGCCCCGGATGGTCAGGTCGATCCCGTCACCCGCGAAGACGTCCTGTCCGTGGTACCGGACCTGGATCCGCTCCCCGGTGAACACCGTCCGCCCGGCGGGCACGCGGGTCGCCGGCAGATCGAGCACGAGCAGCGGGTCGTCGCGCAGCGCCTCCTCGGCCCGCTCGAGCCTGGCCTGGGCCTGCCCGACCCGCGCGGAGTGCGTCTCCTGGGCACGGCCCGCCGACTCCTGCGCGGACCGCTTGAGTCGCCCGGCCACGATCTTCGGCAGCCCGGCGTCGGCGAGGTTGCGGGCGGCGGTGCCGGCGCGCCGGGCCGCCCGTTCGCGGGCCTGCTGCTGCTCGCGCCTCTCCCGGCGGACGTCCCGTTCCGCGGTGCGGACGCCGCGTTCCGCCACGGCTCGCTCCGCGCGCACCGCCTCCTCGTAGGCGGTGAAGTTCCCGCCGTACCAGCGGATCTCGCCGCGGTCGAGCTCGGCGATGCGGTCCATCCGGTCGAGCAGGGCGCGGTCGTGGCTGACCACGAGCAGGCAGCCAGCCCAGGAGTCGGCGACGGCCTGGAGCCGGCGGCGGGCCGTCTGGTCGAGGTTGTTCGTCGGCTCGTCCAGCAGCAGGACGTCCGGGCGTTTCAGGAGCTGCGCCGCCAGGCCCAGGGACATGATCTGGCCGCCGCTGAGGGTGCCCAGCGGCCGGTCGAGCGACACGTCGCCGAGGCCGAGGCGGTCGAGTTCGGCGCGGGTCCGTTCCTCGGCGTCCCAGTCGTTGCCGATCGTGGTGAAGTGCTCCTCGCCGGCGTCGCCGGCCTCCAGCGCCCGCAGCGCGCGGATCACCGGGGCGATGCCGAGGAGCTCGGCGGCCGTGAGCGCGTCCGCGTCCGCCAGGGGCAGGTTCTGCGGGAGGAAGCCGAGGGTGCCGGCGACCGTGACGGTGCCGGCGGCGGGGCGCAGCTCGCCGGCGATCAGCCGGAGCAGCGTGGTCTTGCCGGCCCCGTTCGGAGCGACGAGGCCGGTACGGCCGGCTCCGGCGCGCAACGAGAGGCCGTCGAGGACGGGTGTGCCGTCCGGCCAGGAGAAGGACAGGCCCGAGCAGACCACGGACGAGTCGGGTGTGCGTCCGGACGGACGGGTGGCGGCACTGTGGGAGGACATGCGGGCGGCGGACCTCGGATCGCGTGTGCGCGGGCGGCGGCCCCCGACAGCCACGCGCTCACCGCGAGTCAGACGGACAGACAGTCAGACGGACAGTCAGCCAGTCAGGCGGTGGCGGTATCGAGCGGTGGCGGCATCGAGCGGTGGGGGTGGTGCCCGGCGGAATCGGCAACGGACGCAGGACTGCACACCGGCACGAACGGCGGCGCCAGCACGCGCCCGCCCGGCCGGCGGCTCTCCGGGGTTCACCCGGAGATGTCGTCGTCGCCCTCCACGCCCTGGCTCCTCGAGGTAGGTTGCCGGCCTCCCGCACGGGCCGCCGGTCCACGATAGCCGCCGTCCCGGGGGGCCCGAAACTCGTTTTCGGCCGGCGCGTGACCTGGCGTGTTGCGGCCCCGGTTGGCCACAGCCGTCCAGCCTGCGGCTTTCCTTAAGTTTCTCTTGTGAAACGGACCGTGGGTCCGTACGGTAGCCGTGCGCATCGGACCGGCGGTCCGGTTCAGCGGGTCGGCTGGCTGGGGCGACGGGCCGTGCGGGCGTGCGGGGGCACGAGCGCGGCCCCGCGGGCGAACGGCGGATCCCGCGGAGAACCAGACGTCCCGACCGATGACGCGGCACGGCACCTACCGCGAGATGGGGGACATCACCATGCAGGATCCGGGGATCGTGTTCGGCAGCTCCGGGCACCGGTCCGGGCGCAGGAGGCCCGCGGCGCACACGGCGGGCACGCGCTTAGCGGCGTTGGGGGCGCTCGGTGCGCTGGCCGCGAGCATCTTCCTCGCCGGCTGCGGCAGCGACGACGACGAGGAGGGCCCGGCCACGGGCGGTACCACCGAGGCCCAGGCGGCCCTGGGCCCGGCCACCCCGACATCGGGTGAACCGGTCCGGATCGGAATCGTCTCGGACGGCCAGGGTCCCGCCGCGGACCTCTCCTACGAGTTCGACGTCGCCGAGGCGACCGCCAGCTTCCTCAACGAGCACCGTTCCGGCATCGCCGGCCGGCCCATCGAACTCGTCCAGTGCGAGGCCCTGGCCGACCCGGCCAAGGCGACGGACTGCGCCAACCGGATGATCGAGGAGGACGTCGTCGCCGTCGTCGTCGGCTCCTCCGGGGCCGGCGAGCAGATCTGGGAGCCGCTGCACGCCGCGCACGTGCCGGTGATGTTCTACACCGCCAACGGAGCCGGCTCGCTGGGCGACCCGGAGTCGACCTTCATCCTCAGCGACCAGTTCTTCCCGCTCGTCACGCTCCCGGTCCAGGTCGCCAAGGACGAGGGCGCCGAGAAGGTCACGGTCGTCGCGATCGACCTGCCCGTCACCACCGGCCTCTACCAGGTCACCCGGCCCATGTTCCAGAGCGAGGGCATCGAGCTGGACGTCATCCAGATCCCGGCGGGCACGGCCGACATGACCCCGCAGATGCAGCGCCTCGTCGACGGCGACCCCGGCATCGTCCAGGTGGTCGGCAGCGACGCCTTCTGCATCAGCGCGTTCAACGGGCTGCGCTCGGTCGGCTACGACGGCCCGCTGGCGGCCATCGCCCACTGCATCACCGATGCGACCCGCGAGGCGGTGCCCGGTGACTTCCTGGAGGGCATGACCATCACGGCGACCGCCCCGATCGGCTCCGACGACCCGGCGATCCGCGTCTTCAACGCCGTGGTGGACACCTACGACAAGGACATCGACGTCACCGAGGCCGGTGCCGCCGCCATGTTCATCACCTTCTCCGCATTCCACACCGCGCTGGAGGACCTCACCGGCGAGATCACCCCGGCCACCGTCACCGCCGCGATCAAGGGGATGCCGGAGAAGGACCTGCCCGGCGCCACCGGCCTGCGCTTCCGCTGCAACGGCAAGGCCTACCCGGCCACTCCGGCCGAGTGCTCCCGCGGCGGACTCCTCACCACCCTGGACGCCAAGGGTGAGCCCACCACGTACGAGGCGGTCGGCGTGACCCCGATCGAGGACTGAGACACCAGCAGCTCGCGTCATCGTGGAGGGGAGCCGGGCTGAACCACCGGATGAGGGCCGTGTTTCGGCCCTCATCCGGCCCTCATCCGGGCCGTGCGGCGTGCCAGTAGGCGGCGATGGCGCTGGTCTGCCGGATCACCCGGTCCGGGGCGGCGGGACCCGGCCAGAACTGGAGGCGGTACCGGTCAAGCTGGGGCGTGTCGGAGAGCCTCGTGTCAGCGGCCTTCGCCGCATCCATCCCCGCGCCGCTGTAGCGGACTCGGTAGGTGGTCTGGTCCAGATCCAGCGGCCACCAGGCCTCGCCGGCCCACTGCAGCAGCAGTACGTCGGCTGACGCCGGCTCGTAGGAGACCTCGACGATCTCCTCCCAGGAGCCGTCGATCGGCGGTGGTCCGTCGTGAAGCTCGACGGTGAATCCGACCCGACCTGTATGCAGCCCTGTTATCAGGAAAAGCGCACCCGCGACAGCGCTTCCGCACAGGCCGTTCTGATGGCCGTGGAAGGCTGTCGACAGGTCCGGGATCAGAGAGTCGCGTTGGCTCTCGACAGTCAGCTGGCTGTAGTGAACCGACACCTCACCGCTGAACAGGATCCGCATCGTCTTCCCCCTGATCTGCCTGATCGAGGATGGCCGGAGGGTGGTCGCGCAGGGCGAGCAGCACCGGGGCGAGCCGGTCCATCTCCGGGGCGTACTCCAGCGTGTGGACCCAGCGGTCCGGGACGGCGTCCGCGCCGTCCCGGGCGCCGAGCAGGCCGCCGGTGATCGCACCGGTGGTGTCGGCGTCGTCGCCGCGGTTGACCACCGCGACGAGGAGGTCGCCCAGCGGCGCCGACTGCTGGAGCGCCCAGACCGCCGTGGCCAGGGAGTGGATGACGTAGCCGCTGGTGGGAAGGCTGTCGAGCCGGGTCGCCGCGGGGGTGGCGAGGGCGGCGTCGACCTCGCGGTGCCGCACGGGCGGGACGGCGTCGCAGCCGGCCCGGAGCGCGGCGCGGGCCGGCGCGCCGTCGATCAGCGCCGAGACGATCGCGGTGTAGGCGACGCAGGCGTGCACGCAGCGCGGGTCGGCATGGGTGACCGCGCTGATCTCGGCCGACTCGCGGGCGCAGGTGGGCGGGTGGGCGCGGGCCAGGCCGGTGGGAAGAGCGCGCATGAGGCTTCCGTTGCCGGCGCCGCCACCTCCGGCCGCGACCAGGGCGGCGGCACCGGCGGCGAGCGGTTCCTCCCCCCGGGCGATGCGTTTCAGGGAGGACTCGGTCATCCGGCCGATGTCGCGGGGCCGGCCGCGGTACCAGCGCAGGAAGTGCTCCGCGAGCGTCGGGAGCCGGTAGCCGTCGGCGTAGGTGCGGGCGACGGCGATGGTCAGATCCGTGTCGTCGGTTCCCTGACCGGGGCGCCAGCCGAACGGGCCGCCGCCGGTGATCTCCGTGTGGACGCCGTGGCGGGCCCGGATCTCCTCGGGCGCCATGAACTCCAGCGTGGCGCCGAGGGCGTCGCCGGCGGCCAGCCCGAGCAGCGCGCCACGCACCCGCTGGAGCGCGGCCGGCTGGATCGGGATCCGGGCCGGGGCCGGTGGCCGGGGCGGGGGAGTGGTTGTCATGGTTTCTCCGAGTCTCGCCGTTCGCCGGGGTCGGATGCTCGCGGATTGACTTTCCTGGTAGGAAACTCTAGTGTGAGTTTCCTACCAGGAAAGGAGTAGGTGATGGATGAGGTGTCCGCACAGGAGGCGCGTGTCGCCCTCGCGGCGGTCGAACGCGGCCGGCGCAGCGTGGTGGAGCGGATCGCCGTCCCGGCCTGGTACTGGTGGTTCGTCGCGGCCGGCTGGGTGGTGCTCGGCATCCTCGGCGACCTGGGGAACCCATGGGTGACCTCGACGGCGACGCTGCTGTTCGGTGCGCTGCACGCCGCTGTCGCGCCGCGGGTGGTGAGCGGGCGGCACGGTAGCGGTGAGCTCAGCGTCCGGGCCGAGGTCACGGGCAGTCGCGTCACGATCGCGGTGCTCGGTGGCCTCGTGCTGCTGACCGGCGTGACGGTCGGGGCCGCGTTCGCGCTGTCCGCCGACGGGAGCGGCCACCCGGCGACCGGTGCCAGTGTGCTCGCAGCGGTCATCGTGCTGCTGGGCGGGCCGATGCTGATCGGGCGGTTCCGGCGCACCGCGCGCCTGGCCGGCGCCCCGTGACCGAAGCGCGGTTCGATGAGGTGATCCATCCGGGCACCCGGCTCTCCGTCGTCGCGCTGCTCGCAGCCGCGGACTGGGTCGAGTTCGCCTACATCCGCGACCAGCTCTCGCTGTCGGACTCGGCGCTGTCGAAACAACTGTCCACCCTGCAGGACGTCGGGTACATCCACCTCGACCGTGAGACGAGTGGGCGGCGCCGGCGGCTCCGGGCCCGGCTGACACCGGAAGGCCGGGTGGCCTTCCGTGCGCACGTGGCCGCCCTGCGCGAGATCGTCGCCGCTGCGGACGGGTCCGAAACCCTTTGAGGACGGCGGCCGTCGGCACCGGCGTTGATAGCGTCGGGTGGTGGCGTCCACAGCAGCACCTCTCCCGCAGCCCACCTCCGCGGCGCGATGAGCACCGGTCCGGAGCTGATCGCGGTCACCGGGGCCTCCGGGCGCCTCGGCGGCAGGGTCGCGCGCCGGCTCGCCGCGGCGGGTGTCGCCCAGCGGCTGGTGGTCCGGGATCCGGCGCGGGCGCCGCAGCTCCCGGCGGCGACGGTCGCCCGGGCCGCGTTCGGCGAGCCCGAAGCGGCCCGCGCGGCGCTGACGGGAGTGGCGACGGTCCTGATGGTCTCCGCCGCGGAGGCTCCCGACCGGGTCGCCCAGCACACCGCGTTCATCGACGCGGCGGCCGCGGCCGGCGTCGAGCACCTGGTCTACATCTCGTTCTACGGGGCGGCGCCGGACTGCACCTTCACTCTGGGGCGGGACCACGCCGCGACCGAGCGGCACCTGCAGGGCTCCGGGCTGCGGTACACCGTGCTGCGCGACAACCTCTACGCCGACTTCCTGCCCGCGCTGGTCGGGCCGGGCGACGTCATCCGCGGCCCGGCCGCGGACGGGCACGTCGCGGTCGTGGCCCAGGACGACATCGCCGACGCCGCCGTGACCGTGCTGCGCGAACCCGCCCCGCACGCGGGCGTGACCTACTCGCTGACCGGCCCGGAGGCGCCGACCCTCCATGACGTGGCCGCGCTGCTCGCCGAGACCACCGGGCGCCCGATCACCTACCGGCCCGAGACGGTCGCCGAGGCGTACGCCTCCCGGGCCGTCCACGGCGCGCCCGGCTGGCAGGTCGACGCCTGGGTCTCGACCTACACGGCGATCGCCGCCGGTGAGCTCGCCGCCGTCACGGACGATGTCCCGGCGCTGACCGGCCGCCCGGCGACCTCCTTCGCCGAGCTTCTGCGACGGGGCGGTCCGGCCTACCCGGCGGAGTAACACCCGCGGGTTCGCCGTGGCCGTCTCGCGTCGGCTATCCGCCCGGCACCGGGTGACCGCCCGGCACCGGGTGACCGCCCGGCACCGGGTGACCGGATGAACTCACGACGAATTTCCGATGTCCGCCCGAACCGGGCTGCTTCCGGCTTCCCGAAAACCCCTACCTTGATGATCCGACGGTTCGGTTGTGCGGAAAAACGGGAGTGAACTGAGGCGTGGGCTGGCTGAGTGCCGAGAACTCCGTGGCCATCCTGACCGCAGTACTCGGTATCGCCGCGTCCTTCGCGGTCGTCTGGTACGAGCGGCGGGTGCCGCGCCGCCGGCGCATCGGCTACCGCGTCCAGATGGACCTGCCGGTGGGCAGCGACAACCGCAGCGGCGCGGGGCAGGCGGATATCCGGCTCGGCCTGTTCAACGACCTTCCCGACATGGCGGATGCCACGCTCGTCCTGCTGCGGGTCGAGAACGACGGCGCCGAGAGTGTCGCCGACACCGACTACACCAGTCGCGACCTGCACGGACTCACCGTCGTCTTCACCGGCCGCATTGTCCGCGGTGTGGCTGTCACCGTCACCCAGCCCGACGCCGAGCACCTGATGGAACACTTCGTGCCGTCGCGGGTGATGCGGGACAGCAGCAACACGATCTACCTCCCGAAGGTCCCGCTCAACCGCGGTCAGCACTACAAACTGCTCGTCCTGCTCACCGGCGGGAGTGTCGGCGACGCCGTGCGGGTCGGCGGCGGGATCCGGGATGGCGCCGTGGTCCCCAACCGGAGCACGACCGTCGACGACAAACTGCCGCTGTTCAGCCGGGCCGCCCGCCTGATCACCGTGTTGCTCACCGTGTGCGTGACCGTGCTGGCGGCCATCATCGTCGTGCGCGGGGACGCCCCCGGGCCCATCGGATGCGAGACCGGGACTCTCACAGTGACCGGCTCGACCGCCTTCGCGCCGGTCGTCCAGAAAATCGCCTCCCGGTACGAGGCGGACTGCCCAGGTTCGACGATCACGGTGGACGCGCGCGGCAGCAACGAGGGAATCCAGAAACTCGTGGATGCCGGGGAGGCCGCGAACGGCGTGCCGCCGGTGATCGCCATTCGCGACGGTGCCGGATCCGATCTCGACCCGAACCTGGAGGGGGAGCGTGTCGCGGTCTCCGCCTTCACGGTCGTGCTGAACGACGACGTGCCGATCACCGATCTCTCCCTCGAGCAGCTGCGCCGCATCTACCGGGGGGATGTCGCCGACTGGAGCGAGCTCGGTGGCCCGCGTCTCCCGATCCGGCTGGTGAGCAGGGACGCCAACTCCGGCACGCGTGACCTGTTCCGGCGGCGCGTCCTCGACGGGCGCGGTGAACCCGCCTTCAGCTCGTTGGACTGCGAACACCGGAACTCGCCGCACGACACGGTCATCCGCTGCGAGCTCGACAGCACCGACCGGGTTCTGAGAACCGTGGCTCGCCTGCCGGGAGCCATCGGCTACAGCGAGCTGCGCACCGCCAGCACCGTCACCGGCCTGCACACCGTGAGCCTGGACGGGCAGGCGCCGTCGATCGAGGAGATCGGCCGCAGCTCCTATCCCTTCGTGGAGATCGAGTACGCCTTCACCTACGGTCGGCCGGCCGCGGACTCGCTCGTCTCCAGCTTCCTCACCTACCTGACACAGGACGCGGGCCGGGGCCTCATGAAGGAAGAGGGGCACCTTCCCTGCTACAGCCCGGAGGGCCTTCGGCGCTGCCAGGAGCCCTGAAATCCGTTGGACGGCCTACCGCCGGCCCCGCATGCTGGTGTCGGCACCGCCGGCACCAGGCCGTGCGCGCACGCGGTTGCGCGTCGATCCTCCGCTCGGCGGGGGCGAAAAACTGTCGGTCCCGCCGCGCATGCTTCGGGGGCCGGGGCGAGTCCGGCGCGGCGGAGCTCCGCCGCGCGGGCCCGCACCTGGTCCCAGACCGCAGGCGACGGCAGGAGCAACGAGGTCATGTCAGACAACCGCCTGGCCATTGAGGTGGCCGGCCTGGTCAAGACGTTCGGGAAGACGCGTGCCGTCGACGGGGTGGATCTGGCCGTCCCCGCCGGCGGCGTGTACAGCGTGCTGGGGCCGAACGGCGCCGGCAAGACGACGACGATCCGCATCCTGGCGACCCTGCTCGCGCCGGACGCCGGCACGGTGCGGGTGCTCGGGCACGACGTGGTTCGCGAGGCCGACGCCATCCGCGCCCGGGTGAGCCTGACCGGCCAGTTCGCCTCGCTCGACGAGGACATCACCGGTACGGAGAACATGATCCTGTTGGCCCGCCTGCTCGGCTTCAGCCGGTCGGGCGCGCGGGAACGGGCCACCGAGCTGCTGACGGCGTTCGACCTGACCGAGGCCGCCGGCCGCCAGGTGAAGACCTACTCCGGCGGGATGCGGCGCCGCCTCGACATCGCCGCCAGCATCATCGTCTCCCCTGACCTGCTGTTCCTGGACGAGCCGACCACCGGCCTCGACCCGCGCAGCCGCAACCAGGTGTGGGACATCGTGCGCGCCCTGGTCGCGGGTGGCACGACGGTGCTGCTCACCACCCAGTACCTCGACGAGGCGGACCAGCTGGCCGACCAGATCGCGGTGATCGAGCACGGCCGGGTGATCGCCGAGGGAACCTCCGGCGACCTGAAGGCCCGGGTCGGCGGCGGCGCCGTGCACGTCCGGCTGCGCGACGCCGAGCGCAGGCCGGAGGCGGCGCGGCTGCTGACGGCGGTGCTCGGGGTGCCGGTCGAGCTGGCCTCCGACCCGGTCGCCCTCGCCGCGACCGTCTCGGACGCCGAGCTCGTCGCCCGCGGGCTGACCGAGCTCACCCGCTCCGGGTTCGAGATCACCGAGTTCGCCCTCGGCCAGCCCAGCCTGGACGAGGTCTTCCTGGCCCTCACCGGCCACCCCGCCGATGCGGGCGGAGGGCCGGGTGGCCGTTCCGAAGCCGCCGGCGCCGGTCTGCCCACCGCCTCCGCGACGACGAAGGAGCCTGTCGCATGACCACCGCCTCGACCAACGCCACCTCGACCGAGGCCGCCACAGGAAGTGCTGCCTCGACCGGTGCCGTGGCGGATCCGGCCGCCGCGGTGGCCACACCGTCCGCCACTCCGGAGCCGCGCACCCCGGCCGGCGGCATCGACGAGCGGGTGCGGGCGGCCCTGACGCTGCGCAGCCGGCCGGCGCGACCGAGCGCGCTCTCGGCCTGCGTGACGTTCGGCTGGCGGGCGCTGCTGCGGATCAAGCACGTCCCGGAACAGCTCTTCGATGTCACAGCCTTCCCGATCATGATGACCCTGATGTTCAGCTACCTGTTCGGTGGAGCGCTGGCGGGCTCGACCGACGAGTACATCCAGTTCTTCCTCCCCGGAATCCTGGTCGCGACCGTCATCATGATCACGATGTACACCGGGGTCGGCCTGAACACCGACATCACCAAGGGCGTCTTCGACCGGATCCGGTCACTGCCCGTCTGGCGGCCGGCCGCCCTGGTCGGCATGATGCTCGGCGACGCCGTCCGCTACACGGTTGCCGCCGTGCTGGTGATCTGCCTCGGCCTGGCGATCGGCTTCCGGCCGGACGGCGGTGTGGTCGGTGTGGTGCTGGGAGTGCTGCTCCTGCTGCTGTTCGCCTTCAGCCTGGCCTGGGTGTGGAACATCCTCGGCCTGGTGATGCGGACTCCCAACGCCGTGATGGGCGCCAGCATGATGGTGCTGTTCCCACTGACCTTCGGGAGCAACATCTACGTCGATCCGGAGACCATGCCCGGCTGGCTGCAGGCGGCGGTCGACGTCAACCCGATCAGCCATCTCGTGACGGCCGTGCGGGGGCTGATGCACGACACCGTCACCGCGGGGCAGCTCGGGTGGGTGTTCCTGTGGTGCGCGATCCTCGTCGCCGTCT
The DNA here is from genome assembly GCF_000374165.1 of Parafrankia elaeagni. GTDB lineage: Bacteria > Actinomycetota > Actinomycetes > Frankiales > Frankiaceae > Parafrankia > Parafrankia elaeagni. Next base: position 38,460 of record NZ_KB893672.1, read on the forward strand.
TCGCCCCGATCACGATGCGCCTCTACGCCCGGCGCTGACGCGGGCGGTCAGGCGACCGCGCAGCATGGTGGGTATGACGGACTCGGACGAGCGCGCCGGTGTCCCCGCGGCGCTGCGGGCGGCCGGGCTGGAGGTCCGCGACGACCCCGGCACCAGGGCGATGTATGCCACGGACGCGTCGCTGTACCGCATCCCGCCGCTGGCCGTCGTGCGCCCGCGGCATGTCGACGAGGTCGCCTGCGTCCTGGACGCCGCCCGTGCGTTCGGGGTCGGGATCACGGCCCGGGGCGCCGGCACGTCCATCGCGGGCAACGCGATCGGCCGGGGCATCGTTCTCGACTTCAGCCGCCATCTCGGCCGGGTGCTGGAGATCGATGCCGGCACCCGCACCGCCGTCGTCGAGCCCGGCACGGTGCACGCGGTGCTGCAGCGGGCGGCGCTGCCACTCGGGCTGCGGTTCGGCCCCGATCCGTCCAGCCACTCACGCTGCACCGTCGGCGGGATGATCGGCAACAACGCCTGCGGCAGCCGGGCCCTCGGCTACGGCCGCACCAGCGACAACGTGGTGGCGATGACTCACCTGCTGGCGTCGGGCGAGACGCTGCGCACCGGGTACGACGCCGCCGGCGCGCCGGTCGTCGACGGGCCCGCCCGGCTGCTGGCCGCCCTGCGCGCAGCGGCCGGCCGGCATCTCGCCGCGGCCCGCACCGAGTTCGACACCTTCGGCCGGCAGCTGAGCGGGTATGCCGCGGCGCATCTGCTGCCGGAGCGGTTCGACCTGGGCCGGGCCCTCGTCGGCTCCGAGGGCACGCTCGGCCTGCTGACCCAGGCCACGGTGCGACTGGTGACCGATCCCGAGCACCGGGTGGTGGTCGCGATCGGTTTCGCCGACATCGTGCGGGCCGGCGAGGCGGCGCCGGCGGTCGTGGCGTTCGGCCCGACGGCGTGCGAGGGGCTGGACCAGCGGCTGGTCGACGTCCTGCGCGGCCGGCGGGGTGACACGGCGGTCCCGGCACTGCCCCGCGGGGCCGCCTGGCTGTTCGCGGAGGTCGCGGGCGATGACCGCGCCGAGGTGCTCGACCGGGCCGGCGCACTCGCCGCGGCCGGCCTCGGGACGCAGGCCCGGATCGTGACCGACCCGGCCGAGCAGGCCCGGCTGTGGCGCATCCGCGAGGACGGCGCGGGGCTGGCGGGGCGGGCACCGTCCGGGCGCCCGGCCTGGCCGGGGCTGGAGGACGCGGCGGTCCCCCCGCAGCGGCTGGGCGCCTACCTCGCGCGCTTCGACGAGCTCGTCGAAGCGTACGGGCTGACCTGCGCGCCGTACGGCCACTTCGGCGACGGATGCATGCACGTGCGGCTCGACTTCCCGTTCGACCGCCCCGACGGGCTGCGGGTCCTGCGGGAGTTCCTGACAGCCGCCGCCGGGCTGGTGGCGGAGTTCGGCGGGTCGATCTCGGGTGAGCACGGTGACGGGCGGGCCCGCGGCGAGCTGCTCGCCCGGATGTACTCGGCCGACGCGATCCGCCTGTTCGGCGAGGTCAAGCACGCCTTCGACCCGGACAACCGGCTCAACCCCGGGGTGCTGACCGACCCCGATCCGTTCGACGCCGACGTGCGGATGGCCGGCGTCACCTACCGCCGGGACCTCGCCTTCGCCTACCCGCACGATGGCGGTGACCTGGCGGAGGCCGTCCACCGCTGCACCGGGGTGGGCCGGTGCCGGGCCGACACCCGCACCGGTGGTGGCGTGATGTGCCCGTCCTACCTCGCCACCCGGGAGGAGAAGGACTCCACCCGCGGCCGGGCCCGGGTGCTGCAGGACGTCGTGCGCGGCGACCTGGACTGGCGGGCGCCCGACGTCCACGACGCACTCGACCTGTGCCTGGCGTGCAAGGGGTGCGCGTCGGACTGCCCGACCGGCATCGACATGGCGCTGTACAAGGCGGAGGCACTGCACCAGAAGTACCGGCGCCGGGGCCCGCTGCGGCCCGGGTACCGGCTCGGGCTGCGGCCACGGTCGCACTACACCCTCGGCCGGCTGCCCCGGTGGGCGCGGCTCGCCGGGCGGGCGCCGCGGCTGGCGAACGCACTGCCGACGCTCCCGGTCCTCGGCCGGCTCGGGCTGTTCCTGGCCGGGGTGGACCGGCGCCGCACCGTCCCGGCGTTCGCGCCGGCCCCGTTCCGCCGCTGGTGGGCCGACCAGCTCGTGGGCGGGCCCGAGGCTGCCGACGGGCCGGGTGCCGGCACCCCGGTGCTGTTGTTCGTCGACACGTTCTCCGACCACTTCACGCCGGCGGCGGCCCGGGCGGTCGTGCGGGTGCTGCGCGCGGCGGGCTACCAGCCGCGGATCCCGTCCGCGGGTGCCTGCTGCGGTCTGACCTGGATCACCACCGGCCAGCTCGACACCGCCCGCCGCATCCTCGGCCGCACCGTGGCGGAACTGGCGGCCAGCGCCCGTGCCGGCATCCCCGTCGTGGGCATCGAACCGTCCTGCACCGCCGTGCTGCGCGCGGACGCCGTCGAACTGCTCGGCCGGACCGGCCACGCCGAGGAAGCCCGGCTCGTCGCCGCCGCCACCCGCACGGTGGCCGAGCTGCTGACCGCCACGCCGACCTGGGCGCCCCCCGACCTGACCGGCACCACGGTCGTCGCCCAGCCGCACTGCCACCACCACGCGGTGCTCGGCTGGGCCGCCGACCTGGCGCTGCTCGAACGTGCGGGCGCGCAGGTCACGACACTGAACGGTTGCTGCGGGCTGGCCGGCAACTTCGGCGTGGAGATCGGGCATCACGAGGTGTCGGTGTCGGTCGCCGGCCAGCATCTCCTCCCCGGGCTGGACGCCGCGCCGGGTGCGGTCGTCCTCGCGGACGGGTTCTCCTGCCGCACCCAGATCGCCGACCTGCGCGGCCGCCGCGCGCTCCACCTGGCCGAACTTCTCAGCCCCGACCCCGACCCCGACCCCGCCACGACCGCAGCGGCCGCAGCAGCGGGGTCTTCTTCTGCTGGTGCCCGGCCATCCGGCCCAGAATGTCGTCGAGCGCGGTGATCGCCTCGTCGATGTGCGGGCCCTTGTTCAACATCACGCACTCCGCGCGCTGCCCCATCGCCGCGTCGGTGATCTCCGCCCGCGCCGGCGTGCCGGTCTTCGCCAGCGTGTCCAGGACCTCCGTCGCCCAGATGGTCGGCACATGCGCGGCGGTGGCGAGCCAGAGGATCTCCTCCTGCAGCTCGGCGAGCCGCTGGTAGCCGCCCTCCACCGCCAGATCCCCGCGCGCGATCATCACGCCGGCCAGCGGAGCCCGCAGTGCCGCCAGCAGCAGGTCGGGCAGGTTCGCGAACCCCTCGGTGGTCTCGATCTTGAGGATCAGGCCGAGGTCGTCCCCCCGCCCGGCCGCACTGATCGCCTCCAGCGCCTGCTCGACGTCGACGGCGCCGCGCACGAACGAGATCGCGACCAGGTCGGCCATCTCCACGGCCACCGACAGCGCGTCCCGGTCGTCCCCGGTCAGCCCCTCGTGGGGGAGCCGGGTCCCGGGCAGGTTCACGCCCTTGTCCGCCCGCAGCTTCGCGCCGCCGCGGCCTGAGGCGCGCAGCACCCGGACGTCGATGCCCTCGGGATCCACTGCCTCGACGACACCGGCGATCTTCCCGTCGTCCAGCGAGACCGGATCCTGGGGGCGGACGGCGTCGAAGACCGCCGGGAAGGTACAGCCCATCGACGCCGGCCCGGCCGGATCGTCGGGACCCGTCCCCCCGGGCCGGGCCGCCCGCGGCGACAGATCGCGGGTCAGCCGCAGGACGTCCCCCTGGCGCACCAGGTGGTGGGGCGCCCGGTGCGGCAGCGGACCCACCGTGCACCGCTCGTCGCCATGCCGCAGTTCGAGCCCGGTCTCCAGACAGGTCGTCTTCCACGCCTCGACGGTGATCGTCGGATACTCCGTACGATCCGCATCCTCACCCCCGGCAGAGGATTCGCCCGCGTCCTCGGAGCCGGTGCTCGCAGGGCCGGAGCCCACCGCCACGACCCGCAGCCGGCGCCGGGACGAACGGGCGTCCCGCAGGGTGAGCTCGTCGCCGACCTGCACCCGGGCCAGCCAGTCGCCTGCCCCGAGCACCGGCACCCGCACCACCCCGTCCCGCGAGTCCGCCACGGGCGCGTCGACCACCTCGTGCTCCCCGTCGGGCACCGCGACCAGCTCGGCCGTGGCCGGCGTGACCGCCGCCCCCCGCAGGTCACGCACCGGCCGCAGGCGCACCACCTGCGGCCCCGGGTCGAGCGGACCGGTCCGGACCTTCGGGCCGGCCAGGTCCACCGACACCAGACAGGTCCGGCCCAGCTCCTCGGCGGCCGCCCGGACATGGGCGGCCATCGCCCGCCATTCCCGCGGCCCGTCATGGGCGGTGTTGATCCGCGCCACGTTCATCCCGCGGGCGACGAGCCGATGCACCAGAGCGGCGTCGGTTGCGGCCTCGCTCGGCAACGTGACCATGATCCGCACACCGTGCCGGGCCGGCGGCGGCCCCAGCAGCTCGCCGGCGTTCGCCTCGATCCGGTCCCAGCCCTCGTCGTAGGTCGGCACCCGGTCGCCCTCCACAGCCTCGGCGGACTCGGCGGAACTGCCCGGCCGCAGCTGCCCGTGCAGGACGTCCACCACCGCCCGCACCGTGGCCTCGACGCACGGCTCGCACCGCCCCAGCGAGGACAGCCCACGCCGGGCGAGCGCCTCCTGCACCGGCCGCAGGTCCCGGCCCCGCAGAGCCAGGTAGTGCACCATGTTCCGGGCACTGGGCCGGTGCCGCGGGTGCACCCCCTCGACGTCCGCGCTCCGTGCCCGCTCCGCCCGCCGCAGGTCGGCCAGGATGCCCGTCAGCTCGTCGAGTAACAGCTCCCCGGCCTCGTCGCCCGGCCGGTCCGCCTGGTCGGCCCGCTCGCCGGCCGGCTCCGTCCGCTCGTCCCGCCTCGTCTCGCTCGCCGCCGTCACGCCCGCCCCGCCCTTCACCTGGTCACAGCCTGCGAGGCAGGGCCTACCCAGGTTTCGGGCCCGGACGCCCGGCGGGGCGGGTGCCGGCCGGGCGAGGTCAGGAGGTGGTGAGGATGACGAGTTGGCGGGTGGCGCGGGTCATCGCGACGTAGCGGTCGACCGCGCCTTCGATGCCGTCGCCGAACGTCTGCGGGTCGACGAGGACGACCAGGTCGAACTCGAGTCCCTTCGCCAGCTCCGGCGTCAGCGACCGCACGCGGGACGTCCCCTCGAACGCGGGGTCGCCGATGACGCAGGCGATCCCGTCGGCGTGCGCGGCGAGCCAGGCGTCGAGGATCGAGCCCAGCTCCGAGGTGGAACCGCGTACGACGGGGATGCCGCTGCTGCGGATGGACGTCGGCACGTTGGCGTCCGGGAGCGCGGCGCGGATGACCGGCTCGGCCTCCGTCATGACCTCCTCCGGCGTCCGGTAGTTGATGCTCAGCGAGGTCAGGGTGACCCGGTCGAGCCCGGCCCGCTCCAGCCGTTCCCGCCACGACTCGGTGAAGCCGTGCCTCGCCTGCGCCCTGTCTCCGACGATCGTGAAGCTGCGGGACGGGCAGCGCAGCAGCAGCATCTGCCACTCGGCGTCGGTCAGTTCCTGCGCCTCGTCCACGACGATGTGCGCGAACGGGCCGGCGAGCAGGTCCGGGTCGGCTCTGGGCAGCGCGCTCTCGTCGACGAGGGCGTCCCGCAGGTCCTGCCCGTGCAGCATCGTGATCGCCCCCTCGCCGTCCTCGTCGGACGCGAGCAGGTTGTCGATCACCCGGGACATGCGCTCGCGTTCCGCGGCGACGGAGGCGGTGTGCCGGCGCCGGCGCCGCGCCACCTCCGGGTCGCCGAGCCGCTGCCGCGCCGCGTCCAGGATCGGCAGGTCGGACACCGTCCAGGCCTTCGCCTGCGCCTGCGGGCGCTGCAGCTTCCGGACGTCCTCCGGACCGAGCCACGGAGCGCACCGGCGCAGGTAGGCGGGTACCGACCACAGGTCACTGACGAGGTCGGCCGCCTCGACCAGCGGCCAGGCGTTGTTGAACGCCGTGAGCAGAGTCTTGTTCCGCAGCAGCGACCTGCGCAGCAGCTGCTCCGGGGCGTCCCCGTCATGCCTGTCCACGAGGATCGTGAGCAGCTCCTCCAGGACGACGTCCCGCGCCTCGTTGTGCGGGACGTCGGGATCCGGCGCGTCGAAGGCCTCGGCCCAGTCGTCGGCGCTCAGCGGGATGTCGTTCCAGTGGGTGGCGACCGTCATCCCCCGGGCGGGGGGCTCCTCGTAGAACCGGACGGCCGCCTCGACCGCCCGCACCAGCTTCGCGGACGACTTCAGACGGGCCGCGTCCGGATCGGTCTCGACCCTCGCCGCGGCGCCCTCCGCCACCAGGTCCCGCAGCGTGCAGGTCTGCACACCCTCCTCCCCCAGACTGGGCAGGACGTCGGAGACGTAGGCCAGGTAGTGCTGGTGGGGGCCGACGAACAGCAGCCCGCCCCGGCGGTGGCCGAGCCGGGGGTCGGAGTAGAGCAGGTAGGCGGAGCGGTGCAGGGCGACGACCGTCTTGCCCGTACCCGGCCCGCCGTCGACGACGAGCGCGCCGTCGGACCCGGCGCGGATGATGGCGTCCTGGTCGGTCTGGATGGTGCCGAGCACGTCCCGCATCCGGGGCGAGCGGCTGCCGCCCAGGCTGGCGATGAAGGCGGACTGGTCGTCGAGCGCGGCATGCCCCTCGAACCCGTCGGCGGCGAACACCTCGTCCCAGTAGTCGCTGATCCGTCCGCGGGTCCAGCGGTACCGTCGGCGGCTCGCCAGGCCCATCGGGTTCGCGTGCGTCGCGCCGAAGAACGGCTCGGCGGCGGGGGAGCGCCAGTCGAGCAGCAACCGACGTCCCGCACCGTCCGTCAGGCCGATCCGCCCGACGTACAGGGGCTCGGAGCCGAACACGCCGGTCGTGTCGTCCGTCCCCTCCATGCCGGCTGCGCCGACCATGTGGCCGAGGCACAGGTCCAGGCCGAAGCGGCGCAGGGTGCGCAGGCGCGCCGTCAGCCGGTAGACCTCCTGGTCACGGTCCAACGCCTGCTGGCCCGCGCCGCCGGGCGCCCTTCGCGCGATGTCGAGGCGGTCGGACAGGTCGGCGATCGACTGCTCGAGCGTCTCCGCGATGGCGGCGAAGTGCTGCTCGTCGGCGGCGATCAGCGCCGGCTCGGCCTTGGCTGCGAGGCGCTCGGGGAGGTCGAACGCGCTGGTGGTCAGGGGATTCACGTAATGAGCTCCGTTGTGAGGTCGCTGGCAGCCGTTGCGCATGGCAGGGCGCCTGGACCGGCGTGACGAATGTGGCGGCATGACGAATGTGGCGGCGTGGCGAATGTGGCGGCGTGGCGAATCTGGTGGCCAGTAGCCGTGGCGAGCAGAGCTTCGCCTGGTGTGGAGCCGTGGCCGTTGTGGGTTCAGGTCACCCGACCTGGTAAGTCCTCTGGTTCCGGGCCTGGGTGGCCCCTGCTCGGCGGGCTCGCCTGGTTACACGATCTCCCATGGGTCACGGTGACACCGGCCGCCTTTCCCTGCCGACCGTGTCCCGGCAGACCTGCCGCCGACGGCGGCGTCTCCCCGGCCACCGGCGCACGCACCGACGGGCCGGACGGTACAGGTGGCGCGCCGACGTCTGCCGACCGCTGCGTGAAATCCTCGTCGGGCGGCGCACCCCCGTACGTCCGCGCCGCGCCCGCAACCGCGCCGCGAGCCACCACCGTCGGCTCGACGCCACCGCGCGATCCGTACGTCGACAACGACACCCGCATTAAGTGATTCCCGCTTCCGTAGTTCCGGCCCCGGCCAGCGATTCTGAGGTACGAACCGCGTCTTGACGCAAGCCCCCCAGTCTGCTATATCTTAGAGGTGGACGAGAGGATTACCTCTCCCATCGGTGTCATCTGCAAAAGCGCAAAATCTCTGGGTGAATATCCTCTGGGTGAATAGTGTCCCCAGTCGCGCTGTCCCCAGTCGCGCGGCACTCCTGGGGGTTGGAAATTTTGACGCGATAAAGTTTATCCCTTTCGCCTGGTGTGTTTTTTGGTGTTATGGGAACGCGGCCGAAATGATGGCGGTCAAGGTCGGTGCGCCCCAGGCACCGATGCATCTCGGGCCGCTACCGGAAATGCTCTTCCCGGCGCAGGCTCTGGGAGCCGGGCCTGCGCCTCCGTGCAGATCGCGACCGCGGATCGGCCCCGTCGGCCGGCCGACGGGCAAGCCTCGCTCCAGCGGGTACCAGAGCAGGATGAGGAGCCTGACCTTGGCCAGGACGAGCCTGGCAACAGTGGTGGCCGCCGGGGTCGGCGCGGTCGCGACAAGCCCCGACTCGGCCTGGTACCTGTCGCTGGACAAGCCCGCCTGGCAGCCGCCCCGCGCAGCGTTTCCCGCGGTCTGGACGCCGCTCTACGCCCTGACTGCCCTCGCCGCTGCCCAGGCGCTGGACAGCAGCACCGGCGATGACCAGCGCGGGCGGCTCTGGCGGGCATACGGCATCGATCTGGCCCTGAACGCGGCCTGGACGCCGCTGTTCTTCCGGGCCCGGCGCCCTCACCTCGCGCTCGCGGAGATCGTCGTCCTGGACGCGGCCAATGTCGCCCTCCTGCTCAGGGCCTGGCGAGCCGACCGTCTCGCCGGGGCGGCCCTGCTGCCGTACCTCGCCTGGACCGGCTTCGCCACCGCGCTGAACGCCGCGATCGCCGTCCGCAACCCCGGCCGCTGACAGTGCCCACGGACGCGAGGCGCCACGCGGCGTCTCCGGGCGCTCAGGAGCGTGACGCGTACCGAGCCACCCTCGGGCACCTGTCGCCGGTCGACGGGTGCGTGCTCATCGATGGGCGTCCTCGCCGTCGCCGACGAAGTCGAAGAGCCGAAGGTCCGGCAGGTACGGCAACGTCGGTCCGACCAGCCGATGGGTTCCGACACCGATCAGAAAACCGTCCTCGCCGTCGAAGCCCACCTCCTCGAATCCCGCGTCGGCGAACCAGGACCGTATGGAGGGAGTGAGATCGGGCGAACGGCGATGACGTGTCCAGATCACGGTCGCGCCGGGCCGACACAGCCTGCGCAGCTGCTCGACGGTGTGCCGCACGTCGGCGTCGCCGAGGTTGCCGAACACCCCGCAGACCAGAGCGAGGTGCGCCGGCGCGACGCCCTCGTACATGCCGGTGCCCGAAGCGTCGCCGACCACGATCTCGACCCCGCCCAGCCCGGCGGAACGTGCTTTGTGCCCGGCGTCGGCGGCGAGTGCGGGGTCGAGTTCCACCAGCCGGGCCCGCACATCGTCGCGACGTGGATGGTCAGCCAGTACACCGAGAATGTCCCGGCCCTGGCCGGCACACATGCTCAGTACACGGATCTCTCCCTCCGGCTGCGCGTCCAACGTCTGCCGGATGCGCCGCTGGACGAGAGCGAGGCGCCGGTGCAGGGACGACCCCGCGACGTCGTACTGCCGGTGCCAGCCGACCCAGTGGCGTTCGGGAGCAGAGTCATCCATCTGTATCCCTTCCTCGGTCGGTCCAGTATGGGTGCAGGACGCGCATCGTCCCCGGGAGATTTACTACGAGCTGGTTCCGCCGCTGCACGCCCGGCCGCCCGAATCCGGACGTGAGCCGCAGTCCGCGCTCCCGGTACCGCCGCCGTGGCGTGCGTCCGCAACGGGTACCACCGTCACGATGCGCACGGGTCGGGGCCTCCTCGGTGATCTGCGGACCGGTCGGCGGAAAGCGTCCACCACGGGCCGGGCCGGGTAGGTCTCCCGGGTACAGCCAGGGGCAGTGTCGAGGGGAGATTGCCGTGCGTGTCGGCCTGTCCTTCTGAGGGTGGCTCTGGCGCGCGGGGTGACGGCTAGAGTGTTCGAAAAGTGGTTGACTGATCTCTGACGGTGACGTATATCTGCCGGGGTCGCGTGAAGGTGGCGAGGATGCCGGCGATCCGGCGGACAGGCCACGGTTCACCCGCTCGTGTGAAGGAGAGCAGTGCGAATGGCGAGGATCGCTCTGTTCGGGGCAACCGGGTATCTCGGCGCGGCGACAGCGGCCGAGCTGCGGCGCCGCGGCCACGACGTCACGCCGCTGCGGGCGGTTCGCCTCCTGGTTCCACCTGGTCGCCGCGGGGCCTCCTCCGGGCAGCTCGCGGCCCCGGCGACGGTTGAGGAGACCGCTGAGCAGGTGACGGAGCAGGTTGACGGCGTCGCGCTGGACCTGCTCGACCACGACGCCGTCGTCAACGCGGCCGGCCTGCCCTCGGCCCGGCAGCGGACTGTCGACGAGCTCCACGGCGCGAACGCGGCCTGGCCGCTGCTGCTGGCCCTGGCCTGTGCGGAGGCCGGCGTGCCGCAGCTGATCCATCTCAGCTCGGTCGCGGTCCAGGGCCTGGCGCCGGTGCTGGACGAGCGCGGCACCTTCTCGCCGGTCGACGAGTACGGCGTGTCCCGGATGAGAGGCGAACAGCTGCTGGCCGCGATCCGCGACCGCGACCGCGACGGCGACCCGCAGATAACCATCTACCGCATTCCTTCGCTCTACGGGGCTGGCCGGCGTCCCTCCTACCCGCTCGCGTCGTTCCCGCGGCGGTTGCCCCTGGTCATGGTGGGCGGCGGCAGTCAACCGGTGGCCGCGGCACACGTCGGCGCCGTCGCGGCGGGGGTCGCCACCCTCGTCGGTGCGGCCGACCCGCCGGCGGTGGTGACACACCCGGCCGAAGGCCACACCGTGCGTTCGATCTACCAGGCGTTCGAGCCGGGACGTCCCGTCCTGCGGGTGCCGGGCATCGCCCTCAGGGCCGGGATGGACGTGCTCGCCAGGTTCGGCCCTGACACGCGAGCGGCCGTGATCCGCCGCCGGCTCGGGCTTGCCCTCCGCGGCCAGCGCCAGGCCGCCAGCTGGTTCGCGGAGCATCCTCCCGCGCTTCCAACCGATCAGACCGATCAGACCGATCAGACCGATCAGACCGATCGGACCGATCGGACCGATCGGACCGATCGGACCGATCCGGCTGCAGCGGAACCGGCGGCCCCGGCGCCGGAACCGGCGGGTGTGACCAGCCTTCGTAGTTCACCGGAATGACCGTGGGGGTGGACGCACGAGTGTGTAGAGACCGAGCGCCTCGGCCGCCCTGAGGCTGTAGGACGGACAGCCCGTGACCGGGAACCGCACCGCGGGTGCCGCCCTCGCTTCGACCGGTCGCCGGCGATGCAAAAATCGTCGCTCATGGTGGTTCTGCACGATCGAGTACCGGGTCCGCCGGCCGGACGGCCTCCGGTATGACCGCGCTCGTGGTCATCGGGGTCAGTGGCTGCGGCAAGTCCACCCTCGCGTCGGCCGTCGCCGAGCGGTTGGGACGTCCCTTCCTGGAAGGGGACGACCTGCACCCGCCGGCGAACCGGGCGAAGATGACCGCCGGTTCCGCGCTGACCGACGACGACCGGTGGCCGTGGCTGCACGCCGTCCGTGACTGGATGGCCACGTGCACCGACGGTGTCGTCGCCTGCTCGGCGCTGCGCCGCAGCTACCGCGACCTGCTGCGGACGGCGGGGGACGTCCTGTTCGTGCACGTCGACGTGCCCGAGCCGGAACTGCGCCGGCGGCTCGCCGAACGCCGCGGCCACTGGATGCCCGCCACTCTGCTCGACTCGCAGCTGGCCGTGCTCGAACCCCTCGGCCCCGACGAGGGCGTCACCGTCGACGGCCAGCTCCCCCCGGAACGGCTCACCGACCAGCTGGCGACCCTGGTGCGGCCGGGGTAACGTCCCCCGGGCCCGCGGCCCGCGGCCCGCGCCGTGGTCGGGCCTATGCCGCAGGTGGGGACAGGAGTACCGTCCTCACCTGCCCGTCTGGCGCAGGGGTGAGCCGGCGGACGTCGGTATCGGGGGGCTCGCATGTACCGTCCTGCCATCAGTCGCGTCCGTGTCGTCACACGCGTGGCCCTGCTGACATTCATGATCTTCGCGTCGCTCGGCCTGGCCGGCTGCGGTGCCTCCGCTGACGACGAGGCGACAGCGTCGCCGCCGTCGACCGCGGAGTCCGCGGGAGCGCCAGGCGGCGGCAACTCCGGCAGACGGACCGCCGACGGTGATGTGGCGATGACCGCCGCGACGGCGGCGTCATCCGACGGCACAGCGAATCCCTGCGGCATCATCTCGCGGGCGGAGGCCGAGCAGCTTGCGGGAACTCCGCTGGCCGGCGCGGAGGCGGTGGACGAGACCTGCACCTACGTCGCGCCGCCGGACGGTCCGACCGCCCAGGTCGAAGTCCGCGTCGGGGAGACGGCGCAGAACTACTACGCCGCCGAGCGCGACACCGGGCACCAGCTCCAGCCGCTGCCCGGCGTCGGTGACGAGACCTTTGTCGGGGACTACGCCGTCTTCGTCACCGAGGACGGCTTCTCCGTCTCCGTCAGCCTGGTACGCAGCAACGACCCCGCGGAGAACCGCGGCTCTCTCGAGGACCTGGCCCGCACGGTCGCCGGCCGCCTCTGACCCCGTCGACGGCGGCGCCGTCCACCAGGGCGGCGCGCAGGAGACGGTCCTGCGCGCCGTCGGCGAGGCCGTGGGCGTCCGCGAAGTGGATGAGACGGTGCGCGTCGAAGGTGTTGGCGGTGACGGCCTGGTCGAGGCGGTAGGCCAGGCCCTCCGCGGCGGCCAGCGCGGTCACGCGGTCATTCATCGCCGCGGCCTCCGCCGGGCTGACGCCGTACTTGCCCGTCAGCATCTGCGAGGTCGGGATGTTCTCACCGCGCCGCTGTGTGGGATCGAGCTGGAAGCTGCGCCAGACGACCTCGACCTCGCCCGCGTGCTCGTACGAGTCGAGTGCCTTCTCCAGCCGCCGCTTGCCGATGTAGCACCACGGGCAGACGACGTCCGACCACACTTCGACCTTCACGGTGCGTCACCTTTCCTTGCCCTGGGCCGTCAGCGGCGGCGACAACATCGCCACTCGGACAATTCCGCCGGGCCGGGCAACCGATCACGGTCACGAAACGACTTCACCGCGGGAGGGGACCCGACTCGACGGAGAGCCCAACACATGTCGTTGACACAAGCGGTCCGCAGGTCGGTGCTGGTTGCCGTCGCCGTCGCCGCGATCGGTGGTGGCTGCGCGCCCGTCGGCTCCGGCGGGGGAGGGGGCACGGGTGCAACCCCGACGGCCTCGCCCTCGGTGCCGCCGGCCTCGCCGTCGCAGCCGCCTGCCACCGCCATCCCGACAGGCACCCCGCCCGCCTCGCCGACGGTTCGTCCGACCACGCCGTCGTCCTCGCCCACCGCGGCTGGAACTCCGACGTCCACGCAGACCACGGGCCCGTCCGGACCGGTGTCCGGCGACTGCGGGCGGGCGGCGGGGGCCGCGCCGGCGACGCGGATCACCGAGGTGAGCCTGGGGTCGCCGGTGGTCAGCTTCGCGCCCCAGGGTGACACCGACCCGCTGCCGGTCGCGATCGCCGCGGTGCCGGGTGGCGGGTCGTGGCTGGCCTGGCTGGGCACCGACGTGAAGGTCCGCCTCGGCCGGCTGGACTGTGCCGACCAGCTGGTCGGCACCCCCACCGCGCTCGACGCCGTCGACCTGCAGGACGTCCGGGCGGACGCGGACGGCGTGGTGGTGCTGCTGACCCGCCCCGGCCCGCAGGGCAACGGCCGGCTGTGCGGCGGGACGTCCAGCCCGACCAGGACGATGTGGATGGTCCGCCTCGACAACACCGGCCGGCAGGTCTGGGAGCGCCAGGTCACGAACCTGAGCGCCAGCCGTGGCGGCTACGACCCCGGAGCCCTGTTCGTCTGGTGGTACAACCACCACGGCACCCTGGCCTTCGACGGCACCAACTACGCCGCCTACTTCGAGGCGGCGATCACCGTGGCGAACGGCGCCTGCGTCGACATCCACGAGGGCGACCGGATGCAGGTCGTCAACGCCACCACCGGCGCCCTGGTCTCCGGGCACGACAGCTTCGAGTGGGGCTGCAGCCACGCCTGGGACTCCCACCTCGCCTGGGATGACCGCACCGGCCACTTCGCGATGGTCTGCGCGACGGACGACAACTGCCGCATCGCCCGGCCCGACACCCGCCAGACCGTCGTCGCCGGGGTCTGCGACGGGACGCTGTTCGGCGGCAACATCGTGCTGGCCGGCGACGTGGGCTACTGGACAGCCTGGAGCAACGGCAACCAGGTGCGGCTGGAGCACTTCTCCACGGGCGCGTCCGACCGGACGGTGGTCACCGCCGCTCGCAGCCAGCACTCGCACCTGGCTGCCTACGGAGCGGGGCGGATGCTGCTGACCTGGCGGTCCGGTTCCTCGACCGCCGCCCAGGTCTTTGATTCCACCACCGGCAACACCGTGGGCGGCCAGTTCGTGATCGCGGTGCCGGATCACACCTACGTGGAGGCCAAGGACTATTCCGACGGCAGCGTGGCCTTCCCCGCCGCGGGCGCGTCCGCGACATCCCCGCGGATCGTCCGGATCCTGCCTCTGCGGTGAGCGAACTGACCATCTGACCTGACACCCTGACATCGCGGGAGGGTGGTCGCACGGCGCGTCAATCCTGGACGGCCGGGCGGCCCACCCCGCTGCCGAGCGTGGCGCCACGTCGCAGAAAGTTGCCCGCACTGTCGGGTACGCGACCATCGTCGCGATTCGACAACTCGGGTGCCTGATCGCATTGCCCCATCCGCATACTGGCTGCCGGGAAGCGTGTGCAAGGCTTGTGAGCAACTTGGATCTGATCGCCGGTGCCAGGTCGTTCGCCGGATGCCGGATAGTGGGCAGGAGAACTGATGAAACGGATCGCCGAATTCGCTGTCCGGCGCCGATGGCTGGTCGTCGTTGGCTGGATCGCCTTCGTTGTCGCGGCGCAGGGTATCGCCGGCGCGATGGGTGGAGCCTCGTACCGCGACACCTTCAGCCTGCCGGACACCGAGACCGCGTCCGTGGCGGATCTGCTCGAGGGCGCCGGCCTGAACAACCAGAACGGCGCCACGGGCACGGTCGTGCTCAAGAACCAGGAGGGCGCGTTCACCGGTGCCCCCGAGGGGCTGGAATCGGCACTTATCGAGGTATGCCGCTCGGGAAACCATGTGGCTCTCGTCACATCGCCCTGGGCGTCGATTGATTGCGCAAACGTCGAGGCCGACGCGCCGGGGAACCCGCAGCTGCTCAACAGCGCGCGCGGCTCCACCACGGCGCTGCTCAGCATCACCTGGGAGAGCGACCACTACGACGTCGTGCTGTTCACGAACGTCTACGACCAGCTGGTGGAACTGCGTAGTGACGACCTTCAGGTCGAGTTCACCGGAAACGCCTTCACCGGTATCGGCCAGAGCGAGGGGTCGGGCCTGTCCGTCCTCATCGGCTTCGGCGCCGCGCTCGTCATCCTGGCGCTGGTGTTCCGCACCGTGGCGGCCACCGTCCTGCCGTTGGCCACCGCGCTCGTCTCGCTCATCAGCGGCCTCGGCGCGATCTACATCCTCAGCCACGCCATCAACGTCTCCAACATCACCCCGTACCTCGCCGAGCTGATGGTCATCGGTGTCGGCGTGGACTACGCGCTGTTCATCGTCACGCGGCACCGCCGCAACCTGCGGCGTGGCATGCCCGTCTCGGAGTCGATCGTGAACGCGATCAACACCTCCGGCCGGGCGGTGCTGTTCGCCGGCACGACCGTGTGCATCGCGATCCTCGGTCTCATCGCACTCGGGGTGAGCTTCTTCAACGGCATGGCGGTGGCGACCGCGCTCGCGGTCGGCCTCACCATGATCGCCTCGCTCACCCTGCTGCCGGCCCTGCTCAGCCTGTTCGGCCTGAAGGTGCTGCCGCGCCGGCAGCGGGCCGCGGTGCGGGCCGGTGAGTTCATCGACGACCGGCAGGTCGGGGTGTGGGCCCGCTGGTCGGACTTCGTCGCCCGGCAGCGCATCGGCGTCGCGGTCGTCTCGGGCGTGATCATGATCGCGATCGGCCTGCCGATCTTTGTCCTGCAGCTCGGCGCCAGCGACCAGGGCAGCGACCCCAAGAGCTCCACCACCCGGGCCGGCTACGACCTGATCTCCGACGACTTCGGCGTCGGCTACAACTCCGCGCTGGAAGCAGTCGTGAGCGGCCCGGGCGCCTCGGACGAGGCCTACCTGGAGCGCGTGGCCACCGTGCTGGCCGACACCCCGGGTATCGACCCGGCCAGCGTGGCGCCCCTGCCGCTGGCGGAGAACGTCGCCTTCGTGACCTTCAAGACGACCACGTCACCGCAGTCGGAGAAGACCTACGAACTGGTGCGGCACCTGCGGTCGTCCGTGCTGCCCCCGCTGTATGACGGTACGCCGAACCAGATCTACGCCTACGGCGAGACGGCGATCAACGTCGACTTCGCCAGTGTGCTCGCCCGGAAGATGCCGCTGTTCATCGCGGTCGTGGTCGGCATGTCGTTCGTCCTGCTGCTCATCGCCTTCCGCAGCCTGGTGATCCCGCTGACCGCCGCGGTGATGAACCTGCTCGCGGCTGGTGGAGCATTCGGTCTGTCCGTGGCGATCTTCCAGTGGGGCTGGCTCTCCGAAGCCATGGGCGCCGGGCCGGGCGGTCCGATCGACGCCTGGATGCCGGTCATGCTGTTCGCCATCCTGTTCGGCCTGTCCATGGACTACCAGGTCTTCCTGGTCAGCCGTATGCACGAGGAATGGATCCACACCCGGGACAACAAGCGGTCGGTGACTGTCGGGCAGGCTGAGACCGGTGGCATCATCACCGCCGCCGCGATCATCATGATTGCCGTCTTCCTCGGTTTCGTGATCAGCCCCGGCCGTGCGATCAAGATATTCGGTACCGGGCTCGCCGCCGCCGTGTTCCTCGACGCGTTCGTCCTGCGGACCATGCTCGTGCCGTCGGTGATGCACCTGGTCGGAAAGTCGAACTGGTACCTGCCGAAGTGGCTGGACCGCATCATCCCGCACGTCTCGGTCGAACCGGCCGACGAGCCCGTCGCCCACGGCGCCGTTCCCGCCCAGAGCACGGGCACCGCGCCGGGCACGGCCGCCACGGCCGTCACGCCGGATGCGGAAACCACGCAGGAAACATCAACCACGCCGGACGGGGCGACCGCGTCGGACGAGAACCCCGGCCCCTCCGACGACGGCCAGCCCGGCCAGGACCGGGAGACGGCCCGCTCCTGACAACCACACCGGGGCGCCAGGCGGTGCCGTCATCGCCTGGCGCCCCGGTGGCTGGACCTGGAGTCGATCGACCGTCGTCCTCCCTGACGGGGCACGAACCGCCCCGGAGCCGATCCGTCGGCGAGCTGCTCGAGCAGCTCGGCCGCCCGCGTCTCGCGCCCTGCCTGCGCGATCTCGGTCTGCATCCGGCGCGCGGCGGCGGCGTACCGGGAGTCGCCGAGAACCGTGGTGACGGCTGCCCGGACCGCTGCCGGCTCCGGGGTCTGCGTGCGCAGGTTCACCCCGACGCCGGAGGCGGCGATCCGGGCGGTGACCTCGATCTTGTCCTCCGTTCGGCCCGCGCCGACCATGGGGACGCCGTGCGAGAGCGCGAGCTGCACACCGCCGTAGCCGCCGTTGGTGACGAACACGTCGACCCACGGAAGCAGCTGGTCGAACGGGATGAACCGCTCCACCCGCGCATTGGCCGGCAGCGGTCCGAGCTCCGCCGGGTCGCCGCCGCCGGTGACCGCGACGACGAGAACGTCCTCGCCCGCGAGCCCGGCCAGCGCCGGTCGGATCAGCTGATCGGCGTCGGTGGCGATCGTTCCCTGGTTGACGAGCACGACCCGGCGCCCGGACAGCTCGTCCCACCAGGACGGCGGCCGCCACCCGGGATCGGCCGGCGGGCGCGGCGGCCCGACGAACGCGACCTGGCCCGGCAGGTCCGAGACGCCGTACTCGAAGCTGGGCGGACTGAACTGCAGATAGAGCGCAGCGGCCAGCGGGTAGGAGAAAATCGTTCCGGTTGCTGCGGGAAGGCCGAACACCTGCCGGGCCCGGTTGATCTCGGCGGTCACCGGCCGAAACACCGCTTGGCCCATGAAACCGTCCAGCATCCTGTTGCGCAGCCGGCCCGCTGGGCCGGTGGCCGGAGCCAGTCCTGTGCCGAAGGGCGCGAGATCCCTGCTGGGGAAGGGCAGGACGCTGATGCCGAATCCGGCCAGCGGCGGCCCGCCCAGTTCCTGCAGGAGTATCCCGCCGATGAACGCGGTGTCGGTGACCACCGTGTCAGCCGGCTCCTCCCGCAACAGCGCCGACAGGTCCCGTACCTGGTTCGGCGCCGGCTTCGCAAGCGCCTGAACCAGGTCGAACCGCAGCTTCTTCAGCCCGGACAGTGCCCGGCGCCGCGGGAAGCGCTGATCCAGCCCGACGAGGCTGTAGTCGAAGGCCGGGTCCGTTATCGGGCGGAATCGCGCACCGACCGCGGCGATCTTCTCCTCGAAGGCGGCGCCGGTGTACCAGCGCACGGTATGACCGCGTTCGACCAGGGCACGGGCAATGGGCAGCGCGGGCACGGTGTGGCCGACGGCCGGGATCGTGGCGAACAGGAATCGCGACATACTTCCGCTTCCCCTTCCACCTGCCACCCGACGCCCTGGCCCGCATGCTGCCACCCCGAGGCGGCTGGCCTCGCCACGCCGTGTCGAGGCGTGTCTACGCCAACCGGCCGTCCCGGACCAGGGAGCGGAGACCCCGGCGGTCCGGCTTGCCGCTCGGCAGGGCTGGCACCTCGTCGTCCGCGGCGACGATCCACCGGGTCGGGACCTTGTAGCTCGACAGCCGGGCGCGGGCACGGGCGGTGAGCACGGCCACGTCGATGCCCGCCGTGGCCGGGACGATGACCGCGCACACCTCCTCCCCGCGGTCAGGATGCTCGACGCCGGTCACGACGCAGTGCGCCACCTCGGGAAACTCCTCGAGGACGGCCTCGACCTCGCGCGGTGACACGTTCGACCCGGCGACCTTGATCAGTTCGCTGTCCCGGCCGACGTAGAAGAGCCGAGGGTCGCCCGTCCTCCGGTAGACGCGGTCGCTGGTGTGGTACCAGCCGTCCGCGTCGAAGACCTCCCAGCGTTCGCGCTTGTTGTAGCCGGCCATCGCGCCGATGCCGCGGATGAGCAGCTCGCCGACCGTCCCGTCAGGGACCGGCGCGCCGTCGGCGTCGACGATCGCGGTCTCGGTGAACGCGAAGCTCCCGCCGGACTCGGTCAGGCTGCGATGGATCGGATGGCCGTCCGGGACGCCCGCCATCGAGAGATCCACCGGTCCGTCCCGGAGCGCGGGAGCGCTGCGCAGGTCCCGGTCGGGAAAGGAGGGGTGCAGCCGCAGCCGCTGGGTGAACGCCGGCCAGCCGACGACGCCGTTCGCACGCTCCCGCTCGGCGAGGTCGAGCGCCGCCCCGGCCTCCAGCCGCGCCAGCACCAGCACCGCGACGGGCTCGTGCAGAGCGCCGGTCGCGGCCAGGATGCCGCCGATCCAGAAGAACGGCATCGCGCAGAGGATGCGGGGCCTGTGGCCGACGCCGGTGAGCCCGCGGATCGCCGCCGGCCAGGTGGAGGTCTGCCGCACCAGCGTGCCGTGGGTGTGCAGCACGCCCTTCGGGTCGGCGGTCGAACCGGAGGTGTGGACCATGAGTGCCAGGTCGGCCGGGGTCACCTCGGTCTCCACCGCGGCGAGCAGCCCGGCCCGCACCATCGCAGTGTCCCGCGGATCCCAGCGGGTGGCCCAGCCCCGGTCCGTCGGCCCGGTCAGCACGATCCGCCGCAAATACGGTGCGCCGGCCAGCTCGAGCTGACCGGCCGGCTGCCCGGCGAGCTGCCCCGCCAGTTCCGGGAAGGCCGTCTCGAACCGATCGGCGATGTCGATGCTCAGCACTGTCGTCGGCGCGACCAGAAGCTGCACATCGGCCAGCCGCGCGACCTTGGCGATCTCCATCGGCTGGTACAGCGTGCTGAACGGAACGGCCACGGCCCCGATCCGGCTCACCGCCAGCCACCAGACGGCCCACTCGACGCCGCTGGGGAAGAACAGGCCCACCCGGGTGCCCTTGCCGACGCCCTCGTGGAGCAGCCACCGGGCCACCCGGGCGGACCGCGCCTCCGCCTCGGCGTAGGTCAGCCGGTCGGTGAGCGAGACGAGGTAGTCGGCGGACCCGAACTCCCGAGCGCAGCGCCCCAACAGGTCAGGCACGGTCGGTCGGATCTCGTTGCCGGTCGGTGGCCGCACTGTGAGCTTCCATCCCTCCGTGATGACGGTACGGATCAGTATGGGCGCCGCGCGGGTGGCGCAGCCAGGGTTCGACGCCGTGCGGGGCCGGCCGGCCCCGGGCAGCGGACGACGTCAGACGGCCGTCAGCGGCACATCAGCGCAAGGGTGCACAGTAAGAACTGCAAGAAACGAACTGCACCGCACCGCACCGCACCGAACCACCAGCACCGCCCGCACCATCCGCATCATGTTTCTGGGAGAGGTTTCCGTAGCGGCCTAACGGGGCCCGGGCTTCGGTCTGGGAGGATCTCTGATCCACGCAGGTTCGAATCCTGCCCTCTCCGCNNTTCACCNNAAGGCTGTCAGGAAGGAGCCGTGTCGCACCGCCCGCACCATCCGCNTCATGTTTCTGGGAGAGGTTTCCGTAGCGGCCTAACGGGGCCCGGGCTTCGGTCTGGGAGGATCTCTGATCCACGCAGGTTCGAATCCTGCCCTCTCCGCCCTTCACCACAGGCAGCCCGCCGCCGGGCCGTGCCTCCGCACGAGGGAGGTGTCGGCCCGGCGGCGGTGTCTGTGGGATACACATGTGGTTGCGGTCCGTTGTCATGGCGTACGGTCAGTGTCGATCAGGACCGCCGGATGGCAGGAGGCCGCATGACCACGGCGATTGCCGGGACGTACCGTAGCCCGCAGGTCGGTGAGCTGTTGCGGCTCTGGCGGGAGCGCCGACGTCTCAGCCAGCTGGAACTGGCGTCGTACGCCCAGGTCTCGGCCCGTCATCTGAGCTTTCTGGAGACCGGCCGGGCCCGCCCGAGCCGCGACATGGTGCTGCGGCTCACCGACCAGCTGGACGTCCCGCTGCGGGACCGCAACGACCTGCTTCTCGCCGCGGGTTATGCGCCGGCCTATCCGGAGACCTCGCTCACCGCCCCGCAGATGTCCTCGGTGCGGACAGCGGTGCGCAGCGTGCTGGCCGGCCATGCGCCGTATCCCGCGGTCGTCGTCGACCGGGACTGGAACATTGTCGACGCGAATCCGAGCCTGTCGCTGTTCACCGACCTGGCCGCTCCGGAGGTGCTGGCGCCGCCGGTCAACACACTGCGGCTGGCCCTGCACCCGCTCGGAATGGCTCCGTGGATCCTGAATCTCGGTGAATGGCGGGCGCACCTGCTCGGCCGCGTGCGGCGGCGGGTCGCGGCGGACGGTCGGCTGGCGGACCTGTACGCCGAGCTGTCGAGCTATCCGTGCGACGAGGAGGAGCCCGAGGTCGCCGTCCCGGGCGCCGGGGACATCTTCGTACCCCTGCGGCTGCGGGTCGGCGACCGGGAGCTGTCCTTCTTCTGCATGGTGGCCACGTTCGGCACCCCGCGCGACGTCACCGTCGCCGAGCTGACGATCGAGTCGTTCTTTCCGGCGGACGCGACGACGATCGACGCGCTCAGGGCCGGGGTGTGATCTCGATCAGCCGCTGCCCGCCGAGGTAGGGGACGAGGACGTCGGGCACCGTGACCGAACCGTCGGGGCGCTGGTACTGCTCGAGGATGGCGGCGACAGTGCGGCCGACGGGCAGGCCGGAGCCGTTCAGCGTCGCCGCGAAGCCGGTGGCGCCGCGGCGGTCCCGGATCCGGATGCGGGCCCGGCGGGCCTGGAAGGTGCCGCAGTCCGAGCAGGACGAGATCTCCCGGTAGTCCTCCTGGCTGGGCAGCCACACCTCGATGTCGAAGGTCTTGCGGGCGGAGAACCCGATGTCGCCGGCGGGCAGCACGACGACCCGGTAGGCCAGACCGAGGCGGCGCAGCAGCTCCTCGGCGTGCCCGAGGAGCAGCGCCAGCTCCTGGTCGGACTGCTCGGGCGCGCAGATGCGTACCAGCTCCACCTTCGCGAACTCGTGCAGCCGCAGGATGCCCCGGGTGTCCCGGCCGTAGGAGCCGGCCTCCGACCGGAAGCACGGTGTGTGGCCGGTGAGCGCGAGCGGCAGCTCTGCCGCGTCGAGGATCTCCCCGGCGTGCAGGCTGGTCAGCGGCACCTCTCCGGTCGGGATGAGGTAGAGATCGCGGTCCCCGACCCTGGTCCGGAACAGCTCCTGCTCGAACTTGGGCAGCTGTCCCGTCCCGGTCATCGTCTCCCGGCTGACCAGGCTCGGTACCGCGTACTCGGTGTAGCCGTGCTCTCTGGTGTGGACGTCCAGGAAGAACGCGGCCAGGGCGCGTCCCAGCGCGGCGCCCTGGCCCCGTGCGACGGCGAACCGGGCGCCGGAGAGCCGGACGGCCCGGCGCATGTCGAGCACCCCGGTGAGCTCCCCGATCTCGGCGTGGTGGCGGGCCGGGAAGTCGAACACGGGCGGGGCGCCGACCCGGTACAGCTCGACCGCCTCCGCCGCCGAGTTCCCGTCCGGGATGTCGTCGGCCGGCAGGTTCGGGATCGCCAGCAGGACGCCGTCCAGCTCGGCGCAGACCAGGCGGTGCTCGGCCTCCGTCTGCTGGATCCGTTCCTTGAGCTCCCGCGCCCGGGTCCGGACCTCGGCCTGGGCGACCCCGCCGGAACGGCCGCGGTCCCGGCCGGCCCGGGCGAGCTGGTTGGACTCGGCCCGCAGGCGCCCGACCGCGTCCACCGTCCGGCGGCGCAGCCGGGTCAGCTCGCCCAGGGTCGTCAGGTCGAGGGAGTGGCCGCGGCGGCACATCCGCGCGACGGCCTCCTCGCCCGAGTCGAGCAGTGCCTGCGGGTCATGCATCGGGATCCCTCTTCCGCGTCCGCCGGGGTGCCGGGGTGCCGGGTTTCTGTGTTCTCGCCGGATCAGGCCACGCCGGATCCGGTCCGGTCAGGTCAGGTCAGAGCGACGGCGGCTTCATGCCGAACTGGTAGTCGATGGTGATCTGCCCGTCGGCGTTGGTCACGATGAAATCCCGGCCGAAGGTGTCGACCGCACCGGTCGCGGTGCTGACCATCACCCAGCCGAAGAGGCAGCCGCCGTGATGGCCGTAGGCGTCGTTCTGGGAGCGGAACGAGAATCCCTTGGCGAAGTACTCGTTGTGCGCGGCGGTGACCGCGTTCTCGATCATGTCGCGGCCGCTGACCACGAAGAGCCGGTTGTAGTAGGTGCCGTCCTCCGCCCAGATCTCGTCGATGATCTTCCGGCGGGCGGCGGGGTCCTCCTCGTTCCACGAGGCCATGTAGCGGTCGACGAAGTTGTTCCAGTCGCTGTTCGGGATCATGTCCGTGACTCCTTCGGGTGTGCGACGAACGAACGGGAACGAAACGGGATGGGCCTGGGGCCGCCTCGGGCCGGCGGTGAACCGCGCCGCGCGGTGCTAGCGGTGCTAGCGGTGCTAGCGGGCCGGGGCGAGGTGGTGGCGCAGGTGGCTGACAAAGTCGAGGGCAATGGCGAGGCCGCAGTCTTCGACGAAGAAATGGCCGCCGGGAAACTCGCGGTTGCCGAGGTAGCTGGTTCCGCGGCCGAGCCAGGAACTGACGGCGCCCTCGCTCATCAGGGTGTCCGACCGCCCGGTGTAGGTGACCAGCGGGCACGGCACCCGGGCGCCGTCGTCCACCAGGTAGGCGCAGACGGTCAGGTCGGCCCGGGTCGGCGGCATCGTGATCGCGAGCATCCGCTCGTCGGTGTAGATCTCCGGTGGCAGCGAGCCGAGGCTGATGAGCCAGTCCACCAGCTCCTGCTGCGGTGCGTCGATCTTGTCCTTGGGTGGTACCAGGAACCCCCGCGGCGTCCAGCCGGCGGCGCCGACGAGCACCGGCGGGGGGCCGCCGCGCCGGTCGACGGCCACCGCCAGCCGGTAGGCGAGCAGCGCGCCCAGCGAATGGCCGAACAGGGCGTACGGCCGGTCGTCCAGCTCGTCCATCAACGCCTCGTACAGCGCGTCGACCAGCGGCTCCGGCCGGGTGAACGGCGGCTCGGAGAGCCGGTCCTGCCGGCCCGGCAGCTGCACGGCCTGCATCGCGACGTCCGCGGGCAGGTACTGGGCCCAGCCGTGGAAGGTCGACGCACCACCGCCCGCGTGGGGAAGGCAGAACAGCCGGACCGCGGCCTCCGGATCGATCTCGGCCGGCTGGAACCAGCGCGGCCGCGGGCTCACGGTGTCTCCCCGCCGGCCGCGGCCGCCGCGCCGGCCCGGGCCCGCAGCTCGCGGCGCAGCACCTTCCCAGTGGGGTTGCGGGGCAGCTGGTCGACGAACTCGTACCGGTTGGGAATCTTGAAGTCGGCGATCCGGCCGCGCAGCCAGCGCATCAGGTCACGGCCGGTGACGGTGACGCCCAGCCGGGCGACGACGACCGCCTGGACGACCTCGCCCCACCGCGGGTCCGCCACCCCGACGACGGCCGCGTCGACCACGTCCGGGTGGGTCCGGATGGCGTTCTCGACCTCGACCGGGTAGATGTTCTGCCCGGCGACGATGATCATGTCGTTGATCCGGTCGCAGATCACCAGGTAACCGTCCGGGTCCAGGTAGCCGGCGTCCGGCATGTGCAGCCAGCCCTCCCGGACGGTCTCGGCGGTGGCGTCCGGGCGGTTCCAGTACTCCAGGAACCGGGCCGGTGTCCGTACGCACACCTGGCCGATCTCGCCGGTGGGCCGGGCCCGGCCCTGCTCGTCGACGATCCGCACCTCGTTGCCCGGGCAGGCCCGGCCCGCGGTGCCCAGTTTCGGGTGTCCGGGCACATGCTCGTGCGGGGCGAGCGCGGTCACCACACTGCCGGTCTCCGCGGAGGCGTACATCTGCGCCAGCTCGCAGCCGAACTCCTTGATGCAGCGCAGCATCAGCGCCGCCGGCATGGGCGCGCCGCCGTAGACCACCTTGCGCAGCGACGAGAACGCCTCCGGGGTGGCACCCCGCTCGTCCAGCATCATCTGCAGCATCGCCGGGGCGGCGAAGGTGTTGGTGATCCGGTGGTGCCGGATCAGCCGGACCGCCTCCTCCGGCACGAACATCCGCATCACCACGCTGGTCCAGCCGACCACGAAACCGTGCAGGAACCAGGCCATGCCGCCGGAGTGCAGACCGGGGAAGGCGATCAGCGCACGGTCCGTCGGCAGCCAGTCGATCCAGTCGTTGCCGGCCCGGCGGATGTTCTCGATGAAGACGAAGTAGGTGCGGTGCGCCAGCACGACGCCCTTCGGCAGCCCGGTGGTGCCACTGGTGTACATCTGCACCACCGGGTCGTCCGGGCCGGTGCCCGGGTCGAGCGCGGTGTCGGGCTGGCCGGACTTCCAGGCCAGGAACCCACCCGACCTGCTGTCCGGGGTGTCGACCGTCACCACGGTCACCGGCCGCGGCAGGTCCATCCGCACCCGCTCGACGACCGGGCGGAACTCCTCCTCCACGAAGATGATCTCGGCGTGCGAGTCGTGCAGAACGTGGTCGACCTCGCGGGCGGTCAACCGCCAGTTGATCGGCACCAGCACGGTGCCGCTCTTCGCGCAGCCGAGCGCCAGGTCGTAGTAGTACTCGGACTCCCGACCGAGGTAGGCCACCCGGGAGCCGCGCCGCAGCCCGGCGGCGAGCAGCGCGTGCCCGGTGCGGTTGCTCTCCCGGTGCAGCTGCGCGTAGGTCAGCTCCCGGTCCTCGCAGATGAGGGCCACGTGATCGGGACGACGGGCGGCGTGCACCGCGGACCTGGCCGTCAGCGTGTGGGCATCGGGATCGATCATGACCTCACTCCGTCTGTTGTCTCTCGCGTCTGGCGTCTGGCGTCTGGCACCGGAGGTGGGCCTCGGGCCTCGGGCCTCAGGCCGCGGGCTCGGGCACCAGCTGCTGGTCCAGGAACTCGGCGAGCAGGCTGGCGGACGGGTAGTCGTAGGCGACCGACGTCGCCAGCGGCAGCCGGAACGCCGACTCCAGGGCGTTCTTGAGCTCGACGGCCACCAGTGAGTCGAGGCCGAGAGCGGTGAACTCGGTGACCGAGTCGACGTCCTCGACGTCGTCGTAGTGCAGGACGTCGGCGACCTTGGCGCGCACGAACTCGTCGATGGCCGCGGTGCGTTCCGGACGGCTCGCCGCGAGCAGCGCCTCCAGGTCGATGCGCGCCGCGGAACCGTCGTCGACGGCGTACCTGGCGTACAGGGCGTTCCCGGCCGGCCGGGTCGCGGCGTACCGGCCCCAGTCCGCGTCACCGACGACCACCTGGGCGGTCGGCGCGCCGAGAACCGCGCTGAACGCCCGGACGCCCTTCGCCGGTGCCAGCAGCCGCACGCCCTCGTCGGCCCAGCGGCGGATCAGCTGCTCGCTGAGCCCGGCGGACATGCCGACCGTGCTCCACGGGCCCCAGTTGATGCTCAGGCCGGGCAGGCCCCGGGCGGCCCGCCACTGCATCAGCGCGTCCAGGTAGGCGTTCGCCGCCGCGTAGTTCGCCTGGGTCTGCGCGCCGGTCACCGAGGCGGCCGACGAGTACCCGACGAAGAAGGCGAGCTGCGGGAAGGCCCGCGTGGCCTCGTGCAGCAGCGTCGTACCGGCCATCTTCGGCGCCAGCACCGGACGCATCTGCTCCCAGGTCATGGCGGCGACCGGGCCGTCGACGATGGCACCGGCGGCGTGCACGATCCCGCCGACGGGCCGCCCGGCCGTCAGCTCCCCGACCAGCCGGGTCACCTCGGCCGGCTCGGAGATGTCGGCCCGGTGCACCGTGACCTCGGCCTTCTCCCGCAGTCGGGCGAGCAGCGGCGCGACGTCCGCGGCGGGTTCGGCGCGCCGGCCGACCAGCGCGATGTGCCGGGCGCCCCGGTCGACGAGCTGCTCGGCGGTGAGCAGGCCGAGCCCGCCCAGCCCACCGGTGACCAGGTAGGTGTGCTCCGGGTCGAGCGTCACCTCGCGGGCCGCCGGGGTGTGCTCGTCGACGAACGTCAGGATCAGCTTGCCGATGTTGGCGCCCCGGCTGAGGACCCCGAACGCCTCCTCGACCTCGTCGAGCGCGTAGGCGGTGGTGTGGATCGGCGGCAGTTCGCCGGCCGCGACGCGGCTCACGACGATGCCCATGATCTCGCTGTTGAGCCGGTACATCTCCGTCTCGGGCAGCTCGCTGAGATCGAAGTTGTGGTAGGTGACATCCGGGCGGGCCGTCTGCATCTGCTCCGGCGTCCAGGCGCCGACCTTGCCCATCTCGACGAACCGGCCGCCGTCGCCCAGCGCCCGCAGCCCCGCCGGGATGAAGTCCTTGTTCAGGCTGTTCAGGACGATGTCGACGCCGGCGCCGTCGGTGGCCCGCAGGATCTCGTCGGCGAAGTCGAGCGTGCGCGAGTTCATCACGTGCCGCACACCCTGGGCCCGCAGCAGCGGCCACTTGTGCGGGCTGGCGGTGGCGTACACCTCGGCGCCGACCGCCTTCGCCAGGTGCACGGCGGCCTGCCCGACACCGCCGGCGGCGGCGTGGACGAGCACCTTGTCGCCGGCCTTCATCCCGGCCAGGGTCGTCAGCGCGTAGTAGGCGGTGACGTACACCGAGCCGAGGCCGGCGGCCTGGACGAAGCTGACGTTCGCCGGCTTGGGCACCGCCATCGCCGACGGCACCGTGATCCGGCGCTTCATGCAGCCCATGTGGTTGACGACGACCTCGTCGCCGAGCTGGAAAGCTGCCCGCGGGCCCACCGCGACGACGGTGCCCGCCGCCTCGAAGCCGAGCGGCTGGTCACCGAACTCGCGGAGCATGCCCAGCGCGTTGAGCACGTCCTTGAAGTTCAGCCCGGCCGCGTGCACCGCCACCTGGATCTCGTCGCCCGTCGGTGGGACGTCCTCGCTGGGCACCAGCGTGATCCCGCCGAACCGGCCGTACTCCTGGACGACCAGCTCGGCGTTGCCGTCCGGCCCGGCCGGGCCGTCCTGGGGCCCGCCGTCGGGGCCGGCCGGCAGCAGCCGGCGCACGTGGCGCAGACCGCCGCGGAAGGCGAGCTGGAACTCCTCGCCGGTACGGCCGGTCAGCTCGTCGAGGAACGGCCCGGTGTCGGCGTCGGCCAGGTCGACCAGCGTGACCCGCCAGGACGGGAACTCGTTGAGCAGTGTGTGGCCGAAGCCCCACAGGCTCGCCGCGGCCGGTGGCCCCGCGGCGGCGGGGACGTCGCCGGGCAGGTGCTGGGCCCGTTCGGTGAGCAGCCACAGCCGCTGGTCCCGGCCGAACCCCGCATCGCCGAGCACCCGGACCAGCTCGAGCAGCCCGGTGTAGTTCCACTCCGTCTCGGACCACAACGCGGCCACAGTCGGGCCAGCGGTGTCCGGGCCAGCCGTGTCCGGGCCAGCCGTGTCCGGGCTGGCCGTGTCCGGGCTGGCTGCGGCCGGGCTGGCTGCGGCCGGGCTGGCGCTTGCCGGGCTGGCGCTCGACCGCCCGCCGGCAGCGGTCCACCACCAGCCGATGTCGGTGACCGCGCCGTCCCGCAGCGCGGTGCGGACCTCGGGGAGGGTCCGGGCGATGCTCAGGCGCACCCCGGCGCCCTCCGCCCGCGTCCGCAGGCTGGCCGGTTCGTCGGTGCCGGTCGGCAGCACCGCGAGCAGATGCCGGTCGGTCTGACCGCCCTGCCCGGGCAGCGACTGCTTCGTCCAGCGGAGGTGCTGGACGAGGCCCGTCCGGCGGCCGGTGCTCTCGGCGAGCCGGCGGCAGCCCAGGCCACGCAGCTCGAACACCGGCTCGCCGTCCTCCAGCACGAGCAGGTCGAGCGAGACGTCGACGCCGTCGGCGTCCACCTCGGCCGTGGCCAGCAGCACCTGCAGGTCGGCGGAGCGGGGCTTCTTCAGCAGCCGGAAGTAGCCGAAACGCACCGGCAGGTACTTCTCGTCGTCGACGGCCAGCGCGGCGAACGCGTGCGACGCGCTGTCGAGGATCGCCGGCGCCACCAGCTCGACGCCGGAGGTGCCGCCCGCCGCCTCGTTGCCCCGCAGCTCGCCGACGGCCAGAACATCCGGTGTCCCGATCTCGCCGTAGCGGAGCACCCGGCGCATCCGACGGAACTGCTCGCCGTAGTCGAGGCCGGCCGCGGCGTAGGCCGCGTAGACCTCCTCGGCGGAGAGCTCGGCGGTCGCGGTCGGGGCCGTGGCCGTGGCCGTGGCTGTGGCCGAGGTCGGGGCCGAGGCCGCTGTCGCGGGGCTCGTCGCCCCGGCCGTCGCGGCGAGCTCGCGCAGCCGCTCGCCGGCCGGGGTCGGCACGGCGTCCGCCCGCGGCCCGAAGGCGGCGGTGACATGCCGGCGCTCGATCGGGCCGTCGGAGCCCGGCACGATGCTGACGATCTCCACCGTGGCGGTGCCGTCCGCGGCCGGGCGCAGCCTGGTCCGCAGCGTCACCTGCTCGTCCTCGGCCAGGAACAGCGGCTCGGCGATGCGCAGGTCCAGGATCGGACGTCCGGTGTCGCCGTACACGGCGTCCTGCAGCGCCAGCAGCGTCTCCAGGTAGCCGGTGCCGGGGAAGACCACCCGGTTCATCGCGACGTGGTCCGCCAGCCAGGCAGGCTCGGTCACGCTGATCTGCGCGGTGAACTCGCGTACGCCGGCGGTGTCCGTCCCGGCGGTGGGCACCTCGGCTCCGAGGAGGGGGTGGGTGACCGGGCCGGCGATGGCGGCGCCGCCCAGCGCGTGGCGGCGGCCCTTCACCGGCAGCCAGTGCCGCCGGCGGTCGAAGGCGTAGGCCGGCAGCGAGATCAGCCGGCCCGGCCGGTCGGCGTGGTAGGCCGGCCAGGAGAACGCCAGCCCGGCGGCGTACACCCCGGCGACGGCGGCGTCGATGGTCGCGCCGTCGAGGTCCTTGGGCGCCAGGCTGGTCAGCCAGCGGTGGTCCCCGGCCGGCACGCACTGGCGGGCCAGCGCGGTCAGTGCCCGGCCCGGCCCCACCTCGACGAAGGCGTGCCGGCCGCGGCGGGCGATCGCCCCCACCCCGGCCTCGAAGTTCACCGGTGCGCCGATGTGCCGGACCCAGTAGTCCGGCGTCGAGATCTCGGCCGGCTTCGCCACCGCGCCGGTCACGTTCGAGATCAGGGTGAGTGCCGGCTCGTGGAACGTGATGTCGGCGATCTCGGCCCGGAAGGCCTCGTACACCTCGGCCATCAGCGGGGAGTGGAACGCGTGCGAGACCGCCAGCCGCCGGACGTTGTTCCCCCGGGCGGTCAGCTGCTCGCCGACCTCGGCCAGTGCCTTGTCCCCACCGGAGACGACGCACTGCTCGGGCGCGTTGATGCCGGCGATCGCCAGATCCGGGTAGCCGGCGAGCAGCGGCTCGACGTCCGCGGCGGCGGCGTTCACCGCGATCATCCCGCCCGGCTCGCTGACCGACTGCATCAGCCGGGCCCGGGCCGCGACCAGCCGGACGGCGTCCGCCACGGTGAACAGGCCCGCGACGGCCGCCGCCACCACCTCGCCGATGCTGTGCCCGATCAGCACGTTCGGCCGGACCCGCCAGGACAGCCACAGTTTCGCCAGCGCGTACTCGAGGGTGAACAGCGCGGGCTGGGTGAAACGGGTCTGGTGGATCTGCTCCGGGTCGGTGGCCGTGCCGCGGATCATGTCCCGGACCGAGGCGCCGAGGTGCGGCGCGAACAGCCGGTCGCACTCGTCGACGTGCTCGCGGAACACCGCGAACCGGTCGTAGAGCGGGGCACCCATGCCGGCGTACTGCGAGCCCTGCCCGGTGAACAGGAAGGCGACCTTGCGGACGTCCGGCCCACCGGCCCTGCCGCGCTCCAGCTGGTCGTGCTGCCGGGCCAGCAGGTCGGTGAGCTCCGCGTGGCCGCGGACCGCGCCGGCCAGCCGGTGCGTGAAGTGCGCCCGGCCGACGTTCGCGGTGTAGCACAGAGCGGTCAGATCGACGCCCGGGTTCTCGGCGAGGAACCGCTGGTAGCGCTCGATCTGCAGCTTCAGCGCCGGCCGGCTCTTCGCCGACAGCGTGAACACCCGGCCGGTCGCCCCGTCCGCGGCGGTCAGCCCCGTGCCGGCGGGGATGGGTGACGCATCGGCTGCCGGCGTGTCGGCCGGTGCCTCCTCGAGGACGGCGCACGCGATGCTGCCCGCGAACCCGAAGCTGTTCACCAGGGCCCGCCGGACGTCCCCGTGCCCGTCGCCGTCGTCGCCGTCCCAGTCGCGGTTCTCGGTGGGCACCGTGACCGGGATGCTGTCCCAGGGGATACGCCCGGTCGGGTTCGGCATGTTCAGGTGCGGGAAGATCGTCCGCGCCCGCATCTGCGCGATGGTCTTGATCACCCCGCCGAGGCCGGCGACCGGCTCCATGTGGCCGATGTTGGTCTTCACCGACGCGACGGCGACCGGCGTGGCCTTCGTGCGCGACTCGGAGAACACCTCGGTGATGGCGCCCATCTCGATCGGGTCGCCCAGGGGAGTGCCGGTGCCGTGCGCCTCGACGTAGGAGATGTCGGACGGGGCGAGCCTGGCGTCCGCGAGCGCGGAGCGCATCACGGCCTCCTGCGCGGTGCCGTTCGGCACCGTCAGCCCGGCGCTCTCGCCGTCCTGGCCGATCGCGGTGCCGCGGACGACCGCGAGAATGCGGTCGTTGTCCCGGCGGGCGTCGGAAAGCCGCTTGAGGACCAGCACGGCGCAGCCCTCGGCCCGGGCGTAGCCGTCGGCCGCCTCGTCGAACGTCTTGCACTGACCGTCCGGCGCCATCATGTTGCCGTTCGAGAACACCACCAGGATCCGCGGGTGGTGGATGGCGTTGACCGCACCGCACAGCGCGATGTCGGTCTGCCCGGAGCGCAGCCCGTCGACGGCCAGGTGCAGGGCGGTGAGCGAGGACGCACAGGCCGCGTCGGTGCTGATGCTCGGCCCGCGCCAGCCGAGGAAGTACGACAGCCGGCCGGACATCGGGAACGTGGTGATGCCCGAGGCGAGATGGCCGTCCAGGTCCTCGTACGGCAGGGAGTCCAGCTCGAGGGCGTAGTCGATGGAGCTCGCCCCGATGTAGACACCGCCGTTGCCGTGCCGCAGGGTCGTCGGGTTGATGTTCGCGTCCTCGAGCGCCTCCCAGGCCGTCTCCAGCAGCATCCGCTGCTGCGGATCGGTGAACTGGGCCTCCAGCGGGGAAATGTTGAAGAACTGGGCGTCAAACTTGTCGATATCGTCGACGAAACCACAGCCGGCTACCCGGATGCGGCCCCGGTCGTCCGGGTTCCGGGCGGTGAAGGCGTCCAGGTCCCACCGGTCCTCCGGTACCGGACGGATACCGTTTCTGCCGGCTCGGAGGAACGCGGAGAAATCATCCAGCGTGTGGTTGTCGCCGGGAAAACGCAGCCCCACGCCGACGATGGCGACCGGCTCGTGCAGACGGTTCTCCCTGGCGTCGAGGGCCTCCTGCCGGCCGCGGATCGCCGCCAGGGCCGCCGCGAGCTCGGCGGCGTCCTGTCCCGCGGCCTCCGGCGTGCGCGTCGGTGCGGCCGTCGCTCTGTCCGTCGGCCTGTCCGTCGGTGTGGTCGTCACAGTGCCGTCTCCTTGTCCTGCGGGGCTGGGCCGGACACCTGCCGACCGCTGGTCCCGACACCCGGGCCGACGAACAGGTCGGCCAGCACGTCCTCGCTCAGATGGGAGATGAGGCGCCCGACGGTCGGCCGGTTGAACAGCACGTTCGCGCTGATGTCACAGCCGAGAAGTTCCTCGAGGCGCTGCTTGATCTCGATGATCCGTAGTGAGGTGAAGCCCATCTCGAAATAGCTTTTCTCGGTTTCCAGTTCCTCGTCGTCGGTCATCAGGAGAGTTCTTCTGAACTCTGCTACGACCAGCTCCTCGAGAGCGTCGAAACGTTCTGACCGGGGCAGCTCGCCGATTCTTTCAATGGTCTCGGTGTGCTGTGCTGAAATACTCATCTGGTCACCTCGTCGACCCGGATGGTGGAAGTCAAACAGAGGCGGCTGACACCGGACTGACCGTGGACTGATCGGCCGGACCGTCATCCGACGCCGGGTGGTCGGTGGTGGGCTGGCGGGCCAGCGCCGCGAAACGTTGCGGCCTGGCCCGGCGCAGCCACCAGGCAGGCGTGGGCGGTCCCGCCGACGGCGGCGACCAGCACCAGCCAGGGCAGTGAGGTGACCGCGGCGTTCGTCGTCCCGGTCAATGTCGCACCTGTCCAGGTCGAGGACGGCCGGGCAGCGGGGTGCCGGCCATGCGGGGGGCGGAAGAGGCGGCTTCGGGACCTACTGCGGGAGGTTGTCGTGGCGGAACCGGGGGGAGCCGGCGCCCCGCAGGTAGCCGAGGGTGTTCTGGACCGCGGCCCGGGTGTCCGCCGGATCGATGATCTCGTCGACGGACATCCGCTCCGCGGCGATCCGGGGCAGCATCGCCTCGTCCCGGTAGCGGGTCAGCAGCTCACCGCGCCGGGACGGCTCGGCCGCCAGCTCCCGGCGGTAGATGACGTCGATGGCGCCTTCGGCGCCCATCACCGCGAGCTGTGCGTCGGGCCAGGCGAACACCGCGTCGGCGCCGAGCGACCGGGAGTTCATCACGATGTAGGCGCCGCCGAACGCCTTGCGCAGCACCACCGTCACCCGGGGCACCGTCGCCTCGGCATAGGCGTACAGCAGCTTGGCCCCCTTGCGGATCACGCCGCGGGCCTCCTGGCTGGTTCCGGGCAGGAAGCCCGGGGTGTCCACCAGGGTGACCAGCGACAGCCCGAAGGCGTCGCAGAACCGCACGAAGCGGGCGCCCTTCTCCGCCGAGGCGATGTCGAGCACGCCGGCCAGGGCGTTCGGCTGGTTCGCGACGACGCCGACCGGCACACCGTCGATCCGGCCGAAGCCGGTCACGAGGTTGCGGGCGAACCGGGGCTGCAGCTCCAGGAAGCTGCCGGCGTCCACCACCCCGCGGATGACCCCGCGCACGTCGTAGGGCTTGCGTGGATCCGCCGGCACCACCGGCATCGGCTCCGGGTCGGCCGGTGGCGCCGCCGGCAGGTCGTCCCAGCAGGAGCTCGGCAGGTAGCCGAGCACCCGCCGGGCCATCGCGATCGCGCTGTCGGCGTCCGGGGCGACCAGGTGGGCGACCCCGGAGTCCCGGCTGTGCACCCGCGCCCCGCCCAGCTGTTCGGCGGTGACGTCCTCGAAGGTGACGGCCCTGACGACCGCCGGGCCGGTGAGGAACATGCACCCCCGCTCGGCCGACATGATGACGATGTCGGTCAGCGCCGGTGAGTAGACCGCGCCGCCGGCGCAGGCCCCGAGCACCACGCTGATCTGCGGAATCCGGCCCGACACCGCCACATTGGAGCGGAAGATCCGGCCGTAGCCGTCGAGCGCGCCGACCCCCTCCTGGATGCGTGCGCCGCCGGAGTCGAGCAGGCCGACGACGGGCATCCGGGACCGGGCCGCCCCCTGCACGGTCCGTTCGATCTTGGCCGCGTGCATCTCGCCGAGCGAGCCGCCGAGAGCTGACGGGTCCTGGGCGAAGACCGCGACCGGCCGGTTGCCGACCCGGCCGAGTCCGGTCACCACCCCGTCGCCGGCCGGGCGGCGACGGTCCATCCCGAACGCGGTGGCCCGGTGCCGGGCCTGGCTGCCCGACTCCAGGAACGAGGCGTTGTCCACCAGCCGGCGCAGCCGGTCCCTGGCGCCGCCGGCCGGCGGCGCCGGCTGTCCCGGCGCGACAGCGGTGGACGCCGGTCCGGCAGTCACGGCTCCGGCAGCCACGGCTCCGGCGGCCACCGGCGCCGGTCCGGTCGTCGCCGCCGGGGCCGGCTCGGCGACGGCGAGCTCAGGCGACATTGGCGGCGCGCTCCTGTGCCAGTCGCACGATCGCGCTCACCTGTTGCAGTTCGGCGAGCTCGTCGTCGGTGATGCGGACCCGCAGCTCGGTCTCCAGCGCCCAGGCCAGCTCGACGATGTCCAACGAGTCGAGTCCGAGGTCCTCCAGGCTGGCCTCCGGCGCGACCTCGGCGACGTCCACGTGGAACGCGCTCACCAGCAGGTGCTTGATCTGGTCGTACATGAGATCTCCCCAGGGAGTGCGTGCGAAGGTGCGGCGGAGTCAGACGACGGCCGCGGCGGCCTGGCCGCCCGCCGAGGGCACCGCCGACGGCACCACCAGCGGCGCCTCGGTCGGCCTGGCGCGTGGCGTGGCGGGTGGCGTGGCGGGTGGGGTGGTCGGTGTGGCGTCGGCCCCGGTGGCGTCGGCCCCGGTGGCGTCGCCGGTTCCGGCGAGGGCGGTCACCTCCGGCCAGACGACCGTGGCGGCGCCCCAGCTCAGGCCGGCGCCGAAGGCGGTGAGCAGGGTCCGGTCGCCGGGGCGGAGCAGACCGGCCGCCGCCGACTCGGTGAGCAGCAGCGGGATCGAGGCGGCCGCGGTGTTGCCGACCCGCTCGATGTTGGACAGTCGGTGCCCGCCGGCCGGCACGCCGAGGCGGTCGGCGACCGCGTCGAGGATGCGCGCGTTCGCCTGGTGCCCGGCGAACCGGTCGACGTCGGACGTCGACCAGCCGGCGAGCGCCAGCGCGGTCCGGCCGGCCTGGGTCATCCGTTCGACGGCGTGCCGGTAGGTGTCCCGGCCGCGCATGTGCAGGTAGTTGTCGCCCGGCTCGACCGTGGTGCCGGCGGAGCGCTGCCGGGAACCACCGGCGGGAATGCCGATCAGGTAGGTGTTGTCTCCGTCGCTGCCGAGCACCACCGGGCCGACCGCGCCGGGCTCGTCGGTGTCACCGGCGCGGATCACCACCGCGCCGGCGCCGTCCCCGAAGATGGGGGCGGTGCCGCGGTCGGCCGGGTCGACGATGGTGCTGAACGAGTCGGCGCCGATGAGCAGCACCGTCTCGACGGTCCGGGTGGCGATCATGCCGGCAACGGTGGCCAGCCCGTAGAGGAAGCCGGCGCACACGGCGGAGACGTCGAACGCGGCGATGCCGTTGAACCCCAGCCGGGCCGACACGTCCGGCGCGGTCGCGGGGCACAGTCGGTCCGGGGTGGTGGTGGCCAGTACGACGGCGTCGACCGCCGGTTCGCCGGCCGCCCGCAGCGCCCGCCGGCCGGCCTCGACCGCGAGGTCCCCGGTGGACAGGCCAGGGGTGACATGGCGGCGCTGCCCGATGCCGGTGCGGTCCCGGATCCAGGCGTCCGAGGTGTCCAGGAAGCGGACGAGGTCGTCATTGGTGACGAGGTGCGGCGGCACCCAGGAACCGGCGCCGGCGATCACGGCGGCCCGCCCGTCCGGCGCGCTCACCCCGCACGGCCGGCCACCCGGCGCGGCCGTGGCCGTCATCGGGCACCCGCCTGGTGGCCGATGATGATCGCGGGATCCAGACCCATGTAGGCCATCCGGGCCCGCGCCATCTCGTCGGTCCAACGCTCGGCGGTCTCGTACCGCTCGTCCGGGGTGGTGTCGAGCAGCCGCCGGCCCGGCCAGATCTCGTAGTCGGCCAGCAGGTCGGCGTGCTCGGCGAGACCAGCCTGGAACAGCTCCTCGCGGTGCATGACGAACGCCCGGTCGGGAACGGCGTCCCACAGCTGCCGGCCGCGCCGCAGGATGTCGAGCAGCCGCGGCCGGAACTCCGGGTCGGCGGCGAGCCGGTCGCGCACGATCGAGCTGGCCACCGTCAGATGACGGATCTCGTCGATCGACGTCCCGCGGGCGATCTCGCCGGCCGCCGGGTCCAGCCGGCTCCACTTGCGCTCGCTCAGCTCGGCGGCGGGGGCCAGCACCCCCTCGATGATGATCGCGAAGATGGCGACGCCGCCGAAGAAGTCGCCTTCGTCGCGCACCGTGGCGAGGGTGAAGTCGATGATCGGGTCGATCACCGCCGCGGTGAAGTCCGCGGACACCTCCTCGACGACGGCGGCCAGCCGCTCCCGGGGCACCCCCAGCTCCACCAGGTGGTTGCGGAACACCAGCGAGTGGCGCGCCTCGTCGATCAGCTGGGTGGCGTAGAACTCCAGCTCCGGGATGCCGGGCGCGTGCGTCACGTAGTAAGACAGCACCCGGGTCGCCTGCTCCTCGGCGACCGAGCGGCAGCCCAGTTCGATCAGCAGCGAGTCCCGCAGCGGTCCGGGCCGGCGCATGTACTCCGGTGTCGGTGCGCCGGGCGCGTGGCCGGTCTCGGCGCGGCCGGCCAGTGTGCCCTGGGCGACGGCGCTGAGCCAGTACGCCAGACCGCAGTCGTCGGTGGTCAGGGTGAGGGTGCTGGCGCCGTCCAGCAGACCGGGGGCCTGGTCCCAGTCCGCCTCACGGGGGACGGTGGTGGCCATCGCGGTACTCCGTTCGTCAGCGCGGTTCGTCGGATCGGTTCGTCGGATCGGTCGCGGGTCAGTCGAGCCCGGTCGCGGCTGCTCCGGTGAGTGGGCGCCGGCCTCGCCGGCGGGGCACCTCGTGCAGTTCGGCGCCGTGGACCCCGGCTGCGTAGCTGATCAGTGGGCTGCCGCTGCCGCTGCCGCTGCCGCTGCCGCTGCCGACCGTCCCGTCGACGACCTCGGCGACGTGCAGGTCGTGGTCGCCGGTGGTCAGCCGGGTCCGCAGCCGGCAGGTCATCGTCGCCACGGCCCCGGCCAGCCGCGGCGCGCCGCAGCCGGTGTCCGGTCGCCAGTCGAGCCGGTCGAACTGGGCGAGGCCGGCCGGCCGGTCCGGATCGGCGAACCAGTCGGCCAGCAGGGCCTGCCGGCGGGACAGCACGTTCACCACGAACATCCCGCCGGCCACGGCCAGGTCGGACGTCAGCGAGCCACGCCGCAGGCTGACCCCGACCAGCAGCGGATCCCGGGAGACGGCGAGGACGGAGCTGACCGTGGTGCCGTGCACGACGTCGCCGTGCCGCACCGTCAGCACCGTCACGCCGGTGGAGAGCCGGCGGACGGCGTCACGGCGACCGTCGAACCCGGGCTCGGGCCCGGGCCCGACGGTCATGTCCCGGAGCCGGCGGGCAGCCCGGAGAGCACCGGCGCCGGCTCGCTGCCGCTGCCGTCGCCGCTGTCGCGGTCGAGCTCGGCGGCGAACCGCTGGTAGGCCGGGTTCGGCTCGGGTTCGAAGGCGAAGCCGAACGGCTTGTAGAAGTTCCCGAACAGGCCGCGGTCGCCGAACAGGTGGATCGGGATCACCAACAGCGCCCACTCCGGACCGGCGACCCAGATCCAGATACCGATCACCGCCCCCTGCGTGATCATGCTGTGCATCACGTTGTAGGCGACGTAGTAGGCCTTCGAGACGCGGTGGTCCGGGCTGCGCCGGTAGGCGATCGCGCCGGGGATGTAGCCGATGAGGTCGATGTAGGCGAAGAGGAGGACCGCGGGCAGCCAGCGGACCTCACCGATGTTGGCGATGAACAGACCGGTGAGGACGGCGAACGCGATGAGGTACTCGGCCCGGTGCAGTCGGTAGGTGGTCGGTGTCTCGACCGGGTTGGCGGCGTCCATGGCGATACCCCGTCAGGCCGTGGCCGGGACGGCAGCCTCGGCGCCGCCCACGTTTGTCGGTGTCAGGTCCAGGCCGCCGCCGAAGGTGACCTTCTCGTGCATGCCGGCGATCGCCCAGGCGACCGTCTCCTTGATGACCCGCTCGGCGATCGGGTCGAGAATGCCCTCGAGACTCGGGATACCGAAATCGAAGTCGCAGACGAAGCGCACGGCCGTGTCAGCCGGGTTGCCGCCGTCGAGCGAGAGCGTCCAGGTACCGGTGAAGACGTCGAAGTCGCCCTCGGTCTGCTCGAACTCGATCCGCAGCTGGTCGGTGAGGAAACGCTCGTCCTCGGACCACTGCAGCAGCCCGCTGCGGAAATGCAGCTCCCAGCTGGACGAGCCGGTCGGCTCCGGCCGGCCGCGGTGCACCACCACCGACTCCGCGTGCGGAGCCAGTTCCTGATAGCGCTCCCACGACGCCACGTTCTCGAAGACGTCTCCGGGGGAGACCCCGTGGACGACCGCGTCCAGTACGACTTTCCGCATGACGGTCACAGCCCTTCCGGCATCGTGGCACCGTGTGCCAGCAGGTCGTCGGTGGCCTGCTCGAAGGCGGCGAGCAGGAAGTCGACCTGCGCGTCGTCGAGAATCGCCGGCGGCGTCAGCCGCACGACCGAGCTCCCGTTCATCGAGTGGTTGGCGACGACACGGTTGTTGAACAGTTCGATGAGGAACTCGCCGGCCAGCCCGGCCTCGGCGAACTCGATGCCGATCAGCAGGCCCTGGCCGCGCACCTCGACCACGAGCCCCGGCAGCTTCCGGTTGACGATCTCGGTGAGGGCGGGCAGGAGCCGCGCGCCGAGGCTGGCCGCCCGCGCCGGGACGTCCTCCTCCTTCGTCGCCCTGATCGCCCCCACGACGGCGGCCATCAGGACCGGCGCGCCGGTGAAGGTGCCGGTGTGCCGGTACGGGTCCTTGTCGAACACCGAGAACGTCCTGCGGTTCGCCAGCGCCGCGCAGACCGGCAGCACCCCGCCGCCGAGCGCCTTGCCGGTGAGCAGGACGTCCGGAAGCACTCCGTAGAGGTCCGCGCCCCACCAGGCGCCGAGCCGGCCCATGCCGGTCTGCACCTCGTCCAGGATCAGGAAACCGCCGTACTCCCGGCACAGCGCCTCGACGCCGGGCAGGTACCCCGGCGGCGGCAGGATGACCCCGCCCTCGCCCTGGACCGGCTCGACGATGACGCACACCTCGCCCGGGTGGGCGGCGAGCTCCGCCTCCAGCGCGGGCAGGTCCCCGAACGGGATGTGCGTGACGTCCGGCAGCAGCGGCCGGAACGGCTCCTGGTACA
This sequence comes from Parafrankia elaeagni, assembly GCF_000374165.1. Taxonomy (GTDB): domain Bacteria; phylum Actinomycetota; class Actinomycetes; order Frankiales; family Frankiaceae; genus Parafrankia; species Parafrankia elaeagni. The sequence continues at coordinate 78,309 of NZ_KB893672.1, forward strand.
CCTCCTTCGCGGTGACGGACAGCGCGCCGAGGGTCTTGCCGTGGTAGCCCAGGTGCATCGAGACCAGCCGGCGCCGGCCGTTGGCCCGGGCCAGCTTCAGCCCGGTCTCCACCGCCTCCGCGCCGGAGAGGGCGAAGTGCATCCGGTTCAGGCTCGGCGGCACGACCGACGCCAGTGCCTCGGCGGCCCGGCCGACGGTCGGCTCCAGCAGGATGCGGGTGGCGATCGGGTGGGCGTCCAGCTGGTTGCGAACCTCCGCCAGCACGGTCGGATGCCGGGCGCCCAGGGTCAGCACGCCGTAGCCGCCGCAGTTCAGGAACCGCTCGCCCGTACTGGTCCACAGCCAGGCACCGGACGACTCCATCTCCAGGTGGCTGCCGAACATCTCGGCGACGACGGCCCGGCCCTTGCTCAGATGCTGGCGGTAGCGCCGCAGGGTCTGCGCCGGCGACTCGGGGCCGGCGACATCGGTGGGTGGCTGGGTGACTGTGGTCATGGACAGGCCTCCAGGTGCGGTCAGGCGAGGACGAGCGGGCCGCCGGCCCAGTACTCGACGAGGGCGTCCGCGGTGCTGGTCCGGGACGGCGGGTGGAAGCCCAGCGGCCGGACCGCCGAGCACAGGTAGGCGATCTCCGGTGCGGTGATGAAGGCGATCCCGCCGAGCAGCTCGACAGCCAGGTCGGTGGCCAGGCCGATCGCGGTCTGCGCGGCGAACCGGGCCACCAGGACGGCCGAGACGGCGTCGTCGCCGTCCAGGCCGTCGCGCACCGCCCGGGCCACGCCCTCGGTGAGCGCGACCGCGTTCTCCAGGTGCAGCCCGAGGGCGGCCCGGTCGCTGACACTGCCGCGGCCCCGCGCCAGCACCAGCTCGACGAGCGTGCTGGCCGCACCGACATAGGCCGAGGTGACCAGCATCTCGAACCAGACGAAGGCGGCGGCCTGCAGATCGTCCAGCCGCTTCGGGTCGTCCGCCGTCGTCCGGATGAGCAGGCTGTCCGGCACGAACACGTCGGCGAGCCGCACCTCCTCGCTCTGGGCCGCCGCCAGGACCGGGCTGGACCAGAACGGGTGGACGGTGATGCCCGGCGAGTCCGCCGGGATCAGCAGCACCGCCAGCGTCGGCGAGCCGTTCTCCCCGGGAACCGACACGCTCGCCGTCAGCAGGCTCATCGAGCCGGACAGGCTGCACGGCTTCTTCGCCCCGTTGACCAGGAACCCGCCGTCGACCGGGGCGCACACCACCGACGGGCTGAGGATGTTCTGCTCGGTGCGGCCCTCCGCCCAGCCGGACGCGAGCAGCAGGCCCTCCGGCGCGATCCGGGCCAGTTCCCGGATCTGCGACGGGGTGAGCCGGTCCGCGTCGGCGGCGAGCGCGAAGAGCATCGCGGTGGTGAAGTTGTGCATGGTCGCGGCGACGCCGAGCGACGGCGAGCTGGCGCCGACGGCCCGGGTCACCCGCACCGCCTCCAGCGCGTCGACGCCGTGCCCGCCGTAGGCGGCCGGGGCCAGCAGCCCGGTGCCGCCGTGCGTCCGGAACAGGTCGATCACCGGGCTGCCGGGGGCTTCTCGCTCCGCCGGCGGGATGTCCGCCAGGCTCTTCACGAGCCCGGGGTGATGACGTTCGCAGGCGTCACGCGCCACGTCGAGGGAACGCATGGGAAATGTCCTCCGGTCGGCCCTGGCTGGAATCAGCGTTCGAAGGCCGCGATGCTCGGCACGACGCCGGTCGCGATGCTGACGCCCTGAATGTGGGAGGTCTTGAGAATCGGGTAGTTCGCCTCACCGAAGGCGCCGCCCGTCAGTCCCGTCCCGCCGTGCGTCGGCAGGTAGGGCAGGAATCCGATGTGCGAGTCGTTCACCTTCACCAGGCCGCCGTTGCGGAGCCGGCTGATGTAGCGCTCCACCACGGTGGGGGAGCCGGACCAGAAGGAGTTGCGAAGCCCGTACTCGTTCGCGTTGGTGAAGTCGATGATCTCGGCGAGCAGCTCGTCGTCCGGGGTCGGCGCGGGGACGACGACCGGCAGCAGCGGAAAGAACGTCTCGTGCCGCACCATGTCGAGCCCCCGTGCACCGGCCAGCCCGTTCACCCGGACCACCGTCGGCTCCAGGAACATCCCGGCCTGGGAGGGAGTCCCGTCCACCTCGAGTCGCCGCCCGCCGGTGACCAGCTCACCGCCGCCGGCGATGGCCTGCCGCAGCAGCGCGAAGAACTTCTCGCTGCGACGGACCGGTGAGAGCACAACCTCGTCGTCGTCGGGGAAACCCGGCCGGATCGTCTCGGCCCGCTCCTTGAGCAGCCGCAACAGCTCCTCGGCGACCTCCGGGTGCACGATCACGTGGTTGGGCACCATGCAGATCTGTCCCGAGCCGTAGAAGCACTCGGTGATCGCCTCGACGGCGAGCGGGAGATCCGCGTCCTTCCACACCACGAAGCTGTCGTTGCCGGCCAGCTCCAGGATCGGCTTCTTGCCGCGGGCGACGCACTCCTGTTCGAAGCGCAGCCCCGCCTCACTGCCGCCGAAGTACAGGATGTCGTTCACCTGGGGGTGCTCGAGCCAGCGGTCGAGCATCTGCGCCGGCTTGCCGCAGATGACGTTCAGCGTTCCCGGGGGCGCCCCGAGCTCGTCGAGCAGCGGCACCACCAGCTCCCGCAACAGGAACATGGTGCTCAGCGCGATGCTGCGGGGCGCCCGCACGACGACGGCGTTCCCGGCCATCAGGGCCAGCACGGCGAGCGCGGAGCTCGGCGCCGGCGCGTTCTGCGGCGGGTTCAGGCAGACGACGCCGTCCGGCTGCCGGCGGATGATCAGCCGGCGCGGGCCGTGCGTGAACTCGGCGTACATCTGCTGCTCGTAGAAGGAGCAGCTGGCCTCGCTGAACACCTGCAACAGGCAGGCCAGCTCCCAGCGGGCCAGCCGGCGGGGGTGCGCCTCGGCCACCAGGATCTCGAGGAAGGTCTCCTCGTGCTCCAGCAGCTTCTCCCGGAAGAGCCGGCCGAGACGGAGCCGGTCGGACAGCGGGACAGCCGCCCACTCCGGCACGGCGGCGGCGGCCGCCTCCGTCGCCGTGTCGACGTCGGCATCGGCGACGACCGCGCAGCGGCCCGTCACATACCCGTGCTGGGCGGCCGGTGACAGCGGATCCGGATCCTGTTCCAGTGAACGTTTCAGGCTGACGCTGGTGAAGACGTCCTCCAACAGCGACCGGGAACTCACCGTGTACACCCAGCCGACACCCTCGACGTCCTTGCCGCCGATGTAGGAGGGATAGCTCAGCAGCGGCTTCTCCCGACTTCCGGGGGAAACGGTCGCCCGGGCCGGTGGCGTGTGCGCGCCCGCGGAACGGCCGTCTCCAGAATTTGGCCTCGGATGTGGTCTCGCCATGGCTGTCGACTTCTCCTCAGACCATCGCCGATGTCTCGGGGGACCTGTGAAAGGTGCCGGAACCCGCATTGCGCAACCCCGGCTCCACCGGGCGGCTGGTGCCTGGCCCGTCGAATTCGATGCTGGCGGTGGCGGCTTACCCGGCGCTGACGCTCTTCTGACGCCCGACGTTCCACCGGCCGTCGTGGACAAATTTCTGACAGCGCGCTTACAGGCCGCTGACGGCCGGCCGGGGTGGGCCAAAAAACGCTTTCCTGTATCTTGTCGCCCCGAGTTCTGGCGTCGTATGGTCGCGCGACGCCCGTGGGTCAGATCAGGAAAGCCTCGCAGGTGCGGTGAGTGTCGCCGTCGCAGGCTCGGAACCCGGGCGAGCCATCCCTGTGGAACCGGCGGACAGGACTATCCCGATGACCGAAACCGTGACCGAAACCGTGACCGTGACCGAAACCGTGACCCGAACCGACCCGGCCAGCCCCGCGAGTTCTGCCCAGGCCGCGCTCCGGGCCATTCAGGAATTCACCGACGCGGAGAATCCCAGCTCCTTCCTGGCGGTCAACGAGGGCAATGCGTACTTCACGCTGCCCGGCCGGCCCGGAGTCGTCGTCTACCGACCGACCAGCCGCAACCTCGTCCAGCTCGGCGGCCCCTTCGCGCCCGCGGAGTCCTACCGCGAGCTGTTGACGGCCTTCGTCGACTTCGCCGGTCGGCAGGGGAAGACCGTCGTCGCGGTGCAGGTCCAGGCCGCCGATGCGGCGATCTACGCCGAGCACGGCTTCACGGTGAACCAGATCGGCTCCTCGTACGCGGTGGACCTGGCGGGGTTCACCCTGGCCGGCACCAGGTTCATGCAGCTGCGGAACAAGATCTCGCGGGCACTGCGCAACGGGCTGACCGTCGTCGAGGCCGACCTGGACGACTGGCACGACGAGATGCGCGCCCTCGACCGGGTCTGGCTGCCGAGCAAGGGTGAGAACGCCCGGCAGCTGGAGTACCTGGTCGGCCAGTACGGCGGGCCGATGCAGGAGCACCGGCGGTTGTTCGTCGGCCTCGTCGAGGGCAGCCTCGCCGGGTACATCTCCTACTCCCCGGTGTACGGCAGCCGCCCGGGCTGGATGCACGACCTGAGCCGCCGGCTGCCCGGCAACTCACCCGGAATCATGGAAGCGATCAACAAGGCCGCCATCGACGTCCTCCAGTCGGAGGGGGTGCGATGGCTGCACTTCGGCTTCACGCCGTTCACCACCCTGCGCGACGATCTCGAGCTCCCGGGTGCCAGCACGGCGTTCACCTGGTTCATGCACTTCCTCTGGGAGCACGGCGCGGCCGTCTATCCGGCGGCGACCCAGCTCGCCTACAAGGAGAAGTGGGCGCAGAGCGTGATCCTGCCCGAGTACGTCGCCTTCCAGGGTCCGGCCAGCATCGCCGACTTCGTCCACATCTTCCGGGCGGCCGGCGCGCTGTGACGGCACGACGGCACCAGCCACCCGCCGCGCCAGCCCGGTCCGGCCGCCGACATTCCGCCAACACCGATCGGAGATTCTCCAGATGAACGACCTGCCCGAGACGCATGCCGCCGTGGAGCGAACCAGGGAGAAACTGGTGGAACTGTTCGGCGCGGTGTGCGCCGACCCGGACGACACCGCGCTGTGCGCAGCGGCCGACGGCGTGCTTGCCGAGCTGGACGGCCTGCTCACCGCCGGCGCAGGCTGACCGGTCAGGCTTTCTGCGGTCAGGCCTTCCGCGGTCAGGCCCTCCGCGGCTGGGCGCGGTCAGGCCCGTGCCCAGCCGCCGGCGGGTTGCAGCCGGCGGCTGGGAGGGTTGCCCTCACCGCTGAACAGTCAGTAGCGGGCTGTGGGAGAGCACCGCCTCCGCGGTCCGCCGCAGCGTCGCAGACGGCCCGGTGCCCAGCTCGCCGGTCAGCCGACGGCGCAGCCGGTGGTAGTAGTCGAGTGCCTCCACCTGCCGACCGGACCGGTACAGCGCGATCATCAACTGTTCACAGAACCGTTCCCGCAGCGGATGCATGGCGGCCAGCTCCCGCACCTCGCTGAGGATCGCCTCGTGCCGGTTCTCCACCAGCTCGAGGTCGAACAGCAGCTCCAGCGCGTCCAGCCGGGATTCCTCGTAGTGGGCTGCGGCCGCCCGGCACATCGCGCCCTCGACGGCAGCGCCCGAGAGCGGACCACACCACAGCGACAGCAGCTCCCGCAGCCGTGCGACGGCCTCGTCCCGCCGGCTGTGACACCAGCTCCGGACGTCACGCAGACCGGTCATGAAGACAGTCGCGTCAATCTCGTCGGCCGGCGCCAGTTTCAGTCGGTAGCCGCCGCCGTGGCGGGCCACAATGCTGCCTTCGGGCCGGTCCGGCTCCAGCCGGTGGAGTTCCCGCCGTAATCGGCTCACATGGGCCTGGAGAGCGTTCCTGGCGTTTCGGGGGGCCTGCGGCCCCCACAGCTCCTCGATGAGGGTTCCTGCCGCGACTGCTGTTCCCTCGTTGATCAGCAACGTCAGCAGAAGCGCTTCCTGGCACCTTCCGCTTATGCGGCTCCGTCGGCCGTGCGCGGAGACTGCCAGTGAGCCGAGAACGGAAAAATGCATGGCGATCCACTCCTGCCGCGAGATCGGGATCGGATCCACGCGCGGACCCTGCGCTGCGCCACGAAACCCTGGGCTGTGGACACGCGCTCATGGCGATGCGACTCGCCGACATGGTCGCGCCGGGTCCGGGTGATCAGCGGTTTACGCCGCCGGGTCCGACGTGACTGTCCAACTGGGTGCCGGGATCTCGCCGTGGCCTCACGATGAAATGCCGGGCACTACCGAGATGGGCAAGGGTTCCTCGCTGCTCGGCTGATGCTCATGGTGAGTGACCCGGTGCTGGGAGTCAATTGTCGGGCAGGTGATACCAATGGGGACACCAGTGGTGCACGGAACGTGGTAAAGGGTGCAGATTCGACTGCGACTGCGACTGCGACTGCGACTGGCGGCCGGCGGTCGGTGGCCGGTGGCCGGCGGTCGGCGGTCGGCGCGTGCTCACCGCGGCGCGATGGAGTGCGATGGGGTGGCGCCGGTGGTTCGCCGCTCCACGGCGCCGAGCGGCAGGTGGTCGGTTCGGACAACGCCAAGCGGGCGGGAAGGGCCCTAAGCCCGTTTCCCGCCCGCTTGGCCTGTCACCCGTTCCCCGGGCTGGCCGTCACCTGCTCCCCGGGCTGGCCATCACCTGGCCGCCGCGCCGGGAACGCCTGGCGGCCCCGGCACTCAGATGCCTGGCTCGGCCCGTTCGACGAACCGGTGGCCGGCCGAGATCCGCCCGTCCGAGTCGAGCACGAGGAAGTCGAACCCGTCCGCCGCCCGCCGGCCCTCCGCCGAGCGCAGCTCCCAGTGCAGCCGCAGAACGTCGCGATGGCCGTCGGCGTCGCCGGTGCGACGGGAACGGTAACCCGCGGCGATCCGGGGGTCCGCGGCCGCGACCACCTTCTCGACGGCTGCCAGCCCGCTCGCCGTGCCGCCGGTCTCGGCGTCCACCAGCGTGCCGCCGGGCGCCCAGACGGCGGCGAGCCGCTCGCGGCGCCGTGCCTGGTCCGGCTCGTTCCACACGGCCAGGTAGCGGTCCGCCAGCTCGTTGCGCTCCACCGACGGGACTGCCGGGTTGTTGAACTGGTGGTCGATCAGAATCCGTCCCTCGTCGTCGAGAACGAGAACGTCGAAGCCGGTCGAGGCGGCCTCACCGCCGGCCGCGGGCACCATCTCCCAGCTGAACTTCACCAGGTTGCCGTGGCCGGCGAGGTCATCACCCGCGAGGAAGAGGTAGCCGCCGTCCCGCACCCACTGGGTGTGGGCCCGGCCGACCCGGCCCTCGATGGCGTCATAGCCCTGGAAGCCATAGGTCTGGACGAAGTGCTCACCCGTCGGTGCCCAGAGCTCCTCCACCGCCCGGCGACGTGCCGTGGGGTCGGGTTCGTTCCAGATCGCCATGTACCGCTCGACCAGGTCGCGATAGTTGATCACAGGAGTCTCCTGCCCGAGATGTGGTTGATACAGAAAGCCGGCGCTGACCCGGCCGGGGCATGGGCCGGGGCGTGGCCGGGGAATGGCCGGGGAATGGTGTCAGGACCTGTCATGCGAACTGCCCGAGCCCGCCTCCCCCGAGGGGAACGGCTAGCGGCCACCCGCGCCGCGTGGCACCCGGGGGAGCAGCTGGACCAGCAGAGCGAGGGCGGCCCCGATGCCGATGAGGAAGAACAGGCTGGTCCGGAAGGCGTCGGTGAACGTCTCCAGGTCCGCGCCGTCGCCGATGATGTCGTAGAAGATCACGCCGATCAGCGCGACGCCGAGTGCGTTGCCGATCTGCACCCCGGTGGTCAGGACGCCGGTCGCGGAGCCGGCGTGTGCCGGGGTGATGCGGGAGATCACCGTCGCCGCCAGCGGAGCGACCGCGAGCCCCATGCCGGCACCGTCGAGGATGAGCGCCGGGATCAGCCAGCCGAGGCTCACATCGCTGCTCGCAGCGTAGAGAATGATCACCATTGCCGTCAGGGCGATCATTCGCAGCACCCCGCCCAGCGCGATGACCTGTCGGCCCAACCGGGCCGCGACGTGCCGCGCGGTCATCGAGGTGGCCATGTAGCCGCCACCGATCGCGACGAAGATGAGCCCGGCCTCCAGGGCGTCCAGCCCCCGGCCCTGCTGCACGTAGATGGCGAACACCAGGAAGAACGACGCCTGGCCGGTCCAGAAGACCACCTGGGCCAGCAGCCCCGCGGTGAACGCGCGTTCGCGGAAGAGGCTCAGGTCGATCAGGGGCGAGGCACCGCGCCGGGCTGCCGCGCGTTCGTAGACGGCGAACAGCGCGAACAGCGGCACCGCGGCGGCCAGGAGAAGCCAGGACCACAGCGGCCAGCCCTGCTCCCGGCCTTCGATCAGCGGCAGTACGACGGCGACCAGAGCCGCCGTCACGATGAACGTGCCGACGACGTCGAGCCTGGGGCGACCCGGGGCGCGGGATTCAGGCACCCACCGGGGCGCCAGCAGGATCGCCACCAGGCCGATGGGAATGTTGATGAGGAAGCAGGCCCGCCAGCCCAGCCCGAACACGTCGCCCTTGATGAGCAGGCCGCCGATCAGCTGGCCGAACACCGCCGAGATACCCATCGCCATCCCGTAGGCGTTGATGGCGCGGGCTCTCGCTTCGCCAGTGTACGTGGTGCCAAGAATGGTCAGCACCTGCGGTGACATCACCGCGGCGGCGGCGCCCTGGAGGAGCCGGGCGACTATCAGAATTTCGACGTTGGGCGCTACACCGCAGGCTGCCGACGCCAACGTGAACACGGCCATCGCCGCGATGAAGACGCGACGCCGTCCGTAGATGTCACCCAGCCGGCCGCCCAGGATCATGCCGGAGCCGAAGGCCAGGGCATATCCGGCGATCACGAACTGCATGGCCGCCGCACTGGCCGTCAGGTCGATCTGCATGGAGGGGATGGCCACATTGACGATGAAGAAGTCCAGACCGCCCATGAATGTTCCGGTCAGGACCACCAGGAGTGTTCCGAGATGTGGCTTTGTGACCGGTGACGCAGGTGGCGAGGGTGGCGCGGGCGCCGCCGTCGGGGCGCCCGCGGCCCTGGCCGGGGCTGCGGGGTTGAAACTCGTGGTCATCGAGGGCACTCCTCATCGACAGGACCATTCGCCGGTCGAACCAGATCGGAACTGGCTCGGGGGAACGATCCATGGCCGGCCGCAGGCTCGTCAATTACCTGCGAGGTAAGCGAACGGCGCGACGGAGCGGTCGTCCGAGCGTCTGAAGCAACTGCATCCGCGGGTGCCGCTGCAGGAGATGGTGCTCGAGGCAGATGCAAGGGTGCAAAGCGTCGACGCGGTCGGGCCCGAGCGGTGCGGGCCGGGAAACCGCAGGTATCGAGAGCGGCGGCCGGGCACGTGACCGACGGCATGCCGAAACCGGTGGCGGAATTACCTGTCCTTCGCAGGTGGTCGATCGACATCCGTGCCCGCTGAGACCGCTGGTCATTCCGCTCGTCAGTACCCCGTCACGGCGATGTCAGGCCTACTATTCAATGTGTATAGCTGGTTACGGATAGCTACTGTTGGTCGAGTGGTGATCCGGGCGGCGTCCTGTGGACGAACCGACTGGGAGGAGGTGGCGCGGACTGCCGCAAAGCCTGTCGGCGAGAAGACACCAACGCTGGGGGAATCGTTGTCATTATCGATGTCGTCGCGATCGCGGCGAAGCAGGTCGGACCTTCGTGTCGGTCAGCAGGTCATCCATGGTCGGGAGAACCTTGTGGCGCCGCAACAGGTATTTCGAGAACGTCCCGGCTGCCCACGGCGATCTCGCCGTTCATCCCATCGTCCCGCAGTGCTTCACGGGTAGTAGAGAAGATGCTGATCTTTCGTGTTCTGGGCCCACTCGAGATCGAGACTTCAACTCGGATTGTTCGTCCGACCGGATCTCTGCAGCGGACCCTTCTCCTCACCCTGTTGACCGGCACTCAGCGCCTGGTCGGCACCGGTACGCTGATCGACGAGCTGTGGAACGGCCAGCATCCGGACCGGGTGGAGAATGCCCTGCAGGCGCATATCAGCAGGCTCCGGCAGAAACTGGCCGCGCTGGAACCCGACGCGGCCACGTCCCGGCTCGTCGCCCACTCCAGTGGCTACGAGCTCGTTGTCGGCGAAGGCGAACTGGATGCCGAGATCTTCGCGAACGCCCTGACGGATATTCGTGCCCGGCAGAGCGGCACGCCGCCTGCGGTGACCGCCGAGGCGCTGCAGGATGCCCTCGGGCTCTGGCGCGGCCCGATGTTCGGAGCGGCCCGCGGCGGCCCCCGCTGCCGCGCGGCCTCCGCACGGTACGAGGAGCTACGGCAGGGCGCCCTCGAATCGCTGATCGACTGCGAACTGCAGTGTGGCGAGCATGCGAGGACCATCCCCCTGCTCCGGGACCTGCTGCGGGAACACCCGTTCCAGGAACGATTCAGCCAGCAGCTCATGATCGCGCTGTACCGGTGCGGCCGACAGGCGGAGGCGCTCGACGTCTACCGAGCGCTGCGGTTCCGGCTGATGGACGAACTGGGCCTCGAACCCTCCCCGAGAATGCGTGACTACGAACGCGCCATCCTCGAGCAGGATCCGATGCTCGGCCGGCCAGCGCAGGTGCACGTCGCCGGTCCGGTGCCCGCCGCCGAGGGGCAGGCCCAGCCCGCTGTCCGCCCGGGCGGCGTCCTCGGCAAGAACCTGCTGCGCGCTTTGGGCCGGGAACCATCGATCGCCGGCTGATCGCCGGCTGATCGCCGGCTGATCGCGGGACAGGGCTCGGGCCACTCCGCCGGTTTCGTTCCGCGCGTAGATCGAAAACCCTACGCTCGGCGATGGCGATCGTCAGGGCAGCGAGTGAGGAGGCACGGTGACCACACCGGACCGGGTGCGCGTGGGCAGGGGCAGCTGGCCGAGGGACGGTTACGGGGGCACCATCGACGCCGCGGGAACCGGTTTCGGCCCCTACTACGGGATCGGTGCCGGCGAACGGGCTCCCGAGGGTGGCAGCCAGGATGACCTCGAGGCTGTGCGGGCCGCGGTGAGGGCGATCCAGCGGGCGTTGAACTGGCACAGCGGCCCGGGTACCCCGATCCCGGCGGACGGCCGGTTCGGCGAGCGGACGAAAGCCGCGGTCGTCGCCTTCCAGCAGCACAGACAGCCGGCCATCAACCAGGACATGTTCTTCGCCGCCAGCGAGCGGAACCCGCCCGGTCTCGTGCACAAGGAGACCTCGTACGCGCTGTTCATGCCGATCGCCGACCGTTACGCCATCAAGTACACCGTTCCGCGGGGACTGCTGCGGGGCGTGACGGCGCTGGAGAGCAACTGGGACCCCGGCGCCGTCGGCTACTGGACCAACTCCGACTTCGGGCTCTGCCAGTGGAACACCACCCTGCCGGGCGTGACCAGGGACCAGGCACTCGATCCGTACTGGGCCCTGGATTCGACGGCCAGGGCGATGCGTGAACGGTACGACTCCGATCGATGGGCCCACAACTGGACGTATGTCATCGTCGCCCACAACGTGCCCACGTGGGCCGCCGAATGGGCGCAGGGCAAGCTCTCGGCCGCGAACCCCGACGACCAGCCGAAGCTGGACCGCATGACCGGCTATCTGACCAACGTCCTCGCCCGGACCTGGTGACGGCCCACGGCTCCGCCGGCGGGACCAGCCCAGCCGTGGGTGCGGACAGGCTGGTGCTGTTGTCCGCACCCACGGCTGAGCGGTATGCCCGGTCCCTGCCTCTCGGTCCCTGTCTCTCAGACGCGCTCGAGAACGACCACGGGGATCGTCCGTGCCGTCTTCGTCTGGTAGTCGTCGTAGTCGGGCCAGGCCTCGACCATCCTGGCCCACATCGCCGGCTTCTCCTCCGGTGTGGCGACCCGGGCCCGGGCGGCGAAGCGCTCGCCCCTGATCTGGACCTCGACGAGCGGGTCGGCCTGCAGGTTGAGGAACCAGGCCGGCGGCTCCGGTGCGCCCCCCTTCGAGGCGACGACGAGGTAGGCGTCCTCCCAGGGCTGGAAGATCAGCGCATTGGTGCGGGGCAGACCGGACGAGCGCCCCGTGGTGAACAGCAGCAGGATCGTCGTGCCGTTGCGCCAGTGGTACCCGTCGCGCCCGTCGGTCTCGAGGTAGCGCTCCACATGGGGAGCTCCGTGCAGTTCGATCGCAGACGTCATGTGCCCCAGTCTGCCCGGGGCGGCGGACGCCGAACGCCGCCCCGGGCAGACTGCCCCGACCGGGCGCGCCGCGGCGGCGTTGACGAAGCCGGGTCCGCACGCCGTCCACGGCGGGCTCGGGCTCGGCCAGCCGCCTATCTGCGACTGTTTGTGCAGACCAGCCTCGGGTAGGGAATGTCCCGGGGGATTCAGAGTTCAGGCCGGAAGATCTGGAGTGTTCCAGGTGAAGGTCTGGAGTGTTCCGGGGAAAATCGGCCGAAAAATGGTGTCGGGAGAAGCCGGGGCCGATTATCTGTCTCACCCCGCAGTGCCGCGAGAAGGGTGACGCACGAGAAGGGTGACAACAGTGACGATTGGTCCGGTCCAACTGCTTGTGCTGGGATTCGATCATCCTGATTTCCATGGCGAGATAATCGAGGAACTGGAACGCCTCCGAGAGAACGATGCCGTGCGTGTGATCGATTCTCTGGCCGTCTACAAGGATGCTGACGGAGACGTCGAGGTGGAGCACCTGAGCAACCTGTCCGAGGACGAGGCGATCGAACTCGGCAGCAAGGTGGGGGCGCTCGTCGGGCTCGCCATCGAGGGTGAGGACAACACGCAGGAAGGTGCTCCCGCCGGCCCCGGCGCCTCGGCGGCCGGAGAGCAGGCGCCCGCGGACGAACAGATGTGGGACGTCATCGCCGATATTCCGAAGGACTCTGCGGCCGCGCTCGTTCTCCTTGAGCATCGCTGGGCCGTTCCCCTGCGTGACGCCATCGCGCGGTCGGGCGGGTTCCGTCTCGGCGACGGCTTCGTCGATCCGTTCGATCTCGTCGAGATCGGGCTGCTCGCGGCCGAGGAGGCGCCCGACCTGCGCGCGATGGAGAGCGCGGGCAGCAGGAGTTCGTGAGCGCAACAGGAGTTCGTGAGTGCAACAGGAGTTCGTGAGCACAGCCGAGTGAGCACCGCCGCGAACGAGGAGGCAGACATCATGTTCGGATCTCGCCGGGTCGCCCGCCGTACCTCCCGCCGTACCGCCCGCCGGACGTCGCGCAGGGTCGGCCGCCGACGCATCTGAGCCGGCCTGCCGCGAGGGGCGGGCGCCGCCCGGTCCTTCTCGGGGCCCAGGGCGGCCAGGGGCTGGCCACACGGAGGCCCGCACCGGTGTTCGCGCACCGGTGCGGGCCTTTTTCCCTGCGCCGGGGGTGCTCCTCCGCAGTCGGCCACCCCCGCCGGCGTAGGGCCCTGAACGGCCGGGTGCGCGCGGCCGTACGCCTGGACTGACGGCGAGAAACACGCAGGGAGGAGCTGCCTGACCGCAGCGGGGCGAACGTCGGCGCGCATAGCGGCACGGGGACGGCGCCGTCCCCGTGCCGAGGCCGCCCGTGAGAGATCGCGGAGGCTGCGAGCTCCGTGATGTCTCACGGGCGGCGCGGCGGGGAACGTCCGCGACTACCGCGTCATCCTCGTCAGCCGGCGTGGCGCAGGGCCCACTCCAGGGCGTGGTCGGCGACCTGCTCCCAGCCTGGTTCGGCGCACGTCCAGTGGGAGCGGCCGGGGAACTCGTGGTAGTCGGTGACGGTGCCGGCCGCCTTGTAGTGGTGGGCGTTCGACCTGTTCACCGACGGCGGCATGATGTGGTCGGCGCCGCCGGCGATGAACAGCAGCGGTGCGCGGTTGGCGTTGTGGAAGTCGACCCAGGTGTCACCCTTGCCCGGGGTGAAGTTGGCCAGCAGCCCGTACGACCAGACCCAGCTGCCGGGCGCCGGGATCGCATACCGGTCGTAGGCCGCGCGGGACTCGGCTTCCGGCAGCGTGTTGGTGAAGGCGTAGTGGAACTGCTCGGGCGTGAATCCGGCCGCCTGGTGCCGCTTGGCCGGGTTGTTGAGGATCGGGAACAGGGATTTGATCTGCGACGGTGGGTTGACGCGGATCCGCTCCGGCGGGGCCGAGTTGATGACCACACCGGCGGCGCCGTGGCCGCGGTCGAGCAGCAGCTGGGTGAGGGTGCCGCCGAACGAGTGGCCCATGAGGACGGGCTTCTCGGGCAGCTCGGTGATGATCTTCTCGAGGTGGGCGACGGTGTCGGGCACCGACGCCGTCGCGATCGGCGTCGGGTCGGCGCGCAGCGCCTCCACCTCGACCTCGAAGCCGGGGTAGGCCGGGGTGAGGACGGTGTGCCCCTTGGCCTCGTAGTAGGGAACCCAGTGCTCCCAGCTGCGCGGCGTCATCCAGAGGCCGTGGATCAGGACGATCGTGCTCATCCGTCGTACTCCTTGAGGAACGCGAGCAGGTCGTCGCCGAGCTGCTGCCGGTGGGTGTCGGTGATGCCGTGCGGCGCTCCGCAGTAGACGAGCAGGCGGGCTTCCTTGACCAACGCCGAGGAGGCCATGCCGCCGACCTCGAACGGCACGACCTGGTCGTCGTCGCCGTGGATGACGAGGGTGGGGACGTCGAACGCGGCGAGGTCGCCGCGGAAGTCGGTGGCCGAGAACGCGGCGATGCACTCGTAGGCGTTGCGGTGGCCCGAGGCCATCGACTGCAGCCAGAACGCGTCGCGGATGCCCTGGGAGACCTCGGCGCCGGGCCGGTTGTTGCCGAAGAACGGGCCGTCGGCGAGGTCGCGGTAGGTCTGGGAGCGGTCCGCCAGCGAGCCGGCCCGGATTCCGTCGAAGACCTCGACCGGCACACCGCCGGGGTTGTCGGCGGTCCGCAGCATGAACGGCGGCACCGCGGAGACCAGGGCGGCCTGGGCCACCCGGGCGGTTCCGTGCCGGCCGATGTAGCGGGCGACCTCGCCGCCGCCGGTGGAGAATCCGACCAGAGTGGCGTCGCGCAGGTCGAGGGTGTCGAGGACGGCGGCGAGGTCGTCGGCGTAGGTGTCCATGTCGTTGCCGTGCCAGGTCTGCGTGGACTGGCCGTGGCCGCGGCGGTCGTGGGCGATGACCCGGTAGCCGTGGCCGGCCAGGAAGAGCGCCTGCGCCTCCCAGCTGTCGGAGTTCAGCGGCCAGCCGTGCGACAGCACGACGGGGCGGCCGGTGCCCCAGTCCTTGTAGAAGATCTGGGCGCCGTCGGCGGTGGTGACGTACATGAGGAGCCCTCCTGTCAGCGGGCCGCGGACCTGATGACGTCAGCGGTGATGCGGGGCTGGGAGATCATGGCGACGTGCGAGGCGCCCACCTCGGTGGTGCGCGCCCCGGCCCGCTTCGCCATGAACCGCTGCGCGGCGGGCGGGATCAGGTTGTCGTCGCGGGCGACCAGGTACCAGCTGGGAATGCTCTTCCAGGCCGGTGCCCCGGAGGGCTCCTGCAGGGTGTGGACGTCGCCGGGGCGCTGGGTGGCGGCCATGAGGTCCGTCGTCGCCCGGGGCAGGTCGCCGGCGAAGACGTCGCGGAACACGTCGGTCTTCACATAGCCGTCGATGCTGCCGACTCCGTCGGGGGTCGGGTAGGGCCGGAAGTCCAGCGCGGCCTCGCCGAGCCTGCTGCCCGGGTACTTCAGCTGCAGGCCCTGCAGGGTCTCGCCCTGGTCCGGCGCGAAGGCGGCCACGTACACCAGGGCCTTCACGTTCGTGTTGCCCACCGCCGCGTTGGTGATGACCATCCCGCCGTACGAGTGGCCCACCAGGACGATCGGGCCGGGCAGCGTCGCCAGGATGCTGGCGAGGTAGGCCGCGTCGGCGGAGACGCTGCGCAGCGGGTTCGCCGGCGCCAGGACGCGGTGGCCGTCGCGTTGCAGCAGGCGGGCGACGTCGTTCCAGCCGGAGGCGTCGGCGAACGCACCGTGCACGAGCACGACCGTCGGCCGGGCCGCGGCCGGTGGCCGGGCCGACGCGGCCGACGCGGCCGACGCGGCCGACGCGGCCGACGTGGTGGCCGTGGTTCCTGCGGAGGCCGCGGAGGCCAGGGGTGCTCCGACGAGGGCGCCGGTCGCGGCTGCCGCGGATCCGGCAATCACTGTTCGGCGGGTCGTTGACACGAGGACGTGGTCCCTTCGGGAGGAAGCGCGAGGAGGTGGCACCACGGTGCGGGAAACCGGCCAGGCCCGGCATCGGTAGGTTGACGGTCCTGCGTGGAAACCCGTCAGAGATGGTCCGCCGGGCGCAGTGGCAGCCAGTGCAGGCGCTCGCCGAGCCCGTCCGGCGCGGCGGCGAACGCCCGCTCGACGGCCTCGCGCCCCTGGCTGAAGTGCGACCAGCCCTCGTAGTGCACCGGGATGATCGTTCGTGGCTTCGCGAGCGTGCACAGCTCGACCGCCTCGGTCGCGGTGAGGCTGTAGTGCAGCGGCCCGGTGAGCGGGAACCGGACCGCACCGAGATGCAGCAGCACGGTGTCGACCGTCATCCGCAGCGGCACCTGCCGGACCCCGCGGAACAGCACCGTGTCACCGGTGATCCAGAAGACGCCGTGTTCCTGGGCGTCCCACCGCAGCGCGAAGCCGACCACCGGGCCGGCGACGGGGCGGCTCAGCGGCGGGCCGTGCCGGCACGGTGTCGCGGTGACGGTGATGCGCCGCCGGCCGGGTGCGTCGAGCTCGGTCCGCATCCACGGGCGCAGGCCGCGTGCCCCGCCACCGAGGCGCCGGGCCCCCGACCGGGTGGTGATCACCGTCGGTGCCTGGGCGAGCAGGGCGCGACCGCGGTCGTCGAGATTGTCCGCATGGTGGTCGTGGGTGAGCAGGACGGCGTCGACCGGCCCGATCTCGTCGGGATCGAGGGCCGGGCCGGTCCGCTTGCGCGAGCTGGTGCCCCAGCCGAACGAGTAGCGCCGGCCCGGCGGGTCGAACGTCGGGTCGGTGAGGATGCGCCAGCCGCCCACCTCGACGAGGGTCGTCGGGCCTCCGATGTGCGTCACGCGCAGGTCCTTCAACGGCGTCGTCCTCACTCGGTGCTGGGTTGGTCGCGGGCATGCTCAGACCACGGCCCCAGGCTGGAGGGACGGCGAAGGGGGCGCATCCGTAAGTTGACTGTCGTCGTCGGGCGGGCTCTGGTTCGTGGACTGGCTGCCGTCGGTTGCCGGGGGCCGGGCCCGCAGCGCGTCGAGGGCCTCCCGCAGCTGCGAGCGGGCGGTGATGCCGAGCTTCGGGAAGATCCGGTAGAGGTGCGAGCTCACCGTACGGTGTGACACGAACAGCCGCTGGCCGATCTCCCGGTTGCTGAGCCCGGCGGCGGCCAGCATCGCGGTCTGCAGCTCCTGGGCGGTGAGCACTTCGCCGGACGGCGCCGACCGCCCGACGCTCTCCTCGCCGGCGGCGCGCAGCTCCTCACGGGCCAGCCGGCCCCAGGCGGCGGCACCGAGGGCGTCGAAGCCGTCCCGCGCCGCGCGCAGCGGCGCCCGCGACTCGAGAACGCGTCGGCGCCGGCGCAGCCATGAGCCGTAGGCGAGGCCCAGCCGGGCGCGGTGGACCGGCCAGTCCCCGAGATCCATGGCCAGGGCGTGGTCGAACGCCGCAGCCGCCCGCGGTTCCGGCGCCAGCACCGCGGCGGCGTAGGCGAGCGAGTGGTGCAGCGCCGGTGACGGGAACCGCGCCGCCCGCTCCTCGGCCCGGGCGAGGATCTCCCGCACCTCCTCCTGGCGCCCCGACCGGAGGGCCGCGTCCGCGAGGTCGGGCAGCGCCCACCCCGACATGTCGAGCTGGAACGCCGGATCGGACGGGTCGAAGAGGCGGGTCAGCAGGTCGAGGGCCTCGTCGTGGCGGCCGGCGGCGTTCGCGGCGACCCCGCGGGCGTGCTGCGCGGCCTCGGCCGCGAACCGCACCCCGACGACGAGCGGGCTGGCCAGGACGTCGTCCGCGAGCCGGAAGGCGGCCTCGCTGTTGCCGCACATCGCCTCGTGCAGAGCCCGGCTGGCCCGGGCGGCGACGACCCAGAAATGGTCGCCGGTCTCCTCCGCGAGCGCCTCGGCCTCCTCCGTGTCGGCCCGGACAGCCGGCCACCGGCCGAGCCACAGGCGGATGAAGCCCGTGGACGACAGGGTCCGCGCGAGCAGGGCCGCCCGGCCCTGCGCCCGGTAACCGGCGGCCGCCGTGCCCATGTACGACGACGCGGTGACGAAGTCGCCGAGGACCAGGGCCGCCCCGCCGAGGAAGCGCATCGCGTCGATGTCGGTGCGGTCCGGGATCAGCGTGGGCAGCTGGCGCAGCACGTCGGCGCCGAGCACGTCCGGCTGGGCGTAGGCGCTGATCGCGAGGGTTCGTGGGTCGTCGTCGGCGAGGCCGAGCCTGGCGAGCACGGCGGTGACCCGCCCGCCGATCTCCGACGGCAGGCTCGCCCACCAGCAGCGCGACGCGGCCCGCCAGCACAGCATCGCCGCGACGTTCGTGTCGCCGGCGGCATGAGCCGCCAGAGCAAGATCGCACAGGATGTCGATCCGCCCGGTGTCCCGCACGTCACCGGGCTCGACGATGTCGCTGACCAGCGCCAGCCGGCCGCGGTCGACCGGGTCGCCCTGGGCCGGGTCGCCCTGGGCCGGGCTGGCCTTCGCGACGAGCTGCGCGGCGACGCCGCGGTCGTGCAGCTGGGAGGCGAGCTCCGCGGCCCGCAGCAGAAGCGAGGAGCGTCGCGCGGCGTCGCCGGTGAGCTCCGAGGCACGGTCGAGGTCGGTGACGGCCACCCCGAGCGCCCCGCGCTCCAGGGCACGGGCGGCGGCCGCCTCCAGCTCGTCGCTGATGTCCTCGTCCGGCCCGAGCGTCGCCGCGCTGCGGTGCCAGGCACGCCGGTCCGGGTCGTCGGAGAACGTGTCGGCGAGCACCGAGTGGACCGTGAGCCGGGCGAAGTCGCTGACGGACCGGTAGACCGCCGACCGCACGAGAGGATGCCGGAACCGCAGCCGGCGCGCCTGGACCTGCAGCAGCCCGGCGTCGATCGCCGGCTGGAAGCTCTCCGCGGGCACCTCACCGCCGGTCAGCGCCCGCGCGGCGGTCAGCAGCGCCGGCAGCGGACAGCCGGTGTCGGCGGAGAACGCGGCGACCACCGCCCGGGACGCGGGCGGCAGCTGGGCGAACCGGTCCGCGAACGCGCCTTCCAGGCGCTCGTTGAGCGGCAACAGCTCCAGCGAGTCGTCGAGGACGTCCGACGTGACGCACCGGGGCAGCTCGACGAGGGCGAGCGGATTGCCCGCAGCCTGGGCGAGGATGCGCTCCCGCAGCCCGGGGCCGAGCCCGGGAGCATGGTCGGCCAGCACCCGCCGCGCGGCGTCGTCATCCAGCTCCGCGACAGGCAGCTGACCGATGCCGGTGCCGGCGAGGACGGCGGTGTGCTGGGCGCGGACCGCGATGACCGCGGCGATCGGCTCGACGGTGAGGCGGCGGGCGACGAAGACCAGCACGTCGAGCGTCTCCGGGTCCAGCCAGTGCGCATCCTCGACCAGCAGGAGCAGCGGGGTGTGGGCCGCCCGGTCGCCGAGCAGCTCGAGGACCGCGAGCCCCACCGTGAACAGCTCCGGGCGGGTGTCCTCCTGGCCGAAGGCGCCGCGCAGCGTGCGCTGCAACCGCGGGGTGAGCGCCCGCAGATCATGCAGCAGCGGGGCCAGCAGCTGGTGCAGCCCGGCGAACGGCAGCGTCGTCTCCGCCTCGGCGCCGTTCGTGGTGAGCACCGTCATCCCGGCCTCGGCCGCGTACCGGCGAGCGGCGGTCAGCAGCATCGTCTTCCCGATGCCGGCGTGCCCCCGCACGACCAGCGCCGCGCCGCGGTTGGCACGGGCTTCCGCCAGGAGACGTTCGAGGACGGCGAGCTCGGCGTCCCGGCCGTGCACCACCTCCCGGCCAGGCCTCAGATCCTCGCCGCGCACCGTCTCCCGGCCGTGCCTCACCTCCCGGCCGTCACCCGACTGCAGCATGACGGCGGATTCTCCTCTGAGGTTCGTGCGGTTTCCGGTGGACGGGCATCGCCTTCTCCCACCCTGAATCCCAGGCGCCGCCGCGCGAACCACGTGGCACACGTAGTCGGAACAGTTCGTCCGATCGACAGCCTGACGGCGGCGATAATTGACGCTTGTCGTTTTGTGGACAGATGTCTACTATCGATCTGTGCACCATGAGCCGTCGCAGGCGCCCCGCCCCCTCGACCGGAGGGTGCAGCGCTCACGCACGGCTCTGTTCGCGGCTGCGGTGCTCCTGGTGTCCGAGCGCGGCACGACGGCCATCCCGGTCACCGACCTCGCCGCGGTGGCGGACGTGAGCCGGCAAGTGATCTACGTGCAGTTCGGTGATCGTGAGTCGCTTCTGGTGGAGGCGGCGATCGACCTGGTCAGGCGGGAACTCCTGCCGCAGATCGAGGGCGGCACCGAGGCCGGGCGGCGGCGGGCACTGGCGACGGCGCGGCACTTCGCCCACCACCGGTCGTTCTACCGCGCGATGCTGACCGGCTCGTGCGCGTTCGCCATGGCCAGGGCGCTGAACGGTGTGCTCGGTTCATTGCAACGGCCGGTCGTGCGGATGTTGTTCGGTGAGCTGGACCAGGGCACGGCGGAGGACCTGACGGCGTTTTTCTCGGGCGGGATGGCCGCGGTCATCAACGACTGGTTGATCGACGGTGATGACCCGCTCGATCCCGAGGAGTTCACGGACCGCCTGCTCCGCCTCGTGTCGGTCGTCACCGCCAGCCAGCACCTCCGCGCGGACGGAGGTCACGTCTGATGACCCGGGCAGCCGTGTCCTCCACTGCGAGCTCACTGCGAGCTGCCTTCCGCCGCCGACGACCGGGGTCCGATCACCGATGTGATCAGCGGGCCGATCCGCGATTCGGCTCAGCTGGCCTGATCGCGGGATCAGACGCAACTCGACGGAAACGACGGAGGCTTGAGAATTTGTCCAGAAAGCGTAGGTTCTCGGCGGGTAGGCAGGTCTCGGCGTTCGCCTGTTTCCTAGCTGTCGCCGTGTTCGGGTCGGCATGTTCCGACGGCTCGGGGCCGACGCCGACCACGGCGGCGAAGACGACTACGGCGGCACCGCCGCGACCCGCGGGACCGGCTGCCGACCTGCATGAGCTCAGCGGCGGCAATGGCGTCGGCCTGGGTTCCCCGACCAGGGTCGACCTTGCGGACACCGGATACGTCGAGACCGAGTACGCCGCGTCTGGGACGGCGACGTCCTACGACCCGCAGGGTGAACTCGCTCCCGACGGCCGCTGGACATTCCAGGCCGGCACCACGGCCGAATACACCACCCGGGTCCTCGTACGCCGGCCGGCCGCGGAGAAGTTCAGCGGCACTGTCATCGTCGAGTGGTTGAACGTCAGCTCCGGGACCGACTCCGACGTCGTGTGGTCGAGCACGCACGAGGAGCTGGTGCGGCGGGGCCACGCGTGGGTCGGTGTCTCCGCGCAGCGCATCGGCGTCATGGGCGGCCCCGCCCTCACCCCGACCGACGGCGGCAGCGCCACCGCGGGCGGACTGGTCAACACCGACCCCGCGCGGTACGGCTCCCTCAACCAACCCGGCGACGGGTACTCCTTCGACATCTTCACCCAAGCCGCACGCGCGGTACGTGCCGGCGGCGTGGCGATGGGTGACCTGAAGCCGCGGCACGTGCTCGCAGCGGGCCAGTCCCAGTCGGCGTTCGCGCTGGTCACCTACATCAACGGGGTGCAACCCCTCACGCGCGAGTTCGACGGCTTTCTCGTCCACAGCCGGGGCGGTGGCGGCCTTCCGCTCGCCGCGCCCGGTGAGCCCGCCAGCCTCGGCTCCGAAACGGCGACCTCACCGACGATCATCCGGGCCGACACCGACGTGCCGGTGCTCGAGGTGCAAGCCGAGGGGGACCTGCGCGCCCCGCTGAACTCCGTCGTCTCACGCCAACCCGACAGCGGCCAGTTCCGCCTCTGGGAGGTCGCCGGGGCCGCGCACGCTGACGCACACACGGTCGGGCCGTTCGCGGACGCTCTCGGCTGCGGAGCGATCAACAACGCACCCATGCACGTCGTCGTCAAGGCCGCACTGCACGCCCTCGAGGAATGGGTAGGCGAGGGGACGCTGCCTGCCACGGCACCGCGGCTCGAGGTCACCCCGAACAGCCCGCCGCAGGTCGCCCGCGACGCCGACGGCATCGCCCGCGGTGGCGTCCGTACACCACCCGTCGACGTACCCGTCGACATCCTGTCGGGCACCCCCGGCCCGAACCCCTCCGTGATCTGCAGCCTGTTCGGATCCACGGCACCGCTGCCCGCCGAGCGTCTCACCGCCCTCTACCCGTCCAGTGACGCCTACCTGCAGAAATACACCACCGCCGCGGACAGCACGATCAAAGCCGGATTCGCCCTGCCGGCAGACCGCGACGCGCTCCTCGCCTACGCGCAACCGACCCGCATCCAATAGATCCCTGGGTCCCTGGCCTCGACGAACAGCAGCGCAGGGCCGGCCGGCGTCACCCGCAACGGGCTCCGGGTCACCGCCGCGGAGCGAAACCTGACAGGACGTCAAAGAACACCCGCTCGGGACTCTTCGAGACGGCCCGCGAGCTGCCGACGGGAGGTGACGCCGAGCTTCTGGAAGATCTTGCGCAGGTGATAGTCGACGGTGTTCGTGCTGATGAACATGGTCGCGCTGATCTCCGCGTTGGTACGGCCGGCGGCGGCGAGCCGGGCGACCGTCCGTTCCTGGGGAGTCAGGTCGAGAGCCTCGCGTGGTTGCCCGGCCGGCAGGCGCTGCCCGGTGGCCTCCAGCTCGGTGCGGGCCCGCTGGGCGAAGGCCGGCGCGCCCGCGCCCTCGAAGATCTCGACCGCGCGCCGCAGGTGCTCCCGGGCCTCCCGGCGCCGCCGGGCGCGCCGCAGCCACTCCCCGTAGACCAGGTGCGACCGGCCCAGCTGGACGGTCAGCACAGTGGGACGAAGCGTCGCGACGGCCGCGGCGTAGTGCGCCTCGGCCTCGTGGTCGTCGGACACCAACGCCCGCGACCGCTGGGCCACGCCCCGCGTCCAGACCGAACCGTTGACCGTCGCCAGGTCCTCGAGGAGCGCCACGACCCCCGCCGCCTCCGCGACACGTCCGCCGCGGCTCGCGGCCTCGACGAAATCCGGGTACTCCAGCGGAGTCACCTGCAGGAAAGGGTCATCCACCAGGGGTTTCAGTCGCGTGTAGGCATCGTCGTAACGACCTTCGGCGAGGTCCCGCACGGCCAGCGCGCCCACCCCTGAGGCGTACACACCGCCGAAGCCGGCCGCGCGGGCCGCGTCCGCGGCCGCCTCGACCTGGGCACGCGGACCCCCGGACCAGGCCAGCAGCGCCACGTTGACCACATGCTCGGCCTCGTAGCCGATCGCGCGGCGCAGCTCGCGGACCTGCTCGACGTACTGGTCCGCGAGCCGCGGCGTCCCGCTGTGCAGCAGGGTCAGCGACAGGATCCACAGGGTGGTGTCGAGCACCGGCAGCGAACCCCGCTCCCGTGCGGCGGCGGCCGTCCGTTCCAGGATGTCCCGCGTCGCCGTCTCGTCCCACAACGCGGTGGTCAGAGCGATGCTGATCGCGCCGTATCTCATCAGATCGGCGCCGGTGAGCCCGCTGACGACGTCGAGGGCCGCACGCAGCTCGGGCACCGCCTCCCGGTAGGGCCGCAGGATGTAGGTGCCCAGCGCACGCAGAATCGTCCCGGCGACACCGTGCGCCAGGCCGGCGCCGTCGAGCAGGCGGCGGCCCAGCACGGGCAGGGTGACCTCCCGCCCCTGCCGCTCCACGGCGAGCGCACGGTGGAAGGCGTCCAGCAGCGCGTCCTGCTCGGCGCCGACGTCATGCCCGTGGAAACACGCGGCCGCCGCGAGCATGTCGGCCGCACCGCGGACGACTGCCGGCCCGGCCGTGAAGAACGTGTGATCGACCCGGACTTTGGTCAGCCGGCCGCGCGTGACCGGGTCCAGCGCCGCCAGCGCCTTCTCGCCCGCCCCGCTCGTCCCTCCCGCCCCGCTCGTCCCTCCCGCCCGGCCCGTCCCTCCCGCCCGGCCCGTCCCTCTCGTCCCTCCCGACTCGGCGACTTCGTCGGCCACTTCGTCCGCCAGGCTCTTCGCCAGACCGGCGGCACCGGCCGCCAGCGCGGCCTCGGCCGCCGCGACCAGCCGGCCGTTCCTCGCCGGCCCGGGGGGCGTCAGCGCCGCCGCCTGCGTGAGGACGCTGGCCCGGGACCTGAGCCCGCCGCGGTGCGCCGCGAGATCCGCCACCCGTTCCAGCCGGTCGGCGACCTGCTCGTCGGTACCGACCGTCGCCTTCGCCGCATGCCAGGCCGCCAGCTCCACGATGCCCCTGGCCTCCGCCTCGGTGGACAACGCGCGGTGCGCCCGCCGCCGCTCCGCCCCCGGCGCACCGTGGTACGTCGCGGACCGAACCAGCGGATGCCGGAAGCTCAGCGACGCGCCGAGCTCCACCAGACCGGCCAGTTCCGCCTCGTCACCGACGATGTCGACGAGACCGAGCCGCCGGGCCGCCGCCCGGACCAGCTCCACGTCACCGGTCGACTCGGCGGCGGCGACCAACAGCCACGCCTGCAGTCGCGGGTCGGCCCCGCGGATCCGGCGCAGATAGCACGCCTCCAGCCGGCTCCCGACGGGGATCGGCTCCACGGCGACACTCGACCGGGTCAGCTGCCGGACGCCCAGCTCGTCCGCCAGGTCGATCAGGGCCAGCGGGCTGCCCCCGGTCGCGTCGGCGATCCGCGTGGCCGCCGCCGTGTCGATCGGCTCCCGCAACACCGACTTCAGCAGCCGGACCGCCGCCTCCGTCCCCAGCCCGCCCAGCCGCAGAACAGGCAGCCCGGCCATCCGCTCGGTCACCCACAACTCGTCACGGGCGGCGAACACGAGCGCGACCCGCTCCGCCTCCAGCCGACGGGCCACGAAGGCCAGCACGTCCAACGACTCCGCGTCGAGAAGATGCGCGTCATCGACAACGCAGACGATCGGTGGCGGCGCTTCGCCAGCCGGGATCGCTTCGCCCGCCGGCGCCGGCGCCGTGGAGGCCGAGGCCAGCAGGCCCAGCACGCCGAGACCGACGAGATACCGATCCGGCGCGGGGCCGTCCACCGCCCCGGTCGCCACCTGCAGTGCCAGCTGCTGCCGCTCCGGAAGGACCGGGAGATGCCCGCGGAGCGGAATCGTCAACCGGTGCACCGAGGCGAACGGGAGCGCCGACTCCGCCTCGTACCCGTCCACCCGCAGCAGCCGGAAACCCTCGGACACAGCCCTGGACGCCATCGTCTCCAGCAGTGCCGTCTTCCCGATGCCCGGCTCACCGCAGAGCAGCAGCGCACCCCCACGGCCGTCACGGGCTGACTCCAGCAGCGACCCGACCCGCCGCCTTTCCGCATCCCGCCCCAGCAGCCCGCCCTCGCCGGGATGCACCGACCGTGACACAGACGAGGCCGCGTCAGTCACGCCATGACGTGACAGCCCGGCGGGGGACAGAGCCCCCCGAAGACCGCCGCACGCTTCGCGGGAGCATCGCGCTCATCGTGACCGCCACAAGCCTCCCGCCCTCGTCACCTGTCCAGTGTCGCGCCGCCTGGACCCGTCCGTGTCACCGGAGTGGTCGGCCGGCCCCCTCCGCGGGGAACTCCTCGATGCCGAGGACCAGCATCAGCTGCAGCCGCTCGCGCGTCTCGGCATCCGCCGGGGTGAGTACCAACAGCTGCTGGCCCTGATCCGGAGTAACCAGGGTTTCGCAGTCCATCAGCAGACGGCCGACCCGTGGGTGCAGCAGAGTCTTGCGGTCGGCACGCCGGACCGCCACCTCGTGCTCGGCCCAGCGCCGGCGGAACTCGGCACTGGCGGCCCGCAGCCGCTCGACGAGCCCGGTGACCTCAGGGTCGCCGGCGCGCCGCCCCGCGGTCGCCCGCAGGTCGGCCACGAGCTGACGAGACTGATGCTCATGCTCCTCCGGCGGGCTGACAGCGCGGGCGGCAGCCTCGGTGAACCAGCGGTACACCGGGTAACGCCGGTCGCCCTCGACGTCGGCGAGGCTGCCTGCCAACAGCAGCCCCGCCCGGTTCCGGGCGAGGATCTCGCCCAGGTCGGAGAGCACCAGGGCCGGGGTGTCGCCGAGCAGGTCGAGCATGCGCACCAGCCCGGCGCGGGCCAGCCGGGCCTGCCCGGCCGTGCCGTCGGCAGCCGGCGGCTGGTGGCCGGCCAGGTGGAACAGGTGGTCACGCTCGTCGTCGGACAGCCGCAGCGCCCGGGCCAGCGCACCCAGCAGCTGGACCGACGGCTGGCTGCTGCGGCCCTGCTCAAGCCGCACCACGTAGTCGACCGACATGCCCGCGAGCATGGCGACCTCCTCCCGGCGCAGGCCGGTGGTGCGCCGCCGCGGGCCGTCGGCCAGGCCCACCTCGGCCGGGCGGATCGCCGCGCGGCGCCGTCGCAGGAAGTCGGCGAGCTCGTCACGTTCCATCGCCTCATGGTTCCTCGGCCCGGCGCGTCCAGCCAGGGAGCGGCACTCCCACGATGGACGCTCCGCTCCCGGACGCGCCGTCGCCGGGCCACGGTGGACGAGGCCGTCGTCGACAGCCGTCGACGACAGCCGACGATGCGCCACCAGAGGATGCGCCAGCAGACGATGAAGGAGACCACGATGCGGACACGAACTCTCGGCAGCTCCGGACCGGCCGTCGGCGCGCTCGGTCTGGGCGCAATGGGCATGTCAGGCGCCTACGGGACGTCCGACGACGCGGAGAGCACCGCCACCGTGCACGCCGCCCTGGATGCCGGCATCACCCTCGTCGACACCGGCGACTTCTACGGCATGGGCCACAACGAGCTGCTGCTCCGCGAGGCACTGCGCGGCCGGGACCGGGACAGCTACGTCCTGAGCGTCAAGTTCGGCATGCTGCGCGGGCCGGGCGGGGGGTTCGGCGGGGCGGACGGGCGCCCCGAGGCGGTGCGGAACTTCCTGGCCTACTCGCTGACCCGGCTGGGCACCGACCACATCGACATCTACCGCCCGGCCCGGCTGGACCCGGCCGTCCCGATCGAGGAGACCGTGGGCGCCGTCAAGGAGATGATCGACGCCGGCTATGTGCGACACGTCGGCCTCTCGGAGGTCGACGCCGAGACGATCCGCCGCGCGCACGCCGTACACCCGATCGCCGACCTGCAGATCGAGTACTCGCTGGTGTCGCGGGCGGTGGAGGCGGACGTCCTGCCCACCCTGCGGGAGCTGGGCATCGGCCTGACCGCGTACGGGGTCCTCAGCCGTGGCCTCATCTCCGGGCACTGGAACGCCGGTCAGGCAGCCCCCGGCGATGCCCGTGCCCACAGCCCGCGGTTCTCCAGCGGGAACGTGGAGCACAACCTCACCCTGGTGGAGGCACTGCGTCGGGTCGCCGCGGCGACGGGCGCCACCGTCGCCCAGCTGGCCATCGCCTGGGTGGCCGCCCAGGGGGCGGACATCGTGCCCCTGATCGGCGCCCGCACCCGCGAGCGGCTGACCGAGGCACTGCCCGCCCTCGACCTGAACCTCACCGCCGACGATCTCGCCGAGATCGAGAAAGCCGTCCCGGCCGGCTCGGCCCGCGGCGACCGGTACCCGACCGCGTTCATGTCCGGCCTCGGAGTGGGAAACTGACACCGGCCTGGTGATCAGGCGTCGTCAGCCAGGCCAGCCGCTGCGGCTGGTCAGGATGCCGGATAGGTGGCCAGCCAGCCCTGGGTCGCGGCGCCGAACTCGTCGGAGACCAACCGTGTCCGGTCGATCTCCCGGACGAGGTCGTCGGCGACCCGCTCGACGATCTCGAAGCCTTCGAGCTCGCGGACCCAGTCCTGGGGCAGGGCGTGTTCCCCCAGCGCGGCCCCCACGAGGTTCCCGCAGACAGCGCCGGTCGAGTCGCTGTCACCGGAATGGTTCACCGCCGCGAGCAGCGCGCCGCGCGGGTCGTCGGGGAGAGCTGCAGCGCAGTAGACGGCGATGGCCAGCGCCTCCTCGGCGACCCAGCCACCGCCGAGGGATTCCACCCGCTCCGGAGTGACAGTCCCCTCGCCTGCAATCACCTCCTCGGCTGCGCCGAGCGCCGCCCGCAGCGCGGCGCTGACCTCGCCGCCCTGCCGCTGCGCGGCCAGCCGGTCGAGGGCCGACGCGGCGGCGCCGGTGACGGACGCACCACTGACGATCTCCGCGATGATCCAGGCGAACGCGCCCGCCGCGAGATAGCCGCTCGGGTGGCCGTGGGTGAGGACGGCACACTCGACCGCGAGATCCCACGAACTCTGCGGCGACCTACGGAGCAGCCCGAAAGGCGCGGAGCGCATCACCGTGCCGCATCCCTTGCTGTCGGGGTTGGCCGGGTCGTCGAGGGTGCCGGGTCGGGGGCGCGCCAGACCGCTCAGACAGGCGTTCCCGGGCGCCCGTCGCGCGTAGAGCACTTTCTGGGAGGCTAGCCAGCCGTCGGCGGGCTCGGGCGGCCCGTCCAGCCGCTGCGTCGCGAGCCAGCGCTGGTAGGCGTTCCACAACACGGTCGGCGGGTGGAAGGGCGGGTGAAGGGAGTCACCCGACCGGCTCCGCACCGACGCGCGGATGAGCCCTTCAGCGGTGAACAGCGTCATCTGAGTGTCGTCGGTCAGCGGCGCGCGGACGCCGTACGCCACCGTCAGCCCGGTGACGCCCGCGGGGCCGTGCGCCTGCCGGATGCTTGCCAGGTCGTGGAACTCGATTCCGGCGCCCAGCGCATCGCCGAGCGCCCCGCCGAGCAGACATCCGCGCACCCGGTCGGCGTAGCTGAGCACGGTGGGCCCGCCGGCGGTGTCCGTCGGCCGCTGGCCGCCCAGTGCGGCTTCGGTCTCTGCTCGCGCGGAGGCAGTGGCTTCCAGCGTCATGGATCCTGGGACGACGGCCGCCGGGGCCGCGCTGTCGGACTCCAGGTCGGCCGCCGCGACCAGTTCGGCGGCGGTCATGCGCTGGCGGGCCAACGCCCGCCCGGAGCGGCCGAAGATCACTCCTTCGTCCGTCAGTACCGCCCGCGGGTCGTCGACCCGGTCGGGGTCGGGCCACCGGAACTCCGGAGAGACCGCCCCGTTCAGCTTCAGCACCCGGTGGGCGTTCGGGACGCGGACGTTGGCCAGCCGCTGCCCTACTGCCACCGCGTGGGTGCCGACGACCTCGGCCACGTCGGAGTAACTGGTCCAGCGGCCGGCGGGAATCGAGGCGAGAACCTGGGTCAACAGCGTCCAGCGCCGGCTGGGCGGCGCGGCCTCCTCCACGCTCGTGTCCGGGCCCGGCCAGATCCGCAGGGCGCGGTCGGCGAGGTCTCGGCCCCGCCGCTGGATCTCCGCCCGGCCCCACCGAGGGGTTTTGCCGATCTCCCGGTTCATGGCCAGCCCGCTGTCCGCCAGCAGGGTGCGCTTCTGGTCGAACTCATGGTCGGCCAGTTTCGGGTTGTACGCGGTGAGGGTCAGGTTGCCCAGGGTGTGCACCACCGACCGGTGCAGCTCGTCCCGGGATTCGCCGTCCCGTACCTCCTCGTCGAGGGTCGCCCGCCAGCCGGGCCGGTTCAGGGACTGCGGCAGGACGTGCTCGATGGTGAGCTTCGCGTCCCAGTCGACCGGTTCCAGGTGTTCGTGGTCCTCCTCGAGGCAGCGGAGCACGTAGGTCCGCTGCGGCCCGCGGCCCGTCCAGTAGAACGGGTTGACGAGAACGGCCTCCCGGACGTGCTCGTCGCTCGGGAACTTCTTGCGCGGCCCGGACAGGACGCGGGTGACGGCGTCCGCGGTCGGCGGGGTGTCGCCGAGCTCCTTGACCAGGGACATCAGGATCCTGTTGCTGTTGGCGCTCGCGATGCCCACGATCATCCGGCGGACCAGATAACCCTCGACGACCCGCAGCGCCCGGGCGCCCTCGGCGGCGTCGACACGCCCGGCGGCGTGCTCG
Organism: Parafrankia elaeagni; assembly: GCF_000374165.1. GTDB lineage: Bacteria > Actinomycetota > Actinomycetes > Frankiales > Frankiaceae > Parafrankia > Parafrankia elaeagni. The sequence goes on from NZ_KB893672.1 coordinate 108,241, forward strand.
ATCAGCAGGTGCAGGGCAATGGGCCGGACCACATCCGCGCCCCACCTGCGCAACCGCCACAGGGCGGGGCGAAGCTGGTCGTCGGGCTCCCTGTCCGGGTCGAGAAGCCGGTGGAACAGCAGGGCTTTCGCGTGCAGGTCGTGGATCCACTCCTCTACCGCGTCCTCGTCAGGCAGCGTGTCGAGGAACTGGCGCTGGGCCTGGTAGACGTTGTCCTTGGTGGCCCGGTCGTCGCCGCGCAGAACGAGGTCGAGCCAGATCAGGTCCTCCAGAGTGTCGCCGAGCATCTCCTGCAGCGGGTACCAGCGCCAGTCGTAGACGTGGTCGGCCCGCGTTGGCAGGCGCATGAACAGGTAGTTGCGCAGCAGGTCGGCCTGGGTGAGGCGGCGGCCGGTGTGGTTCAGCGACTCGAAGATCCGGTACACGTCGTCGTCGGCGTGCGCGGCGATCTCCACGACCGCGAGCTGGCCGACGACCGCCTGCTCGACACGGGCGGGGCTCACCTCGTCCTCGGCATCCTCCAGCTCGGCGAGCCGGGCGCGGAAGAACCGGTACGCCTCGCCGACGCCGGCGCGCCCCCCGGCGGCCGGCAGTCCCTCCAGCAGTGCCGTCCAGGCCGCGCGGTCCGCCCGGGTTGGCAGCAGCGTGTACCGCTCGGTGCCCTCGGCGTATCTGTTGAGCAGGTACAGGTCGTCGATCTTGCCGGCCAGGTGGGAGTCGTTCTCCCTGACGTGGTCGCGTATGGCGCACAGCAGAATGCTCAGCGAGGTCAGCCGCTGCTGCCCATCCACGACGAGCCAGACGGCGACCCCGGCCGGGGTGGTGGACGGGCTGGGGGCCAGCACCAGCGAACCCATGAAGTGCGAGGCCGACGGGCCCTCGGCGACCACGGTGAGGATGTCGGCCCACAGTTGGCGCAGGTTCGACCTGCCCCAGCTGTAGGGGCGCTGGTAGAGCGGGACGAGGTACTGGCACTGGCCCTGCAGCAGTTTGCCGAGTGTGGTCTCGTTCGCCTTCATGGAATACGCCGCCCCCGCGTCGTTCGCCCGTTCGATCGGTCCGGTGACCGTCAGCAAGCAATCCTAGCGATTGTCGACCTGCGGCCACGGCGTCAGATACGCCCCGGTCGCTTCTCGGTCCAGACCCGCGAATGTTCCACGGCAGGCTCGGGCTCCCAGAGGGGGAGAGCACCGCGGCGTGCCCTGAAAGCCCTCGGACAGGACTCTTTCAGGGAGTGGGGACCTCGATCTGGGTGAGCCAGCGGAAGTCGCCGACTCCTTTCGTGATCATTTCTTTCACGTGGATCTTCTCCGCCGGCGTGTCTCTGATCCAGTACTGATAGGCCTCTTCGTCGACCAGAACGACGAACAGATCGAAGTCGAGACCCACCTCCTCGGCATCGCCGAGACGGACCTGCTGCCGCCAGCAGCCGTCACCGTCAGGCGAGATCGCCGCCAGCGGCCGGTAGGCGTCGTCGCCGGGTGTGTATCCGTCCCGGCCGGGGCCGTTGCCGGAGGAGAGTTTGTCCTCGCGCACGTACAGATAGAGACGATCGCCGGCCGCGGGCTCGCCGGTGATTCGGATGGCCAGGGAGGCGGACACCGCCGGCGTCGTGGCCAGCGTGTGCTGGACCTCGGTCACGGTCACCCCGGCACCGCTCCCGTGGTCGGAGAAAAAGAAGTCGGTGCCTCCGGTGGGTGGCGGGGACAGCACGCACCCGGCCGGAGACGGGGCGGCGTCGACCGGCGGTGCCGGCACGACATCGGACGCCGGTGTCAATGCCGGTGCCCACGCCGGTGTCGGTGTCGACACCGGCGTGGAGGGCATGGGCAGGACGGCCGGATCGGTCGGTGTCCCCGTGGGTGTGACGCCGGATGCCCGGCTGGTGCGCGGGGTTCCGCCGCCGGTGGGGCCGGCTGGGGCGGTGGGGGAGGAAAGGCCGCCCGGACTGCCTTCCTGCGAGGCCTCCCTGAACGCGGTGATCCCGATTCCGGCGCCGGTCAGCGCTGCGACGAGCACCGTCGCCGCGGCGGCCCTGGACGGACGGGAAAGTCGACGATGCGTCCGTGACGGCTCCGGAACCCGCGGAGGCTCCGGAACCCGTGTCATGACGGGTGGTTCGAGAACGGCCGTGCTCCGGTCGGTCGACCGTCCATCAGGAGTCGTGTCGGCGGAGCCGTCCCCGAGGTGGTCCGTGCGCAGGCGCTGGAGAGCTGGGTGCGTCGGCCACTGCCGCAGCATCGCCACGAGCAGTCGCCGGTACGGTGTCGATATCACGCCATGGCGGAACTCCTCGAAGACCTCGAACCAGGCAAGCTGAGGGGTGGTCATGCTCAGGGTGGGCATGCGGCTTGACGGAAACCCGATCTCGGCCAGAATCCGCCGGAACGCACCGTCGCCCGTCACGACGGCGGCGCATGTCTCCTGAAGGAACAGGATGTCGGTGTCGGACATCGACAGGTCTCGATCTGTCACTCCGACCCCCGTACGCAGAGAAAACGGCCACCCGAGATCCAGATCGTCGCCGGGACACGACGATCATTGTCGCTCGGCGGCGGTCCATGTAGGGGCAGGCCCGCCGGCAGGTTATGGGAGGGGCGAGTGGTCGTGACAGCCTTGGTGATCAGGCGTCGGATGACGGCCGGAGGCGGGCGAGGAGGCCGGCGGCCTGCTGGGTGACGGGGTGTTGGCGGCCGAGGAGGCGGCCGGCGTCCGCGTGCAGGCCGCGCAGGGTCGCCTGGGCGTCGGTGGCGTAGCCGGCGGCGGCCTGGAAGCGGGCGATGTCCAGGCGCAGCGTCAGCGCGGGCTCGGAGTCGGGTCCGTACCGGCCGACAAGCGGTTCGGTGAGCCGCAGGAGATCGCCCAGGGCCCGGTCGAAGTCGCCGAGCTCGGCATGGCAGAAGGCGGCCTGGCGGCGGCAGTTGATCGCCTCTTCGTCCCGCGGGCCGTGGACGTCCGCGAGGATGCCCGAGAGCTGGTCCAGCTCGGGGAGGGCACGGCGGAAGTCACCGCCGTAGAACCAGGCCGCGGCGAGAGTGCGGCGCAGGTCCAGCAGCCGAGGGTCCGCGGGTGGGCGGCTGGCGGCGGCCGCGGGGAGGAGCCCGGCGAGAAGATCGGCTGCCTGGGAGAACCGTTCCTCTTCGAGCAGCTCCACGGCCTGGCTGTGGGCGGCGTCCAGCTCCTCGTCGGGAACGTGTCGCCCGGCTCCGGGAGAGGGGATGGGCGGGACCGGTGGGACCGGTGGGGCAGCGGGCAGACCGCCCGGCACAGCGGCCTCGGCCTGCCCGCCGCGCGGCCCGGCCGTCGGGGGCCTGCCTGCGTCGGGGGCGTTCTCATCGCCCTGGTGAGCACGGGGCTGGTGAGCGCGAGGCGCGGACAGTCCGGGAACACGCGAACCGTCGGATGGCCGCGGGCGGGGGAGCGGGGCTCCCGGGCGGCGGTACGGGCGGGGGAGCGGGGCTCCCGGGCGGCGGTACGGGCGGGTCGGGTCGGGCAGCGCGCCTGGTATGCCGGTGTAGTCGGGTCCGCCGGGTTCGGCGGCGGGCAGGAACGGCGCAAGGCGATCATGCACCGCCCAGGCGTCCGCCGGCCGGTCGACGGCCTCCTTCGCCAGCAGGTCGAGGACGAGTGACTCCAGCTCTGCCGGGACATCCGGGCGCAGCGCCCGCACGGGTGTCGGCGGGGTGTGCAGATGCTGGTAGATCAGCGACACCTCGTTCGTGGCGGGGAACACCCGCTGCCCGGCGAGCAGCTCGTGCAGCAGGCAGCCCAGCGAGTAGAGGTCGCTGCGGGGGCTGACCGGGGTGCTCCTGATCTGCTCGGGTGACATGTACGGCCTGGTCCCGAGCATCTGGCCGGTGGTGGTGAGCCGGGTGACATCGGTGCCGAGCACGGTGGCGATGCCGAAGTCGAGCACCTTGACCGTGCCCACCTGGTCGACCATCACGTTCCGCGGTTTGAGGTCGCGGTGGATGACCGGGATCGCGTGCGCGTGCGACAGCACGGCGCAGATCTGCGCGGCGATGCACACGACCCAGTCGAGCGGGATCGGCCCGTCGTGCTCGTTGCGGATGTCGGCGAGGGACACTCCGTGGACGAGCTGCATCGCGAGGTAGAACAGGTCGGACGTCTCGTCGAAGGCCGCGTCGTAGACGGTCGGCACGCCGGGATGCTCGATCTTCGCGGTGACCCGCGCCTCCCGGCGGAACCGGCTGACGAACCCGGCGCGGCCGACGGACTCGATGATGTCCGCCCTGATCAGCTTGACCGCGAGGTCGCGGTCGAGAACGGTGTCGTAGCCGTGCCAGACCTCGCCCATCCCGCCGCGGCTGATCGGCGTGGTCAGTTCGTACCGCCCCGCGATGACCGTCCGCCGTCCGGGCACGCTCAGCTCCCCGACGCCTGGGCGGGCAGGAACGGCGAGGCGTCACCGGCCCAGACGACGACGAGCATGTCGCGGGCGCGGGACGCGGCGACGTAGAGCAGGAAGCGCTCGCGGGCCAGGGTGTCCTGCCGTTCGTCGTCGGGTTCGGTGGCGAGTACCCGTTCGGACGGGACGCTGCGGTGGTCGATGCCGAACAGCACCACCCGGCTGAACTCGAGCCCCTTGGCGCGGTGCATGGTCATGAGCCGGGGCGCGTCCGGCCGGTGGGTGTCCCGGCCGCCGGCGTGACCGGGCAGGGCGTGCCCGGCGATCACCTGGGCGGGGATCCCGCGGTCGCGCAGCCCCTGCGCCACGATGTCGCGTTCCCGGGCACTGCGGGTGAGGATGCCGATGCTGCCGGCCTCCACCCCGTCCGTCCCGCCGCCGGTCCCGCCGGCCGTCCCGGCCCCCGAACTCGACCTGTTGCCGTTGCCGTTGCCGTTGCGGGCCGGCGGGGTGAGCCAGCCGCGCAGCGTGTCGGCGGTGACGTCGAGCTCCTCGGTGAGCCCGGAGCAGCCGCGCAGGAACGGCGGCGGGCCGCTCATCGCCGACCGGTAGCCGCTGGTGGCCTCGGCGTCGCCCTCCAGGTCGGTGACGCCGGTGTCGCCGGCGAGGATGCCGACCGCGAACCGCAGGTTCTGCGCGGTGGTCCGGTAGTTGAGGGTCAGCCGCCGGCTGCGGCCCCGTACCTGGATGCCGTAGCGGGAGAGGACGACCTTCTCCCCGTAGATGCGCTGGTGGGAGTCCTCGGCGAGGAACAGGTCGTCGGGGCCCTCGGCGACGAGGGCGCGCAGCAGCCGCCAGTGGCCGGGGTGCAGGTCCTGCGCCTCGTCGACGATGACGTGATCGGCGGGCCGCGGGCCGCCGGCCTCGGCGTGGGCGTCGGCGCAGCGGGCGGCGAGGGCGGCGATCTCGGCGAAGCTCGCGGTCTGGCCCAGTGCGAGCTGGCGGCGGTAGGCCTCCACCGCGTCCCAGATCGCCATCCGCTGGGCGCGGGTGAGGCGGGTGCCGCGCCCGGGCCGGGGCACCCGCAGGTACTGGGCGCGGGTGGTCAGATCGTTCGCGAGGACGACCATGCGGTACTCGCCGCGCAGGAACGCGGGCCGGGCGAGGTCGCCGGTGAGGCCCGCGGCGCGGGCCGCATCCGTCCACAGGGTGCGCTCGTCGGCGTCGGACAGCGGCCTCGGGACGGCCCCGGCGGAGAGCAGATCACCCCCGGCGGCGGCCCGGATGTCGGCGGGCACGAGATTGAGCACGTCGAGGGCGAGCTGGTCGATCCCGCGGACGGTCACCCCGGCCTGGCCGAGCCGGCCCTGCCACACCGAGGCGTCCAGGGTCCGCAGGTCCTGGGCGAGGTTGTCGGCCAGGTTCCGGGTGAACGTGGTGAGCACGACCCGCGGCGCCCCCGCCGCGGCTGCCGTGGTCGGCGTGGTCGGCGCGGCCGGCGCGGCCGGCGCGGTCGCGAGACGGCGGGCCCGGTGCAGCGCGACGACGGTCTTGCCGGTGCCGGCCCCGCCGGAGAGCCGGTAGGCCCCGCTGGTCTTCACATAGGCGTACCGGCGCTGCTCGGGGTGCAGGAAGACCCGCCACTCGGCGAAGCTGCCGTCGAGGACGCGCCGCAGCTCGCTGTCGGTCTCGATGTGCACGAAGTCCATCAGTGTGCTGGGCCGCCGCAGCGCCGCGGCGACGTCGGCGTCGCTCGCCGGCCTGGCAGGGGTTTCGGGGCTGGCGGGGGCCTCGGGGCTGGCAGGGGCCTCGGAGCTGGCGGGGGCCTCGGCGTTGTCGGGCCGCGCGGGGGCCTGCTCGGTCTCCTGGTCCGCCAGGCCGAGCTGTTCGTGGATCTGGTCGATCGGCGTGCCGGTGGCGAGGGCGAGCAGCGCGTCGGCCTGCCACGGCGGCACTCCCTCGTCGCCGGCGGCGGCCACGAGGGCGTCCTCGTCCGGGCAGTTCACCGCCCGCCGGGCGAGTGTGGCGGAGAGGCCGAGATCCTCCAGCTCCCCTGGCGTGAAACCGGCCAGCGGACCCTGCGGAACCCATCCCCGGGCGCCGCGCCCCCGGCCGGGCGGTGACACGGTGGGGAGAACCGGCTCCGCGTTCTCGATCACCTCCAGGACGCCGCTGACCGGGTTCGTGGTCAGGACGAGGCGCTGCGCCAGCGCGTTCGCCTCGTCGTGCTTGGCGACGGCCGCGAGCACGAAGTGCGGCTCCGGTGATTCGGCGACCAGGAACATGACGGCGCGGAAGTTGTCGTTGACCCGCCCGGTGCGCACCCGCGGGTCGGCCGAGTTCCTGATCGGCTCGATGTGCAGGCCGGGGCTGGCCGGGTCGGCCATCAGCTTGGTCAGGAAGTCCCAGGCCCGCTGCTTGAGCGACCCGTCGATGTCCAGCCGCCTGCGGAACTGCCGGGACATGGTGATGTTGCTCATCGGGTTCCTCCCGTTGCCAGCAGGGCGGCGACCTGCGCCGGGTCGGGGTCGGCGATCCGCCATCCGTCGCCGGTGAGCTCGGCCCGCAGGTCCGCGTCGACATCCTCGGGGTGCACGAGGACGGCGACCCGCGCGTCCGGCCAGGCGAGGTCGAGCGGGTAGCCGCCGGCTGTCTCGTGGCCCTGCTCGGGCAGCGGCACGCCGGCCTGGGCCAGCCCGCGCAGCAGGTTCTTCTCGGCGTCGTCGAGCGCGTTGAGGACGAGGTCGGCCCACGGCGGCGAGAGAGCATCCGCCCGCGGCCGCACCGCTGTGGTCTCCTCGGCCGTCCCGTCCCGGCCGGCCCCGTCAGCGCCGTCGGCGCTGTCGGCCCCGCGGGTTCCGGTCACGGCCCCGCCGGCCCCGGCCCCGGCCCCGGTCCCGGTCCTGGGCTCGGGCAGCTCCACGGCCGCGGTGCCCGCCGCGTCGCCCGCCTCGGTGCCCGCCGCGTCAGCTGCCTCGATGCCCGGCTGGACGCCGTCCGCGGCCTGCTCGCCGGCGCACTGCGACAGCGCCAGCGGACGGGCGGTGCGGCCGGCATGGCCGCGGCCCAGATGGCCGAGGATGTTCGACAACGCCAGCCAGCTCCGCCAGGCCCGCACGCCGGCCTCGCTCGCCAGGCTCTCGTCGCTGTCGTCGAGAACGAGCACGCAGTCGAGGTCGTAGGGCGCACGAGGCCAGCCGGCGGAGGCGACGGCGAGCCCGCCGCGCCGCCAGACCCAGCCCCGCAGGTCACCGGCCGCGGTGTGTTCCGGCGCGTCGTCGGACGGGTCGAGCGCGGCCGCGGCGAGCCCGGCCAGGGCCGAACGGCTCCGGATCGGGGCTGGCCGGGCATCGACCAGCGCGAACGGCAGCCCGTCGGCGAATCTGTGCCAGGCCTGCGGACGCTGTGGCTCCATCACCCAGTCGAGAAGCTGGGTGACGGCGTCCGCGGTGGCCAGCCCGTCGGAAGCCGAACCCGCCGGGATTCCGCCAGCACGCGCCCGGACGAGCCGGCGCCGGACGTCGTCGTCGTACCAGGCGGCACCGGCCGCCGTCGCCCGCTCCCCGCGGGCCAGCGCCTCGAAGACCGCGACGTCGTCGTCGGTGACCGCCCACACCACATGCCCCGCCTCGCGCAGCGCGGCCCGTTTCGCCGCGTCGTCGGCGATCCGGTTGTGGGCGGGGGTCGCGTGCCAGGTCCGGCCGTCGGTGAAGATGTAGACGCGCGGCACCTGTGGATCCTCGCAGAGCAGCTCGAAGTCGGGCCGGCAGCCGCTGACCCGGACCTGCGGACGCAGCGTCCAGCGCCGGTGGACGGTGCCCGGCACCCCGAACCGCAGCTCCGTCCCGGTGAGCTGCGGGATCTCCCGCACGCTCGCCCCGCGGGCGCGCAGCGCGTCGGTGAACGTCCGCCGGAACCGCAGTTCCAGCGCACTGTCCAGGGACGGCAGCGGGATGTCGGCGACCGACCGCAGCCCGACCGGTTTCCATCTGTCGCCGAGCACCTCGGTGAGCATCTGCTCGGCCCGCGCGCGGGACGTCCGTTCGACGAGCCCCGGCGGGCTGAACGGCAGCAGGCACCGGGAGCAGGCCAGCAGCCCGTCCTCGGCGCACCCGCAGCCGGCGACCACGGCCAGGGCGGCGGTGAGCAGCTCGCGGACCCGGCCCGGCCGGGCCAGGTCGGCGAGGTAGCCGGTACCGCCGGGGACCCGGTCGTGCAGCAGCAGCGCCGTCCGCTCACTGCCGCCGACCGGCATCCGCACCTCCAGGACGTCGAGGTGATCCGGCGCGCCGCCGAGCAGCTCACGCAGGCCGAGCAGCAGCGCCGCCCGGAACGACGGCCCGGCGAACTGGTCCAGGGTGAACTGCGGCGGCAGCAGGATCCGCACCCCCTGGGTGCGCAGCGACCGCCCGAGCGCCAGCTCCCGCCACGGGACGTCGAGGCGGGTGCGGTGCGGGCACCAGGCCCGGTGCCGGGCCTGCTGCGGGTCGCGCACCCCGAGCTGCGCCGCCGGCACGATCCCGCAGCCGGGGCAGAGCAGGAACAGCGGCGCCCGCACCGCGGTGCCGGCCAGCATCCGCTCCGGCCCCTGCTCGACGGCGCGCCCCACGTTGACCCAGCGCACCTCCAGCTGGCGGACGTACTCGGCGCCGAACGGGTAGCCGCCGAGATGCCAGGCGTCGCTGATCTGCTCCGGGTCGACGTCCGCGGCGGCGACGACGGTGAACGGCAGCCGTTCGCGATCGTCGTGCGAGTCGGAGATGGTCGCCGCGTCCCGCGACACCTGCGCGGAGACCTTCTCCAGCGGCAGCACCGGCAGTGCCTGCCCGGTGTCGGTGATCCCGGCGTCGCCGCAGCGCGGGCAGGTGGCCGGCACCGCCGGCTCGTCGCCCTGGGAGTGCCGGTGCACCCGCGACCAGCCGCAGGACGGGCAGACCCGCCAGGTCTGCAGCAGCCCGTCGAGGTCGGTGCCGACGCTGACGGCGTCGATCCGCACGGCTGTCGCCTGGGCGTAGAAGGTGGCGCCGGGCGCCCACTCGGTGAGCGCGAGCGCGCTGCCGCGCTGGTAGCTGCGCGGCTCCTCGTGGTACTCGTGGGTGTCCTGGTCCATCCACTGCAGGGCGACGTCGAGGGTGACGGTGTCGTCGAGCAGGGTGTAGTTCGGCAGCACCCCGCGTTCCTCCAGCGCGCTGACCCAGAACTGGGTGGCCAGCGCCTGCCGCCGGTCGCGCAGGAACCGCAGCTCGGCCTTGGCGAGCCGGTGGGCGGTGACGTCGTCGGCGGTGGCCGTCAGGCGGTTCGCGGCGACGGCCAGCTCGGGCAGGCTGTCCTGCAGGGCGCCCCGCCGGTGCCCCAGCTCGTCGGCCTCCCGGCGGTACTCGACCGCCGCCCGCCGCAGCAGCCTCGCCAGCCCGGAGACCGCCTCGCCCTCGTTCGGCCCGGAGGCTGTGCCCGGTGCCGCGCCGGCCCAGGTGCGCAGGTGGTCGGCGGTGTCCGGGCGTACGGCGGCGCCGAACAGGGCCAGGAACTCCTCGGTGTACGCCGCCGCGTTCGCCTCGGCGTCGGCGAGCAGATCGCCGAGCCAGGTGCCCGGCGCCCAGCCCGCCTCGGGGAACACCCCGGCGGCGGTCTGCGGATCCTGGGCGCCGGCGCGGGAACGCCGGTCCACCAGCCAGGCCACGTACTGGCGCTCCAGGATCTCCACCGCGTCCAGGTAGGTCGCCGGCGGCCGGACATCGCCGTCGATGAGCGCCAGCGGGTCGGCGAGGCGCTGCGTGTCGTGCCCCCGGCCCTTCACATAGGCCAGGACCAGCGCGTTCCCCGTCAGCCGCCCGGCCCGCCCGACCCGCTGCACATAGGAGGCGACGGTGCGCGGCAGCGACCCGAGCATCACCGTCGACAGGTCGCCGATGTCGATGCCCAGCTCCAGCGTCGGCGTCGCCGCCAGCACGTTCGGCACCGCCGGCCCGCCACCCTCGCGGAACTGCCGCTCCACGTCGAGGCGGACGGCGTCCGGCAGCAGCGAGGTGTGCTCGTGCGCCACCACCCGGCGCATGTCGACGCTGCGGTACAGGTGCCGGTAGTAGTCGTCGCCGCGCGGGGCCCGGCGCAGGTGACCCGGGCAGGCCTGGCGCAGGCAGGCGGCGTCCGCCAGGTCGTCGACGGTGCGCCGGGTGCCCGGGGTGAGCGTCTGGCAGACGTCGCAGCGCAGCGCCAGCGCCCCCGCCGCCAGCCCGTCCGGGTCGGCCGCGCTGACCACGACCTGCGCCGGGTCGAGCAGGAAGACCGTCGCGTTCGTCTCCGTGCGCCGCCGCGACAGCCAGCCCGCGTCGGCCATCTCCTCCAGCAGCGCCCGGGTCACCAGCCCGCCGTCGCGTGCCGTCAACCGCAGCTGGCGCTGCGCCCAGCGGGCGTACCAGGAGGCCGGCCCGGTGATGCTGTCGAACGTCGCCGTCCGCTCGGACGTCCGCCCCGTCGTCGGGAACGTCGGCGCCGGCCGGCCCGGCGGGAACGCCGGCAGCCCCTCACCGCGCGCCGCCCGCCGGCCCCCGGTGAGGAACCAGCGGTTCCCGTCATGCTCGACGAACGACTCCAGCCAGCGATGCCAGATCCCGCCCTGCACCCGGACCCGCTCCAGCACACCCCGCGCCCACGCCACCAGCCGGGCGTCGTCGAGCGCCGCACCGAGAGCCTCGTCGTTCTCCGCCGACAGCGAATGCTGCTGGCGGGCCCGCGCCACCGCCCGGCCCGCGACCCGGGCCAGCGCCTCGCCGTGGCCGGTGTCGACCTCGGCGACGGCCGCCCCGGTCAGCTCCAGGGTGCGCCCGGTACGGGCGTTGAGCCCGAACTCCAGCGCCGCGTCGAACGCGAGGCGCCGCTCGACGAACTGCCGGGCCCGGTTCTGCTCCGGCCTCCCGCCGCCGGGCTGCCAGTAGCCGCGGAACGCCGCCCACTCCGCCAGCGCCGGCGGCACCAGCCGGTAGCGGCGCACCGGGTCGTCCCCGGCCCGCTCCATCGCCTCCCGGGCCAGGTCGGCGACGGTCAGCGGCCCGCCGTGCTCGATCGTGTCGAACAGCGCCGCCCGCAGGCTCAGCGCATGCGACCGGGCCTGGACGAACCCCGCCGTGTGCGCCGCGTCCTGCACACTGTCGGTGAACAGCAGCGTCTTCTTCTCCGCGGTGTCCAGATGCGCCGACCCGAACAGCGCGGACAGCGTCACCGACGTCAGCGTCGACACCCCGCTGCCGAGGAAGCGGATGCCGTCCGGCTGCCGGCACGACGGGCAGGTCTGCGCCCGCGCCCCGGTGTCGTCATCCCAGGCGGTCAGCACCGGGATGTGGGTGCTCTCGTCCGGCTCCCCGTCGGCCGCCGGCTGCGCCGTGAGAATCAGCGTCGACGTGTCCAGCCACAGCAGGCCCTCGACGGACGTCGCCCCGCCCCCACTCGCTGCTCCGTCGGCTGTCCCGCCGGCCGTTCCGGCCCCTTCCGCGGTGTCGGCGTCGGCGGCGTCGGCGGCGTCGGCGGCGTCGGCGGTGCCGGCGGTGCTTGCGTCGGCACCGGCGGTGTCGGCATCGGCGGTGTCGGCATCGGCGATCACGGCGGCGGCCTCGCCCGGGGCGTGCAGCAGCGCCCGGAACCGCTGGTCACCGGCCCGCGAGGCCCGCCGGACGGTCGTCTCCGAGGCATCGACCGCCCGCCCCACCAGGGTGCGCAGCGCCCCCCACCCGGCCCGGCCGCAGTGCCGGCAGTACAACGCCGGCAGGTACAGGTCGAGATCGGCGTGCGCCCCGTCGTCCGACCAGCGGAACGCCGCGGTGGGCGACACCCGCCGGTCGATCCGGGTCACCTCCCGCACCCACAGCTGCGTGTCCACCCCCAGCAGCCGGCGGCCCACCGCCGGCTCGGCGTTAGCCCGCGCCCGCGCCTGGGAGAGCAGCCCGAGGTAGGCCTCGACGACGGCCATCCCATCCGCCCGCCCCGCACTGGTGTCGTCGGGCAGCATCTCCCTCGCGAGGTCCCGCATCGACGCCGGACGCAGCGCCGCGGCGAGCAGCCCCTCGGTCAGCGGGTGCGCCGCCAGGACGGCGGGAAGCCGGTCACCGCGGCGCAGCCGGCGGATCTCGGCGGCGGAGAACTCGGCCCCGTCGCCGTCCCGGGCGACCAGCGCGCCGAGCAGCGCGTCGGCGACCTGCTCCGGGCCCTCCGCAACGGCCGCACGGACAGTCCCGGCGAGCAGCCGGGTGTCCGGCAGCCGCCGGATCGACACATCGGGCGTCGGACGGCTGTGCTCGCGGCGCCAGTCGTCCGGCGCCATCCGCTGCTCGACCACCACCGCGTCCGCCTCGAACCGGCGGCCGAAGACAGTCTCGGCGAACACCCGCATCGCGGCGAACGCCCCGTCCGCCCCGCCGTCCGCGCGCTCGCCCTCGCCCTCCGGCGCGGTCTCGTCAGTGTTCTCGGCGTCGTCCGGGTCCGCGGCGCTGTCGGCGCTCCCGGCACCGAGCGTCGCGGAGGTGGCGACCGGCACCACGTCACCCAGCGGCGCACCGGCCCGCGCCACACCCAGCATCGACCCGAGCCGGCGCAGCAGCATCGCCACATCGGTGCCCTGCGCACCGTCGTAGGTGTGGAACTCGTCCAGGCACACGTAGGCGAGGGACGCCTGCGCGCCGTCCCACAGGCCGCGGTCGTTGGCACGCAGCAGCAGATGATCGAGCATCTTGTAGTTCGTCAGCAGGATGTCCGGCGGATCGGAGCGCATCACCTCCCGGGAGGTGATCAGGCCTGCCTGGCTGACCTGCGTGCGCTGGCCCTGCTGCTCCCCGGTGTAGATCCCGGCGGTCAGCCCGCCCAGGCGCGGGTCACCGGTCAGCATCCCGGCGAGCCGGCCCGCCTGGTCGTTCGCCAGCGCGTTCATCGGGTAGAGGATCAGCGCCTTCACCCCGCGCTGCCCCTGCCGCCGCATCCGCAGCGCATGATCGATGATCGGGACGAGGAACGCCTCCGTCTTGCCCGACCCGGTGCCCGTCGTGACGATCGTCGGCCGCGGCCGCCCGTGCTTCGACGACAGCCGCTCGAACGCCTGCGCCTGATGCACATACGGGACGAAGTCCCGCGGCCACCAGTCCAGCGGCTCCGCCCACGCCCCGTCCGCCGGCCGGAACGGCAGCCGCAGCCGGGCATACGGACCGCGGAAAATACCCTCCTCCGGGTCACCGAGGAACGTCGTCAACGCGGCGCGGACGTCGTCGTCGGTCAGCGCGAACGTGGTCGCCAGATAGTCCGTCAGGGCACGGCGCAGGTCAGCCGCCTGCAGCGACGGCAGCAGCGGGGCGGTCATCCGGGCAGCTGCCCGTGTGCCTCGGCCTGCGCCTTCTTCGCCTCCCGCTCGGCGGTCAGTCGGCTGAAGTGCTCGTGCGCGATGCGCAGGTCCGTCTCCCGGTTCACCCCGCTGAACGGCCCGGCATAGTTCCGGTCGGGCCCGTTGAGCGTGTGGACCCGCTCTCCGGCCGCGGTCGCCTTGTCGAGCTGCTTCGCGAGATCAGCCGGCAGCTGCCGCCCGAACGAGTCGTACCGCGCCTTGCGCTCATAGTCCTGCAGCACGGGGAACTGTGTCCGGTAAACGGTAACCAGCTCGTCCGCGGTGAGGCCGAGCATCACGGCCACGATTGCGTCGATCTCCACCAACGCCTGCCGCCGATCCGCCGCCCGCCGCAGCGGAGTCCCCCACTCCCACTCCGCCGAGACCTCCCCGATCTCCGCCCGCTCCCGGTAGGCCACCCCGACCCCAGGCACCCACCGGTCCTCCCGCCACGCGGGATCCCAGAGCTCCGCCCAGAGCGGCGCGTACGGCCGCACCAGGCAGTTCAACCGCAACGTCCGCAGCACCAAGTCTGCCTCCAGTGCATGCCCTCGCACATGCGGGAACCGGCGTATCAGCCCCTGATTCACTTCCGAGCCGGCGCATTTGACAAAAAAATCGGTTGTCAGGGAACACCACGTTCCGACAGCCATAATCAAATCTACTGGGTCGGGTATCGAGAGTGTCAGGACTGTGTTCACGTGGCTAGGTCCGGGAGGGATCAAAGCTGCGTGCAGGCTTCTGACGGTGGCGGGGTCGGTCATGCGTCGCCAGGCTAGTCGGAAGCTGTCGCTACTCGGACGGCCATTCCACTGCGGATAGGCGGCGTGGTACTCGGGGGCGGGTTTGGATCGCTGATATGTTGTTCTCGGAACGAAGTTCTCGGAAATCTTTTCCAGATTGATGGATTCGATATCTTGTCTTTTTACGGAGATCTCGGTAGGTTGCTGAAAAAGTGGTGTTGCGACCGATATATGAGGTCCTTGTAGGATTGTATTTGACCATGTTGCTGGTATGCTCGGGCGGCGCTCGAACCATCCGCGCTGGCGGTCCGCTGATTCGTGCCACCCCGCGGTCCAGGAGATTTCGAGCCTGCCGAGTCGAGGTGCGTTGGCGAGCTTTGCGAGTACTGCTGCGCTGGAGGTGTTGACCGGGAACAGCATCCTGGCCTGTTCGTACGATGTCCCTGGTTCGTCGAGAAGATCGGCCCAGGTCTGGAGCGCCTTCCTGTCGACCTTCGTTATCCGGGCTTGGTGGGGTCGGGTATCCCAATCTCCGTGCTCATCGCGAACGCCTGGCTGTGGGCCCGAACTGTCGTGGGAGAGCGACCGATCGATTACCTGAGGTTCGTATAGCCAGCTGGCGTGAAGGAACGTGACATCTCGTGGTGAGCCGTATACGTGTGTGCCGAAGGTGCGCGTATGTTGAATCTCCGGAAAAAGTTTCCGTTCGTTGCGGTACTGCCAGTGGCGGCGTAGTTGCCGATATGTAGCAAGCCGTAGGCTTGCTGCCCGTGTTTCGGTGAAGTGAGATTCTGGATGAATCAGAGATGTTATTCCTCGGGGGTTCATGGATTTCCAGGTGCGGTCCATGAAGCAGCGGTAGAGGTCTGGCTGAAGGCCGTGGAGGAGCGGTCGTTCGATTGGACTGCCGAGGTGGGCGTTGAGACCAGCCTGCTCGGCGCGTTGGTCGATGTACCAGGTCTCGGCGGCGGGCAGGTGGAAGGTGCGCTTACGGCGCTCGGTCTTTTCTTGCTCGGCCGCAGTGGGCACGAGACACCACCACGGGTCGTGCTCGGCGAGCACCCCGGCTTCGTCCCAGTCGGGGCGGACCCAGGGAGGGTTTCCGACCTGGAGGTCGAAGCCGCCGTGTGTGAAGACCTGGGGGAAGTCGAGTTCCCAGTGGAAGAAGCCTTGGCGGTCGGAGATCTCCTCCGCCACCCGGAGCCAGGGGATGTCGTGTAGGGCCTCGTCGACGGGTCTTGCGGCGGCGAAGGTGCGGTCGAGTTCTTCGGCGTCGTCGAGGCCGGCCCACGAAAGGTCGTCGGCGAAGGCGGACTGGCCGTTCTTCTCGTTCCGTCCCGGCTTCGTGGCCTTGCCGAGCAGGGCCTCCAGACCGGTGAGCCATGCGTCCAGGTCCGGGGCGGGAATCTCAGTGGTCACAGGCCAGGACCACAGGGCGCACCAGGCGTCCATCGCGCGGCGCAGGCGGCGGTAGGCGCTGTTCGGATCGTTGAGAACCTTCTCGACCTGCTCGCGGGTCACCGGCTCTGTCGACGGTTCCGCGGAACCGTCCGCGCCCCAGACCGGGGTGGTGCGGCGGATACCGGCCTCGGCGATCTGCAGGCGGCGCCGGGAAAGTTCCCAGAGCACCTCGACCCGCTGAGCCAGGCGTGCCAGCCGGTTCTGCTGCTCCTTGCCCGGGGTGCGCAGCACGCCGGCCCGCCAGGCCCGCAGCCGCTCGCGTGCCTCAGGTGCGTACGTCTTCGCCTCAGCGGTGTCGACGACCGCGCCCCAGCCCGCCGCCGGCAGCAGGAAGTGGTGGATACCGGCGCCTACCGGAGGAACTGAGTCGTCCGGCAGCGCTGGGTCGTGCAGGGGGACGTCCGTCGGAACGGTGGTGAGCCATTCCTTCTTCTTCAGCAGCGCGGGGGCGTAGACGGCGCGGCGGGCGCCGATGAGGCTGTTGCCGCGGCGCAGGTGCAGGCCGAACCAGGGGGCGGCCAGGCCGGCCTGCATGGTGTCGAGCCACAGGGAGACCTCGGCGAGTTCGACGGCGGTGGCGTTCAGGTCCACCCCGTACACCTGGTGCAGCGCCAGATACGCCTTCACCCGCTGCAGCTCGGCCGGGTACTGCTCGGCGGGAATGCGCTCGTCGCGTTCGTCCTGCGCCCGGGCGAGGTAGGCGGCGGCGAGCTGGCGGACGGCCTCGATCGCGAACGCGCCCGATCCGAGGGCCGGCTCGCAGATGGTCATCTTCAGGATGTCCGCGGCTCGGGTGGTAGTGCCGTCCTGGTCGAGCAGTTCCTCCAGCGCGTGGTGGACGACGGAGCGGGTGAGGACCTCTGGCGTGTAGTACGACGCAGACTGCTGCCGCTCCCGCCCGGCGAGGCGGTAGACGAACGACCCTCGGGGGTGCAGCCGCGGCTTCGGTTCGCCGGTGTTCTCGTCGCGGTCGAGGACGAACGAGTCGGCGGGCACGTCGTTGACGCGCTCGGCGGGCAGCAGCCAGGTGCCGCCGGAGGGGTCGCCGCCCTTCGCGACCTCGTACAGGTCGGTGTCGGCGATGATTCCCGACCAGGACATCAGCCCCTCGTAGACGGCGCCGAGCTGGTTGATGCCGAGTTCGCCGTAGGAGATGAACCCGCGGTCGCTGCCCTTCTTCACTTTCGTCAGCAGCAGGTGGCGCAGCACCCGCTGCAGTGCCTCGTTGCCCAGGCCCACCTCGTCGATGAGGGCCGTGGCATCCGCGGCGAACAGGTCGGAGCGCAGCGGCTGGAACACCAGCCCGTCCCCGGCCGGCGCCCCTGACTCCGCGTCCGCGGTCTCGTCCGCAGCTGTGGTGTGGCCCTTGTCGACGAGGACGAACAGCTTGTGCAGTGACTCGTACAGGTGCCGGCCGCGGCGGGCCCGGTCCGACGACAGGTCGGTGAGGATCAGGTCCCGCAGCCGGTCCAGCCCGTAGCCGGCCTGGTACTCCGGTGCCTGGACGGGCAGCACCTCCAGCTGCGGCGACGCCTCCGCGTACAGCAGGAACAGGATCCGGTAGAGGAACCGCAGCGACTGCCGGGTCAGATCACGGCCCAGGTTCGGGACGTCGATGACGTCCAGCCCGGCCGCCTGCCGCCGCGCCACCACCTCGTTCGCGATGATCTCCACCGACAGGCGGACGCCCTCGCGCAGGTCCGCGGAGACGCCGACGGTGTGCTGCACCGACTTCTCCAGCAGGCCCAGCCACGGGGCCACCCCGTCGTCGGCGGGCAGCAGCAGGTCCGGCCCGGCCATCGCGGCGACGTGCTCCAGCTCGCCGGCCGCCCGGACGTCGCGGCGGTCGACGACGACACCCAGGTCGACGGCGAGCCAGCGTCCCTCCGGCCACCGGCTGCGCTCGGCGAGCAGCACCCACCTGCCCGCCTGTACCAGCACGAACGGCGGGGCGTCGTCGGTCAGGAAGACGCTGGAGACGGCCTTCGCGACGGAGGCCTGCGGCTTGCCGTCGACGACCGCCGGGTCGAGGAGCTGCCCGATCCGCGGGCCGGCCGCGTCCGGCGTGGTCAGGATGTCCTCGACCGCCCCGGCGGGGGTTGCTTCCAGGATGAGCAGTGCCGTCCCGGTGGGGGAGGGGTGCACCGCCGCGGCGGGCAGCCGCACCTCGTCCCCGGAACGGTCCGACACCCAGGGCGTCGGCTCCCGGTCGAGCCGCAGCGCCCGGCGTACCTCCCGGTGCACCTCGCGGACGTCCTCGTCGGACGGCTGCTCGCCCAGCCCGCCGAACAGCCGGGCCAGCGGGGTGGCCGCGTCGCGCAGCGCCGAGCGGGCGGTGAGGTGGCCCTCGTCCTCCTCGGCCTTCCAGCGGGTGCGCAGGGCCAGCACCTCGGCGAGGAAGCTGCCGGTGCGGGCGTCCGAGGTCAGGTAGTGCTCGGAGATCCACGACTCGCCGACGATCACCGCGTCGAAGCTGGGCATCAGACGTTCCCCCCGTCGCTTTCGCTGCCGGAACCGCTGGTGGCCGCCGGGATCACGACGGCGGGGATCACGACGGCGAGCGGGCGCAGCAGCCGCTGGCTGGCGCGCAGCGAGCGCGCGATCTCCTCCTCGAGGCTGACCTGCTTCGACAGGCGGCGAACCTTCGCCAGCCCCGGCCCGGTCATGTCGAGTTCGAGCCGGGCGGCCTGCTCCCGCCAGCGGGTCCGCCGGTTCGACCAGCCGGCCAGCCGCCGTTCCAGGTCGGAGTGCTGGATGTCCTCGGCCATGTCGAGGGTGCGGGCCGCCGCGTCGATCGCGGCCGGCACCAGCGCGCGCAGCTCGTCGCTGACCGCCGCCGGGCCCGGGTTCACCGCCGGTTCCCGCTCGCCGGGCCCGGGGATCAGCCCGGTGCCCGCGAACAGCTCCAGTCCCTCGACGACCTGCGCGAGCGGCAGGTCGGCCCGGCCGGTCGGGAACTCGACGGCGACCATCTGGCGGGTCACGACCTGGCCGCGCCGGTTCATCAGCGTCGCGATCACCAGCACCCGCGGGGCGTCCACCGGCCCGCGCACCAGCGGCACCTCGTTGCGGCCGCCGGCCGCGAGCACCTTGTCCGCGGCCCAGTCGAGCACCGGGTGCAGGGGGGAGAGGAAATGAGCCTCCGGCCAGGTGGACGGGGTGGGCGCGGCGACCTCGCGGGCCTTCGCGGGACGTCCCGCGCGCTTCGCCGGGGTGAGACCCTTCGGCCCGCTCGCGGTCACCAGGGCCGACTGGGCCGGGGCGCCGCCGGCCTGCCCCTCGCGGGCCGCGCGTAGGCCGTCCAGCGCGACCGACGGGGTGACGGCGAGCAGCAGCTGCTCCCGGATCCCGCGCTCCGCGACGTACGACGCCGGCAGCGCGTCGAGGCGCACCCGCAGGTCGCGCGGCGGGCGCAGCGCGATCAGGCTCTTGTCCCGGAAGACCTTCCAGCCGACACCGCCGCGGGCCGGGTCCTTGTCGTCCGGCGCTCGGGTGGGATCGTCGTACACCTCGGCGACCGCGTCGGCGAGGAAATCGGCGTCGGTGGGGTACAGCGACTCACGCGGGCGGTCCGGGGGAACGGGCGGCAGGTCGTCACCGGCGGCGGCGAAATCCTCGTCGAAGAAGGAGTCGAAGAAGTCGTCGGCTCCGTGCCCCGCACCGGGGTCGGGCACGACCTCGTCCAGGTTCTGCCCGCGGGCGAGCGCGTCCCGGATCGCGTCTTCCTCGCCGCTCGCCGAATGCAGGTGCATCAGCGTCGCCGCGTCGCCCAGCGTCGTGTGGGCGAGGTGTTCCTTGGCCAGCAGGCGCTGCAACACCCGGATATCGCCGCTGAACCGGTCGTCGGAGGGCACCAGCGCCAGCGCCGTGATCCGCGGCGGGTGCTTCTGCCCGTACCGGTCGATCCGCCCGTTGCGCTGCTCGATCCTGATCAACGACCAGGGGATGTCGACGTGGATCAGGTGGTGGCACTGTGCGTGCAGGTTGACGCCCTCGCTGGCGACGTCCCCGGTGATCAGCAGCCGGACGGGGCTCGCCGTCGTCTTGAAGTCGTCGACGATGCGCTCCTGCTCGACGTCCGGCAGGCCGCCGTGCATGACGGCGATCTGGTTGCGGGCGAGGCCCAGGAGGTCGGGCAGCTCGCGGGCGAGCCAGCGCAGGGTGGCGACCCGCTCGGCGAACAGCACCGCGCGGGTCGTCGAGCGGGCGCCGACACCGATGGTGCGCAGGTACTCGGCGAGCGCGGTGAGCTTGGCGCTCTCCCCGGCCAGGGCCAGCTCGGTGAGGTCGCGCAGCCGCTCGAGGGCCTGCCGTTCCGGCTCGTGATCGCCGCCGCGCTGGGCGCCGCCGCCCTGGGCGGTGAGCCGCTTGAGGCGGGCCTCGGTGGTCTCCAGCAGCGCGGCGGGGGAGGAGAGGAACGCCTTCGCCAACGTCCACGGGAACAGCGCCGACCCGCGGCCCGCGACCGGGGACGGGCCGTCCTGCGGGTACAGCCAGGTCCGGGAGATCTCCGTGGCGATCGCGTCCTCCGCCGGCGAGGCGGCCACCGGGATCACCTCGGGCTCGGGGCGCAGCGCCCAGTCGGCGCCGACTTCCGCGGCGACCTCGGGGGAGTGGCGGTGCCGGCGGATGAACAGCCGCTCCACATCCGCGACGTCGTACTCGCCGTCCGGGCCGACGGCCGTCGGGTCGAGCAGCCGCAGCAGCTCCGCGAACGACTCCTTCTTCCCGTTGTGCGGTGTCGCCGACGCCAGGACCAGCGCCTCCGTGTTCGGCGCGAGAACCCGCGCGAGCTCGTTGTTCAGCGTGCCGGTGTTCGTCAGGTTGTGCGACTCGTCGATGACAACGACATCCCACCGGTGCCGTTCCAGAAAAGATCGGTACCGCGGCGATTTCAACGTGTCGATCGAGACGATGATGCGGCGGTAGAACGTGAACGGGTTCCGGCTCGCCGGCAGGTTCTGCCGCACCCGCTGCAGCCCGTCGCTGTCGAGCCGGACGAGCGGCAGCCCGAACCGGCACCACAGTTCGTGCTGCATCTGCTCCAGGACGTGCCGGGGCGTCACCACCAGCACCCGGTCGGCCCGCCCGCGCCGGGTCAGCTCCGCGAGGAGCATCCCGATCTCCAGGGTCTTGCCGAGGCCGACGGCGTCCGCGATGAGCACCCGGGGCCGCAGGTTCGCCGGGGACAGCGCGTGGGCGACCGCCCGTCGCTGGTAGTCGAGCCGGTCGACCAGCATCCCGTCGGCCACGGTCAGCGAGGTCTCGCCGGCCGGCATCGGCGTCCGGCGCAGGGTGGCCTCCAGCCACAGCCGGGTGCGCCGGTGCCGCGGGGAGCCGTCCGGGAGCAGCTCCGCCTCGCGGGGGTCCAGCAGCTCGATGTGGTCGAGCCCGCTGAAGAAGGTCGCCGTGGTCTCCCGCACGAGCTCACCGAGGCCGACCACCTCCAGCCGCCAGCCGTCCGTGCCCTGCTCGGCCCCTGTGACCAGCCACTCCTCGTCCCGGACCACCACGATCGAACCCGGCGCGAACGTCGTCACGTAGCTCCTCGCCCCCCGATCCCCCATGCGCGAACGGCACAAGGGCGAGAAGTCACCCTATAGAGCCATCTATTTGCGCGAGTCGGGCCTGCCGATGGGGTGCGGAGAGCGACGGGGGCGGTCGGGTGAGGTCGCGGGCCGCCGGTGCATAGGCGCCGCATAGGCGCATAGCGGTCTGGGGCCCCTTCGTCGCACTCTGTGTGGGAGGTGGCATAAGGTGCCCGAAGGTGGGCGTACGCGGCAGCGCGTACGGGAGTGCCGATGGTGGGGGAGACGGTTCGGGCGGCAACGCCCTGCGCGTCGCCACGGCAGGCTGCATCCCACGACGAGGGGCACCGCGTCACCCCCGTGCCTGCCCCGAGGCCGCGGCACGCGGCGTCGGGTGGAGTGAGGGGGCGGGCGCGATGGGGGCGAAGATCGTCGTCCATGGTCCGTGGAGCGGGCCGGGCGAGGAGAAGACCGCGGTCTACCTGCGCGATCATCTGGACGAGCGGTGGACGGTCGTCTGCGGCCGCCAGCTCGTCGCCGGCTCGGGTACCCGTGACTCCGACTTCATCGTGGTCGGGCCGAACAGCGTCACCGTCATCGAGGAGAAGTCCTGGCGGGTCGACCTGATCGGCACCGAGGAGCGCTGGTACGAGCGCAGGACCATGGAGGAGCGGGGCAACCCGATCAACCAGGCCGTCGGTGTCGCCCGGATCCTCGCCGGCAACCTCACCCGCTATGACCGGCAGCTCGCCTCCGCGCTCAGGAGCGCCGCGCCGCCTGGCCAGAAGCAGCTGCACCTCGTCCACTCGCTGGTCGTGATGTCCTCACCCGAGGTCACCTTCCAGATCGAGGACCCGCGGGCGTCGAGCCAGGTCGTGCGGCTCGACGGCTGCGAGAAGCGCCTGCGCGAGATCGACCGCTCGGTCGCGGCGCACTTCGACCTGGCCCCGTTCCGCGAGGCGGTCCTGTCCGTCGTCACCGGTCTGCGGCCGCGGCCGGAGCTGCCGAAGATGCTCGGCGCCTACGAGATCGTCGGCAACCTCGAGCCGACCCCGCGGGGCCCCCGCTACGTCGGCAGGCATCCGGACGGCTCGGTGCGGGTGCTGCTCACCTACGAGCGCCAGGGCCTCACCGAGGCCGAGCTCAAGGCGAGCGACGAGCTGATCCTGCGCGAGTACGAAGCGATGCGGCGCCTCGCCCACCTGCATCGGGTCTTCCCCGTCGACCCGTACTTCGGCGTCCACGACGACCAGATGTGGGTCGCTCCGATGCGTCCGCCGGGCCCGAGCCAGAAGACGCTGCGTTATCTGATCCGGGCCGGGCGGCAGCCGTCGGCCGCCACCTTCGCCACCATCGCCGCGGACGCGTTCGCCGGGCTCGCCGACATCCACGCGGCGGGCATCACCCACCGGGCGCTGAACCCGAGCCGGATCCTGGTGACCCCGGAGACCAGCCGGGTCGTGTTCTCCGACTTCCTGATCGCGAAGATCGCGGACGAGCGCACGGTGATCGACGCGGACGACGTCGACCACGACGGCGGGCCGTTCCGGGCCCCGGAATGCCGACGCACCGCGCACCTGGCCATCCACCCGTCGGACGTCTACTCGCTGGCGCTGTGCCTGCTCGGCTGGTGGGAGCTGCGCCAGTCCGACCCGCCGCGCGAGCCGCAGGCGCCGCCGTCCCTGCCGGACCGGGTCCGCGCGGCGCTGAACGAGTGCTTCGCCGCGCTGCCGCAGGACCGCCCGTCGGCCCGCGAGGTGGCGGACCTGCTGGCCGCGCACCTGGCCGAGGAGCGCAAGCGCCTGGTGCGCCCCGCGCCGGGCGTGAAGATCGGCAAGTACGAGCTGGTGCGCCAGCTCGGTGACGGTGCCACCGCCACCACCTGGCTCATGCTCGACCGCGCGTTCGACGTCCACCACACGCTCAAGATCATGAAGTCGGCCGAGCTGGTGGACAACCTGCGCGGCGAGTTCGTCCTGCTGCACAAGCTCAAGCACGACCGGATCGTCCGGGTGCACGACTACCTGCTCGAACCGCCCGGCCCGGCACTGATCTCCGAGTACGTCGAGGGCCGCACCGTCGCCCAGCTCGCGCCCCGGCTGCGCGGCAGCCTCGGCGCCGCCCGCCGGATCCTCGCCGACATCCTCGACGCGCTCGCGTATGCCCACCACCGTGATGTGCTGCACCGCGACCTGTCCCCGAACAACATCATCGTCGACGCGGACGACCGGGCGACCCTGATCGACTTCGGGGTGGCCTCCCGCGCGGAGGGCGAGGCGCACAGCCTGGTCGGCACGCTGCCCTACCAGGCGCCGGAGATCGCGGCGGACGGCGCCTGGTCGCCGGCGGCGGACCTGTACTCGCTGGCCGTGCTGGTCTTCGAGGCGCTCGTCGGCCGCCTGCCCTACGCGGTCGACGGAGCGCAGCGCAACAAGTACCTTCTCGTCGCCCCGTCGCCGGAGGAGATCGCGGCGGCGGGCACCGCCGGCACCATGTTCCTGGACGTCCTGGCCCGCGCCAGCCACCCGGACCCGGCGACCCGCTTCCCCTCCGCGGCAGCGTTCCGGGACGCCGTCGAGGCCGCGTTCGAACCGCCGCCCCTGCCGCCCCCGCAGGCGCTGCCGTTCCCGCCGGCCCTGTCGTTCCCGCCGGCCCCGCCGTCGACGCCGGCCGGGGCGGCCCTGCCAGCGGAGAGCGCGGAGACCGTACGGCTGGCCGTCCCCGCGCAGACCGACGCGGAGGCGCCGTCGTCCGCGGCTACGACAGCACCGGCAGCAGTGACAGCACCGGCAGCAGTGACAGCACCGGCAGTGGTGGCGGTGCCGGCAGTGGTGGCGGTGCCGGCAGCGGCGGTGCGACCGACGGCGGTGGGGACGCCCGCCGACCAGGCGCAGCGTGAGCTGGTCGTCAACCCGGCCGTCGACGAGATCCGGCAGCTGTTCCGCAACAGCAGACTCGGCAACCGGGGCAACCGGGGACTGGACTCCGAGTTCGCCGACCAGACCTACATCCCGACCCGTCTCGACGACAGGCTGATGCCGCGGATCATCGACCATCGGCCCCGGCTCGTCGTCTTCAGCGGGAACCCGGGTGACGGGAAGACTGCATTCTTGGAACGGCTCGGTGTCGAGCTGCGGCGCCGCGGCGCGCGCGTCCTGGAGAGCGACGCGGCCGGCTGGCGGATGACGCTCGACGGGCACGAGTTCGCCTCGGTCTACGACGCCAGCGAGTCGCACGAGGGCATCTCGGCGGACCAGCTGCTGCGCCGTGCGCTCGACCCGCTCAACGACCAGGCCAGGGACGGTCGCTACACCGCGCTGCTGGCCGCGAACGACGGCCGCCTGCTCGACTTCTTCGACCGCGAGGCCCACCGTTACCCGCGGATCACGCAGGTGCTCGGCGGTGGCGCCGGGACCGACGCCGACGCCGGGGGCGGCGCAGAGGCCGAGGCCGGTGCCGGTGGAACCGGGAACGCCGCGGGTGTGCTGCGGATCGATCTCAAAGGCCGGTCGATGGCGTCGGTGGGCCTGGCAGCAGGCTCGCTGACGGTGCGCATGCTCGACGCGCTGCTGACCGACGAGCTGTGGGCGGCGTGCGGCGGCTGCGCGGCCGAACACCGCTGCCCGATCGCGGCCAACGCCCGCGGCCTGCGTGACGGGCGGGTCCAGGAGCGGCTGCACCGGCTGGTGCTCACCTCGCACCTGCGCCGCGGCCGCCGCCCCACGATCCGTGATCTGCGTTCGGCGCTCGCCTACCTGGTGACCGTCGACCTGGGCTGCACCGACATCCACGCCGAGTTCGGTGACGGTTTCGGGAATCCCGCCCGCCCGGAGCGGCACTTCAGCGCGGCAGCGTTCGGTGCCGAGGCCGGGCGCGACCGGCTGCTCGACGAGTGGCGCAGCCTGGACCCCGCAGCGGTGCCGGCGCCGCGGGTGGAGCGGTGGCTGGCACCCGGCACCCGTTCCCCGGCGGACATCGCCCGCGCCAAGCGGCTCCGGTACTTCACCGCGACCGACGCGGAGCTCGCCGCCGTCGACCACCTCGGCCCGTACCAGCATCTCGACGAGTTCCGCGCCCTGCTCGCCAAGCCCACCCCCGGCCCCGGCGGTGCCGACGCAGGCCCCGGCGCGGCAGGCCCCGAGGCGGCAGGCCCCGGCGCGGCAGGCCCCGGGGCGGCGGGGCACCGGGTCGCGGTGGTGTCGAAGCTGCTGCGCGGCCTGTCACGCTGCATCGGGCCGGTCGGCTACGACGGCGACGGGGTCGCGGTCTCGGTGGGCGAGCCCTCCGAAGAGGGCGGCGCGGTCGTCAAAGTGCTGCCCACCGACGAGTTCGACGTCGTCGTGGCGGACGTCGACGACCGGTTCGTCGAGACGGCGGCCGACATCGTCATCCTCCGGCACCGTTCCGGGCAGGTGAGCCTGCCGGTCGACGTCGACCTGTTCGAGCTGCTGATGCGCGCGAACGCCGGCTTCCTGCCGACCAACCCCGAGGTCGCGCCGCTGCTGGAGGAGCTGGGCCTGTTCCGCTCCGGCCTCACCCTCCAGCCAGCCAGCCGGGTGATCATCATCGAGCCTGACGGCCGGCGGAACGTCATCAGGGTGACCGGAACGACCATCGAGCTGCTGCGGGACGTCCGATGACACTGCGCATACCCAGGGAGCTGCGCTCCTACCAGTTCGACCGGCTGACCGGCGTCGAGCTGAACGACTTCGACGTCGACCGGTTCCTGCCCGTGCTGTTCGAGATGGTGGAGACGAAGGGCCGTCGGTTGGCCCGGTCGAACGCCGACGCGACGGATCCGGACAGGTACGTCGAGGCGCTCGCCGCGCACCCGAACCTGCACGGCTTCGACGACGAGCACGGCCGCGCGGTGCTGACACAGTGGGTCAACAGCAGCGTCGTCCGGCTCGGCCACAGCGGCCGTGGCCACCGGGACGTCCAGCTGGCCGCCGTCCAGCCGATCCACATCGGCGCCTACCGCGCCGGCCTGCCGGTCGAGGGCACCCGGCACCGCAAGGTGCACCTGGTCGTCTACCGGCTGCTGAAGGACGCGCTGCTGCGCCGCGGCGCCACCGACCCGGAGCAGACGCTGCAACGGCTGTTCCGGGAGGCGTTCGGCCGCGGTGTCACGATCGACTCGCAGTTCGTCCCCGCCTTCGACGGGAAGACCGACGACCTCGACGCGAACGTCCTGCTCAGCCTCTACTACCTGGAGGGCTTCCAGCCCGGCAAGGTGCTGACCCGCCGGACCGAGCTCGACTGGAGCCCGGTCATGCCCGGGTTGATGATCTCCCTCGGCGACCTGCTGCTCGACTTCCTCACCGTCTACCGCAACCGGCTGCCCACGACCGCGCTGGCGCGTCACCTGGCCGCGCTGCTCAACATCGGCCTGTTCACGATGACGCTGCGGCTGTTCAGCGTGGTCGGCGAGCTGTGCCGCGGCGGGGACGGCGGGGGCGGCGGCGACGGCGAGAACCGGCCGCTGCCGGCCGACCTCAGCCGCGACCTGCATCCCGCCCGCACCGAGATCTACGTCGACTTCACCCGCCAGACCGGCGGTGACTCCGACCGGCTGGCCGGCGAGTGCGTCGCCCGCGACCTGGAACGGCTGCCCGCCTACTTCGAGGACATGATCCTGCTCAAGACCCTCGACCGGTACGCGAGCAGCGAGCAGAAGCTCCGGCCGTACGTGGAGGGCCGGCGCGGCCCGGACTGGCTGGTCGCCCTGGTCGGGATCCGCGACCTCGAATACGTCGAGTGGCGCGCGGGCCTGGACCTCGAACGGATCGTCGACACGACCCGGGCCGAGCTGCGGACGTCCGAGGAGGACGCCCGGGCGGAGCTGGCCGGCCTCGCGCCCGGCGGGTCGCAGCTGGACGTCCTGCTCGCGGCACTGCGCCAGTCCCAGGCGTCGAAGGCGGTGACCAGCGCCGGTAGCTGGCTGTGGAACACCGGTGGCCTGCGCAAGCAGGCAGGGCTGCTGCGCGGGAACCTGCACGGCCGGCGGGCGTGGCGGTACGCGATGACCGACGAGCTGCTCACCACCATGCTGTTGACCACCCTGATGGACCGGGCGGCCGGCGCCCCGGCGCCCCGGGTGCGACTGGCCGACCTGCTCGACACCCTGGAACACCGCTGGGGCCTGCTGATCCACCGTCCACCCGCCGCGCGCGACGACGCGTCCGCGCGTGCGGTCGCGAGCCAGAACCTGGCGGCCTTCACCGGCCGGCTGCACCAGATGGGCTTCTTCGCTGACCTCGCCGACGACTTCAACGCCCAGTATGTGATCAACCCCCTTGCCGGAGCGCGGCGATGACCGATCTCAGCCCCCTGCTGGCCACCCGGGTCGCCCACCGGCTGGTGACCGACTTCCTGCAGGCAGCACCCCCCGGCCGCTGCCTGCGGCTCGATCACCTTCGCCTCGACGACTGCCATGCGGTACGCGACGCGGCGATCGCCGCACTCGCCGAAACAGCGATGGGCGCCGGCTGCGTGGTCGCCGTCCTCGGCACCGACGTCAGCGCCAGCGACGCGATCGTCTCCCCCGAACGCGCGATCGAGCTGCGTAACCGCAAATCGACCGCGCTCCTGCTGCTCGTGCCCGCGGGCACCGACAGCCCGGCGGCCAGCAGCCTGGACAACTCGTTCGAGTCGATCGACATCGAGGACCTGTTCGGGAAGATCATTCGGGACGCGCTGCAGCCGCTTGACCGGCCCCTGCGAGAGCTGTTCGCCGAAGTCCAGGCGGCGGCGCGCGGCAACGCGTTCCCACGCTCACGCCAGGCCCGGGCCGAGTACCTGCTCGCCGTCGGTGCCACCGCCGCCGACCCGGTCGCGGGCGGCCTCGCGGCCGCGCAGCACGTCGCCGGAACGCACCTGCACCTGTTCGGCCTGATCCCGGACCAGGGCGGCGCGTCATTCGTCTCCCGGCTCGCCGCGAACGCCCAATGCGTCAAGGAACTGGTCAAACCGGCCCGCTCGCAGACGGACGCACGCACCCGGCTCGCGGAATGCCCGCTGCGCCAGGACGACGAGCGCTACCGCGAGATCGAGCGGTACCTCGTCGCACTGCCCCGCCTGTCCCAACGGGCGTGGCTGCGCGACCTGGCCTCCGACGACAACGCCGACCTGGCCTTCAACCGCTGGCCGCTGGACCTCCCCACCGACAGCGACCTGATGGCGCTGCAGGTCGAGCCGTTCGCCAACGCCGAAGGGATCATCGCGGCGAGCACCGGCCTGCGCGCCGGCGCGGACGGCGAGGCACCCACCTGCTCGGCCCGCGGCGGCTTCGTGAAGATCACCTGGACGACGGAACCCGCCAAGCCGAAGGACGTGGCCCGCTGGCAGGTGGAGATCATCCCGTCGGAGGAGTTCTACGGCGCCGAAACCGATTTCGACGTCACCCTGCCCGCGGCGAAGGTAGCCGGCAGCAGGCACAGCCACCGGCTGACGGTGAACGTCGACACCGAAGAGGCCGAACGGGTGCCGGCGCTGGTGACCGTCCGGGTCAGCGCCCTGGACCGCAACAACCAGGTGCTGCGGCTGCGTGACGGTGCCCCCGCCCAGGCCACCAGCAAGGAGTTCGCGCTCGACGACGCGCCGCCGCCGGAGAGCACCGCCGTCCGGCGCGACACCGCGGTCTCCCTGCCGGTGGCGCGGCTGCGCGCCGAACAGGCCGGCGCGGACACCGACATCGAGACGCCCGAAGGCTGGCAGACCGCCGACCTGGCCTACCTGCAGCTGCGCTTCGGCCGGGGCAGCAGGACACACCTCACCCGGATCGGAGTGAGCGCACCGCTGCGCGAGCTGTCCACGCGCGTACTCGCCGAGCCGGAGACCGTCGGCAGGTACGAAGCCGAGGTGGGCGGCGGCCAGCTGCTCGCCGCGGCGACCGCCACCGCGGCCGGCCCCGACTGG
Source organism: Parafrankia elaeagni (assembly GCF_000374165.1). Taxonomy (GTDB): domain Bacteria; phylum Actinomycetota; class Actinomycetes; order Frankiales; family Frankiaceae; genus Parafrankia; species Parafrankia elaeagni. The sequence continues at coordinate 137,620 of NZ_KB893672.1, forward strand.
CCATCGGGCGCGGGCCGGGCGTTCCTCGCCGCCCGCCGGGAGTTCTTCGAGGCGGTCCGCGCCCAGCCCGGTCGCGGCCTGCTCGAAGTCGCCGCCGTCTCCGACGAGCTGGCCGCGCTCGGGGCGAAGTACACCGCTGCCTACGGACGGATCCTGCGCCGGGACTCCAGCGCCCCCGACCCGCGGGTGCTCACCTCGATCGACACCCTTCGGCTGCGCATCCGCCTCGGCCGGCGCCACCCGGTGGACGCCCTGATCATGCTGCCCACCCATCCGCTGCGCGTTGCCTGGTACCTCGGCTACCACGCCGAGCTGGAACAGTGGCGCACGAAAATGCGGACACTGGCGGCGAAGGACCGCCGCGACGACGCCGACCTCGACCTGCTCGCCAGGCTGTCACCCGCCCGGCTGCCGTTCCTGCTCGCCGGCCCGGACGGCGCGCCCCACGTGTTCGCGCAGAACCTGCGGCTGCTCTACGGGCTGTACCTACCCGTGGACGAGGCTGACCCGGCGACGGCTGTCAGCGAGACGGTGACCGTGCTCGGCCTGCCGAGCGCCGATGCCAGCGTCGGCGAAGTGCCGCCCGCCCGGCTCGCCGACCGCATCCGGCTCTACCGGAACACTCACCGCAGCCCCGAGCGGCTGCGGATCCTGGCGACCAACCCGGGCAGCGGCGAGTTCCTCGGTGAGGCCCTGCGCGTCGTCACCGCCGACACCGGCGATCTCGCTGACACGGGCGACCCCGCCGGCACCGGCACCGGCACCGGCACCGGCACCGGACGCGAGCTCGGCGAGGACGAGGCCGTCACGGCGCCACACGTCTGGATCGAGGTGTTCGGCGAGGGCGCCTCGGAGACGAACCCGCTGCCCGGCCTGCGCCAGCTGCAGCGCGACATCGCCGACAACCGCACCCGACGGAGCAGCGACTTCCTCGACCCGGCGCTGGAGATCTCCGCCGCCCCCTTGGACGCGATCGAAGCAGCCCGGGACGCCCATCTGGCGGTGCTCGCCGACATCAGCCGCCCCCAGCTGCACATGAGCGTCGCCGAAACCAGCGGCGGCAGCGTCTCCTTCCGTGGGCTCATTACCCAGCTGGTTACCCGACGCGACCCGACCGAGCTCGCCTGGGACGTGGGGATCGAGTTCCCCACGGCGCGCGGCGCGGACTCCACACCCGTCACCGACCTGCACCGTCGCTTCGCCGAAACCGTCTCAAGCCTGTTCACCGCCGGCGGGGACGAGACGACGAGCGGAGACCGTACGGCGGCCAGCGCCGACCCGGCTGACCCGGCTGACCCGGCTGACCCGGCGAGGGACGACCGGGCCATGCGGACGGCCCGGATCCGAGTCCAGGTCGACGGCGACACCCGACGGGTGCTCGGCCTCGCGCATGACCGGTGCGACTGGGTCGTCGTCCTGGACCGTTTCCTCGGCCTGGACCTGTTCGACGACCCGTCGCGGCGATCCTTCGACGGGCGGCGCTACATCCTCGACTACGCGCCCGAGTTCCTCGACGGCCTCGGCCACCAGATGGCCATCACGACGGCGCACCGGGCCGACGTCGAGAAGATGTTCCTGCGGGCGATGACCGAGCTCGGTTTCGAACAGCCCGGTGAGTCGGTGTCCTCGGTGGTCGACGAGCTGCTCCTCGTCTCCGGCCGGCTGATCCTCGCCGCGACCGGCAACGACAAACGCGCCAAGGAGGCAGTCGCGCTCGCCGCCGTCGTCTCCCATCTGCGCCGGCGCGGCGAACTCGCCGACACGATCATCATCCCGGTTGACGCGCACCTCGACCTGTTCGGGCCGCGCGCCCACCGCGGCGGCGCCCACGGCGAGAAAGCGCGACGCTGTGACCTGCTGCTGGTGCGCTTCCCGGGACGCCGGCTGCACATCGAGGCCGTCGAGGTGAAATCACGCGGGATGCTCGACAGCGAAGACCTCGCCCGCGGCATCGACGCTCAGGCCCGGGCGACCATCGACGTCGTCCAGCGGCTGTTCTTCGCCGAGCCGGCGCGCATCGACCAGCCGCTGCAACGGACCCGGCTCGCCACCCTGCTCCGGTACTACCTGCGGCGCGCGGCGCGACGCGGGCTGATCACCGACGCGGCGACGTTCGGCCGGATGCAGGAAGGCATCGACCGGCTCGACACCGCCGACCCCTCGGTCTCCTACCAGCAGAGCGGCTACATCCTCGTCCAACGAGGCGACGGCGTGGACGAGTTCACCATGGGCGAGACGCGCATCCACCCACTGACAGCCGCGGACCTCGGGGTCGAGACTCCCGCTGCGGACACCCCCGCGGACACCCCTGCCCTGGACGTGGACGGAACGCCTGAGTCGCCTGAGCGGCCGGAACTGCCTGAGCGGCCGGAACTGCCGGAGTCGTCGGGATCATCGGAACCGTCGGAACCGTCGGAACCGTCGGGATCGTCGGGATCGTCGGGATCGTCTGAGGGTGAGCGGTCCGGGCAGTCCGACGCCTCCGACGCCTCCGACGTGGCACCGGCCGGTGGCGAGACGTCCAGCCCGACATCCGTCCCGGAGACCGGCGGAGCCTCCGTGCGTCGTGCTTCTTCTGGCGCGCTGGAAGTCGTCCGGGTGCCGGTCGGACGAACACTGCCCCCGGAGGAGGACGTCGTCTGGGAAGTTGCCACGATCGGCAGCCCCCACCTGTTCATCCTCGGAATTCCCGGGCAGGGGAAGTCGGAGACGACGATCCGGCTGCTGCAGGGCGCCGCCGGGAGTGGCCTGCCCGCGCTGGTCATCGACTTCCACGGCCAGTTCAGCTCCGACCCACGCCGTCCTCGGTCACTGCGGGTGCAGGACGCGGCGGCCGGGCTGCCGTTCTCACCGTTCGAGCTGACCGAAGCCGGCGGACGGCACGCGTACAAGATGAACGCGCTGTCCATCTCGGAGATCTTCGCCTACGTCTGCGGACTGGGCGACATCCAGCGCGACGTGGTCTACCAGGCTCTGATCAGCCGCTATGAGGCGCACGGCCACGGTCAGCTCGCGCCGCCGCAGGGCATCCCCACACTGGACGAGGTACGCGACGCCATCGCGGCCCTGGAGAAGGAACGCGGGGTGGCGAACGTCCTCGCCCGCTGCCGCCCATTGCTCGAATACGGCCTGTTCACCGACAACACCGGTGTGAAGGTGCAGGACCTGATCCGCGACGGCCTGGTGGTCGACCTGCACGGCTTCGCCGAAGTGGAACAGGCGCAGGTCGCCGCCGGTGCGTTCCTGCTCCGCAAGATCTACAAGGACATGTTCACCTGGGGCCAGAGCGGGGAGCTACGGCTCGCCATCGTCCTCGACGAAGCACACCGCCTCGCCAAGGACGCGACCCTGCCCCGGCTGATGAAGGAAGGCCGCAAGTTCGGCGTCGCCGTCGTCGTTGCCAGCCAGGGCATAGACGACTTCCACCCCGACGTCCTCGCCAACGCCGGCACCAAAATCATCTACCGGGTCAACTACCCGCAGTCCCGCAAGGCAGCCGGATTCCTGCGCACCCGCACCAGCAAGGACCTCTCCGAGGAACTCGAGCAGCTCCCGGTCGGCAACGCCTACGTCCAGACCCCGAACATGGCTGTCGCCCGCCGCACCCGCATGCTCCGCCCCGAGACGTGACCCCGGTGCGGGCCGCTTTCGGCAGCAGCGGCCGGCACCGGGATGGCCGGTGGTCGCCGACGGCTTGTGGACGGACGCGTCAGGTGTGTTTCCCGTCGACATAGACGTCGACCTTCTCGTCGTAGAAGCAGACCAGGCCGGCGATGCGGATGCTCTCGGGCAGTGGGGTGCGGTAGAGCCAGACGACGTCCTCGTGGATCTTGTCGTTGACCTGGACGGAGAAGTAGCCGGCGGTGCCCTTGTAGGGGCAGTGGGTCGCGGAGTCGGAAGGCACCAGCAGTTCTGTCCGCACGTCGGTCAGCGGCAGGTAGTAGCGCGGGCGGATGCCGGACTCGAACAGCGCGACCGGGCGGACGGAGTCGGCGACTGTCACGCCGTCGATCTCCACGCGGACGTGTCGGGAGCTGGAGAGGGCATCGATGCGGTGGTAGGGGTTGCGCGCGTGCCCGTAGACGATCTCGTCCTCCTCCAGCCATACGTCCATCGCGTCCCAGTCGAGCCGGACGAGGCCGCGCAGCTGCGGGATGGGGGAGTCGGGGTAGGTGCCTGCGGCGTCCGGCGCTGTCCGGTCGGCGATGACCACGTCGTGGCGGACGGCGTCGCCCCGGCTCGGCGAGCGCGTGGTCTTCCCGTTCGGTTCGAGGGTCGCGCGGACGTCCTCGGCGGGCAGATAGTAGACGGGGTAGTGCGGGCCTTCCCAGACCAGTACGGGGCGGATCGTGTCCACGACGACATGGCCGCCGAGCAGTGCTCTGACCCGCTTGTTCGCCTGCTCGGCGTGGACCCGCCCCCGGCCGGTGGTGGCTGCCGGCTTCACCGACCCGGCCGCCGGAAGGGCGGCCGCACCCGCGGGTGCGGGTGTGGTGCTGGTGGGAGGAGGTGTTGTCATGGCGTCTTGTTCCTTCCGCCGCGTCCGCCCACGTCTGCCCGCGTGTGCGGTTTTCCGTCAGGCCATTCGATCGCGTGCCAGGCGCCAGGTCCAGCGGAACGTCGCGCCGAGGGCGCGGGTGGCGGGAGGCTCGCCGTGCCGGCCGGGTTCACCGAGTCGGGTCAGAGTGGCCGGGGCCGGGGCCGGGGCCGGGGTTGGGTTCGGGGAGCTGGCGAATCCCTGCCCACACGGTGTCACGAGCCCGCGTGATCGCCACGTACAGCTGTCGGCGTTCCAACCGGGTGCGTTCATGGAACGCGTCGGCAGCCTCGGAAGGGCGCCGGGGGCCGGGGAAGAGATTACGGTCGGGTAGGCAGACATGGGCGAAGTCGAGGGCCTTGGCGCGGTGGTACGTTCCGACCTTGACGCCTTCACCGTTGGTTCCGTCGTAGTCCATCAGCGATATTGCCGGAATTCCGTGCCCAGCGAGCACCCGCAGCCAGTGGAACTCTGCCTCGTTCGTCGACACGAGCACGGCCATGTCGCCATACCGGATATCTCTGTCGGCATGCAGCTCCGTGAGATGCTTGCACAGTGCCGTGTCCTGCGCGGCGGTGTCTGGCACGGTGACTTCCGTTATCTCACCTCCGGGGCGCTCGATGTCGACGTCGCGCTGTCCGCGTTCCGGGGTGCCGTCGAGATCGTCGAAGCTGTCGTCGGCGATCACTGTCTGGGCGTGGTGCAGGATCTCCGCCCGGTTACGGTAGTTTCGCGTCAACACCGTGGAACGTCCCACGACGGGGACACCTGCCTCGGCGAGGGTGAATCCGCCCGGGTAGATGGACTGCTGACCGTCGCCGACGACAAGCAGGCCGTCGGGCTTGTCTCCGACGAAGGCGTGCAGCAGTTGGAGGCCGACACACGTCAGGTCCTGCACCTCGTCGACGATCACCGCGTCGTAGCGGGTCTCGGAACTTTCGCGAACCAGGTCACGAGCCAGGAGCAGCACATCGTCGCGGTCGAGGACACCGCGTTCCGTTCGGAGCTGCTCGTACCGTTCGTAGAGATCCCAGACCGCGCGTCGGTGGGCCGGTTGCAGCGGCGTACTGCGTCCTACTCGCGCCAGTCCGGCGTACTGCGAGTAGGAGGTGAGGCCCCGGCCCTTGATGACGATCGCGATCTCGTCCTGCCAGTACTGGGGGCCGAGACCGAGTCCGAGGCCGGGCAGGACCGAGTGCTGTCCAACCTGCGCCCAGGCCCGTGAGAAGCAGGTGTCGGCGATGTCCTGCAGGTGCCGGCCCGCCAGGTCGTGATCGCGAAGACAGCGGGCGGCGACGGCGTGGACGTTGATGAACTCGATGCGCTCGACATGATCGGGCGCCATCCGGGTCAGCAGAGCGCGGTAGACCGGACCAAGCGTGCGCACCTTCGACGTGAACAGCACCCGGTCTCCGCGGGTGGCCAGGAACTTGGCGCGATGTAGCGCGACGACCGTCTTGCCGGTGCCCGCCGCGCCCCGGACACGTGCCGGACCAGACCACTTCCGGCCGGCAAAGCGCGCCTGCGCCGGGTGCAGCCAGGTCATCCATGTCTCGATCGGTTCACGGGCGGCGGCGTTGAGCAGCTCCTGCCACAGTTCGTCGCGACTCAGCAACGAGCCCTGACCGGTCAACGGACCTTCACCCGGTTCACCGGCCTCCGAGAGGTCGGGCCGGGCCGACGGCCCTGGGGCGGACGTCCGCCTGCCGGCGGGGGGCGGATCTTCCCGGCGTGCCAGCGGGTGTCCCGCCGGCCGGGAGGTCAGCACTACCTGGTGCGCGGCGCGGGGCATCGGAGGACATCCACGCTCCAGTTCGTCCAGTAGCCGTTCGACGAGGTCAGGGGTCAGGCGAGCGCCCCGACGCGCCAGCTCCCTGGCGAGGTCGTGCTCCCCGAGCACGGTCACCGCGTCGATCGGTTCCCGGATGTTCCTGCGCCCGGCCAGGGCGAGCAGCGCCACCACCTCGGTCGGTGGCAGGCCCGCATCTGCCAGCACCTCCGCCACCGCGGCGGCCTGATCCACAAGCTTGCGAATGTCGTCATCCGCATCGGCGTCGCCGCGCCACAAACGGCCGCGCTCGACGGAGGCCTCCCGCCAGTTCTTCACGTCCACGACGAAGACCCCGCCGGGCCCCACCAGGATCACGTCGATGTTGGCCCTGCGGGTGCCCGGCCACTGCCTGTCCGGCAGCACATGCCACCCGGCATTCTCCATAGCTATCAGCGCCCGGGTCACGTTCTGCTCGGCCCGGCCACCGGCTTCCCACCGCTGGCGATGGCGGTTCAGCTGGTGCTGGGTGTCGTTCAGATGCTGGATCTGCCGCTCGACTCCGGCGATCTCCATGCCGAGCAGCACGGCCTGACCGAGGGCGGACGGCTCCGGCAGCGAGCGGATGCCCCTCGCTGCTCTGGCGCCCGGGAGCGCCGCGGTGGTGCGGGGCCGCGGCCTCTCTGCATCGACGGTCGGAACAGCAGTGTCGGGGAGCATCGACGGTGATTCGTGGGCACGCACGTAGCGATCTCCTCACCTGGTGTCACAGATGAGGATAAGTCGGTAGGCTGATGTTTGCCTCTGTTTAGGGCGAATGAGGTCGCTCGAAGCTCGGCGAGAGACTTTTAGCGTCGAAAGCGCCGATTCGCATCAAACAAATGTTCGAGCATGCCGCTGCGATGCGCGCCTCGCGCCGGATGGGGCTGGCGCAGCTGCCTGGGGCAGGCGGGACCACGGCGTGATCACAATCTTGCCGTGGACGTGGCGTCCGGGCTCGCGTCGGCGCCGCCGGTCGCGCGCACGCCATCGGAGGCATTGGGCCCGGCTGCGCTTGCCCCGGCGATCGCCTGTGAGTGCTGGGGCGACACGGCTGACGGCGACGACTTCAGTGAGGTCGCTCGGCGGGCACTCGGCGGACTCTCGGCGAAGTGCGGGCGCCAGGGCCTTCTGTCGATGGCCGCCGGCTGGGGCGGACGGAGGCCTTCCGAAGTCTTCAGGGCGTGCGGGAAACCGGTCCTGCAGTTCACGGACTTCACGTCATGCCGGGTTCCCGGTGGGAATCCGAATCGGCGATCTCGTCGGACCTGCCGCGGCGGTTGGCCGGATCCGGAACAACCCCGTCAGGAAGGCGATAGCGGGGAGGGGCCCCGGGTCCGGCGTGTTCCAATGCGTGGGAAGTCGGGGCGGCGGTCACCACCGCCGGTGTTTCTGATCGGAGCTCTGTGCCATGGCATCCTCGGTCACGTCGGAATCTGATTTTCGCCAGATGGCGGGGTTTTCCTGGTCCGTGACGCCTGGCCTCGTCCGGAACCGTGAGGTGGTCGGCGTGAATGCGGATCGACGTCACTGCTGATCGCTGTGCATTCCTCCGCCGATCCGCCCGGTGCGGCACTGTTCGATCGCGTCGAGCTGGGCGCGTCCTTCCGCGTGGCGCTGGCCGTTGTGGCGGTCGCGCTGGCGCTGGTGGGCGTCTGGCTCCTGGTCCGTCTGCTGCTCTTCCCGCTGCGCAGGCTGCGTGGGCTGCGGGGGCGCGGGGTGGCCTCCTCCCGCACCGAGCTGACGGGTCGGGTGTGCGTCATCCGCACCGGCCGGGTGGGCCCTGAGTTCGGCCAGGCGGAGGTCAGGGCGGCCGACGGGTCGTCCGCGCTGGTCCAGGTGCGACATCCGAACCTCAACCCGTTGCTGCAGGCGGGCAGTTCCGCCGTGATCTACAGCTATGACCCTGCCGGCGAGTTCTTCTGGGTGAGCCCGCTGGACTTCACCCGTGAGCTGGACCGCGACCTCCCCGCGGCCGACTGAGAGCGTAGGAAAGCAGATGAGCCTCGTTGCGATAGTCCTGGGCGTGTTGTTCGGTGTCGTCATTCTCGTCGCGCTGGGCGCAGTCGTCGCGGTCAGCCGGCTGTCCCGCCGGGTGGAACAGGGAAAAGCTCTTATCATCTCGCGGTCCAAGAAGGTCGACGTCACCTTCACCGGTGGGATCGTGTTGCCGATCCTGAACCGCGCGGAGGTGATGGACATCTCCGTCAAGACGATCGAGATCCGGCGGACCGGCCGGGAGGGGCTGATCTGTCGGGACAACATGCGGGCGGACATCCGCATCACGTTCTTCGTCCGGGTCAACAAGACAGTCGAGGACGTCATCAAGGTGGCGCAGGCGATCGGCACCGCGCGGGCCAGTGACCAGACGACACTGCAGGAGCTCTTCAACGCCAAGTTCTCGGAAGCGCTGAAGACCGTCGGCAAGCAGTTCGACTTCGTCGACCTCTACACGAAGCGCGAGGACTTCCGAGACCAGATCATCCAGGCCATCGGCCGCGATCTGAACGGCTACAGCCTGGAGGACGCCGCCATCGACTTCCTCGAGCAGACCCCGATGAGCCAACTCGACCCGGCCAACATCCTCGACGCCCAGGGCATCCGGAAGATCACCGAACTGACCGCGATCGAGCATGTCCGTACCAACGAGTTCCAGCGCCAGGAGGAGAAGGAGGTCACCCGCCAGGACGTCGAGGCGCGGGAGACGATTCTCGAGCTCGAGCGGCGGCAGGCCGACGCCGAGACCAGGCAGGAGCAGGAGATCGCGACGTTGCGGGCCCGGGAGGAGGCGGAGACCGCCCGGGTGCAGGCCGAGGAACGGCTGAAGGCGACCTCCGCGGCGCTGCGCGCCGACGAGCAGCTCGGCATCCAGCGGGAGAACCAGGCCCGGGAGATCGCCGTCGCGGAGAAGAACCGGGAGCGGGTCATCGCCATCGAGACCGAGCGGATCGAGAAGGACCGCCAGCTCGAGGTCGTCGCCCGTGAGCGGGAGACCGAGCTGTCCCGGGCCGCCAAGGACAGGGAACTGGAAGTGCAGAAGCAGGCGGTCGCCGAGGTGCTCCGTGACCGGATCGCCGTGGAGCTGACGGTCGCCGAGCAGGAGGAGGGCATCAAGCGACTGCGGGCCGTCGAGGATGCGGAGCGGCTGCGGCAGGCTCTGGTGATCGAGGCGGAGGCCGAGGCCCAGCAGGCTCTCGTCAAGGACATCAAGGCGGCCGAGGCCGCCGAGGAGGCCGCCGGCCACCGGGCGCGGGAGACGGTGGTCCTCGCCGAGGCCCGGCAGCGGGCCGCCGATCTGGACACCCGCGCCAAGATCCAGCTGGCCCAGGGCCTGCAGGCCGAGGCCGCCGCCCAGGGACTGGCCGCGGCCACGGTGCGGGAGCGGGAGGCGGAGGCGATCGAGAAGGTCGGTCGGGCCGAGGCCGTGGTCGACCGGGAGAAGGCACTGGTCGCCGCGGCGGCGATCCGGGAGCGGCTGCGGGGCGAGGCCGACGGCCTCACCGAGAAGGCGGCGGCGATGGCGGCGTTGGACGAGGCGAGCCGGGGCCACGAGGAGTACCGGCTGCGGCTGGAAGCCGAGAAGGAGATCCGGCTCGCCGGCCTCGACATCCAGCGTCGGATCGCCGAGTCCCAGGCCGTGGTGCTGGCGGCCGGACTGGAGAACGCCGACATCGACATCGTCGGCGGCGAGAGCATGTTCTTCGACCGGCTGCTGAGCTCGGTCACCATGGGCCGGGCGGTGGACGGCTTCGTCGACCACTCCACCGTCGTCGGGGGCCTGGCGGGCAACTGGCTGGACGGCTCGGCGGACTTCACCGCGGATCTGACCCGGATGCTCGGTTCGCTGGGCTCCGGTGACGTCCAGAACCTCACGGTGTCGGCGCTGCTCCTGCAGATCCTCAAGGGGGGCGGGCTGGACGCCGCCAGGCTGCGGGAACTGGCGGACGTGGTGGCCGGCACGGCGCAGCCGGAGACCACGCCCGCCGCGGCGACGAGGTCCGCCGCCACCGCGAAGCCCACGGCCACCGCGAAGCCCACGGCCACCGGTGGTGCCACCGGCCGTGGCACCACCCGCTGAGGCCGGCAGCGTGGCCCCGACCCCGACCCCGACTTCGACCCGGCCGGCCGTGACCGAGCGGCGGGCCGTGACCGAGCAGCAGGCTGCGACCGAGCAGCAGGCCGTGACCGAGCAGGGTGTGACCGAGCAACAGGGCGCGACTGACGGGGACAGCTACGAGGTGCTGCGGGCCCGGTTGGCCGAGCAGGCAGCGGAGCTGACCCGCCGGGCCGACATTCTCAACGCCCGCCGGCTGGCGGTGTTCGGCGGCAGTGGGCTCCGCCTGCTCGGCGCCGAGCAGGTCAGCACCCGGCGTCCCTGCGTGCCGCAGGACATCGTGGCACTCGGTGAGTACCTGCTGCTCGGCAGCAACCTGCCCACCGGCCTGCCTGCCGCCCTCCCCACCGCGCTCCCCGTCGGTTCGATGCCCGGCGGGGAGGAACCTGCGGAGGTCACCGACGCCCTGTCACTGCACCGCCTGGTCCGAGCCGTCGGCGGCGGCGGGGACACGGAGGCCGGCGGCTCCCGCTTCCGGTTCGACGACGCGGGCCCGGACGGGGACGTCCTGCCCGGCGTCCTGCCCGGCGTCCTGCATGACCCGACGCTGCACCGTGACTTCCGCGAGCTCTACCGGTACTACCGTGACACCCGGCTGCTCCGGCTTCGGCGCCTCGACGACAGAGTGCTCGCCGTCTTCCAGACCGGCCGCCGGCCGGAGGACATCCGGGTGCTGCGGTGGTGGACCGGCACCCGCGGCACCGTCGACTACCTGGACAATCTTGGCGAGCGGGACCATGTCCTCCCGCCGGCGCACGACCTCGACTGGATCGCCGCCAGCCGCGACGATCACGTGCTGGGACGACACCCGCACGTCTCGGTGCAGGGGGCCGTGTTCGTCTCCACCGTCGGCGGGGCCCTCACCGTCAAGACCGAGAACGACACCGAAAGCGCCGACGGGATCTACCGCGAGCCCGTCGACGAGCCGCTGCAGAGCCTGGCCGACGCCGACATCCAGCATGCCCGGGTCGGGCCGCTGGTCCTGCTGCGGATCCGGCCGTACAAGGAGACCGGGTGGCGGCACCTGGTGTTCAACACCCGCAACGCCCGGATCGTGCGCCTCGACGGGATCGGGCAGGGATGCCGACGGCTGCCCGCGGAGCAGGGGATCATCTTCGCCGACGGCTACCACCTGGCCACCGGCACCGTCCGCACCTTCGGCACCCTCGGTACCGACTCGTCCGACCTGGAGTTCGACCTGGAGTTCGACCGGGTCGTCCACGCGCCCGGCGGGGAGGACGTGCTCTACGTCTTCCACGCCCGGAACACGGGCCGGTTCCTCCTGCTGCCGTACAACGTGATCCGCCAGGATGTCGCCACGCCGCTCGCCTGCCATGGCTACGCCCTGTTCGGCGACGGCACCCTGGTCCTGCTGCGAACCCCGCCTGCCGCGCCCGCTCGCACCCACGCCGTGCAGATCTGGCAGACGCCGTACGGACACACAGCCGAATCCACGACCGCGACCGTGACCGTGACCGGGCCGCTGGAGCGGATCGGCAACGCGGACCTGGTGCAGGGGATCTCGGACTGCATCTCGGTGGCACGCCTGGTGGCGGAGATGACGCCGTCCCGCGCCGTGCTCGAGGCGCTGATCGGGGCCTGCGGCCGGGCGTTCGACCGGTACCACTGGCTGGGCGACCCGGCCCTCGGTGACCCCGGTGACCCCGGCGCCCCCGGTGACCCCGGCGCCCTCGGCGATCTCGCTGACCTCGGCGCGCCGCTCGCCGAGGTCCGGGCCACCGCCGAGCGGATGCTCGCGGAGTTCGAGACGGTCCAGGTACTCGCCGAGGCAGCCCGGGCCACGCTCGCCACCGCCGCCGCCGAGGTCGACACCCTGCTCCGGCGCGTCCGCGACGAGACACCGCGGACCGCCGGCGCGGCCGTGACGGCGCTCGCCGACCTGCGCCGGGCCCAGGGCCGCCTGGTCGCGCTGCGCGACGTCCGCCACATCGACCTGGCGCGGATCGACGCACACGCGGCCGAGCTGGACGCCGGGATCACGGCCGCCGGCCGGCGCGCGGTGGAGTTCCTGCAGGGCGACGGTGCCTTCGCCGACTACCACGCGGAAACCGAGCAGCTGGCCGCGCAGGCGGCAGCCATCGCCAGCGCCGCGGCCGCGGCACCGATCGCCGAGCGGCTCGCCGCACAGACCGCCGGCCTGGAAACCGTCGTCGAGATCGTCACCGGCCTCGACATCGTCGACACCGCCGTGCGCACCCACCTCCTGGACCGGATCGGCGAGGTCTTCGCCGACGCCAACAGGGTGCGGGCCATCCTGGACGCCCGCCGCGGGCAGCTGTTCGACACCGAGAGCCGGGCCGTGTTCGCGGCCGAGTCCGCGCTGCTCGGCCAGGCCGTCACTGCCGCGCTGACGATCGCCGACACCCCTGAGCGCTGCGACGAGCAGCTGGGACGACTGCTCGTCTCGCTGGAACGCCTGGAAGCGCGCTTCGGCGACTCCGACGACGCCGGCGCCGAGCTCGCGGCCCGGCGGGCCGACCTCTACGACACGTTCTCCGCCCGCCGCCAGGAGCTGGTGCAGGCGCGGACGCGGCGGTCCGGCCGGCGAGCCGACTCCGCCGGACGGATCCTGACCGGCATCCGCCGCCGCTGCGTCGGCCTGCGCTCCCTCGACGAGATCAACACCTACTTCGCGACCGACCCGATGGTGACCACGCTGCACGGCATCGTCACCGAGCTGCGTTCCCTCGGCGAGCAGATCCGCGCGGACGAGATCGCCGGCCGGGTCGAGGCGGCGCGCCTGGACGCCCGCCGGGCCCTGCGCGACCGGGCCGACCTCCACGAGGGCGACGCGGTCCTCCGCCTCGGGCGTCACCTGTTCACGGTCAACACCCAGCCGGTCGACCTCGCTCTCGTCCCCGACGGGGACGACCTGGCGTTGGTGGTCACCGGGACGGACTACCGCCGCCCCGTCCGCGCCGCCTCCTTCGCGCAGACCAGGGCGTTCTGGGATCAGCCGCTGCCGTCGGAGTCACCCCAGGTGTACCGGGCCGAGTACCTGGCCACGCGGATCCTCGCCGACGCCGTGGCCGGAGCGGGTGGGTTGTCCGTCGCCGCGCTGGCCGAGGCGGCGGACACCGGGAACGATCTGCTCGAGCTGGTGCGCCGGGCGGCCGGGAGCCGCCACGACGAAGGGTACGAGCGCGGCGTCCACGACCGGGACGCCGCCAGGATCCTCGCCGCGCTGGCCCGGTCCTACCGGCAGGCGGGGCTGCTGCGTTACCCGCCGGCCGTCCGGGCCGCCGCGCAGCTGTTCTGGGCCTGCGGCACCGACGACGCCGGCCGCGCGGCCTGGGGCCGCCGGGCCGCGTCGCTGGCCCGGGCGCGGGCCGCGTTCCGCCCCACCCGGCAGACCGGGCCGAAACAGATCGACGACCTGTGCGCCGAGCTCGCCGTCGCCGTCGCGGAGTTCCTCACCGGCACCGGCACCGGCACCGGCACCGGGACCGGGACCGGGACCGGGACCGGGACCGGGACCGGGACTGGGACTGGCACTGGCCGCGCGCACCCGACCGCTCTCGCCGACCTGACCGCCCTCGTCGAGGAGCTCGGCGGCGTCGACATCGTCGGGGAGTACCTGTTCGAGGAGCTCGCCGGCGAGCCCGCCGGGTTCGTGACCAGCGCCGCCGCGCGCGAGCTGCACACCCGCTTCCGGCGGGCGCTCGGAGAGCTGGGCGTCGGCGACAGCTTCGACCACGATCTGCGGGCCTTCGACGACGACCTGACGGCCCGCTACCAGCTCGCGGCAGCCTGGCTGGGCACCTTCCACCCGGCCAGCGGGCCCGACGCCGGAAACACCGCGGATATGGAGGACACCTCGAGTACGACGAACGCCGCGGGCCCCCAGGACGCCGCGGGCGGCGTGGCCGACATCCCGGAAGCGGTCGCCGTACTGGTCTGCGGCTCGCGGCTGCCCCGGCACGACTCGTCGGCCCACCTGGCAACCAGCGTCGACGGCCTGCTCGGCAGCCATCCGCGCCTCGAGGGCGGACGGCTTGAGCTGCGCCTCGACGAGACCCTGGCACGCACCCACCGATTCCACACCGAACGGGTCCCCGCCCACCGTGCCTACCGGCGGGCGCGGGACGAGCTGATCTCCCAGGAGCGCCGGCGGCTGCGGTTGGACGAGTACCAGGCGACGGTGCCGGCCAGCTTCGTCCGCAACCGGCTCGTCGACGAGGTCTACCTGCCGCTCGTCGGCGCGAACCTGGCTCGCCAGCTCGGCACCGCGGGCGACGGCAGCCATCCCGACCGGATGGGCCTGCTGCTGCTCGTCTCGCCGCCCGGCTACGGCAAGACCATGCTGATGGAGTACGTGGCGAGCCGCCTCGGCCTGGTGTTCGTGAAGGTCGACGGCCCGGCGCTCGGCGGCGCCGTCACCTCGCTCGACCCCGCCGCCGCACCCGACGCGGCCGCCCGCCGCGAGATCGAGAAGATCTCCTTCGCGCTCGAGCTGGGCAGCAACGCGCTGCTCTACCTGGACGACATCCAGCACACCGCGCCCGGACTGCTGGAGAAGTTCATCCCGCTGTGCGACACCCAGCGTCGGATGGACGGTGTCTGGGACGGCCAGGCCCGCACCTACGACCTGCGCGGCAAACGCTTCGCCGTGTGCATGGCGGGCAACCCCCACACCGAGTCCGGCGGACGGTTCCGCGTCCCGGACATGCTCGCCAACCGCGCCGACGTGTGGAACCTCGGTGACGTCCTCTCCGGCCGGGACCAGCTTTTCGCCCGCAGCTATCTGGAGAACGCGGTCACGTCCAACCCGGTGCTGGCCCCGCTCGCCGGCCGCGAGCACGCAGACCTGGAACTCCTGATCCGGCTGGCGGAGGGCGACCCCTCGGCGCAGCCCGACCGGCTCAGCTATCCGTACCCGCAAGCCGAGCTGGACCAGATTCTGGCCGTGCTGCGCAAACTGGTGCGTGTCCAGCAGGTCGTGCTCGCCGTCAATCGCGCCTACATCGCCTCGGCCGGGCAGGACGACGCGGCCAGGACCGAACCGCCCTTCCTGCTGCAGGGCTCCTACCGGAACATGAACAGGCTGGCGGAGCACATCGTCCCGGTGATGAACGACGAGGAGCTGGACGCCCTGATCCACGACCACTACCTCGCCGAGGCGCAGACCCTCACCTCCGGCGCTGAGGCGAACCTGCTCCGGTTCGCCGAGCTGCGCGGATCGCTGACCCCGGACCAGGCCACCCGATGGGCCGAGGTGAAGGCCCGCCACCAGCGGAGCCGGGACACCCGCTGATCCGTCCAGCTCTCGGGACGGATCAGTGCGGGCGTATCGCCGTCCGATGGGCGGATTCGAGGCGTTCGAGCGGGCCGGGGCCTCCGGTGCGGGGCTTCGGTGCGGCGCCGAGGTGGCGGGCTCGGAGCTCGTCCATGAACGCCTCGATGAAGGGCCTGCCCTCGGCCCGCATGAGCTCCTGGCGTGCCCGGAGCTCGGGGTCGCCCGTGCGCCAGTCGAGCCCCCAGTCGCCGAGTGCGTACAGGATCGGGAGCGTCTGGATGCCGGCCTCGGTGAGGCTGTAGCGGCCCCGCTGCCCGCGGGGGGCATCCTGCTTCGACAGGATGCCCGCGGTGACGAGCTTCCTGAGCCGGGCGGCGAGGATGTTCGAGGCGATGCCCTCGAGGGAGCCGGCGAGCAGTTCCCGGAAGTGGCGGCGGTCGCCGAAGATGATGTCTCGCAGCACGAGGAGCGACCACTGGTCGCCGAGCGCCTCGACGGCGGCGTTGATCGGGCACCCCGAACGCGGTGCGGCATCCATCGGCTGCCCCCCTCCAGTGCTTGCAAACTACCACCACCTCGATCTAGGCTCGGACCGAAGTGCTTGCATAATGCAATCGGTAGGAGGCTGCGTGGCCGGTCGATTTGTGTACTGGATGAACGTCTCCCTCGATCTGCTGATCGAGCGCGCGCCGGGCGAGGATGGTGGCGGCGACTGGCTTCGCATCGGCGACGCCCTGCATCGCGAGTTCAACGCCCGCGCCCGTGAGCTGACGCTCATGGTGCAGGGACGCACCACGTTCGAGATCATGGAGAAGTTCTGGCCCGCGGCGCGGGCCGATGCCTCGTTGCCCGACTACATGCGCGAGTACGGCGAGATCTGGACCTCGAAGTCAAAGATCCTCGTCTCCCGCACCCGGGCGGAGGCCGGGCACAACACGCGGGTGGTCGGCGGGAACGACGCGATCGAGCAGCTCGCGGAACTCCGGGCACGCACCGACGGCGCGATCGGCGTCGGCGGCGCGACCCTCGCCACCGGCCTTCTGCGCGCCGGGCTGCTCGACGAGCTCCTGCTCTTCACCCATCCCGTCATCCTCGGGTCCGGCCGGCCGCTGTTCGACGCGGACGACCGCGAGCTCGGCCCAGGCCTCGACGTCGACCTCGACCTGCTTGAACATGCTTCGTTCGAGGCCGGCGTCACCATGCACCGCTACGCCGTGCGCGCTGCCACGGCAACGCCCTGACGCCGCGGCCCGGCGAGTACTGGCTCCGGCTCGCCCGGAGTGGGGGCCGGGGTGGGGAGGAGGGCGGCGGGGGCATGGAGGGGTGAATGCTGCTGCCTGTTGGCCGCCAGTTAGCGCCAGAAAGCGCTGTATGATGAAAGGGTGAATCTCAAGGACTGGGCTGCGGCGAACGGGGTCGGGTACTCGACCGCCCGTCAGTGGTTCCTTGAGGGCAGGCTGCCCGTGCCCGCGCGCAGGGTCGGTGGGCTGATCCTGGTCGACGAGCCGGCCCGGCCGGCGGCGGTGGAGACGGTCGCGGTGTACGCCCGGGTCTCGTCCGCCGACCAGCGATCGGATCTTGACCGGCAGGTCGCGCGGGTCACCATGTGGGCGGCTGGGCAGGGCCTGCCGGTCGGCCGGGTCGTGACCGAGGTCGGCTCCGCGCTGAACGGGCACCGCCGGAAGTTCCTCGCCCTGCTACGCGACCCGGCCGTGACCACGATCGTCGTCGAGCACCGGGACCGGTTCGCCCGGTTCGGCGCCGAGTACGTCGAGGCCGCGCTCGCCGCGAACGGCCGGCGCCTGCTGGTCGTCGACCCCGCCGAGGTCGATGACGACCTCGTCCGGGACATCACCGAGATCCTCACGTCGATGTGCGCTCGGCTCCACGGCCGCCGGGCCGCGGTGAACCGCGTCCGGCGCGCGGTCGCTGCCGCGACCGAGGCTGCCGAATGACGACGACGCAGGCGTTCCGGTTCGCGCTCGACCCGAACGACGCCCAGCTTGCCGGCCTGCGCCGCCACGCCGGGGCGGCCCGGTTCGTCTACAACTGGGGCCTGGGCTTCGTGAAGGCCGCGCTCGCGCAGCGCGACGCGGAGCAGAGCTACGGCCTGGCCGGTGATGCGCTGACCGTGGTGCCGTGGACGCTGCCCGCGCTGCGGCTGCGCTGGAACCAGGTGAAGAACGACGTCGCGCCGTGGTGGGGCGAGTGTTCGAAGGAGGCGTTCTCCGCCGGACTCGACCAGTTGGCCCGCGCGTTGAAGAACTTCTCCGACTCGAAGAACGGGAAGCGCGGGGGACGGCGGGTCGGTTTCCCCCGGTTCAAGAAGCGAGGGAAGGCCCGCGACTCCTTCCGGTACACGACCGGCGCCTACGGCCCAGCCGGCGACCTGCACGTCAGGCTACCCCGGATCGGCCGCGTCAAGGTCCACGAACCGATGGGAGCGCTCACCGGCCGGTTGGCCGAGGGGCGGGGACGGCTGCTCGGCGCGACCGGGTCCCGCACGGCGGGCCGCTGGTTCGTGTCGTTCACCGTGCAGGCCGAACGGGAGGTTCCCGAAGCGCCGTCACCACGGCAGCGGGCCGGCGGGCCGGTCGGTGTCGATGCCGGCGTGAAGCACCTCGCGGTCCTCTCGACCGGCGAGCAGGTCGACAACCCGAAACCACTCGCCCGCTCCCAGCGGAAGCTACGGAAGGCGTCCCGGGCCTACTCCCGGTCGAAGCCGGGCAGCGCCGGCCGCCGGCAACGCGCCGCCCGGCTCGGAAAGATCCACGCGCACGTCGCGAACCAGCGACGCGACGGCCTGAACAAGCTCACCACCCGGCTCGCCACGAACCACGACGTGGTCGTCGTCGAGGACCTGCACGTCGCCGGCATGGTCCGCAACCGGCGCCTCGCCCGCGCCGTCGCCGACACCGGGATGGCCGAAATCCGCCGCCAACTCGACTACAAGACCCGGTGGTACGGCTCACGGTTGCACATCGCGAACCGCTGGTACCCAAGCTCGAAGACCTGCTCCGGCTGCGGCTGGCGAAACCCAAGCCTGACGCTGTCGGACCGCACGTTCCACTGCCAGTCCTGCCACCTGGTGATCGACCGTGACACCAACGCGGCGGTCAACCTGCGCAACCTCGTCGCCGCCAGTACATCGGAGACGCACAACGCCCGTGGAGCCGACCATAAGACCCCGCTCGCGGGGCCGGTGGCTGTGAAGCGGGAACCGGGCACGGCCGCGGCCGGTCAGACCCGGGGTGCCCCACCGCAAGGTGAGGCGGCATGACAGCGCTATCCAGCACTGTCATGCAACGGGAGCAGGTGGTTCTCGCCGGGGACGATGGTGGTGCGGGTGTCGGGGAGCATCGTGGCGAGGTGGTCGACCAGTTCCGGGTGGTCGAGCGCCAGCTGTAGCGCGAACACGCAGCCGGAGGAGTGCGCGAGCACCCGGGCCCGCTCGATCCCGAGGCGGCGCAGCAGATCCGCGGACTCGGCGGCGTGGGCGGCCACCGACAGCGGCTCGGCGGGCGCGGGGTCGGAGTACCCGGTGCGGGTGACGCGGATTCGGATCGGCTGGTCAGTCGGCGTAGAGGCGGATCTCGATGCCGTCGGGGTCGTGGAGGCCGACGAGAACGGTGCCGCCGTGGTGGCCGGTGACGATGCCGCCGTGTTTCTGGTCCAGGGCGACCAGGTGGTCGGCCCAGGCGTGGATGCCGTCGCGGGTCGGCACGCCGAGTGCGACGAGGTCGAAGCCGGCGAGGGCGGCGGCGCGCTCGGGATCCTGCCGGAGCGCGATCTGGGTGGTGCCGTCCGGGGCCTTGAGGGCGACGCCGCGGAGCTCGCCGTCCTCGGTGAACTCGATCGCCACCTCGAGGTCGAATACCTGCCGGTACCAGTCGCGGCTGGCGCGGACGTCGCTGACCGGGATCTTCACGTGGTGGATCGGTGCGAGGTCAGGCATGCTCTCTCCTTTGGTTAGAGTCAACTCTAGTGACTCATTGGAGTAGTCTCTAGCGAGTGGGTGATGTCGTCAAGGACGAGCAGAGTCGGGTCAGGGACAAGCCGAGCCGGGCCGAGAAGACCAGGCTCACCAGGCGGCGGATCATCGCCGCGGCGGCGGACCTGTTCCTCGGCCAGGGCTATGGAGCGACGACGCTCGACCAGGTCGCGGGGCGCGCGGGCGTCGCCGTGCAGACCGTCTACTTCCACTTCGGGAACAAGGCGACACTGCTCAAGGAGGCGCTCGACGTGGCCGCCGTCGGCGACGACGAACCGGTCGCACTCCTTGACCGCCCGTGGCTCGAGGAGATGGCCGCCGAACCCGACCCGGTCCGGGTGATCGAGCTCTGGACGGCCGGTGGTCGCGAGATCATGGAGCGGGTGGCGCCGCTGCTCGCCGTCGTCCGCGGCACCGTCGGCACCGACCCGGACCTCGCGGCGCAGTGGAACGTGAACGAGAACCAGCGCCGCACCGCGTTCCGCGCCCTCGCCGGCCTGCTCGCCGACCGCACGGCCCTGCGCCCCGGACTCACCGTCGAGGACGCCGCCGAACTTGCCTTCCTGATCACCAGCGCCGAGAACTACATCGTCGCCACCGGCCCCCTCGGCTGGGCGCCCGAACGCTGGCAGCGGACCACGACCACGCTCCTGGTCCGGGCCCTGCTCGACGGGACGGAAGGATCGGCTGGCTGAAACGCCCAACCGGTACTGACAGCGAACCTGCGCCCCACGGGGACGGAGCGTCGCTGACCCGGCCGGAACGGCGCGCACGGCGGGGTAGCCGTCGGCTGCATCAGATCGCCGTTCGGCTGAGCCATCCCGTGAAGCTCGTCGTACTCGGATTCCTGGCGACGGTCGCCGCCGCGACCGTCCTCCTGCTGCTGCCGGTCGCCGCGGAACCCGGTGTGGACACCACTTTCCGGGAGGCGCTGTTCACCGCTACCGGCGCTTCCAGCGGGGCGCTGGCCATCGTCGACACATCGACCCACTGGTCGGCTTTCGGCGAGGTCGTGGTGATGACCGCCGTCGCGCTCGGCGGCCTCGGGTTCATGACGTCGGCATCCCTGCTGGGGCTGCTGGTCTCGCGCCGGCTCGGGCTGCGGATCCAGGTGCTCACCGCGGCCGAGACCCGGTCTCTGGGGCCGGGCGATGTCCGGCGGGTGCTGCGCGGGGTCGCCGCGACCACCTTCTCCATCGAGGCGGTGACCGCGCTCGTCCTGTTCGGACGCCTGTGGTCCGGTTATGACGAGCCGGTCGGCCGGGCCGCCTATCTCGGGGTCTTCCATTCGATCACGGCGTTCAACAACGCCGGCTACGCGCTCTACCCGGACAATCTCATGGGGTTCGCGACCGACCCGGTCATCATTCTCGCGATCGGTCTCGCGGCGATCCTCGGTGGTCTCGGCTTCCCGGTGCTCTTCGAGTTGCGCCACGAACTGCGCACTCCGGGGGCCTGGTCGACGCACACCAGGATGACCTTGCTCGGCTACGGGATCCTGCTGGTCGGCGGAGCGGTCGCCGTCGCGGCGCTGGAATGGCGGAACCCGGCGACGCTCGGCCCGCTGGGCTACCCCGGGAAAGTGCTGAACGGCTTCTTCGGGAGTGTCACGGCGCGTACCGCCGGCTTCAACGCGATCGACTACGGCCAGGCCGATCCGGCCACCCTAATCGTCACCGACGTGCTGATGTTCATCGGCGGCGGCAGCGCCAGCACGGCCGGCGGCATCAAGGTCACCACGTTCATGATTCTCTTTTTCGCGATCATCGCGGAGGCGCGCGGTGACGAGACCGTCGACGCGTTCGGCCGGCAGGTCCCCCACACGGCGCTGCGCCAGGCCATCGCGGTGGCCCTGCTCGGGATCGCGATCGTCGTCCTCGGGACGCTGAGCATCCTGACCGTCAGCGACCACTCTCTCGATCAGGTCCTCTTCGAGGTCACGTCGGCCTTCGGCACGGTCGGGCTCAGCACCGGGATCACCGCGCAGCTGCCGGCGTTCGGCCAGTACGTGCTCGTCGTCCTCATGCTCGTCGGCCGCATCGGTCCCATTACCCTGGCCTCGGCGCTGGCCCTGAGGGAACGGCGCCGGCTCTACCGGCTGCCCGAGGAACGCCCGATCGTCGGGTGACGGCCGGGCCCTGACCGACCTGGCCGGGCCCTGACCGACCTGGCCGGGCTACCTGCGAACCGGGCTACTACGAGCAGGAGTGGGGTGACGAAGGGTGGGGCGGGACAGGCATCCGAACGCCGTGCTGATCATCGGGCTGGGGCGGTTCGGGGGCACGCTCGCCGAGGCACTGCAACGCCAGGGCCAGCACGTGGTGGCCGTCGACGAGAACCGTGAGCTCGTCCAGGAGTGGTCGGGAACGCTGACGCACGTCGTCGAGGCAGACGCGACGAACGAGGCGGCGCTCCGCCAGCTCGGTGCTGACGGTTTCGAACGGGCGGTCGTCGCCATCGGCACCGGCATCGAGGCGAGCCTGCTGGCCACCGGCGTGCTGCTCGACCTGGGCGTGACCGAGGTCTGGGCGAAGGCGATCACCCGTCAGCATGGCCGGATTCTGGAGCGGATCGGCGCGTCGCACGTCGTCTACCCCGAACGCGACGCCGGCGAGCGGGTCGCCCACCTGCTCTCCGGCCGGCTCACCGACTTCGTCGAGTTCGACCAGGGGTTCGCGATCGCCAAGCTGCGCGCCCCGCGGTCGATCTGTGGCAGCACACTGCGGGACCTGGCACTGCGCAGCCGCTTCGGCGTGACGGTCGTCGCGGTGAAACGACCTGGCGGCGAGTTCGGCCCGACCGAGTCGGCCACCGCCCTCAACCGCGACGACATGATCGTCGTCACCGGCCGCACCGAGCACATCGAACGCTTCGCCACCGAGACCGGGACCCGCGCCCACTGACCCGTTCGCCGGGCTTCGGCAACACGTCAGCGGGCGAGCGCGACTCGTTCCTCGGCTTCCACGCTGCGGTTCCATTCGCCCTTGGACTCCTGCCAGCCGTCCTCGTCCGCGCCGAGACGCCAGTAGCCGGAGATCGACAGCTGCCGCGGTGTCAGCCCGCGCTCGACCCGCAGAATGCGCCGCAGCTGCTTCACCATGGTGGCTTCGCCGTGCACGAACGCCTGGCCGGTGCCGGACGGCAGGTCGAGAGCGGCGACGGCCCTGACCGCCAGCTCGCCGACCTGACGCTGGCCGCGGTGGAGCCAGGTGACGACGGCGCCGGCCGGCGCGTCGAGCGGGATCTCCTCGTCGCTGCCGCCGACCTCGACGAACACGTGGACCGGCACGCCGGTCGGGGTCCGCTCCAGCGACGCCGTGTCTCCTCGCGGTCGGAGTGGAAGAGCAGGTGCCGGCCGACGTGAGCCGGATACTTTAGGTAAAGATAACCTACCTTGTCTATCGGGACGTATCCATCGCACCACCGACCTGGAGGCCCACCGTGACCACTCCCGCGCACCCCGGCCGCAGACTGTTCGTCTGAGTCCGTGTCGCCGGCAATCCGCATCGGAGGGTGCGGGGCGGCGTTCCGCCGGAGACGCTGTCGGTATGGAAGGCGCCTCGACAGGAGTGGCCCGGCAGCTCGTGGCACTGGGCCGGGAGGTCGTCGACGGCCTGCGTGGCCACGATCTCGCGCTGATATCCGCCGGAGTCACCTACTACGCCGCGATCGCGCTGGTCCCGGGCGTGCTGGTCGCGATCAGTCTGATCGGCCTGTTACTCGGCGAGGCGCGCGCCCACGAGCTCGGCAGCTCGCTGGCCGAGGCCCTGCCCGGCGGTCTGGGCGCGCCCGCGGTTGTCGACACGGCGTTCCAGGCCGCGACGACGATGTCGCCGCTGGTCGTGGCGGGTGCGGCGGTTCCGGCCACGTTCTATGGCGAAGGGCTGCGCCGGGCGTTCGTGCGGCTCGCCGGACAGCGCGAGGATCTGGTCGGATGGCGCGGCCGCCTCAGCGTGCTGCCGCTTCTCGCCGCCGCGCCGGTGCTGCTGCTCCCGGTGCTGCTCGTGACACCGGTGCTGGCGCGGCTGTTCGCCGACAGCGGCCTGTCGGCGGCCCTCGGTGTGGTCGTCGCGTTCACGGTCGACTGGCTGGTACTGACCGCGACCCTGACCTTCGTCTACCGGGTGGTCGGCCCAGGCCGGCCGGCCTGGGCGGCGACGCTGTGCGCGGCGGGAGCAACCGGATCCTTCGTCGCCGGGTTCGTGCAGGGCTTCGTGCTCTTCCTGTCGTTCACCCTGGATCTCGGTCTGCCGTTCGGTGGTTTCCGGCCGGTGGGGGCGGCCGTCGCGGTCGGCTTCTGGCTCTTCCTGCTCCACCTCATCGTCCTGGTCGGGTACGGACTCGCCCTGCGCCTCGGCGAGCACGACGGCGGGTCGGTGTCCCTGCGTCGCCTGGTGCCATCCATCCGCCACCGAAAGCGCGTCAGGGCCGCTGGCACACAATCCTGTCGGCGGAACTCGGAGGAGGCACGATGTGCGAGGGCGCGGACGAGACCAACTGGGCCGGGAACATCGTCTACCGGGCAGGCCGGCGCGTCGCGCCCACGTCCGTCGAGGAGCTCTGTGAGATCGCGGCCGGCTGCGGTCGGGCCCGGCCTGTCGGCACGCATCACTCGTTCAACACGATCGCGGACACGGCGGGGACGCTGATCTCGACCGCCCGGCTGCCCGCCGTGTTCCGGGTCGACGCCGACGCGCGTGAGGTCACCGTGAGTGCCGGGACCCGCTACAGTGCTCTCGCCCGCGAGCTGGACGCGCGGGGCTGGGCGTTGCGGAACCTCGGCTCGCTGCCCCACATCTCGGTCGCCGGTGCGTGCGCGACGGCGACGCACGGCTCCGGTGACCGCAACGGGAATCTGGCGACTTCCGTCGTCGCGCTCGATCTCGTCACCGCCTCCGGCGACATCGTCACCGTTCGCCGGGGCGTGGACGGCGACTTCGCCGGTCACGTCGTCGCACTCGGCGCGCTGGGGGTGGTGGTGGCGGTGACGCTCGCCATCGTGCCGGCATTCCGTGTCCGGCAGAACGTCTACCAGGGCCTGACACGCGCCGCGTTGCTGGAGCATCTCGACGACATCTTCGCCGCGGCCTACAGCGTCAGCGTCTTCACGACCTGGCGCCCCGAGTCGTCCCTGCTGTGGGTGAAGCGACGGGTCGCGGCGACCGACGAGGCCGTTCCGGCGCCGGCGGAGATGTTCGGAGCCCGGGCACTCGACCATCCGGTCCACCCGGTATCCGGCCTCGACCCGATCCACACGACGCAACAGCTCGGCGTTGCCGGTCCGTGGCACGAACGACTGCCGCACTTCCGGTCAGGCTTCACCCCCAGCGCCGGGAACGAGCTGCAGTCGGAGTACTTCGTCTCCCGCGACCGCGCCGCCGCGGCGGTTGAGGCGATCCACCAGATCGGCGAGCAGATCCGGCCAGCCCTGCACGTCAGCGAACTGCGCTCGATCGCCTCCGACGATCTGTGGCTCAGCCCGACCCACAGCCGTGAGTCGATCAGCCTGCATTTCACCTGGCGGCCGGCCGAAGCCGCCGTCACCCGCGCCGTGGCCGTGGTGGAACGCCAGCTGGCACCCTTCGAGCCCCGCCCGCACTGGGGAAAGATCTTCGCCCTGCCGCCGGAGACCATCCGCGCCTCCTACCCGCGAGCCGCGGACTTCACCGCGCTGGCCGGACGCCGCGACCCGACCGGCGTCTTCCGCAACACGTTCCTGGCGAACACGTTGGGCCTGGCGTGATCAGGTAAGACGCACGACGCCTGACCGGGGTGCGGCGCCTGGTCGATCAGGACGGTTCGCGTGGACTGGGGTCGGACGCGACGAACGTCGCCACCCCGCCGACGAGCTCCACCCGGTGGTTGGCGAAAGCCGCGCCGAGTGCTCGGTCCAGAGCTTCCGCCTGGTCGTCGACGTTGTGAAAGACGCCTTTCCGGTTGTAGAAGGCGAGCAATGTCCGTGCCGGCCTGGACAGCTTCGCCGCGGTGGCCAGGATGGTCGAGCCGAACAGCACCGCCTGGGGCGACATGGCCGGCCGGATCGAGGTCAGCAGCCGGCCTGTCTTGGTTTCGAGGTCACCGGGCATGCAGTGCAGCAGGTAGTTCACGCCGACCGAGTCGAACGGCGCACCGGGTAGCTCACCCACCGGTTCGAGTGCGTTGTGGACCGCGGTTCTCGGGGCGAACCGCCTGATCCTGGCCGAGGCCGTACGCAGGGCATTCTGGTTGAGGTCCACCAGCGTCACAGCTGGGTTCGGGGTGGGCCACCGCGCCTTGTCTAGGCGGCCTGACCGGCGAGCACGTCGGCGGAAAGGTCTTCGGATCCGGACCCGTGACTGTCGGCGGTTGACGTCATGCGGAAAGTCTTGTCTGTCTGGTCGCGGTGCGCGAGCAGTGTCGGGCGAAGAACCTCACCGCCGAGGAGAGCCGAGGAGACATGACGATCGGCAGCAGTGCCGGCCGCTGGCCGGCTGAGTACCGTCGGCAGATGCGACGGGTCCCGTCGGTGTCCAACCCGTTCACCGGCTCGTCGAAGGAGGAGCCGGCACGCTCGCGTTCTGATCGGTTCCGCCCATGAGTCGTCGATCGTGGGGGAGGCCGGCCGCCGCTTCAAGCGCGCCCAGCTCGGCCTCGACGAGTTCCGGCAGCCGTGTCCCGTCCCGCACCGACTCGTCCATCGTGAAACCGATGCACGCCTGACCGTCCAGCCCGCCGAGCAGGACCGCCAGGCGCTGGCCTGCGGGGAGCGGAGGGGTGGGCAGGGCGGCGATGACCGGTCGACCGAGGATCTCCATCGGGCCGGTCAGACCACCCGGGTTGGACGCGGTCAGCGCGAAGATGTGGGACATGATCCCGGTGGACAGCGCGGCCGGTCGCAACGGTGCGGGAACCGCCCCGAGGAAGAGGCGTTCCGCGACGCCTGGAGTCCCGCCCCGCTTGTGCCGGACGGTCTGCCGGCGGATCGCCTCCACGCGGCGGTGGACCGACGCCTCATCGTGAGGCAGCGCGATCCGCACGGTGGTCAGGTAGTTGCTCACGTGGTCCCGCTCGGCCGCCCGGCGAGTGCTGACCGGCATCGCGGCGTGCAGCCGGCCCCGGCCAGTCCGGCCAGTCCGGCCAGTCCGGCCAGCCCGGCCGGCGCCAGGGCCGGACTGGCCGGACTGGCCGGAGCCGAGGCGTGGCCAGGCACGCAGAGCGCCGGCGAGCGCCGCCAGGAACACGTCGTTCACGGTTACCGCGTGGGCGCGGCTGATCGCCCGTAGCCTGGCCAGATCCACCTCCAGCCAGAAGTGGCGCGGGTATCCCGTGGGCGCCGCCGAGAGCGGGCCGATCGTGGCCGTCCGGGCGAGCCATCCGAGTGAGTGGGCGGTGGCCCGGCAGACAGCTCGAGGGCCGGGCCGACGGTCCGGCGACCTCCGCGGAGGTTCACGCTCCGATCCCGGGCCGGACAGGCCGAACAGCTTTCCCAGCACCAGGTTCAGCGCCGTCCCGTCCATCCACACGTGGCTGGCGCGGTACAGCAGGGTGAAGCCGCCATGGTGGGGGCCGTGGAGCAGCCAGAGTTGCCACGGCGGTGCATCCAACGAGATCTCGACCGCTGACAGCCGTCCCACCGCCTCGCGCAGCCCGGTGAGCCCCGGTTCCGCGGGGAGCCGGTACTCGTGGACGTGCCGGGCCGGGTCGAAACCGACGTCTGCCACCCAGGCCAGTCGGCCGCGTCCTGTCGAGGCGATCCGGTGGGTCAGTGGAGGAAAGTCGCGTGCCCGGTCCGCGACCAGCTCGCGCAACGCCTGGACCTCGGGCGCGGGGCCGTCGGCGACCAGCAGGTAGCCGACCGTGAGTGGCGTCCTGGGAAATGCTCGCTGGTATCCGAGTACGAGCGCGTCCGTCGGGGTGAGTGGCCGGGCGGGAACATCGGCGCGGTAACCGCTGTGTGTCGCATTCCGTTCCTGCGTCTGCGCTGCCCCGTCGCTTTCCTCGCAGGGGTGACGTGCCTGGTCCACGCGCGAGGCCTGCCACCAGAAACCCGGGCGCGTCATGGTATGCCGCCCTGACCGGCGTCGATGAGTCGTTGCGACATTGTCACAGTCGGCTCCCTGGATGGATGAGAAAAGTGATTACGTCCGAAACGCTGTGCCGTGTCGCGGTAAATTGGGCGCGAGGTGGCCCGTAAGCCGAATGGCAGGGCCGAACATACGCGCGGGTCGCCGCCGGAATACCAGGGAAACGCCAGGGCCTGGGCCCGGTTTTTCTGGCTGGCATCCGCTCGGATGCCTGATGGCCGCCGGGAGCGTGCCTGATGGCACCGGGAGCGGCCGAGGAACGGCCGAGGAACGGCCGAGGAGCGACCGGCGGGTCGGCGGGCCGGCGCCGATCTCCGGCATCGGATCCACCACCCGTGGCGACGCATGGTTGTCATGTGGGCACGTTTTGCGACCATCTGGCGGTGGCGTGACCCTGTAGGGGTGAGAGGGGCAGGCCGGGCCCACCCGATGGACACCGGCGAGCACAAGGGGAGGAGCGCTCATGTCGGCACAGGTGCTCACACTGGGAGGCCAGCGCCAGACGCTCTCGGACGAGACGGTCGAGGAGATCCGTACGATCTTCCACGGGCAGGTTCTGACCTCGGGCGACGTCGGGTACGACGACGCGCGAGTCATCCAGAACGCCATGCTCGACCGCAGACCGGGTCTGATCATCCGGTGTACCGGCGCCGCCGACGTCGTTGACGCCGTCCGTCTCGCCGCAACGCGGGACCTGCTCGTCGCCGTCCGCGGCGGCGGCCACAGCATCGCCGGGGCCTCCACGGCCGACGACAGCCTGATGATCGATCTGTCGGGGATGCGGGGTGTCTGGGTCGACCCGGAACAGCGGCGTGTGCGGGTGGCAGGTGGCGCGACCTGGGGTGACGTCGACCGTGAGACGCAACTGCACGGGCTCGCGGTACCCGGGGGAATAGTGTCGACCACGGGTGTGGCTGGTCTGACGCTCGGTGGCGGGATCGGCTGGTTGCACCGCAGGTACGGGCTGGCCTGCGACGCGCTGCGTGCGGCCGAGGTCGTCACGGCCAGCGGCGAGGTCGTGCGGTGCAGCACCTCCGAGCACGAGGACCTGTTCTGGGCGCTGCGCGGCGGGGGCGGCAACTTCGGCGTGGTGGTGACCTTCGAGTTCGAGGCGTATCCGCTCGGCCCGGTGGTCTGGAACAGCGTGGTCGTCTACCCGATCGACGCCGCTGCCGAGGTGCTTCCCCGCTGGCAGGACTGGACGTCCACCGTCCCCGAAGAGGTCACCGGCCGTGCCCTGCTGTGGTCGCTGCCGGCGGTGCCGGCACTCCCGCCCGCTGTACACAACCGCGACGTGTTCATCGCGGCCGCCCTGTACGCGGGCGACCCGGACAAGGGCCGGCGGGCGTGTCGGGCGCTTGCCGAGTTCGGCTCGCCGCTCGCTGACATGAGCCAGGCCCTGCCGTACCGGACAGCGCAGTCCTCCTTCGACCCCTTCTTCCCGAAGGGCGGGCTGCAGAGTTACTGGAAGTCCGTCTACCTGGACCGACTCGACGAGGAGGTGACCGCGTTCGTGGTCCGCGTCGGCCAGGACCGCCCGCACCCGATGACCATGGTGCACATGCCTCTCCTGGGAGGCGCCATGTCGCGGGTCGGGGCGGCGGAAACCGCGTTCGGCGATCGCAGCGCCCGACACATGCTGAGCCTCGACGGAAACTGGCTGGACCCGGCCGACAACGCCGCGAACATCCGTTGGGTGCGCGAGGCCTACGACGAGGCCGTCACGCTGCGGGCCGCGTCGGGCACCTACCTCAACTTCGGCGGCGACGCCGATCTCGACGACGCCGACCGGGCACGGGCCTGGGGACGCAACGTCGAGCGTCTTCGGCAGGTCAAACGCAGCTACGACCCGGAAAACCGCTTCCGGCTCAACCCCAACATCCCTCCCGCCAAGGGCTGAGTCGACGCATTGGGGCTGACGGACGCCATGACCGGTGGCGTGCGGTCTGATCCTCTGCTGCCTTCAGGGCCGCATGCGCGCCGAGGCCCACCGGGCGCGGCATCGTGCCCGCGCGGCCGACACCGTGACGATACGGTCTGTGCGCCAGCGTGAGATGTCGAAGAACAGGACGGGGCACGCGGGTGGCCGCCGGCGGCATGGTCGGCGGGTCGGTTTCCGCCGGTCAGATCGAGGAGTAGCCGTGGACCCGTTGTCGCTGCAGAAACTGATCGACTCCGAGGAGTTCGCACTTGATCACGCCGGCCTCGCCGTGCTGCCGTTCGATGTGTGCATCCGGCTGCTGGGGACGGTGCCGGTGGGCCGGGTGGCCTTCGTATCGGACGGCGAGGTGGTCCTGCTGACCGTCAACCACGCGATGGACGGCAACAGTGTGGTCTTCCGGTCGGCCGTCGGCTCCAAGCTGTCGGCGGCGGTGAACCATGACCTGGTCTCCTTCCAGGCCGACTGCTTCGACCCGGTGACCAAGGCGGGGTGGAGCGTCCTGGTCACCGGTGCGGCCAGGGCCGTCGTCGAAGGTGCCCAGACCGCGGCACTGGAGCGCCTGGGCCTGGAGCCCTGGGCGGACGTCATCGAGCGGCCCTACTGGATCCGGATCGTCCCGCGGTCGGTGACCGGGCGGGCGGTCGTGCGCTCGGAAAGCTGACCTTCGACCCGGCCGCGCTGGCGAGCCGGCCGCGGGCCTCGAACGACTGCGAGCATCAGGGAGTCACCGGCTGGAGTCACCGGCTGCCGAAGCCGCCGAGGCCATCGCTGGGCAGCCTCGAACGGAAGGTGCTCCACCCGCGCGGTGCCGGCGACCCGGCGAAGTGCCAGCGCCCCGGCGAGGGCCAGCCCCACGGCAACGGCCACGACGAGGTCGACCACCAGTGTCACCGCGCCCGTCAGTACCATCACGGCCAGTTCACCGCGTCCGGCACGGGCCAGGGCCCGGACGGCGTCGGTCTCCACCATGCGGATCGCGGTCGCCACCAGGACACCGGCGAGCCTCGGTCACGGACCTGCCGCTGCAGCCCGGCATCAGCCCGTTCGGCCTGGCCGCCGCCGAGATGATGTACGCCGGGGTCGTGACCCGGATCGGCGGTGGCGTCGACAGTCCCCAGAGGGGTCCAGACCCTCACGAGGTCGGCCATGCGCGGTCGGGTCCAGTGCGGGTCAACGATGGTTTGTGCACCCAACCAGCACTAATGCGAACCTGAACCTGCAGGTGGGGGGCGCGGATCCTGGCCAGGACGGGATCTTGACGTTATGACTACGTCAATCTATCGTCGATGTATGTTGTTCCCCACTCCCGCTCTCAAGCCTGCCGACGATCAGGTGCTCAGGGAGATCGATGGCATGCGGGGCGGGTTGCGGCACCAGATCGGGTCCACGCCGGCGAAATGGACTGAAGGGCTCCGGAAGTTCCTGACCGCCGATGCCGTCGCGGCGTCGAACTCCATCGAGGGTTTCAAGGTGGCCACGATCGACGTCGAGGATCTGATGGCCGGTGAGCGCGATGTCGAGGTCTCGGACGAGAACCGGGAGGAGACTCTCGCCTATCAGCGGATGATGACGTACGTCCAGACCCTCCACGACGCCGAGGACTTCAGCTACAGCAAAGGCCTGCTCAACGGGTTGCACTGGATGTTGCAGGGCCACCGTCACACCGGGCGTAGGCCGGCCGGGCAGTGGCGCCGCGGCCCCGTCTACGTCACCGACGCCCGCGATCCCAGCATCGCGGCCTACACGGCCCCGGGCGCCGATTCCGTCCCGGTGCTGATGGAGGAACTCGTCGACTGGCTCAGCACCGACGACGACACCCACCTGCTGGTGCGGGCGGCGATGGCACATCTGCACCTGGTGTCCATCCACCCCTGGGCCGACGGGAACGGCCGGATGTCCCGTTCGCTGCAGACGCTCATGATTGCCCGCGAAGGTGTTCTGGCCCCGGAGTTCTCGTCCGTCGAGGCGTGGCTCGGCCGCCCCGGCAACACCTGGGAGTACTACCGCGAACTCGCCGACCGGGGCCCGACGTACCTTCCCGACCAGGACGTCTCCAGCTGGATCAGGTTCAACCTGACCGCCTACCACCAGCAGGCCCAGACCGTTGCGGGCCGGCTCGACCGCTCCGGGCGAGTATGGCGCGCACTCTCCGAGTTCGCCGAGACCACCGGTCTGGACGAGCGCGTGGTCACGGCCCTGCACGACGTGGCCATGGCTGGGCGCGTCCGTCGCTCACGCTACGAGCAGGCCGAGAGCCTGAGCCTGCAACAGGCGCAACGCGACCTCCGCGACCTCACCACCGCACAGGTCCTGGAACCGGTCGGGCGAACCCGAGCCCGCTACTACACGGCAGGCCCCCGCTTCCCCCAGCCGGCGCTTGACATCGCACGCACGCCCATGACCCTGAGAAATCCATACATCAGCTGACAGGTAACCCGGCGATCCGCAGGCCGACGTCGACTGGTGATCGGGTGAGCTTCCACGAGTACATCCCGCCGATTCGGAGGGTCCGCTCATCCCCGTCGCCGGCGACCGTCGTGATCCGCCGGAAGCGCGGCGGGAAGATCGGCACCTGATCCCGTCCAGCCACCCTGCTGCACATCGGCCCACCCGCCCCTCTACGCACCGTTCGACCCGCCGCCGTCGGAGGATCCAGCCACTGACTCCGACCCCGGCCGACGCGGCCCGTCCGCCGGGGTCGGAGTTCGCTGCTTTCGCAGCTCACGGGCTCGGCGGGAATACCCGTGCCCGCGCCGCCGCGGCTCGGCCGCCGAAGACCGGCACGGCCGGCCCGGAAGGCCCGGGGATAACTTTGCGTGACTTTCCGCAAATGACTCCCCTTCGGGATGGGGGTTCCTTAATCTGTTGTTCGACGGGTTTTCGTGGATCGTCTCGGGTGCGGCTTGTGTGCCCGTGGCGAACCCCTCTGTGTGCAACGGGAACCGTCGCCGTCCCGCCGCTTGCCTGGGAGCAGGTAACGGCGCCGGAGGCGCGTGTCCCGCGTTTCGTCCTGACGGATCGCGGCTGTGTTGGGGGACATCGTGGCGCCGGAGGAGTTCAACCTGAAGTTGGGTCCGAAGGGCAGGCCTGAACATTTTTTCCGTGGTCTCGACGATGTCGAGATCTCCAAGAAGAAGATCGGCCTCACGTACCACCATATAGTGCCGTACAGCAAGCTCAGGGACTTCTGGAACAAGCTCGTCGAGAGCAGGGACATCGAGAAGCTCGAATTTCTCCCACACCTCCGAGGCGGTATCAGTGGAGGAACTTACGTCGATGTTCTCTCTCCCGTCGGGAAGCTTGGCGGCGCCGACGCGCTGCAGGCGGCCGACCTGGTCTCGAAGATCTATTCGGGTGCGATTCGCCATGGCTCGGAAGCCAAGTTGCGTCCCACTGGATGGGACAATCTCATGGGCGTCTACGCCTGGATCCCCGGAAACCTCTTCGTGGGCCCTCAGAATCGATTCGACGACCCCCGTGACAAGCTTGACGAAGCAGCCTCCAGTGTAATAGGCAGCGTCAGGGGGAAGCGCTACGACAAGCTTTCCGAAGCCTACACGCAGATCCTTCGATACCTGGAAGGGTCGTCCGGCAGAAAATTCGCCCTACCCGCTTCGAACGCGCTGCGTGAGGTGGTCACGCGCGTGGGAATCCAAAGGTACAACGACAAGGACTGGACCTGGATCGAGGGCAGGGAAGGGCCGCAGATCCAGAGGTGACGGTGGGCGGTGGGTGTGATGCCGTCGGTCGGTCCCGGTGTGGCGGTGGCGCTGGCTGTGCCCCGTGCCGGCCGGAAAAAGACATGCCGTGGTTTTCGAGAAAGTGCCTGGACGTAAAAGACCCTGATCCGAGAGAGGGGTTCAGTGGATCTCGATGCCCTGAAAACGCATCTCCTGAGCCTGGGTGATCCACCGACGCTACGGGCCGCGGACACCGCGCTCCCCACGCGGCTGCGCGCCATCCTGGCCACTTTCCCGGACGGTGTCTGCCCGGCCGCGGCGGGCACCGGGCGACCGGAGGTGGACGCCGGGCGGACGACGCTTTCGCTCTCGCTCAGCTGGGCGTCGCCCGCCTGGCCCGTCGGCGCCGCCGTGACCATGGCTGTGACGGGTGTGTCGGTGGCCGTGACGAGCCAGGGCCTGGTCACCGCCGCGCTCAGCGGCACGTTCGACACGGTTGAGGTCGTGTCGACGATCACCGCGGACGACCTCGGGCGCCTCGCCGTCGCCGTGCGGCCGGTGCGTCCCGAAGCCTTCGCCGCCGAGCTGGAGAAGCTCGGCCGGCGCCTGGCCGGCGACACCGTCTGGCAGGAGGCGGCAGCCGGGCTGAGCGCGGTCGACTTCAACCCCGCGGATATTGCCGGCTTTGATTACCGCCTGGTCGAGAAGGCGGCTGCCGAACCGGTGGCCTATGCGGTGGACGCCATGGCGATCGTGGCCTCGCTCACCATCAGGAAGCTGCCGCTCGACATAGCCGTGTGGTTTCCGCGGCTGGCCCTCACCGGCACACTGGCGGATACGCGACCGGTCCTTGTCCGGTCCCTGCTGGAGTCGTTCGGCCTACCCGGGGACGAGGTTCCCGCGGACTGTGCCGTCAGCGAACTGTCGTTCGCCGCCGTCCTCGGGGACGAGTACCTCCTTCGGATGGCGGCCACAGGTGAGTGGTCGATCGGCCCCCTCGCGCTCAGATCCCTGTCCCTGTACGTCTACTACGCGAACGGCGGGGGATTCACGGCCCGGGTCGGGGGCACGGTGTCGATCGGCTCCGCGCTGAGTATCGACATCTCGGCCGGGAAGGAGGGCGGCGCGCAGGGCGGCTGGGCCTTCAGCGGCGGCCTCACTGCAGGCGAGACCCTCGGCATGGCGGAGGTGATCGACGCGCTGGGGCTGACCGACGTGCCCGGGCCGGTCAGGTCTCTCGAACTCACCACCCTGACGCTCTCGCACACCACCGGTTCGGCCACCCTCGACTTCGTCTGCGAGGGAGACCTGGCCGTCGCGGACGGGGTCACGGCCACGTTCCGCGTGACGGTGACCCGCGACGGCTCGGGTACGCGGTACGGCGGAACACTCGACATCGACGGCTTCGTCTTCGAGGTCGACTTCGACGAGGAGAGATCCGGCGCCGACATACTCGTCGCCACGTATCACGGTGCCGCGGAGGGCACCGAGATCGTGCTGCGGGACCTGGTCGCGCATTTCTCCGCCGACCTGGCGGCCGACGTTCCCGACAGCCTGCGGATCGGGCTGAAGGACGCCAAGTTCGTGCGGGTGAAACCCGCGGGTGGTCCGGCCCGGTTCTGCGTCGGTGTGGACCTCTCGGCGGGTTTCGACCTTGCCCAGCTTCCGCTCGTCGGCGGGTTCCTGTCGACGTTCGGGACGGTGAGTGTGGAGAATCTGCAGGTCCTCTACAGCTCCGGAGTCCTCGACGCCCAGACGGTCGCCGCGGTCAACCGGCTGCTCGGGCCGGCCAAGGTGGTGGTCCTTCCGCAGGCCGGGCTGGCGGCGGGCGTCGCCGCGCTGGCCGAGCTGCGGATCGGGACGGAGACCACGTCGGTCGCTCTCGGCGTGCCACCCTCGAACGCCGGCGGCGGCGAGCTCCCCGGAGGATCCGGCGCCGCCAGCACCCCGAGCGCCGCCAGCACCTCCAGCACCTCCAGCACCTCCAGCACGTCCAGCGCCCCGAGCACGTCCAGTACGCCTGACACGTCCGGGACGGGTGCCTCCAGCGTCCACTGGGTGTCGGTGCAGAAGCAGCTCGGCATCGTGCACGTCAACCGGGTCGGGGTGATGTACCAGCACAACGTGCTGCTGGTCGCGCTGGACGCGTCGGTCGCCCTCGGCCCGCTGGCCCTCTCGCTCGACGGCCTGGCGGTCGGCTCCCGGCTGGACAGGTTCGCGCCGACGTTCCGCCTCGACGGCCTCGGGATCGGCTACAGCGCCGCTCCGGTGGAGATCTCCGGCGCGCTGCTGCACCTGCCCGACGACCAGCTTCCCGACACGGTGGCGTTCCAGTACGACGGCACGGCCACGGTCGGCCTGCAGAGCTTCTCGCTGGCGGGTCTCGGTTCGTACGCGCAGCTGACGGACGGCGCACCCTCGCTGTTCGTCTTCGCCCAGCTGGAGGCGCCGCTGGGCGGGCCGCCGCCGGTCATCGTGACCGGACTGATGGCCGGGTTCGGCTTCAACCGGGAACTGACGCTGCCGAGCCCGAGGGAGGTCTCCGGCTTCCCGCTCCTGAGCCTGCACAAGCAGGGCCCCGGCTCCGGGCACAAGCCCTCCCACGTGCTCGACGTCCTGGAAGGGCGTGAGCCGGCCGTGGCCGGCAGCCAGCCGCGGCGGTGGATCGCCCCCCGCGAGGGCGCGTACTGGCTGGCCCTCGGGGTGGAGTTCACCGTGGCCGAGGTGGTGAACGCCAAGGTGCTGCTGGCCGCGGAGATCGGCGCGGAGCTGGCCCTGGCCGTGCTGGGCCTCGCGACGATCCAGCTGCCGCTGCCCACCGAGTCCGCCACCACCACCTACGTGTACGCGGAGCTGGGCGTGGAGGCCGTCATCCGGCCCCTCCAGGGCAGCGCCGAGATCGCCGCGCAGCTCTCCCCGGCCTCGTACGTGCTGACGCCCGCCTGCCACCTCACCGGCGGGTTCGCCGCGGCGACCTGGTTCGGGAACAATCCGCACGCCGGGCAGTTCGTCGTCACCCTCGGCGGCTACCACCCCGCGTTCCGCCGGCCCTCCTACTACCCCGACGCGCCGCGGCTGGGGATCGACTGGGCGGTCAGCGGCAGCGTGTCGATCAAGGCCCAGGCGTATCTGGCCGTCACGCCGTCGTGCGCGATGGCGGGCGCGCGGCTGGAGGTCCTCTTCCACGAGGGCCCCATCCGGGCCTGGTTCACGGCGCAGGCCGACGTGCTGCTGTCCTGGCGGCCGTTCTTCTTCGACGCGCGCATCTCGGTGAGCATCGGCGCGTCCGGCAGCGTCAACCTGGGGATCCTGCACGTCACGATCAGCGGTTCGATCGGCGCGACCCTGCACCTGTGGGGGCCGCCGACCGGCGGTTCGGTCACCGCGCACTTCCCCCTCATCGACGTGACCGTCAGCTTCGGCGGCTCCCGCGGGGGAGCCGGGACCGAGGCGCTGGGGTGGGACGTGTTCGCCAGCCTGCTCCCGAAGCCGGCGGACGTCGTCACCATCGCGCCGGTCTCCGGCGTCGACAGCGCCGTGGAGGACCCCGGCACAGGAGCCCAGGGCACAGGAGCCCAGGGCACAGGAGCCCAGGGCGCGGGCGCCCAGGGCGCGGGCGGCAAGGTGTGGCAGGCG
This sequence comes from Parafrankia elaeagni, assembly GCF_000374165.1. Taxonomy (GTDB): domain Bacteria; phylum Actinomycetota; class Actinomycetes; order Frankiales; family Frankiaceae; genus Parafrankia; species Parafrankia elaeagni. Next base: position 174,647 of record NZ_KB893672.1, read on the forward strand.
CGTGCCCGGGACCTGCGGCTGTTCACCCAGTCCGCGGTGCCGGCCAGCCACCTGCGGACGGGCGACGCGCCCCTGGCCTCGTCCGAGCCCGGGGACGGCCCCCTGGTCGACGTGCGTCCCATGGACCGCACCGGCCTGGTCGGCGAGCACCGGCTGAGACTCTTCTACGCGAACAGCGCCGCGTCGACGGACGGCTGGACGTTCACCGCCCGCACCCGGGGCGTGCCCGCGTCGTTGTGGGGCGCCCCGCCGACCCCGTTCAGCCACACGCCGTCGGGACCCAGCGCCGAGGTGCTGGCGGACCGGCCGGTCGGCTTCGATGTCCAGGCGCCGCGGCCCGAGCTGGCCGTCTCGCGCGGGGTCTTCCCGCTCAGCGAGTACAGCGAGGACGAGCTGCCGCCCGGCCTGTCGCCGCTGCCCCGGGAGCCGGCCGCCAACCGCGACGTCGTCGGCGTGCCCGACCCGTCCTGCGTGGACCTTCTCGGACGCCTCGACCGTGGCGACGCGAGGAACGGGCGCGACGAGATGTACGCCGCCCTGGCCGACGCCAAGCTGCTCACCGACCTCCACGACAGCACCCTGGCGGGCCTCGCGGCGGGCGCGGCCCACTTCTACAGCCAGGCACCCATGATCCAGAGCACCGCCCAGGACGCGGGGAGCCGCGGATGAGCCCGAGCCCGCAGCACCCCGCCCGCGACACGATCCCCCTCGGGGACCTCGAGCTGCACGACCACTATCTGCCCGCCCTGCCCGCCGGCGACTACCGGATCGAGGTCACCCACACCCTGCGCGGCGGGGCGCAGGGCGGCGCGCCGGTCGTCGGCGGGCCGTTCACCGCCGTCCAGACGTTCACCGTCCGTGGCCCGCAGGTGCGGATCGACGCCGACGCGGTTGTCGCCAGACAGCCTCCCGACGCCTCGAGCGGCAGGTTCGCGGAGGTCCTGCCGCACGTGGTGCTCGGTGACCCCATGCTGCCGTGGGAACGCCCACTGACCGGGGGGTCGCGCGACACCCCGTGGCTGGCACTGCTGGTGCTCACCGACGATCAGCTCGTCGGTGGCACCACCGCCCCGACCCGCACCATCTCCGCCACCGTGGCGGACTTCCTGGCCGACGACCCCGCTGTGCTCAAGCCCGCGCTGACCAGGGAGTCCGACGTCAGCCTCGGCGACCCGTGCGTGTACATCCAGGTCGCGGCGGCCGAGTTCCAGGCCGTGGCGCCCCGGCTGGACGAGCTGCGCTTCCTCGCCCACTGCCGCGGTGCCAACACCGGGGACCGGCCCATCCTGGGCCTGACGGAGGACGGACTGTTCTCCGTCGTCGTCGCCAACCGCTTCCCGACCGCCGCCCCACCCGGCTCCGACCCCGGGACGGGCACGAAGAACATCGTGCATCTCGTCTCCCTGGAGGGCCACGAGCGGATCCTCGTGGACGCGCCAGACCTCCGGGGCCACTCCTCGGTGGCGCTGCTGTCCCTGTGCAGCTGGTCGTTCCAGGCCCAGCCCGACCGCGAGGCGGACTTCGCCGACCTCGCCGAGGGACTCACCCGCACGCCGTCCGGCTCCCGGGCCGGACGCGAGGAGATGTGGCTCCGGCTGCCCGCCCCGCCGCAGGGCACCGCCGCCGGCACCGCCACCGCCGGCACCGCCACCGCCGGTACAGCCACCGCCGCCGGGCGGCAGGTGGCCCGGCGGCTCGGCGACGGGTACCTGCCGTTGCCCTACCTGACCCGTTCGGGCGAGGCCACCTACGGCTGGTACCGCGGGCCGCTCACCCCCGTGCTGCCCGCAACCACCGACCAGGCGGCGCGGGCCACCACCGCCGACGCGCTCATCGCCTACGACCCGGCCTGGGGCAGTTTCGACCTGTCGCTGGCCGCCGCGTTCGAGACCGGCCGGGCCCTCGCCCTCGCCGACGCCCCCTTCGCCCAGCACCTGCTCGCGTTCAAGCAGGCCACCCGGCACCTGGTGGACACCCTGCACCACCAGGCCACCAGCACCCACCTGCAGCAGGACGGCAGTGGGCGTACGGGCACGGGCACACGGCCGGGGACGGCGCGCGCGGCGTTCGGCGCGCTGCTCGACGGCCACCTGCTCACCGCCCTCGGCACGCAGCCGGGCCGGCCCCGCGCCGCGTGGTCCCCGCCAGCACCCGCCGTGCCGCCCGCCGACCCGGCCGGCGGGCTCGAGGCCGTGCTGCGCTCCGACGCCACCCGGGCCGCCCTCGCCGCGGCGATGGACGCCGACGACGGCCTCGGGGAACACCTCACCCGGGTCGCGGACTGGCTCGGCCGGCTCCTGCTGCTCCACCCCGTGCCGTTCACCCACCTGGTGCCCGACGAGCGGATGCTGCCGCGGGAGTCGCTGCGTTTCTTCCACCTCGACCCCAGCTGGCTGGACGCCGTGGTCTCCGGCGCCCTCAGTATCGGCGCGCAGTCCAGCCGGGACACCCTCCAGGACCAGATCGTCGCCGCCACCATCCGGGCCGCGGCGGCGCGGAAGGCGGCCGGGTACCGCGCCACGCAGCGCGGCACCGCGACGGGGGAGTCCACGCCCGAGGGGCCCACGTCTGGTGCCGCCGTGTCCGGTGCCGCCGTGTCCGGTGGCACCGCGTCCGGTGGCGACTCCGTTCTCGGGCCGGTCTCCGGTCTGCTGCTGCGCTCGGCGCTCGTCTCCGGCTGGCCGAACCTGGCTGTCCGCGCCAGCGACGCGGCGGGTGAGCCGCTGCCCATCCTGCGGATGGACCACCTGTCACCCACCGTGCTGCTGTGCCTGTTCGGCGGCCTGCCCGCGGCCGTCGAGCTCAGGGAGCCCCAGGAGGGCTTCCGGTTCGGCGTCGAGGACCACGGACTGATCCCGCTGCGGAACCTGCTGGCCCCGCCCCGCTCATCCGGGGGCCGCCCGCTCGGCGAGCAGCTCGGCCCCGACGTCACCTTCCCCGTCCTGGACCACCTCAGGGCCGGTGCCGGCGGCGGACGGATCCTGGACCTCGGTTCGCTCATCCCCGCGCTGACAGCGGCTCTGGACGCCGCGCACGGCACCGCCGTCGGCCCCGTCGGCCCCGCCGACCTGGCCCTGCAGATGGTCAAGGTCCCCGAGGCCATCCGCTTCACCGGCCCGAACGGAGACCGAGGTTGACCGCCCGCCCCGCGCTCGTCGTCCCCGTGGACCTCGACGTCCTCGTGGTCAACCGGGCCCTCCAGGGCCGCGACGCGTTCCGCAGCTGGCAGCACACCTACCTGGCGCTGGACGACTACCTGAGCCCGGAGCCGGACGGGGGAGACCGCCAGAGCAACGACCCGGTGTACAGCCACACCGGCGTCCACCTGCACTGGACCCTGCCCAGGGGGCTGCGCCACGGCGTGGCGGACCCGGCGACCGGTGAGATCCGCTACCCGCTGGTGCCCAACCGCTGGCTGGTGATCCGCGTCAGCGGTACCGGCACCCGCCTCGCCAGGACGTGGGTGATCGAAAGTGACTGCCCGTACAGCCCGCGGGCGCAGGACGACGGACACGACCTCGTGCGCTCCAGCCCCTACCTGGTCGACGCCACCATCCTGCGCGCCTGGCAGGCCAGCCCGGACCCGTACCGCAACACCATGGACCCCGACGTCGGGCAGGTCCAGATCGGGCTCGCCTTCGGGCACACCGACACCCCGTGGACGGAACGCGCCGGCCAGGACCCCCTCTTCGTCACCGCCATGGGCGGCGGGGACCCGTACTTCACCACCTACACCCCGCACAACACCAACGTCTTCTCCTTCCTCGACGACCTCTCCGACCTCTCCGGCCTCACGTCCGCCACCACCCTCGGCTACCGGGTCATCGGCTGGTACTCCGATCCGGACGCCGACATCCTCGCCGCCCGCCCGCCCGGCACCTCCTACGCCGACCAGCTCACGCACCTCGGCTGGCAGGATCCCCGCCTGACCGGCGAGGCCGCGCGCGACGCCGCGGTCAGCCCGATCACCCGCAGCCTGTACGCCGGTACGGCCCTGACCGTCGGCTGGGATCCCGCCGCGAGCGCGGCGCCCGTCCCGGACCCGCTGGACACGATCCAGGACAACGGCGCGCTGAGCGTCGCCCTGGGCAACACCACCGAGGACGCCTTCACCGCCCTCGCCGGCCAGGCGCTGCACGCGACCGGCGCCTCGCCGTCCGCCGCCGACCTGGCGCTGCTGCGTGCGTTCCTGCACGACCTGCTCGCCGTCGCCGAGGAGAAGGGCGGCGACGAGCGGGTACACCGCCACGTCCGCGACGCCTCGTTCGCCGCGTCGGGCGGCGGCCATCGGTGGACTGTCACACCGCCCCCCGCTGACACCGCGTCCGCTGACGCCCCGTCCGCTGAAGGCCCGTCCGCCGGCAGCCCGTCCGCCGAGGCCGCGGTGCCGCGCCCCTTCGTCCCACCGGCCTGGCTGGCCACGCTCAACGACGATCAGCGTCAGCTCGACGAACGGCTCGGCGAGCTGCGGGACCTCCAGTGGCGGCTCAACGCCCTGTGGCTGAAGAACGGGATCGCGGGGGCGTCGATGTTCCCGCCCGACGACGCCCCCGACCAGGACCTGATGGCGCAGGAACTCGACGCCGAGCGGGAGGGATCTCTCGCCCACACCGTGGGCGTCCGAACCGCCCAGGTGCGGGAACTGGCCGCGAAGGTCCCCCAGCCCGACCACACCCAGCCCCACGCCAGCGCCCAGGACGCGTTCCTCGCCGGGGTCGGCGCCTTCGCCGCGGCGAAGGGGCTGGGCGGGGGCGCCGAGCTCAAGGCCGTCCCGCGCCCCCCGTACGCGCAGAGCAACAACCCCGTGGTGAGCCTGTCGGGGGTACTGCCCCCGGCCGACGCGACCGTTCCCGACCAGCCCGTGGCCGTACGGCCACTCACCGACGACGGCGCCGCGCTGATCAGCGCCGTCACGGTCGCGGGCACGACGATCACCGCGGTACCCGGCCGCGGCCCGGTGCCCGCCGTCGCGGGTCTCGACGCCTTCCCACCCGAGGTACCCGGGCTGCTCGCCGAGTACTTCCTGCTCGATCCCGGCAACGCCGCCGCGCTGGCCGCCGCCGCCGGCCTGCCCGCGGAGCAGGTCGGGAAGGTCCTGCGCGACCACCCGCCCGCCGCCTACACCGGCACCCTCCCGGAGCTGGGTCTGGAACCCTGGACCCAGCCCTGGGAGCCGCTGTTCATGGAGTGGAAGATCTCCTACCGGCACATCCCCCACACCGTCGGCGGGCGGCGCTGCTGGACCTTCGACGGCACCGACTACCGCTTCACACCGGACGGCGTCGACATTCCCCTGGACAGGGTCACTGTCACGGGCGTCTCCGCGCTCGGGCCGCACCCCCGGTCCCTGTTCGCAGCCAGGCTGAAGGAGCACGTCGCCCAGCACGGCACCGACGACCAGCGTGACCAGCTCGACGCCTGGCTCACCGCGATCGGCGACTGGGGACTGCTCGCCCAGGAACTCACCGGCTTCAACGACCGCCTGGCCGCCCGCGACCTGCGAGCCTTCCGCCGCCCCACGACCGACGACACCGATTTCCCCGCCGTCGCAGGCCTTGTCGGCTACCCGGACGCCGCCACCGAGGACGGCCTGCCCGCACGTTACCGCGGCCGGGTCAGCAGCTTCCCGTACCTGCCCGGCAGCGCCAGCGCACCCTTCCACGAGACCCGGCAGGGGCAGATCTGCGTCGAGGAGCTCTTCCTCTACGACAAGTTCGGCCGAGTTCTGGACGTCGTCAGCGCCGACACCCAGAGCGGTGGCCTGCACGACTACCGCAACTTCCCGCTCACCGTCGACACCGCCCTCGCCGTCGAGACCTCTCTGACACCCATGATCACCTCCGTCGCCCAGTTGCCCCCGCGTCCCCTGCAACCCGCCCGGCTCGACTTCGACCTCCTGGACGCGCGAACCGGCACGCGCATCGTGGGCACCGCGGCCGACCCCAGCCCCATCTGTGGCTGGATCCTCCCCAACCACCTCGACCACAGCCTGCTGCTCTACGACCCGACGGGGCTCCTGCTCGGCACCTACCGGCTGCTCACCGGAGCCGACGGCCGGCGCACCGGCCAGTGGGAGCCCCCGCCCGGCAGCGCCATCACCACCCCGGACCAGCTCGCCGCCCACGCCCCCGAGATCGCGGCCCTCATCGGTTCCCCGAAGCTCGCCACCGAAGCCAACTACACGGCCTTCCTCGACGTCATCGACTCCACCCTGTGGACCACCGACCCACTCGGCCGGCGCGCCGACCAGAACCTGTCCCTCCTCCTCGGGCGCCCGCTGGCCCTCGTCCCCGCGCAGCTGCGGCTGACCCTCGAGGGACCCCCCATCCGCGACACGGGGTGGGCCGCCACCCTCGACCCGCCGCCGGCGGCCTTCACCGGTGACCAGTTCGAGGTCCGCCTCGGTGACGTGGCCGCCCGCGACGACGGCCTCATCGGCTACTTCGCCACCGACCCGCACGGGGCCTACGACTACGACTGTTTCCACAGCGTCACCGCCCCCGACGACCAGCAGGACTACGCCTCCCAGATCGGGCCGCCCGCCGCCCCGGGTACCGCGGGTACCGCGAGCACCGCGCCGGGTGGAACCGCGCCCGCCGGAACCGCGCCCGCCGGGACTGCGCCTGCCGGGACTGTGCCTGCCGGGAACTACGTCCCGCTGACGTTCGGTGACCCGGCGCCCACCCGGCTGCTCCTGCTCCTCGATCCGCGGGCCCCTGTGCACGCCACCAGCGGCATCACCGCCACCGCCACCGTCACCGTCCCGCCCCGGCACACCGACGACGCGCTGCGTCACGTGCAGGCGCTCTTCCGTTTCGGTCCCGTCCTCACCACCGAACACGCTCCGACCAGCTCGCCCGACCGCGCCCCCGCCCCCGACCGCGACTCCGAGACCGACCCCGACCCCGACCCCGACCGCGACTCCGAGGCCGAGGCCGAGGCCGGGACGCTCGCCTTCCCCCGGCCGGCTGAGAAGAACGGCTCGTGGTCCTGGCTGCGCCCGGCGCCCGGCGAGGCTCTCTGGGCGCCGTACGCGCTGATCCCGGCACCGCTGGAGGCGCGGTTCCCGGACAGCCCCGTTCTTCTCGAAGACGGCCTGCTCCGCTTTCTCGCCGACCCGGAGCAGTAACCACGTTCCCTCCCCGACGCACGTCAGGACACCGTAGTAAGGACCCGCACGCCAGGAGGATTCGCCATGGCCGCAAACCCTCTGTTCAACTATTCATCCGCCACCAGCCCGTCACCGCTCGAGGCGGGCAGTGACCCGGAGAAGGGCACCAGGGCCTGTATCAACATCTCCGTTTCCCGCAGCGACCAGAACATCTACGCCGACAAGATCGCGTTCTCGGTGCCGGTCAACCCGCAGAGCGGCACCGCCTACTTCACCGAGAACCCGCGCATCGCGGTGAACGACGGCAGATGGAAGCCGGTGTCGCTGGCAGCGGAAACCGAGCAGGAGCTCACGGAGCATCATCAGCTCACTTTCCGCAACGCCAACCCCAACGATCCGGTCACCTACCCCCTGATCTTCAGCGTCAGCGGCCTGATCGCCACCGCCACCGGTGACCCGCTCCTCGTGCAGATCGTCGAATCCTCCAACACGCAACCGCAGAATTTCACCCGCAAGAATCCGCGGACCCTGACCCTGCCCGTCATCGAGCCCGTCTTCTACCTGCGCAACTTTCTGGCCCGCAGCACGGACAGGCCGACCGTCCCCAGAACGAGGATCGACGCCGGCGAGTCCCTCCAGCTCTCCTGGGAGAGCAACGGCTCCTACTTCTGGCTGTACGACGGCAGCAACGCGGCCCCCGTGTTCGAGGGAACCGGTACCTCGTGGTCCGCCCCGTCGGGCACGATCCTGCGCGACACCACCTTCATCGTGAAGGCGTCCGCCGTCGGCGGCGGACAGCAGGCCACGGAAGGCTTCGAATCAGTCGAGCAGTACGCCAGCCTCGCCATCGCCGTCAACAATCCGACCCTGACCGGACTGACGGTCTCCGGCCCGGTCACCGCCACGTCAACACTGACCGTCTCCGGCTCGGTCACCGCCGAGTCCACGCTCGACGTGTACCGGTCGCTGTCCGCCCACGACGACGCGACGGTCGGGGAGGAGCTGACGGTCTCGGGCAATCTCACCGCCCGGTCCCGGCTCGACGTGAACGGGCTGCTGAGCGCCAACGACGACCTGACGGTCGGGAGCAAGCTGAGCACCCAGGGCATCAACGGCGCACGGTTCGGGGAGGACATCGACGTCGGCGACAAGATCAGCACCTACGGTCACAACGGACTGAAGGTGCTGCACGACCTTTCGGTCGACGGCGGCGCCGAATTCGTCGGGAGCGGAAAAATCGTGCGTATCCGTGAGCTGCGGGGGCCCTACGGCGAGGATCTGACCATCAACAGCACCGTCCGGGTGCTGGAACAGTGCGGGTTCACCATCGCGGGCAGCACGGTCCTGCGCGACGGGGACCACATCGGCCTGCAGAACAGGCAGAAGGACGGCTGGCTCTACGCGGCCGCCTACAACCACGACGACGATCGCGGCTATATCTTCAGGTGGAATCCCGGTAACCGGGTGGGTGGGGACAGCTGGCGGGTCACCCGCGACTAGAGGCTTTTCGTAACCCGGGGGCCGGGCCCCGGGCCCCGGGGCTTTCTGGTGGATCATGTTGGGGCAGGGTCGTCTCCGCTGCCGATCCTCGGTAGATCTTCCCGTTGGTCGGTTGAAGTCGACCCGGTTCCGCCGTCCGTGGTCGCTGTCCCCGCCCGACCAGGCTCCGCTGGTCGTGGCCTACCAGCGCACGAACCTGCCCCGCGCCAGATCGGCCCACTGCCAGCCCTGGCCCCGGCCCCGGCGAAACAGCCGTCCCCGCGACCAGATCGCGATCGTGGACGGCACGCTGATACCAGGGCTGCGCGAAGATCGCCTAGTGTGACGATCCATTGCCCTATGTAGCCAGGTAGTGGAGTGCCCGGTAGCGGTCGCCGGCGATGCGCTCGAGGGTTTCCTTGACCTTTCGGACTCCGTGGAGGCGGAGGAGACTCAGCGCGAGGTTGCGGATGGTGGCGAGGTTTCTGGGCCCGTTTCCTCGGGAGGCGTGGCAGGCGTCCTCGCGCCAGGCGGTGTCGCGGATGTAGTGGAGGCGGTTCTCGATTCCCCAGTGCAGGCGGACGTGGGTGTGGATGGCT
>NZ_KB893673.1 GCF_000374165.1 Parafrankia elaeagni
CATCGTCAAGGACGGCAAGGTCGAACAGACCAGCGACGGCTACATCCCCATCTTCACCAGGCCATGACCCACCAGGCCATGACCACCACACACGAGAACAGTAAACGGGACGCAGAACAATGATCCGATACGCGTTACTCGGGCTCGGCCTGGGGGCGATCTATGCTCTCGCGGGCCAGGGTCTGCTCCTCGTCTACCGAGGCTCCGGTGTCGTCAACTTCGCGCATGGCGCGTTCGCCGCGGCGGGTGCGCTGGCCTTCTACGAGCTGCACATCGAGGCGGGTCTCCCGACCGTGCCGTCGATCGTCCTGGCACTGATCATCGCCGGCGCCATGGGCACCCTGATGCACCTGTTGATCATGAGGCCGCTGCGGAACGCGCCTCCCCTGACCAGGGTCATCGCGACCCTCGGCGTGATGGTCGCCCTGCAGCAGGTCGGCCGCATCATCTTCGGCAGCGAGATCCGGCTGGTGCCGTCGTTCCTGCCGACCGACACGGTCCACCCGTTCGGCGGGCCGGCGGTGGGCGCGGACCGGCTCATCCTGCTCGGCATCGCCGTGGTGGTCTCGGCGGTCCTGTGGGCCATCTACCGGTACAGCACGTTCGGCGCGGTCACCTCGGCCGTCGCCGAGAACGAACGCACCGCCCAGCTCACCGGTCATTCGCCGGACATGATCGCCGCCGTCAACTGGACCGTCGGCGCGGTGCTCGCCGGCGCGGCGGGCATTCTGATCGTGCCGATCTCCGGGCTGGACATCAACACGCTGATCATGCTCATCATCCCGGCGCTGGCCACCTGTGTGGTGGCCAACTTCGCGTCGTTCCCGATCGCTCTCGGCGCGTCGCTGGTCATCGGCGTCACCCAGTCCGAGATCACCAACTACGTCGACGCCGCGGGCTGGGGCGAGGCCGTCCCGTTCCTGGTCGTGGTGCTGGTCCTGGTCGTCCGTGGCCGGGGCCTGCCGCTGCGCAGCCACGTGAACGAACTGCTGCCCGAGATCGGCACCGGCGCACTGCGGCCGGCCGTGCTCACCGCCGTCGTCGCGGTGGCGACGCTCGTGGTCGTCACGACCCCGGACAACTGGACCGACGCCTTCACCACCACGATCATCGGGGCGGTCATCTGCGTGTCGCTGGTGGTCGTCACCGGCTACGGCGGCCAGTTGTCGCTGGCGCAGTTCGCCTTCGCCGGCTGGGGCGGCTATGTGGCCTCCCGGCTGGCCGCCGTGCACGGCCTGCCCTTCCTACTCGTCCTGGTCATCGGCGTCCTCGCGGCGGTGCCCGTCGGAATCCTGGTGGGCCTGCCAGCCCTGCGGACCAGGGGTATTCACCTGGCCATCGCCACGTTCGGCCTCGCCTACTCGCTGCAGGCGGTGCTCTTCCAGAGCGTCCCGCTGACCGGCGGCCTGTCCGGGACGGTCGTCGACCCACCCGCGCTGTTCGGGTGGAGCGTCGACCCGGTGAGCCATCCGAAACGCTACGCCATGGTCTGCCTGGTGGCCCTGCTCGTGGCCGCTCTGGTGGCCGCCAACATCAGGCGCGGCCGCTCCGGCCGGCGGCTGGTCGCGGTTCGCGGCAACGAACGCGCCGCCGCGTCCCTCGGCATCAGCGTCTACGGCGCGAAGCTCTACTCCTTCGCGATCTCCGCGGCCATCGCCGGCCTCGGCGGTGTCCTGCTCGCGTTCAAGTCGGCCTATGTCGACTTCAACCAGTTCAACGTCTTCAACTCGATCGCCGTGGTCATCAACACCGTCATCAGCGGTGTCGGCTTCCTGATCGGCGGCGTGCTGGCCGGCGCGAGCACCGCCGGCGGACTCACCCCGAAGATCTTCGGTGAGATCTTCCCGAGCAGTGAGATCAGCCAGTACGTCACCCTGGCGCTGGCCGCGCTCCTCGCCCCGACTCTGATCCAGTTCCCGAACGGGCTCGTGGCCCGTGCGGTCACGCTGCGCCCGCCCGCGGCCCTCGTGGCCCGCTTCTCCCGGTCCGGCCGCGGCACGGCCACCGTGACGGCAGATGCGACAACGGATGCGGACACGCCGGAGACGGCGACCACCACAGCGAACGCGGACACGACAGCGAGGGCAGCCGCGGCCCGCACCGCTCCGCCCGCGACCCCGCACCGGGTGGCACCGAAGACGCTGCGGGTACGGGACGCCGCCGTGCGGTTCGGCGGTGTCCACGCGCTGCGCGGAGTGTCCCTGGAGGTCAGGCCCGGCGAGGTCGTCGGCCTCATGGGCCCCAACGGCGCCGGCAAGACCACGTTCATCGACGCGGTGACCGGGTTCTGCCGCGTGCAGGGCGGCGTGATCGAGCTCGACGACACCCGGATCGACCCGCTGAACGCGCGGCGCCGCGCCCGCCTGGGCATCGGCCGGACCTTCCAGTCGCTGGAACTGTTCGACCAGCTCACAGTGTTGGAGAACCTGCGTACCGCGGCTGACCCCCGCGATTCGGCCGCCTACCTCACCGACATCGTGCACCCGCGGCGCACCCAGCTGACCCCTGCCGCCCGGTCCGCCATCGAGATGTTCGAGCTGGTGGACGAGCTCGACCGCATCCCGTCCGAGCTGCCCTACGGCCGGCGCCGCCAGGTCGCCATCGCCCGCGCGATCGCGACCGAGCCGTCCATCCTGCTCCTGGACGAGCCGGCCGCCGGCCTCAACGAGTCCGAGACGCAGGAGCTCTCCGACCTGCTGCGCCGCCTGGTGGACGAGTGGGGCATCGGCATCCTGCTGGTCGAGCACGACGTGCCGATGCTGAACCGGGTCTGCGACCGCCTCGTGGTCATGGACTTCGGTGCCGTCATCGCCACCGGCACGCCGGCGGAGATCCGCACCGACCCACGGGTCATCGCCGCCTACCTCGGTGAGGAGCGTGCGGCGGAGGACGACCCGAGTGACAGCGACCCGGCCGAGGTGGAGGCCGAGGACTGGCGTCCGGGCCTCACCAAACCCGAGATCCCGGATGTCGCGACACTCGGCGGGGACCGCGCCAAGTAATTAAACTTGGCCTAAATCTAGGGCGAGCATCCAGGATGAGCACAGAGAAGGGTCGGGAAACGATGAAGAAAGAGGACATGATCCTCGTCAGCATCGATGACCATTCGATCGAACCACCGGACATGTACGTCAGGCACGTCCCCGCCAAGTACCGCGATCTCGCCCCCAAGGTCATTCGCAACGACCAGGGAATCGACCAGTGGGTCTTTCAGGGCGCCGCCACCTCCACGCCGTTCGGCATGGCCGCGACGGTCGGCTGGCCGGCCGAGGAGTGGGGCCGCGACCCGGGCACCTACACCGAGCTGCGGCCGGGCTGCTTCGACCTCGCGGCCCGCGTCGACGACATGAACGCCAACGGCGTGCTGGCGTCGATGTGTTTCCCGAGCATGGCCGGCTACAACGCCCGGACGTTCGCCGAGGCACCGGACAAGAAGCTGTCCGTCATCATGCTCCAGGCATACAACGACTGGCACATCGACGAGTGGTGCGCCGGGGCGCCGGGGCGTTTCATCCCGATCGGCATGCTGCCGATGTGGGACGTCGAGCTGGCCACGGCCGAGGTGCGCCGGCTCGCGTCGAAGGGCTGCCGGGCCGTCAGCTTCCTGGAGGCCCCGCACGCGCAGGGGTACCCCAGTCTGATGTCCGGCTACTGGGATCCGATGCTCGCCGCCGTCGTCGAGGAGGGCACCGTCCTCTGCCTGCACATCGGCGGCGGCATGAGCCTGCTGAAGCTTCCGCCGGAGGCGCCGCCGGACCACTCCATCATCCTGTCGACCCAGATCATGACGCTGGTCGCGCAGGACCTGCTGTTCGGGCACGTCTTCCAGAAGTTCCCGGGCCTGCGGATCGCGTTCTCCGAGGCCGGGATCGGATGGATCCCGTTCTACCTGGAGCGGGTCGACCGCCACGTGAAGAACCAGGTGTGGCTGCACAACGACTTCGGCGGGAAGCTGCCCTCGGAGATCTTCCGTGAGCACGTGCTCGGCTGCTTCATCTCCGATCCGTCCGGTCTGAAGGCCCGGCACGACATCGGGATCGACATCATCGCCTGGGAGTCCGACTACCCGCACACGGACACGACCTGGCCGGAGTCACCGGAGCTGCTCTGGGACGAGCTGGTCGCGGCCGGGGTGACCGAGGAGGAGACCCACAAGATCACCTGGCAGAACGCCTGCCGGTTCTTCGGGTTCGACCCGTTCACCCAGATCCCGCGGGAGGAGGCCACCGTCGGCGCGCTGCGGGAGCGGGCGCGGCTGGCGAACGTCGACACCACGCGTATGTCCAAGGACGAGTGGCGCCGCCGCAACGAGGCGGCGGGGATCGGAGTACTGACATGACCAGCACGGCCAGCATGACCAGCACGGCCAGCGGCGGGCAGCTCGCAGGGAGGATCGTCGCCGTCACCGGGGCGACCAGCGGGTCGGGGCTCGCCATCGCCCGCCGCTTCGCGGCCGAGGGCGCGACCACGGTGCTGCTGGCCCGCGGCGCGGACCGCCTGAAGGCACTCGTGGACGAGCTCGGGCCGGGCACCGTCGGCCTGACCACCGACGTCGGCGACCCGGACAGCGTGCGCGGCGCCTTCGAGGCCATCGAGGCGCAGTTCGGCAAGCTCGACATCCTCATCAACAACGCCGGGCTGCACCGGCCGTGCCCGTTCGAGTCCCTCGCCGACCAGGACATCCTCGCCCAGGTGCGAACCAACCTGCTGGGCCCGACCTACACCTGCCGGGCCGCGATTCCGCTGCTGCGGGCGGCCGGCGGCGGCGACATCATCAACACCTCGTCCGAGGTGACCATCGAGATCTTCCCCTACGAGGCCGTCTACAAGATGACAAAGGCGGGCCTCGAGGCGCTCGGCCAGGCGCTGAGCCTGGAGTTCGAGAAGGAGGAGATCCGGGTCACCACCCTGATCCAGGGGGTCGCGCTCGGTGAGGGCGGCGGCTCGACCGACTGGAAGGACAACGGGGAGCACACCCACCTGGTGTGGCCGCGGCTGCAGGCCGAGGGAACCGTCCAGCGGGTGATGGGCAAGCACGGCGGCCAGACCGTCGAGAGCGTGGCCGACGTGCACGTGTTCATCGTGACCCGTCCGCGCGGCCAGAAGCTCGACGTCGTCCGTGCCCGCAGCTACTAGCAGGCATCGGTCGCGGGGCCGGCGGCTTCGCGCTCGGGGCACACGGAGAACTCGGGGCACACGGAGAAGCAGTGGCTGATTTCTACGACGCCCTGCCGGTCGACTGGATCGGCCCGGGCGAGACGGTGACCGTCGAGGTCGACGGTTTCCCGGTGGCGGTGGCGAACGTGGAGGGCGAGTACTACGCCTTCCAGAACCTCTGCCCGCACCAGGGCAGCAAGCTGGGCGGCCGGGCGCTGGACGAGGGCTGCTACATCGTCTGCCCGACGCACGCGAGCCGGTACGACGTCCGTACCGGAGCGTGTGTGCGCCCGTCGTCGTCGGACGGGTTCAACCAGGACCTGATGGTGTTCCCGGTCCGGGTGGAGGACGAGGTGGTCCAGATCAGGATCTGACCGGCGGAACAGCAGTTACCGAGGCGGGCTGTGTGGCGGGGCCGGGTTCCCCCACCACACAGCCCGCCTTCTGCTGTGCTCCGCCTTCTGCTGTGCTCCGGCTTCTGCTGTGCTCCGCCTTCTGCTGTGCTCCGGCTTCTGCTGTGCTCCGCCTTCTGCTGTGCTCCGGCTTCTGCGGTGCTGCTGATCCGCTGTCCCCCTCTCCCCCGAACAGCGGAAGGCGGGTGCGCGCCCCGCGGAGGGGCACGCACCCGCCTCGTTTCTCCGGTGCTCGGCTACCGCTGTCCCGTCAGGCGGCGGCCTCGTGGCCGAGGTAGGCGCCCTCGATCTCCTGGAGGTTCGCCCGGGCCTCGTCCGCGGAGCCGGACCAGACCACGCTCCCCCGCCGCAGGATGTACGCGCGGTCGGCGATGGCGAGGGCCTGGCGGGCATGCTGCTCGACGAGAAGCACCCCCGCGCCGCGGTCGGCCGCGCTGCGCAGTGCCTGCATGAGCCGGGTCACGATCTTCGGCGCCAGACCGAGCGAGAGCTCGTCGGCGAGGAGGACCGACGGCTCGGCGGCCAGGGCCCGCGCGGTCGAGAGCATCTGCTGCTCGCCGCCGGAGAGCAGGCCCGCCCGGCGCCGCAGCAGCGGCCGCAGCTCCGGGAACAGGTCGAGCGCACGCTCGACGGGTCCCGGGCCGATCCGGAGGTTGTCGCGTACCGAGAGCCGGGAGATGACCGACCGCTCCTCGGGGATGATCCCGAGGCCGCCGCGCACCCGGTGGTGCAGCGCCGCGTCCGTCCGCTCGCCCCGCAGGTGGACCTCCCCGCCGAGGCTGGGCAGCGCCCCGGACAGCGTGAGCAGCGTCGTGGTCTTGCCGGCCCCGTTCGGGCCGAGCACGACGACGATCTCACCCGGGCGCACGTCCAGGCTCACCTCACGGACGCACGGGACCCGCCGGTACCCGGCCGAGAGGCTCCTCGCCTCCAGCACGGGTGCGACCTCGGTGGTGGTCGTCATGCCGCACCTCCTCGCTCGACGTTCGGCGGCCGGTCGGCCGCGGTCCCGCCGTCGTGTGTGGTGGTCATGGCCTGGTGGGTCATGGCCTGGTGAAGATGGGGATGTAGCCGTCGCTGGTCTGTTCGACCTTGCCGTCCTTGACGATG
>NZ_KB893674.1 GCF_000374165.1 Parafrankia elaeagni
CAGCAAACCCCTCGACCAAACCCGCGGCAGAATCAACCAGGAACTCCGCAAAGAACTCCGTAAAGAACTCCGCGACCAGCTCGAAGACACCCTCGACCAGGACGACTGCGCCACCACCACCGCAGGAACCACCCCCCTCAACGACCTCTGCGACCAACAACGCCCCCGCGACCNCCACGACAACAACGAAGAATCCTGCACCCCCGACAACAGCTTCGACGGCGACACCCCCGTCCTCCTCGCCGACGGCACCACCACACCCATCCGCAACATCAAAATCGGCGACCAAGTCCTCGCCACAGATCCCGACACCGGCCGCACCGAACCCCACACCGTCACCCACCTCATCACCGGAACCGGCACCAAACACCTCATCGACATCACCATCACCACCCCCAACGGCCCCGCCACCCTCACCGCCACCGCCGGCCACCCCTTCTGGGACACCACCGACCAGCAATGGACCGACGCCGACACCCTCACCCCCGCCGACCAACTCCTGTCCCCGGACGGACACCAGGCCCCCATCACCGGGACCCGCGACTACCACCAGCACGACACCGTCTACAACCTCACCGTCGACACCCTCCACACGTACTATGTACTGGCGGGGGCCATGCCGGTCCTCGTTCACAACAGCAACGGATGCCCGAACTGGGCCTCCAACAGCGTTAAAACGTGGGGTCATACATTCAAGACTCACGGCGCCGGAGCGAAGAACACAAAGGCTCTAACCGATCGTGCTCGTAGCACCGGTAATCAGCAAGGACAATGGCTTGACAATGGCGCCGCTGCGGAGTTTTTGAAGGGGCTCCATGCCGAAGGGGTAGGGCCCAGGTCGGTACGCATTCCGGACGGATTGGGGCAGGTAATTATGCCGGATGGCAGTATCGTCCAAGCGCGTGCAGCTACCATCGTCCCGAGTCCAAGTGGGCTATACAAGACGGCATTCCCGATCATTGGCCCGAACTAGGAGGCTGGGGAGATGAGCTTCTCTGTGTCGTTCAATCCGTCCGTGCCGTCTGATACTGTGGCTCCTGCTTCAGTGCACCCGGAGCCGGGTGACGATTACGAAACCCTCGTCATAGAGGCGTGCAGCGCCCTCTCTGATGCCGGAGGATGCAGATTCCACATTGGCGGGTTCGGGAGTGACGAGTGGCCGCTCGACATCGCGTATGACTTGTCTGCTTTCATGGAGCAACTCCCGTCGCTTTTGGCGGGCGTGCGCGAATATCGCGAAGTCGAGGTAGATATCTACTCGCAAGGCATCGAGAGGACTTTATCCTTCCACTCAAGCGGAGATCTTGTGACGATTCACTGCGAGTCGCGGACCAATTGGATTCCGAACCCAGTGCGTGAGAGCATTGATCGGAGCGAGCTAGTCTCAATGCTCTCGAAATTGGCCAAAGACTTCGCCGGAGGGCTGAGGGCGATAAATTCCGAACTGTCGGAGGTTGCACCATTTGAACGTTGGCTGGAGGGTGAGGTGCACTAACCTCGATCTTTCGTGCGCCCAGCGGACAGCGGGAGGTGACGCCGCGTGAGCGGCTGATCCGGTTGTTGTAAGCTCGTCGCTTGCCATGGAAGTCCGGTCCGGGTGGCTGCCCAGGGAGCCGCCGATTAATAAGGATTAATGGCTCTTCGCGCTTCGCGGGGATGTGTAGTTGGTTGATTACGCAACCTGCGGGCGGGTGATGACGCGGGGTAGCCAGTGGGGGCGGGTGCGGCGGGAGGCGGCCCAGCTGGCGCGGCGTTGCTGGTGGGCGACGTTACGCAGGCCGAAGGCGACCCGGTAGACGAGTTCGGTGAGGCGGTTGACGCCTTCGGCCTTGGCGTTGGTGATCCCGAGCAGGACGGCGTGGGCGGTCTCGTCGCGCCACTGGTCGAGGGTGGTGGCGAGGGTGACGAGTTCGGGGATGTCCTTGCCGAACGTGGCCACGCAGTCGAAGAACCGGTGCAGGGCCCGGTCGACGTCGGTGCGGCTGGTCGCCCGGCCGGTGCGCGACGGGGCGAGCGCGAGCAGCCTGAGGCCTGAGTTCGGTCATTTCGTTAGTGCCTTGCCTGTGAGCGCGTCGAGGAGGTTTGCCGCTCCACGTCGATGGCAGGTGGGAAGGTCTGGACGGCGCCGTTGATCGCGATGGTCGCGGAGCGGAGCGGGCGGAGCTGTCGGATCACGTTGCGGATGGCCAGGCCGGTGCGGTTCTGGGCGGTGCGGGCGACGGCGAGTGCGGTGAACACGATGGTCAGGTGGGCTTCGATCGCGTCCTGGGTGCGCATGAACATGGGCCGGGCGGCGAGGTCGGTCTTCGACATCCGGAATGACTGCTCGACGTGCCACAGGTCGTGGTAGTCGGAGATGACCTGGTCGGCGGTCAGGACGGTCGCGGGGAGGTTGGTGACGTAGCCCTTGAGCCCGACGAGCCGGCGGGCACGCGCCAGGCTGGCTTCATCGAGCGTGCGGGCGTCGCCTTTGACCGTGACGAATCTCGGGGTGCGGGCGGTTTTCTCCCCGTCGACGACAGCCCGGGCGCGGTTCTCCTGCGCGGTGAGGGTCTTGTTGTCCCGGGCGGCGCGCCGGGCCGAGTAGGCCCAGACCGCCCGCCACGACCCGGGGTGGTGCTCACGGTTCCAGGTGGGCTCGGTCTTCACGGCGGTGTCGTTGTCACGGTTGCGTCCGGTTCTGGGAGCGACCGTGTCGATGACCTGCCCGTCGGTGAACGCGTCGCCGTGCCAGCGGAAGTGCGAGGCCAGGTCGATCGGTGCCTTGGTGACCCGGGAACCGATGATGAACCCGAACCCGGCGTCGTCGAGTTCGCGCAGGTTGGTCGCGGACAGCATGCCGGCGTCGGCGACCACGACCAGGTTCTCGAGCTGGTGACGGTCGGTGAACTGGCGGATGACCGGCAGGATCGTCGCGGTCTCCGCACGGTTGCCCTCGAAGCAGCCGATCTCCAACGGGAATCCGTACCGGTCGACGAGCAGGCCGACGACGATCTGCGGATCGACCCTGCGTTCCTTGGAGTAGCCGACCTTCCGTAGGTCGTCCTCGTCCTCGTTCTCGGCCTCGAAGTACAGCGTCGTCACGTCGTACAGGCACAGCGAGACATCACCGTTGGCCAGGGCGTGGGTGAAGCACAGTCCGGCGAGCCGGTCACGGTAGCCGCCGTGGTGGGCGCGCAGCAGGGTACGGCGCATCGTCTTCTCGCTCGCCGGTGTGGCGCCGAGGTCCGCAAGGACCCTGCCGGTGTCCAGGATCGAGGTCGGCTCCACCAGCCTGGCGATCACCAGGTCCCGGAACACCTGATCCGTAAGGGCGTCGAACCCCCACGACGTGAACACCCCGGCCAGCGCGTCGTAGAGCACCCGCGAGCCGGTCGCCACCACCCTCGGCGCCGCGACCGTCGCCCGCCCCCGCGCCGGCTCGGCATCCACGTCGAACAGGACCGCCGGGCCGGTCGCGCCGAGCAGCGACGCCTTCACCGCGACCGGCTCGACCTCGACGAGCTCACCCTGCCGCGGATCCCTCAACAGCTCCCGGGCCCGTTCGACCAGCACACCGAGCTCAGCCTCGGTATGTGCCGAACCGACGTGCGCGACGATCCGCCGCCGCCCACCGACCGACTCGGCTATCTGCACCGCCGTCGCTCCCGACGCCGTCCGCACCCGCCGAATCCAGGCCACAGCCACACCGTAGAGCACCAATTAGTGCCTCAGAACAGCCCGCCGCACACCCATCACCCCAGGTCAGCGTGTCAAGCGATCATCAATGCCGAACCGGTGACCGAACTCAGGTTCAGGACGGCGTCGTGGTCGCGCAGGAGGCCGCGGGTGAAACGGTGAAGTTCGGACAGGTCGTCGGCGTCGACGGCGGCGATCCAGCCGTTGAGCCGCTCGCCGTGACGACCGGTGAGCATCTGCACGAACGCGGTGACATGGCCGGCAGTCTTCCGGAGGTCCTGGCAGCGGGTGAGAACCTGCTGCAACGCGAGGGTGTCCTGTTCATCCAGGTGCTCGGGGTGGGTGAGGATCCAGCGGGTGACGGTGCGAACCTTCGGTGCCTGCCGTGCCGCCGGCGCGACGGTGCTGCCGCCCGCGCGTAGCGGGCGCAGGTAGGCCAGGACCACGGCCTTGCTCCCGGTGTAGCCCTGGTCGCGGATCTCCCCGAACAGCTGGCTGCCGTTGGTAATCCCGGCATTGACCCGCTCGGTGAGGTAGGGCTCCCACGGACGCAGGATCGAACCGCGCCCGTCGCGGGCCTTGGCCAGGACGTCGTCGACGCTGGCCGCAGGGTAGTACTTGCGGACCGTTCCGCGGGCCAGGCCGAGTCGGGCGGCGATCGGTTTGATGCCCACGCCCGCGGCCTTGAGTTCCTGGACGGCGGCGTACCGCTCGCGGGCGTGGCGCACGAACACCCGCTGCTCGAAGGACGCTTCCCGCGCTGCGGCCACCGCGCCGTCAAGGTCCGCCCGCGGCTCGTCCGCAGCCTCGTCGGTGGCCGGTGGTTGCGCCAGGCAGGAACGGTGCCGGGCGACTGCCGTCTCGACGTATCCGGCAAGGTTGCTCCACAGATGGAAGCGGTCCGCCACCTGCACCGCGTCCGGGGCACCGGTGCGGGCGCCGTCGGCGTAGGCACCGGCCCGGTCCCGGCAGATCACCTGCGCGCCGGGATGCTCACCCAGCCAGCCGGCGAACGTCGCCGCTTCCCGATCGGGCAGCAGGTCCACCGGCCGGTGACGGTCGAGATCGATCAGGACTGTCCCGTAGACCCGACCCCGGCGCAGCGCGAATGTCATCCACCCCGAGGACCGTCACCACCCCGATCTGCGGGTCGGACAGGGCCCGGACTCGGCGTAGCAGCGTGTTCCGCCCCGCGGGAAGGCCCATCCTGCCGGCGAGGCGCGCTCCGGCTCTGCCCGCCAACGCCAACCCGATCGCCTCGATCATCCGACCGGCGAGCGGGGTGAACCGGGCATGCGGACTCGTCAGACCCACCCGGCCGCGTGCCCGTCTCCTCTCTGCGCGGCCCCACCGGAAACCCCAGGCCTGACCCATCGCCTACGCGTCGGCAAACTTGCCGGACCCTGGTCGCGGACCCCCCGAGGTAAGCGGCTCTCAGGCAGTGCGGTACCGTAGGGATGAGTGGCAGTCACCGGCCAAGCCGGAGCGATTTGACACAACCCCGAATGCCTCGGTAACTTAACCGAGTCGCCACAGCCGGGGCCGAAAGGCCGAAACGGATAAGGCGGAAGCCGAAGGAAAAATCGCCAGAAACAGCGATTTGACACCGGCGGGAAACACCAGGTAACTTAAAGAAGCTCCGGGAAACGCCGAAGGGCGGGAACCGGAAGCATCTGCTCCTTGAGAACTCAACAGCGTACCGAATAGTCAGTGCCATATTTTTTAACCCCCGTCCATGGCCAGGGCTTGTTTGTTCTGGTGATGGTAGGGAAATTCCTTTGGCAATGATAGACGATCTTACGAGGATCTGTCTTGCCAGGATTGGTTGGGCTTGGCGGCCCGGCCATCTCTTTCAAGCATTGATGGAGAGTTTGATCCTGGCTCAGGACGAACGCTGGCGGCGTGCTTAACACATGCAAGTCGAGCGAG
>NZ_KB893675.1 GCF_000374165.1 Parafrankia elaeagni
GTTCCGGTGGTTCTGCCGGTGGTGCCGGTGGTGGTGTCCGGGCCGGACGAGGCGGCGTTGCGGGCGCAGGCGGGGCAGCTCCTGGCAGTGCCCGATGGTGATTTGCTGGGCATCGGGGCCGCGGCCATCCACCGGGCGGTGTTGGCGCATCGTGCGGTGGTGCTGGCGGGGGATGGAGCGGAGCTGGCTGCTGGCTTGGAGGGGCTTGCTGCGGGTGGGGAACCGGTCAATGTGGTGCGGGGTGTGGTGGGTGCGGGCCGGATAGGGGTGCTGTTCACCGGTCAGGGTTCGCAGCGGCTTGGGATGGGCCGGGAGCTTTATGAGGCCTTCCCGGTGTTCGCCAACACCTTCGATGGCGCCTGCGCGGAGGTGGATCGGTATCTGGACCGGCCGTTGCGGGATGTGATCAATGGTGAGCCGGAGCTGTTGGAGCAGACCGGCTATGCGCAGCCGGCGTTGTTCGCGTTCGAGGTGGCGCTGCTGGGGCTGGTGGAGTCGTGGGGTGTACGTCCGGATGTGCTGGTCGGGCATTCCATCGGTGAGGTCGCTGCCGCCTACACCGCCGGTGTATTGGATCTGGCGGATGCGGCCAGGCTGGTCACGGCGCGGGGCCGGTTGATGCAGGCGCTGCCGGTGGGTGGGGCGATGCTGGCGGTGCAGGCCGGTGAGGCTGAGGTGGTCGCGCTGCTGGGTGAGCGGTCCGGGTTGGATGTGGCTGCGGTGAACGGCCCGGCGGCGGTGGTGGTCTCCGGTCCTGCCGAGGCGGTTGAGGTGTTCGCGGAGCGGGTGTCGGCTTCCGGGTGGAAGTCGAGCCGGTTGCGGACGAGTCATGCGTTCCATTCGGTGTTGATGGAGCCGATGTTGGCTGAGTTCGCCGCGGTGGTGGAGCAGTTGCGGTTCGCCGAGCCGTCGGTGGCGGTGGTGTCGACGGTGACGGGGCAGCCGGTGGCGGCGGGGCAGTGGAGCGATCCGGGTTACTGGGTGCGTCAGGTCCGTGAGCCGGTTCGGTTCGCTGACGCCGTCGCCTCCCTTGTGGGCATGGGTGTGACCCGGTTCGTGGAGGTGGGTCCGGACGGGATCCTGACCGCGCTGGCGCAGCAGTGCCTCCCCGACGCGGCCGGGTCCGGGGCGGGGGCCGGTGCGGTGTTTGTTCCGGTGGTGCGCCGGGATCGCCCCGAACCCGCCACCGCGCTGAAGGCAACCGCGTCGCTGTTCGTGCACGGCGTCGACGTCGACTGGGCGGGTGTGTTCGCCGGTACCAGGGCACAGCCGGTGGATCTGCCGACGTATGCGTTCCANCGTCAGCGGTACTGGTTGGAGTCCTCTCCGGTGGTGGGGGCTGGCGGGGCGGCTGATGCGGTGGAGTCGGGGTTCTGGGAGTCGGTGGAACGCCACGATCTGTCTGGGTTGGCTGCGCAGCTTGGGGTGGAGACGGCATCGCTGGAAAGCGTGTTGCCGGCGTTGGCGTCGTGGCGGGCGAGGCGGCGCCTGGTCTCGATGACTGAGGGCTGGCGTTACCGGGTGACGTGGAAGCCGATCCCCGACCCCGGGCCGGGCACCCTGTCGGGGACGTGGTTGCTGATCGGAGAGGACCAGGCCGGTCTCGGTGCGCTGCTGTCCGCGGCCGGCGCCGCCATCATCGTCGTTCCGGCGGGTGAGGACGCGGACCGGTCGTCGCTGGCGGAGAGCCTGCGGGCGGTCGGAGAGCCGATCGCCGGGGTCGTGTCGTTCGCGTCGTCGCCGGGCAGCGCTCTGTTGATGGCACAGGCGCTTGGCGATGCCAGGATCGAGGCACCGTTGTGGCTGGTCACACGGGGCGCGGTGAGCACCGGCCGGTCTGATCGGCCTGCCGGGCCCGAACTGGCCTCCGTGTGGGGCCTGGGTCGGGTCGTGGGCCTGGAACATCCTGACCGGTGGGGTGGTCTGCTGGATCTGCCCGAGAGTATCGACCGGCGGGCGGCAGCCCGGATTATCGCGGTGCTGGCGGCTCTGCCAGGCGATGAGGAGCAGGTCGCGGTCCGGGGCAGTGGCATCTTCGTAAGCCGGTTGGTGCCAGCTCCGGCTCGGAGCGGGCAATCCTGGCAGCCGTCCGGAACGGTTCTGATCACCGGCGGCACAGGTGGGATCGGCAAGCGGGTTGCCCGATGGGCGGCGGAGAACGGCGCCGAGCACCTGGTGCTCGTCAGCCGCAGCGGTGCGGAAGCCGCCGGCGTGGATGCGTTGGTTAAGGAGATACCGGCCCGGGTGACCGTACGGTCGTGCGATCTCACGGACCGTTCTGCCGTTGCCGCTCTTCTGGAGTCCGTGAGCGAGCTCTCGGCGGTGGTGCACGCCGCTGGAACTCTCGACGACGGTGTGATCGACAGCCTGACACCTGAGCGGCTCGCCGCGGTGATGGAGGCCAAGGCGACATCCGCCCGCTACCTGCACGAGCTGACCACGGACCGTCCGCTCGAGGCGTTCGTACTGTTCTCGTCGACGGCGGGTGTACTCGGCAACGCCGGCCAGGCCAACTACGCGGCGGCCAACGCCTACCTGGATGCCCTCGCCGAACACCGGTACGCCGCGGGTCTGCCGGCGACATCGATCGCTTGGGGGCCATGGGAAGACGCGGGCATGATGGCTGCGCATGCCGACGCCCGCCAGTTCCAGCGCAGCGGCTTCTCGACCATGCGCGCCGACCACGCACTCGCGGCCCTTGCCAAGGCGGTCGGATCAAAGGAGGCGACGGTCGTCGTCGCCGACGTCGCATGGGAGCAATTCGCCGCCGGCGGTCCCTTCCTCAGCGAACTGTCCGGGGGAGCTACGGGTCCCGCCTCGGCTGACCGGCCTACTCTGGCCGCGCGGCTGACGGAACTGCCCGCCGCCGAACGCCGCCGCGTTTTGCTGGCCGAGGTCCGAAACCAGGTTGCCGCAGCTCTGGGGCATGAAAGTGCCGCCTTCATCGATTCTGGCCGGTCGTTTCAGGAACTGGGCTTCGATTCGCTGACCGCGGTGGAGTTGCGGAACAGGTTGGTGGCGGTGACCGGGTTGCGGTTGCCGACGACGCTTGCCTTCGACTACCCGAGTGTCGACCGTCTCGCCGATGCTGTGCTGGATCAGCTGGCGGGTGTCCTGACGGTGGTGGCTCCGGCTCTGCCCACGGCGGTGGACATAACCGACGACCCGGTAGTGATCATCGGTATGTCGTGCCGTTTTCCCGGCGGAGTGGATACGCCGGAGGCCTTGTGGGGACTGCTGGCGTCGAGTGGGGACGCGATGGGTGCCTTCCCGGCGGATCGTGGGTGGGATCTGGAGGGGTTGTTCCATCCGGATCCTGATCATGTGGGGACGTCGTATGCCCGTGAGGGCGGGTTCCTGTATGACGCGGGATTGTTCGACGCGGGCCTGTTTGGCATCAGTCCGCGTGAGGCGTTGGCGATGGATCCGCAGCAGCGGTTGCTGTTGGAGACGTCGTGGGAGGCGTTTGAGCGGGCGGGGATTGATCCGCTGGGTTTGCGGGGTTCGTCGGTGGGGGTGTTTGTTGGTGCGAGTTATATGGGGTATGGGTCGGGGCCGGTGGAGGCGGGGGTGGAGGGTCATCTGCTGACGGGTACGGCGTCGAGTGTGTTGTCGGGTCGGGTGGCGTATTCGTTCGGGTTGGAGGGCCCGGCGGTGACGGTGGACACGGCGTGTTCGTCGTCGTTGGTGGCGTTGCACCTGGCGGTGCAGGCGTTGCGCTCGGGTGAGTGTGAGATGGCGTTGGCCGGGGGTGTGACGGTGATGTCCACACCGGGTACCTTCATCGACTTCTCCCGGCAGCGTGGCCTGTCGGCTGATGGTCGTTGT
The DNA here is from genome assembly GCF_000374165.1 of Parafrankia elaeagni. Classification (GTDB taxonomy): domain Bacteria; phylum Actinomycetota; class Actinomycetes; order Frankiales; family Frankiaceae; genus Parafrankia; species Parafrankia elaeagni. The sequence goes on from NZ_KB893675.1 coordinate 3,829, forward strand.
AAGTCGTTCGCGGCGGGTGCGGACGGGACGGCGTGGGGTGAGGGCGTCGGCGTTCTGCTGGTGGAGCGGCTTTCCGATGCTCGGCGGTATGGGCATCGGGTTCTTGCGGTGGTGGCGGGGAGTGCGGTTAATCAGGATGGTGCGTCGAATGGGTTGACGGCGCCGAATGGGCCGGCGCAGCAGCGGGTGATTCGTCAGGCGTTGGCGGGNGCGGGNTTGTCGGCNNNNGATGTGGATGCNGTCGAGGCGCANGGGACCGGGACNGTNNTGGGGGATCCGATNGAGGCGGAGGCGTTGCTGGCGACGTATGGTCGGGGTCGTTCGGGGGATCGGCCGTTGTGGTTGGGGTCGGTGAAGTCGAACATCGGTCATACCCAGGCCGCGTCCGGCGTNGCTGGGATCATCAAGATGGTCCAGGCCATGCAGCATGGGGTTCTGCCGGCGACGTTGCACGTGGATGAGCCTTCTCCGCATGTCGACTGGACGTCGGGGGCCATCTCGCTGTTGGTGTCGGCGCAGCCGTGGATCGAGGTGGATGACCGGCCGCGGCGGGCGGGTGTGTCCTCGTTCGGAGTGAGCGGGACCAACGCGCACGTCATCCTCGAAGAGGCACCAGCTGAGCGGGCACCAGCCGAGCAGGTGGCCTTTGGTGATCCTGCTTCGGTGACTCTGCCGGTGGTGCCGGTGGTGGTGTCCGGGCAGGACGAGGCGGCGTTGCGTGCGCAGGCGGCGCGGCTGGACGCGGTCGCCGAGGCTGTTGCCGAGGCGGCTGGCGGGGTGCTGGGTGTGGGTGCGGCGTCGATCCGGCGGGCGGTGTTGGCGCATCGTGCGGTGGTGCTGGCGGGGGATGTGGAGGAGTTGCGTGGTGGTCTGACGGCGCTGGCTGGAGGTGTCTCCTCGTCGCAGGTGGTGCGGGGTGTGGTGGGTGCGGGTCGGGTGGGGGTGTTGTTCACGGGTCAGGGTTCGCAGCGGGTCGGGATGGGTCGGGAGTTGTATGAGGCCTTCCCGGTGTTCGCCGATGCGTTCGATGGCGCCTGCGCGGAGGTGGATCGGTATCTGGACCGGCCGTTGCGGGACGTGATCGACGGTGAGCCGGAGCTGTTGGAGCAGACCGGCTATGCGCAGCCGGCGTTGTTCGCGTTCGAGGTGGCGCTGCTGGGGCTGGTGGAGTCGTGGGGTATCCGCCCCGATGTGCTGGTCGGGCATTCCATCGGTGAGGTCGCTGCCGCCTACACCGCCGGTGTATTGGATCTGGCCGACGCGGCCAGGCTTGTCACGGCGCGGGGCCGGTTGATGCAGGCGCTGCCCGCGGGTGGGGCGATGCTGGCCGTGCAAGCCGGTGAGGCTGAGGTGGTCGCGCTGCTGGGCGAGCAGTCCGGGTTGGATGTGGCTGCGGTGAACGGCCCGACAGCGGTGGTGGTCTCCGGGCCTGCCGACGCGGTTGAGGTGTTCGCGGAGCGGGTGGCTGGGCAGGGGTGGAAGTCGAGCCGGTTGCGGACGAGCCATGCGTTCCACTCGGCGTTGATGGAACCGATGCTGGCCGAGTTCGCCGCGGTGGTGGAGGAGTTGCGGTTCGCCGAGCCGTCGGTGGCGGTGGTGTCGACGGTGACGGGGCAGCCGGTGACGGCGGGGCAGTGGNNCGATCCGGGTTACTGGGTGCGTCAGGTCCGTGAGCCGGTTCGGTTCGCCGCTGCCGTCGACGTCCTCGCGGGTCTGGGGGTGACCCGGTTTGTGGAGGTGGGTCCGGA
>NZ_KB893676.1 GCF_000374165.1 Parafrankia elaeagni
AACAGCAGAATCTTTGTGGTCAAGCCCTCGGCCTATTAGTACCGGTCAGCTCCATGCGTTGCCGCACTTCCACCTCCGGCCTATCAACCCGATCATCTAGTCGGGGGCCTTACCAGGCTACCCTGTGGGAGACCTCATCTTGAAGCGAGCTTCCCGCTTAGATGCTTTCAGCGGTTATCCCTTCCGAACGTAGCCAACCAGCCATGCCCTTGGCAGAACAACTGGCACACCAGAGGTTCGTCCGTCCCGGTCCTCTCGTACTAGGGACAGCCCTTCTCAAGTCTCCTGCGCGCGCGGCGGATAGGGACCGAACTGTCTCACGACGTTCTAAACCCAGCTCGCGTACCGCTTTAATGGGCGAACAGCCCAACCCTTGGGACCTACTCCAGCCCCAGGATGCGACGAGCCGACATCGAGGTGCCAAACCTTGCCGTCGATATGGACTCTTGGGCAAGATCAGCCTGTTATCCCCGGGGTACCTTTTATCCGTTGAGCGACGGCGCTTCCACAAGCCACCGCCGGATCACTAGTCCCTGCTTTCGCACCTGCTCGACATGTCTGTCTCACAGTCAAGCTCCCTTGTGCACTTGCACTCAACACCTGATTGCCAACCAGGCTGAGGGAACCTTTGGGCGCCTCCGTTACCCTTTGGGAGGCAACCGCCCCAGTTAAACTACCCACCTGACACTGTCCCTGATCCGGATCACGGACCGAGGTTAGACATCCAGTACGACCAGAGTGGTATTTCAACAATGACTCCACCAGAACTGGCGTCCCGGCTTCACAGTCTCCCACCTATCCTACACAAGACGAACCGAACACCAATATCAAGCTGTAGTAAAGGTCCCGGGGTCTTTCCGTCCTGCCGCGCGTAACGAGCATCTTTACTCGTAGTGCAATTTCGCCGAGTCTGTGGTTGAGACAGTAGGAAAGTCGTTACGCCATTCGTGCAGGTCGGAACTTACCCGACAAGGAATTTCGCTACCTTAGGATGGTTATAGTTACCACCGCCGTTTACTGGCGCTTAAGTTCTGAGCTTCGCCCCGAAGAGCTAACCCGTCCCCTTAACGTTCCAGCACCGGGCAGGCGTCACTCCGTATACATCGTCTTACGACTTCGCACGGAGCTGTGTTTTTAGTAAACAGTCGCTTTCCCCTGGTCTCTGCGGCCCCTCCCCGCTTCGGAGGTAAACTCCTACACAGGAAGTGGCCCCCCTTCTCCCGAAGTTACGGGGGCATTTTGCCGAGTTCCTTAACCACAGTTCACTCGCACGCCTTGGTATTCTCTACCTGACCACCTGTGTCGGTTTAGGGTACGGGCGGCCCTGACACTCGCTAGAGGCTTTTCTCGGCAGCATGGGATCACCCACTTCGCCACAATCGGCTCGGCATCAGGTCTCAGGCACATGAAACGCGGATTTGCCTACGTTTCGCCCTACACCCTTGCCCCAGGAAAACCACCTCCTGGGTTGGACTACCCTCCTGCGTCACCCCATCGCTTGCCTACTACCAGCCAGGATCCCGACCAGTCCAAGCCCCACCCGAAAGCAGAACAAAAACCAGAACGGTTAGCACAACCAGGTTCAGCATGGGCGCGTCAGCGCCGGTACGGGAATATCAACCCGTTGTCCATCGACTACGCCTGTCGGCCTCGCCTTAGGTCCCGACTCACCCTGGGCGGAAAAGCCTGCCCCAGGAACCCTTGGTCATTCGGCGGACGGGATTCTCACCCGTCATTCGCTACTCATGCCTGCATTCTCACTCGTGTGGCGTCCACGGCTGGGTCACCCCGCCGCTTCACTCGCCACACGACGCTCCCCTACCCATACACAACGTGTATGCCGCAGCTTCGGCGGTGCGCTTGAGCCCCGCTACATTGTCGGCGCGGAATCACTTGACCAGTGAGCTATTACGCACTCTTTCAAGGGTGGCTGCTTCTAAGCCAACCTCCTGGTTGTCTATGCGACTCCACATCCTTTTCCACTTAGCGCACGCTTAGGGGCCTTAGCTGGCGATCTGGGCTGTTTCCCTCTCGACTACGAAGCTTATCCCCCGCAGTCTCACTGCCGCGCTTCACTTACCGGCATTCGGAGTTTGGCTGACTTCAGTAAGCTTGTGGGCCCCCTAGGCCATCCAGTGCTCTACCTCCGGCAAGAAACACGCGACGCTGCACCTAAATGCATTTCGGGGAGAACCAGCTATCACCGAGTTTGATTGGCCTTTCACCCCTACCCACAGCTCATCCCCCAGGTTTTCAACCCTGGTGGGTTCGGTCCTCCACACGGTCTTACCCGCGCTTCAACCTGGCCATGGGTAGATCACTCGGCTTCGGGTCTTGGGCATGCGACTCAAACGCCCTATTCGGACTCGCTTTCGCTACGGCTACCCCACACGGGTTAACCTCGCCACACACCGCAAACTCGCAGGCTCATTCTTCAAAAGGCACGCGGTCACCAGGCTCCGAAAAGCCCAGCCCCCACGGATTGTAGGCACACGGTTTCAGGTACTATTTCACTCCCCTCCCGGGGTACTTTTCATCTTTCCCTCACGGTACTAGTCCGCTATCGGTCACCAGGGAGTATTTAGGCTTAGCGGGTGGTCCCGCCAGATTCACACGGAATTTCACGGGCTCCGTGCTACTTGGGATCCTGCTCAGGAGACGTGCCGTTTTCACCTACAGGGCTGTTACCCTCTATGGCGGTCCATTCGCATGACCTTCGGCTAACAACACGCTTTCTTACTCCTCGACAAGACGGCAGCCCTGTCAGAACAGTCCCACAACCCCAGCTACGCAACGCCTGCCGGCTATCACACGAAACTGGTTTAGCCTCATCCGCTTTCGCTCACCACTACTCGCGGAATCACGGTTGTTTTCTCTTCCTGTGGGTAATGAGATGTTTCACTTCCCCACGTTCCCTCCACATGCCCTATGTGTTCAGGCACGGGTGACAGGATTTAAAGCCCTGCCGGGTTTCCCCATTCGGAAATCCTCGGATCACAGCTCGGTTGACAGCTCCCCGAGGCATATCGCAGCCTCCCACGTCCTTCATCGGCTCCTGGTGCCAAGACATCCACCGTGCGCCCTTAATAACTTGGCCACAAAGATAAAGATGCTCGCGTCCACTGTGCAGTTCTCAAACTACGAACGGAAACCAGCCGCGCCCGCAGGACCCACCACCACACGGCAGCGGTATCCCACCACGAACCAGCCCGCACACCCACCCCACCAGCCACAGGCCAGCAGGGAGGGGCCGTACACGAGGGCATCACACTCCCTCAAAACCCAACAGCGTACCGACCCACCCGACCCGACCCCACACCCAGGAACACACAGGAACCCAGACACCAGACCAGACCGAACAGAACAAGTCAGCGTTCCACCCATGAGCACACCAGGCCAGCCCTCCGGCCGACCCTCGCCCTGGACCAGGCCATCCCCCACTACAGGAGACACCCAGCCAGAAAGCTCCTTAGAAAGGAGGTGATCCAGCCGCACCTTCCGGTACGGCTACCTTGTTACGACTTCGTCCCAATCGCCGGTCCCACCTTCGACGGCTCCCCCCACAAGGGTTGGGCCACCGGCTTCGGGTGTTACCGACTTTCGTGACGTGACGGGCGGTGTGTACAAGGCCCGGGAACGTATTCACCGCAGCAATGCTGATCTGCGATTACTAGCGACTCCGACTTCACGGGGTCGAGTTGCAGACCCCGATCCGAACTGAGACCGGCTTTTTGGGATTCGCTCCACCTCACGGCATCGCAGCCCTTTGTACCGGCCATTGTAGCATGTGTGCAGCCCAGGACGTAAGGGGCATGATGACTTGACGTCATCCCCACCTTCCTCCGAGTTGACCCCGGCAGTCTCCTATGAGTCCCCGCCATGACGCGCTGGCAACATAGGATAAGGGTTGCGCTCGTTGCGGGACTTAACCCAACATCTCACGACACGAGCTGACGACAGCCATGCACCACCTGTGCAGAGCCCCTAAGGACCCCATATCTCTATGAGATTTCTCTGCATGTCAAGCCCTGGTAAGGTTCTTCGCGTTGCATCGAATTAAGCCACATGCTCCGCCGCTTGTGCGGGCCCCCGTCAATTCCTTTGAGTTTTAGCCTTGCGGCCGTACTCCCCAGGCGGGGCGCTTAATGCGTTAGCTGCGGCACGGAGGCCGTGGAAGGTCCCCCACACCTAGCGCCCAACGTTTACGGCGTGGACTACCAGGGTATCTAATCCTGTTCGCTCCCCACGCTTTCGCTCCTTAGCGTCAGTTCCGGCCCAGAGACCCGCCTTCGCCACCGGTGTTCCTCCTGATATCTGCGCATTTCACCGCTACACCAGGAATTCCAGTCTCCCCTACCGGACTCTAGCCTGCCCGTATCGACTGCAGGCCCGGGGTTGAGCCCCGGGTTTTCACAGCCGACGCGACAGGCCGCCTACGAGCTCTTTACGCCCAATAATTCCGGACAACGCTTGCACCCTACGTATTACCGCGGCTGCTGGCACGTAGTTGGCCGGTGCTTCTTCTGCAGGTACCGTCACTCTCGCTTCGTCCCTGCTGAAAGAGGTTTACAACCCGAAGGCCGTCATCCCTCACGCGGCGTCGCTGCGTCAGGCTTTCGCCCATTGCGCAATATTCCCCACTGCTGCCTCCCGTAGGAGTCTGGGCCGTGTCTCAGTCCCAGTGTGGCCGATCGCCCTCTCAGGCCGGCTACCCGTCGTCGCCTTGGTAGGCCATTACCCCACCAACAAGCTGATAGGCCGCGGGCCCATCCCAAGCCGATAAATCTTTCCACACCACCAGATGCCCAGCGATGTCATATCCGGCATTAGCCCCGGTTTCCCGG
>NZ_KB893677.1 GCF_000374165.1 Parafrankia elaeagni
CCCGCAGCCGCATCGCCAACGTCCCCCGCGGGAACGCCGCCCGCGCGACCGCCACCGTCTGCGCCGGGATCTCCGGCAGCCCCTTCGGCTGCAACGACATGTGCCCCACCTCCCGCGGCCCACGAGGCGACCCGGACCGCACAGGAGATCATGCCGCACCCACGACACCCAGCCGAATTAAGCAGCAGAGTCGTCGCGCGGGGCAAAGCAGGGAGGCGAACACCACCCCGCAGCGACGGCAGACCTGACGACGCGACACCGGATGGCGGGGCGAGAGCCCGCGTCGACCCGCGGGGCCGCGTGGCGAGGCGACGGTCGAGCGCGGCGGCAATATCCGCGGCAGCGCGCAGGAGCTGGGAACGGCGGGCGCCGCGCCCGAACCGCCCCCCGGCCACGCCGGCCGCAGCCCGCGGATGATGTGGCAACACCCCTGCTACCGGCAGCCCGACAGCGTCTTCGACCCGTCCCGTGGGCCAGGCGGGTTCACCGGCGAGGATCAGGACACAGTCCCGGCGACCCGCGCCCGTCAGTTCCTCGACCCGTGCAGCCACACGCGCCAGCTCGGCGGGGACCGGACGTACTACCACCGCCAGGACCCCGGCAGCCCCGGCGATCGGCAACGCGGCCGAATCGGGGTCGAGCCGGCCGCAGTCCGCCACGACCAGCCGGCCCGACGCAGCCCCCGGCACCGACCCGGTCTGCGCGAGGACCGCGACCGCTCCCCGGGCGGCACCCGCCTCCACCGGCCCCGCCACCAACCCCACCCCGCCGGCGAGGCCCCAGACATGCGCGTCGACCGGGGCCGCCCCGCCGCGTGCGGCAGCCGCCCAACTCAACAGCCCCGGATAGCCCCGCAGCTGATACCAGCCCGCCACATCGCCCCCGGAGGGGTCGACCTCCACCAGCAGCGGATCGACTCTCTGCGCACCGGCCGGCCAGATCGCTGCCAGCGCAAGCGCCGTCGTCGTCACCCCCGGGGAACCCTTCAACGACCCCACGGCGACCAGACCGGAGCCGCTCACCGCGGGACCGCCCGAACCACCAGCGCGACCCGGCCCGCCGCCGCCGCTTCCGCCACTGCTTCGGCGTCCCCATCCGCGACCTGCAGCGACACCACCGCCCCGCTGTCCCCGGCCGGCGACGCCTCGTCACCCTGGACAGTCACGACCAGCCCCTGCACCGACCGGACCGGTGCGCCCGTTGCGGAGGTGGAAACCGTGGGGTCAGCCGCGCTGGTCGACGCCGCGGTGAGGATGACCGACACCCCGTCGCCGCGGGCCAACTCCGGGGGGTACTGGCCCGCCTTCAGCGCGGCCCCGACGACCGCCCGTCCCGCCGGTGGCACCCGCGACCTGTCACCGACCGCGCCCGCGGGTAGCAGGCTGCCCGCGACCAGCGGCACCACCGCCACCCGGCCGACGACCGCCCCGACCGTGTCCGCGGCCACCACGTCCACTCCAACGCCGGCACCCACCGACACCGGGCGCAGATCCTGTGTCGTCAGCACCTGGCCGGCCGGGACATCGCGGGCCACGACCAGCAGCTCCCGCCGGCCGTCTCGCTCACCACCGACGACGACGAACGCCGCGACGGACAGCGCAATGAGCAGCACTCCGACCAGCGCCCGCCGCGCTGCCCCACCCCGAGACCGCTCCCGCACCGGCGAACGCACATCCCCGTGACGCCGCGTCGGGACTGCGGCCCTCACCTGCGCTCCCCGGGCAGCACCAAGCCCTGCGACTCCCCGACGGCGACCGATGCTGCGGTCTGGGAGGTCAGTCCCGCAGCTTGACCTGTCTGGCCTGCACCGGCCCATTCCACCTGCCAGGTCACGGTCACCGTCACCGGGAACCGGCCCCCCGGCTGACCCGCCGAACTACGCGCGAACGCGATCGAGCACTCCGACCCGGCCGCCGGATCATCCACTCCGACCTGGAACATCCGTCCCGGCCCCGCACAGCGGACCTGCCCACCCGCCCCGAAATCCCACAACACCGACACCGGCCGCGCCGTCGCCGTCACTGACACACCCGGCACCGCTGCCGTCGCCGACACCGGCCCCCAGCTCGCCGCCTCGACCCACAACCACACGGGAACACCGACCGTCTGCAGCACATCCACATCCGGAGACAGCCCGAGAACGGGCGCCGGCAACACCAAGCGGCTGACCGCCCGCTGCGCCATCACCTCCGGCGACGGCGGAACCACCGCCCCCATCACCGCATCCGGCTTCCACACCACCGCCCAGCTACTACTGATCCCGACGCATTTTCGCTCATACCAGGAACCCTCAACACCAGGAGTTGCTTCCATCGCCTCCAGCGCGGGCGTAGCAACGAATTCAGTGGCGGATCGGTAGTAGCAGCCGTCCGCACTGAGCCAGCCAAGATCGGGGTCCACGCAGAGAACTTCTTTGGTTGTTGCGGGTAGTCTGCACATTCGAGCGGAATTTCCTCGTTGCGGAGCGGTCGGGGGTTTCGGGGAGCCGCGGTAGTCCTCGATTGGATTTCCGTCTGTCCCGGCCCAGAGTCGGCAGGCTGTCTCGCTGCATTCGGTGGATCCGAACGAGTCATTCGCACGTGCTGGCGAGGCGATGAGTACCGCTATCAGGATCGCCGTGGTCAGAAGTAGCGCGGAACGCATCAGCAGGTGCCGAGTGCCTGCACGACGAGTTGATCTATCTTCCACTCCCCGGCTCTCTGCACCGCAAGGGCCTGAACATAACGTTGGCCGCCAGGCGTGTCGTTCTCCAGCTGTCCGTCTGTTCGATAATTCAGCCAGTTAGAGCTGTCCACGCAGTCGGTGATGGTAATCCGATCAGGATTTTCCTGTGGAGTCGCGGCCGATACTTTGGGTGATAGAACCGGCTCGCCGCGAGCGACTAGACCATCCCGCCAGTTCGCATAGACGCCGCGGTAGATGAGAGACAAAGCTGGTCCGCTTGTATGCGTCGCCAGTCGCGGGTTCTGATAATCGCCTGTGGCGGCGATCGCGATCCAATCCTCCCACATGCCCCGGTAGGCAGCGAGAGCGTCGCGCTCGGCGACCTGCGCCGCAGTCAACGAGGCTGAGGGGCTGGCTGGGGAGGGAGAGGACCGCGCCGATGCTGGAAGCGTTGGCGCTGGTGATGCTTCGCTGTTGCCGTCAGCGCAGGCGCTCGTCGTGAGCAGGGCCAGCAGGGCGACCGCGCCGCCGAGCGACCATCCGCGCCGCCTCACGTTCCGTTACCCATGTGACCTGTGCCCATCGCTTAGGTAATCCCCTCAGGTGCGAGAGTTATAGACCATCCACGGTAAGTAAGGGCAAGGGTTGTAAATCTCACAGGAGACGTGGCGGGCGGAACGGTCTAGGCTGCGCCGGAGCAACCCAGGGTGGCTACGCAGAGTGCCTGATGCTCTGAGAAGAGAAGATCGGGCAGGCGGTCCGGGCGCCACGACTGGGCGGATTGACTCCGGCGGCCGGTACGCGGTTACTGGTGATCGCGACAAGGGGAAGCGGCTGGTCAGATCCCTGGATTTCCGTGGGCTCCCTCGGCCGGGTCGCCTGCCGAGCGTGCTCGGTGGAGGTCTGGGGTGCCCGTACCGGCCGATTGCGTGTTGAGATGACCCGACGTAGCGGCCCTCTGCGAGTCCGAGGCGTCTTCTCGTGCCGATGCAAGTGCAAGGCAAGTTGCTGCAAAGTTGTTTGAGCTTAAAGGATCAATGATCTGCCTATTCGGGGCACCTGATGTTTGTGTGGCGTGACGGAAAGTCGCCTTCCTGTCAGGTCCCAGAGGGGTCCGAACGGCCTGATCTGGTGTCGTGCTGGCTGCCCAGCGGTAGATCACCTCGATCAGCCGCCTGACCAGGACTGCCACCCGGGACTCTGGCCGATGTTGCTCGCCCGGTTCGTGTCACCCCTTGGCCACTGTCGAGGTCAGTAGGTGATCGTCAGATGACTCTCATCCTTGATGATCCGCCTGCTTCGGGTGGCGGTGTCGGGTGCGCCGCGATAGAGCATGATCGTCGGTGCTGCGGAGCGGTCGGTGTCCCAGGTGTGGATCGCGGCGATGATCCGGTCGGCGAGCTGATGCCGTTTCGGGCCGTGTCCGACAGCGCCCAGGACGTAGGTGTACCCGTCGCGCTCGCGAGTGAGAGTGAGGTAGGCCAGGGAGTCGTCTTCCACCAGAGCCGGGCTTCCCAGCGGGATCGCGGGAGTGCACAGCTGTGAGGTGACGGCGGACGGCTGAGCGGTGATGCGGCAGCAGCCTATTTCGGTCGCGGTGAGGCGTAGCGAGATGCCGTGCAGCGGGGAACGGCGGCCCGAGATGACGCCGGAGAGCGCGACGGTCCGGTCACGCTGGAGGACTCCGTTCAGGGCGGCGCCGTTGATCGGCTGGTCGTGATCCCAGGTGAGGGAGACGAGGCCGTCCTGGTGGATGGACGCGCTCCGTTCCCCTCCCTGGCCGATCAAGGGGGCAAGGCCGGCCGGTTCGATCGTGTCGGAGACCAGGCGGTCGCGGTGATAGGCGAAACCGATGCTGTAGCTCGCGCCCCGCAGGCGGAGAGGAACGACGAGTCGGCCGCCGCGGGCAAGCTGGTCCCACCAGGCCTTGGGAATGTCCCAGGCACCGGCGGCGATGATCCGGTCGTAGGGGGCTTTGGCGGGATGGCCGACTCTGCTGCTTAATTCGCGGTCGGGGTTGTGCGCTGCTGGCTGAGGCGGGTGAGTCTGCTGGTGCGGGGTGTGAAGGGCGGCTGGTGGGGGTTCCAGTGGGCGTCGAGGCGGATGACGTTGACCGCGGTGGCGGAGAAGGCGTGTTGGAGGCGGG
>NZ_KB893678.1 GCF_000374165.1 Parafrankia elaeagni
GAAGGCCACTTCCGTCACTACGGCTGGCCACGTTTTCGGTAATTCGGCTGCCGGAGTTTCTCCGGTGAAGCTCTGCGTCGTTTCCTCGGAATTTGATCCGGGTGTGCGTGGCCTTGATTTGTGCGGCCCATCCCGGGCGAGCGTGGCGGGATCGCATCCAACTCGCTCCGCTCCGCGCAAGGCACCTTGAGGCGCCCCACAACGTGGCTACGGAACGTCACTGATCACAACCTGGTGCGATCTCTGCGCAGCCCTGACGCTGATACCCACCGGAACCATGGCCCCGGCCGCCCCGTCGAAGCACCACCGGTACTCGACTGTCCGCGCAATACACGGATCGGTGCGCCCGACCAGCACTAATGCGAACCTGAACCCGCAGGTCAGCGGCTCGGCTGTGTCCGTCGAACCCGCCCACGCGAAAATCCGGCGGGCCGGCTACACCGGCAACGCGAACGCCAAGAAGATCAGATAGGAGTCGATCGCCGCGACCATGCCGCGGGACCCATGGTGGTATCAATGGTGATACCGTGAGGCTGTGGCGATGACACTGCGCTTGACGGATGATGAGGCAGAGGCTCTGCGCCTGCGTGCGGAGCTGGAACAGCGGTCGATGCAGGAGATCGCTCGGCAGGCGATCAGGGAGTACGTCGAGGCGCACAGCCGGGCGGAGTTGCTGGATCAGGTGTTGGACGAGGAGCTGCCTCGGTACGCCGAGGCGCTCCGACGGCTTGGCGAATGATCTATCTGACGCTTCGCGAGCTGCTGTACATCGCCGAGCGGGCCATCGGCTCCGAACCGGTGGTCAGGGACCATGGCCTGCTCGAATCTGCTCTCGCGCGCCCGCGGGCGACGGTGTTCGGCCGTGACGCCTACCCCGCTCCTGACGGCAAGGCTGCCGCGCTCCTGCATTCACTGGCTCGCAACCACGCCCTCGTCGATGGGAACAAGCGGCTCGCGCTCGCCGGCCTGATCGCCTTCTACGGTGTCAACGGCCGCCGCCTGACGCTGACCAACGATGAGGCCTACGACCTCGTGGTGAGCATCGCTTCCGGCGCCCTCGATTCCGTCGAGGACATCACCAAGATCCTCGAAGGGGCGACCCGGAGTCGTCGGTGAGGACCGGACATGTCTGGCCGTATCGGGCTCTGCTCCTGCCCGCATCGACGACGAAGGTCGCACCCAAGACGCGACCGACACCTGCCCATGGCCGTCGCGTACACCGCGTGCCTGCCCTGGGGCTCCCCGGTCCGGTCTGGTGGCCAACGGTCGCTGTGACCAGTGGCGTACGGTGCGGCCCACTTCCGCCGTCAGGGCCGTGCGCGAACTCGTTCTCGCAGCTCACGACCTTGATCGCGATCTTGGGTGCACCCAACCAGCATTAATGCGAACCTGAATCTGCAGGTCAACGGCCCAACCGTGTCCGTCGGACCCGTTCACGCGAAGATCCGCCGGGCTGGCTACGCCGGGAAACTGAAGTCCCCCGGCGTGTCCGGAAACTCGATCTTCTGAGGAGATGGAGTCATGACACTTCGGGCGAGCTACCCGGCTGAGCTGCGTGAACCTGCGGTGCGGATGGTCTTCGAGGTCACGGCGGACTATCCGTCGGAGTGGGCGCCGATCAACGCGGTGGCGTCGATCGACTCGGTGTCGACCCCGCCGACGGGATGGGTCTGGCGGATTGGCTGTTGGCCCCGAGGCCCGGCCGAATCGCGTTTACACTCGACGTCAAGATGACCAAAAAAAGCGAGATCGCGTTCCGTGTGAGGCCCTACCTGGAACCCGGCGAAGAAGTCGGTGAGGTGTTCCTGGCCCAGGCGCGCACTCCGTACCTGTGCATTTTGGTGCCCTTGTTTGGCTACACGATCGGCGTGGTCGTCTACCTTCTGTTGCCCGAGGTCGGTAACCAGCTCTGTTACTGGCTCTCCTACTGCCTCTTCAAACTGTTCGGCTACGGCATCATCCTTCTGATGCCCCTGCTCCTCTGCGGGTTTGTCGCGGCCTACATTCTCCTGTGGCGTACGCTCACCTACCACGTGATCGGCTCCCGGATCGTCGTCGTCACCAGCCAGAACATGATCGTGCTGCGTGCCCAGGGCAGGTGGCCCGCCTTCCCGACAGGCACCAGGCCCCTTGCCCGACTGCCGGTACAGACTCGTTTCGGCAAACGCTTGCTGTGGCACTGGACGGCGCTGGAAGGCGAACACCTCTGGATTGCTGGTCGCCCCCGTCAGGACGTCGCGCAGGTGGGCCCGCGCGCCAGAGCGCGTTACTGTCTGAGTCGGGTGACGCACTGCTGCCTGGCGTCCTGAGTTGTTGATCTGTTCACCGTCGGCGTCCGCGGGCTTGGCTGCACGGATGGCTGTACGACGCGAGCACAGGCCGTATGCCCGACGGCTCACAGCTCGGACGACCGTATGTTCACCCCGTCGGGGTGAGGAACCAGCGGGCGAAGCAGCCGTCACCCACTTCGGTGTACCAGCGGACCCTGATCGCATAGCTGGTGCAGCCTGTCCGGAGAAGAAGGCCCGGATCGACATCGTCGGACGGCGGTCCGTGATCAACGAGGGGCGGGCCGGGCCGCGGGTGAACACCGCCCGGTCCTCATCCCGCCGGGATCGTTGGTGGCAGAGTCGATGTCGTGGATCTTTCGGGTGAGTTGGCGGGGCCGTTTCGGTGGGATCTGGTGACGCCGGATCAGCTTGGTTCGTTACTGGACGGGGTTGCGGCGCCGGATCTGTGGTTTCTCGACGGGCTGGTCGGTTGTGCGGGGAAGGTGGTCGCGCGCAGCGGGGGCGGGGATCTGGTGTTCGTCGGCCGGTCGCTGGACTCGATGTTCGACTTTCTTAGCGGGGCGTTCGCCGGCCTGCCGGACCCGCAGCGGCTGGGCCGGTTGCCGTTGTCGTTCGCGCGGACCTCGTGGAGCGCCCGCGGGTGGGTGACGCATGCCCTGGCGGCCGGCGACGTCACCCGGGCTCGGGAATTCCTGGCCGCGCTCGAGATCACTCCGGACTCGTTGGCCCGGCGGAGCCGCCCCGTCACTTTCGTGGATGTGGTCTGGAAGGGATCGACGTTCACCGACGTCTTCGAGCTGGTACGTGGCTGGGTCGACGACGAGCGGGGTTCGTGGCCGGTGCTCCGGCGCAAGCTGCGGTTCGTCGGGGTGACGATGCGGACGAAGACAAGCCCGAAGACCTGGCGCTGGCAGCAGCATGTGCCGTGGACAGCGCAGCTGCCGGCCTCCGCCGTGGTGAACGTGTCGTTGAGCCGGGGCGTCTGGTCGTACTTCGGAGATAATCAGACGAAGCTGACGCGGACGTTCCGCCCGGAACAGTGGCGGGCCGAGGCCGACGGGCCAGGCCGCGACGAACGCACCCGCGTCGCACTCGCCGAGGCGGTCACCCTCGTCGCCCACGGGCGAAGCCGTACCGGTCGCCACGCCCTCGCCCGCGCGATCGCCGGCGCGCCGGCCCTGTCCGAGCCCTGGCTACGGACCCTCGTCCGCCAGCTCAACCACGGCTGACGACAGCTGACCTGACCCGCCTGTCCACCCGGATCGCCGACGCCATCCGTGACGGCGCCCCGGCCACACTGCGTCGCCTCACCGATGCCCTCGTCGCCGAGATCGCCGTCACCGGCCGCAGCCACATCCAGCCCGCGTTCCGCATCCCCACCCAGTCAGCCGCACCCGCGGGCGGCAGCGAAAACGGGTAGGGCGAAACGCAACCATTCAGCAACGCTACGGAGGTCCGCGCAATACACGGATCGGTGCACCCAACCAGCACTAATGCGAACCTAAACCTGCAGGTCAACGGCCCGACAGCGTCCATCCAACCCGCCCACGCGAAGATCCGCCGGGCCGGCTACGCCGGCAACCCCAACGCATTGAAGATCAGGTGAAAACGGTTCGCGCTGGCCCGCTACCGCCATTCGGTGTCCAAGGGGCGCAGCCGACACCGCTGGCCACCGGTCCTCTCGTGATGTTCCCTATCTGCTTGCACCGTACACCGCGTCGACCCCAGAGGTCTTTACTGGCCCCGTTCGCCCAAGGGCGGGTTCTCGTCCGACTCCCCGGGTCGACCCTCGGCGTGCCTACGATCGCCGCTGTCGGAGCCGTTGCAGATCGGACACTTGTTCGCCGTAAAGCTGTGCTTGCATTGTGGTGGTAGACTCGGCATGCCTCTTGTGGGCATTATTCTCACCTCACGTGGTCGATGTGCGGATCCGTAGCGTCCGGTTAGGAACTGTAATGAAATAATTTGATTTTCTTGTTCGGTTCGTGATCGGCTTGTGTGATTGCCTGGATAGAGTCCGGGCTGTGGCGGTTGACCGGTCGGTGGAGTTCGCGGCGATGGCCGCACGGCTTGAGGTGCTGTTGCCTCGGTTGAACGAGCGGGACCGGCGGCTGGCGTTGGGGGCGGAGGCGCGTTCCTGGGGGTATGGGGGCATTGCNGCGGTCGCGCGGGCGACCGGCGTCGCGAAGGGAACGATCGCCAGGGGCCGTGCGGAGNTNGACGCCGACGCTGACGTACCGACACGGGTACGAGCCTCTGGTGGCGGCCGGAAGCGGGCGGAGATCGCCGACCCGGGTCTGTCCGAGGCGCTCGACGGCCTGGTCGAGCCCGAGACCCGGGGAGATCCGGAATCGCCCCTGCGGTGGACGACGAAGTCGACCCGGCACCTGGCCCGTGAGCTGACCCGGAG
>NZ_KB893679.1 GCF_000374165.1 Parafrankia elaeagni
CGGCCTCTACGCCGGCCGGCCCGCCCGCCCCACCGGCGCACTCGTCCTCGGCGCGCTCAACACGCTGCGCCTCATGCCCGCGCGCGACGGCCAGCCCGCCTACATCCCCCGCCCACCACACCTTCACCAACACCTCCTCGACATCCTCGGCGTCGACCCGACCCGACCACCTTGATCACCAGTCAGGCAGGTCGAAGCATCGAATCCCCATGTGCGGAAGACCCGGCTAGTTGAACTGGATGAACGACTGCAGCAGACCCAGCAGCACCCCGGCGAGCATCGCGACGCGCATCGACACCATGCGGGCGATCACCGCCGCCGCCAGCGCCCGGACGAGGGTGGTGGGGCCCAGGGTGGTGAGCTGGTCCAGCGACTTGTTCTGCGCCGAGATCAGGATCAGGCAGAGGGTGCCGACCAGCCCGGCGAGCGCCCACATGGCGGTGGAGACCGCCTTCGGGCTGATGCCCTGCAGCCGGGCCAGCTCGGGGTTGCTGGCCGACGCCTGGACCGTGCGACCGAGCACCGTGCGGCTCAGGAACAGGCCGAGCAGGATGGCGACGACGGGCACCGTGACCAGGACGCTCAGCTGGGCACCGGTGATCCGCAGGTCCGAGGAGGGCGACCAGGCGCCACCCCACGGCACCGGGTAGTACTCCCGCGGGTAGTCGTCGAGGTCCGGCAGGCCGGTGACGACGGTCAGGGCGAGCTGGGCGACGCCGATGGTGGCGACGAGCAGGATCACCCGGGGTGCCTGGAACAGGCGGCGGATCACCGTGAGGTCGACGAGCGCGCCGAAGGCCGCGCCGACGATCAGCGACAGCGGCAGTGCCACCCAGTAGGGGACGCCCCAGCGGACGACGAACAGCGCGAACAGCGCGGAGCCGATGAGGCCCATGTTCGCGACCGCGAAGTTGATGACCCGGGTGGATCGGTGGACCAGGACGATGCTAATCGCGAGCAGACCGATGACCAGCCCGGTGACCGCGCCGTCGAACAGCAGCTGTGCGGTGGGCATCTGCATGGTGGTCAGCCGCCTTCCCGGCCGAGGAACACGGCGCGGGCCAGGTCGTCGCGTTCGGCGAGCTCACGGGCCGGGCCGGTGAAGCGGACCTGGCCCTTCTCCAGGAACACGGCCCGGTCGGCGACGGCGAGGGCGATGTTCAGTGACTGTTCGACGACGACGATCGTCAGCCCGTCGGCCTTGAGCCGTTCGAGGATGGCCAGCAGGTCCTGCACGACGGCCGGCGCGAGGCCCAGGGACAGCTCGTCGATGAGCAGTACCTCGGGGTCGTGCAGCAGCACCATCGCGAGCGCGAGCATCTGCTGCTGGCCGCCGGACAGCTGGCCGGCCAGCTGTGACTCGCGGCTGGCGAGATCGGGGAACAGATCGAGGACGTAGGCGAACCGACGGTCGCGGTCGGCCCGGTCGCGGCGCATCCGGAACGCCGCCATCTCCAGGTTCTCCCGGATCGTCATGTCGGCGAACACGCCCTTGCCGCCGGGCAGCAGGTGTACGCCGTACTTCCCGCGTTGTTCCGGCGCGACGTAGGTGATCGTGCGCCCGCCGAGCCGCACGACTCCGCGGGACGGGGTGCCGAGTCCGCAGATGACCTTCAGGATGGTCGACTTGCCGGCGCCGTTCGTCCCGAGCAGCGCCAGGGTCTCGCCGCGGCGGACCTCGAAGGCGACGTCGAACAGCACCTGCACGTTGCCGTAGGAGAAGTCGATGTTGTTGACCTGCAGAACCGGGATGTTCTCCGGGTCGGCGTTCCGCCGGTCGCGTTCGGCGAGCTCCTCCCGCAGGTCCGCGACCACCAGGGACAGGTCGCTCTTCACGAACGACGCGCCGCGGATCATCATCAGCCCGCCGACCAGGGTCGCGGGGATCCCGATCACGAGCACGGCGACCCGGGGGTCGTAGGCGTCGCTGATCAGCCCGGACAGGACCGCACCGCCGGTGGCGCCGACGAAGAACATGTAGACCGCCGCCAGCGCCATGCCCAGCCCGCGCAGGCGGTACGGCGTCACGGACTGCACCACCGGGCCGACCATCGCGAACGCGACCGACGCGAACACCGCACCCGGAACGCTCAGCAGCATGAAGGCGACCCAGCCCGGCATGAACCACTGGATCGGCAGCAGCACCGCACCCGGCAGCACGCACACCCCGAGCAGCCTGACCGCCCGCTCCGGATCGCGGTGGTAAAGCCGGTCGTAGCGCGGCGCGACAATCGGCAGCGCGACGACCAGCGCGGCCCCGCCGAGCGAGCCCATCAGGCCACGCTGGAACGTCGACATCCCGTAGTGGTCCTGCGCCCACAGGTTCGCCAGCACACTCGTGGTGAAAAGGCTGAACCCCAATGCCGAGAACGCGGTGACCGCCGTCCGGACGGTCCGGATCCGCATCAGCCGCGCGAAGGCCGCCTCCACCGAGATCGGCATCGCCTCCGCGTCCTCGACCACCTCGCCGAGAACCGACTTCATCTCCTGCTGGCCCCGTGCCGGCTCCGGCAGCCGGAAGGCGATGATGGCGACGACCAGCGCGGGCAGGCCGAGGATCAGGAACGGCCACCGCCAGCCGTCCTCGCCACCCGCCAAGGTCGCGATGCCCGCGACGACCAGCGGACTCAACGCGCCGGTGACCCGCGCCGCACCGTAGATCGAGGCGGAAAGCCGCCCACGCACGCCGATCGGATAGGCGTCCGCGATCAGCGATCCGTGCACCGTGTTGTTGCTCGACTTCGCGATCCCGACACCGAACCGGGCCAGGAAGAACAGGAACGCGCTTGCGGCCAGGCCGGACGCGAGCACCATCGCCGAGAAGGCGACGCCCGCCCAGCCGATCACCCGGCTGCGCCGGAAATGGTCGGCCAGATATCCCATCGGCAGCGCGCCCAGCACCAGGAAGGCACCGGCGGCCGCCGAGATGAACACGATCGCGCCGTCGGACAGCCCGAAGGAGTCCCGGATGTCCGGAGCCAGGACCGACAGCGCCGCCGACTCCAGTTCGTCCAGCGCGTTCAACAGCACCAGAACCAGGAACGTCAGTGACCCACCCGCGGCCAGCCCTTCACGCAGTGACAGGGGCTCGCCGCCGACACCCGGCAGGAGACTGTCCGCGAACAGCTCTTCGCGCTGATCCTGGGCCTGTCGCTCCTGCCGCTCCGCCTCCGCGTCGATCAGCCCGGCGGCCAGCCCGGCCACGGAGGTCAAGGACTGGTCGGTCATCGAAGTTCCCCGGTCTGCTCCGCCGGCACTGCCTCGACGTGGACGGCCGCGGGCGGGCAGCCGTCGGCCGTGACGGTCAGCGTGATCGAACCGGGCGCGGTCGGACGGATCACGGCGAGCGCCCGCCCGTCGAACGTCGTTCGTACCGTGTCGAAGAAGTTCTCCTCCGACCGCGGGTTCGCGCTGCCGAAGCCCTGCAGCACTGCCGGCCCGGTCAGTTCGACGGCGATCCTGCGATCGGCGGTGTTGTACAGACTGCCGGCCGCGTCGACCAGGGTGACGGACACGAAGGCCAGATCGCGGTCGTCGGCCGTGATCTGCTCCCGGTCGGCGATGACGTCGAGCCGGACCTCGCCGGTGGCGGAGCGCAGGGCGGTCCGACCGGTCTCGTGGCCGTCGGTGTAGGCGACGGCCGTGAGCGAGCCGGGTTCGAAGACGGTGTCGAAGGAGGCGGTGAAACGGTGCTTCTCCCCCGCCGGAGCCCGCCCGACCGAGCGGCCGTTGACCAGGAGTTCGACGTCGTCCGCGGCGGAGTAGACGTCGACCCGGACCGGCCTGTCCTCGTGACCGCTCCAGCTCCAGCTTGCGATCGAGTCGCTCCACGACCACCAGGTCGCCAGCCGGACCGGTTCACCATGCCGCTCGGGGCGATGGACGGCGATGTAGGGCGTGGTTCGCAGCCCGAAGACGACCTCCCGGTAGTAGGAGGCCGGGCGCCGATGACCGGTGATGTCGATGTCGCCGCACCAGGCTGTGAGCCACGGGTAGGCCCCAGGGCTGCGCGAAGATCGCCTAGTGTGACGATCCATTGCCCTATGTAGCCAGGTAGTGGAGTGCCCGGTAGCGGTCGCCGGCGATGCGCTCGAGGGTTTCCTTGACCTTTCGGACTCCGTGGAGGCGGAGGAGACTCAGCGCGAGGTTGCGGATGGTGGCGAGGTTTCTGGGCCCGTTTCCTCGGGAGGCGTGGCAGGCGTCCTCGCGCCAGGCGGTGTCGCGGATGTAGTGGAGGCGGTTCTCGATTCCCCAGTGCAGGCGGACGTGGGTGTGGATGGCTGCCGGGGTGGC
>NZ_KB893680.1 GCF_000374165.1 Parafrankia elaeagni
CGGGACGCACGGACATGCTCCTACAGGGCGAAAGACACAAAAGCCGTCGGCATCAAAGGTGATTTATCGTCACCAGGACTACGTAAACATCCAGTGAGAGGGCGTTATGTGAGGCTTTTTTTGATCTCAGACTGGGTTGATCTTCGGGGTGGGTGGGTCGGGACGGGGCAGGACGAACAGGCCGGCCTCGGGCTCGATGAGGATGCCCCGTTCCACCAGGCGCTTGAGTCTGGTGCGCACGCTCTGCAGGTCCCGAGGCTCGGTGCCGGTCTCCAGCACCTGGCAGACCTGCTTGACGTGCAGCCCGTCCCCGGACCGGGCAACCACCGCCAACACCTCCCGATAGCCGGCCGGTAGCGGCGCCGGCCCGCCGCCCGAGTCCTCGCCGGTGTCCGCACCGGCGAGTTCCAGCACCGTCTCCCGGGTGATCTCCAACCGTTCCCGGGTGCGTTCGGCGGCAGCGAGCTGCTCGCGCAACCCGCTGATCTGCTCACGGAGCCGTTCCACCTCCTGGCCGGCCCGCACCCACCTGGCTTCGATCCTCTCCAGCAGTTCCCGCATCACCGTCCCCCGTCCCCCCCACCGGGCGGCGTGTCACGCCACGTCGGGGTGGCCGCCCCGGTCAACCGCCGGACCATCACATCGATCATCGACCAGTGGATCATCGCGACCGCGCTGTCCGGTCTCGTCTCGTAGTCCCGGGCCAGGCGCCGGTGCAACATCCAGATCCCGTAGGCCTGCTCCACCACCCACCGTTTCGGTTCCGGCGCGAACCCACGCGCCCCGGGCTCACGGTGCACCACCTCGACCTCGATCCCCACCGCGGCGCCGTGCTCGACCACCGCGTTCTTGAACCCCGCATCCACCCATGCCTTACGCACCGCCGGTTCCTGCGCGGCGACCCGTTCGAGGAGCGCGACCCCGATGGCGTTGTCGTGCACGCTCGCGGCGACCACGACCACCGCGACGACCAGACCGAGAACGTCCACCGCCAGCCCTCGTTTCCGTCCTGGGCTCTTCTTCCCCGGGTCCAGCCCCGTGGTGTCCCGCGGGGCGTTGGTGGAAGCCCGCACCGTCTGGGAGTCCAGCACGACCGCGCTCGGGTCGGGACGGCGTCTGCGCTGCTCGCGGGCCTGCCAGCGCAGCAGGTCATGAACGGTCCCGGTGGTGCCGTCGTCGCGCCAGGTCCCGAAGTAGTAGTAGACCGCGCCGGGCGGAGGCAGATCGTGGGGCAGGTAACGCCACTGGCAGCCGGTCCGGGCCTGGTAAAGGATCGCGTTGACGATCTCACGGAGGTCGTAGCGGCCGGTATGCCCGCTGACCGAGGGGTGCCGGGCCTTCCAGGACTCCAGGACCGGGCCGATCAGCTCCCACGCCTCATCAGAAAGATCACTGGGATAGGGCTTGCGGGTCTGTGTGCTGTCCATGCTTTCCAGCAGAACGCATCCCGGCGGAACCGCAACCCGACATCACCGACACCGGCACACAGCCAGGCCTAGAACAGGCGCCAACCCGTAATCCCCGCCAGAGACCTCAACAAGTCACATAACTTCCTCTGAGAGAGCGCGGTCGAGAGCCAGTCCAACGCACTGCGCGGGTCGGGAAGGCAGTCGTACGTAGCGAACATCGTGATCTGTGAGCGCAGGTAGCGCCGGTCAGTCGAGAAGGTCGGGTCCTGCTCAAAGCCGGCCGGTGGGGTGAAGCGGGTGTTGCGCAGGCCAGCGATGACGGTCGCGCACAGCTCCAGCGCGACGGTTTGCAGCCCTCCACACGCCGCGACGACCTCGGCGGCGCGTCCGTCCTCGGTGCGGTGCGGCCGGGAGCCGTCGGCGCCGATCCGCCGCTCGATCTCGGTGAAGATGCAGTCGTCGTTCCAGTAGTTGCCGTAGAACTTCTCGCCGGTGATCACCTCGGCGAGCACATACAGGCCACTGCCAACCCAGGACCCGCCGAACTCGCACATGGACCACAGCCACACCAGCACCGCGGCCGGATCGCTCAACCCATGGGGCCACGGGTCCTCTGCCTGCCGGTAGAAGCCGGGCGGGTCGGGATCGACGAACTGAACGATCCGTAGCCGGCCCTTGGCGACGGACGAGATCACCTGTCGGGCGCTGACGTCGTCCGGCCGTTCCTGAAGCCGCTCGTGTGCGGCTTGCTGAAGCCAGCCGATCACACGGCAGACCTGGCCCAGGGTGACCGCCGCTTCGACCTCACTGACGTGATCCTCCGCCGCTGCTCCGGTGCCGGTCAGCTCGGTGAGCCGGTAGCTGGAGTGCAACGCCCCATCGATGAGATGGGGGAGCGCGACGCGCGCCGCATCACCAGTCAGGTCGTGGTACAGCACCGCGCGCCCGACCCGCTCGATCAAGTACGTGAGCAGCGCCAACCGCCATCGGGCGACCTCGGCGTGCTCGTCGTCGCGTGCCTGCCGTGCCACTTCCGTCATGCGCTGACCGAGGGCTGCGACGTCCGCGCTGTCGATCGCTGTCTCGACCGCGCCCAAGTACCCGGCAAGAGCGTGCGCCCGGTCGACCCGAACCGGCCGGCCGGACCGCGCGGCGCGTCTGAGATCCTCGGAAGCCAGGCGAGCAAGGAAAAGCTGCCGACCTTCACCGGCAAGCACTCGTAGGAGCGCCTGTAGCGAGTCGATGCCCAAGATGAGCTGCGCGACCACAAGCCCGAGACTGACGTCGACCAGGAGGCCGCCGCGCCCGGTGATGTCCGCAGCGGCAGGAAGCAGCACGGAGAAGGTGCCCGTCGTCAGCCAGAGGACGAGGCCGGTCTCTTCCACCAAGTCGAGGAAGGACGGCCAGACCGTATCAGGGTCCGCGCTGACCGCGAAGACAATCGTCTGCGCAGTCAGCAGCGCTGTGAACAGGCCCAACCCGAGCTGCCATATGACACCGGCCTTCGCCGCTGACACCGATGCGCCGGCCGCCCACAGCCCAACCGCTCCGGCTGCGGTCGCCAGTACCACCACGGATCGAAGCGCCAGCTTGCGACTCGTTGACACCATCCCCCCGCCGCCGACTCGGCTCCGCCGCCGCAGTCAAGTGTTCCACGAGTGGTCCTCATGTGTGTCCAAAAGAAGCCAGTGACGCTCAGCTGTGCCCAGCCCGCCGCCGGCGAGCGTTCGTTCTGGGGCAGGATCCCGGCCCTGCCTGTGATGACGCCGCGTCGCCATGGGATGCTAGCCATGTGAACGAGGGCGCAGCGGACGGCGGGTGGGACTTTTTTGTCTCGTATACCCGAGCGGACCAAGCGTGGGCAGAATGGATTGCTTGGACGCTGGAAGAAGCCGGGTACAGTCTCCTTATTCAAGCTTGGGATTTTGTGCCAGGAGCGCACTGGATTTCTAGCGTGGAGCGTGGGGTGCAGCAGGCAAAGCGGACCATCGTAGTCTTGAGTGAAGGCTACGAAGAATCGATGGCCGCATCGGCAGAGTGGTGGCACGTATGGAGCGCCGATCCGCCAGATTCCCTGAAGCAAATTTTGCCTGTGCGGGTGGAGAGTTTCACACCCAGAAGCTTCCCTTTGCCGTTCGGAGCAGTCGATCTATTCAATGTTGACAGACTCGAAGCGCGGGCAAAACTGTTGACGGCAGTGAAGCTAGGGCTGCCCGCACAGGGCGCGCTTCTCTCCGAATCGGAGGGGCGCGTTAGAGCTGTTCCGGTCCCGTTGCCATTCCCCGGCGAGCAACTGGTCGATGCTGAACATTTCGACACGCTGGTGTCAAGGAACAATCTGGCGAGTGTCTATCGGGATCTCGGCAGGTTGGATGAGGCTGTTGCGCTTTACCAGCGGACGCTGGCGGA
>NZ_KB893681.1 GCF_000374165.1 Parafrankia elaeagni
CGGGTGGGGGTGGCGGCGGCGTGTCGGGCGATGGGACGATCCCGGGCCACGCACTACCGCCGGCATCGGAAAAGCCCGGCTCCGGTGCGCCCGGCACCGATCCCGCACCGGGAGCGTCGCCAGCCGGCGGCGTTGTCGCCGGTGGAGCGGGAGCGGGTGCTGGAGGTGNTGCACTCGCCGCGGTTCGTCGACGCGTCCCCGGACCAGGTGTGGGCCACCCTGCTCGACGAGGGGGTCTATCTGGCGTCNCCGCGGACGATGTACCGGCTGCTCGCCGCCCGGGGGGAGACCGGGGAGCGTCGCCGTCAGGCCACCCATCCCGCCCACGTGAAACCCGAACTGGTCGCGTCGGGTGTGAACGCCGTGTGGAGTTGGGATATCACGAAGCTGCACGGGCCGAAGAAGTGGACGTACTTCTATCTGTATGTGATCATCGACGTGTACAGCAGGTATGTGGTGGGGTGGATGATTGCCGACCGGGAATCCGCGGCTCTCGCGGAGGACCTCATCACCGCGAGCTGTGTCAAGCAGGGTATCTGTCCATGGCCATGAAAAAGTCCTCGTTGTTGGCCAGGTAGAGGTCCCCGCTGGTGGCCAGGTGGGAGTCCCCGCTGGTGGCCGTGGTGTGGTCCCGGTTCCTCGTGGGATGCCGTGTCTGCCGGGAGCGTGAGGCCTGGACGGTGACGGTGGCGGTGTCGAGCCAGTCACCGCACCGCCCAGGAGCTCCTATTGAAGTCTGCGAGGGAACGTATGGACGTGATTTCGGCCTACCGGGAGGTGGGCACGTATCGGGGTGCCGCGGCGATGTGTGGCACGACCCCGAAGACAGTCCGCAGGATCATCGAACGGCACGAGGCGGGTGGTGGCCGTCCAGCTCGGGTCCGCCGGGCCCGTAACTACGACTCGGTCGCGGAGCTGGTCGCCGACCGGGTGAAGGCTACCAGCGGGCGGATCTCCGCGAAGCGACTGCTGCCGGTGGCCCGGACGGCGGGGTACGACGGGTCACCGCGGAACTTCCGCCGGCTGGTCGCGGCAGCGAAGGCGGACTGGCGGGCGGGGCATCACCGGGGCCGCCGGCCGGCGGTCTGGGCACCGGGGGACGTGCTGGCGATCGACTGGGGTGTGCCCGGCGGGTTGCACGTGTTCTGCGCGGTGCTGGCCTGGTCACGGGTCCGGTTCGTTCGGTTCGCCGGCGATGAGCGGGCGGGCACCACGTTCGCGTTGCTGGCGGAATGCTTCGAAACGTTGGGTGGGGTCCCGAAGACGGTCCTCGCGGATCGGATGGGCTGTTTGAAAGGTGGTGTCGTCGCGAATGTCGTGGTTCCTTCACCGGGATATGTGCGGTTCGCGGCGCACTTCCGGTTCCGGCCTGATTTCTGTGAGGCCGCGGATCCGGAATCGAAAGGGATCGTGGAGAACCTCGTCGGCTACGCGAAACGCGACCTGATGATCCCGGGGATGCCGTTCACGGACCTGACCGCGGCGAACCAGGCCGCGACCCGCTGGTGCGCCGAGGTCAACGCGGCCGTCCACAGCGAGATCGCCGCCGTTCCGGCGGACCGGCTGGTCGAGGAACGGCCGCTGCTGGGCGGGTTGCCGTCGCTACGACTGACCGGCACGACCGGGGCGGTGACCCGCAAGGTCGACCGGCTGTCCTGTGTCCGCTACGCCTCCGCCCGCTACTCGGTCCCGACCGTGTGGATCGGGACGACCGTCACCCTGACGGTCGCCGACGGCCGGCTCACCATCGTCGACCCGGTCAGCGGGGAGATCCTCGCCGAACACGGGCTGGTCGCCCCCGGTGAAGCCTCGGTCCTCGACGCCCACTACGGCGGCCCCCGCCCCGCCCCGGCGCGGGCACCACGACCGAAGACCGCCGCGGAGAAGGCGTTCTGCGCGCTCGGTCCGGCCGCGGAGGCGTTCCTGACCGGTGCCGCGGCGGCAGGGAACACCCGCCTGGGGGCGGACCTCGTCGAGCTCGCCGGCCTGGAAGCCGCCCACGGCCGCGGGCCGCTGCTCGCCGCGGTGGAACGGGCAGTGGAGTTCCGCCGCTGGCACGCCGCCGACGTCCGGGCGATCCTGCAGGCCGGTCCCGGTCTGCCCCAGCCCCGCCCCGCCGGCGACCTGCTCCCCGGGGTGCTGCCCCCGGTCGCGACCCGGCCGTTGTCCGCCTACGCCCTGACCGCACTGTCATGACCGCCGCCACCGTCCCGCCGCTCGCAGCCGACCTCGACACCGCGCTGCGCCGGCTCCGCCTCGGTGCGATACGCCGCCTGGCCCCCGACCTGCTGATCACCGCGAAAACCCAGCGGTGGACACCGGAAGAGGTCCTGCGCACCCTCCTGGAAGCCGAGATCACTTCCCGGGACGCCTCCAACACCGCGAACCGGCTCAAGGCCGCCGGGTTCCCCGTCGTGAAGACCCTCGACGACCTCGACCGGACCGTCTCCACGATCCCACCCGGCACGCTGGACTACCTGGCCAGCCTCGAATGGATCCGCGCGGCGGAGAACCTCACCCTCGTCGGACCCGCCGGGACCGGGAAAACCCACACCCTCATCGGTCTGGGTGTCGCCGCCGTCCACGCCGGCCACAAGGTCCGCTACCACACCGCCGCCGACCTCGTGGAAACCCTCTACCGCGGCCTCGCCGACAACAGTATCGGCCGGATCATCGACACCACGCTGCGCAACGACCTGATCATCATCGACGAACTCGGGTTCGCGCCTCTGGACGACACCGGCGCGCAGCTGCTGTTCCGGCTCGTCGCCGCCGCCTACGAACGCCGCGCGCTCGCGATCGCCTCCCACTGGCCCTTCGACCAGTGGGGTCGCTTCCTGCCCGAACACACCACCGCTGTCAGCATCCTCGACCGGCTCCTGCACCACGCCACCGTCGTCGCGACCGAAGGAGAATCCCACCGAATGCGCCAAGCCCACCAAAGAGGAGGCACCCACTCCCAAACACCCTGAAAAACCCCGAGGAGCCGGGGACTTTTATCTGGCCACCAGCGGGGACCACAAACTGGCCGTTGACAGTATCGGCCGGGAGCAGTTGACGATCCACGCGGATCGGGGCACGTCGATGACGTCGAAGACCGTCGCGTTGCTCCTCGCCGATCTGGGTGTCACTCGTTCTCATTCCCGGCCCAGGGTGTCGAACGAGGTGAGTCAGCTCAACACAGCGCATCCCACCGGAATTCGACGGCCAGCAACAAACCTGCTGAGCACAGCGCAGAAAAACCGCCCGCCAGACGGCGAAAAACCGACCCGTCAGACAACTAATAACTATGGCTCCGACGCTCACGCACCACCTGTGAACAGGCAGTTCAGCATTCCGCACCAGCCTCAATTGCTTCTAAGGGTCCGGATTGATATAAGTTAATCGTCTGGTTGGTTGATCGTGTAGTTCCAGTCCCCATGGAATTCATGCCTGCTGATCGGGATTTTCTCTCTGTCTCGTTCGGTGAGTTTGACCTTGGTGGGATAGTCGCCGGGATCGAGCTCGCAGCGGACGGTGAGGCCGGTGGTGGTCGTCGTGTTGGCGATGAGGCTGACGATGGTCTGGAAGGTGGCCAGCGGCCGGCCGCGCCAGTTCGCAGTGATCCGGGAGAACAGCCGGTGTTGCCGGGTAGCCAGGGGCATTTCAGCCCCTGGCCCCCACAGATCACGGACGTGAATCTCTCGATTCATCCGGCTCCTGCTGCACATCACGAGCGG
>NZ_KB893682.1 GCF_000374165.1 Parafrankia elaeagni
CAGGTCACCCCGCGCCACACAACTGATCATCCAAGCCGGATCACACCAGCCGATCACCAGCAGCACAGATCAGCGACTTCCCAAACAGGCCCTAGCGCGCGAAGAACCACCTGCTCGGCCTGCTCGCGCTCTCCCCGGCCCGCACCGGCCGGGCCACCACCCGCACCGACGTCGACCGGGCCCTCACCAGGTTCTTCGAGTACTGCGCCACGACCGGCGCGACCGTCCCCGAGGTCGTCACCCTCGCCGAGACGGTCTCGGACTGGCGCGTCGAGATCACAGGCGCCGTCCTGCACGGCCTGTCCAACGCCGCGGCCGAGGGAGTCAACCGACTGATCAAACTCGTCTACCGGACCGCCTTCGGCCTGACCAACGTCGCAAACCAGCAACGCCGCGCCCGTTACACCGCGTCCCGTTCCACCCGCCCCACCTGGCTACACCCCGTCACCATCTACGCGACGGCCGCGTGATCAATCGATCACACATTCCAGCTCAGTGCGGAGAGCCACTTTGGCCTGCTGCGTTCGGCTTCGAGTCGACTGCTCTGACCATGCGCATGGTAGCTGTGTAACGGCAGGGTCAGAGCTTGGTCTCCAACGGTCAGTGCACCACGGCTACGAGCCTACCGAGGTGATCACAGAAGAAACCCACACATAGAAGCCGTAATCAAATAGTCTCTTTTCTTGCCGGAAGAATCTTGTAGTTCCATTCGCCGTGGAACTTCTCGCGCTCAATCGGGATTGATTCGCGTTGAGTCTTGGTCACTACGATCTTCGTGGGGTAGTCGGCGGGATCGAGTTCGCAGCGCACGACGAGGCCGGTGGTGGTGGTCGTGTTCGCGATGAGGCTGACGATAGTGGCATAGGTCGTCAGCGGTCGGCCGCGCCAGTTGATGCTGATCTGGGAGAACAACCGGTGCTCTATCTTGTTCCATTTGCTGGTACCGGGCGGGAGGTGACAGACAAAGATCTCCAGACCAGACCTGGCGGCGAACACCGCCAACTCCAGCTTCCACAGCCACGGCCGGTTTCCGTTCGACCCACCACAGTCCGCGGTAATCATCAGCCGGCGGGCATTCGGATATTTCTCCCGACCCATCTCCTCCCACCACCTGCTGATCGAGGCGACAGCGAACTGCGACGTGTCGTGGTCAATCCCGACCGACACCCAGGCAGAATTGTCAGCAAGATCGTAAACGCCGTAAGGAATCGCTTTCCCGTCGGCCAGATACGGGAAATCGTAGGCGTTCACCTCGGCTGGCTGGCCCTTCGGATGCCACTCGTGGCCGTCCTGCTCGAACGCCCCGACCAGCTCCTTCTTCTTCGTGTCGACGCTGACCACCGGGTCGCCGGCGGCCAAGAAGGCCGCCGCGAGGTCGTGGATGTGACGGAACTGGGCATCCCGGTCGGGATGGCTGCCGCCCTCCTTCGTCTTACGCGTGCCCTGCAGGCTGAAACCCATCCCCCGCAGCACCTTGGAGACCACCGTGTGGCTGACCGGAAAGCCCAGCGAGGTCACCTCATCGGCGAGCCTGCGGGTCGATTTCGTCGTCCAGCGCAGCGGCGACTCCGGATCCCCGCGACTCTCCGGCTCGATCAGCGTGTCGAGCACCTCGACGATCCCCGGCTGGGAGGCCTCGACCTTCTTGCGGCTACCGCCCGGCGCACGCACCCGCCCACCCTTGATGACGTTCGGGTCGTCGAGTTCGTCTATCCCGCGACGGATCGTCTCGCGCGCGGCACCGGTCGCCAGCTTCACCGCCGCGATACCGCCATGCCCCCACGCGACGGCCTCCGCACCCATCGCCAGCCGCCAGTCCCGCTCATTCAACCGCGACTGCAACGCCTCCAGACGCGTCCGCAACGCGATGTACCTCTCCGAGGCCTCATCCACCACGCCCCGTAGCCTAACCGTCCAATCACAGTAGAGACTGAAAACTAGATCAACAAGAGAAGTTATTTAATTCCGGCTTCATAGATCAAATGATCAATTTATTTGATTACGCTTCCTAGCTGCTGGAGCCTGGCCGAGGCGATCGGGGAGCGGGGTCCGCACCGCCTGCACCATCTGCTGTCCCGCGCCTCCAAGTCCGATCAACTTCGAGGGTGTCTCACTGCACGAATAGTCGGGTTATCCTCTATGCCAGGAATCTCCCGAGCAAGGCATGAAATTGCATTTTCCAGGAAGGTGTGAAACGTTTTCATGAGATTGTCCGAGTTCACGTAAATACCGCTAGGAGCTCGGGGTGAGCTTACATGGATGCCGCTTTTAGTCCATCGAAAACTGATGGTGTCGGCGTGCTCGGTGAATCCGATTGATGCGTCACGATGGGAGGCGATGTTTTCGGCCACCCAGGAAACGCCTTGCATGAAGTCGACAAGAGTGACGACCTCGTCCGTAGAGATGAATTCTACGCCGTCTAGCGCAAACACGATATGCACGTAGAGGAGATAGTATTGAAGTTCGGTCTCGCCGATGGCTTTCAGATCCTCTTGGCGCGCTCGCTCCCAGCTTCTATATAGGGGCGAACTGCGCTCTGGAATCGAGAAACGTAGATCAATCATCTAGTTTCGTATTTTCCCTACACTAGAACGGAAACGCTGTTACGATCTTACCCTCGACGAGAACGACGCGGATACTAGTAAGATCCTTTCCGCCGTTCGCCGGCCCGGCGACTCCCACCGGATTCCCGAAGTCCCACTCGTAGACCCTTCCGGGTCGCGGCCTTCCTGTTTTTGGATCATTTGAATTCGGTCGAGACTGTGCTCGATTGAGAGTTTCCAAGATGCGCTGACGAACCATTTTTGATTTACCGGTGAAGATACCTGCTCGGCTGTCGACATCTGACCCACCCGGACGATGGCGATCAAGAATGTGCTGCCAAGCTGCATCGGTCCAAACCTCGGGCCCACACGAAGGGTCGGCGTTGTGGACGAGTGCGGGGGTGGTTCCTGCGAGGACGTAGTAGGTGTGGAGGGTGTCGACGGTGAGGTTGTAGACGGTGTCGTGTTGCTGGTACTCGCGGGTTCCGG
>NZ_KB893683.1 GCF_000374165.1 Parafrankia elaeagni
CTGGACCGTACCCGCTTCGGTGGACGCCCGACGTAGCTGCCCGATCCGTCGGGAGAGCTGGACATGGGTGCGACACGCCGTAGATTTACCGAGGAGTACAAAGAACAAGCGGTAGCTTTCGTCATCGACGGCGGCCGTCCGGTCGTCGAGGTCGCCCGGAACATCGGCGTCCACGAGATGACGTTGGGAAAATGGGTGAAGAAAGCGAAGGAAGAGGCCGAGCCGTCGTCGCCGGACGCCCCCCTGGACGAGTCCGAACGCGCTGAACTCGTCCGCCTACGCGGCGAAGTCAAAGACGCGAACTCCACCATCAACGAGCTGCAGATGCAGGTCGAGTTCGCAAAAAAAGTAGCGACCTGGTTCGCGAAGGGAAAGCAGTGAAGTTCGCTGCCATCGCGGACTGGGCTGCCTCCGGTGAGTTCCCCGTCGCGTTCATGTGCGCCGAACTCGACGTGTCCCGCTCCGGCTACTACGCCTGGTCCCGGGCCGTGCCCAGCCAGCGTTCCCTCGACGACACCACCTACACCACCCTGATCAGGAAGATCCACGCCGACGGACGCGGCAATCCCGGCGTCCGCCGGATCCGCGCCGGCCTGGCCGCCGCCGGCCACCAGCTCTCCCACAAGCGGGTCTGGCGCCTCATGCAGGCCGCTGGCCTGCAAGGACGCCACCCCAAGGCCTGGAAACGCACCACCGTCGCCGGCGACCAGCCCGTCCCCGCACCCGACCTGATCTCCCGCGACTTCACCGCCACCGCACCCGACACCCGCTGGTGCGGCGACATCACCTACGTCAGGACCTGGGACGGCTGGGCCTACGTCGCCACCGTGATCGACCTCTACTCCCGCGCCGTCGTCGGCTGGGCCACCGCCGACCACATGAGAACCAGCCTCATCACCGACGCGCTCGACAACGCACTCACCCGACGCCAACCACCAGCAGGAGTGATCTTCCACAGCGACCGCGGAACCCAGTACACCTCGCAGGAATTCAACGCCTACTGCAAGAAGAACGAGATCCGCCGATCGCTCGGACGCACGGGAATCTGCTACGACAACGCCGTCTCGGAATCCTTCTTCGCAACCTACAAGAAGGAACTCGTCCACACCCGCCCCTGGCCGTCACTCGCCGACCTGAAGAAAGAGACCGCGGACTGGATCGAAAACTACTTCAACACAACGCGACGCCATTCGACGCTGGAATACTTGACGCCCAAGGAATACGAGATAGGCTACAGGAACATCAGTCAACTGGCAGCCTAAACGGGCGTCCAAAAAAGCGGAAACACTCCACCCCTGGATGCCCGCAACCAGCTAACCCAAGATCAAAGCGTTACCTGACCAGTTACCCCACGAGTTCCTGTGGAGAATGGACGACACTCTGTCGTTCGCGATTTCCTGCGGAGACAACGTCGGCCTGCTACTCGACTCCTGGCACTGGCATCACGCCGTCGCCGGGACGGCGGAAATACTGGCGGCCGGACGTCACATCCTGCTCGTCGACGTCGCGGACTCGGCACACCTTCACCCAGCAGACGTCCGCGACGACCAACGGCTTCTACCCGGCCACGGCGTGATTGATCTTCACGCCTTCTTCGGGGCGCTGAGGTCGGTCGACTACAGTGGCCCGGTCACTCCGGAGGTTTTCGGTTACCGGCATCCCGGCCCGCCCGTGGACGCGGCTCGAATCGCACTGAAGGCCACCCTGTCAGCAACACGACCCCCATCACACGACAAGATCGACGAAGACGGTGCACACAAGTCCCAGTCCGGGTCGCAGCCAGAGCCCTGAGGGCGGTGCTGCCACTTGGTACGACCCTCTCGGCCGCCTCGGCTGCCGCAGCCCAGGATGAGCACATTTCTTTCAGAGAAGTACCCGACCAGTTGCATTTCACCGACCCAGGGGAGGCGATAAACTACACCTTAGATCTGGTGACAGGCGCGTTTCTGGTCGACGACCGAATCGGACCGGTCACCTGCCCGGCGACCACGTTGCCGGGCAGGCGGGACGATGAACTGCCCGGCCCAGTACACGACCACGCTGGCCGATGTGGCGACCGGCAGGATCAGCAACACCGCGATCGTCTTCGCGAACCAAACCACCGGCCCGCCGGTGACCGCGACAGCCCCAGCCGAAGTGTTCTTCAGCGGCGGCGGCGGTCTGATTACCGTCCGCCAAATGCCTGCGACCACGGCTAGGAAGAGGAATCCGTGCGACCGCTCCGATACTCGATCAGCGTCACCCTCGACGGCTGCTGCGACCACCGGGTAGGGATGACCCCGGACGACGAGTCGCATCGCTACTGGGCCGCCAGCCTGGAACGAGCCGATTCCCTTCTCTTCGGCCGGGTGACCTACGAGATGATGGAGGCGGCATGGCGGCATGGCGGCAACCGGCGACGGGAACGAGGTCCCTCATGACCAAGATGACGGCGCCCGTCCGGACGGCCGCATGAGCGTCGTCGACCAGTGCCCATGCGGCTCCCGCCGGGAGTATGCGCAGTGCTGCGAGCCTTTCCATCTCGGGAACCCGGCACCGACCGCCGAGCTGCTCATGCGATCCCGCTACAGCGCCTTCGCCCGCGGCCTGGCGCCGTACCTGCTGCGCACCTGGCATCCCTCAACACGCCCCCGTCGCCTGGACCTGGACGCCGGGATGACCTGGCGCGCCCTGCAGATCGTCGACACCGTGAACGGCGGCCCCGGCGACGACACCGGTGTCGTGGAGTTCCGCGCGATCGCGCGCTCGGCGGACGGCGAGCGTCACGTGCAGCACGAACGCAGCACGTTCACGCGGATCGACGGCTGCTGGCTCTATGTGGATGCCGGGACGGGACCGCTGGTCCGCGACCGGTGATAAGGCCACCCAGGTCAGGCACATCCTCGGATCGGCCGCCCATGCGGCACGAGCAGTCGAGCTCGATGCCGGCGACGACCGCAACGTCGGCGCTCAGTACATCGAGACGGCACGAGCTCTGGCGAGCCCCATCGTGGTGAGCGTCCTGACCCGCTACCCGAACGCCCCGAGTGGTGGCGGCCGTACGGGAGAGCTGTTGCGGAGCCTGGACGTATCGATGCGTCGGTGAGTCCAGACCACCGCCTCGTCCACCAACGGTGGCCACGGACGCCCGTCGGCCCGACCTTCAACTCGACCGTCAGCACAGCCCTCCGCGGAACCTTCCGCGTCGTCTTCCGAGCCACAGACCACGCGGACGGTCACCACTGGCGCGGCGGCGTCAACAGTCGAAGACCGACCAGCAGATCTCGTTGCGCAGCCGCTGGTCGTCCAGGACGAGTTCGCGAATCGCGTCCGGGAGCTGTTCTCGCTGCCAACAGCACTCGAGCCGTCCGGCGCTCCGCTCCCCGCCTGCGGGGGCCGCCGCACGCGCCGCCTTGATCGCGTAGGCCGCGGCACCCAGCTCGTGTGCGGCGACGTGTGCCACGACCGCGGCCTGGCCGGCGGCAAACGCCGCGTGACGAGCCGCTCCGCTGCGCACTCTCGCCGCAGCCATGGCATGGCCGCCCGCCGCGCGGGACTGCGACATTCTGATCTCGCCGCGAGCCCAGGCCCGAATCTGCTCGATCGCTTGACGAGGCCGGGAGTCCGAGGGCTGCGCGGACTCGAAGAGGTGCAGAACGTGCTCCGCGCACACGGCCGCCCACAGCGCGAGAAGCCGATGGTCGGAGTCCGTGAGCGTCCCACCACGTCGGATGGTGATGAAGCGGGGGTCACGCTCCTTGGGCAGGATCACGGTTCGACCATAAGGCGATGTTGGACCAGTCCTCACCGCCAGGTCGGATCTCATGACGTTGCGCTCCGCAGCCGGCCAACCCGCACGGACCCCGGAAGGCAGGTCCGCCACAGCCACGCCCACCTCTGGGCCGTGGACGACGTCGAGGTGTGGATCAGAGAGCATCGCCCGCCCGCTTCCGATGGGCCAACGCCATCCAGATACAGACTGGAATCCTGGTCTATGCAGACGCTGCCGCTGTCCGACGTGAAAGCCCGGCTGTCCGAGATCGCCGACGAGGTCGACCGGACGCACGAGCGCGTGCACATCACCCGCAACGGCCGCGACTTCGTCGTGCTCATGGCCGCCGAGCTTGCCCGCGGCGAGGTCGTGACGGCAGAGGAGATCGCCGAGGACGATCACGATCCGTACACCACGTCCCTGGACTCCACTGCCGCGCCAGCAACTCCGGGACACGCACCGGTGGAGGTACCAGGGCCCCGGACGAGCCGCTGAGACCGCAGTAGGGCGCCGTTCGGATACCGGCTGGGGATGTTCCCGGGATGGGGGTTTGACCGGCCCGCCCCGGGGCAGTAATCGAAGTCGGGGTGCCGCCGGGCCCTCCCGGAGTCGGCAACTGTGTGGCTGACGGCGCCCCGCCTCGACCGCCGGCCTCGCTGCCCCACCCCGGGACCGGCGGCCCAGAGACGTTGCCCCCGGTGCCGCTGGCGTCACCTCGGCGCCGGGGGTGGCCCTCCGTCCGGGGCGGAAGCCGGCGATATCCGCACACCCGGGCGGGACCATCGGCCCGCCGGCCACCACCGGCGGGCCGTGGCCGTTCCGGGGGCCGTAGGCGAGACGCTCAGATCGACGGAGGCGACCGATCCTGAGCAGGCCGGGGCGAGGGGACGCTCACTTGCTGCCCTCGACCGGCACACACGGGACGGAGCGCCGGTCCATCGGTAGCACGGGTGCGCGATTCTCGCGCCCTCCCAGCAGGTCCGCACGGGAACCGATGAGAAATGGCGGCGGCGGCGGTCTGACTACCGTCCGCCAGGTACCTGCGACCGCAGCGAGGAAGAGCAACCTATGCGACCGCTCCGATATTCGATCAACGTCACCCTCGACGGCTGCTGCGACCACCGGGTAGGGATGACCCCGGACGACGAGTCGCATCGCTACTGGGCTGCCAGCCTGGAACGAGCCGATTCCCTTCTCTTCGGCCGGGTGACCTACGAGATGATGGAGGCGGCATGGCGGCAGCCGGCGACGGGAACATGGCCCGACTGGATGGCCGACTGGATGATCCCCTTCGCCCGGACGATCGACAAGGCAAAGAAGTACGTCGTGTCGGGCACCCTGGACCGGGTCGACTGGAACGCGGAGCTCGTGCAGGGTGACCTGGGGAAAGCCGTTGCGCAGCTCAAGCGGGAGCCTGGCAGAGGTCTGTTCGTGGGAGGCGTGACCCTCCCGCTGGCCCTGGCGGAGCTGGGACTGATCGACGAGTACGAGTTCGTCGTACAACCCATCGTGGCGGGCCACGGACCGACGTTGTTCGCCGGCCTGAGCGAACGGCTCGAGCTGAAGCTCGTGGAGCGCCAGGAGTTCCGGTCGGGAGCGGTCGCCCTGCGGTACCAGCCCGGTCGAGTCTCGGCCTGAAGGTCGGCTGCCCCTGGGCACGCGGGCCTGGCGACTCCGCCGCAAAGCCGAGGTCGTTGACCGAAGCGGCACCGGATGCCCCGGCGTGGACCCGACCGACGTACGCCAGTCTCTTCAGGCGGCCGAACGATCGGCGCGGTAGGCGTCGATGACCACGGCGAACTGGCCGTTCATTTCACGTTATCGCTGTGCTCAGCTGCGAAGATGCTGATCCGGCGCGAACGAAAGTGCGCCAGTTTACCGTGGTGCAGTCGATCTTCCCTCGGTGCTGTCTCTGAGCCGGATGGCAGGGGTCGACTATCAGGGCGGTCGCGTCGAGTTCGCCATCGTCGCCCCGTCGGCGCAAGGCCCGCCGCCGCGGGGCCGGCCGGGCCCTCCGCCCGTCGTCACCGATCCGCAGGTCAAGCACGCGGGCACCAGCACCGACACGGCTACAGAGCGCGAAACGCCGATATCGATTCCACGAGTCCGCTACGTTCGAGTTGCCGCAGGACGTCGTCGACGGACTCCGGCGGCTTCGTGCGGGAGCCCGCGATCTGTTGGATCGCTGCCACCACCGCCTGTCCTCTGATGCTCAGCTGGTCCAGCACGAAGGCATCGGGCGACTGCGCCTCCACGGGCCCACGGTTCCAGATCGGCAGCCGGAAAATCCTTCAGGTTCCGGGTGACGATAACCTGCGCGCCAGCCTTGACCGCGGCAGCCAGCACGTGCCGGTCATCAGGGTCGGGAAGCTTCAGTCCGTCGATCAGCGGCTCATAGCCGGACACCAGGACATCCCGAACGGATGCGTTCATGAGGCCGCGGAGGCGGTCACGCTTCTCAACCGAGATCTCCGGCCTGTTTCGCCTGATCGCGGTGAGCATCTCGTCGAGGATCTCATTGGTCCACTTCGCCTGGATCAGGCCTGACTGCGCGATCCGGATCAGCAGATCGCGCAACGTGTTCGGGTAGAGCACGTTGGCGTCATAGACCACCGTGAAGGCCATCGGTCAGTACAGCCCCAGTTCCTGGGTCAGCCGCAACAAACGCAATATCCGCAAGACCTGTGCCCGGACAGACACGCGCCGCACCTGCGGCCTGGACGGCCGACGCCAGCGCCGGCGAGGCTCTCACCAGACCCCACCTCCGCGAGGTCGCACCTATGCCGGTGACCCCGCCGGTTCGAGCGCTATGCCACGGTACCGCAGGCCATCAAAGCGGCACCGCCACTGGTCAGACACCTGACCGGTCGGCGCGGTAAGCATCGACGACCACGGTGAACTGGCCGTTCATTTGACGTTCTCCGCTGTGCTGAGCTGCGAAGAGACTGGTCGGGCGTGAGCGGAAGTGCGCCAGTTTACCGTGGCGCAGTCGATCTTCCCATCGCCACGTAATCGATCTTCTACCCGCAGGCTGTCCCGCGACAGGACGAAGACGAGAAAAGCGGCACCGCCCGGCCCTCGACCCGAGCTCGCGACCGTACGCCCGGCACCCCGTCGCGACCGACGATCACTACCCGTGATCGTCGCGACAGCCGCCGGGGACCGCCCTCGGGGCAGCGCGCATGTCGACGGGGCGAGCGATCCTGGACGCTCCGCTCCACCTCCGAGCGGAGCCAGTCCCCAGGTGGAGGGGGGAGAGCTGGGGCTAGTGATCTACCTCGCCGTCCTGGGATCAGTGAGCTCCTACTTAACTTCTGGGTTAAGCTGTTGCAGTGTCGCGCTGGGAAGTGCTCTTGGTCGACGATGTCGCCGCATGGTTCGTTGACCTGACCAAGAACGACCCCCGCTCGGCCGACCTCGTTGAAGACGCGATCGATCGGCTTGCGGCTACAGGCCCGACGCTCGGTCGGCCGCTGGTGGACCGGATCAAGGGTTCGCGCCACCACAACATGAAGGAGCTGCGGCCGGCTTCGACGGGCCGGAGCGAGATCCGGATCCTGTTCGCGTTCGACCCGGTCCGCCGGGCGGTGCTGGTGGTAGCCGGGGACAAATCCGGCGACTGGCAGCGTTGGTACGAGACAGCCATACCCCAGGCCGACGAACGCTATGACCTCCATCTGGCCGAACTCGACGGGAGGGAATACCGGTGACAGCACTGAGATGGGAAGACGTCAAGCGCCAAGCCGAGCAGGCACGGACCGCCGCGGGCCACCCGCTCCGCAGCGACGCCGACCGCGAGGCAGGGCAGCGCCGCCTCGACGACGAGATCCACGCCTACCGGCTGGCCGAGGTGCGGCGCAGCCGTACCCTGACCCAACGTGAAGTCGCCGCGACGATGGGCGTCTCCGGCCCCCGCGTCTCGGATGTGGAACGGGGCAAGCTCGACGTGGTCTCCGTGTCAGTTCTGCGCGCCTACGTCGAGGCCCTCGGCGGGAAACTGAAGGTCACCGCCGAGTTCGACGACTCGAGCTACACCGTCGCCTGACTGCCACCCGCCCGACGGGGCCCTGCCGCCAGCCGGCCACGGCAGGGCCCGTTTGTTGGCAGCACCAATCATGATCATAATCCACAAGAAGCCCGCTGGACGGCGCAAAACCGCTTGATCCCGCTTAACACCGTGAACGCCAGGAATCACTGGCACTACTGGGTCTCTCGTCTGTCGGCACGATAGGCATCGAGGACCATGGTGAACTGGCCGTTCAATCGACGTTCTTCGCTGTGCTGACCTGCGAAGACGCACGTCTGGCGTGAACGAAACCACGCCAGTTTACCGTGGCGTAAAAAATCTCCCTAAGACGTGGCACGGCCGCGTCGGGATCTGGGAATCCCGGGTAGTCCAGCCGGTTATCCGCGCGGCCGGGTCCGCCCGGATTGTGTTCATCGGTGTCGACGCCGACGTGTCCGACCTTTACCTGGAACAGGTGCACGCCGGGCAGATGCCGGCGCCGTACCTGGCGATCGTCTCCAACAACACCCAGTCCGTGCCTTTCGGCGCTCTCGGCGCGGACGTCAACCTTCTCCCCGGGCTCGACCGGCCCCGCAACCGCGCCACCGGCATTCAGGCCCTGCACACCCTGTTGATCGACTATCTGGAACCGCTCGACGGCGTCGGCGAGGTCGCGCTGTGCGGGAACGGGTTCACCGCACCCCGCAGCCCTCACGGCCCGTTCCTCTACGCCGACCATCGGACGCTCGCCGAGCATGCGAACGCGCTGCAACACCTCTTCCGCGTCCACGGACCCCGCCCCGGCAACCAGCTCATCCTCCCCGCGCAGGGACCCGTCACCACCGGCACCGCCGACTGGGTCACCCTCGACACCGCCGCCGAACAGACCGGGCGAGACGCACTCGACGCCTTCGTCACCGACCCGTGGCCGGTCGATCCGACCCCTGTCGCACCGATGCTCGGCCCCGACTCGTGGGCGGTAGCCGAACGGCTCGTCGACAGCGAACTACCGCGGCTGGCCCGGCAGCTGATCGCGACTCGCACCGGCGCTCTCGCCTGCGCCCTGCACGACTATCTGGCTGGCCCGCTCGACGGGCAGCGGCTCGTGCTGCGGCTGCTGGCCCCGCCCGGCGAGCCGGGACAGACCCTGTCGTTCGCGTGGGACATCACCGGCCCCGTGTTCGTGCCGGTTGCCACGACCAGCCGCGACGAAGCCATGGCCCGCTACCCGTTCGGCATCGAGGTCTTCTACCAGGATCTCGTCGCGCTCCTCACCGGACACGTGCAGATCTGGGACATCGTCGGCGGCTCCTACCAGGGCTGGCACGTCGGCGAGCGCCTCGACTCCCCGGTGTACGCCCTGTTCGCCGTGTACGGGGAGCACCAGCGCCCGGACCTGGCCGCACGCTGCTATGCCGAAAGCCTCGCCCGCCTCGACCCGGCGCCCGCGAGCATCCGATGAGCGCCGTCGCGGTCGGACCACTCGCCGGTGCGGCCCGGACCCGGCCGGACGGGTGGCTGGCCGACCCGCTCACCACAGACCAGGCCCTTGCGGCGGCGGAGGCCGCCGCGATCCTCCAGCACCGCTACCCCCGGGCAGACGGGCCGGTGCGGTGCCTGACCGCGCGGTACCGGTCCGCGGTGTTCACCGTGGGCAGCCCACCGCTGGCGGTCCTGAAACGGCACGCCGACACGGCTGCATACCTCGGCGAACGGCTCGCCTACGACCTTCTCACGGCCGACCAGGTACTCCCCGCCCTGCGCGCAAGCTGCGACACGTCCCGCACCCTGCTCGTGGACTACCTGCCCCACACCGCGGATCTGACCGACCGGGACACCTTCGACGACCTGATCACCCTGGTGGCACGGGTGCACACCGCCTCCGCGCGATGGCCGTCCCCACTGCGGGAACCCATGGCGACCTGGCGGATCGACGGGACCGCAGTCGCGAACCCCGCGTGGGTGGACGACACGGGGGCATGGCGGGAGATGCTGCGCCTCGTCGAGGCCGCGCACGGCCCGGCGCATG
The DNA here is from genome assembly GCF_000374165.1 of Parafrankia elaeagni. Classification (GTDB taxonomy): domain Bacteria; phylum Actinomycetota; class Actinomycetes; order Frankiales; family Frankiaceae; genus Parafrankia; species Parafrankia elaeagni. Next base: position 9,787 of record NZ_KB893683.1, read on the forward strand.
TGCCCCTGGGCAACCTGGACCTGAACGGCGATCACGTCCGTCCGCGGGGAGACGGCGGACTCGCACTCGTCGACGTCGAGACCCTGCGTCCGGACGTGACCGGGCTGCCGGACGTGGTGACTCTCGCCTACCTGGCCGGCGAGATCGGCCATCCACGGTCAGGGCCATGGGTACGGGCCCGCTACGTCCACCACCTGCGCCAGCTCGGGGCACGTTGGACGGATCGGGATCTGCTCGCCGCGCTGAGGTGGTTCGCCGCGGCCACCGGCCTGGAATCGCTGCACGGCCTCGACCGGTGACCCACCGCAGACCACAGCGGCTGGATAGCCTCTCCAGATCATCGCCCCCGCGGAGAGGCACTCCCGTGTTCGGACCGCCCACCACCGTCATGACCTTCGCCGATGATCCCGAGAAGTCCGCACGCTGGTGGGCCGGCGTCCTCGACGCCCCGGTGCACCTCGACGTCGACGGCGACTCCGTCTACGCCTGGCTGGACGTGTCCGGCGTCGAACTCGGATTCCACCAGGCCGACGACGACCGCAACCCACGCGGCGGATCCCCCGTCATCTACTGGTCTGTCACCGACCTCGACGCCGTCCGCGGACGGCTCCTCGACGCCGGCTGCCGGCACCACCGCGGACCGCTCACCGTCACCGAAGGACGACGAATCTGCCAGCTCGTCGACCCCTTCGGAACCATCATCGGTCTCGAAGGACCGTGATACCGATCAGCCAGGTCGAACCCACGCCCGTTACCCAGAGCGACCACCACTGCAGTACACAAATCACGCGGCCACGTGATCCGGAAGGGACCGGCGCAGTGTGATTTTCGGGGATTCGGGCTCTGGGGACGGGAGGCCGCTTACGTAAGCACCCCTCCCTGCCCGGTTGACGATTACGTTGCGCCACCACGATGGCTGACAGCGCGCGGCCAGCTCGCTAGAAACGATCTCCCAGGCTCATCCTGCGGTGCGCCTCGCGAGCACGCTCGTCCGCCAGGGCAGAGCCGTAGCGGCGCATCACCATGTGGGAGCGCCACCCGCCGAGCCGCATGAGGTCGTCCTCGTTGCCACCCTCGGCCTTCCAGGTGTGCGCGAACAGGTGGCGCAGCTGGTGCGGGTGCAGCTCGAAGCCGAGAGCGGCGGCGCGGTCCCGGACCATGACCCCGATCTCATCTGGTCCGACAGGCCGGACGCACGCTGCTCGGTGAGCCACAGATCATCGAGACGCGCGCCCTTGTGGCGAGACCGGGCCCGCAGATACCGGTCGAGAGCCTGGGCGGCCTTGGCGCCGAACGGGCAGACCCGCGGCCGGTTGCCCTTGCCGGTGATGTACGCGACCTGCGAATCCAGGTCGATCTCGGCGACCTTGAGTGCCGCGCACTCGCCACGGCGCATCCCGGTGTCCGCCAGGAGCCGGATGAGAGCATGGTCGCGCCGCGAGCGGAAATCCCGTCCAGCCCTGGCCTTGAGCAGAGCGGTGACCGTATCCGCCGCGGGCACCTGCACCGGCTTCTCGGGGACGCTGGGCCGTTCCAGCCCCGCCATCGGGTTCCCCGGCAGCTCCTCCTCCGCGACGCACCAGGCGAAGAACCGGGAGCACGCGGCGAAGCGGACGGCGACGGTCGCCGGGGCGTAGCCCGCGCCGTTCAGCTTGACAAGCCAGTCGACGGTCGCACTCCGCAGCCCGCGCACGTCGAGATCCTCGGTCTGGCGCTCGGCCAGGAACTGGTCGAGCGCGGTGACGGCGATCCGGTACTGCTTGATCGTCGTCTCGGGTTTGGCAGCGGCCCGCAGGCTTCGCAACCAAGATCGAATGAGCGGCGCCAGGGTCCGTCGGCGGTAGCCACGGACACCGGTTTACCGTTGCAGGAGCGCGATACAACAAGATATTTGATCTTCTTTGCAGCAAAACCGCAGGTCAGAGGCCCGAACGATCTTCTCTGTAGGCGTCGATGACCACCGTGAACTGGCCGTTCACGGTGACGTCGGCGAGGCTGCCGGCGATGGCGCCGACGCCGGGCAGGGCGACGAGGGCTCGGACGCAGATGACGAAGCGGGCGCCCGGTTCGAGGGTGGCGGCGCCGTCACCGGGGCTGCCGGCGCCGCAGTCGGCGTCCTCCGGGGCGAACCTGATCTCGGGCGCCGAGTGGATGCCCTGGTCGGCGAAGGCGAGCTGGGCGGCGAGCCGGGCGCGTTCGAGGCCGGCGGATTCGCTCGGGGCGGTGGCATAGGCGCGGCCGGCTTCGCGTGCGGCCTGGGTCGCGCCGAAGGCGGCCCGTTGCACAGCGAAAACTGCAAGGAAGAGGTAGACGAACGGGACCAGGAGAACCAGCGACAGGCCCACGAACTCGATCATCGCGGAGCCGCGATCCGCGTCTCCTGCCCTCGCGCCCCGACCGGACAGGGCGCGTCTCGTAAGCCTGCCCGCGCGCGGGATCTGGCGGAGGAGGCGGGCCGGTCGGGCGAGACGTCCCAGCCGTGGGGTCACGGGGTCTCCTTCACGGCGTGGCCGGTCACCGTCAGGGTCACGCCGTCACCGAGCGGGACGAGGCTGAGCGGGACGACCACGGTGCAGGTCACCCGGACCAGCGGGATGTCTCCGGGCCCTTCCTCCTCCTGCCCGGTGCAGACGGTGTCGGAGCGTCCGGGCAGCGACTCGGCGATGAGCTGCTGGGCGTAGGTGCCGCCCTCCACAGCGGGCACGTCCACGTTCGCGGCATGCCGGGCACCCTCGGCGGCGTCCGCGGCCAGGGTGTTGCGCACGTGCAGGACCAGGCCCACCTGGATGACGCCCAGGATGACGATCAGCAGCAGGGTCCCGACGAGGACGAACTCGACGATCGCCGAACCGTTGTCCGCGCCGTCCTGCGCGCAGGGAGATCCGGCGTCCGCCTGAGCGTCGCCGTCGCCGTCGCCGTCGCCCGTGTCCGGTGGAGGCATGCGAGGAGGCATGCGAGGAGTTCTGCGGCGTCCGCGCACGGCCCGGTCAGTCGCCGCCGATGCCGGTCACCTGCTCGATGGCCGAGGTGAACAGTGACTGCAGCGCAGGCGTGGCGAGGGTGGCGATCGCGACCACCAGGGCGGCGGTCATCACCGTCACCATCACCCAGCCGGGCACGTCGCCGCGGTCCGAGCCGGCCGCGACCCGGCGTGCCTGCCAGGCGGACCATCGTGCCGCCGCCTGTGAGACGGCCTGGCCTGGCCTTCCGCTGAACCTTCTCATGTCCCCTCCCGATGTTGATCCGGTGCCGCGGCGCCTCACCGCGTGCGCACCGTCTTCCGCGCGGGCCGCCGCCCGAGCGAGCCTGGCTGCCCCGTGGACCTCGCCGGGGCCCCGGTGGACGTCACCGAGGCTCTGTGCGGATGTCATTGGGCGATCACCGTGAAGCTGACGAGCGCCGGGTAGAAGGCGAAGATCACCGTCGTCGGGAGAATGAGGAAGACGACCGGGATCATCATCGCGATCTCCTTGCGCCCGCCGGCTTCCAGCAGCTGGCGCTTCCCCGCCTCACGGACGTCCACCGCCTGGGCACGTAGGACGTCCGCCAGCGGGGTGCCGCGTTCGATGGCGACGGCCATGCCGTCGACGAAGCGGGTGAGCGGCGGCAGCGGGGTGCGGGTGGCGATGCCTTCGAGTGCCTGGACGAGGGTGGCGCCGGCGTGGGCGTCGGCGAGCGCGAGGCGCAGTTCGGTGCCGAGCTCGCCGCGGGTGAGACGGCTGACCCGTTCCAACGCGCCGATCGCCGACTCACCGGCGGTGACGGCGAGGGCGAGCAGTTCGGCGACGGTGGGGAACTCCATGAGCATCCGGTCCTCGCGCTCGCGGATCGCGCGGCTGAGCCACCAGTCCCTGGCCAGGGTGCCGCCGGCGGTGCCGGCGACGACGAGCGCGACGCCGACGAGCGCCGGCGGGCCGATGCCGAGCAGGGTGCGCGCGGCCAGGACGAGGGCGCCGAGCAGCGCGCCGGTCACCGCGCAGATCACCTGCTGGGCCCGGAACTCCTCGATCGAGGTGCGGCTGCCGGCCTGGACGAGCCGGCGGGTGAGTGCCGCCCGGCCGCCGAGGAAGCGGTCGAGGCGCGCCGCGGCGTCGTGGAGGAACGGGCGGGCGAGCGCCTCGACCGTTCCGAGGCCCAGGCGGGACGCCGCCGCCGTCCCTCGGGCGTGGGCACGGGCGCGGTGGGAATGCTCCGCGTTCTCGCCGGATGCGGCCCCTGCCCCTGCCGCGGACCCGGCGCCCGGTCCGGCCCCGCTCGGGGCGTCGCCGTCCCGGCGGCGCGGAGTCTCCATGAGCAGCCGTGACGGGGACGGTGTGTCGCGCAGGTAGGGGTCGATCCGGTCGGCGAGCCGCACCCGGCGCGCGGGGGGCGACCGGTAGATCACGATGACCAGGCCGGTCCCCAGGATGAGGCCGAGCAGCGCGCCGGTCGCCGCCGCGCTCACGGCCGGCCTCGTTCGGTGTGCGGGGTGTGTGTCATCGGCGCAGCACCCGTTCCTCCTCGGGCAGCCGCCCGATCCGTTTCATCAGCAGGTAGGCCAGGACGGACACGCCGGCCCCGCCGGCGAGGACGGCGACCCCGGTCGGGCTGTCATAGGCCCGGATGTTCTCGCCGCGGCTGGCGAGCAGCAGCAGGACGATCCACGGCGCGGCCATGGCGAGCCGGGCGGCGTTCACCGTCCAGGTCTGGCGGGTCTCCAGCTCGGCGCGGGTGCGCGCCTCCTCCCGCAGGAAGGTCGACAGGGTGCGCAGCAGCCGGCCGAGGTCGGTGCCGCCGACCTCGCGGGCCATCCGCAGCGATTCGATGATCCGGTCCGCGACGGGGTCGGCCAGCTCGTCGGCGAGGCGGTCGAGGCAGGTGGTGAACGATCCGGTGGCGCGGTAGTCCTCGCCGAAACGGGTGAACGCGGGGCGCAGCGGCACCGGGCCGCGCACACCGACCGCGGCGAGCGCCTCCGGCAGCGACAGGCCGGCGCGCACGGCGCTGGCGAGGTTGTCGACGACGTCCGGCCAGACCTCGCGCAGGTCGTGCATGCGGGAGCGGCGGCGGCGCAGCACGAGCTGGCGGGGCAGGAACGAGGCGAACACCGCGAAGGCCCCGGCGAGGGAGAACGTGCCGGAGAAGGCCAGGATGACCAGGCCGACCACCAGCCCCAGCGCGACGCTGATCAGCACGAACTGCTGTGGGCTGACACCGCGGATGCCCGCCTGGGCCAGCGTCTCGCGCAGGTCCCGGGCCCAGCCGGCCTCGGTGCGAGCCGCCGCGCCGCGTGCGCGTGGACGTCCGCTCATCACGATCAGGAACAGGCCGAGGCCGAGGACGAGACCGAGCAGGATGCCCATCAGCGCTCAACAGCGATCTGCGGGTGGCCCCGCTCGTGGGCGGGTGCGCTGAGCAGGGCGGGCAGGTCGTAGCCGGCGCGCAGGAACCGATCGGGGTGAGGCGGGTAGCCGTCGGCGCGCAGCAGCATGGCGCCGCGGCTGGAGAAGATCTGGGCGACCTCGACGATGTCGCCCTCGGCCCGCCCCGAGAGCCCGACGATCTCGGTGACCCGCCGCCGGCCGTCGGCCTCCTTGGCGAGGTGGACGACGATGTCCACACTGGCGGCGACCGTCGGCACGACGAAGGAGTGCGTGACGTTCTCCCCGGCGAGCAGCGGGAGGGTGCACAGCTTGGTGACCGCCTCGCGGGCCGAGTTGGCGTGCAGGCTGCACATGCCGGGCAGCCCGGAGTTGAGGGCGATCAGCAGGTCGAGAGCCTCCTCCTGACGCACCTCGCCGACGAGGATCCGGTCCGGGCGCATCCGCAGCGCCTCCTTGATGAGGCGACGCAGGCGGATCTCCCCGGAGCCCTCCAGGTTCGCCTGACGGGTCTGCATGGCCACCCAGTCGGGTGCACGCAGGCGCAGTTCGAAGACCTCCTCGACGCTGATCACCCGCTCGCGGGCGGGAATCGCCGAGCCCAGGCAGTTGAGCATCGTCGTCTTCCCGGCCTGGGTACCGCCGGCGACGATGACGTTGAGGCCGGAGATGACCGCGGCCTCCAGGAAAAGTGCCGCGTGCGGGGTGATCGTTCCGAGCGAGACGAGCTCGTCCATGCTGCCGGCGGACAGGACGAACTTGCGGATGTTCACCGACCAGTGCACACGGGTGACGTCGGGGATGACGACGTGCAGTCGGGAGCCGTCAGGCAGCATCGCGTCAACAAACGGGGTGGAGAGGTCGACCCGGCGCCCGGACGACTTCAGCATGCGTTCGACCAGGTCCTGCACCTGGTCGTGGGTGAGAATCGTGGTTGTCAGCTCGCTGCGGCCGTGCCGGGCGACAAACACCCGGCCGGGTTCGTTGATCCAGATCTCCTCTACCGAGGGATCGTCGAGATGCCGCTGCAGCGGGCCGAAACCAGCCACCGCGTCATAGACCGTGCGGGCGGTCACATCCCGGTCCACCACCGGCGGGAGATCACTGGTGAGAGCACGTTCCTCGTAGTCGGCGACGACGTCGTCCACGAGCTGACGAATGTGCACGGGTTCCCGTACCGGGTCCAGGGATCGACGACGGATCAGCTCACGAACCTCTCCTTCCACCAGAGAGGTCGCGTCCATCCAGTTCCCGCGTGCCACCGCCACCGAAAATCGCCGCTCCTCGCTCATGTCTGCGCGGCCCGCTCCACACGCTTCGGGCAACCGCTACGAAGCGTAGAAAGCGGATCACTCGCCATCAACCCTTTCGAGGGGGTACGCAAGCAACAACGTTCGCACAACCTCGGCGACCCCTCGGCGCCGGGTCGGACCACGGGCAGCCACGCACCGCCGGCAGCCCGACCAGATCCCAGGAGTGATGTCACTCTGCGTGACAGATCTTCGAGGGTGTCGACGGGAAAAGTGCCATCCTTTGCCCTGATTACGCGGAGCCATCCATCTGTTCCGGCAGCGCCTTCCCAGCGCCTGACGACAGGCCGTGAGATCCCCATCGAAACGCCGGCCGGGTGCAGCGGGATCGGGCCGCGAGAGCGGTAATCTGCCGGCGGTCAGAAACCCGAACGTCGCGCCATGACAGAGAAACCGACAACGCGCGGTCCGCGCCGACCGGTGGTCTTCCCCCACACCGCCTCCCACGTCGCCGACCGCCGCCGACGCCTGCCTCGGGGGTCATTCACGTGCCCGGTCAGTCATTGTCCCGCCCCGCCGAATGCCCACCGGGCACGGCTGTTCCACCACCGCAGTGGAAAGCGGCCGCGTTCTGCGCACGCCGACCGACTCTCACCCGGGGACAACGATGAAGGCTCACCATGGCCCCGAGCCGTCCGACGTGTTCGCGACCGCATGGGATGTTTTCCGACGAGTTGTCGAGAACTGCCCGGTCGGGATATTCACCGCAGACGTCTCAGGCCGGCATGTCTTTGTGAACCGGCACTGGACCGTGCTGACCGGAGTGCCCCGCGACAAGGCCGTGGGGCGCGGCTGGGAACGGGCGGTGCACCCCGAGGACGTCCGTGCCGTCAGCAGGCGGTGGCGCCAGCTCGTGACCGAGGGTGACGAGCTGACGATCCAGATTCGCCTGCTCCAGCCCGACGGCAGCGCCCGGCCAGCAATTCTTCGGGCGGCGGCGGTCGTCGGCGAGAACGGACACCGGCGGTTCGCCGGCACGCTCAGCGCCCTCTCCGACCCCGGCCCTGCCGGCCGGCCGAGCATGGGAGCGCACGACGGCACCAGCGCGTCCGGGGCGGCCCGCGTCCCCCACCAGGACGCCGGGCTCGACGCCGCGGGTACCGACGTGACCGGCGCTCACATCGCTGGTTCGGACGCGACCGGTTCGGATGCTGCTGCAGGTTCCCTCGCTGCCAACGCCACCGGCGAGGTGGACGACACCGCCGGCGGCATGGCCGGCCCGGAAGCCGAGAGCGGCACCGCTCCCGTCGGCGACGGGCGCGACACCACCTGCCCGAACACCATCGAGCTGCTGCGCGAGGAACTCGACCGGTTCGACATGGTCACCGATGACCTGTGGTTCCCCCCGAGTAATGATGTAGATCATCCCGGCCAGAGCTGGACGGTACCGTCCCCGCGCCGGCCCTCGTCCGCCGAGGTGGACCCACCGACCGTGGATCCTGGTGATCAGCACCGGCCGGATGCCTCGGGACACCCGTTCACCGACATGCCCTTCACCGACATGCCGTTCCGGGACATGCCGTTCCGGGAGGCTCCGTTCGCCGGGCCACCCCGGGGCCAGGCTCGAGCGTGGCTTCCCGGACGAACGCCACACGGGCCCGGCGCGGCGGACGGCCGGGACGCCGGCCGACACCTGGACGCCGGCGAGGACAGCCGCCTTCCTCCGGGCCCCCGGCCCGGCGCGGTCTCTCCCCGCGGTGGCGTACTTCCACCTGGGGCGGAGTGGCGTGCAGCCGTCTCAGCGCACAGCACTGTCAGCGGCCTGCATCCCTTCATCCCGCCGAACTCGTCGAACTCGTCGACCGGGCGGAACTCGGCGTCGGGCTCACGGTCGACAGATCCGTTCGCGTCCCAGCCTGGTCGCGGGTCGACGGACGCGCGGCACGGGCACGGGCACGGTGCCGACGGCAGTGGATGCGGATGCGCGTTCACCGAGATCCGGCGGCTCGCCGATGCGTGCCACGAGAGGGAGCGCTGGTTGACCACGCTGCTCGCCGAACTGCCCTCGGCCGTGCTCGTCGCGGACGTGGACGCCCGCGTCGTCGCTGTGAACCAGGCGTACTGCGACCTGTTCGACCTGTCCGAGACACCGGTCGACCTCATCGGCACGGACTGCCGGGCGCACATTCGGCCGATGCCCGGGCTGGTGGAGGATCCAGCCGGCTTCGCTCACCGACTCGACATCCTCCTGCGCCGCCGCCGGACGCTGCGGCGTGAGACGGTGATGTTCGCCGACGGCCGGGTGTTCGAGCGCAGCCACATTCCGCTCGCGGGCCCGGAGGGCTACCACGGCCACGTGTGGCTGTACGTCGACGTGACCGACCGGCGCATTGTCGAGGCTGAGATCGAGGGCCTCATCTCGGGCCTCTAGGCCCTGACCGGCACCGGACCCCCGCCTCGTCGCACCCGCCCGCCCGGCGCGCGGCGTCCTGCCGGCGCCGGGCGGGCGGGTGCGACGAGGCCGGCGAGGCCTGGAACCGTCAGGCCTCGCCGGTCGGTCGGCCGGCCGGCCGGGTTCACGCCTCCCGTGGAACATCCGGGCCCGGGCAGTGGGGGATCAGGCCCGTGGATCAGGCGAGGCCGCTGTGGTGGCGGGCCTGCAGGTCACGGGCCTGCCCCACCCAGTCATCGGAGATGATCCGGCCGCCGAAGCCGTCGAGCTTCTTCGCGAGCCGGTCGACATCCGTGTCGCCCATGGCGGCCAGCTGACGGAAACTGGTGATCCCCAGCACGCGTAGCCGCGCCTCGACCACGGGCCCGACGCCGACAATCTCCCTCAGGTTGTCGGAGGAGGGCAGGGGCTCAGCCGGGCCGCCCCACGACATCGGCGTACCCCGAGCGGCATGCCCGAGACTGCCACCACCCGCGCCGACCACAGCGGCGGGTGCGGTGCTCACGTGGTGCTGTTCGGCCATGGCCGCCGACACCGCCGCGCCGACCAGCGCGGCACCGACCAATTCAAGATCATCATCGCGGTGAACGGCGTACAGCAACGGACCGGCATCAAAGGCTCCGCCGCTGGCACGCGCGGCCTGGGAGGGCACCGTGACCCCATCGCACTCCGGTCGCCTCACCGCATCAGTCTCCTCGCCGGGCTCCCACGCCTCGCCCGACTCAACCGCCTCGCCCGACTCAACCGCCTCGCCCGACTCAACCGCCTCGCCGGATCCAAGCGCCTCGCCGGCGCCGGAAGCAGTGAGGTCACCTGCACCCGAAGTACGCTCGTCTGGCGGCAGGACACGTTCGTCTGCCGGCGGGTGCTCATCTGTCGGTCGGACGATCTCGTCGGCCGGTGGGAACAGAACAGCCTCCTCCTCGACGACGTCGTCGATATCGTCGCTCAGGGGCAGCTCCGCCTGCTGGCCACCGACATCGGGATCGTTCGCGGGTAGCTTCGCGCGGGCCTCCTCGGCCTCGGCGATGCGGGCCAGCAGCCTGATCCTTTCGGCTGCCCATTCGGCCTGATGGCGGTCCAGCCGGGTGCTCATGGTCGCGACCTGCCGCTGGGCGCCCTCCGCCTCGGTGCGGACCATGGCAAGCCGCGAGGAGAACTTGGCGGCGCGGGTCTCCGCCTCCTCCAGATGCACGCGCAGCCGCGCCGTCTCTCGGGCCAGATCCACGACGGTCTCCACGTCCTCGACCGGGCCGGTGACAAGCGGCGGCACGGCAGAGACAGCCGCGGGCACGCCAGCCGGGCCCGCCGTCTGCTCGACGACGGTCGGGACGCCTGCCGCGGGGATCTCGGCCGGCGCCGCATGCAGGGCCGATTCGATCTCGTCGATACGCGCCTGGGCGACCACTACCTGCTGCTCTGCGCTCACCACCCGGTGCACCGACTCGGCGGCCTGCCGCTCCGCCGCGGCGAGTCGCCCAGCCAGCTCGGCCTTCTCCGCGGCCCATCGCTGTTCCTGATCCCGCAGACGGGTCAGCAGCTCGGCGAGATCCGCCGGCGAGACCCTCGACGCCGCCGGACGCCATGCGTCGTCACCAGCCAGCACATCTGCCGCGCCGCGCGCGTCGACTCCCACGGACACGACCGGCCTGGGCGTTCTCGTACCGGCGGACCGGGCGACGTCGTCCCGGGTCGCAGCTCCGCGGCCGTCCGCCTCGAACGCAACGACGGACCCACTGGAGGACACACTCCACCCCTGGCCGGCACTGGTCTCCTCGCCGGCATCACCACGGTTGGGGGTCTCCGCCGCGTCGAGCTCGGCAGCACGTGCCTGCCGCCGCAGGGGCGCGGCGAGGAACAGCCATGCCAGGCCCGCGCCGATCAACATCGCCACCAGGACGAAGACCAGAATCTGCCCGGCGAGATAGAGCACCGTTCACCAGCCTCCTACATCACGCCACAGATAGACCGAGGCCAAGGGACACACGATGGAACACCGACGCCGACCCCGCGAAACCGTGGAACACGCCGCAGACCGACCACGGCCGGAGCTGTACGCATGCCCACACAAGAACAACCATGGGGGGAGCAACCAGTTCAGCAACAACACTATTCGGTGCGTTGGCCGACACCCGCCGCGGGGCACCAAAAGCAACGCGGGGACGACATGACCGCCACGGCGCCCGAGGCCGGATCTCGCACAACGGACGCAGCAGGACTACGCCCGCCAACCCCGAAGCCCCCGAAAGACAACCAGTCGACAATCGACGACAGCTCGTTGTTGTTCCGGCTGGTTGTCGTCACACCTCGGGCAGGCGGGTTCGCCCGGCCCGAGGCCTGGTGAGCCGCCGCGGATCAACGCAGGCCACGCCGACCGCGCTCTGGAATCAGAGAAGGTCGGGAAGCTCCTGGGTGGCGAACCAGAGGAGTTCGAAGCCCTCCGCGCCGTCCACGACGAAGGCGGCGTCCTCACTGCCGAGATCGGACTCCAGCACGGCCTCGACCGCGGCGCGCACCGCGTCCTGTGCCTCGGTGTCAGCCGGGTCGTCCGTGTGGACCGCGCGCACCAGGCCCAGCGGGACGGGCTCGAGGATCTCGACCGCGCCCCGCTCCAGGTCATCGCGAACGCGAACAATCCGCTCGTCCACGTCCGCGGCGAAGACGAACCGCCGGGGCGGGGCCTGCGGGTCGGCATCGAGCAGCCGCAGGCAGGCCCGGGCCGCGCCCTGCAGCGCCACGAACTCCATCTCCTCGGTGTCCGACTGGCTGTACCACTCCCGCAACGCCGGGGTGACCGCGAAAGCCGTGCCGGCCGGCACGGCCCGGTCCCGCAGGACGGCCCGGGCCGCGGTCAGCGTCGAGGGAAGGTAGACACGCATGCGGCACAGTGTCGCAACCCGCGCTCAGCCGACCAGCCCCAGGTCCGCGTTCTCCTCTCGGGATCCGTCACCGGCCGCTCCACGGGACGTTCCCCGGGTTGTGCGCGGGGTTGTTCCCCCTCCCGCCCGCGGGCCGGTCGTGCCGCCGCGCGTGGGCGCCGTGTCGTCCTGCACAGCGTCCTGCGTCGGAGCCGCGGCCCGCCTGGTCGGGCCGGTGCCGGCCCTCGTCGACGCAGTGGCCGACCCAGTGCCCGCCTGGGTGGGCGCGGTCACCGCCCGACTCGTCGCAGTGGCTGTCCGGGTGGGCGCGGTCGTCCCCCGTGTTCCTGTGGTGTTCCGTGAACCGGTGGTGTTCCGTGAACCGGTGGTGCTCCGCGGGCCGGTGGTGCTCCGCGCGGGGCGCGCGACCGGGCTCGCGGTCGGAGCCGGCAGCGCCCGCAGCGCGGCCGTCGAGGTCCGCAGCGACGTCTCGAACACCTCGGCCCGCCTGGTCAGGTCCATCATGTTGCCGCCGATGACCTGGAGGTCCTCCGGCCCTGGGCACAGGACCGTGACCTTGATTCCGGCAGCCTGGACGAGCTCGATCTCGCGGGCCAGCCGCCGGGTCGCGGCCCGGCGCATCTGCCGCTCGACGAGGGCGACGGCGCCGCGTGGACGGTCGCTCTCGAAGGAGCAGGCCGGCGCCAGGACCGTCACCTCGTCCAGATTCGAGCCGGCGAGGAGGTCCAGCGACGCGGGCGATCGCGTCCCACCATCGACGAACCGCCGGCCGCTGATCCTGATCGGTGCGTACCAGCCGGGAATCGCGCACGAGGCCATCACCGCGTGGGACAGGGGCGACGGCGGGGCGCCCTCGGACCCGAACAGCACCCGGCCGCCGGTGTCGAAGTCCATGGCGACGATGTGCAGCCGCGGGTGGAGGGGCCAGCCGTTCGACCCGAGTGGTTCCTGCTGGCGTCCGCGCCGGGCGCCGGGCGGGACTGCCGTCGAATGCTTGGCCGCCAGCGGGTTCAGCGGATGTTCGAGCCGCTCGGTAGCGGCGGTCACCAGGTCGCCGATGGCGGCGATCTGCCCACGGCCCTGCGGCAGCAGCGCGGCGAGCGCGACCATCGGTGTCGTCTGGCGCGGATGCAGAGCGCTCGCGGTGAGCAGGCGCGGTGATCCCATCCGCATCCGCGGCCTCGGCGGCAGTGAGGCCCCCAGGTCCCGGTAGTCCAACACGGGATAACCCGGTTCGAAGACCCCCCGTTCGGAGTTCACCATCACGTCCGCGCCGATCCCGAGACCGAGCAGCGCCGCGATCACGGAACCGGCGGACGTCCCCACCACCACATCGTGGTCACGGACGTCCACGCCCTGTTCCGCCTCGATCGCCCGCAGCGCTCCGATCATCCAGGCGGAGCCGAGCACACCGCCCGCACCGAGCACGAGTCCCCTACGCGAAGCCCGCTTCCTCGGCATTGCGTCACCTCCCGGCGCGGTGTGTTTCGGCCACACACACGGGTCCGGGTGTGCGCTGACACCGATGTCGCCGCTCCCTCAACGGGCCGTCCGCGCCTCTTCTGTCACAACCCGGCCGACCCGGCGGTTGTGCCGGGTCGGCCGCCCCGTTCCGCCGCGGCGCTTCCGGATGGCGGCGCATCCGGCGCCAGTTTCCGCGGCGGCCACGGTGCGGCTTCGTCTACTCCGGCGGCTCGTGCTCCTCGGGGAAGCTGGTCTCCAGCACTCCCCAGGTACGGAGTCGCTCGGCGAACTCCTGCGGCGTCGTGTCGTGCAGCAACGCCAGCGCGCGGACGTCGCCATCACGGATCGACAGCACGTGCCCCGCGTAGTCGTCCCGCTGCCGCTGAATCTGCGCGACCCATCTCCGCACCAGGGCGGACGAGTCCGGCGGAGCCTCGGCAAGCTTCTCGAGGTTAAGAACCGTTCGTGGTCTGCGTTCCCGCGGTGGCAGCTGATCCTCGTTTGGCAGCAGCGCCGAGACGGGAACGCCGTAGAATCCGGCGAGCTCGGACAACTGATGGACGCTGATCATTCGGTCGCCACGTTCATAGGAACCGACCGCGGCGGTCTTCCACCGACCACGCGACTTCTGTTCAACGCCCTGCAGCGACAACCCCTGCTGGATCCGGATTGCCCGCAGGCGGGCACCCACGGCCTTCGCGTACTCCCGGCTCACCCGACACACCCCCAGCCGTCTCGAACGAGCGATCAACGTGTTCTGTCACCCCGCTGACCTGCGTGATGACGGACCACGCACACACTAACGTAACGTCCCCGAAAGCAACGATTCAGTACCCGACAGACGAATGATGCGGATGGCGGCGAGTCGACCACTTAACCGACCACGATTTGCACGAACCGCAGCACGCTCCTCACCACGGGACGCGATCTTGAACCCCCTTATCACCCAAAGCCAGGATGTCGCCACTGCTCGCGGGTAACCGCTTGACGATTCGATGCCCTCGAATCGCTCCCTGTAACCAGGGCCGCCGCCAGCCACCGCCCCCACCGGACAGACAATGCGGAAGACCGCCCGTCAGCCGGCCGTGCGAAATAGACCGTACTGAGCCGAATGTCACGCCGCTTAATTAGTATTGTCAGGTATGCGCAGCCCGGAGCGAGTCGTCCTCAAGCGGACCGACACGGCCGCGGGCAGGCGTGCCACCGGGCCCTCTCGGCACGTCCGTCACAGGACCGTCGCAACGTCACGACGGACCCGCGGCGACTTCCGGCGCGCCGTTCACGGTCTCGCGGCGGACCCGTCAGACGTCAGACGTCAGCGGGAGGCGCGACGCAGGGACGAGCGCCGGCGCCGCGCCCCGCCGGAGACCCCGACAAAACGGTCAGCAAGATCACGTATCGCCAGCCGGGCCGGTGAGGTCGGGGCGATGTCACGTAGCAGCTGACCTGAGGCAGCGGCGGCGTCCAGGCCGGTGAGGTCGTGCGGGACCAGCGCGACCGGTTCACGACCGGTGTGGCGGGCCATCGCCCGCGACACCTCCCGCCGCGGATCCCCTCCGACCACCGAGCCGCGCAGCCGGTTGACCACGATCAACGGGTCGGCGAGGGGCACCGCCTCACGCAGCTCCGCCAGACCCCGGACGAACCGCACCAGGCCGACCGGCTCCGCGGACGCCACTGCGAGCACGGAGTCGGCAGCCCCCAGGACGGCCAGCGTCGCGCCGTTGCGCCGCGGCGCGGCCGTGTCGAACGACAGCTCCTCGTCCGTCTCCAGGCAGAAGCCGCAGTCGACGACCACGAAGGACGCCAGCCGGCGCGACAGCGCGAGGACTGTCTCCACCGATGCGGGACGCAGCTCCGGCCAGCGCGAGGGCCGGGAGATTCCGGGCAGTACCCGCAGCCCACCACCGAGATCGCGGCACAGCAGGGCGAGCCGGGGAACGTCCAGCAGGCCCTGATTGGCCGAGCGGGCCGCGGCGGCGAGGCCCGGTGCCTCCTCCAGCAGCCCGACATGCTGGCCGATGGAGCCGCCGTAGGAGTCCGCGTCGATGAGAAGGGTCGACTGGCCGAGTCCGGCGAGTTCGGCTGCGAGGCCGAGGGCGATCGTGGTGCGCCCGGGCGAGCCGACCGGCCCCCACACTGCGATGAGCCGCCCCTCCACGAGTTCGGCGGGCTCGTCCGCACCGCTCGCCGTGCCCCCCACCGGAGCGAGGGCAGCAGCGCCCCGGAACCCGGTGAGCGGCTCGCTGAAGGCCGGGGGAAGCGCGGGCGGGGCGGCCATGTCCGCCAGCGCACGAGTCGCCTCGACGACGGCTGCGGCGACGACTTCGGCGGTGGCGTCCGCGGGGATCACCGCGGCCACCCCGAGCTGACGCAGCCGGCGGTCGGCGTCCTCGTCACCAGGCGCGATCAGGCCGACGACGGCCACACCGGAAGCCGCCAGCCGGATCAGCGCGTCCCGGTCCAGCCGCCGTAGGTCCGCGGAGAGCAGCGCTGCCCGCGCCGCCCCGGTCGTCGCGGCGGCCAGCAGGTCCGGCAGGTCCACACAGCGGCGGACGACGGTGACACCGAGATCACGCCGGTCGAAGGCCGAGACCAGCCCGGCCTCGATGACCGAGTCCGTGACCGCGGTCAGGATCGGCAGGCTCACCGACCGTACCCCGGCGCCGCGGACGGGCCGGACGACCCGACCTCGCCGCGGGCGTCCCGCTCCAGCTTCACTACGTCGACCCGCTCGCTCTGGGACGCGGCGACAGCGCGGATGGCATCGTCCACCGGCACCCGCAGCGACAGCGACCGGTCACCACCGCTCAGCCTGTCCTCGGCGACGAACTCGACGTCATGCAGCACCTGGATCTCCACGCCGGCGCCACCCGTGACCGGCTCCCCCGCCGCGGGACCGTCGGTGCCCGCGGCGCCCTCCGTGCCCGTGCCGCCGCCGTCGGCGGGTGGCACGCCATCCGGCTGGTAGACGAAGACGTCGACATGATCACCCGGAACGAGCGCGGGCACCCGGCCGGACTTGACGATCACCGGCACCAGCCTTGTCGCCGGTGCTCCCGAGCCGGCGAAGTCGGCACCGCTGACCAGCTCGCCCGCGTTGACCGGGCGGGCCAGGGTGGCACCGACCAGGTCGCCCCGGCGGTCGCCGGGGTAGTAACGGTCGGAGGTGGCGCCGTCGAGGTGGGCGCTGACCGTGCGCAGGTCCTTCTCGACGATCAGGTGCCCGGCCGGGAGGTCGGCCGCGGCGACCACCCACTGGCGGGTCTGGTCCGCCGCCGTGAACAGGCGGGCGCCGGCGACAACGGACACGAGCACCAGCAGAACGCCGACGAGCAGCCGGGAGTCGCGCCACCGGCGGCGGCCGAGCCGGCGCGCCGGCGGCGACGGCGGCACCGGTGGAGTCGGCTCCGGCCGCGCCGGTGCGATGGTCAGCTCGGTCACCAGGCCCTCCTCACTCGCCGACGCCTCGGCACTCCTCGAACCTTACGGTCGCAGAGCGTACGTGGTCGACAACCGCCAACCGGTCCTGTCGGCCATAACGGCCCAACCGGTCACTATGGCCGCCCGGCCTGCTTCCCGTACATAAGACGCCTGACGGTGCTCTCACGATGCGTCGTAGTCGTCGCGGGGCATAAGCCTGCTGGACAACCGGTGGCCGACGGAGCCCCTGACCTGGGACGACGACCCGCGCGGCGGGCGGCGGGAAGCCCGGCGCCGCCGGCTCGGACTCGCCCGTCGTTGCTTCTTCGGGTCGACGGCAGCTGCCAGGAGACAGCTCATCAAGCGGTATCGCGTGCAGTTATCCACAAGCCGAGGCATTCGAACGCGATGTCACGCGGAAACTCTGATACACAGGGAAGACGCGCCGACCGTCACCGGAGAGGGGGCGTTGATGAACGACCGCTTCCTTC
Source organism: Parafrankia elaeagni (assembly GCF_000374165.1). Classification (GTDB taxonomy): domain Bacteria; phylum Actinomycetota; class Actinomycetes; order Frankiales; family Frankiaceae; genus Parafrankia; species Parafrankia elaeagni. The sequence continues at coordinate 27,106 of NZ_KB893683.1, forward strand.
AGCTCAGCGATGTCGCGGAGATCCTCAACATCTCGGCCAGCCAGACCTACGCGCTCGTCCGCTCTGGTGAGCTCCCGGCGATCAAGATCGGCGGGCGCGGGCAGTGGCGGGTCGAGCGGACCGAGCTCGAGGCCTACATCCAGCGCGCCTACGAGCAGACCCGGGCCTTCGTCGCGGCGAACCCGATGAGCCGCAACGAGGCCATGCCCGACGACTGACCCGGGTCTGCCTCGCCCGGTCTCAGCTTCTCCGGATGTAGGCGAGCCCGTCGAAGGGCACCGTCCAGCCGGAGCGAACGTCATTGCGGCGCGCGAACTCCCCCAGCGGGTGTTCGGCGAGCTCAAGGAAATCCGCGCCGACGCGCAGCAGCGTCCCGGTGAGCACCGCGCCATCGAGCAACGCGACCGCACAGACGCTCCGGTCACGGACCAGCCCACGCACTACATGCCGCAGATCGAGGCGAGCGGCCAGACGCCCCTCGTGGCCGGGCTGCGCCGAGATGGTCGTCAACCCGCGAACCGCGAGCAACGAGGCGCGAGGTACCAGCACCTCGTTCGAGCCGGCCTCACTGACCAGCAGCCAGTCCACTCCGAGTGCCGAGAGCCGGCCGGTGATGGCGAGCGGGCCCGGGCCCGGGCCCCCACGCAACAGGCAGCGGACCTCCGCGCCCACCGCGGGCCGCATCCGGTCGAGCATCCGGAGGTAGGCGGCCTCCCGCCGGCTGCGGTCGGCGATCTCCGCCTCAAGCTCGGCCGCCTCGGCCGCCTCCCACTGCAGCTCAAGATCCGAGAAGAGATCCTCCCACCGCATTTCGGCGCGTTCCTCCGTTTTTCCAGGTCAGCCACCACCAGGCTGGACAAGCGAAGCAGAGCGGATTGACATCCATCTTCTGGCGGGTTACACAAGCAAACGTAACCAAACGGCATCGTCCGTGCATGAGCTCCCTGACCCCGAGCTAACACGGTCGCCGAACCAGCCAACGACGACACCTCGGCCTACTCACGACCAAAGCAGCGAAGGTCGTCCGAGACAGGCACCCACCGAACCCAGAGCGGACGGACGGGTACGGAGCATGATCTCAGGGGCAACACGGGACACCGCCGCGCGGGTGGGCGGCGGTGTCGCCGCACTCGGCATCGCCGCCGTACTGGTCCTGTTCGGGCCGAGACTGGCCGACCTCCCCTCGGAGCTCGGGGAGATCGGGCCGTGGTTCCGTGACGCCCCCGAGCTGGCCCTCGCCAACTGCCTCGGGCTGATCGCCTGGGTCTGCCTGCTGTGGCTGTGCGCCGGAGTGATCCTCGGGTCGCTCGCCGCGCTGCCGGGCGCGGCCGGTCGGCTCTTCGCGGCCCTGGCCAGCCGCGTGCTTCCCAGGGCCGTCCGGCGCATCGTCGAGGTCGGTCTCGGCGTCACACTCGTCGCAGCCAGTGTCAGCCCGCTCCTCACCGCGAGCCCGGCAGCCGCGGCCTCGGGCACGACCCAGTCGACCACCGCCGGCACGGCCCCGATGTCCGCCGCGCCCGGCGCATCCTGGGCCGATCCGCCAGCCACCGGCGCGAGCTCGCCGCGGGCGTCCGAGCAGGGCTGGCCCTTCCTCGGCCACGGCGACACCAGCGGACGCCCGGGCACGCCGACCGCCTCGCCGCCGAGCACGGCCTCGCCGCCCGCGGGCGGCGGCACGGGCCGGCCGGCACCAACCAGTGCGGAGGAACTGAGCGCCGTGCTCGGCGACGTCCTCCCGGACGATGTCCTGATCGTGCCCCTGACCCCGGTCAGCGCGGCCGACGCTCTCTCGGGCGCGACGCAGCCGCCCTCCGCCACGGCCGCCCCTGACCCCGGCGGCCGACCCGCGCCCGTACGCGCGTCGGAACAGGGCTGGCCGTTCCTCGGCCACCCCGACCAGACCCCGTCGCCATCCCCAGGTGCCGGCACCGGCAACGAGCCTGGTGCCGCGGGCCAGGCCGGTACGGGCGGTCAGGCCGGTACGGGCGGTCAGGCCGGTACGGGCGGTCAGGCCGGTACGGGCGGTCAGGCCGAAGCGGGTGGGCGCGCCGACGGCCCGGACCGCGCAGGCGCCACCGGCCAGGCAGGCGCCGGCGATCCGATGGTGCCGGCGGCCCCACTGGGGACGGGCACTCCGGGGACGGTGCCCGGCACGCCCGCCCCGGCTCCGGCCCCGCGGTCCAGCCCGGGAGGGCCGTCCGAGGAGGTGGTCGTACTACGTGGAGACAGCCTCTGGTCCATCGTGGCCCGCCATCTGGGACCGGGCGCGACATCCGACCAGATCGCCGCCGAGTGGCCACGGTGGTGGTCCGCGAACTCGGACGTGATCGGACCTGATCCGGATGTCATCCTGCCCGGTCAGCGCCTCGTCCCGCCGCCGGCCCGCTGAGCTGGCCGGTGATCGGAACCAGGCGCCGCGTCGCCTCCGCCACCGGGTCTGCCTCCGCCACCGGGTCTGCCTGCCCACCAGGCCTCGCCCTCGACCGGGCCCACATCCCGAACGCACTCGGAACACAGCACCTCCGACCGCGCCGACCGCGCCGACCACCCGCGAAAGGCCCGCCGTGACCGCGACGACCGCCCTGACCCTGCCCCGTCGCCGATCCCCGCACGTGACCGCCGCTCCCGGGCTGCTGCCCGTGCGGCCGACCGATCCGCCCTACGACGATGAGCTCGCCCCGGACGGCAGGGCCGACCCTGCCGTCCGTCCTCGCCCGCCCGGGCGTTCCCTGCCCGGCCGTCCGGGACGCACCACGACACCGACTGCGCCTCGTGAGGTGACCAGCGGCGCCCGCCGGCTCGCCGAGCGGGGGGCAGTACTGGCCCGACCACCCGAGCAGCCATCGATCCGGCTGCCCCGACACCGCGAAGCGGGCACATCACGCCGCCCGCGGTCCGGGCCGGACCGCCTCGGATCATCCGCGGCGCAGGCAGGCCGCCAGAAGGCCGGGGGTGCGGCCGAAGCCGGCCCGCCGGCGCAGCCGTGGAAACCGCCGGATCCGCGGCGGACGGCCGCGGTCGTCGTGCGGCTGATCGTCGAGGTGCTCTCCGGTGCCCGACCGATGGCGCACCTCGCACCCTGGACCACGGCAGCGCTACAGCATGATCTTCAGCGGACCGCGTCGGTGCTGACGAACCGCCAGCCCGGCCAGGTGCGCAGCGTCCGGGTCAGCGAGCCGCTGCCGGGAATCGCGGAGGTCAGCGCGGTTGTCAGCCGCGGGCCCCGGATGCGGGCGATGGCGTTGCGGATGGAACTCGCTGCCGACCGCTGGCAGGTAACCACCCTGCAACTCGGCTGACCGGTTCCCACGGCCGCGCGCCTGCTCGGGCCCCGCCAGGCTCGGGCCCCGCCAGGCTGGCCGGGACGGGGCCCGCTCCGGGTCAGGCTCCGATGCCGCCGTCGTTGCGACGCGCAGGGTCGCCGTGGCAACGCTTGAACTTCCGGCCCGATCCGCAGGGGCAGGGAGCGTTCCGCGCCGTCCGCCCGGCGCCGGCCTCGCCGCCACGGGCACCGACTCCGGCGCTCGCCGGGCCACGCCCGCCGCCCGCTCCGCCCGGCCGCACAGTTCCGTTGTCAACCGTGGTGGTGACAGGCCCGGCCGCCCCGTCGACAGAGGGAGCCGTGTACTGAAGCCCCCCGGTGGGACGGCGCGGCTCGAGACCCTTGACGAGGACCGGCGGCGGCGCCTGGGTGGCCGGTGCTCCGGCCGGTGCCGCCGGCGGTGCAGTTCTGGCGCTGCCCGGGGGCGCCGCCGGCAGCTCCGGGGCCGCCGGCTGACTGACCGCCGGGACTGCCGGCACCACCGGGGCCTCGGGCGCGGCCGGTGCCGCGACCGCAGCCGCCGTGCCCGCGGCGCCGGTGTCCGTGTCCCGGCCGGCCACCTGGACCTCGACGTTGAAGAGGAGACGGACGGATTCCTCCTTGATCCCCTCCATCATCGTCTGGAACATGTCGAAGCCCTCGCGCTGGTACTCGACCACCGGGTCCCGCTGGCCCATGGCCCGCAGGCCGATGCCCTCCTGCAGGTAGTCCATCTCGTAGAGGTGCTCGCGCCACTTGCGGTCGAGCACCGCGAGGACGACCCGGCGCTCCAGCTCACGCATGACCGCCTCGCCGTCCGGCTTGTCGCCGAGGTCAAGCTCGCGGCGGTCGTAGGCCTCCTGCGCGTCCGCCTGGAGGTCCTCCAGCAGCAGGTCCGAGGTCAGTCCTTCACGATCGTCGGTGGCGGGTGCGTCGACGCCGATCGGGTAGAGCTGGCCGAGGCCGGTCCAGAGCGTGTCGAGATCCCACTCCTCGGGATAGCCCTCGATGGTGGCACCCCGGACATAGCCCTCGATCGTGTCGTCGACGAAGTGGCGCACCTGCTCGTGGAGGTCAGCGCCTTCCAGAACCTTGCGGCGCTCCTCGTAGATCACGGTGCGCTGCTTGTTCATGACCTCGTCGTACTTGAGGACGTTCTTGCGGATCTCGAAGTTCTGACCCTCGACCTGCGTCTGCGCCGAACGGATCGCGCGCGTCACGATCTTCGACTCGATGGGCACGTCGTCCGGGATGTTGAGACGGTCCATGATGCCCTCGACGGCCGCGGCGTTGAACAGCCGCATGAGGTCGTCCCCGAGGGAGAGGTAGAAGCGGGACTCGCCGGCGTCGCCCTGTCGGCCGGCCCGGCCGCGGAGCTGGTTGTCGATCCGGCGGGACTCGTGCCGCTCGGTGCCGAGCACGTACAGACCGCCGGCCGCGACGACCTCCTCGTGCTCGGCCGCGACCGAGGCCCGCGCCTTCTCCAGCGCCGCGGACCACGCGGCCTCGTAGTCCTCCGGGGTGTCCACCGGCGACAGGCCCCGCTGCCGCAGCTCTGCGTCGGCGGTGAACTCGGGGTTGCCGCCCAGCATGATGTCGGTGCCTCGGCCGGCCATGTTCGTGGCGACGGTGACCGCGCCCCGCCGGCCCGCCTCCGCGATGATCAGCGCTTCCCGCTCGTGGTGCTTGGCGTTGAGGACCTCGTGCCGCACACCGCGCTTGGTGAGCTGCTTGGACAGGTACTCCGACTTCTCGACGCTGGTCGTACCGACGAGGACCGGCTGGCCCTTCTCATGGCGCTCTGCGATGTCCTCCACGACCGCGTCGAACTTGGCGATCTCCGTCTTGTAGACGACGTCCGGCTGGTCGGCACGGGCCATCGCCTTGTTGGTCGGGATCGGGACGACGCCGAGCTTGTAGATCTGGCTGAACTCGGCGGCCTCGGTCATCGCCGTACCGGTCATGCCGGAGAGCTTGTCGTAGAGGCGGAAGTAGTTCTGGAGGGTGATCGTCGCCAGGGTCTGGTTCTCCTGCTTGATCTCGACCTTTTCCTTGGCCTCGATCGCCTGGTGCATGCCCTCGCTGTAGCGCCGGCCGTGCAGCACCCGGCCGGTGAACTCGTCGACGATGAGAACCTCACCGTCGGTGACGATGTAGTCCTTGTCCCGCTTGTAGAGCTCCTTGGCCTTCAGCGAGTTGTTGAGGTAGCCGACGAGCGGGGTGTTCACCGACTCGTAGAGGTTCTCGATACCGAGCTGGTCCTCGACCTTCTCCACGCCGGACTCGGTGATCGCGACTGTCCGCTTGCCCTCCTCGACCTCGTAGTCGACCTCCTTCTCCAGGAGGGGGGCGATGCGGGCGAACTCCGTGTACCAACGGGTCGGGTTGTCCGCCGGGCCACTGATGATCAGCGGTGTGCGGGCCTCGTCGATGAGGATCGAGTCGACCTCGTCGACCACGGCGAAGTGGTGCCCGCGCTGGACCAGCTCCTCGGCGCTCCACGACATGTTGTCGCGCAGGTAGTCGAAGCCGAACTCGTTGTTCGTGCCGTAGGTGATGTCGCACTGGTACTGCTGGCGGCGTACGGCCGGCGGCATCTGCGGGTGGATGACACCCACCGTCAGCCCGAGGAAGCGGTGGACACGGCCCATGTTCTCGGCATCGCGCTGAGCCAGGTAGTCGTTCACCGTGATGATGTGGACGCCGTCGCCCGACAGCGCGTTGAGGTAGGCGGGCAGCGTGGAGACCAGGGTCTTGCCCTCACCGGTCTTCATCTCGGCGATGTTGCCCAGGTGCAGCGCCGCACCGCCCATGATCTGGACGTCGAAATGGCGCTGGCCGAGCGTGCGCCGAGCGGCCTCGCGGACCACCGCGAACGCTTCGGGCAGCAGGTCGTCGAGGGACTCGTCCTCGTTCGCGAGGCGCTGGCGAAACTCGTCGGTCATCCCGCGCAGCTCGGCGTCGGTCAACCCGGTGAAGTCGTCCTCGATGAGGTTCACCTGCTCGGCGATCGCCTTGAGCTTGCGCAGAATCCGGCCCTCACCGGCACGCAAGATCTTGTCTAGAACCACGGCGGAACTCCTCCGGCAGGCATGTCGGCGAACTCACCGACACCACGATGCTAGCCCTTCGATCGTCGCCCACGGCCCGAGCTCGAACCACCGGCGACACGGCGGGTCCGGGAGCGGCTGGCCGCACCCGGAGGATGCGGATCCTCCCGATCCCCGTGACTGTCCAACGAGTGTGGGACCCCTCCGGTGCCCGGCGTGCCACGCGTGTGATCCCCACCCGTCACCCGCCGGCGCTGGCATCGTGGGCGGTATGCGTTCCGACATCGGATCTGCCCCGGGCCTGAAAGCCGCACCCGGCCACAGCTCCGCACCCGGTCCGGAAACCGCGGCCGGTTCCGCCCCCCAGGGCCCGGCGGGCTCCGGCCCCGCCGCCGGCCCGGCAGTGCCCGCCGGCTGGATGTCGGCCGGTCCGGCGGCGGACCTCGCCGCACGCCGGCTGCCACTCGAGCCGGTCGAGATCACCGCGGGCATGTTGCATCTGCGGCCCTGGAAGCTGTCCGACGTCGAGGCGCTCTTCCGCGCCTGCCAGGACCCGGAGATCCCCCGCTGGACACGGGTGCCCGTGCCTTACACCCAGGGCCACGCCGAGGACTTCGTCTGCCGCCAGGCGCCGGACGCCTGGGCCACGGCCACCGGCGCGCCGCTGGCCGTGGTCGACGCCACGACCGAGGAGCTCCTCGCCTCCGTGGCTCTGCAGGAGATGACAGATGAGGGCGACGCGGAGCTCGCCTACTGGTGCGCCGCCGGGGCACGCGGACGGGGGGTGACGACAGCCGCCGCCGCCGCACTGCTGCGCTGGGGCTTCGGCGCCCTCGGGCTGGAGCGGGTCGAGTGGCGGGCGGCGGTCGGCAACCACACCTCCCGCCGGGTCGCGGAGAAGCTCGGCTTCACTCTTGACGGCACGTTGCGGGGCGCCGTCGTCCTCGGGGACGGAGCCCGACATGACTGCTGGATCGGCTCACGGCTCGCCACGGACCCGCCGGTCTGAGAACCGACCATGCCGGTGCGCTCGCCGGTCACGCATGCCCGTGGCGGCGCCGCCGTCAGCGCGCGCTGGCGCCATGCCCGACGACGATGCCGTCGGCGCCGGTGCACGGGCCATCGCGGACGAACCGGACCCGAACCTGATCAGGTGATCTCCAGCAGCTTCTCCCGCACCGCGTACACCACCGCCTCCATGCGGGAGTGCAGCTGGAGCTTCTCGAGAATGTTCCGGATGTGGTTCTTGACGGTGTTCTCGCTGATGTAGAGCTGCTTGGCGATATCCCGGTTGTTCAGCCCCTTGGCGACCAGCCGGAGGACCTCCATCTCCCGGTCGGTCAGCCGCGGGGTCGGAAGCTGGGGACGGTCGTCCTTGGTTTTGATCATTGCGGCGAACTCGCTGAGCAGCTTGGACGCCATCGACGGACTGATGAGGCTCTGGCCGTTGTAGACCGCACGGATGTCCGCGGCGACCTCGTCGATCGAGATCTCCTTGAGCAGATAGCCCATGGCACCGGCCTTGATGGCATCGAAGAGGTCTGCCTCCTCGTCGCTTATCGTCAACATGACGATCTTGGCGCTGGGCACCTTCTCCTTGATTGCGCTGGTGGCGTCGATCCCGCCGCGCCGAGGCATCCGGACGTCCATCAGGACGATGTCCGGTGCCATCTCGGCGGCCATCGTGACAGCTTCCGATCCGTCCGCGGCCTCGCCGACGACCTCGATGTCGACCTCCTGCGCGAGGACCATCTCCAGGCCGCGGCGGAACAACGCGTGGTCGTCAACGATCAGCACCCGGATGGGATTCGCCTCCGATGGCGTCCGCAGCGCCTCCTCGGAACGCTGCTCGTCCACCGTCATCTCCGACCTCCCCTGGAACCGCTCCCGCGGGGTGTGCCACCAGACATCACGCTGCTGGTGGCACACCCCGTGGAACGTGCCGTGTGCACCGATGCCGGGAGTCCGACACCCAAGGCAAATGGTCCCACGTCGGCAAGGGGGATCGACCGTCACACGGCGGAAATGACCGCCGACGCCGGTTCCCGCGCGCCGCCCATGCCGTCCTCGCCGTTCCGGCTGGCCGCGCCGGTGAGCCGGATGACGCCGTAGTCGTAGCCGCACCTGCGGTACACGACGCTGGGCAGACCGCTGCGTGCGTCCAGGAAGAGGTAGAAATCGTGGCCGACGAGTTCCATGTTCGACAGGGCGTCGTCGAGGGTCATGGGCGCGGCGACGTGGGTCTTCTCGCGTACCACCATCGGTGAGTACTCCACTTCCTCGACGCGCTCGGTGCCCGGCCTACCGTCGCTCGACGCCCGCTCCTGTGCCACCGGGGCCGCCTCGGGTTCGGCCGCGGCCGGCTGGCCGGCACCCGAGTTCAGGACACCGGCGTCGGGGACGAGGACATCGGGGACGAGGGACAGGTCTGCTGTCAGGGACCCGGCGCGGCCCGGCCCGGGATGGTTCGCGCCCGCGTGGTTGGCATGGTGGCGGACCCGGCGATCGGCGGCTCGGCGAAGGCGCTCGGCGAGCTTGGCGGTGGCGCGGTCGAGCGCCGCGTAGGAGTCGCCGGCGGCGGCCTCGGCGCGGATGACAGGTCCCCGCGAGTAGACGGTCAGCTCGACCCGGTCGCACATGTCGGACAGCCGGGGATTGCTCTCCTTGGAGAGCTCCACGTCGACCCGCATCACCCTGGAATCGAGTCGCTCGAGTTTGGCGAGCTTGGTCTGGACATGCCTGCGGAAACCTTCTGATACCGCTGTGTGCCTGCCCTTGACCACGATGTCCACGCGATCCACCTCCCGTTCACCTGGCCCGGCCGGCCGATCCGCACCGAATCAGCGCGACCAGCAAGTCGGTTCTCCGGCGAAGTTCCGGAACGGGTCGTCGTGTGCCGACCCGACCTGGAAGAGACCGCCGAAGATTGTCAACGTTCCTGGTGTCAGTTGTTGGTGCCGGCTTGTGACGCTGGCGCCGCAGGCCGTCTCCCTTCATGCGGGCACCTGCGCTTGTGTCCGTGACCATGGGATCGGCGAGTTTTCCACCGACCCACCACGCTCGGCTCCTTCCCCTCGCCGGCCAGATCATGCCGGAACCGACCTGCCGATTTCGGTTGATTCCGACCCGGCATAACGGGGCTCGCAAACCCGCCTTGCGGTCGCTGGGCGCGATCAGCGGGCCCCGCCTCGCTCGCACCCGGCGGGCGGCCTCACGGCTCCGGTGCAGAGGGGGGCTGAACGCCACACCCGCCGAGGAGCGGCAGGTGCGCCACATCGCCCTCGCCCTGGAAGACCGCGCCGCGCCTGCGGCGCCACCTTCGTCACCGGCTTGCGCCGTCGGCTCCCGGGGGGTGGAGCTCGTGGGTCCAGTCTGCTCCTTCGGCGGGATTACGGCGGGCAATCCGAGGTGTTGGCGCGTCGCGCCGGGAGCGTGCCGTGCCGCAGCGGTGTCGCGGCGACGGCCGCGGTGCCGGCGGGAGGGGCCCAGCCACCGGCCCGCAGCGCGCGCATCGCCTCGCCGCACGTGGCCCCGGTCGTCACGATGTCGTCCACAACGATCGTGATCTCGCCGGGGCCCGCGGGCCGCACGCCCGGCCGTAGAGCGAAGGCACCGGACCGGTTGCGCTGGCGAGCGGTGGCCCCGAGGCCGGCCTGGTCGACGCCGGGGCGCAACACCCGCAGGACGCCGCTGACCCGGGCTGGTGTGCCCGATCGGGTCAGGACCCGGGCGGCGGCCACGGCAAGCCGGGCGACGTGGTCGGTACCGCGGCGCCGCCGGGCGGCGGCGGTCGTCGGCACAGGCACGAGCACCACCGAGGTGGCCTGCGTGCCCCGGAGGTGCTGCCGGGCCACCGCCGCGGCCGCCCGGGCGAGTGCCCGCCCCAGCAGCGGGGACAGGTCGAGCCGCCCCCGCTCCTTGTAGGCGAGCAGCAGTGCTCGGGGGGCGCCCTCAAAGGCAGCGGCAGCGACGAGTGGCGGCGAGCCCGGCCCAGGCCCAGGCGGTGGCCACGCCCAGGCCGGAGCACGCGCAGGTGGGGCTGCGGCTAGCGAAGGACGCGCACCCGGGAAGCCGGACGGTGTGGGTGTGGGTGGGAGGCCGCGTACGTCGCGACCTCGCCGCCCCGGGCTGGCCGTGGGACCCGGGGCGGCGAGAACCAGGGGGCCCGTCAGTGCCGCGGCGCACCGAGGGCAGGCCGCGTACCCCGGCAGCCCACAGCCGGCGCACGGCCGGGGCAGCACGAGATCCACGAGAGTCGCCAGCGCATCACGCAGGAGCAGAAGGAGTGCCGGCGCTTCGCGCACGACGGGCGATGTGGTCACTCGTCGAGCATGTACGGCGTCGGCGGGAAGGGCGGGGCCGCGGAGCCGGCTGTGGACATCCGCGAGTGGACTGGACACTCTGTGCACGGCCCGCGGCCCGCGGCGCCCGACCACGTGGAGGAAGTAGCGGGTCTGCGACGATGTGCATGCCGCGGACGTTGGTCGGCACGGACAGCACGAGCGCAGGGAGACCACGATGGCGGACGGGGCTGGTCAGACCCCTCCCGGCACGCCTGGCCCGCAGGGGCCCGGAACCCCCGGTTCCCCCGGGGGACCGCCGTCGGAGGAGACGCACCCGCCACACGGGGCGTGGAACTCCCCACCGCCCGGGGCCACCGGTGGGCCACCGTCACCCGGCAGCTGGCCGCCGCCCGGCGCGGGTGCACCGCCGCCGGAGTCCGGTGCGCCGCCCACCGGTCCCGGTGGCCCGCCGCCCGGCGCGGGTGCACCGCCGCCGCCGCCCGGAGCCTGGCCCGCACCCGGCCAGAGCCCCGCCAGCTGGGGCGGGCCGCATCAAGGCCCGCCGCCCTGGGGCTCCGGCCCATGGGGCGGTCCGCCGGCCGCGCCGAAGCCCGGCGTGATCCCGCTCCGCCCGCTGTCGGTCGGCGAGATCCTGGACGGGATCTTCACCACGATCCGGACGAACCCCGGGGCGACGCTGGGGCTGACCGTCGGTGTGTCGGCGGTGGTCGAGACCATCAGCACCGTCACCGCGATCGTCGGCGAGGACTCGTCCAACGCCACCGTGGCCGCGCTCGACCTGCTGGTGTTCGGCCTGAACGCCATGCTCGGGATCTTCCTGTCCGGCGTCCTCGCGGTGGTGGTCAGCGAGGCGGCACTCGGCTCGCGGATCTCCGCCGGCGCGGCGGTCCGCCGGGTCACACCGCGGCTCGGCGGATTGCTGGTGCTGACCCTGGTGGTCACGCTGCTCAGCGTTCTCGGCCTCCTCGCGTTGATCGTCGGCGCGGTGGCGGTGGCGATCTATCTCTGTCTCGCCTCCCCGGCCTACGTCCTGGAAGGCCAGACGATCCGCGCGGCGCTGCGCCGCTCGCGGGTGCTGGTCCGCGGGTCGTGGTGGCGCACGTTCGGCGTCGTGCTGCTCTCCTCGCTGGTGGGGGGCGTGCTGGTGTTCGTCTTCACGATGGTCACCCTGATCGTCCTGGCGACATCCGAGGCCACCTTCGGTGATGCCTTCGAGGGGGATCTGACCGTTGCCGGCTACATCGTCACCGGGATCGGCAACCTGATCGCGACGACCGTCGCGACACCGGTGCTGTCCGGCGCCATCGTCCTGCTGTACATCGACCAGCGAATCCGCCGGGAAGGCCTGGACGTGACTCTCGCCGAGACCGCCCGGCAACGCGCAACGGCGTCGTGACCGCGGCCCGCCCGGGCGGTCCTGCGACGACGGTGCTGACGGCTGTCAGCGATCAGCTGGGCGCGCCCGTCACCCGGGACGGTGCCCGCGAGGAGGCGCGCCGCGAGCTCTCCCGGCAGGTCTACCGGGACGCCGGCCCCGGCTGGTTCACCCGGGCGCTCAACTGGTTCAACGAGCGCCTGAGCGACCTGTGGGACTGGATCACCCCCGACCCCGATGTCGGCGTGGCCGGCTTCCGGGGGCTCGGCGTCCTGGCCCTCGTCCTCGTGCTCGTGACGCTGCTGGTTGTGGTCCGGCTGTGGCTCGGGCCGGTCCGGCGATCCTCGTCCGGGCGGCCGGAGGGCGGTGATCTGTCCAGCCCGCTCACCGCGGACCAGCTTCGTGCGCTGGGCAACGCACAGGCCGAGCGGGGAGACCTCGCCGACGCCGTACGGACCCGGCTGCGAGCGGTCGCTCGGATGCTCGAGGAGCGAACCCTGATCGACCCGCGGCCGGGGCGAACAGCCGGGGAGCTGGTCAGCGACCTGCGGGCCGCGACGGCCGGCGGCGCGGCCGGCGGGGTGGCACCGCGGGTCACGGCCGGCGGAACCTTCGGTGACCCGGCCGGGGCGCTGTCGGCCGCGGTCGAGGTCTTCAGCGAGATCTGGTACGGCGGCAGGCCGGCGACCAGGCACGACTACGAGGTGGTCGTGCGGGCCGACGAGGAGCTCGCGAGGATTCGCCGCGCCCAGAACCAGGGCCAGGACCGGTCGGACGACGGCTACCGCGCGGTCCCGGCATGACCGCGCCGCAGGCCAGCCCGCCACGGGCAGCGGCGTCACCGGCCGGGCCGGCCCAGGCGCAGCCCGGCGCGAAGGGCACGGGAGGCGGGAGCGGGTCGACCCATGTCCGCAGCGGCCCCCGGCCCGCGGCCGTGGGCCGGGGCGCGCGCCTCGTCGCCGTCCTCGCCCTCCTGGTGGCCTGTTACGCGGTGTTGGTCGCCGCGGTGAGTGGCCCTGGCCAGGGCGGGTACCTGGACGCCGAGTCACCGGGCGGCGCCGGCTCGCTCGCCCTCGCGCAGATCCTGCGCGGGCGCGGGATCACCGTGTCCGTGACGGAGGCGAGGTCCGCGCTGCAGCCTGAGCCGGCGGCGCCGGAAGGCGCCGGTCCGGCCGGCGGCGGCACGCCGCGCACGCTCCTGGTGACCGGCCCCGATCTGCTGGCGGACACCGAGATCGTCGCGCTGGTGCAACGCGTCCGCGCCGGTTCGGACGTGCTGCTGGTCGCCCCCTCCCGACCCGTCGTGGACTATCTGGCCGCCATGGGAATCCCGATCGCCACCGCCCCGCCGGACCGCTTCGACCTCTCGGACGGGGATGCCCGGCCCGGATGCACGCTGCCGGAGGCAACCGTCGCCGGGGCGGCCGCGATCGGGGACGCTGTCCGCTTCACCCCTCCCGACGACGCCACTCCCCGCCCCGGCCGACGAGGTTGGCTGGGAACCGCCCCCCGGCTGGATCTCTGCTACGGCTCTCCCCAGGCCGCCCGCCTCGCCGTCCTCACCCCGGCCGGGGGGGCCGAGGTACGACCCGGCCCCGGGGAGTCCGCCGGCCGGCTGGTTCTGCTCGGTGACGGCCAGTTCCTCACCAATGCGAGGCTGGACGAATCCGGCAACGCCGCGCTGGCGCTGGGCCTGCTGTCCCGAAATCTCCGGGTGGACTGGGTGCAGCAGCTCGTCCCGAGCGAGAACCCGGTCGGCCGGCAGAGCCTGAGCGATCTGCTGCCGGACCGCTTCTGGGTCGTCTGCCTGCAGGTTCTCGTCCTGTTGGTGGCGCTGGCGGCGTGGCGTGGGCGCCGGCTTGGGCCACCCGTCACCGAGCCGCTCCCGGTGGTCGTTCGCTCGGCGGAGACGGTGGAGGGCCGTGGTCGCCTGTACGCCGCCGGGCACGCCCGTGAGCGGGCCGCCGAGGCACTGCGCGCCGGCCTGCGGGCGCGCCTCGCCGAGCGGCTCGGCATCCGCGCCGACGGCCCGCCCATCGCCGGCGGGGCACCCGGCATCGCCCGGACGGGCGTACACGAACCGAACCCGGGTGTCCTGATCGCCGCCGTCGCCGAGCAGACCGGCCGGCCCGCCGGAGATGTCGGGGCACTCCTGTACGGTCCGGGCATGGCGCCCCCGGGCCACAGCTGGGCTGCGGCCGGGCCGGTGTACCCGGCAGGGGGCCTGGCTCCCGGCGGCGGTGCCCCGGGTGGCGACGCGGCGGGTGGCGACGCCGCCCTCGTTCGGCTGGCCCGTGAACTGCACGAACTCGATCGACAGGTGGGCAGAAGGTGACCTCCCCGAACCCCGGAGCGACTCCGGCCGAGCCGGACGGCTCGGCGACGTTGCGCGCCCCGTTGCAGCCCCCGCAGGCACCTCCCCCGCCACCGGCTGCGCAGACGCCCGCCGCGCAGACGCCGGCTGTGCAGGGGCCGGGCGGGCAGACGCCGGCCGGGCAGACGCCGGCTGTGCAGGGGCCGCCCCGGCCCGACGCCGAGGGTGCGCGGCAGGCCCTGATCGAGCTGCGGCATGAGGTCGCGAAGGCCGTCGTCGGGCAGGACGCGGCCGTGAGCGGGCTGGTGATCGCCCTGATCTGCCACGGTCACGTACTGCTCGAGGGTGTGCCCGGGGTCGCGAAGACGCTGCTCGTCCGGACGCTGGCGACCGCGCTGTCGCTGGACACCAGGCGGGTGCAGTTCACTCCGGACCTGATGCCCGGCGACGTCACCGGCTCACTGGTCTACGACAACCGGACCAGCGAGTTCGCCTTCCGCGAGGGTCCGGTCTTCACGAACCTCCTGCTCGCGGACGAGATCAACCGGACACCCCCGAAGACCCAGGCGGCGCTGCTCGAGGTGATGGAGGAGCGGCAGGTCACCGTGGACGGGCAGCCCCGGCGGCTGCCGACGCCGTTCGCCGTGCTGGCGACGCAGAACCCGATCGAGCACGAGGGCACCTACCCGCTGCCCGAGGCCCAGCTGGACCGCTTCCTGATCAAGGTCACGCTGCCGCTGCCGCCGCGGGAGGACGAGGTCCACATCCTGGCCCGCCATGCCGGCGGCTTCGACCCGAGCGATCTGGCAGCCGCCGGCGTGCGCCCCGTGGCGGGGCCGGCGGACATCATCGCCGCCCGGAACGCGGCCGCCCGGGTCCAGGTCCAGCGCGAGGTGCTCGCCTACATCGTCGACCTCGCCCGGGCGACCCGGGCGCTGCCGTCCGTCCTGCTCGGGGTGTCCCCGCGTGGCGCGACGGCGCTGCTGGCGACCGCCCGGGCCTGGGCCTGGCTGTCGGGTCGCTCGTACGTGACTCCGGACGATGTCAAGGCGCTGGCGCGGGCGACGCTGCGGCACCGCCTCAGCCTGCGCCCGGAGGCCGAGCAGGACGGGACAACCGCGGAGTCGGTGCTCGACCAGGTGCTCATCACCGTGCCCGTCCCGCGGTAGCGGGGCAGCGGTGGCTATCACCGGCCGCGCCGTGGCGCTGGTCGCGCTGGGCATCGCGGTCCTGGTCGTCTCCCCCGCGTCAGGCGCCGCCTTCCTGGTCGTGAACCTGGTGATCGGTGTGCTGATCACCGCAGACCTCTGTCTCGCGGGCGCGGTGCGCGCCTGCACGTTCAGCCGGTCCGGGCCGACGTCCGCCCGGCTGGGGCAGCCGGTGACGCTCGGGTTCACCGTCACCAACGGCGGCCGCCGAACCGTACGGGCCCGTATCCGGGACGGCTGGGTGCCCTCCGCGGGTGCCCGCCCGCGGGTCCACACGGTGACGGTGCCCGCCGGTGAGCGGCGTTTCCTGGAGACGGTGCTGCACCCGACACGGCGCGGGGACCGGGTGCCGGTGCGGATCACGGTCCGTTCGCTGGGCCCGCTGGGCCTGGCCGGCCGCCAGGGCCGGCATCACGCGCCGTGGCGCCTCCGGATGCTGCCGCCGTTCACCTCCCGCCGCCATCTCCCGGCGGCGCTGGCCCGGCTGCGCGAGGTGACGGGCGAGGTGGCGCTGCGCGGCGGCGGTGCCGGCTCGGAGTTCGACAGTCTGCGCGAGTACGTGGTGGGCGACGACGTGCGGACCATCGACTGGCGGGTGACCGCGCGTCACCACGGCGCGGTGGTCGTCCGCACGTTCCGACCGGAGCGGGACCGCCGGGTGCTCTGTGTCCTCGACTCCGGCCGGACGTCCGCCGGGCGGGTCGGTGACGTCCCCCGCCTGGACCACGCGATGGACGCCGCGCTCCTGCTCACCGCCGTCGCGCTGCGGGCCGGCGACCGGGTCGGCCTGACCGCTCACGACAGCACCACCCGGATCTCCCTGCCGCACACGCGGGACCACGGTCTGCTGGCCCGCATGAGCGAGGCGATGGCCACCCTGGAGCCGGCGCTGGTCGAGGCCGACCACGACGGCATGGCGTCCGCGGTACTGCGCGCGTCGTCCCGCCGTGCCCTGATCGTGATCTTCACCGATCTGGTGCCGGCGGTGATCGAGGAGGGCCTGCTGCCCGCGCTGCCCACCCTGACCAGCCGGCACACGGTGCTGGTGGCCGCGCTGCGCGATCCCAGGCTGGACGAGCTCGCCACCGGGCACGACGACGTCGGGCAGGTGTACGCGGCGGCCGCGGCCGAGCAGACGCTGCTGCGCAGGCGTGAGCTGACCGCGCTGCTCCGCCGGCGTGGGGTCGAGGTCGTGGACGTCCCCCCCGCGGGCTACGCGGCGGTGGTCACCGACACCTACCTCACACTGAAGGCGCGCGGCAGGTTGTAGGCACGCCGGCCGGCAGGGCCAGGCGACAGGGCCAGCCGGTAGGGCCAGGCGACAGACCCGGGCCACAGACCCGGGCACGGTTCAGGCAGCGACGGGCGCGAGGTCCGCGGCGAGCGCGGCGTCCAGGTCGCCGGTCTCGCCGGCGGCGACCGCCCGGCTGCCATAGACCCACACGTAGGCCACGAAGCCACCCCAGGCGAGGACCCCGATGCCGATGCGGACCGCGGCCGGCAGCGAGGACGGTGTCACGAACGCCTCGATCACGCCGGACAGCCCCAGCGCGACCGCCAGCCCCAGCACGATGGCCACCGCGGCCCGCCCCTCCGCGGCCAGTGCCTCCAGCCGCCGCCGCGGCCCCGGCGCGATGATCGCCCAGCCCAGTCTCAGGCCGACCGCACCGGCCGCGAAGACCACGGTGAGCTCCAGCAGCCCGTGCGGCAGGATCAGCGAGAAGAACTGGCCGCTCTCCCCGCAGCCGGCCATGTAGCCGCCGATGAGGCCCAGGTTCAGGGAGTTCGCCGCCAGGAGGGCGATCGTCGGCAGGCCGAGCAGCGCCCCGAGCGCCACCGCCTGGGCCGCCACCCAGGCGTTGTTCGTCCAGACCTGGCTGGCGAACGACGAGGCCGGGTGCTCGGAGTAGTAGGAGGCGAACTCCGAGTTGCACAGCGCCGCCACGTCGTCGGGCGGGATGAGGCTGGCCCGCGCCTGCGCGTCGTTGATGATCCAGAGTGCGGCGGCGAGGGCGAGCAGGAGCGAGACCAGCGTGGTCGCGACCACCCAGCGCCAGCGGGCGTAGAGGGCGGCCGGGAAGGTCACGGTGAAGTACCGGCCCACGACGTGCCAGCCGCGGTCCGGAGCGCCGACGACGGCGGCCCGCGCCCGGATGACCAGGCTCGCCAGGTCGTCGACGAGGGCGGGGTCGTAGGAGCGGCCCCGGATCACCGACAGGTGGGTCGCCGCCCGCTGGTACAGCTCGACGAGTTCGTCGAGCTCCGCGGCCGCCATCCGCCGCGGCCGGGCGGCGCGGTCCACAAGGTGACCCAACCGCTCCCACTCCGGACGGTGGACGGCGACATACGCATCGAGATCCATGACACCCACTACTCTTCCAGAACGGGGCAGCGGACAGGACAGAGGACGGACATGACGCACCAGCGGCCGACAGGCCCAGGCCGGGGACACGGCCCGGGGCAGGGCCGGTGAGCCAGGCCGCCGCCGGCCCGGCGCAGCTGGTCACGGGTGAGGCCGTCGCCATCGACCTGCGGGTCGCCCGGCTGGGCTCACGCATGGTCTGCGGGCTGATCGACCTGGCGATCCAGGGCTGCGCCCTGGGGGGGCTGCTGGTCGTCGCCTTCCTCGGCGTGCAGCCCGAGGACGAGGCGCTCGCCACCGCCCTGTTCCTGATCGTCTACGTGGGCATCCTGCTCGGCTATCCGGTGGCCTGCGAGACGTTCCTGCGCGGGCGCACCCTCGGCAAGATGGCGCTGGGCCTGCGGGTCGTCCGCGACGACGGTGGCCCGATCCGGTTCCGGCACGCGCTGACCCGTGGGCTGATCGGCGTCGTCTGCGAGCGGCCCGGCCTGCTCCTCGGCCTGCCGGCGATCATCTGCATGGTCGTGTCCAGCCGGTCGAAGCGGCTCGGCGACGTCTTCGCCGGCACGGTGGTCCTCCAGGTGAAGGTGCCGCGGGTCGCCGGGGCGCCGCCGACCATCCCGCCGCAGCTGGCCGGCTGGGCCGCCCTGCTGGACCTCGCCGGTGTCGACGACGGCCTGGCCCTGCGCGCCCGCGGCTTCCTCGCGCGCACCCACCAGCTGTCGGACGAGTCCCGCGAACGCCTCGGCACAGAGCTCGTCCGGGAGATCACCGCCGTCGTCGTGCCGCCACCGCCACCCGGGACGCCCGGCTGGGCCGTCCTCTCCGCGGTGCTCGGCGAGCGGACCCGCCGCGCCTACCTGCGCCTGACGTCCGTCCAGCGGGCGGCGCAGGGCCCGGATCCGGTACGCGCGGCGCCGGCCGTCCCCCAGCCGGTATGGCAACCCGTGGGTTCCGGGGGTGGTCCGCGTGGGTGAGGTCAACGGCGGCGGGAGCCCGCCCGGCCCGGCTGGTCACCCCGGCCCGGGCTCGTCTAGCGTCTGAACCGCGGGATCCTCCGGGGCGATCGCGACGAACCGCCTCTTTCGCCCCGAGTCATGTGACGGCACGCGTTCAATGACCTTCCGAGGGCCGGGTGAGCAGCTCGGCGCGCGGTCACGCATGCTTGACGGGTCCGCCAGATCGAGCTCCGGCCCTCCTGGTCGGGCCCACATTGGGGGGTGACAACGACGTCGCAGGGACGGGAGTCGGCATCCCCGGTCCGCGGTGAAGCCGCGTCCGGCCGTGTCGGCCGGCAGCAGGACCCACGGGACCCCGGCACAGGTCGGGGGCAGGCAGGAACGGGTGGGTCGCCCGGAGGCATCGCCTACGCCGACGAGCCCGGCCGAGCCGGCAACGGCAGTGGCACGGACGCCGGTGCAGGCGCGGGCTCGGACTCCGCCCCGGGCAGCCGCGCCGGCGCTGGCAGCGGTACGGACAGTGGCACGGGCACTCCTGCCGGCAGCGGTCCCCGCGCGGGGAGAGCCTCCGGCGCCGGGCGGCGACGCGCCGGTGCCGGGGCCGGCAGGAGTGCCCCGGTGGCGGGTCTGCGCCCAGGGGGCAGGTTCGCCGTGCGTCCGCCGAGCCGTCGGTTCGCGGAATCAGGGCCGGCGCGGGCCGGCTCCCCCGAGGACCTGCCGTTCGGGCCGCTGACGGGCGGGATCCGCCGCCCCGTCGACCGCCGCCGCCAGCTCACCCGCATCGGGCTCGTCGTGAGCGCGATGGGTGTCGTCGTCGGCCTGCTCGCGCTGCCGTTCTGGGCCGCCGCCGGTCTGTTCGCGAAGGCGTCAGCCGACCACTTCCTGGAACTGCCCTCCAACCTCGTCACCCCGCCGCTGCCGCAGAGCTCCCGGATCCTGGCGTCGGACGGGTCCCTCATCGCGACGCTGCGGGGCGCCGAGAACCGGCAGGTCGTCACGGGCGACCAGATCCCGCAGATCATGCGCGAGGCGATCGTCTCGATCGAGGACGCCCGGTTCTACCAGCACAACGGGGTCGACCCGCAGGGCGTCCTGCGCGCCGCCGCCCGTAACAGCGAGGCCGGCACGACCACCCAGGGCGGTTCGACGCTCACCCAGCAGTACGTCAAGAACGTGCTGCTGCAGGATGCCGACACACCGGAGGCACAGGAGGCCGTCGCCGGTGACTCGCTGGACCGCAAGCTGCGCGAGCTGCGGTACGCCGTCGCGATCGAGCAGCGGTTCAGCAAGGACGAGATCCTCGAGCGGTACCTGAACATCGCCTACTTCGGTGACGGGGCGTACGGCGTGGGCACCGCCGCCGACCACTACTTCGGCGTCCCGATTTCGCAGGTCTCCCTGGAACAGGCGGCGCTGCTCGCCGGGCTGGTGCAGAGCCCGTCCCGCTACGACCCGGTGAACCACCCGGAGGCCGCGAGGGAGCGCCGCAACATGGTGCTCACCCGGATGGCGGACGAGAACTACATCAGCCGCACGCAGGCGGACGCGGCCAGGCAGATGCCGATCGACGTCCGCCGCGACCAGCCCGAGGTCCAGGACTCCTGCGAGGATTCCGGGGCGCCGTTCTTCTGCGACTACGTCCGCGCCCAGCTGCGCGCCAGCCCGGCGCTCGGCGCGACGGCCCAGGAGCGGGACCGCCGCATCTACGAGGGCGGCCTCGTCATCCAGACGACGCTGAACCCGCAGGTCCAGCAGGCCGCGCAGACCGCGGTCGACTCGACGATCCCGCGGGACAGCCGGGTGTCGGCGACCGAGGTGGTCATCCAGCCCGGAACCGGCGCGATCCTCGGCATGGCCGTCAACCGCACCTACGGGACCGATGTCGCCGCCAACCAGACGGTGGTACCGCTGCCGACCCTGGACAGCCCGCCCAACGGCC
The DNA here is from genome assembly GCF_000374165.1 of Parafrankia elaeagni. Lineage (GTDB taxonomy): Bacteria > Actinomycetota > Actinomycetes > Frankiales > Frankiaceae > Parafrankia > Parafrankia elaeagni. Next base: position 47,918 of record NZ_KB893683.1, read on the forward strand.
CCCCCTTCCAGCCTGGGTCGACGTTCAAGACGTTCACCCTGGCGGCGGCACTGGAGCAGGGCTACGGCGTGAGAACGGCCTACTACTCGCCGGCCTGCTACGAGACCCCCGCCTTCCCACTGGACCGCGGCACCGGTGACTGCCCGAAGGGCTACCAGAACGCGGACCCCGCCGAGGTCGGGATCTACGACATGGGCAGGGCGACCTGGGACTCGGTCAACACCTACTTCATCCAGCTGGAGGAGGAGATCGGGGTGCCGGCGGTCGTCGAGATGGCCACCCGGCTCGGGGTCTCCCCCGACCACCTCAAGGACATCCCGTCGACCAAGGGTGATGTGACCATCGGCGGCGAGTACGTGACCCCGATGGACATGGCCGTCTCCTACTCCACCCTGGCGTCCGGCGGCATCCGGTGTGACCCGCGGTTCGCGTCCTCGATCGTCGACTCGGCCGGCCAGGCACTCGACGTGGGAGTCACCCCGAAGTGCGAGCGGGTGCTGGCGCAGGGGGTCGCGGACACCGTGACGAGCATCCTGGCCGGGGTCCTCACCAACGGGACAGGCGGGAACGCCCGCTTCAACCACCCGGCGGCGGGGAAGACGGGCACCAACGACGGGTTCTCCAGCGCCTGGTTCGTGGGCTACACCCCGCAGATCGCGGCCGCTGTCGCGGTCGGCGACCCGAACGGGGCGGAGACCAACCCGCTGCGCAACGTCTCCATCAACGGGCGGACCTGGCCGCATGTGTACGGCGGTGACCTGCCCGCACGCATCTTCGGGCAGTCGATGCGCGGGGCGCTGGCCGGCCAGCCCGTGCAGCCGCTGCCCGCCGCGGACCCGGCGACCGCGCGGGGCACGAAGGGCGGCCGGCTCATGAACACCCCGCCGCCGGCGCCGACCCCCACGCAGCCGAGCCTGGAGGACCTCGTTACGGGCCTCGGGCAGGGGGGCGGCCAGGGCGGCACCGGCCAGCTTCCCGGCCTGCCCCTGCCGGGCCAGCAGCAGCCCCAGAGCGGCGCCGCGACCGGGCAGGGCGGCCAGACGAGCCAGTCCGGACGTCCCACCCGGCCCGGTACGCAGTCGCAGGGCGGCGTCAGCCAGGGGCGGTAGCCACGGCAGACCTGGGTGACCTCGCGAAAGGTGCGAGGTCACCCAGAGGTGCGAGGTCACCCGGCCGTTCCCCAGGCAGAGCAGGCAGCAGGCCGGAGTCCCCAGGACAGGCGCGTCGGCCGGTCACGGCGCTAGCGGGCGGAACCAAGCTGGCGAAGCTGTGGTGCGCTGCTCGGGTCGACCCCGAGGGCGAGCGCGACGTACACCCCGGCGAAGTCGATCAGACCGACCAGGGACGCCAGACGTTCCAGCGGGCCGGTCCCCGTCATCCGGAGCTCGGTCACGCCGACACCGTACTCGCCGGCGACGGCCACGGCCCGCTCCGCGGCCCGGCTGACCTCGGGATGCTCGCTGGTGTCATCCCGCAGCAGAACCAGCCGCAGACGGGTGGTCTCCACATCGTCGGCCCGGTCGCGGAAGAAGTCATCGAGATCGCCGGCCGCCCCGCCCTCGGCACCAGCGCCGGCCCCGAACGCCCCGCCGAGGAGCGCGGCCTGATCGTAGGCCGGGTAGGGCAGTGCTCCGGCCAGGGCCGGATACCAGGCATGCGCGGCGAGCACCGTTGCCGCGCGGGCCGCCGCGACCTCGGCCAGCCGGGTGGTCCCCCACCACATCGGCAGCGCCCCGGCCAGTTCCAGCGCGAGCGTCTTCGCCGGGTTGACGAACGACTCGCTGGACGGCCGGCACCGGATCGCCGTCTCCTCGAGGCGCACCGCGGCCGCCTCCACCGCCGGGCCGCCGTCGCGCAGCAGGCCGAGCGCGGCCGCGGCGGCGAGCAGCGGAACAGCCAGTGACCACAGGCCGGTATGCGCGGGTCGGGTCTCCGGAAGGGCCACGAACGGAGCACGGGACACACCGGCGAGATGCGCGAGCGGGGTGTCGGGCGGGCAGACCACGGCGAGGCGGCACCCTCGCCGGTAGGCCTCCTCGACAGCGGAGCAGGTCTCGCTCGACACCCCCGAGGCGGACACACCGAGGACGACATCGGCCACGCCGACCCAGCCCGGCAGCCCGTGCCGCCGATGGCTGATCACCGGAACCGGCGCCGCGGGGCCGACGACGGCCTCCAGCACGTCGGCGGCGAGCGCCGACGCACCGACACCCACCACGACGATCGCGCGGGGCCGGCCATCCGACCCCAGCGAGGCCACTCCGGCCTCCTGGGCGAGCCGCCAGCCCTCCCTCGCCTGCCGCGCCGCCGAGGCGGTGTGCGGCAGCAGGTTGAGCGTGTCGGCCTCGGTGAGCCGGTTCGAGTCGTCCAGCAGGGACTCGTCGACGTTCACGCCGGCCGCACGGTGCCGAGCCGGGCCGGGGCCCTGGTCGTCTGCCGGGCTCCGGTGCGAACGCCGGTCAGGATGCCGAGCCGGCCGGCGCCGGGAACGGCTTCGCCTCGTCGAGGAGCATCACCGGAATGTCGTCACGGACCGGGAACGCCAGCCCGCACGACTCACAGACGAGGACCGGGGCTCCGCCCAGCGTCTCCTCGCGCAGCGGGGCGTGATCCGGGCACGGGCAGGCAAGGATCTCCAGCAACAGGGGATCGAGGCTCATCAGAAAGTCTCCCTTCCACCGCGGATGCTGACGAGGATCTCGTCGCGCAGCCGGCACATAGAGGCATCATCGCGCCCCTCGACGTTCAGGCGCAGGAGTGGCTCGGTGTTCGACGGCCGGAGGTTGAACCAGGAGCCGTCGGGCAGCGAGACGGTCAGGCCGTCGAGGTGATCGACGTCCGAGGCGCGGCCGGCGTAGGCCTTCGCCACCTTGCTCATCTCCAGCTCGGCGTCGGCCACCTCGGAGTTGATCTCACCGGAGGCCGCGTAGCGGGCGTAGCCGCCGAGAAGACCGGACAGCGGGCCCTGCTGACCCCCGAGCGCCGCCAGGACGTGCAGGGCGGCCAGCATGCCCGAATCCGCCCGCCAGAAGTCCCGGAAGTAGAAGTGACCCGAGTGCTCGCCACCGAAGACCGCGCCCGTTCGTGCCATCTCGGCCTTGATGAACGAGTGACCCACGCGGGTGCGCACCGGCACACCGCCACGCTCGGCCACCAGCTCCGGCACGGCCCGACTGACGATCACGTTATGGATGATGGTCGCCCCCGGCTCCCGGCGGAGCTCACGCTCGGCGACCAGGGCGGTGATGACCGAGGGTGAGACGATCTCGCCGCGCTCGTCGACGACGAAGCAGCGGTCGGCGTCGCCGTCGAACGCCAGCCCGATGTCCGCGCCCTCGGCGCGCACCGCGGCCTGCAGGTCGCGCAGGTTCGCCGGCTCGATCGGGTTGGCCTCGTGGTTGGGGAAGCTGCCGTCGAGCTCGAAGTACATCGGGATGATGGTGAGCGGAAGACTGTCGAGCACGGCCGGGACGGTGAGGCCCGCCATGCCGTTGCCGGCGTCCACGACCACCTTGAGCGGGCGGATGCCGGTGAGATCGACGAGAGAGCGGAGATGGCGTGCGTAGTCGTCGCGCAGGTCGCGCGTGGTGACCGTGCCCGGCCGGCCGGTGTACTCGGGGATGCCCGCCTCGATCAGCGCCCGGATCTCCGCCAGGCCGGTCTGCTGCCCGATCGGGGCGGCACCCGCCCGGCACAGCTTCATGCCGTTGTACTTCGCCGGGTTGTGCGAGGCGGTGAACATGGCACCGGGCAGGTCGAGCGAGCCGGCCGCGAAGTACAGCAGGTCGGTCGACCCGAGACCGGCGGCGACGACATCCGCACCCTGGCTGGTGGCGCCTTCCGCGAAGGCGGCTGCCAGCGGCACCGAGGACTCGCGCATGTCGTGGGCGGTGACGATGCGGTCAACGCCGAGCAGCCGTACGAACGCGGCCCCCGTCGCCCGGGCCACCTCCGCGTCGAACTCGGACGGCACCACGCCTCGCACGTCGTACGCCTTGAAGATCCGTGAGAGGTCGCGCACCCCGTAACCACCCTTTCCTGACCCGGCGTCGATCGACCGGGTTGACCTTATCCGCACCCGCCGACAACAACACCAGCGCCTTGCCGGGGGGCGGATCGGCGTGCGCCGGTCAGGACGGGCTCGGGACGGCGCGCAGGTGCCCGCGCCGGCCGCCGGGCGGACCCGGCGGCATGGACCCACTGGGCCCGGTGGCCCCTCCGGAGCCGTTGGGCCCGCTGGGGCCACCCGGAGCACCCGGGCCGCCGGGCGGCTCGGGACGGCGGGGTGTGGAGTCGCGCACCGCGTCGGCGAGCGCCTCGATGTCGTCGGAGGTCTGCTCCTGCCCCGACGGTTGCTCGGCCTCGATCCGGACCACCGCCCACCCCAGCGGCACGGTCAGCCGGTCGGCATGAACCCCACACAGGTCGTAGGAGTGCGGCTCGACGAACGGCGACAGCGGACCGAGTACGGCGGTGGACTCCGCGTAGGCGTAGGTGAGCGTGGCGATCGCGGCCGCGGAACAGGCCGAGCGGGAGCAGCGCCGAGGCTTCACGTTCCGGACGGTAGACCCCGGAACGGGCGACGGCCACCACCGCCCGTCGTGTCGCGCACCGGCAGAGGTCACTGTGACGCAGCGCTTATCACTCGGTTGCTCCACGCACACAATTACACCAGAACGGCGCACACACTTCGACCGAAACCGCCTTCTGACGTCGTGTCGCTCCTGGTCGGGTACCCCTACGTGGGGGGTACCGGGCCGGTGGGGCCCCATCGCGCCGCCGCCGCTGTGATCGTCCGCCGGAAACGGCGTTACTCTGTCACGATGGCCGAACCCGCCAGGACGCCCGAAGTGCGTTTCCCCACGGCCACGCGCCCCATCCCACCCCGCCGGCGACGGGACCGCCGCGGACGTGGCATGCGTGGCACGCTCCTACCCCCCGACGTGCCCGCCTACGCCACCCGCGGTGAGCGCTTCGACGACCTTGTCCTGGACGCGGTCGAGCACCTGGACCACAGATGGTCCGCCGAGCTGGCCGACGTCGAGTTCGCCGTCGAGGACGTCCCGCCGGTCAGTCCGACCGATGACGGCGTTCCACTGGCCTCCTACCAGCCGGCGTCCGGACGGGGCCGCTCCGCGACCCCGCAGCGCATCGTCGTCTACCGGCGTCCGCTGGAGGCCCGCGCCGTCATGCCCGAGGACCTCGCCGAGCTCGTCCTCGACGCGATCATCCATCAGGTGGCTGAGATGATGGACGTCGACCCTGCCGTGATCGACCCCGAAGGCCATGGCTGGGGCGACGAGGAGTAGACCGTCGCGACATCCGCCCGACGCCGAACCAGAGCCGCTCACGACCGCCGAGGCGGGGACGGAGACACCTGTGACCATCGGGGAGAGCGCGCCGACCAGCACCGCGGGCACCGACAGCACCCAGGCCCGCGGCCGGCTCACCAGCACGGTCGGCGCAGGCACCACCAGCACGACGGGCGCCGGCCCGCGGCCGCACCGGGCCTCGGTCCGCGTCCTGGAGCTGCACGGTCAGTCCCAGCGCTACGCCTGGGGCTCCTCCACCGCGATCCCCGAGCTGCTGGGCGTTCCCGCTGACGGGGAGCCCGTCGCCGAGCTGTGGCTCGGCACCCATCCGCAGGCTCCGGCCGAGGTGGTCGGGGCGTCCGGGCCGGGTGATGCCACGCCGGAGCAGACGGCCGGGCGCGGCGCCCGCCGGGCGGCGGCCGACCTGGTCGGCGAGCTGCCCTTCCTGCTGAAGGTGCTCGCCGCCGACAAGGCCCTGTCGCTGCAGGTCCATCCCGACCTCGCCCAGGCCCGCGCCGGGTTCGACGCCGAGCAGGCCGCCGGGATCAGCATGGGTGACCCGCGGCGTCGCTACCGCGACCGCAACCACAAGCCCGAGCTGATCGTGGCGCTGACGCCGTTCCGGGCCCTCGCCGGCATCCGCGCACCTGCCGCGACACTCGCGGTCGCGCGCGGGCTGGGCCATCCGGGGCTGATGGCGGCGTTCGCGCCACTGGCGACCGACCCGTCCGGTGGGGCCACCCAGGTGCTGCGCAGCCTGCTCACCCTCCCGCCCCAGGCGGGGGTCGACCTCGCCGCCGGTGTGGTGAGTGCCGCCGAGCGGGTCGGCCCCGGCGCCTCCGAGGAACTGCGCCGCGCCGCCGACCTGGTCCGGCTGCTCGCCGCGACCCATCCCGGTGACGTCGGTATCGCCGCGGCGCTGCTGCTCAACGACGTGACGCTGCAGCCGGGCGAGGGGCTGTTCCAGCCGGCGCGGCTGCTGCACGCCTACGTCCAGGGCGTCGGGATCGAGATCATGGCGACCTCGGACAACGTGCTCCGGGGTGGGCTGACCCCCAAGTACATCGATGTCGACGAACTGCTGCGGATCCTCGATCCGAGGCCCACCGGCGCACCGGTCCTGCGGCCTCGGACCCTGACGACCGGTCCGGGAGGTCAGCTGCGGACCTGGCAGGCGCCGGTGAAGGACTTCGTCCTGCGGGAGGCGGTCTGCACGGGCGGTCCGGTGACCGTTCCCGACCCGTCCATCCTGCTGGCGATGGAGGGGCAGGTCGAGATCACCGGAACGGACCGGTCGGGGCTGCCACTCGAACCGCTCACGCTGAACCGTGGCTGCTCGGCACTGGTGACCGGGCCGGCCACGCTGCAGCTCACCGGCACGGGCCGGGTCTTCGCAGCGGGCGCCCGCGTCTGACCTATTCAGGAGACACAGCCGGGCCGACGAGAAGTCGAGGGTCGGCCACCGGAACCGGGCCGGAGCGGTACCGCCACGCTCCGACGAGCGGAACGACCGCCGAGACCGTCCGCGGTACCGGCGCGGTCAGCGTGACGGCGGTCTGCGACACGGCCTCCGCCGGCGGGTCGACCGCCACCGGAAACAGCGGAACGTCCGCTGGTGCCGGGAGGACGCCCGCTCCCGGCGCGGGTGGCGTGCCCGGCGCGGGTGGCGTGCCCGGCGCGGGTGGCGTGCCCGGCGCGGGTGGCGTGCCCGGAGGTGGGCTGGCTCCCAGCACCTGGGTGGCGACCAGTGTTCCGCCCGAACCGACGACCCGGGCGCCTGTCCGGCCTGCAGGCAGCTCCGCGAGGACCACCCGGCCCGCGCCGACGTCGACCCGCGTGCCGTCGACCCAGACGGTGGCCGCCCGGTCGGGCGCCGCCAGGACCAGCGCACCCGCCGTCCATCTGGGGACCGGGGCCGCCGCGACCACCAGTCCGGGCGGCGCCGGGCCGGCCCCCATGCCCACCGGGTCGCCGGAGACCTGACCGGTCCAGTGCGGGCGCTCAGGCAGGCTCCCGGCCACCCAGACCGGGTCGGGGCCGCCGCCGGCCAGCCTCAGCGCAGCGACGACACCGGTTCCGTCGGTTGACTCGACGAGCAGGGCGGACGCCGTCGCCGGTGCCAGTGCGATCGGGCGGTGCACCGTCGTCCCGGCCGGGATCCTGACAGCTTCCAGGCCGGCCGGCACCCGCGCACCGGACTCGCTGAGCACGGTGACGCGCACTGTCGCGGCCCGGCCCGGCACCGCGAGCACCAGTTCGGCACCCGGCCCACGCGTCTCCCGCACCGCCGCGGCCGGGGTGAGCAGACCTCCGACCAGCACCCGGGCGGCCGGGCCGGCGGTGGGCGGCACCGGGATCGCCCTCTCCGGGCCACTCCCGCTGGCGCGGTCGACCAGCCAGCTCAGGACCCGTCCCGCCGTGGTCCGGATGTCGATAGCGGTCGCGGCGGCCTCGGGTGCCAGTGCGGCGAGGCGCCGGCTCACCGTCCGGCCGGGCGGAATCGTGATCTCGGTGCGCGGCGATGTCCCTTCCGGCGACACGACACCCACGTCCACCCGGGCGGGGCGCGGCCCGGCGTTCGTCCAGTACAGGACGGGATCCCTGCCGGCGGCGGTCGACGGCCCGGCGAACCAGGTGTGCGCGCGCGGCTGCTCGCAGCGGGCGCGCAACGGCCCCGCTCCCGAACCGGGCGACGTCACCGTGGCGGTGAGACCGGCCGCTGCCTGGCCGGCCGCGACGAGCCGGAGCGGGCCGCCGCCGGTGCGCTCACCGGGCGGCCGGCCTGCCGGGTCGCCGCCGGGGGGGAGGCGGAGCAGTTCGTCGTGCTGGCGATCGTCGTCGAGCAGCGCCGAGCCGTCCGACGGCTGGACCGCCCCGCCCGGCCCGGCGCCGCGCACCAGGTCGAGGAGCTGCGGGACCCGGCCTTCCAGGCCGAGGTCCGGGCAGAGCAGGGTCGCCGAGGTCACCGATCTGGGTGCCGCGGACGCCGACGTGCGCGGCACGGCGGCCGTCAGCGCGGACGCGACGACCGCCGCCAGGCAGACCAGCCCGAACGCCACGGGCACCCGCCAGCGCCGGTCAGACCTCATCGCGGGCACCGCCCGGCAGCGTGGGCCGGCGCCGGTGCGCAGGTCGCACCACGGCCGCCAGCAGGCCGGTGGCCAGCACCGCGCCGGCGGCACCCGCACCCGCGAGCAGCACCGCACGATGCCGGGTGTGGTCGTAGCCGACCTCGAGCAACCCGCCCCGGGCCGGCAGGACGAAGGACTGTGCCCAGCCGTCCGCCAGCGCCCTCGTCAGCGGGGCACCGTCCAGGGACGCCCGCCAGCCGGGATCGGCTGTCTCGGCGAGCACCACCCGCCGGCCGGCCGCTCCTGCGGGGACTTCGACCGCTCCGGACAGCCCCGCGGTGCCCGGCCGCAGCTTGTCAAGCGGCACCCCGGGCCCGGTGGCCCCCGCAGAGTTGTCGGAGGCCCCGGCGGGGAGGAGCCGGGCCCGGGCTGCCGGGTAGGCCCGGCCGGTCACGGGGTCCACCGGGCGCCACACCAGGACGCCCGAGCCGCGGCGGTCACGCCAGAGGCCGTCCACCGAGTCCAGTGCCGCGACCAGGGACGGGTCGGACGCGGTGGCCGGCATGACGACCGCGGTCACCCCGAAGCCCGGGAGTCCGGCCGCGGCTCCGGGGACGCCCGCCGACAGGTCGCCGACCAGGCGGGCAAGGACAGTGGACGCCGTCGAGGCCCGACCCGAACTCGCGCCGGGGAAACGGGGGCCCTCGTCCGCCGCCAGCGTGTAGATCGCGCGGTCCGGAGCGGACCCGCGCAGGACGAGCACTCGCGCGCCCGGGCCGCCGGTCCTGGCCAGTGCGGTGACGGACCTGGTCAGGGTCTCGTCGCGCGGGACCGGCCGGGGCTGGGCGAGCGGGGCGGCGGCGAGGACGGAGCCGAACGCCAGCGCCCCCGCGACGAACAGGGCACGAAGAGCCCACGAGCCGCCGCCGGGCGCGGATGCCCGCGCGAGGCCGACGGCGACGAGCAGGCCGGCGCAGGCCAGGCCGTACTGCGGGCCGACCCAGACTCCGGTGGTGCCGGCGGTGGCCACCACGGACGCTGATCCGTCCGACCAGGCACGCTCGAGGATGACCGCGAGCAGCACTCCGGCCAGCCCGGCGCCGGCGAGCGCCCAGCCGGCGGCGGGCGTCGCGGTGCTGCCCGGCGCCGCCCTCGGCTCTGTTCCAGCCTCGGCGGTGGTCGAACGCCGGCCGCGGCCGCGCCGGGGAAGCCCGGCGAGCAGGCCGCCGGCGGCCACGGTGAGGAACAGGACGGTCGTCTCATCTTCTCCGCCGGAGACGCGGGCCACCAGGCCGCTGCGCTCCGATCCGGCCGTCAGGGCGACGGACCCCCACGGCTCTGGCCCGCCCGTGACCAGGCCGGGCAGCAGCGGCGCCGACGCGGTCACGAGGACGGCGACCAGGCCGAACAGGGCGACCGGCAGTCGGGCGCCCGACCAGCCGCCCCCGCCGGAGCAGCCGCCCCCGCCGGAGCAGCCACGCCGGACAGCCAGGAAGGCGACAGGCAGGACCACAAGCGCGACCGGCGCCAGGGTGGGAGCGCAGGCGTTGAGGACGGTCAACCCGGCCGCGAGACGCCATGCCGGCCAGCCGGCCCGCAGCGGCGCGGGACGGCCGTGCAGGACCTCACCACGCACGACCTCACCGCGCAGAACCTCACCACGCAGGACCTCGTCGGCCGTGGCGAGGACGGCCGGGAGCACGGCCAGCGCCACGGCGGACTCGAACCGGCCGGCGATCACCGACCCTGCCACGGGCGGGGACATCGCGTAGAGCGCAGCCAGGCCGGTCCGCAGACGCCGGGAAGCGGTGATCCGCGCGGCGGCGCGATAGGCGCTGCAGGCGGCCGCGGCAGGTGCCAGCGCGAGCAGGGCCAGGCAGACCGCGCCGGCGTCGAGGCCGACCGGGCCGGCGAGGGAGGCGAGGGCCGCGAGCCCTGGCGTCCACGGGGGCGCGGCACCTGGCCAGCCGAGCGTGCCACCGGCCGAGCCCTGCCATCCGGACCACGCAGTGAACCACAGGTCGCGGGCGTCAGCGAGCATCGGCACCCCGCCGCCGGACGCGTCCGGAGCGAGGCGACGAGCCATCACCCCGCCGGCGACGAGCAGCAGCGCGATCAGGGCCACGAAGGCACGGGACGGGGCGGCCGTACGCGCCGCCAGACGGGTGCTGACGCTGGTGCTGGAACTGGTGCGCAGGCCCCCGGCCAGGGAGGTCGCGCCGCGCCGGGCCGGCAGCAGGTGCCGCACCGCGCGCCGGGGAACGGCGGCCGTCCGGGCTGCCCGCCGGCGCATCCGCGCCAGTTCGCAGGGAGCGACCAGGACCGCGCCGACCACCCCTGCCTCGACCGCGGCCGAGCGCCAGCGCTGACCGGGCCGCGTCAGCCGGCTCCCAGCCCTCCCGAGGCCGGTCACCACCAGCGCCAGCAGGGCAAACGGCAGCCAGATGGGCTGCGCCAGCGTCAGGCGCACCCGCACACCGGCGACGCGGTCGGCCCGGTCGGCCCGGTCGGCCCGGTCGGCCCGGTCGTGCACTCGCACACCTGCCCGGACCCGGACCGTCGCCCGGGGCACGGCGACCACGCGCAGACCGGCGCGCGCGGCGCGCAGACCCAGGTCGAGGTCGAGGCCCGCGGTCAGGCCGGGCGCGAGGCCGCCCAGGCGTTCCCAGGCGGCCGCGCGGATCAGCAGGCCGCTGCAGGAGACCGCCAGCACGTCGCGAGCGGCGTCGCCGGGCCCGGCGACGGACCACGCCGCAGCTGGGACCCGCCGCCCCGCCCGGTCGACGGTGACACCGGCTTCGACAGCCGTTCCGGCCCCGCCGACAGCGAGCAGCCCGGGCCCGAGGATCGCGGCGCTGCGGTCGACCCTGGCATAGGTGAGCAGGCGGTCGAGAGCGTCGTGGCCTGGCACGACCCCGTCGCCGAGAAGCCAGTAGAAGACATCCGGCCGGTCAGGCTCACCGCCGGCCCGTCCGGTCGCGTCGGCCCGGCCACGGTGGCGCTGGGCCGCCTTGTCGAGCTTGACGGCGGCGGCGACCGCGGCACCGAAGGACGTCCCGGGGGGAAGGTCGAGGACCACGACCGGAACCGCGCCGCCCGCGTCCGCCGGCCCGGGATGCTCGCCCGGGTGCTCGGCGCCGGCGGGCCGGTGGGCAGGTGGCCGACCCGACAGCTGATCGGATCCGGCGCGCTGAGCCGGGACGAAGCTCGGGCCCGCGGTCAGGATCCCACCTGGACGGACCACCACGATCCGGTCAGGGGGACGTGCTGCCGCGGCAAGATCCGCCAGTGCCTGGCCCAGATCGGTATCGCCCAGGCCATCGCTGGCGGACGAACTCCGAACCGGCCCGCGCAAGGTGCGCGGCACTGACGGGGTGTGCGGTACTGACGGAGTTCCCGGTGGCAGCGGGGTGCGTGGCGAGGGCACGGTACCCGGCGCTGGTGGGGTGCTCTGCGCACTCCCACCTCGCCGGGCGACCATGATCGCCACGACCCGCTGGCCGGAACGAACGGCATCTCGGGGACGAATCGCCCGAGCGCCTCGGCCGGTGCCCCGCGTTGGTGTGGTCATCGCGGGCGCCGTCCGTGGGATCCGGCGTCAGACGGCCCGTCGGCGCTGCTTGCGCCGCTCACGCTCGGACATGCCGCCCCAGATCCCGAACCGCTCGTCGTTCTCCAGTGCGTACTCCAGGCACTCGACCCTGACCTCGCAGCCGGAGCAGATGCGCTTCGCCTCCCGGGTCGACCCGCCCTTCTCAGGGAAGAACGCCTCCGGGTCGGTCTGCGCGCACAGCGCCCGCTCCTGCCATTCCATCGCCTCGCCGAGCAGATCCCCGAGACCGATGTCGATGACCTCGGCGAGGGAGTCCACCAGCGCGCTGCTCGTGCGGGGCGCGGGCACCTCACCGGGACGGACCAGCTCGCCGGCCTCGTCGTCGTCCTCGTCCTCGAGATCGTCGACCTCGGCGTCATAGCCGGGCTCGACCAGCCCGGGCCGGCCGCGGCCAGGCATGACCGGCGGCGCGACCGCCGCGGCGGTCGACCCGGCCGGCTGCGGGTGCGGCCCGGACACGAACGCCCCGGACACGGGGACCGGCAGCGGCGCCGCCTCGTGAGCGGCCTCCAGCACCGGTCCGGCGTGGTGCTCAGCGGGACGCTCGACGTCCGCCAGGACGGTGTGGACGCCCGCGTCGGTGTGCTCCATATGGACTCCTCCAGACCCGTCGCGGTGCGGTCGGCCACCCCCCGGACGCCGGCGCGCGGTGTCTTGGATCCACACCGACCGGACGTCGCCCTACCGCACGAGTCCCGCCGACGGGGGGAATGACACGCCGGTAATTACACGCGCCAGACTTGGCCGCGTCAACCCCACCGACGCAACATCTTCTACAACCAGCGATGAGACCATAGCTCACAGTCACTGGGGCTCGTCACAGAGGGTCCCCGCAGACCAACCCTCCAATACGGAGAGTGACAATCCGCGGGGTGCACCTGGAGCTTTGGATCTCGGCCCGCAGGGCGAACACCCCATAGCGGACGTCGAGATTCCCGGACATCCCACCCAAACCTACACCGATCACCAGGGCTGCCAGGCGGCACCCGAGGCCACGGTCACACTAGGTAGTGCCACCGACGAGCTGTGACGATCCTCAGTTCACGATGGCGAGCATGGTGCGCGCAGCGTCACCACGTGCGGCGACAAGGCGTTCCGAAGAGACCACACCGTAGGTAGTGGTCCGCTGTCGCGGGGGACGGCCGGCCGCCCCGGCAAGCTCCTCCAGCTCGGCGATCGAGCGGCGTGAGCCATGCTGCGACCCCGCCATTCGGCTGATCGTCTCCTCCATGAGGGTGCCTCCGAGGTCGTTGACCCCACCGTCGAGCACCTGGACACACCCGTCCGTGCCGAGCTTCACCCACGAACACTGGATGTTGGCGATCGCTCCGTGCAACAGGATCCGGGCCATCGCGTGCACCGCCCGGTTCTCCTGAACGGTGGGGCCCGGTCGGGCCACCCCGGCCAGATAGATCGGCGAGCTGTGGTGGACGAACGGCAGTGCGACGAACTCGGTGAAGCCGCCCGTCTCCTCCTGGATGCGGCGCAGCAGCCGCAGGTGGGCCACCCAGTGGGCCGGGGTGTCGACATGGCCGTACATCATCGTCGCCGACGACCGCAGGCCGACACGGTGAGCCGCGGTCACGACCTCGACCCAGGCCGCCGTCGGCAGCTTGCCCTTCGTGAGCACCCAGCGGACCTCGTCGTCGAGGATCTCCGCCGCCGTGCCGGGGATGGAGTCGACACCCGCCTCCTTCGCCGCGGTCAGCCACTCCGCCACGGACAGGCCCGTGCGGGTGACGCCGTTCATGACCTCCATCGGCGAGAAGGCGTGCAGGTGCAGCCCGGGAGCCGCCTTCTTGATCTCGCGGGCCAGGCCGAAGTAGGCGTCCCCCGGCAGGTCCGGATGGATGCCACCCTGGACGCAGACCTCGGTGGCCCCCACCGACCAGGCGTCCCGGGCGCGCGAGGCCACCTCGTCCAGCGAGAGGGTGTAGGCGTCGGCGTCGCCGCGGCGCTGGGCGAACGCACAGAACCGGCAGCCCGTGTAGCAGACGTTGGTGAAGTTGATGTTCCGGTTGACCACGAAGGTCACGTCGTCGCCGACGGTCTCCCGGCGCAGGCCGTCGGCGAGGGCGCACAGCTCCTCCAACGCCTGGCCGGTCGCCCCGAACAGGGTGAGCGCGTCGGTGTCGGAGATCCCGGCCGGGTCGGCGCCCGCCCGCCGCAGGGCGGCAAGCACCTCCGGCTCCGCCCTGGGCACGGCGCCCCGCGCCACCGCCGCTCCGCCTGCCGCCGCTCCGCCTGCCGCCGCTTCCGGAGCAGCCGCTTCCGGAGCAGCCTCGGCCGCAGCCGCCGAGCCGGAGCCGTAGACGCCGTCCACGCCGGTGCCCGCCGCCCGTACCTGCTCGCGCAGAGCCGCCCAGTCCCCGTACACCGAGTCGAAGTCGGAACGGGTGTCGGCGCGGCGACCCTCGACGTCCACCGCGGTGTGCAGGTCGGTGCGGCCGCTGTCCCCCAGCCCGCCGTCGGGCTCCTGCCAGGGGCGCCCCGTGGGCCGAGCGCCCGGGGCGAGCAGCCCGTCCGGACCGGCCAGCGCCGCCACGTGCCCGGCGACCCGCGGGTCGATCCAGGGCTCCTCCAGATGGGTGGGGTGCACGGTGAGCCGCGGCCGCAGCGTGAACCCGGCCTCCTCGGTCACCGCCCGCAGGACGTCCAGGTCCGGCCAGGGGCGTTCCGGGTTGACGTGGTCCGGGGTGACGGGGGAGACCCCGCCCCAGTCGTCGAGACCGGCGGAGAGCAGCAGGGCGCACTCGGCGGTGTCGACGAGGTTCGGCGGTGCCTGCACCCGCATACCCGGGCCGAGCACCAGTCGGGTCACCGCCACGGCCGCCGCAAGCTCCTCGGCACCGACGTCCGGCGCTCCGCGCATCGCGGTGTCGTCCTTGGCCCGGAAGTTCTGGACGATGATCTCCTGGATGGAGCCGTACTCCCGGGCGACCCCCCGCAGCGCGAAAATCGTTTCGGCCCGCTCGGTGACGGTCTCCCCGATGCCGAGCAGCAGGCCGGTGGTGAACGGGACGGACAGCCGGCCCGCGTCGGCGAGCACCCGCAGGCGCACCGCCGGATCCTTGTCCGGAGAGCCGTGGTGGGCGCCGCCGGGGGTGGACCACAGGCGGGTGGCGGTGGTCTCCAGCATCATGCCCATCGACGGTGCGACGGGTTTGAGGCGGGCCAGCTCCGCCCAGCTCAGCACACCCGGGTTGAGGTGCGGGAGCAGCCCGGTCTCCTCCAGCACGGCGACCGCGACCGCGCGCAGGTAGCCGAGAGTCGACTCGTAGCCGTGGGCGTCGAGCCACTCACGAGCGGCGGGCCACCTGTCCTCGGGACGGTCTCCGAGGGTGAACAGCGCCTCCGCGCAGCCCGCCGCCGCACCGGCGCGGGCCACCTCGAGCACCTCGTCCACGGTCAGGTAGGGCGCCGGGAGCCGGTGCGGGACGGTCGCGAAGGTGCAGTAGTGGCACCTGTCCCGGCACAGCCGGGTCAGCGGGATGAAGACCTTGGGTGAATAAGTGACGACACCGGGCCGCCCGGCGGAGACGAGCCCGGCATCC
Organism: Parafrankia elaeagni; assembly: GCF_000374165.1. GTDB lineage: Bacteria > Actinomycetota > Actinomycetes > Frankiales > Frankiaceae > Parafrankia > Parafrankia elaeagni. The sequence goes on from NZ_KB893683.1 coordinate 63,468, forward strand.
CGGACGCGCGCGGCGGAGGCGCACAGGTCGGTGAGGTCCGTGCCGCGGGCGGCCAGCAGGATCGCCGCCTCGGTGACGTCCAGGGTCGCGCCGTCACGGGCCCGTCGCAGCGCCCGCCGCATCGCGCTGACCGACGGCACGGCGTCGGCGGCAGCGGCGTCGGCAGCGGCAGCGGCAGCGGCAGCGGGCGTGAAGGTGACGGGCGGCGCGGCGCCGGAGGCCGGCGGCGGTTCCGGGCGGTGTTGGTGACCGGGGGTGGGAGTGATCCTCTCCCCGGCTGGTTCTCCGTCCGGTACCGCAGCCGTACTCGTCATGCGCTCACCCTGGGTAGATGGTCGTCTGGTCGGGGGATCCGACCGGCCGTGGAACGCGGCTGGTCGGCTGGTTGTGCCCTGCCGGGGTCAGGCGGTGCCGCCGCCGCGGGCGCCGCTCCGCCCGGGGCCGGCCGGCCGAAGCCGGTCGAGGGTTCCGATCAGCAGGTTCGTGCGCCTGCGGGCGGCCAGGCGGTCGGTCCGCGCACTGCCCGCGGACGGCGCGCCGCCCCGCAGGTCAGCGTGCCGGGCGGCCGCGACCTGCGGGGCCCGGACGCCGGCGAGGGCGCGGTTCAGGGAGGCGGAGAGGGCTTCGAGGCTCTTGGGGGTACGGGTGCTGGTACTGGTCGTGGCCCGTGTGTTCCTGATCGCGGACATGGAGGTCCTTCCAGCGACGTGAAGAGCTGCGTCCATCTCACAGCCCTCTCTAACCAGAATCAAGAGATGGCAGCTTCGCGCCGTGACCGTCACAGCGGGCAACTGCCGGGAGACACGGTGTGCCGGCCGGGTGAAGGCGCCGGTACACGACAATTCCCTCCTCCCCCGGGCCGGGGTCGTTACCCTGATCAGGTGCCACGTAACCGCCAGGAGGTCCCGCGCGAGGAGCGGATCGACGCGCTGCTCGCCGTCGCCGAGCAGCAGTTCCTCGCCCGTGGGTTCGCCGGTACCTCCATCGCCGAGATCGCCCGTGCCGCCGGTATCGAGCCCGGCTCGGTCTACTGGTACTTCCGGTCCAAGGACCATGCCTTCGCCGCCGTCCTGAACCGGCTGCTCGACGGCGAGACGGAGCGCATCGCGCAGCTGTCCGACGAACCGGCCCAGAAGCTCTTCGCGGCGCTGGACTCGGTCGAGCGGCGGCGGACCCTGCACCCCTGTGTCGCGGAGCGGGCGCCACACGCTCCGACGATCATGGAGTACCACGAGCGGCTGCACGACTGGCTGCACGGGCTCGCGCTGAGCGCGGTCGCCGATCTGGTACCCGAGCCCGACCACGAAATCGCCGCGGACGCCCTGGTGGCGACGATCGAGGGCGGCCTGGCCAACCCCGCGCCGTCCCGGCCGACCAGTCACCTCGTCCGCTACCTGCTGGCCGCGCTGGCCACCGCCCGGACCTCCCCCGCAGCCGCGCCCGCGCCAGCACCGCTGGACGCCGTCCCCCGCTGACCGATCCACGGTGGCCGCCGCCGCCGGCCGCACCGCCTGACGCCACCGAGCGCCCCGGGCTGCTCCCCGGGCCGCGCCGTTTCCTGGGCTGCCCCGTTCTCGCCGCCGCTGTCCGGCGCTTTCCGCCGCTGTCCGATGGTGGACGGGCAAGCCGTGCCGCGTAGGTGCGAATCGCGGGTGGAAGGATGGCCCGGTGAGGGTTACCGCACTGGCTGGTGGCATCGGTGGCGCACGGTTCCTGTCCGGGCTGCGGGCAGCCCGGCCGGACGCGGAGATCACCGTGATCGGCAACACGGGTGACGACATCACCCTGCACGGTCTGCGCATCTGCCCCGACCTGGACACGGTGATGTACACCCTGGGCGGCGGGATCTCCGCCGAGCGCGGCTGGGGACGCGAGGACGAGTCCTTCGTGGTCTCCAGCGAGCTGGCCGCCTACGGGGTGGGGCCGAGCTGGTTCGGCCTCGGTGACCGCGATCTGGCCACCCACCTCGTCCGCACCCAGATGATCGACGCGGGTTACAAGCTCTCGGACGTCGTCACCGCGCTGTGCGATCGGTGGCAGCCCGGCGTCCGACTGCTGCCGATGTCGGACGACCGCGTCGAGACCCATGTGATCGTCGACGACGACCAGGGGCGTCGCGCCGTGCACTTCCAGGAGTGGTGGCTGCGGATGCGGGCGAAGGTGCCGGCCGAGGCGATCCTGTCGGTCGGCGCCGCCGAGTCGACCCCGGCACCCGGGGTGCTCGACGCCATCGTGGACGCCGACGTCGTCCTGATCGGCCCGTCCAACCCGGTGGTCTCGATCGGGACGATCCTGTCGGTACCCGGCATCGCGGACACTCTGCGGGTGACCCTCGCCCCCGTGATCGGCGTCTCCCCGATCATCGGTGGTGCGGCCGTGCGCGGCATGGCGGACGCCTGTCTGAAGGCGATCGGGGTGGAGACCTCGGCCCGCGCGGTGGGCGCCCACTACGGCGGCCGGCACCGGGTCGGCGTCCCGGCGGGCGACAGCGCCGGGGGCACGGCGGGCAGCACGGCGGGCAGCCGGGAAGGCGACGCGCCGGACGGCGGCAAGGGCACCTCCGGGGGCACGGAGCGGGAGGTTGGTCACGGTCTGCTGGACGGTTGGCTGGTTGACGTCGTGGATGCCGCGATCGCGGCGGACCCGGAGGCCATACCCGGAGCTACCGTGAAGGCTGTACCGCTTCTCATGACCGATCTGGAGGCCACTGTGGCGATCGTGGAGGCGGCACTGGAGCTCGCCGGTGTCTGAGCTGTCCGCACCGGACCCGTCGGCGCCACGCCCGCCGGACGAGGTGCCCTCGACCATGGGGCCGTCGACGCTGGGAACACCCGCACTGGGGACTCCGGCTCCCCCGGACGGGCCACCGGCAGAGCCACCATCCGGGTCACTGGCCGGGTCACTGGCCGGGTCACCGGCCGGGGATGCCGAGCACCGGCAGGTGCCCGCGGAACCGGCCCCGCCGACATCCACCGACTCCGCGCGCCCGGAGGTGCCGGCGGCGCCGGCCGGCCCGGAGCCGTCCGCGGGTGAGGGGCTCCGGATCCTGCCGTTGCGCGGGATCGGCGAGGTCCGTCCCGGCGACGACCTGGCGGAGGTGATCGCCGCGGCCTCCCTCGCCGGCGAGCGGCTGCGTGACGGTGACACCCTCGTCGTGACATCCAAGATTGTTTCCAAGGCCGAGGGCCGGCTGCTCCAGATCGAGGGCGACCGGGAGGCTGCCCGGCAGGCCGCGATCGACGCCGAGTCGGTCCGCGAGGTGGCACGGCGCGGGCCGACCCGCATCGTCGAGACCCGGCACGGGCTGGTGCTGGCCAGTGCCGGCGTGGACGCCTCGAACATCACCAAGGACTCGATCGCGCTGCTGCCGGTCGATCCGGACGCGAGCGCCCGCACCCTGCGCAGCGGCCTGCGGGAGCGCCTCGGCGTCGACGTCGCCGTGATCGTCAGTGACACCGCCGGGCGCCCGTGGCGGCGCGGGCTGACCGACATGGCTGTCGGGGTGGCCGGAATGGCCGCGCTGCGCAGTCACATCGGCGACGTCGACAGCTACGGCAACGAGCTCGGCATGACCGAGATCGCCGAGGCCGACGAGCTGGCCGCCGCGGCCGACCTGGTGAAGGGCAAGCTCGGTGCGACGCCGGTGGCGGTCGTGCGCGGGTTCGGGCACCTGCCGGACGACGGGGTGGGCGCGCGGGCGATGGTCCGCCCGTCCGCCGAGGACATGTTCCAGCTCGGGACGACCGAGGCCCGCCGGTCGGCCCCGTTCGCCCGCCGGACGGTGCGGGAGTTCACCGACGACCCGGTGGACCCGGCCGCCGTCCGCCAGGCGATCGCGGCGGCGATCACCGCGCCCGCCCCGCACCACACGACGCCGTGGCGCTTCGTCCTCGTCGACGCCCGCCGGCACACCCTGCTCGACGCGATGGCCATGGCCTGGACCGACGACCTGCGCCGCGACGGCTTCGACGAGGACTCGGTGAGCCGTCGGCTGCTGCGCGGCGACGTGCTGCGCCGGGCCCCCGTCCTGATCGTGCCGATGATGGTCATGGACGGGTCGCACGCGTACCCGGACGAGCGCCGCTCCCGCGCCGAGGAGCGCATGTTCACCGTGGCGGTCGGCGCGGCCGTGCAGAACCTGCTGGTCGCGCTGGCGGCGGAGGGCCTGGGCTCGTGCTGGGTGTCCTCCGCGCTGTTCTGCGGCGAGGTCGTCGCCGACACGCTCGAACTGCCGCGCACCTGGACGCCGATGGGGGTGGTCGGGGTGGGTCATCCCGCCGCGCCCGCCCCGCCCCGGCCGGCCCGGGATGTCACGGCGTTCCTGCTGGAACGATGAGCTCCAGGCGGCCGCGATGACCCCGGCGGCCGCCGGCCGCTCCGCCCGACGGCGAGTCGGGCGGACCGGGTGTGCCAGGCCCAGTTCGACACTTCGTAGGATCGGACACCGTGGGAAAGAAGAGTGTCGCGCGTAACGCCCGTCTGGATCAGCTCCGTCAGGAGCAGCGGCGGAAGGAACGCCAGCGCGCCCTGCTGATCTACGGGACGTCCGGCTTCGTGGCCATCGCGATCCTCGCCGGGATCATCGTCTACAGCGTCATCGACAACCGGTCGAAGAGCGAGGAACGCAGGGTCGGCTATGTGGAGGCGGCCAGCCCCGCGGCGACGGCCGCCGGCTGCACCGGCATCCGCAACGACGAGTCGCGGGGCAACACCCACGTCGGGACGACGGAGACCGTCGACTACCAGGACATCCCGCCGTCGTCCGGCAGCCACGACGCGGACCCGCTGCCCGACGCGATCCGCTTCTACAACCCCGACTCGGGCATCCGCGTCGAGCGGGCCGTCCACAACCTGGAGCACGGCTTCGTCGTCGCCTGGTACGACAGCGAGCTGCCCGACGACCAGGTCGAGACGCTGCGCACCGTGGCCAACGACGCCGGCAACCGCTTCATCGCGGTGCCCTGGACACGCGAGGCGTTCGCCGCCAACCAGCACTTCGTTCTCACCGGCTGGGACCGGACGCAGCGCTGCACCAGCGTCTCCGCGGACGTGGTGCAGGAGTTCGTCACGAAGTGGGCGAACCCGCCGGCGGAGGGCGCGACCTGGGACTCACCCACCGCGTCGGAGTCCGGCCTGGCCGGCGGCACGCTGGACGTCACCGCGGACGGCCCCCTCGACGCGGCCGCTGCCGGCGGCATCGCGCCCGGCGCCGGGACGATGGACACCACGCCGCCCAGCCCGGGCGGCGCCACGGACGGCACCGGTACGCCGGGGGCGGACGGGGGCACCGCGCCGAACCCGGCCGACGACCCGGCCGCCCGCTGACCGGATCGCCCGGCACCGGGGTCAGGAGTCCGGGGACGTCCCGGTGCGGATCGGCATGAGCAGGTAGCGGTAGTCCTCCCCGTCGTCCTTGCCGGTCAGGACGGCGGGCTTGCTGGAGGCGATCGTCGGGTCCGCCGTGGCGAACCCGACGATCGCCTCGTCCCCCTCGACCGCGGCCAGGCCGTCGAGCAGGAACGCGGGGTTGAACAGCACCGACAGCTCGGGGCCGGAGTACTCGACCGGCACCAGCTCGCTGGCCTGCGCACCGCCGCCGTCACCGGCCTCGGCGACGACCTGACCGGCTGAGAAGGTGAACCGCAGCGGCGCCGTCCTGGTGGCCACCAGCGCGACCCTGCGCACCGCCGCGGCGAGCACCGCCGTCTGTGCCGTGACCGTGAGCTCCGACTCCTCCGGCAGCAGCCGGCGGTAGTTCGGGAACGTCCCGTCCAGCAGCCGCATGATCGTCTGTCGGCCGTTGACCGACAGGCCGAACCGGGCGACGCCGCTGTCGTCGGTGCCCATCCCGAGCGCGATCCGCGACGCGGTGGTCGGCAGCCGGGCGAGGTCGGCGAGCAGCCGGGCCGGCACATGCGCGACGGCCTCCGGGTCGTCCACCGTGGGCTGCCACGGGATCGTGCGCACGGCGAGCCGGTAGCGGTCGGTGGCGACCAGGGTCAGCCCGCCGCGGGCGATCTCCAGGCGCACGGCGGTGAGCACCGCGAGGGCGTCGTCCCGTCCGGCGGCCGGGGCGACCTGCGCCACGGCCGCGGCGAAGCCGAGGGTGTCGACCTCGCCGAGCGGTGGCGGGAACTCCGGGAGCGCCGGGTAGTCCTCCGCGTCCAGCGTGGGGATGCGGAACCTGGCGGCGCCACACTCGATGATCATTCTGGCCTCGGTAGCATCCACGACGACCGGGGCATCGGGCAGATTGCGCACGACGTCGGCCAGCAGCCGGCCCGGCACGACCGCCCGGCCGGCCTCGGTGACGACGGCCTCGACGGGTGCCCGGGCCGCCACCTCCCCGTCGAAGGCCGAGACGGTCAGCGCCGGAACAGGGCCCGCCGTGCCCGGCGCCGGCAGCGCCGCCTCCAGCAGCAGGCCGGTCAGCACCTGGTGGGAACCGCCTGCCGGCTTCGGCACGTAGCGGGCGGCCCAGCCCGTCACGTCGGCGAGTACGTCGCGTTCCACGCTGAACCTCATGCTGGGATTGTCCCGCTGGTCAACGCGGAATCTGCGCATTCCGCGAACGCCCGCTCCCGCCGTGCCGCCGCCCACCCCCGCCGGGACACCCACACATCGGCGCGTGGACGCGCGCGGCCGGCCCCGCGCGTCCCGGCCGACGGTCACGAAGCCCGCTGGCCGGCTCCGCCGCGGACCTGCCCGCGGCTGTCCGGCAGGCCCCCGCGCGACGCCGCGGGAACGGTCCCCGCCCGCCATACCACGCGGGGACCGTCGTTTCCGTGACTGCGCAGGATAGCCACGACACAATGAGAAGAAGCATCCCTGAGCACTTTCGGGCGTTCGCCGACACCACCTTCGAACAGGAGGTATAGGCGGGTCTATCGTCCGGTGGCAGTGCCGTTCGAACAGTTGGTTCCTGTGGGGGGAAGCCGTGGCAACAGAACATGTCAGTACCGTGCCGGCACGATCGGTGCCGGGCATCGCCGGAGGCGGACCCGGCGGGCACAATCCCGCGCTGGACGGGTTGCGCGCGATCGCCGTGCTGACCGTGTTCTTCCACCACATGGACCTGGTTCCGGGCGGCTACCTGGGTGTCGACCTCTTCCTGGTACTCAGCGGCTTCCTCATCACCGGGCTGCTGCTGGCCGAACACGACCGCGAGGGCTGGATCTCGCTGCGCGCCTTCTGGGCGCGCCGCGCATTCCGGCTCCTCCCGGCCTTCTACATCTTTGTAGCGGCCGGGATCCCGCTCGTCCTGATCGTCAAGGGTGCCGACGATCAATGGCAGTTCCTGCGCAACGCCCTTGCCGCCGTCTTCTACGTCGCAAATATCCAGCGAGCATTGAATCCGCCCGACAGCGGCGCATGGTTCGGGCATGTGTGGACGCTGTCACTGGAGGAGCAGTTCTACCTGGTCTGGCCGGTGGCGCTGGTGCTGATCTGCCGCAGTCGCCGGCTGCGCAACCGCCTGCCCGAGATCCTGGTCAGCGCGGTGCTCCTGGTACTGATCTGGCGCGAGGTCCTGATCTCCGCCGGCGTGTCGAACCTGCGCATCTACTACGCCCCGGACACCCGTGTCGACGCACTGCTCGTCGGCTGCCTGCTCGCCGTCTGGCGCTACGAGGCGGCGCGCGGCACCGTCACCCGGCGGCTCGGGACGCCGCTGCTGGAACGGGTCGCCCGGTTCGGGCCGGCCGGCCTGCTGGCGGTCGTGGTCCTCTTCGCCGTCGGCCCCGATCTGACGGGCCCGCCGACCTGGCTGGCCCGCGGCGGGTACCTGCTCGTCGCGGCCCTTGCCGCGGTCGCGATTCTCGGCGCCGACCAGCGCCGCCCGGGGTGGTACTACCGTGCCCTCAGCTGCGCTCCCGCGTCCTGGGTCGGCCGGATCTCCTACAGCCTCTATCTGTGGCACTTCCCCGTGACAGGGGTCGCCAACGACTCGTTGGTCCCGCGCTTCGGCCGGATCCCCTCGGCCGGTGCCGCACTGGTCGTCAGCCTGGGGCTGGCCTCCGCCTCCTACTACCTGGTCGAACGCCCCGTCCAGCGCCGGCGCCCCGCCTGGGTGAACGCCCGCGGGACGTCCGCGAGCCGGCTCCGCCCCGCCTTCGCGGGCGGCGAGGTGGCCGGTCCGATCGGGGTGACGACCAGCGCGGCCGGGGCACCCGGCATGGCGAGCGGGCCTGGTGGGAGCAGCATCGCGAGCCCGGCCGGGGTGCCGGGCGGCGGAGGCACGGCAGGAATGGCGGGCACGGCGGGCACGGCGGGGCCGGCCGGCTCCGCGAGACCAGCGTCGCGCCCCGGCGCCGGTGCCTGATCCTGCTGGTACCGGCCTGGTCCGGAGACGCGGCGTCTGCCCTACTATGAGCGGCCGCGCCGCCACTGGTAGCCAGACCGCTTCGTTGTGCATCCGTTCGCCGTCACGGGCTCGCCCGCTGCGCAGCAGGAGGCCACGGTCGATCTCGGGCCGACACAGGTGGCAGGCGCGGACGTCGCTGCTCCTCCGCGACGCCTCTGACCCCCGTGTCCAAGGAGTGGCCGGCGTGCCCGACGACAGCGCCCCCGCAGACGAAGCCGACGGGCGCCCACGGCAGGACGGTGGTGCCACCGCCGCCCGCGCGGTGGGCGAACCCGACCCGCTCGCCGACCCGTTCGCCGGCCTGGTCCTGGACGAGGCCTTCGTCTCGGCGGCGACGCGCTACGAGGCCCCCGCCCGGACCAGACAGGCCGTCGCCCGCTTCGCCCCACTCGAGGACGAGCGAGCCTGGCGCGGCTCCGGGCCGCGCCGGGGGCGCCGCGGCGCGGCCCGGCGGGCCGCCCGCACCGCCGCAGCCGCATCGCGGCGTGCCGTGCCGCCCGGGCCGGCAGCACGGGACCTCGGCTCACCCGCGCACTCCCGCGGGTATTTGATCCTGGCGATCGTCTGCCTGCTCCTGCTCGCGGGACTCCTCTACGGCTTCGGCCGCCCGATGGCCGACGACCCGCCACGCACCACCATCACCACCGGCAGCAGCGCTCCGCCCGGCGGCTCGCCCGCGGCGGCCGGCGACGGCGACCTCGGACCCGATCTGAGCCTCCCCCAGGCCCAGTGGCGAGCCGGTCGGTGCTACAGCTGGATCCAGTCCGCTCCCGCGTCCCCCGTCGACGACGTGCCCTGCGCCGGCCAGCACCTTTTCGAGGCGGTCGGGCCCCTCGACATCTCCCCCGCCTTTCCCGACAACCACCATTTCCCGTCCCGGGCGGAGTGGGAGGCCATCGCGCACACCCACTGCGGCCCCGTCATCACGGCCTATCTCGGCTACCCGCTGGATCCCTTCGGCAGGTTCGTCGACGACATCATCAGACCGAGCCGGGCAGGTTGGGACGGCGGCGACCGGATCATCGTCTGCGGGCTGGCGGCAGCCGGCACCACAGCGGACGACGACGGCTGGTCTCCGCCGTTCGAGGGCACTGTCCGCGGTGCCGACCAGGCACACGCCCACCCACCGGGCACCTGCTTCCGGGGCGGTGACGGGTCGTCGACGGTGGCCCCGTGCGACAGCCCACACCACGCGCAGAGCGTCGGAAGCGCCCGGCTGCCGGACACCGCCGACGGCCAGCCGCCCTCGTCAACGGTGTTCTCCGAACTGGCGGCCGCCGCCTGTGCCGCCTCGACCGCGCCCTATCTGGGCCCGGGCCCGGCCGGCGCGGTCTTCCAGGAGAGCTGGCATCTCATCCGCCCGGAGAGCTGGCGGGCGGGAACCCGCACGACGACCTGCACCGTGCGGCTCGTGGACGCGAACGGCCAGCTCCAGGAGATGAGCGGGCTACTCGCCCCGGCCGGCGAACGTGAGGCAGCCGGGGTCGCCGTGTGACCACGCCCGGCCCTTCGTTCACCCGCCGGACGGACGAACGATGGCACCTGTTTCCCGGCATCTGTTACCAAAGTAACAGCAATCGGGAGACAAGCCCTTTTGGCAGCAGCAACTCGGAAGCATCTGACACAGTTCAGTCTCGCGCCCTATCAGCACCACAGCCACACAACAACACGGCCACTTCGAAAGCTCACCAGAGAGTGATCGATCGTGCCTCGGGCCTGGCCCTGAACAGCACGCCTGCCCTCTACACCCTGGCGTCCCACGGCCGGAACCCGGCCCCAAGGGCGCTCCCGCACCCAGGAGGAAACCGCTGGTGAGTCGTCGTCCCCGACCTCATCAGCCTTCGGTGGACAGCGGCGCCGCCCTCACTCCGGACGGCACGGCACAGCACCAGCGAGCGACGGCGTCAACTCCCTCCGCGACGCGTGGCACCACCGAGACCCCACCGCGCGGCGGAGGGCGCCATCGCCGACCGCGGAACGGGCGCCCGGCGAGCACTTCCCGGAACGCCGGTGGATCCGTCGCGCAGGCTTCGGCCACCGGATCAACTCCGACCGCCGGGACCAGCGCGGTCGCGGCGACGGCGGTGTTCGGAGCGATCCCGCCCGGTGGCTCCCCTACTGCCCTGACCGCGGAACTGCCGGCCGTGCCGGCCGCCCCTCGCGGCAGCGCGGGCAGCACCGGCGGGGCCAGCGGCTCAGGCAAGGGCGGTCGATCGGGCAACGCCGGCCGACCGAGCAAGAGCGGCCGGTCAGGCAGGTCGGCGGGTGGCGCGGGCGCGGCGCGTAACCGCGCGACGCAGCGCGGCCGGCGGGCGGGTCTGGTGCGCACCGCGGCGCTGCCGACCGCCGTCACCGCCAGCCTGCTGTTCTTCTGCACCGCCGCCACCCCCGACACCGGCAGAAACCCCGGCGACCTCGACACCGTCACCGCCCCCCTACGCCCCGGCGACTGGCCCATGCCCGACCTCATCCGCAACACCCCACCCGAACCCGACCCCACCACCCTCACCACCGACGACCTCGCCGAAGACGCCACCTCCCCCNCCGACCAGCCCACCACCCCCATCACCCTCACCGCCNCCGCCCGCACCATCCCCGCCCAACTCCTCNCCGCCTACCANCAGGCCGCCCGCACCCTCGCCGACACCACCCCCGGCTGCCACCTCCCCTGGGAACTCCTCGCCGCCATCGGCAAAGTCGAATCCGGCCACGCCCAGGGCCGCCCCATCACCACCGACGGCACCATCACCCGCCCCATCCTCGGCCCACCCCTCAACGGCACCGCCGGCGTCGCCCTCATCCGCGACACCGACAACGGCACCCTCGACCACGACACCACCNACGACCGCGCCGTCGGCCCCATGCAGTTCATCCCCACCACCTGGGCCACCNCCGGCCGCGACGGCAACAACGACGGCCGNAAGAACCCCCACAACATCCACGACGCCGACCTCGCCGCCGGCCACTACCTCTGCGCCCGCGACCGCGACCTCACCAACCCCNCCGACCTGCGCGCCGCGATCCTGTCCTACAACCCCTCCGACGCCTACGTCCGCACCGTCCTGACCTGGCTCGCCGGCTACCGCCAGGGCGGCGCCACCCCCCAGACAGGCACCGGCACCAGCGGCACCGGCACGACCAGCGAGGACGCCGACGACCCGCTCACCATCGTTCCGTTGACCCCGACCGGGCAGACTCCCGGAACGGGCGAGCCGGGCACGACACCGGCACCGGGTGCGGCACCGTCGCTGGCGCCGGTCCCGGAGCTGACGCCCGACCCGGACGGGTGCGACCCGCTGCGCCCCGCCGACCTCGGGGTCGTCCTCACCGATCTCGACCCGGCCGCCCCCGGCGCCGAGGCACTCGATCTGACCACTTCGCGCCTGCCCTGGCGCGCCACCACCGTCACCGTCGAGGCGACCGCGGCCACCATCGGGAACCAGAAGATCACGACAAGCTGGACGACGCTGCAGGCCGGGGACGGCACCGCGGTACCCGCGCTCCTCGCCCGGATCCCGGGCGCCAACCTCGCCGCCGCGACGCTGCCCGAGGACGCCATCCTCGTGACGCTGACGGTCAGCCCGGCGGACCAGCACTGCCCGGCACAGCTGCGGGTCCGGATCAGCAACGTGCCACCCCGCGCCTTCGCCGCCGCGCCGACCGACCTGACACCGATCTCGCCGGTGCCGCTCACGCCGGCGCCGACGACCCCGGCCGGCACAACGCCGCCCAGCACGACGCCACCGGGTACGACGCCGCCGAGTGCAACGCCACCGGCCACCACCCCGCCCGCCACGGTCCCGCCCAGGACGACCCCGCCCACGACGCCGACCAGCACCCCGCCACCGGCCAGCACGCCGCCGGGGTCGCCGACCACCCCCGGCACGGCACCGTCAAGCCGGCCGCCGGCCAGCACGGCGCCGCCAACCGCCCCTCCCGCCACCAGCACGACCCAGAGCAGCAGCCCGACCAGCAGCCCGACCAGCAACGCACCCGCTGCCGACACCAGTACCCCGGCCGGCACGACGCCTTCCGGCACGTCGACCGCGACGCCCCCGGCGGCCGGCGGCGCCTGACCGGACGTCCGGCCCAAGGGCCTCCGATCGAGGTACCGAAACCCACCCGCAGGGGGCGAGGCGGGGGCCACACTGTGATCGTGGCGACGACTGCCCACCAGGCCCTCGACACAGTGACGGTGCGGGCCTTCGCCGCGCTCCGGATCCTGCATGTCGCCTATCTCGTGGGCTACGTGGTCGTCTGGCGCTCCTGGTACACCACCCATCCGGCCGGCCTCGCCGCAGCGGTCGCCCTGGCGGTCTGGGGTGTGCTCTTCGCCCTGGTCGTTCTCACCCTCGGACGGCTGCCCCGGCTGCTGGTGGCCGGCAACGTGCTGCTCGCCGCCGCGGTCAGCGCGGGAGCGGCGCTGTGTCTGCCGGCGCAGTCGGCCGGAGGCACCGGTACCTGGGTGTTCTCCGCCGCCACCCACGCCGCGGTGGTCGCGGCCTGGGCCTGCCGCCGCCGCGCGTTCACCGGGGTGGTCGTGCTGCTGGTCACCGCGTTCCTCACCGGCGGGGCCGCCGCCCAGGTGACGCTGGACAGCCAGGCCGCCGGGACCAACCAGACCCCGCTGGTGCGGGCTCTGATCTCCGCTGTGCTGCTGGTCGGCATCGCCGCCCTCTTCCGGATGGCGATCGTGCGGCTGGGCGTGATCGCGTCCGACGCCGACACGAGGCTCGGCACCGCCGCGGCCGAGCGGCAGGCGGCGGACGTCACGGCGGCCCGCCGGCGGGACCGGCGCGAACGAGAACGGATGCTGCACGACACCGTCCTGAACACGCTGACCGGCATCGCATGGGGCGGCGGCGCCCGGGACCGTCCCGGGACCGTGCTCACCGCCGAGCAGTGCCGCTACGCGATCGACGCCGTCCGCACCATGCTCGACGGCACCACTGCCGCCACCCGTGACCTGACCGGGCCGATGCTCCGGGTGGTCGCCGTCGCGCGGTCTCGCGGCCTGCGGGTGGACGTCCCGCCGCTGCCCGCGACGGACCTGCCGGCGGAGGTCGTCCGCGCGCTGGCCGGGGCGGCGCAGGAGCTGCTCGCCAACGTCCGCCGGCATGCCGGGACGGACCAGGCCACACTCGCCGTCACCGTGGGTCCCGGTCCCGGTCCCGGTCGCGGTCCCGGTCCCGGTCGCGGTCGCGGTCGCGGGGTGCGGGTCGTCGTCGCGGACAGAGGCCGGGGGTTCCTCGCTCAGGATGTTCCCGCGGACCGGCTCGGCCTGGCCCGGTCGGTCCATGCCCGGCTGGCCGAGGTCGGCGGGCAGGCCACCATCCGTTCGGAGCCCGGTCAGGGCACCACTGCCGAGCTGACCTGGGCCTCCGCCGGGGCCGGCCTGACCGCCCTGACCGCGTCCGCCGGGGGTGCCGAGCCGCCCGTACCACCGGCGAGGGCGGAGCCCGCTGCGCAGGTCGGGCCGGGCGCAGGCGCGGAACCGGTCGGACGGGCGGTGCCATCACCCGGCTGGGTGCCTTCCGGTACCTCCGCCGCCGAGCTGCGGGACTCCTACGCGGCGGGGCTGCGCCGCACGGTCGCCGTCGCGGCGGCGATCTGGTTCGGCTGCACCGCCGTCGTGCTGGTCGCGACCCTGCCGAGTTCCCGGTCGGTGGTCCTCTCCGTGAGCTGTTGGTGCGGGATGGCCCTGCTCGTCGCCGTCGCGGCCGGGATGTCACGCCGCCGCCCGCTGCGCCGCCGCGAGGCCCTCCTCATCGTCGCGCTGGGCCTGGCGATCACCGTTGTGGTCGGGCTCGGCACCGTGCCGACCTGGCACGGGACGTCCACGGGCGGCCCGCCCAGCCGGATCAACGCCTGGCCCGTGCTCGTGCTGCCGGTGCTGCTGGCGCTCCTCGCGGTGTCACGCCTGTTCGTCGCCTGGCTGGTGGCGATCGCCGCCACGATCGCCGTGCTCGGCGTGCTGGTGCTGACCGGAGCGGACGCCGGCGGCGGGCCCGCCACTGCCACCGGCTCCGGTGGTACCGGCTCCGGTGGTACCGGGCCGCTGGCCCTCGCCCAGCTCCTGGCCGCGACGAACGGCCAGGTCGCCTTGCAGATCATGGTGGCGATGGGCGGGCCGGTGCTGCGACGCACGGCCGACCAGGTGGCCCGGGCCCTCGAGGAGGAGACCGCCCGTGCCGCGCTCGAGCAGTCCGAACGGGCGGTGCAGGCCGACCGGGAACGCGGTCTCGCCACGATCCAGCAGGAGGTGCTGCCGATGCTGGAGGCGGTCGCCGACGGTCTGCTCGACCCGCGGGACCAGGCAGTGCGGGACCGCTGTGCCCGGCACGCCGCAGCGATCCGCCGGACGCTCGTCTCGGGCGCCGCGGGCGCGCTGGGCACACTCGCGCCCGCTGTCGTCGGCGCCCGGGCGCACGGGCTGGAGGTGGAGGTCCGAGTCGTCGGCGAGCCGCGGCACATCCCGCCGGCGGTCCGCGAACGGCTCGCCGAGGTGCTGCCCGGGATGCTGTGGGACGCCTCCGCCGCGGGGGCGGGCGAGGCGGTGCTGACCCTGATCGGCGAACCGGCCGGCGGGCAGCTGTTCCTCACCTACCGGAGGGCGGCCGGCCCCGCCGGCCCCCCCGGCCCCGCGCCGGCGACCCACCTCGCCGCCGGCGGCGAGGTGGCGGACGCGGAGATCCTCACGATCAGCACGGACGTCGAGGACGACCAGACGTGTGTCGAGATCGACTGGTCCGCGGTCGACGAGCACGCCGGACCACCCTGACCCCACCTGACCCGACCTGCCCGACGGGGACGGCCCGAACTGCGGACCGCCCCGGTCGGGCGGACGTCAGCTGACGGGTCAGGGGGTGGGGTCAGGTGGTGGGGTCAGGTGCCGATCAGGCGCGGTCGGAGCTGAAGCGGACGGCCCCGGCCCGCAGGACCGCGCCCGGGAACACCCGGGCACCGGCACGCAGCTCGTTGCCCGGCTCGATCACGGCCTCGTCCCCGATGACCACGTTCTCCAGGACGACACCGTTGCCGATCACCGCGTCACGCCCGACGACGCTGTCGCGGATGTAGGCACCGGCACCGACGGACGCCCGGTCGAACAGGACCGAGCCGTCGATGCGGGCGCCGGTGCCGATCGTGGCGCCCGCGCCGATCGTGGAGCCACCGCCGATCTTCGCGTCGGTGGCGACCGTGGAGCCGGGCAGCACCAGGCGGTCACCGACCGGCCCGGGCAGCGCCGAGGACGGCATCCGCCCGGTGACCAGGTCCCGCGAGCCGCGGACGAACGCCGCCGGCGTCCCCAGGTCGAGCCAGTAGGTGTCGTCCGGGTAGCCGACGACGGGCACCCCGGAGGCGAGCAGCGAGGGGAAGGTCTCCCGTTCGACCGACACGGGGCGGCCGGCGGGAATGGAATCGATGACGGACCGGCTGAACACGTAGCAGCCGGCGTTGATGAGGTTGGTGGGCGGGTCGGGGGTCTTCTCCAGGAAGGCGGTCACCCGGCCGTCGCCGTCCGTCGGGACGACGCCGAACGCCCGGGGGTCGTCCACCCGCGTCAGATGCAGCGTGACGGCTGCTCCGGAGCTGGTGTGCCGGGCGACGAGGGCACGGATGTCGAGGCCGGAGAGGATGTCGCCGTTGAAGATGACCACGGGTTCGTCGGTGCCGGCGTGCAGGCGCTCCGCGACGTTGCGGATGGCCCCTCCGGTGCCCAGTGGTTCGGTTTCGGTGACGTATTCGAGTTCCAGGCCGTGGCGGGAGCCGTCGCCGAAGTACTCCTCGAAGACCTCCGCCCGGTAGGAGGTGGCGAGTACCACCCGAGTAATTCCCGCGTCGCGGGCACGGGCGAGCATGTGGGCCGTCACCGGCACGCCGGCGACCGGCAACATCGGCTTCGGCGCCGACATCGTCAACGGGCGGAGACGGGTTCCCTGCCCGCCGACCAGCATCACTGCGTCCATGATTCGTCAGTGTCGCAGAGCAGGTGAGACCGGTTGCGCACACCTGTCCGGGAAGTCGCGCCCCTCAACAAGAGGCCACAAGCCGCACACGCACGACTTATAAAGCGTTTACTTTTCGTGACGGATATCTGATAGCTGGGTAAGCGGACGCCTCGGCCCCGCTCAGTGCAGGCGGCGTGCCGAGGTGAGCAGCTCGGCGGACCGGGTGGCCCGCGCCCCGGCACTGTCCCGGGCGAAGGCCAGCGCGAGCGCCAGCCGCCCGCCGAGGCCGACCGTCAGCGCGGCCCGCAGCGGCAGGTACCCCGGACCGGGGTACTGGCGACTCAGGTAGCGGATCATGCTCCGGTGGTGGGCGACGACCATCCGCCGCGACGACCGCCTGGTGGAGTGCCCGCCCAGGTGCTCGACAACGGCCGACGGGACGTAGACCAGCTGGCTGCCGGTCAGGCCGATGCGCCGGCCCAGGTCGACATCCTCCATGAACATGAAGTACGACTCGTCGAAGCCGCCGACGGACTCGAACACGTCGCGCCGCAGCAGCTGGCAGGAACCGGAGAGCCACCCGGCGGTCATCTCCCGGGGCGCGCCGCGCTCGCGGCGGTACGACGCCGTCCAGGGATTGGTCGGCCAGCACCAGCCGAACAGCGCGTGGCCGATGCCGCGCCCCAGCGACGGCAGGTCACGGGCGGACGGGTAGAGCGCCCCGTCCGGATTGGTGATGCCGGGGCCGAAGGCGCCACCGCCCGGCCAGCGGTCCGCGGCCGCGATCAGCTCGTCCAGGCTCCCGGGCGACAGGGCGATGTCGGCGTTGGCGACGAGCAGCCACGGGGCCGAGGCACCGGCCGCGCCGCGGTTGACACCGGCGCCGTACCCGAGGTTGCGGCCCGGGCACAGCAGGGTCACCTCCGGGCGCTCACCCGCGGCGCGGGTGCCGACATCCACCTGCGGCGAGTTGTCGACCACCACGACCTCGTAGGGGCGGGTGGTCGACTTCGCCAACGTGTCCAGAAAGGTGCCAATGACCTCTCCGGACCGGAAGGTGACGACGACGACCCGGATCTCCGGCTTCTCCACCGGAAGACCGTAGCGCGCCTCAGGCGTCGGCCACCGCACGGGCATAGCTGGCCAGGTGAGCCTCGGCCGAAGCGGCCCAGGTGAACTCGTGGGAGCGGGCCAGACCGGCCGAGGCCAGCTGCGCGCGGCGCTCCGCGTCGTCGAGCAGGGCACCCATCTCGCGGGCGATGGCGTCGCAGTCCGGCTGGGTGTAGGCGACCGCGTCGCCCCCCACCTCCGGCAGCGACAGCCGCGGCGTGGTCAGGACCGGGGCACCGCAGGCCATCGCCTCCAGCACCGGCAGGCCGAAGCCCTCGCCGTGCGAGGGGTAGGCCACCAGCTCGGAGCCGCCCAGGTAGCCGGGCAGGTCGGAGAAGCGCAGGTAACCCGGCCGGATCACGCGCAGGTGGCTCGGCACCGAGGCGACGGCCGCGTCGACGTCGTCGTCCCAGCCGGAGCCGCCCGCGAGCACGAGGGCCGGCGGCTCGTCCCGCCAGTGCACCGCCTCCGCCCAGCCACGGATGAGGTTCGGGACGTTCTTCCGCGGCTCCAGCATGCCCAGGAAGGCCACGTAGCGGGTGTTGCCGAGACCGAGCCGCAGCCGCACCCGCCGCCGGTCCTCCTCCGTCGGAGGGTGGAACGTGCTGGTGTCGACGCCGTGATAGGCGACGTCGGTGGTGGTCGGGTCGCCTTCCAGGACGCGGACGAGTTCGTCACGGGTCGCCTTGGACGGGACGATGATGCGGTTCGCCCGGCGCACCGCCGTACGCATCGCCGACCGGAAGAAGGTTCCCTTCACCGCCGTGTGCATCTCCGGCTCGGTGAAGAACGTGACGTCATGGATTGTCACGCATACCGGCCGTTGCGCCCGCAGCGGCATCGTGTAGTGCGGCGAGTGGATGACCTCGGCATTCACCTGCTCCGCCACCAGCGGAAGCCCGGTCTGTTCCCACGCCAGCCGCGCCGGTCGGTGGGCGATGGCCGCCGGGCCCGACAGGACGGTCGCCTGCGGCGCCATCCGACTGTAGCGTTCCTCGTCCGATCGCTGACATACCAGCGCCATGTCGGCGCCGGCCGCGCCCAGGGCGGCGACGAGCCCGTCGACATACCGCCCGACGCCACCGCGGTCAGCCGGGACCGAAGTCGCATCAACGAGCACCCGGGGTCCCACGGCGCTCCTTCCGAGACGTGCCGCCTGATTCAGTGTGGCCGCTTGCTTCTCAACGGGGGCAACACTACGCCCGCCCGTCGTCCGCGACGGACACGGCAGGGGAGCCGCTGATTCGACGGTAGAGCTCCCAGCACGATCGCGCCGCCCCATTCCAGGTATATCCCGCCGCACGGACCGGACCTGAACGCGACAAACGACTGTGTAGCCGGGGATTCTGGACGATACGCGCCAGCGCCTCGGCAAAGCCGGCCGGATCACCGATCCGGGCCACCAGCGCGGCATCCCCGGCAACCTCGACCAGAGCCGGCGTGTCCGACACGACCACGGGCACCCCGTGGGCCATGGCCTCGATGACCGGCAGCCCGAATCCCTCCGAGCGACTCGGCGCGAGCAGCACGGTCGCCCGGGAGAGCACGACCGCGAGATCTTCATCACTGATCCGCCCGAGACCACGGAACCGCCCGGACGCGGCAAGGTCGGCGAAACCACCCGTGCCCGCGGTCACAGCGCCGAGATCACCCCAGCCGGCCGCACCGACGTGCACCAGTGGGAGGTCCGGCGCCGACGGGTGCTGGATCGCCGCCAGCGCGGTGTCGAGGCCCTTGCGGGGCTCCATCGTCGCCAGCGTGAGCAGGTAGCCCCGTTCGGGCAGGCCCAGGCGGGCGGCCCTGCGCTCGGCGTCCGCCGGCACCCGCAGCACCGCCTCGGCGACCCCCTCACCGATCACGTGCAGCCGCTCCGGGTCGATCGGCAGGTGCCGGCGGACCTCCGCCGCGACGGCGTTCGTCGGGACGATCACCGCGTCCGCGTGCCGGGCGGCGCGCTCCCCCATCGCACGGTGCCAGCGCACGCCGTGCGGCGTCAGGGTCTCCGGGTGGGTCCAGGGCACCGCGTCGTGCAGCGTGACCACCAGGCGCCGCCGGCCCCGGCCCCGCCCGGCACCCGGCACCCGGTGCGGCAGGGCCCGGCGGGCCAGGAGGTGGTGCGGGGGCACGAGGAGCGTGGGGGCGTGGACGACATCCACCCCGATCGGGACGGGGCCCACATCACGCGCCCAGGCAGCGGCGAGCGCCCGGCGCGGCAGGCCCAGGCGCAGCGGCCCGAGGACACCCGGCACGGCTGCCGCGGCGGGGTCACGCCGCCACGCGCACCACCCGACGACGCCGTCCCCCGGCCGCGCGGCGCGGGCCAGGGCGGCGGCGAGCTCGGCGGAGTACCGGCCGGTACCTCCCGGCACCGGCGCGAGCAGCTGTTCGACCAGGAATCCGATCCGCACACGGGCCAGTGTCCCGCGCCCGGCCGGCCTGGCCGCCGCCACCCCGCGCGACCGGCACGGGACGCCCAGGCGGCGCGGCGTTTCTGGCCGCGGGGGCTACTGGTCCCGGCGGCTGGTGACGACGCCTGCCACGACCATGACCGCGCAGCAGCCGAGGCCCACCACGTGGCCCCAGCCGCGGTGGCCGAACTGGTCGAAGGCCGCGCCGAGCCCGAAGACGATCAGCGCGAACAGCAGGACGGTGAGGAACGCGGCCAGTACCTTCTGCGCGGGCGGCGCGCTCACGGCTGCCGCCGCCGGGCGTGCGTCAGCACCACGCTGCCGGTGGTGTCGGGCGCGCGGCGATCGGACAGCGCGACCAGCGGCGAGAGCGCCGCGGCCGCGTTCCAGCCGACCCGGCCGCCCTTGGCCGACAGGCCGAGGTAGAGCCGCTCCGCCCGCTCGGACCGGAACATGTACGTCTGGCGGACGACCTCCAGCCCGGCCGTGTCCAGCAGCTTCACCAGCCGCTCACCCGGATACGTGTGCTGGACGTGGTATTTCTCCCGGTGCCGGGCGAACAGGTCGGGCCAGCGCTCGGCCCGGGTCAGCGCGTCGGCGGACATCACCAGGTCGCCGCCGGGCCGCAGCACCCGCGCCATCTCGGCCAGCGCGGCCGGGCCGTCGTCGAAGTGCTCGATCGCGCAGACGGACATGACCACGTCGAACGTGGCGGGCGCGAAGGGCAGGCGCAGCGCGTCGCCCTCGACCAGGCCGGGGCGGTGCTTCAGGCGGCTTCCGAAGGCCAGCTTGTGCCGGGCGAGGTCCAGGCTCACCGCCCGGGCGCCGCGGCGGATCGCCTGACCGGCCCAGTAGCCGTCGCCGCCCGCGACGTCGAGCATCGTCCGGCCGTTCAGGTCGCCCGCCCAGGACAGCAGCGTCCCGACCTCGCGGCGGCGCATGACATGCACCTGATGGCCGGCGTAGGCAAGGGCATCGTCACGTAGGGGACTCATGGCGGACAGTTTGCCGTCAGGACGTCGTCAGCACGGCGTCGAGGTAGCGCTCCCAGGCGACGTCGGTGTCAGGCGGGCTCACCTTCGCGCGCAGCGCGGCGAGGACGCCGGGCTCGTACAGCCGCCGCAGCGCCGCGGCGAGCGCGGCCGGATCGTCCGGCGGGACGAGCAGACCGTCGACCCCGTCCCGGACCGAGGCGGCCAGCGTCCCGACGCTCGTCGCGACGACGGGCCGGCCGTGCAGGTGCGCGAGGTCGACGTTCTGCGAGGCCGTGCCGGCCCGGTAGGGCAGCACCAGCGCGTCGGCGGCGGCGAACAGCCCCGGGACGTCCTCGGCCGGCACGTAGCCGGGACGCAGCTCGACCCGCTCCGTCAGGCCCAGCTCCGCCACCAGGTCGCGGGTCGCCTCCACACCGCCCCAGAACTCCCCCGCCACGGTCAGCCCGACCTCCGCCGGCCCCTGCGCAAGCGCGCGCAGCAGCACGTCGAGGCCCTTGTACGGCCGGACCAGTCCGAAGAAGAGCAGCCGGTGGGCCGGGTTCGCCTCGCTGCCGGAGGCACCGGCTGACACCTCGGCCGGGAAATCCGCGGAAGCGGCGGCGCTGACGGCTCCGCCGCCGGCGGCGGAGCCGTCAGCGGACGGGCGCCACAGGTGCGGGGCCATCTCCGCGACCCGCACGGGGGCGCTGGCAAGCCGGCCGGCGAGCTCCGCCTGGGCCTCGGTGTGCACTAGGACGGCGGAGCAGCGGCGCAGCACGGCTGAGATCAGCGGCTCGTCGACCGACCGGCGCTCGTGCGGCAGCACGTTGTGGCACAGCGCGAGCACTGTGGGACCCCCACGCAGCCCGGCCAGGATCCCGAGGTAGGCGGGTGCCTGGATCGGGGTGACGACCACCAGCACGACCAGATCCACCGCCGGGCCGCGGCCGGAACCAGGACCGGGGCCGGGACCAGGGCCGGGACCGCGGCGGCGCAGCCGGCGGCCCAGGCGGAACCAGCTGTCGGGCCGGCGCCAGGACAGCGGGTAGGCGGTGGCGGCGAACGGCGTCCCCTCCGGGGTGTCGACGCGCTGGCGCCCCGGGTAGAGCCGCGCCGGGTACTGGTGGGACCAGGACTCGATCCGCACGTCGTGCCCACGCGCCGTCAGGCGGTGCGCCAGTTCGGTGGTGTGCTGGGCGATCCCGCCCTTGTACGGGTGCGTCGGCCCGACGATCGCGATGCGCATGGCCGGTTCAGGTGTCGCTGCGTGACCGGGCGACCAGATCACCGATCAACGCGAGCACCACGATCTGGAAACCGACCAGAATCGCGAGCAGTGTCGACGTGGTGACCCGGAAGTCGTAGCGGACGACGTCCGCGATCAGCTTCACGAAACCGAGCGCCATGATCCACAACGCGACCGGCATCAGGACCTTGAGCGGGTCGAAGTACATGACCATCCGCAGTACCTGCAGGATGTACCGGCGCGCGTCGCGGAACGGGTGGAACTTCGACGTCCCGGACCGCTTCGCATAGCCGATCGGCAGGTAGTCCACCGGGTGCTGGTTGGACAGGAACGCCATGGTGATCGTCGTGACGCAGGAGAACCCGGGCGGAAGCAGCCTCAGGTAGGGCAGGGAGACGTCCCGCCGGAAGGCACGCAGGCCGGAGTTGAGGTCAGGAATCTTCGTCCCGGAAAGCCGCTGGGCGATCATCCGGATGAGCCACTTCGCGGGCACCCGCGCCCATTTGTGCGTGCCTTCCTCGGAGGTCCGGGCGCCGACGACCTGATCGACGTCGAGATTGTCGTCCAGGTACCGGACGAACTCCGGAATCCGCTCGTTCGGGTACGTCATGTCCGCGTCGGTCCAGACGACGATCTTTCCGCGAGCCTCCTGGGTACCGATGCGGCGCGCGGTGCCCGACCCGCCGTTACGGCGGAACGGCATCAGCCGCATGTGCGGGAACTTCCCGGCGACATCACGCAGTACCGCGAGCGTGTTGTCGGTCGACTTGTCGTCGATCACGAGAAGCTCGTAGCTGTAGCCGCTGGCGTCCATCGCCGCGCTGATGCGCTCGAGCTCCAGGACGACATGGTCCTGCTCGTTGTAGCAGGGGAGCACCACCGTCACGTAGGGCGGTGCCTCGACCTCCGGGCTGGCCTGGTGATCGGCTGGAAGGATGGCACTGACACTCACGTCGCTGTTGCTCCCGGTAGTCGTCGCGCGCCCGCGTTCCGTCCCCGGCAGCTCGCAGGCAGTCCGCTCACCAGGGTGACACGGCCCAGGACGGGGCCGAACTCCGGTCACCGTCGGGACGGGCCTACTGTTACGACCTGTGGGGACGTTCAGAGGTGATCTACGCGAGTATGTGCGTCATGTGCGGGCCCTGCGGGCGGCACAGGAGACCTCGGCGCGCTCGTTCGTGGCCGGGTTGAGGTACCCGCTCGCCCATCGGCAGCCGATCTGGACCGGTTCGCGCACGGTGATCGAAGGCCGTGAGCGGATCGAGTTCGCCGACGGCGCCGCGCTGCGGGTCGGGCTCGCATCGTTCGGGCTGACCTCGAAGCACGACGTCTCGATAGTGCGGGTCCATCCCGAGGGCCGGATCCGCTGCGAGGGAGTCGTCTCGCTGCAGCGCGGGATTCGGGTCGTGGTCGACTCGGGCGTGCTCGAACTCGGCCCCTTCGCGAACATCAACGGATTCGCGAAGATCCTGGTGCGCGAGCGCGTCTCGATCGGCGCCTACTGCAATGTCTCCTGGGACACCCAGCTTCTCGACAACGATTTCCACCCGATGGTCGTCGACGGGGTGGAACAGCCCATGAGCGGGCCGATCGTCCTCGAGGACCGGGCCTGGATCGGCGCCGGCGCGATCGTTCTCAAGGGCGTCACCGTCGGTGAGAGCGCCGTGGTCGCGGCCGGCTCGGTCGTGACCCGGAGCGTCCCCGCGAAGGCGATCGTCGCCGGCTCGCCGGCGAAGGTCGTCGGGCACATCGACTACTGGCGTTGAGCCTGTGGCCCCGTCACCCACCGCCCCGATACCGCCGGCGTCCCCGGCACGGCCCCTGACCGGTCGCACCGGTGGCGGAGGCCTCGACGGCGGGACACGCCTGCGCCCGCTGCGGCTGCTGCGTTCCGTCCCGCTGCCGATCTGGCTGATCACCGCGCTGTTCGGCGCGCTGCTCGCCAGCTGGTCGGTGCTGGTGCCGCAGTACCACGCACCGGACGAGCCGAACCAGGTCGACGCCGTCATGCGCCTCGTCCAGGGGGCCGGGTGGCCGCATCCGGGGAACGCCTTCGTCCGCCCGGACGGGGTCGGCGCGATCGCGGCCTCGCCGTACGGCTCGGAGGCAGCGCCCTACGAGCTGGACTTCGCGCCGATCACCCGGGCCGGGGCAGTCCCCCGCGACGACCGCCCGACCTGGGACGAGCTGGGTGACACCCGGCAGGCCGACGGTGAGGTGCAGCCGCCCGGCGACATCCAGCAGCTCGTCCAGCACCCGCCGCTGTACTACCTGGTCGGCGCCGCGGCGCTGTGGGCGCTTCCCGGTGACGGCGACGAACTGCGCTGGGATGTCACGATCGGCGCGCTGCGTCTGATGAGCGCCCTGATGGTGATGTGGCTCCCGCTTCTCGCCTGGGCCGGTGCGCACCGGCTCAGCGGCGGGAACCGCATCGCGGCCACCTGCGCGGCGCTGCTGCCACTGGCGATCCCCCAGCTCAGCCACATCGGAGCCAGTGTCAACAACGACAACCTGCTCGCCCTCACCGCGGGGCTGGCGACGGTCACGATCATCTACGTGCTGCGCGGTGACACCTCGCTGCGCACCGCCGCCTGGGCTGGTCTGTTCATCGGGCTCGCACTGTTGTCGAAGTCGCTCGGGATCGTGCTGGTCCCGATGGCCGCGCTCGCCTACCTGGTCGCCTGGCGGCGCGCCCGCCGGGACGCGCCGGCGAGCGCCCGAAGCCCGGCGGCCTCCGGGCGGGGGGCGAGGGCTGGCCGAGGGGCGAGCTCCGGTCGGGATGCGGCGGCGGGCCAGGACCGGGACGCTCCGTTCCTGCTGGCCGACACCGGGCTGATGACCGTGCTGCCGGGCGCCACCCGGTTCCCGTGGCGCCAGCTGCTGCTCGGGGGCGTCATCATGATCGCTTCCGGGGGCTGGTGGTGGGTCGTCAACCTCGTCCGCTACCACACCTTCCAGCCCGAGACGCCCGGCTTCCCCCCCGGTGACTACCTCGGCGACGACTGGGGCGCCTACCTCGACATCCTGGTCAACGGGACGGCGCGGCGGTGGTGGGGCTCGTTCGGCTGGTTCGAGACGAACCTGCCGATGGAGGTCGTCGCGGCCGCGAGCGTCGTGGTGATCGCCCTGTTCGCACTGGCCGTCATCCGCGGCCGCGACGGCCGCACCAGGGTGAATCTCCTTTTCCTGCTCTGGCCCACCATCGGCCTTTTCGGGCTGATGACCCTGCAGGCCACACTCGCCTTTACCGACCACGGCCACGTGAGCGGAATTTCGGGGCGGTATCTGTACGCGGGTGTGACGGCCCTGGCAATCGGCGTCGGCATGGGCGCGGCGGCCTTCGGCCGGCATGTCTCGCGGTACTTTCCCGTTCTGTTCCTCGCCGCCGCCGCCGCTGTTCAGTGGTGGTCCGTCCGGACAGTTCTCACACATTTCTGGAAACCTGCCGGCGGCGATCTCGGCGACGCCTGGGAGGCGATGACGACCTGGTCGCCGTGGCCGCCGTCCGCCGCTGTCGTGACCGTGTGGACCGGGGTGGCTCTGGCCGTCATGGTCCTCGTCGCCTGCGTGTGGACGGCGGTGCTGGGCGACGGCCAGGACCGGCCCGAACCACCGGTGTTCCGGGACCCGACCGGGTGGCCGCCCGGGCCGGACATCTGGGTCCCCGGCCGGCTCACCGTCGAGGATCCCGCTACCGATCATGTCTCCCGGCCGTCCCCCCAGCCAGCCCCCGGGACAGCCCCCGAGACAGCGGAACCGGTCCCGGCGGAACCGTCGCGAACCGATTCGGCGCCCAGTGGTTCGGCGGCACCGAAATCCACGCCTTCACGGTCGGGGCCTGACGAGCGCGGGTCTTCCGGCTCGTTCCGGTCCGGGTCCTCGACAGTCACGTCAGCGCCCTCCACGGCAAAAGGGAAGCCACCGAGCACCACCAGCCCCGTGCCGTCACACTGAAAGCAGGCCGTGGACCGCTCACGTAGGCTCCCGGTAACGTCATCTCGGTTCGGGGGAAGCCGTGCGCCGAAAGCGGGACTGGGAAACCACACCGCCTGCGGACTCGACCGGGCCCTCGTTGACCGCCGCAGCACGGATGACAACGCCACTCGGCCCCGGTGACCCGGGCCGTCTCGGCCATTACACGCTGATCGGCCGCCTCGGCGAGGGCGGCATGGGCACCGTCTACCTGGGCCGCGGCCTCGACGACCGGCTCGTCGCCGTCAAGGTGATCCGGGCCGATCTGGCCCGCATGCCCGAGTTCCGGGCACGCTTCCACCGCGAGGCGGACATCGCCCGGCGGGTCGCGCGCTTCTGCACGGCCGAGGTCCTCGACGTCGTCGACCCACCCGACGGGCAGCCGTACCTGGTGACCGAGTACGTCGACGGGCTCACCCTGGCGCAGGCGGTGAACGTCGAGGGCCCGCTGCGCTCGGCAGACCTGGAGCGGGTGGCGGTCAGCGTCGCCGCGGCGCTCACCGCGATCCACGGTGCCGGGCTCGTCCACCGGGATCTCAAACCGTCCAACGTGCTGCTCTCCACCCTCGGGCCCCGGGTGATCGATTTCGGTATCGCCCGCGCCCTGGACGCGCAGACCATGCTCAGCCAGGAGATCCAGCGCATCGGCACGCCGGCGTTCATGGCCCCCGAGCAGGCCAACGGCGAGCCGGTGACCGCCGCGGCCGACATCTTCGCCTGGGGCGGGCTGGTCACCTACGCCGGCACCGGCTCCTTCCCGTTCGGCGACGGGCCGACTCCGGTGCAGCTCTACCGGGTCGTCCACCGCGAGCCACTGCTGGACGGGCTCAACCCGACGCTGCGGCCCATCGTCGAGCAGGCGATGCGCAAGGACCCCGCCGACCGCCCGACCGCGCAGGAGCTGTTCCTGCGCCTGGTCGGTACCGGGCCTGCGACCCATCCTGATCCCGCGGTCTCCGCGGCGATCCGGACGAGTGGCCCGCCAGCTCCCGGCGGTGCGCCGGGTGCCGGCGGAACCGTTTCAGCTGCCGGCGACGGAGCGGCACCCGACGACGACGCGACGGGCACGATCAGCCGCCCACGCGGCCAGCCAGGCGCCGGCGGCATCCCACCTCATGCCGACAGCCCCCCTCATGCCGACAGCCCGCCTGGTCCCGACAGCCCGCCCGGTGCCGACAGCCCGCCTGGTCCCAGCGCCGAGGCGAGCGGCGCGCTCAGCGGCCCGCCAGGTGCCACCGCCGATCTACCGGGATCCGTCGGGACGCCGGGTGGACCGGCTGCCGTCGGCACCCCGTCGGCACGCTCGCTCGCCGACGTACCGGCGCAGCCCGCTCCAGAACACGACCTCGCCACCGGTCCCCGGCACCCGACATCCGCCGGCACCGGCACCGGCGGCAGCAGCGGCGGCGGCGGCGGTCACGGTGACGTGGACCGCGGCGGACCGGCCGTCACCCGGTTCCTCACGCCGACGACGCGCCGCCGGATCGCGCTGTTCGCCGCGCCGGTGCTCGCACTGCTGCTGATCGCCGCGCTCGTCCCGCTGGCCTTCACCGGCGGTGGGAACGACGAGAAGACACGGGACGAGGTGGCTCGTCGTGTCGTGTCCACGGCCGAGGCGATCCGCGACTCGGACGCCGAACGCGCCGCACGCCTGAGCCTGGCCGCCTTCCGGATAAGCCCGGTGCCGGAGGCCCGCGCGAGCCTGCGGACGTCCTTCTCCCCCGCCACCGCGAGCGTGCTGAGCGGCCACAGCTCGTCGGTCCTCGGCCTGGGAGTCAGCCAGGACGGGCGCACCGTCGCCACCGGCGGCGCCGACAACCTGGTGCAGCTGTGGGGCGTCTCCGACCGCGCGCGCCCCGAGAAGCTCGCCACCATCACCGCGCACACCGGCTGGGTGCTCGACGCGACGTTCAGCCCGGACGGAAAGCTGCTCGCCACCGCCAGCTACGACCGCACCGTGCGACTGTGGGATATCAGCGACCTGGCCCAGCCGCGGCAGCTCTCGGTCCTGCTCGGGCACAACGGCTACGTCCTCGACGCCGAGTTCTCCCCCGACGGGGGGATGCTGGCCACCTCGGGCTACGACAACACGGCCCGGCTGTGGGATGTCAGCAATCCGGCCGAGCCGAGCGAGCTCGCCGTCCTCGACCGGCACACCAGCTGGGTCAACGAGATCGCGTTCAGTCCGGACGGAAAGCTGCTGGCCACCGCCAGCGCCGACCGCACCGCCCGGCTGTGGGACATCACCAGCCCGCGCCGGCCGCGTCCGCTGGCCGCCATCACCGCCCACACGGACTACGTCTGGGCACTGGCCTTCAGCCCGGACGGGCGGCAGCTGGCCACCGGCGCCTACGACGGGCTGGTGAAACTCTGGGACGTGACCGACCCGGCCAGGCCCCGTGCGACGGCGTCGGTGCTCGCCGACGAGAAATGGGTCTTCGACCTCGCCTACAGCCCGGACGGCCGCACCCTGGCCACCGCCGGCTGGGACACCACCACCCACCTGTGGGACCTGACCACCCCCGGCCAGGCGACAGCCGCCGGGCGGATCTCCGGCCACGGCGACTGGGTCCAGGGCGTCGAGTTCACACCGGACAGCGCGTCACTTGTGACCATCAGCGACGACTACTCGGCCCGGATCTCCCGCATGGACGACGCCGGCCTCGTCGCCCGCGCCTGCGCCGACCCGGCCAACCAGATCACCCAGGCCGAATGGCAACGCGACATCGTCGACGTCCCCTACCAGCCTGTCTGCTGATCGGCGTAGGCCCGCCCACGGGACACAGACAGGCACACACCTAGATCGACGACTCCGGTGCTGCCGGAAAACGTCGGGCTACCCTGAGAAGGGCCGTCCGGCGCGCGATGTGCGGATGGCGCGCGATGTGCGGATGGGCAGTGCGGATGGGCAGTGCGGATGGGCGAGGGGTGACCAGGCGATGAGCATCGCCATCGACCATGTCGGGCCGTGGACCGTCGCCGACGTCCTCGCCCTGCCCGAGGAGCGGACCATCCGTTTCGAGCTCCTGGGGGAATCCCTCGTGATGTCTCCCGCGCCAGGCCTGCGTCATCAGCGTGCCTCGCTCCGGCTGGCCATGATCCTGCACGCGGCTGCCCGCACCGCCGACGCGCCGGTCGAGGTCCTGGAGGCCGTCAACGTCATCCTGCCTTCCGGTCTGGTGGTGCCTGACCTGGTGGTGCTCGACGCCGCCGCGGCCACGGAGAACGCCATCAGCCTCGACGCCGAGGCCGTCCAGCTCGCGATCGAGCTGGTCTCGCCCGGGAGCCGCACCATCGACCGGAAGTTCAAGCCGGTGCTCTATGCCGAGGCCGCCATCCCGCGGTTCTGGCGCGTCGAGCTCGCCCCGGCGCCGATCCTCGTCGCCTACGAGCTCGACGGTGGTCGGTACGTCAAGCGGATCACGGCCCTCGCCGGCGCGACCGCCCACCTGGAGGCCCCGTTCCCGGTGGACATCGATCCGGCCGACCTCGCCCGGCCCTAGCCGGTCACCGCACGGTCTCCTACGCTCGGGGGCGTGATCGAGATCGGAAACCGGTGCCGGCGGCAGCCGCCCCCGCCCCGCGTCGTGTTCGAGGCGCTGGCCGAGCCCGGCCGGGACCCGTACCGCCCCTGGCTGTTGCTGCTGGGCGACGAACAGTGCCCGCGCATCCTCACATCCACACCGCCCGCCGAGCTGACCTGGTCCTCGCTGTGGCGCCGGCGTCCGGACGCAGTGGTCCGCTTCCAGCTGGAACGCAGCGCCGACGGGGGCACCGACCTGCGCTGGATCCTCCACGTCGAGGAGCCCGCTCCGGACGAAAGTCTCGTCGGCCACATGCGCAGGCGTCTCAACCAGCTCATCAACGCAAACCTGCGCTACACGTTCGGCCAGTAGACGCCACGACAACCCACACGCCCGCGCTGTCCCCATGCTGCGCGGGGACCGGAGCGGCTTCAGTTCAGGCGCTCGGAGTGCCAGGCCTGGCGGGCCACCAGAGAGCCACGCTCGTCGGGAGCGGCGACGTCGACGACCGGTCTCGTTCCCAGGGGGCGCTGGAGAAGTACGACCGTGCCCCATGTGCGCCCGGCGCCCTTGCGGGTCATTCTGGTGACCTTCCGCCCGTCAGTCAGTGTTCTGGACACGCCCCGCCCGAAGGTCGTCGGGCCGTTCGGGCCGAAGGCCAGCCAGGCGCGGACGGCGACACGTTCGGGAGTTTCCTCGACGTCGAAACCAGCGAGCACCTCGTCCGTGTAGCTGCTCACCGTGAACGACAGTTCGTGGCCATCTCGATGTTCGGGAGCAAGCGGACGTCGAGGCGTCTGCCGGCACCACTCATACCCGGCGCGGTGCCGTCACCCGAGTCCTTCGTGTCCACGGCCATGGCCTCGCTCTCGTTCAGGTCGCACGCCCGCCGGGGTGTCGGCCGTCAGCTCCCTGGAGTCCGGCGTCCCGGGTCGCCGCCGGTGGGCTTTCTGCTGGACCCGGTGGACCCGCCGGGCCCGCGGTGCTCGACGAAACGGGACAGGCCTGCGCCCAGGCGGACGACCGCGGCGCTGCCGGGCCGGCCGCTGCCAGCCGGAGCCCCGGGGTCACGGGTGGCGGGGTCGTCGCCGAGGCGTGAGCGCAGGGCGGCGCGGGCGATGCGGGCGGCGGTGACGATCTTTCGTTCGTCCGGTGTGGCCGGTGCCCAGGGTGGCCGTGGTTGCCGGCGGGCCGCCGCGAGCTCCTGCTCGAGTTCGCTGATCCGGTTCAGCCGCTGCAGGTCGCGGGCGGCGAGCTCGCTGCGCTCGGCGTCCAGGCGGGCCCATTCCCGCTGCCGGCCGCGGGCCGCGGCGACCGCGTCGTCCTGCAGTGCCAGGACGCGCAGGTAGAGGTCGATCCGGTTGCGTTCCATCCGGGAGAGCAGCGTGTTGGACACCCACGGGGCGAGCAGGTCCGCGACGCGGCGGGCCCAGGGGGCGCGCCGGTCGAGCAGCACGCCGAGGCCGAAGACCGGTGCCACGGTGATGAAACGCAGGTCGGGATGCTCCGCCGCGAAGTCCTCGACGGCCGTCCGCACGCCGTTACGGGGGCCGCCTTCGGTGAGCGCCCAGGCGAAGGCGCCCATCCCGCGGAAACCGCGCCCGGGGACCGCGTCGGCCTTGTCGATCTCCACGCCGACGTCCCACGAGTTCGGCTGGCGGTCGGCTTCGGGGATGCGGTCCGGGGAGTAGTACTGGTCCCGGCGGCCGGCGGGCCAGCCGACGTCGTGCAGGATCACCAGCGGGAAGTAGGTGCGGTCGAAGTCGCGGACGGCGGCGCCGATGGCCTCGAGCTCGCCGCGGACGGTGGCGTAGTTGTGGTCGCCGTCGATCAGGTAGGCGTCGGTCGGCGCGTGGCCGTCGAGTGCCTCCGGGCTGTAGCCGCAGATCACCTCGACGTCGAGCCCGCCGCCGGAGGTGGGTGCGACCCCCGGCTCGGGGTCGATGACGACCAGGCGCCCGCCGCCGCCGCGGCGCAGCAGGTTGACCAGCAGCGAGGTCGTCGCGCCGCTCTCCGAGCCGACCTCGGCGACACTGCGCGCGCCGGACGCCTCGAGCAGCGGGATCCAGATCTCCCGCAGGTCGGTCAGCGAATGCAGCAGGAGCGGCACGAGTGTCCGTTCCGTGATCTCACCGGGCTCGGCCGCGTGGTCACCACCGTCGTACGCGTCAACGGCGATCTCGGCGAGGCTCCCGTGCACCTTGCTGGACGTCTCGGCGTCCGGCCCGGTCCGGTCGGAAGAGTCTCCGCGCCGGTCAACGGGCTCCCGCTCTGCCGCGGCCACCTCGAAGGCGCGGGCAGGTACGACCGGGTCCTGCAGCGGGTCGAAGGTCGCCGAGGTCCCGGGGGTGACCGGATACCCGGACGGCGGCTGCGGAGCCGGCGGCTCCGGGGGCCAGGGCGACTCCGGCGGAGCGAGCCGACCCGGGGGCGCGGGTGACGCAGGAGGTGCGAGCCGACCCGGCGCCGCGGGTGACGCAGGAGGTGCGAGCCGACCCGGCGCCGCGGGAGAGACGGGCTGCGTGGTCTCCGCGGACCGGCGGGCGGCGCGCGGAGTGAACAGGGACGGCGGCGGAGACACCGACGGGAGCGAACCGGCGCGGATGGCATCGGACGGCGGCTGGCCCGGGCCCGCCTCGCCCGGCTGCGCCGGTTCGGAGCGGACCGGTTCGGAGCGGACCGAGTCGGAGCGGACTGGTTCCGACGGGTTCTGGGTCGGACGGAACCACCGGCCGGCCGTCCCGTCGGCGTCACCGGGTTCGAGGCCGCCGGGAGCACGGCGACTCGGGCCGCGGTAACCGGGATCGCGGTCGCGGTCGCGGTCGCGGTCGCCCGGATCAGCGTCGTCGGGGCTGCGATCGTTCGGGTGGCGATCGTTCGGGTGGTGGTCGTTCGGGTCGTCGGCCTCGGCCGTCATCGAAGCCCTCCCAGCTCACGACGAATCTTCCGGGCGGCTCGGGTGGGGAGAGCAGTGCGGGCGACGTCGCCGGTGCGCACCTGGAGCGGGTCGGCCCGGATCCCCAGCCAGCCGAACGCCATCTCGACCTCGATCGCGTACGTCCCGCCGAGCTGCGGCTGCGTCGCGAAGTCGATCGAGTAGATGATCTGCGGATCGTCACCGACGATCTCCATCAGGTTCGCCTGCAGCGGCCGCAGGCCGAGCAGCGCGAGCTGCTGGCCGGCGAGGTCGTCCAGCGAGGTCATCGTGACCTTGTACGGCTCGGGGGCGTTGTGCAGGTGGAAGGAGATGGTCAGCCAGTCGACCCGGAGCAGGCCGCGCCGGCCGGCCGGGTCGATCCGCACCCGGCGGACGCCGACGCCCTCGACCCTCAGCCGCACGATCGATCCGCCGTCGCGCCCGGAGCGGGTGACCACGGACTTCTTGGGCCCGTTCACGAAGTCGGAGCCGGTGTCGACGTACACCTCGACGGGGCCGGCGGCGGCTTCCGGGGAGACCTCCTCGGCGGGAACTCCGGCCGCGGCCGCCAGCCCACTGATCACTGCCAGCGAGCGGTTCGCGACACCGGCGACACCGGCCGGCCAGTACAGCTCCTGCATGGTGATCTTCTCGAGGTCCGCCGGGGTCAGGTACGGCATGCGGCGGACGAGCTCGGGGGGCAGCAGACCCTCGGTGGAGTCGGAGCCGAAATTGTCGTCGTGGGCCCACGCGCCGAACGCCGAGGCCTCTGCGGCGGTGGGGCGGGCGACGAAGCGGGTGAGCATCCGCAGCGCGGCGTGGCGGGCGCCGGGCTCGGACAGCGACGGCATCGGTGTCTCCGAACGCCGGTAGCGCAGCCATTCGCGCTGGAAGGCGAGGATGCCGTCCTGGACGGCGACCCGCTGGGCGACCTGGGTGCGCGAGGTGCGGTCGATGCTGAGCACCGGGCGGCCGTCGTCGTCGAAGGAGACCAGCGAGCCGATGTCCGGCATGCAGAGCTGTTCGAGCACCTCGGGGCTGCGCATGAGCTGGTTGGCCATCAGCTCGGGCTGCCCGCCGGAGGCGGCGTACCCCTCGATCTGCAGGCCGGCGAGACGGTGCGTGCCGGCGGCGGCGTTCGTCGCCAGGTAGAGGCCGATGACCTCGAAGTCACGCCCGGTGGAGGCGAGCAACCGGGCGAGCAGGGCCTGGATGGTGCCGCCCCAGCCGAGGTCGGCGAGGACGATCCGGCCGGACTCGGGCAGCTGGGTGTCGAGGTAATCGACGTACCGGTCACGCAGCCGGCCCGCGGTCAGGACGATCTCGCTGCGGATCCGCTCGTCGGAGCAGAGTGCCTCGAGGGTGTCGTCGAGCAGGCCGGGGACGTCGAGCCGCCGGTCCGCCAGCGAGGAGATGCCGGCGACGCCGTCGATGGCCACCCCGAGCTGGCGCAGCAGCTGCCCGACGCTCGGCGCATGCCGGCGGACGAGGAACCCGCGCAGCTCCTCGGGGGTGCCCTCGAACACGTTCGCCAGCGCGCACACCTGGCGGGACGCCCAGAGGGTCGAGGTGGTGACTCCGCTGTCGACGCCCGGCTCGGCGATCAGCCGGGAGAGGAACTCGCCCTCGCGCATCAGGCAGTACACGTGGTCGGCGCCGTGGTCCCTGGTGCGTTCCACCGCCCAGTCGCCGAAGCCGGTGAAGACCGGGCCGAACACGGTCGCCCCGGACTCCCAGTAGCGGCGCAGGCCGGGCGGGACGGCGGCGGCGTCCGCCCGGTGCAGCACGCGAGCCCGCAGCGCGGTCATGCCGTAGTCGCCGTTGCCGGAGTCGAGCGGGGTGTCGTCACCCGGGCCGGTGAGCAGGCCCTCCAGCGAGATCGTGGACTTCAGCGACCCGGAGTACTTCGGGTAGTGAATGGCGACCAGCCCGTGCTCGCGGGCGCTCTCGACGTCGGCGACCGGGTGGTCACCGAGGTGCACGACGCGGGACGGCTGCAGGTTCGAGGCGGCCAGCATGTGCCGGAACAGCCCGTCGCTCTTGCTGATCCCCGCGTCGGAGGAGGTGAAGATCTGGGTGAACGGCACCCCGGCCAGCTCCGGGCGGCTGAGCAGGCGCTCCAGCTGGGCCGCCGAGAAGTAGGTGTCGGAGAGCAGGTAGACCGGCAGGCCGAGCTTGGTCATGGCCAGCTCGGCGAGCTCGACGACCGCGAGGTCGGCCCGGCACAGGTCGCGCTCGACGGCGAGCTCGATGTCCATCAGGTCGCCGAGGCTGCCGGCGCCCGGCAGCGCCGGCACCAGGACCTGCCAGATCTCGTCGAGGCGCACCTCGTAGGTGCCCCGGACCTCGTGGGAGTGGTCGCGGGCCTTGTGCTCCGCGTAGATCCGCAGCCGGGCGAACTCCCCGGGGGTGACGCCGGAGGGCAGCTGACCGACCTCGGCCAACCGATGACCCAGGGTGATGAAAGCATGCACCGGTT
Source organism: Parafrankia elaeagni (assembly GCF_000374165.1). Classification (GTDB taxonomy): domain Bacteria; phylum Actinomycetota; class Actinomycetes; order Frankiales; family Frankiaceae; genus Parafrankia; species Parafrankia elaeagni. Next base: position 98,412 of record NZ_KB893683.1, read on the forward strand.
CGGGAACCATGCGCCACAACAGGGTGTCGAACACATCGAGAGTCAGGGCCTGGGCACCGCCCGACTCCAGATGCGACCAGACCTCGCGAAGCCGGACGTCGGTGAACACTGCCCGCCCCTCCCCCGGACGACCGATCCCCGGTCGCCCATTCTGGGCCGGCCAGGCACCCCGCCGGCATGAGGCCACCAGCTGTCGATGGCGGTTCACCCGTGGAGCGGCTGCCGGCCGGAGCCAGATAGACGGCTCGATACTATGAAGCACCGCCGGAGTAGCACTCACCGGACTGGGGGCACCGTCATCGGGTGCCCTCGCGGTACGGTCTACGGCCATCGTCACCGAACACGGTGACGGCACTCGACGCGAGCCGGTGACGGTTGCGCTGGGCGGAGGAGGAGCCGAGCACGGTGCGGGTCCGCATTGCACGCCCGACGCGGGAAGAAGAAGGTCATGTCGCGGGTCGCTGACCTGTCCACGCTCCCGCCGTCGCCGCCGCCGGGCCAGGGCGGCCCCTCCCCGGCGCAGCGCCCGCGCACGTCGCGGTCCGGCGCGCGCCACGTCGACCACCGCAGCCGCGCGCAGACCCGGGTCCGCTGGGAGCTGCTGCGCAACCTGGTCCGCAAGGACCTGAAGGTCAAGTACAAGGGCTCCACGCTGGGTTTCGCCTGGTCGCTGGCGAATCCGCTGCTCCTTCTGGTCGTCTACACCTTCGTCTTCCAGGTCGTGCTGGACACGGGGATTCCCCGTTTCGGCATCTATCTGATGTCCGGCCTGCTGGTGTGGAACGCCTTCTCGGGCAGTGTCTCCGCCGCGTGCGGTGCGGTGGTGGCCAACGCCAACCTGGTGAAGAAGGTACGTTTCCCGCTGCTCGTACTCCCACTGTCCGCGGTCGGTTTCTCCGCCGTGCACTTCCTGCTCCAGCTGCTGGTGCTGTTCGTGGTCATCCTGGGGCTGGGCTACAGCCTGTTCGGGCCCGAGCTGCTGCTGCTGGTGCCGGCGGGGGTGGTGGCGCTGCTGTTCACCGTCGCGCTGTCGGTGCTGCTGGCCGCGCTCAACGTCCGCTACCGCGACACCCAGCATCTGCTCGACGTCGCCCTGGTGGCCTGGTTCTGGATCAACCCGATGGTCTACGCGTACGGGCTGATCCAGAACCAGCTGAACGACTGGACCTGGGTGTACCTGCTGAACCCGATGGCGGTGGTCGTGGTCACCTTCCAGCGGGCGATCTACGACCCGCCGCCGGGGAACACGACCGCGAACGGCTCGGCGTCGGTCATCGCCGACACCGGGTACGCCTTCTACCTCGAGCACCTGGCGATCGCCGGGCTGATCTCGCTGGCCATGCTGTGGCTGGGGCTGCGGGTGTTCCGCCGTTTCCAGGCCGACTTCGCCGAGGATCTCTAGTGTCGTCACCGCCACTCGCCCCGCCCGCGCAGCCGGCGCAGCCCGACGGGCCCGACCGGGCCGCCGCGCAGGTGCCGCCGCCTGGCTCCCCGACCGTGATCCGCGCGTCCGGGGTGGGCAAGAAGTTCGTCGCCTACCACAAGCGCGCGACCAGCCTGAAGGAACGGTTCGTCCGCCGGGAGGCCGCCGCCGGGGACGATTTCTGGGCGCTGCGCGACATCGACGTCCAGATCGGCCGCGGGCAGACGGTGGGCCTGGCCGGGGCCAACGGCTCCGGCAAGTCGACGCTGCTCAAGGTGCTCGCCGGCATCCTGCGCCCCACCCACGGCGAGGTGGCGGTCAACGGGCGGATCGCCTCGCTGCTGGAGCTCGGCGCCGGGTTCAACGGCGAGCTCTCCGGCCGCGACAACGTCTACCTGAACGCCTCGCTGCTCGGCCTGTCCAAGCGGGAGATCGACCGGCTCTTCGACTCGATCGTCGACTTCTCCGAGCTGCGCCACAAGATCGACGACGAGGTGAAGCACTACTCGTCCGGTCAGTACGTACGGCTCGGCTTCGCCGTCGCGGTGCACGTCGACCCGGACATCCTGCTCGTCGACGAGGTCCTCGCGGTCGGCGACGAGGCGTTCCAGCGCAAGTGCCTCGACAAGATCGCACAGTTCCGGTCGGAGGGGCGGACGATCCTGTTCGTCACCCACTCCCTCGATCTGATCGAGAGCATGTGCGACCGGATCCTCGTGCTGGAGTCCGGCAACATGATCTTCGACGGCCAGCCGGCCGTCGGCACGAAGCTGCTGCGCCAGCGGCTGGGGAGCCTGCCCGTCGAGGGCGTGGCCGTGCCCTACGACCTGGCGCCGGTGAAACCGACGGCGGTGGCGTTCAGTCACAGCCCCGGCAGCCCGGCACACGTGCAGTACGACCCGGGCCAGCAGCTCACCGTCAGCGTCGAGCTGGACCTCACCGACCACGCCCCCGCGCACGTCTACCTGCACGTGGAGATCATGGGCCAGGGCGAGGTCCCGATCTGGGTGATGGAGACCCCGGCCGGTGGGGTCAGCCCCGGCCCGGGTCTCTCCGTGGTGGACTTCGTCGTCCCCCGGCTGCCGGAGCTGCTCGGGGCGTTCGCGGTCAACGTCCGGGTGTCGGACGCGGCCACCGGTCAGCCGGTAACGGCACGGCGGTTCGAGGACCTGTTCGGCGTGAGCGGCCTGCAGGTCGCCGGGCTGCTCCGGGTCGACTACGAGGCGAGGCTGCGCCGGTGACGGCCGGCCGAGGGCGGATGGTTCGATGAGCGTCGGTCCGAACAGCGGTTCCCACCCCGGTCTCAACGGGCACGGCCCGCGGCCGCCGGAGGGGGCGGGCACCGAGCCGCTCGCCACCGTCGTGATCGTGAACTGGAACGGGGCGCATCTGCTCCCGCCGTGCCTGGATGCGCTCGCGAAACAGGACGCACCGTTCACGTTCGAGACCCAGGTGGTCGACAACGCCTCCGCCGACGGCTCCCGGGAGCTGCTCGCCCGCCGGTACCCGTGGGTGACGGTCGTCCCCTCCGACCGCAACCTCGGCTTCGCCGGCGGGAACAACCTCGCGCTGCGGGGCGTCACCACACCGTTCGCGGTGCTGCTGAACAACGACGCGATCCCCGAGCCGGACTGGCTGGCGCGGCTGCTCGCCCCGTTCGGCGCGGCCGGCGGCAACCGCCTCGGCGCGGTCACCGGCAAGGTCGTGTTCCTCCCCCGTTTCCTGCGCCTCACCTTCTCGGCGCCGACGTTCTCCCCCGGCCCGCACGACCCCCGCGAACTGGGCGTGCGGATCAGCTCGGTGACGGTGGACGGGCGCGAGGTGCTGCGCGAGGTGCTCTGGGAGAAGCTCACCTTCGGCGCGGAGGGCCCGCCGAAGGCCCCGTTCTTCTGGACCCGCGGCGAGGGCGAGCTGTGCGTCCCGGTGCCCGAGGGCGGTCCGGTCACGATCGGGATCACCTGGGCGGCGGACACCGCCAAGCAGGTCACCCTCGGCTGGGAGCCGGACCCGGACTCGGAGCCGGAGCCGGGCACCGAGGCAGGAACCGGAGCGGCCGGAACCGGAGCGGCGGCGCCGTCGCGAACCCTGCCGGTGGGCGCCGAGCCGAGCACCGTCACGTTCACCGTTGACGCCGGTGCGCCGCGGGTGGACGTCATCAACAACGTCGGCGGCATCGTGCTGACCGACGGGTACGGCGCCGACCGCGGCTACCAGCAGATCGACACCGGCCAGTTCGACAACGCCGAGGAGGTCTTCACCGCCTGCGGCAACGGCATGGCGATGCGGACCGAGCTCGGCCACGACCTCGGCTGGTTCGACGACGACTTCTTCCTCTACTACGAGGACACCGACCTCTCCTGGCGCATCCGGTCGCGCGGCTACCAGATCCGCTACGTGCCGGACGCGGTGCTGCGCCACGTCCATTCGGCGTCGAGTGTCGAGTGGTCCCCGCTGTTCGTGTTCCACACCGACCGCAACCGGCTGCTGATGCTGACCAAGGACGCGACCGCCCGCACCGCGCTGCGGGCCGTGGCGCAGTATCCGCTGACGACGGCGTCGATCGCTGTCCGCACCGTGCGCCAGGCCTGGCGCGCGCGCAGCCGCCCGGCGGTGCGGCCGACGGTGCTGCGGGTCCGTGTGTTCTCCTCCTACCTGCGGCTGCTGCCCGCGATGCTGCGCCGCCGCCGCGAGATCGGTGCCGCGGCCACGGAACGCCGCGTCAGCCTGCAGAGCTGGCTGGTGGAGCGATGAGCACCCCGACCGACCCGATCGACGCGGCCAGCCCGAGCCCGACCGACGGGGCCGCCCCGGGCACCCCGGCCGGCGGCCCGGCTGTGCCCGATGGCCTGCGGGCCGCCGTCTACAACCGCTTCTGGCACTCGATGGGCGGCGGCGAGCGCCACAACGGCATGATCGCCCAGGTGCTGGCCGCCGACGGCCTGGACGTCGACATCATCGGGCATTCCGACGTCGACCTCGACGCCGTCGGCAGCCACCTCGGGCTGGACCTCTCCGGCTGCCGCTACCGGCGGCTGCCGGACCGCGGCGAGGAGGCGGTCGCCGCCCTGTCGGACGAGTACCACCTGTTCGTCAACGGCTCGTACATGAGCCGCCTCGCCCCGCGCTCGCCGCGCTCGGCCTACCTGTGCTTCTTCCCGACCCCGTTCGACCACGACATGGCCCCCTGGCGCAAGGCCGCGGTGCGCACCGCCGGCCCGCTGCTGCGCGGCGCGACACCCGCCGTCAGCTTCGGGCAGGGCTGGTATCCGCCCGAGGGCGGCCGCCGCCGGCAGTGGACCTGGACGAACGGCGCCGGAATCCTCGCCGTCAACCCCGGCGGCGGGCGGACCCTGCGGGCCGACATCGGACGTCCCGGCGCGCCCGAGGGCGTGCGCCTGCAGGTCCTCGACGCGGGCGGGACGGTGCTCGCGAAACTGGAGATCGGCCAGGAGTTCGCCCCGTTCGAGGTGGCGCTGCCGTCCTCGACCAACGGGACCGAGTTGACCCTGGTCAGCGACGCCTTCTCGCCGGGGGAGGCGGACGTCCGTGAGCTGGGGGTGGCGGTGAGCCGCCCCCGGGTCGCCGACGCCGACGAGGGCCCGCTGGAGCGGATGGCGCTGCGCTTCCCGTGGCTGCTGCGCGACCCGGCGGACCTCGGCTACCTCGACGGCTACGACACCGTGATGGCGAACTCGCAGTACACCCGGGGCTGGATCCAGCGGCTGTGGAAGCGGGACTCCGATGTTCTGTTCCCGCCCATCCAGGTCGAGCGCCTCACCCCGGCCGCGGCGCGGGAGAAGGCCGTCATCACCGTCGGGCGCTTCTTCGCCCCGGGGCTCGGCCACGCGAAGCGGCAGCTGGAGATGGTCCAGTGGTTCGGCGAGCTGTACCGCTCCGGCGGGCTGCCCGGGTGGCGGATGTACGTCGTCGGCGGCTGTGAGGACTCGCAGAAGCCCTATGTGGAGCAGGTCCGTGCCGCCGGGGCGGGGCTGCCCGTCGAGGTGCTGCCGAACGCGCCGCGGGCCGAGGTCGAGCGGCTGCTGTCCACCAGCTCGGTGTTCTGGTCGGCCACCGGCTACGGCGAGGACGACCGGCGGAAGCCCTGGACGGCGGAGCACTTCGGGATGACGACCGTCGAGGCGATGGCCGGCGGCTGCGTGCCGGTGGTCATCGACCGCGCCGGCCAGCGCGAGATCGTCCGGCACGGCCGGGACGGGTACCGCTGGGAGGGCCCCGAGCAGGTCGCCTCGTTCACCCGCCGGCTCGCCGCCGAGGACGGGCTGCGCTCCCGCCTGGCCACCGCCGCCGTCGAGCGGGCCCAGCAGTTCTCCGACGCGGCCTTCGCCGAGCGCTGGCACGACATCGTCGAGCGCCGCCGGCTGTACTCCTGATCGGCCGCTGACGTGCGCGTCGTCCTGGACGGCACCCCGCTGCTCGGGCAGCGCACCGGTGTCGGGCGTTACACGGCCGCCCTGCTCGCCGGGCTGGCCGCGCTCGGTGACCCGAAGCTCGACCTGGCCGCCACCGCGTTCACCTGGCGCGGTGGCGGCAGGCTGGCGGACGCGCTGCCGCCCGGGGTGCGGCCCGCGGCCCGCCGGGTCCCCGCCCGCCTGCTGCAGGACGCCTGGACCCGTTCCGAGCATCCCCCGACCGAGTGGTTCACCGGCCCGGCGGACCTCGTGCACGGGACGAACTTCGTGCTGGGCCCGCTGGCGTCCGCCCGCGGGGTGGTGACCGTGCACGACCTGTCCTACCTGCGCACCCCGGACACGGTCTCGGCGGCGTCGGCCCGCTACGCGACGCTGGTGCCGCGCGGGCTGCGCCGCGCCGCCGCGGTGCTGACCCCGAGCCGGGCCGTCGCGGACGAGGTGATCGCCGCCTACCGTCTGGACCCCGCCCTGGTCACCCCCACCCCGCTCGGCGTCGACGCCGCCTGGTTCGACGCTATCGCGCCCACCCGCGGCTGGCTCGCCGCCCGCGGCCTGCCCGAGCGCTACCTGCTGTTCGTCGGCTCCGCGGAACCGCGCAAGAACCTGCCGGTGCTGCTGGAGGCCCTGCGACGGCTGCGCGCCGACGACCCGGACACCCCGCCGCTGGCGCTGGTCGGCCCACCCGGCTGGGGCCCGGCCCTCGACACCGCCGGCCTGCCCACGGGCGCCGTCGTGACGCTCGGCTACCTCGACGAGGCGGAGCTGCGGACGATCGTCGCCGGAGCGGCGGCACTGTGCTTCCCCTCCCGCTACGAGGGCTTCGGGCTACCCCCGCTGGAGGCGCTCGCCGCCGGGACGAGGGTCGTCGCCGCCGACATCCCGGCGGTCCGCGAGGTGGTCGGCGGTGCCCCCGGGGTCCGCCTCGTCACTCCCGGCCGGGCCGACGCCTTCGCCGAGGACCTTGCCGCCGCGCTCGCCACGCTCCTCGCCGAACCGGCCGGCGTCAGCGCGACCGCCCAGGGCCGCGACCACGCCCGGACCTTCACCTGGGCCCGCACCGCCGAACTCACCGCCGCCGTCTACCGCCGCGTCGCCGGCTGAGCCCCAACGCCCAGGACCTGGTGCCCGGATCGGGGCCTCGCGGAACCCGGGCCGCGGGACCCGCGGGCCGCGTTTTCCGGTCGACAGCCGCAATCTGACACTGTGGTTCGGCTTCTCGGCCCGAGGTCGTATGTTGCGTTTCCGCTCCCAAGAAGCCACTTGTGTCCGTTCTCGTTGGAACGAGGACGAGTCACACGAGAAGATCGCCAGGAGCAACCTTCGCAAGGCCCTCAATTTCCTGCCCCTGGACGACAGGGAATAGTGGAGTCAACGGGAGTGGGCAGCGCACCTCAGAGCAGAACGTCGAAGACGATTACTACTCCGATCAGCACCCCCGTGAACAACAGACCGGAGATGAGGTGGTACACAATTCTCCTGCAGAAAACGAACCAGTACCCGATACGCAGAACGACGACGAAGAAAACCAGTCGACGCCCGGACAGACCCCAGGCCACACGCCGGGGAAACCACGGGTCATGGCGTACCGACACCCGCCCGCCCACTGTCGTCAGTGGCACGTGCATCCAGCAGAGTCGCGTCACATCTCGCGCGGTAATGTAACGGATCCGGGCAAGGTATCGGTCGGAACCGGCGGAACGGCGCTCCCGTATGCTCTCGACAACACCTTCGACGACCACGGCCCGGCGCGCCAGCCGCAACTGTTGACGGAGCTGCTCCCCACTTCGCACCACGAAGACGAACGCTCCGATGACGATCAGCGCCGCGACGCCTTCGACCGTCCAGAACACGAGTACGGCAGCCAGCGTCACGACGGCTGTCTCCCCGATCGGCCAGACCACGCTGTTCACCAGAGCACCGATCGTCCGCTCGGGCACTCCGGTCCGCCGACGATCTCTGTCGTCATGATCAGCAATGACGTCCGCGACCGCCAGTCGCTGGGAGAGTTTCCGGTAGCCCGTTCGCCCGATACCGGGGCCGCCCGCGACCTTGCCTTCCACCGACATCGGCCGATTGTTCCGCAAGATGCTTCGGCCGTTCTGACCGGCCGCCCGGCAGAGACGAGCCTGCGGGCTGGTCAGTGCGAAAGACCTCTGATCACGTCTCTCGGTAACTTTCACCGACGAGCTGGTCGCCGTCAGCCACTTCCGTGTCGACTGCCGAGACCGAGACCGGACGCCACCGCCACCGCCACCGTGGGACCGTCTCCACCGAGAGCTTCCACAGGGACAGCCCCAGGAGGGCGACGCCGAGCACGCCCAGCGCGATCAGGACGGCCAGTACCAGCGGGGCACGACCCGCTCCGACCGCGGTCACGTCGAGTGCGCCATGCAGCTGGTCGAACGGGGAACGGCCGTCCAGGAAGGGATCACGGCGGGCCAGTTCGCGACCGAGCATGGTCAGGACCGTCCCGCCGAGCACCAGGACCACCGCGAATGTCGGCAGGCCGCGGCGGGCCAGCGGAAGTGCCGAGCAGCCGGCAACGACCGCCAGCGTGAGGAGGGGCAGTGCCGGCAGCAGGTAGCGGGTGAAGGTCGCCCCGCCGGCGGCGACGTAGCCGACCAGTGTGGCCGTCGCGAGCAGGGCCTCGGCAACCACTGTGAGCCAGCAGATGACGTCCACCGCCCGGTCGTGTCGGGCAGGCTCCCAGCGGGTCCGTGGGGCCAGCAGGGTACGGATGGCCGCGGCGAGCAGGCCCAGCACCGTGAGCAGTCCGACGCCGACGATGGCCCGGTGCGGCACACCGTGCAGAAGAGTGGGGCGGCCGAAAAGGCCCTGGTAGATCGTCCACCAGAAGTCCTGGCTGGTGATGATCTCCCATACCGGCCGCTCGCCGTAGCCGGTGGGGAACATCCAGGCGGCCCGCTCGCTGCCGGCCGGGTCACCGTACAACCGGTTGTTGCGTGCGTAGAACCAGCCGGCCGCGGCGATCGTGAGCAGTCCCGTGACCGCGCTCGCGCCGAACCCGGCCAGCAACGGCCGGCGCCATCCAGCACCGACAGCCCGGGTGAGGTGGGTGCGGTCGGGGCCGGGGCGGTCGGGGCCGGGGCGGGTCCCGAGGGCGGCGGCGAGGCCGACGGCGGGCACGAGCACCGCGGCGGCCAGCCCGCCGCTGGCCCGGCCCAGCGCCGCGGCGGGGACGAGCAGGGCGATCGGGAGCAGCGTGCGGGCGGACGGGCCGCGGCGCGCCAGCGCGAGGGTGGCCGCGGTCGCCGCGGTGATCAGGGCGACCGCGAACGCGTCGTTGTAGACCTGGGAGGTGACGGCGATGAAGATCCCCGTCACCGCGAGGACTGCGGCGGCGCCGACCGCGAGGTCCGGGCGGGCGGGCAGCAGGCCCCGTACCAGCCACGCGGTGGCGACCACGGCGGCGATCCCGACCGCGAGGTTCAGCAGCCGGGCCGCGTAGAACCCCGCCAGCGGATGGTCCAGCGCCCGACCGGCGCCCAGCGGCAGCGCCTCCAACAGGTAGAACAGCGGCGGATGGTTCGCCGTGTACACCAGGTCCCAGTTGGTCAGCGCGGCGCCGGATCTCCGCGCGCAGGCGGGGAGCAGGGCCGCGTCGCGCCGGTCGACGGCGGCGCGGGCGGCTGCCGGCGGCATGTGGCAGTCCGGCGGCAGGCCGGGCATCCCGGGGATGGTGGAGCGGACCGGGGTGTCCAGTTCGGGCAGCCGGCCGGCCGCGACCTCCAGGGCGTAGGCGGTGTGCTGGGCCTCGTCGGCTCCCGCGAAGGGTTTCGTCGCGAGTGCCCCGGCCAGCCCGAGCACGCCGAGCAGCAGGCCCGCGGCGACGACACCGAGCACCAGCCAGCGCCGGGACGTCACCGGGACGGTCGGCTGCCGTCCTGGCGTCACCGGGACGGTCGGCTGGCTGTCGGGGGTCGCCGGGGCGGTCAGATCAGGCCGGGCCGGGGACATCCGCCGCGGCCAGAGCGGCGAAGTCGTCGTCGGCGTGGCCGGCGCTCTCGGCGGCGGCGGCGAGCCCCAGCGTCGCCTCCGCGATCGGCAGGCGGCCGGCGACCGCCTCGGTCGCGAGCCGGACGTCCTTCGCGATCCCGGTGACGGTGAAGGCGGCCGGGGAGTAGTCGCCCGACTCCAGCATGGTCCGCTTGTAGTTGACGAGGAAGCCGAGCGGCCCGCCGGCGAGTTCGGTCAGCAGCAGCCCGCGGTCGACACCGAGCTCGGTGCCGTAGCGGAGGACCTCGGCGACGGCGGCCATGCCTTCGGCGAGGCCGAGGTTGAAGACGGTCTTGAGCGCACTCGCGGCGCCGACGGGGCCCACATGGTCGATACGCTCGGCATCGCCGAAGGTCTCGAGGAGGTTGCGGGCCGCGGCCAGATCGGCCTCGCTGCCGCCGACCAGCACTCGCAGCGTCCCGGCTTCGGCTGGGCCCACGGTGCCGATCACCGGGGCGTCCAGGTAGCGCAGCCCGGCGGCGGACGCCTTCCGCCCCAGTTCGCGGGCGGGTTCGGGGCCGACCGTGGTGCAGTTGACCAGGAGCAGGCCCGGGGCCGCGGCCGGGATGACCGCGGCGAGCACGTCGGCGGCCGACCGCGGGTCGAACAGCATCAGCACGGCGGCGTCCGCCCCGCGGACGGCGGCGGCGGGATCCGCGGCCTCGGTCGCCCCGGCGGCCGTCAGCTCCCCGGCGCGGCCCGGGGTGCGGTTCCAGACGACCAGGTCGTGCCCGGCGGTCAGGAGGTGGCGGGCCATCCGGCCGCCCATGCGTCCCAGGCCAAGAAACGCGACCTTCATCAGGTTCCCCCGTCCGTCGTCGCAGCCGCCTTCCCGCGAAGCGCGGCGTCGTCCTGCTGCGCCTGTTCTACCCGCGGCGCCGCCACCACCGGCGTTTCCACCCGCGGCGTCTCCGGCGGCCGTGACGGGCGGAGGAGGCCGAGGGCGCCGAGCACCGCGGCCGGACCGAGCAGGCCGGTGACGGAACCCAGGTAGCGGTAGTCGAAAGCCGAGGTCAGGGAGGCGAGGAGCAGGGTCGACAGGCCCGCGCCGGCCGTGAGCCAGAACAGGCGGCCGGGGCCGGAGCGCCCGCGCCGCCAGCCCACGGCGCCAGCCGCCAGCCCACCGAGGATCCCCAGGCCGACCAGCGGCATCGCCGCGTAGGACAGCCCGGAGTAGCTCGCGAGCGGGCCGGCCAGGTGATCGTTCAGGTTCCGGACGGTGAGGTAGCCGTCGGTGGCGTGGGGATGGCCGTCAGGCAGTCGGTTGCTGCTGCTCCGCGGCAGTTCCCAGGTGTCGGCGCGGCTGGTGAGCACCGTCTCGTACGGGACGGGCCAGAAGTACCCGCCGAGGTAGCGGGCGGTGCTGGTGACCATCGTCCACGGCTGGGCGCGGATCACCTCGTGGGCGAACTCGCCCGCCAGCTCCTCCCGGCCCGGCGGGACGAGGTCGTTGCCCTGCCGCAGCAGCGAGTCGTCGGGCCACAGGTAGGTCACCGGGGAACCGCGCTCGCCGACCGGCCGGGGATCGCACAACGACCGCAGGTCATCGTCGTCGGGGAGCCGGTCGCAGTCGGCGAACGGTGCGACCCGCCCGTAGAGGAAGAATCCCGAATGGGCGGAGACAGTGAACCCCTTGCCCTGGCTGGCGCTCCAGGCCGAGTAGGCAACCACGGGCACGGCCGCCGCCAGCACGAACGCAGCCACCGGAGCGCCCCCGGCTGCCCAGCCGCGACCAGCCGCGAGCCTGCGACCGCCGCCGCCAACTCCGGCGTCACGGGTCGTGTCAGTCGTGTCAGTCGTGTCAGTCGTGTCGGTCGTGTCGGCGATGCGGGCACGCAGGGCGAGGACGACCGCGGCCAGCGCACCCAGCGCGATCGGGCCGTAGCCGACCGTCCGAACGGTGACGCTGGCACCGAGGAGGAGCCCGCCGAGGGCCCACCGCCATCCGACCGGAGGCCCCGGCCAGGCCAGGGCCAGGACGCCGCCCAGGACCAGCGTCCCGAACAGGCTGTCGGCGAGGACGAACTGGCCGAGGTCGAGCACCCAGGGTGCCAGCAGCGCCGGTGCCGCCACCAGCGCCGCCGGCCAGCCACCCCGCCCCCGGGCCAGTGCCGTCGGGCCGTGGTGGGCGAACAGCCGCCGCACGGCGGCGTACAGGGCGACGCCGGCCAGCAGCGTCAGCAGGTGCTGGACGACGACCAGCCGGGTCAGGTGATCGGGCGCGCCGATGACCCGCAGGAACATCGGATAGCCCGACGGGCGCCAGTCACCGGCCCACAGCCGCCGGCCCGCCTGGTCCAGGTAGGCGGGTGAGTCACCGTGGTAGAGCAGCGCGGGCCGGTAGGCCGCGATGACGACCACCCGGGCGGCGACGGCCAGGACCAGCACCGCGACGAACGCGGCGTGCCGGCGCAGCAGCCGCCCGGCGGTCCCGCGGCCGCGGTCCGCGGATGAGCTGGCCATTACCCGTCAGTCTCCCAGCCCCGCCGCGACCGCCGCGATCCAGCCCCGGGGTCCCGGCCCACGCCGTGCGTCCTGCGGCCAGCGTCCTGCGGCCAGCGGTTCGGCTGGGTCAGGCGGAGGCTTCGGTGCCCGCCGGGGCCTCGACGCCAAGCACGTCCGCGTCCAGCTTGGTGAACAGCCCGCCGGACCACTCCAGACGCCGCCCGGCCGGCACCGGCTGGCGGGCCCAGACATCCAGGTCGATGCCGAGCACCTCGGCGACCCGCGCCGAGCTGAACGGCAGGAACGGCGCGAGCGCGGTGGTGATGCCGGAGATCGCCTGGATCGAGACCGCGAGGCTGTGTGCCGCCGTGTCCTTGTCGACCTTGACGGTCTTCCAGGGCTCCTCGCGGTAGAGGTAGGCGTTGACCTCGGCGGAGATCTCCATCGCCGCGCGCAGCGCCGCCCGCAGCTCGACCCGGCCCAGCAGCTCGGCCACCTTCACCAGCCCGGCGTCGACGGAGGCGAGCAGCTCGGCGTGCACGCCGTCGAGTTCGCCGGTGGCCGGCAGCTCACCGCCGAAGAACTTGTTGATCTGCGCCATCACGCGGTTGACCAGGTTGCCCCAGTTCGCGATCAGCTCGTCGTTCACCCGGCGGACGATGTCGGCGTCCGAGATCTCGGTGTCGTTCTGCTCGGGCAGCACCGAGGCGAGGGCGAAGCGCAGCGCGTCCGGCTGCAGCAGCTCGAGGTACTCGCGCACGCCGCGGCCGATCCCGGCCGACTTGGACGCCTTGGCGCCCCCGAAGGTGACGTACTGGTTCGCCGGGACGTCGGTCGGCAGGTTCAGCCCGCCGTGGCCGAGCAGCATCGCCGGCCAGATGACGGTGTGGAAGGGGATGTTGTCCTTGCCGACGAAGTAGTAGGCGGTGGCCTGCGGGTCCTCCCACCAGGCCCGCCACGCCTGCGGGTCGTCCGTGCCGGCCGCCCACTCCTTGCTCGCCGACAGGTAGCCGATGACCGCCTCGAACCAGACGTACAGCCGCTTGCCCGGGCCGAGTTCGTCCGTCGGCAGCGGGACGCCCCAGTCCAGGTCACGGGTGATCGCGCGGTCGTGCAGGCCGTCCTTGACGAACTGCACCGACCAGTTCAGGACGTGCCGGCGCCAGCCCTGGCGGGTCTGCAGCCAGTCGAGCAGCTGGTCGGAGAGGCCGGACAGGCGCAGGAAGAAGTGTGTCGTCTCCCGCATCTGGGGCACCGCGCCGGTGACCTTGCTGCGCGGGTCGATCAGCAGCTCCGGGTCGAGGGTGCGCCCGCAGTTCTCGCACTGGTCCCCGCGCGCCTGCGGGTAGGAGCAGTGCGGGCAGGTGCCGACGACGTACCGGTCCGGCAGGAAACGGCCCGCGTCAGGGTCGAAGAACTGGGAGGTCTCCTTCGGGTAGATGTACCCGGCGTCGCGCAGGCGGGTGAACACGTCCTGCGCGGTGGCCTCGTGGTTCTTCGTGCGGGTGGTGGTGAAGAGATCGAAGCTGATCCCCAGCCCGGACCAGATCCGCAGGAACTCCGGGTGGTACCGGTCGACGATCTCCTGCGGGGTGACGCCCTCCTCGTCCGCCCGGACGGTGATCGGTGTGCCGTGCGCATCGGACCCCGAGACCATCAGCACCCGGTTGCCCGCCATGCGCTGGTAGCGGGCGAAGATGTCCGCGGGCAGGTAGGCACCGGCGATATGCCCGAGGTGCGGCTGCCCGTTGGCGTACGGCCACGCGACGGCGACAAGGACGGGACGGCCCTCGGGCCGCGCCGCCGTGCCGGGGGTCTGAGTGCTCACCACATCAACCTACCCGCCGGACGATGGTCGAGATCCACAGCCGCGGGGCGGCGGTTCGCCGGTCGCGGACCGGCCTGGCACGGCCTGGCACGGCGCGGCTCAGCCGTGCAGCTCCGGGCCGAAGTCGGCGACCGCGGCGGCGAACGCCTCGTCCCAGCAGCGCAGCGGGCGCAGGCCGGCGTCCTGCCACGACCGGGCGGAGAGCACCGAGTAGGCCGGGCGCTGCGCCGGGCGCGGGAACTGGGCCGTGGTGGTCGGCGCCACCTTGGCCGGATCCTCGCCGATCGCGGCGACGATCGCGCGGGCGAAGCCGAACCAGGTCGTCTCGCCGCCGCCGGTGCAGTGGTAGATCCCCGGGGCGGGTCGCGCCGTCACCAGGTCGAGCAGGCCGGCGGCCAGGTCGGCCGACCAGGTCGGGCTGCCGTGCTGGTCGGCGACGACGCTGAGCTCGTCGCGCTCCCGGGCCAGTCGCGCGATCGTCTTCACGAAGTTGGTGCCCGACCGCCCGTAGACCCAGGCCGTGCGCACCACGTACGACGCCGGGCACAGGGCCAGGACGGCCTCCTCGCCGGCGAGCTTCGTACGCCCGTAGGCGGAGACGGGGGCCGGCGGATCGTTCGTCTCGTACGGCTTCGAGGCGGTGCCGTCGAAGACGTAGTCGGTGGAGAGGTGGACGAGGGCCGCCCCGGCCTCGGCGCACGCCGCCGCCAGGTGTGCCGGGCCGGTGGCGTTCACGGCATAGGCACCGGCCTCGTCCGCCTCGGCGCCGTCGACGTTCGTCCACGCGGCGGTGTTGATGACGACGAGGCCGCCCTGCACCTTGGCCGGCCGGGCCTGGTCGGCGATGACCGCGCGTACCCGGGCCGCGTCGGAGAGGTCGAGCTCGGAGCGGGTCAGCCCGGCCCAGGCGAGCACGCGCGTGTCGCGCGTGCGGTCGGCCTGTGACTCCACGTCGAGGAGACGACACAGATCATGACCGAGCTGTCCACCGGCACCAGTGACGAGGATGCGCACCCCGCGAGTCTGGCAGACGTGGACGAACGGCTGGTGACGCCCCGTCAGCGGTGTCGCCGGGGCCGTACCCGCCGGGCCGGACCGGCATCGATCGACGCGAGGGGCGTGAGGCTACCCTGCTCCCTGATGACGCCCGAGACGCCCACGACGGACAAACCCGAACCGCGCGGGGAACAGCCGCCGGCGGCGGACGCCGCGGGCCCACCGGCGGGCACCGGTGCGACCACCGGGGCAGGCACCGCCCCCACCGCCGGAACCGGCACGGAAGCGGGCACCGGATCGGGTGGCGGGGTAGCCGGCCGGCGCCCCGCCGTCCCTGCGCTGGTCCTCCTCATCACAGCCCTGCATGTGGCACTTCTGGTGACCTATGCGTTCGTCTACCCGACCTGGACGGGCTACGACGAAGCGCAGCACGTCGACATGGTCTACGGCCTGCAGCACGGCGCCGGGTGGCCCGCGCCCGGCGAGAAGATGATCGCAACCGGGGTCGCGGCGACGTCCGACGACTTCGACCGGGGCCGGTACCAGGACATGTTCCAGTCCGGAGGCAAGCGCCGCGGGTCGCCGTCGTTCGCCGAGATCGCCCCCACCCCGCGCGGCGAGCGCCGGTCCTTCGACGAGCTCGGGGGGCCGACGCCGCTCGACGACGGCCGGCTGTCGAACCAGATGATCCAGCACCCGCCGCTCGTCTACGCCGTCGGCGCGGGTCTGCTGGAGATCCTGCCCGGTTCCGCCGGCTGGGCCTACGACCAGCAGGTCCTCGCGCTGCGGCTGCTGAACATCCTGATCGTCGCCCCGCTGCCGTTGCTCGCCTGGGCCGCCGGGCGCCGGTTCGGCCTGCCCGGGCCGCTCGCCACGGCGGCGGCGGCGCTGCCGCTGGCGGTACCCGGCTTCACCCGGGTCGGTGCGACCTTCAACAACGACGGCATCCTCGTGCTGGCGACCGGGGCGCTCACCGTCGTGCTGGCCGGAGTCGTGCGGGGCGACCTGCGCCGGCGGACGGCCGCCTGGGCCGGGCTCTGGTTCGGCGTGGCGATGCTGTCCAAGGCGTTCGCGTTCGCGCTGCCCGTGACGATCGTCGCCGCCTATCTCGTCGGCTGGCTCCGCCTCCGGCCGCGCGTCCAGGTCACGGATGACGGCAGCCCGGCCCCCACCCCGGCCCCCGCCCCCGCCCCCGCCCCGCGCCGCCCGCCCGCGCTGCGCCGCCTGCCTGTTCCGCGTGGTCTTCCCGTCCTGCCCGCGACCATCGCGGTCGGGCTGGGGCTGGTGATCGGCGGCTGGTGGTGGGTGCGCAACTTCGTGCTCTACGACGCCCTCCAGCCCAACGGCTGGGCGACGAACCCACCGCGCCGCGAGGCGCTGTTGCTTCCCGACTCGTTCCTCACCTGGTTCGGGTACTTCTTCCGGACGATGATCAGCCGGTTCTGGGGCGGACTCGGGATGTTCGAGCCACCGCAACTCTCCCCGGTGGCGATCGTCGCCGCCACCGTGACCGTGGTCGGTCTGGTCGTGACCGCGGTCGTCACGGCCGCCCGGCGCGGTCAGCCGGCAGCGGGCGAACCCGGACGGATCGCGTGCCTTGGTGCGCCGCTCGTACTCCTCACCCCGGCGGCCTTCGCGTATCTCATGGTCGGCCAGCGGAGCTGGGCCGAGTACGAGCGGTACACCCGGGGCATCGCGGTCCAGGGCCGCTACCTGTATCTGGGCCTGGTCGGACTGGCGGTGGTCACCGCCGCCGGGCTCGGGCGCGTGCTCGGCGGCCGAACCCGGCTGGCACCGTTGACCGTTCTCGCGGGCGCGGCGCTCATGCAGGGGCTCGCGCTGCTCGCGGTGTGCAGCTACTACTGGCTTCCGCGCGGCGTCGCCCTCACCCCCGCCCAGGTGCCGGACATCGTCTCCGCGGCCGCCCGCTGGGCTCCCCTGCCCTTCGGTGTCACCGTGGCTGTGTTCGTCCTGGCCGCGCTGGGCTGGATCGCCGCCCTCACGCTCGCCGCCCGCGCAGCCGCGGGCGGCGACCGGGCCACCACAGCCGCGGGTGGCGGCCGGGCCACCACAGCCGCGGGTGGCGACCGGGCCGCCGAAGCCGCGGGTGGCGACCGGGCCGCCGAAGCCGAGGCAGGCCCGGCTGCCGGGGATCCGGCCGCGCACCTCGCCGGGCAGGAGACGCCGACGCGTTCCTGAGCGCCTCGCCCGGAACCGCCTCACCCCGCGCGCCTCGCGCCGAACGCCTCGCTCTGCCTGGCTCGTTCTGCGGCGATCGGCCCCGCCGTGCCGGCCGCGCGCCGCAAAGACGCCGACCCCGAATCGCATGTGGCGTGACCCTGCGGGTACTTTCTGTAATCGAAGGCTGGGTGTTCACCGCCCGGAACGCGGAACCGCGACGACGCGCCGCGTGCCGGGCCCCGCCCCAGCCGGGCATCAACGGGCACGCCGAATACCCGGCATTCACCACCGAGGGGGACGCGGTGACCGGCGCTGGACCGCGCGCCTCGACCGGGCCCAGGCCTGGCCCCGAGTCGTCTCGCCTCGGCCTTGCCGCCGCGGCGGGCGGCCGGCGCCGACCGCGCTCCCGGTCGCGGGCACGTTCGCACGAACCGGCCTCGCCGGACCCGACCCGCACAGAGGACGTCAGCCAGGCCGCTGCCAGCGGAAGCCAGGCTGCCGCTTCCGCTGGCAGGGAGCAGGACCTTCGCGGTCGCCGGGCCGGCGACAGGGCGAGGGCGGCGACGGGTCGCGGCAGGCTCCGCGACGGCGCAGGGAACGCCACCGGCACGGAGGCCGCCTCCGGTGGGAGCGGAGACGGCGGCTCCGGGGGTGCCGCTCGTGCCGCGAGCACCCGTGCCGGCCGCCGGACCAGGCCCGGCCGCGACGCACCCGCGGGTACTGGGGCCGGCCTGGCGCCGCGGTGCCGTCGGCTGCCAGGCCCGCCGCGCCGCCGCCGCGGGTTCGCCGCCCGGCTCGTCGCCACGATCTGCGCCGTCATGTCCTGCCTGATCTTCGCCTTCGCCGTCGGCGGGTTCGCGCTCTACGAGCACTTCGACCGCCAGATCAACCGGCTGCGACTGACCCTGGACGGTGAGCGCCCCGCAAACCCGATCGAGGGAACGACGAACTTCCTGCTGGTCGGCTCGGACAGCCGGGCCGGCACCGGCGGCGAGTTCCAGCGCGGCGGGGAGGTCGCCGGTCAGCGGTCGGACACCACCATCCTCGCCCACCTGGACGCGAACGGGACGACGACCCTGGTCTCGTTCCCCCGCGACACCCTCGTCCACATCCCGGGCCACGGCCGGGACAAACTGACCCAGGCGATCTCCATCGGCGGGCCGTCCCTGCTCATCCGGACGATCGAGAACCTGACCGACATCCGCGTCGACCACTACGTCTCCGTCGACCTCGCCGGATTCCGCGACATGACCGATGCCATCGGCGGGGTGACCGTCTGCGTCAAGGCACTGCCGAACGGCTCGCGGACCAACCTGCGCGACGAGTGGTCGCAGTGGCGGGGCCGGGTCGGCGAGAACCATCTCAGCGGCGACCAGGCCCTCGCCTTCGTCCGCCAGCGGCACGGGCTGCCCGACAACGACTTCGACCGCATCCGCCGCCAGCAGCAGTTCATCGGGGCGGTGTTCCGCAAGGCCACCAGCGACGGGGTGCTGACGAACCCGGCCCGGCTGGAGAACCTCATCAGCGCGACGACGAAGTCGCTGACCATCGACGACGGCACGGACATCGACGACATCCGGCTGCTCGCGAAGCGGATGAGCGCGATGAGCACCGACCAGATCCGGTTCGTCACGATTCCGGTGCACGCGCCCACGCCCGCCGAGGGCGGGAACTCCCTCGGCGAGCTGCCGCGGTTCGGCTCGGTGCAGCTGTACGACCCGGCGCAGCTGGACGCCTTCCTCGCCCCGCTGCGCGGAGGCGCACCGGCCCGGCCCGCACCGGCGGACCCGGCAGCGGTGCCGCCGCGGGACGTCGCGATCGATGTCTTCAACGCCGCGCAGGTCGGCGGTCTGGCCAGCACGGCCAGCGACGATCTGGCCCGCCTGGGCTTCCGCGTCGGCGCGCCGCGCGACTGGCCGGACGGCACCAGCCCGGCCACCGAGGTCCGCTACGGCCCCGGGAGGGAGGCCGCGGCCCGCACGGTCGCCGCCGTGGTGCCGAACTCCCGCCTGGTACGCGACGGCCGTCTGACCGATCGCGTGTCGCTGGTGCTCGGGACGTCCTTCAGGCAGGTGAAGGCCGCCACGGGCGCCCAGGGCCAGGGTGGCGCGGCGGGCACCGTGCAGCCCCAGGGCGGCGGGGCGGGAGGTGACCGCCCGGGCTCCGCGCCGAGTGTCACCCCCCGGTCGACAGCGCCCGTCACCGCGACACAGCTGACCACCGGCTGCACGTACTGAACCGGCCGCCACGCCGGCCCTGGTCCGGGCGGGCCAGGAAGACCGGCCCGGACCAGGGCAACGCCCGTTGGTGCCAGCGGTGGGGTCGGATCGGACTGGTCCGGACAACCACAGGGTGGTCCTCGGCGTCGAACTGTCCTGATGGCGTGGAACGCTCTGGATCAGTCGCACCTGCCAGAACCGGCCGCGCCGGTGCGCCGGCACGCTTCGTGCACACCCGGTACGGGACGGGTGCTGCCGCCGAATCTGGACCCGCGGATCACCCACCGGCGGCGATCGGCACTGCGCCGGCTGTCCGTCACCCTCGTGGCGCTGGTCTCGCTGGCGGTCCTGGCCGTCACGTCCGTCGGCTGGGCCGCCTACCGGCATTTCGACGGAGCGATCGACCGCAACGACTGGGAGCCCACGGCCGGCGCCCGGCCGGCGGAGGTCCCCGGCGACCTGAACATCCTGCTGCTCGGCAATGACAGCCGGGAGGGGACGCACGGCGAGTTCGGCGACCCCGGCGGCATGCGGGCGGACACGACGATCATCGCCCACTTCGACGCGGACGGCAGCGCCACCCTGGTCTCCTTCCCGCGGGACACCCTGGTGCCGATCGTGCCGACGTCCGCCGCCCTCGCCCGCGACGGACTGTCGAAGATCGCGGACGTCGTCCCGCTCGTCGGCGTGCCCGGGCTGATCTCGACCCTGGAGGGGTTCACCGGCCTCAAGATCGACCACACCGTGTCGATCAACCTGGCCGGCTTCCGCGCGATGACGGACGCGGTCGGCGGTGTCACCGTGTGCGTCCAACCGCTGCCCGACGGCAGCACCCGCAACCTGCGGGACGCCGAGTCCGGATGGCGGGGTCAGCTTGGCGAGAACCGGTTGGACGGCGGGCAGGCGCTCGCGTTCGTCCGCACCCGCAAGGCTCTCGGTGAGGAACGCCTGCGCATCCTGCGCCAGCAGCAGTTCCTGTCCCGTCTCCTGGACGCGGCGACCAGCACCGGTGTGCTCACCAGCCCGTCGCGGATCGCCGGTCTGCTGGGCGCGGTCGGCGGCGCGCTGGAGATCAGCCGGAGCCTCTCTCAGCCCGAGATGCTGCGCCTGGCGAGACGGGTCTCCGAGCTCGGACCGGGCGGCCTGCGGTTCGTGACGATCCCGACCCACGTCCCGCTGCCAGGCGAGGGGGCGGTCGACGGCATGGGCACGATCCCCCCGCACGGGATGGTGCTGCTGCACGAACCGGCCGGGACGGAGGCCCTCCTCAGCCCGATGCGAGCCCCCGGCGCCGGAGCCTCCATCCCCGCCCCACCCCCCGACCGGCTCATGCTGGCCCGCCCGCTGCCCGGTGGCGCCGCGCCCACCACCGCACGGGCCGGCACGGCCGGCACGGCCGGCACAGGCGGCACGGCCGGCACAGCGCAACCAGCCACGGGCACAGCAGGCACAGGCACCGGGGGGACGGAGACGCCAGTCGTGCCCCCGCCGGCCGCCGACACGTCCTGCACGCCCTGAGCACTGCCGATCCGGCAGACCCGAACGGAGCGCGCGATCGTGTCGCCGCCCCGGACGGGGCGGGCCGGGCACCCGAGTCGGTAGCGTTACCCCCGCGGTGGGTCACCGGCGCCCGGAACACCCGGCAACCCGGTCGCCGCCGGGTCCGCCCGCTGCCGAACAACGGATTGGAGACCGGAACCGTTGGACGTCCGGTTCGTCCCCGCATCCTCGCTCCTGCGCCCCGCGGCGCCCGCCGGCACCGCGCCCGCTGACGCCGCGCCCACCACTCCCGCCGCCCCGTTTCCCGGCGTCGCGGCGGCACTGGCCGTTCGCCTCACCCGCGACCCGGGCCGCCCGATGATCACCTTCTACGACGACGCGACCGGCGAACGGGTGGAGTTCTCCACGACGACGCTGGACAACTGGGTCGCCAAGACGGCGAACCTGCTGGTCGACACGCTCGGGCTCGCCCCCGGGGATGTCGTCGGGGTCGACCTTCCGGCGCACTGGACCAGCTGCGTCATCCTGCTGGCGGCCTGGTCTGCCGGCCTGGATGTCGAGGTCGTCATCGGTCCTGAGGACGGCGCCGACGACCCGGCCGGAACTCGGCCGGGCCCGGGGGCCGCCCCAGGTAGTCCCGGTGTGGTCTTCGCCAGCGAGGACCGGATCGACATCGCGACCGCGCTCGGCATCGACGAGATCGTCGGGCTCTCCCTGCGCCCACTCGGCGGCAGGATGCGCGATGCCGTGCCCGGCGTCCTCGACTACGCCGTCGAGGTTCCACCGCACGGTGACCGTTTCCTGCCCCCACCACCGCCTGCGGGGCAGGCCGAACTGCTCCGCCTCGCCGCCACCGTCGCCCGCCGCGACGCGCTGGGCCCCGACGACCGGATCCTCACCGCGGGCGGCCCCGCCACCGTGGCCGGGCTGCTGATCGCGACGCTGGTACCGCTGGTGAGCGGAGCGTCGGTGGTGCTGTGCCGCAACCTGCACGGCACCGACGCCGCGACGCTGGCGCGCCGGGTCGAGACGGAGCGGGTCACCGCCGTCGACTGGTCCGTCCCGCGGCCGCTTGCCGAGGTGCTGCCCGCCCGGGTCCGCCGGCTCGACGTCCTGGACGCGGGCGCGCCCCCCGGTTGACACCTGCGTCGCTCACGCCGCCCGGCGACATGGCCGGGCGGCGGCGCGTGGCCCGGGAGCCCAGGCTCCCGAGAGCCGCCCAGGTTCTGGGCGGCTCTCGGGAAAGGAACAGGCACGACGGTTCAGGAGGAGCTGGTGACCTGCTTGTGGGCCACCAGCGACTCCTCGGTGACCTCGGTGAGCTCGCCGGAGTCGACGTCGTAGACGAAGCCGCGGACGGAGGTCGACGCCCGCAGGAACGGCGACGAGCGCAGCGTCCGCATGCAGGCCCAGACGTCCTCGGCGACGTTGGTGAACGAGCGCAGACGCCAGGACGGTCGCACCCCGGTCTGCTCTGCCAGCGAGGCGCTGAACCCCTCGTCGGTGAGCTGCTCCATGCCGCATCTCGTGTGGTGGATCAGAATGATCTCGGTGGTGCCGAGCGCGTGCTGGCTCACGGCCAGCGAGCGCTCGATGTCCTCCGTGACGACCCCGCCGGCGTTGCGCATGATGTGCGCGTCGCCCTCCGCGAGGCCGAAGAGGGCCTCGATGTTGATGCGGGCATCCATGCAGGCCACCACTGCCACACCGGTCGCGGGCCGGGTCGGTACCGCCTGGCCCGGGCCGGTGGCGCGCCGCAGCGCGGCGAAGTCCGCTGCCCGGGCCAGTAGGGCGCCGGTCGCATCCTGGGCGGGTCCGACATTGTCGGGCGCGCTCGTCACCGCAGGTCACCTCCGTCGGGTACGCGTTCACGCGGCGGACGGGCCGCAGGAAAGCCAGTGGCACAAGCATGCAGCGCGCGAACCGTCGCCGCCACCCACATTGCCGAGTTCAGCCAGCGTCACAGGTCAACACGGGGACCACGTCCCACCACGGACACGAGTCGGATCACGGACAGGGGGGCGGGGTGCATCGATCGGCGGCACGCCGGGAACACTGAGGCGGTGAGCCACCACCCAGCGCGATCCCGCCGGCGCCCGGCACGCCCGGCCCGCGCGGCACGCGGCGCTTTCCACAAGCAACGGACGCCGGTACGTAAACAGACGATTCGGGACGGCGACGCGACCAGCACTCATTGGCCACGTGCGCGGGGGTGGCGGCCAGGCGCGGATCAGCCGTCGGTAGTCTCTCCTGGTGGTCAAAATCGATGCTCGCAAAGTCGATCGGCGCCGCCTGTGGTGAGCCACCGGATGGCGCGTTCACCACTTCAGGTACTCATCCATGAGGTGGGCAAGTTCGGCATCGTCGGCGCGATCTGCTACGTGATCGACTTCGCCGTCTCGAACCTGTGTCACACCCTTCTGGGGATGGGGCCGCTCAGCGCCAAGACCGTATCGACGGTGATCGCGGCGACCTGCGCCTACGTCGGCAACCGGCAATGGTCGTTCAACCATCGGGCACGTACCGGCATTCGCCGCGAGTACACCCTCTTCGTGATCCTCAACGCGATCGGCCTGATGATCGCCCTTGCCTGCCTGGGCTTCGCGAAGTACGTGCTCCATCTCGAAGGGGTCCTCGCGTTCAACCTCTTCGGCAACGTTCTCGGCACGGGCCTCGGCACGATCTTCCGGTTCTGGACCTATAAGAAGTACGTGTTCCTGCACCCGGACCATCCGAAGGTGGCGGTCCTGCCGGTCAAGGACCAACGGATTCCCGAGCCGGCCGCTCAGGCCTGATCCGCCGCGGTGGATCGATCGGCTCACCAGGTGCGTCTGCTCACCAGGCGCTCTGGTTCGAGCGGAAGGTCTGCGTCGGCCTGTCAGGTGCCGGCGGGGCCGGGCGGCATTCCGCTCGGCCCTGGTCCCAGCGGGACACAGGGGTCACCCCGAGAGACATGACGGTTCCGGTACCGATCAGTTCTCCCGGAGACCGGCTGCGCTAGGCTCTCGTGACCAGCCCATGCACAGCGTGCCGAGTTCTCCACCTGAGGTGACGCCGTCACCTGGGTCCGCGGCGCGACCGGCTCGAGGTCCAGGAGGGTGCGCCGTGGCACGGCCGACACTCGCATCGCCCAGACCAGGCGGTCGCCCCCGAGACGAGAGCCGCGACCACACGATTCGCCAGGCGGCCCTCGAACTCCTCGCCGAGCACGGCTACGACGGCGTGACAATGGATCGGGTGGCAACCCGGGCCAAGGCCGGGAAGGCCACCATCTACCGGCGATGGCCATCCAAGATCGCCCTGGTGATGGACGCGCTGACCCAGTTCACCGAACAGACCATGCAGGTTCCGGATGCCGGGTCCCTGCGCAACGAAATGGTCACCTTCCTGCTGTCGTTCGTGGAGCTGGCCGGGAGCGAACAGGGCCGGATCATGGCCGAGATGGTCTCCGAGATGCCGCGCAATCCGGAGCTGCGGTCCGCGGTACGCGAACGCATGTGGAGTCAGCGCAGGTCCTCGTCCGAGTCCATCGTCAACCGCGGGATCGCGCGCGGCGAGGTCAGCCCGGAGGCGGATCCCACCATCCTGATCGAGCTCGGCACCGCGCTGATCCTGCAGCGCCTGCTCATCACCGGGGACCCGGTCGACCGACCCTTTGTCGAGCACATCGTCGACGACCTGATCATGCCCTACGCGGCGCGCAACTGATCCGCACCCGCACAGTCCGTTCCGGCCGGCACCGCGCCGGGACGTAGCGGGACGCCCACCCTTCCACGGAGAGCGGTTACTGCCGCGACTCCGCGCGGTGACGATTCCGGAGTCGGATCCGGACAGCCATGTCCGGAATGCGACCCGCGCCCGCCCGGACCGGGGCGAACTCCTACTCTTGGGCGGGCACCTGTCATCGAACCCCCAGCGAATCCTCCGTAGGCACACCTGTCAGCTCGCGGATCCGGGGTCGACCGGGCGCTCACGCACGCCCAGCAGCTCGACGCCCGGCACCTGGACATCCCGTCACGCGGCGCCGTCACGCGGGGCTGACCAGGGTCAACCGCTCCACCGCCGACACGGTCACTCCGATCGTGGACGCGGGCGGCACAGGAACACCAGGAGGGACGTCATGCAGCCACCGAACCCGGGTCCGCACGACCCGGACGCCGAGACTCGGCGGGTCGACAGCGGTGGTCATGGATTCGGCGACGATGCCGAGACCCAGCTCGTGAACGACGGTGGCGGCTACCAGCCGCCAGCCGGTGGTGGGTACGGCCAGCCCGGCCAGGGCGCGGGCGCCGGCCAGGGCCAGCCCACGGGCCAGCCGGGCTACCAGCAGACCGCGCCCTACGCGCAGCCCGGCGGCTACCAGCAGACCGGCTACGACCAGGGCGGCTACCAGCAGACCGGCTACAACCAGCAGGGCGGCTACCAGCAGACCGGCGGCTACCCGCAGGGCGGCGGCTACCCGCAGACCGGCGGCTACCAGCAGGGCTACCCCACCGAGGGCTACCAGCAGCCCGGCTACGACCAGCAGGGCTACGACCAGGGCGGCTACCCGCAGACCGGCTACAACCAGCAGGGCGGCTACCAGCAGACCGGCGGCTACCCGCAGGGCGGTGGCTACCAGCAGGGCGGTGGCTACCAGGGCGAGGGTTACCAGCAGCCCGGGTATGGCGGCGGTTACCCGCCCCAGGGCTATCCCGGTGGCCCGGGCGGTCCGGGCGGGACGAACCCGAACCGGCGCCGCAACATCATCATCGTGGCGGTGGCCGCGGCGGCCGCGCTGGCCATCGCCATCCCGGTGGCCCTGGTCGCGACCAGCGGCTCCGACGACGATCCGGACGGGCCGGTGGTCGCCACGACGCTGGCCCCGTCCGCCCCGGCGACCAGCACCAGCGCCACCGCCAGCGCCACGCCGAGCGCACCCCCGACCAGCGCGACGCCGAGCCCGAGCGCGTCCCCGACTTCCGGCGCCTTCACGCCCACGCAGTCGGCGCTGCTCGCAAAGCTGGACGCGACGACGATGACCGACTGCGAGGCCAACCCCGAGGGTGAGGACGAGGACATCGACGCGTCGTTGTTCTGCACCGCGGACAACGGCCAGCTCGTCGCCGCCTACCACTACCGGGACTCGGCCTCGCTCACCAACGACGTGGACGCCCGGGAAGGGCTCGTCACCGACCAGGGTGACTGCAAGAACGGTGACCCGGACGTCTTCACCTGGAACTTCGACGAGGGCCAGACCGAGGGAACGGCCCTTTGCTACTACTACCAGAACGACTTCTTCATCTTCTGGACGTACGACGACGAGCTGGTCTCCTTCATGGCGCTGGATGACGACGCCGGCGCGCTCTACGAATGGTGGACCCGGTTCGACCCGGTGCCGCGGAGCTGACCGCGGGCTCGACTTCGGACGTGACACCCGGGGGGCGGCCGGGCAGTTGTCCGGCACGCCCGCCGGACGCCCTCCGCACACCCGCGCCCACGCCGCGAACCGCCCGCCGCCGCATCAACAGGTGACGTTGCGGGGTGGTACCGGCAGATCCGGCGTGACATGTGCGCCTACCCTGTGACGCACGCCATCGTCACCCAGGCGTCTCCATTCATCCCGGTTTCCGTAAGTCCGGCCGGATCCCCTCCCAGGAGGAATCGTGCCCAGCCAGAGTCCCGGCGACGGCGCGTCGCCCGTCCCCGAGCCGCCTGGCCCTTTCCCGCCGGTCAGCCACACCCCTGACCCGGAGGACGCCGAGGGCTCGGCGGACAGCACGCAGGTTCTGCGGCCGAACGCCTTCCCGCCGGCGGCCACAGCGGGCGGCTTCCCCGGTCTCCACGCCGCCCCACCACCAGAACCGGCCCACCCCCACCTGCCGCCGGTGCCCCCGGGCCCGCCCGGCCCCGCCGGGCGCCCAGGCCTCTACCTCCCGGCGCCGCATCCGCACATCCCGGCGCCGCATCCGCCCGCCGCCAACCAGGGCTGGCCGCCGCCGGCTCCGGGCCAGGGCTTTCCCCCCGGTCCGCCCGGTCACTTCGGTCCGCCCGGTCCGCCCGGTCACTTCGGACCGCCGCCTGACGGTTTCGGGCCAAGCGGTCCCCCGCCCGGAGGTTTCGGCCCTCCCGGTGTACCCGGCCCGTCCGGGCCGCCGCACCTGCCGCACCCGGCGGGAGCGGCAGGCGGTCCGGCCTGGCCCGGCGTGTCCCCACCACCCGGGCAGCCGTCCTTCGGCGGCCCGGAGTCGCCCGCCGAGGAGCTGACCTACCGCCTGGCACCCCCGGGGCCGGCGTCCGCCGCCCGCGGGCCCGCCGGCCCGCCCCCGCCCGGCTCACTGCCCGGTGTCGGCGAACACGGAATCGGCACCCCGGAAACCGGCCCGCGCGCGGCCGGCGGGCACGACGGCGGCAGCGGTCCCGGCGGGCAGCGTGCCGGCGAGGCACCCGAGCTGCTGCCGCTGACCGGACCGCATCCGCTGCCCCCTCCTCCGCAGGAGTCGTTCACCGTGCGGCGGACACCCCTCCCGCCTCCCGGCCGCATCGCGGACGGACCGTCCTGGCCCTCTCCGCCGCCGAGCTACCTGGACTCACCCTCCGGCGGTGGCCTTCTCCCCGCCATCCCACCGCGGATCACCTCGCCAGGCGGCCCGCTGGGCGGAGAGCCTCCTGCCCGCGCCGGGCAGGCTGGTCCCGGCCACGCCCCTGGCGCCCCTGGCGCCTCGGGCGCCTCGGGCGCCTCGGGGCCACCCGGCAGGCCCGGTGGGTTCGGAGGCCCCGGCGCACCGGACGGATCCGGGTCGTCGCCGCGCAGGCCGCAGGCGCTGACCGTGGTCGCCGCCGCGGCAGCGGTCGTCGTCGTGGTCGCGGTGGTCGGCATCATTCTGGGTACCCGGACCGACAGCGGTGGGGACACGACATCCGCCGCGCCCGCCCCCACCGGTGCGGCGGCCGGCCCCGCGGACCCGGCCGGCGCCGCGCCCGCCCCGGGTGCCCCGGCACCGCGGCTCAGCCCCGAGGACACCCTGCGCGGGCTGCTCAACCCGGCCACGATGACTGGTTGCTCCACACCAGCACAGAGCGACAGCCTCTACGCGGACGCCACCCTGAGCTGCATCGGCGCCGGCGGCGTCGAGGTGCTGGCATTCCACTTCCCCGACCGTTCCGCCCTGGAGCGCCAGATCGGCGCCCGCGCGACCTACTACGCCGACACCGGCAACTGTGACGACGGCCGGGAGAGCGCCGAGGAGTGGACGTCCCCGCAGGAGCCGAACGGCGGGGCACGTCTGTGTTACAAGTACGCCGACCGGTTCGTGACCCTCTGGAGCATCAGCGACTCTCTGGTCGCCTTCACCGCCTCTGACCAGAACCCGGCCCGTCTGATCGCCTGGTGGCACGGGTTCGACCCGATCCGCCGGTGAGACTGCGCCCGCCGCGCCTGCTGGTCACCGCCACGCTGGCCACGGCCGCGCTGATCGTCGCGGTGCTGCTGATCGTCCTCGCGGCGGCCCGGGGCTCGTCCCCGGAGCGGCCGGCGGCGATCGGGTCCCCGCCGGCCGCGGGCACCACTCCCGCGGTGCCCGGCCCGGCGGTCACCGCGTCGTCCGCCGCGCCCGCGGCACTGGACGACGCCGAGCAGGAGCTGCGGGACCGGCTGTCGTCCTTCGAGCTGACCGACTGCCGGTCCGCCACGGGAGAGGCGGGGGGGACGGGCGTGGCCGGCGGCGCGACCGACGTCCGCGCACGCGGTGTCACAGCCGCGCTGCGCTGTGCTCCCGGTGTCGCCGGGGCGGGCCGGCCACCGGCCGAGGTGGTCGTCCTCGGCTACGCCGACAGTGCGGCGATGGCCGCCGACGCGGCACGGCGGTCGTCCGCCGTGGTCGACGTCGGTTCCTGCGAGAACGGCCAGACCAGCAGTGAGGCGTATCTCCTGCCGTCCCGCCGTACCGGGACGTTCGTCTGCGACGCGCGCCCCGGCGATTTCACCGCCTACTGGACCATTGACCGCGAGCAGGCGGGGTTCATCGCCGGCTCCGACGATCCGACCGGCCTGCTCACCTGGTGGCGCGCCTTCGACCCGCTCTGACCCGCTCTGACCCGCGCGGACTCGCTTGTCCGGGCCCGGTCAGCCGGGGCGCCCTCCCCCGGAGCGCCGGCGGATGTCGGCCTCCTCGGCCAGCTCGTACAGGGTCGCGTGCACGGCCTCGACCCGCGGCATGCGGGTGAGCGCCGTCCGCCCGCGCTCACCGGCGCTCTCGATGGAGAGAGTGCCGGAGCCGACCACCCGGTCGAACAGCGACTGGGCGAAGGACACGTCGCTGAGCCAGACCAGCGGGATGTCCCGCCCGGACCGGTTCACGACACCCTCGCGGATCATGATCCGCTCTGTGGTGACCACGTAGTGGGTGGTGATCCAGCGCAGCCACGGGGCCACGCCGTAGTACCCGATGGCGGCCAGGCCGAGCGCCAGGACGAGGTACTGGACCGCCTCCCGCAGGAAGCCGTCAGGCACGAAGAACACGCCGAGGGTCATGAGTGCGAGCGCGGCGACGACGGAGAGTGCGGGCACCACCAGGCTGCCCCAGTGCGGATGCAGGTGGAGGGCAACCTCTTCGCCGTCGGTCAGCTCGTCGTCCGGGAACGCCACCGCCCGATCGTCGCATCCCGGACGAGCGGGCCACGACGGGCCCGGTCCGGCAGGCGGCGGACGAGCGGGCGAGCTGGACGGGCGAGCTGGACGGGCGAGCTGGGCGGACGGGCTGGACGGGCGGGCTGGACGGGCTGGGCGTGGGCGGGCTGGGCGTGGGCGGGCTGCCGGACCAGCCGGTCAGCGCAGGTGGATCACGTCGGCGGCGCTGAACGCGCGGCCGTCGACCAGCAGCCGGCCGAACTCGTCGATGTCGGTGGCGGTGCCCACGACCGACGTCCCGTCGGGAAGCTCGACCCGGACCGGCCGCCCGAGCGTCGCGCACACGCCGCGGTAGTCGTCCCGGGCCTGCCCGGGTGCGGACACCCACCGGGAGACCGCGTCCGCGAGGTCGGTGAGGACGGCGCCGAGCAGCTCCGTGCGGTCCAGCCGGGACGGGTCGGCGTCCAGCAGCAGCAGGCTGGTCGAGTTCGGCGGGAGCTCCCCGGCCCGGGCGGTGACGTTCAGGCCGAAGCCGATGACGGCGGCCGGCGGCGCGGTCGGGCTGGGCGCGAGCTCCACCAGAATGCCGGCGATCTTCGCCCCGCCCACCTGGACGTCGTTGGGCCACTTGAGCACTGCCGGCACCTGGGCGTGAGCGCGCAGGGTGCGCACCAGCGACGTGCCGACGACGAGCGGCAGCCAGCCGAGCTGCCGGGCCTCGACCGCAGGGCGGACGAGCACGGACACCATCAGCCCGGCGCCGGCCGCGGACTGCCACGACCGGTCGAGACGTCCGCGGCCGGCCGTCTGCCGCTCGGCGACGAGGACGGCCTGACCCGTCCGCGCCGTCACGGACAGTGCCGGCACTCGGCCGGGCAGGCCCCGCGCGAGCCGCCCGAGTTCGGCGTTGGTCGAGTCGATCTCGCCCACGACCGCGAGGGCCAGTCCGAGCCCGCCGACGAGAGGGCTCAGCGCCGCGGCGTCAAGGGGGCGGCGCGACCTTTCGACGGCAGTCTCCACGCGGGCCGTGAGCACGTCGGCCAAGGGCCCGACGAGCACCGCGTCGGACCCCCCAGCCGACCCCCTAGCAGGCCTTTCACCTGCAGAGGAAGCCTGCTGGACGGCTACGGAAGGAGGCGTTGGTCGTCCGTCGGACGCGGTCGGCTCTACAGGCACGGGACCACCCTCCCAGAGCACTGGTCTGGCCGAGGTGAGACGGTCTCCACATCAATCGAGCATGTGGACCGCCGACCGCCGTACGCTTCGCACTATGGCTCTCCCGGCTTCCGTTCCCGAACCGACGCCCGAACCGCACAGCACGGCTGGTCGCCTCGCCCGACTGCAGGCCGTGACCGAGGAAGCTGTGCACGCCGGTTCCCAGCGCGCGGTGGACGCGCGGCACGCCAAGGGCATCATGACCGCGCGCGAGCGGATCGAGGCCTTCCTCGACCCCGGCTCGTTCGTCGAGACGGACGCGTTCGCCCGGCACCGCTCGCACGACTTCGGGCTGGAGCGGAACCGCCCCTACGGCGACGGCGTGATCACCGGGTACGGAACGGTCGACGGCCGCCAGATCTGCGTCTTCAGTCAGGACTTCACCGTGATCGGCGGGAGCCTCGGTGAGGTCTTCGGTGAGAAGATCATCAAGATCATGGACCTGGCGCTGAAAACCGGGGTTCCGGTCGTCGGCATCAACGACTCCGGCGGTGCCCGCATCCAGGAGGGCGTCGTCGCACTCGGGCTGTACGGCGAGATCTTCTACCGCAACGTGATGGCGTCCGGCGTGGTGCCGCAGCTGTCGCTCATCATGGGCCCGTGTGCGGGCGGCGCGGTGTACTCCCCCGCGATCACCGACTTCACGCTCATGGTCGACCAGACCAGCCACATGTTCATCACCGGTCCCGACGTGATCAAAGAGGTCACCGGCGAGGACGTCGGCATGGAGGAGCTCGGCGGGGCGCACACGCACAACTCACGCAGCGGGGTCGCGCACTTCCAGGCCGCGGACGAGAACGACTGCCTGGAGCTCGCCCGGGCCCTGCTCTCCTACCTGCCCTCGAACAACATGGACGAGGTGCCGGCGTACGCCGAGGTGGCCGACGTCGAGGCCGAGGTGGACCCCGAGCTCGACACCTTCATCCCGGACTCCGCGAACACCCCGTACGACATGCACCACGTGATCGAGCGGGTGCTGGACGAGGAGGACTTCCTCGAGGTCCACGCCCAGTTCGCCCAGAACATGATCGTCGGATTCGGCCGCATCGACGGGCGTTCGGTCGGTGTCGTCGCCAACCAGCCGATGCAGTTCGCCGGCACGCTGGACATCGATGCCAGCGAGAAGGCCGCGCGCTTCGTGCGGACCTGTGACGCCTTCAACATTCCGGTGCTGACCTTCGTCGACGTCCCCGGTTTCCTTCCAGGGACGTCGCAGGAATGGAACGGGATCATCCGGCGCGGCGCGAAGCTCATCTACGCGTACGCCGAGGCGACCGTTCCGAAGGTGACCGTCATCACCCGGAAGGCGTACGGCGGCGCCTACGACGTCATGGGCTCCAAGCACCTGCGCGCCGACATCAACCTGGCGTGGCCGACCGCCGAGATCGCCGTCATGGGTGCCCGCGGCGCCGTCAACATCATCTACCGCCGTGAGCTGGCCGGCTCGGACGCGCCCGACGAGCGCCGCGCGGAGCTGATCCAGGACTACACCGACCACTTCGCGACCCCCTACATCGCGGCGGAGCGCGGCTACCTGGACGCCGTGATCCAGCCATCGGTCACCAGGCGTGAGGTGATCCGCGCACTGCGTCTGCTGCGGACCAAGCGCGAGACGCTGCCCCCGAAGAAGCACGGCAACATCCCGCTGTAGCGGGCGCGCGGCCGGCCACCAGGCCGGCGCCGCGCCGTCAGGCGATCAGAGACGACGGACGGATGACGGACGGAGGAGGGCGGCCGGTGGCCGACAGACCCGAAGGGCCCCCGGCCCGACCGCACCTGCGGCTGGTCCGGGGTGACGCGACACCGGAGGAGATCGCCGCGCTCGTGGCCGTCCTCACCGCGCGGGCGGCGCCGGCGGCGCCGGCGCCCCGGACCCGGTCGACGTGGGCCGACCCGGCGCACTCGGCGCGTGGCAGGCTGCCCTCCGGCCCGGGTGCGTGGGCCCGCTCGGCCCGCACCGGCGGCATACGCTTCCCAGCAGGCGGATGACGCCGGCCGGCGGAAGACGCCAGCCGGCGAAAGACGGCAGGTAACGACGGGCCCGGCTGCCGGTGGCTGGCCAGTCGTTGTTTCACCTTCTCCGGCAATGAAGGAACATGGTGCGGCCCGACTCGCCTAGACTCAGGCCGGACGAGACGGGAGGAACGTGCGTAAGATCCTCATCGCCAACCGGGGTGAAATTGCAGTCCGGGTGGCGCGGGCCTGCCGCGACGCGGGGTATTCAAGTGTCGCCGTGTACGCAGAGCCCGACATCGACGCAATGCATGTCCGGGTCGCCGACGAGGCGTATGCCCTGGGCGGCACAACCCCCGGCGACTCTTATCTGCGAATCGACAAGATTCTGCAGGCGTGTGAACTCTCCGGCGCCGACGCGGTGCATCCGGGCTACGGGTTCCTCTCCGAGAACGCGGATTTCGCCGAAGCCGTGATCTCGGCGGGGCTGACCTGGATCGGCCCGCCGCCGGAGGCCATCCGCCGCCTCGGTGACAAGACCGCCGCCCGGCATATCGCCCTTGCCGTCGGCGCCCCGCTCGCGCCGGGCACCGCCGATCCGGTGGGTGGCGTGGACGAGGTCGTCACCTTCGCGAACGAGTACGGCCTGCCGGTCGCGATCAAGGCCGCCTTCGGCGGCGGTGGCCGCGGTCTCAAGGTCGCCTGGACCGCCGAGGAGCTGCCCGAGCTGTTCGACAGCGCCGTCCGCGAGGCCGTCGCCGCCTTCGGCCGCGGCGAGTGCTTCGTCGAGCGGTACCTCGACCAGCCACGGCACGTGGAGACGCAGGTCCTCGCCGACACTCACGGCAACGTGGTCGTCGTCGGCACCCGCGACTGCTCCCTGCAGCGCCGCTACCAGAAGCTCGTCGAGGAGGCCCCCGCGCCGTTCCTCACCGACGAGCAGAACACCGCGCTCTACGAGGCGTCCAAGAAGATCGTGCGCGAGGCCGGCTATGTCGGCGCGGGCACGGTGGAGTTCCTCGTCGCCAAGGACGGGCTGATCAGCTTCCTGGAGGTCAACACCCGACTCCAGGTCGAGCACCCGGTCACCGAGGAGACGTCCGGCGTCGACCTCGTCCGGGCCCAGTTCCGCATCGCCGAGGGCGAGGCGCTCGACCCGGTCGACCCGGCCCCGCGCGGCCACTCGATCGAGTTCCGCATCAACGGCGAGGACCCGGGCCGCAACTTCCTGCCCGCCCCGGGCACCGTGACGACGTTCACCGCCCCGGCGGGCCCCGGCGTCCGGCTCGACACGGGCATCGAGAGCGGCAGCGTCATCGGCGGCGCCTTCGACTCGCTGCTCGCCAAGCTCATCGTCACCGGCGCCACCCGCCAGGAGGCCCTGGAGCGGGCCCGCCGCGCCCTCGACGAGATGGTCGTCGACGGCATGGCCACCGCGCTCCCGTTCCACCGCGCGGTGGTGCGCGACCCGGCGTTCGCGCCGGAGGCCGCGGACGAGCCGTTCCGCGTGCACAACCGCTGGATCGAGACCGAGTTCGACAACACGATCCCGCCGTTCGGCGCCGGCGCCGGCGTCGACACCGACACCGAGCCCCGGGAGACCGTGGTCGTCGAGGTCGGTGGGAAGCGCCTGGAGGTCGTCCTGCCGGCCGGGTTCGGCGCGGGCGGCGGTGCGGCCCCGGCCGCGGCCGGGGCACCGAAGCGCCGTTCGGCCGGCGGCAGGGCCGCGGCGAAGGTCACCGGTGACGCGCTGACCAGCCCGATGCAGGGCACCATCGTCAAGGTCGCGGTCAGCGACGGTGACACCGTCGAGGCGGGTGATCTGATCGTCGTCCTCGAGGCGATGAAGATGGAGCAGCCCCTCAACGCACACCGCGCGGGAACCGTCAGCGGGCTCACGGCAGAGGTCGGGGCTGTCGTGACCAGCGGAGCAGTGCTCTGCGAGATCAAGGACTGACCACAGCGACATCCGTCCACCGGTGGCGCCCCGATCGGGGCGCCACCGGTGGCGTTTCGGACCCCGGCGGCGCCGGTGACCACCCCGTGGCCCGTCATCTGGTCGCCGCGCTGCCGTTGTCCCGCAGCACGCCACACCGCATGGTGCGCCACCGCCGGCACGCCGTCCGTAGGCTCTAGCCCATGGACGGCCAGGGACAGCACCCCGACGCAGCCAAGGCGGAGCGTGCTGCCGCCCCCGCCTCACCGCCGCCAGCGGACGATCTGTCCGGAGCGGGCGTGCCCGTGGCGGAGCGGGCCCCGGCGGCCGCCGGGGAAGCGTCCACCGCACCGGCTGCCGACCCGGCCGGAGGCAGGGCCGGGCTGGAGGTCAGCGGGCCGGAGGCGGGCGTGCGGGAGGCGCCGCCGCTCGGGGGCCGGATCCACTACCTGCTCGGCGGCACTCTGCCACCGCGGTACAGCGCCTGGGTCTCACGCGACCTGACCGGTCCGGGCTGGCGGTACCGGCAGGCGCTGCGGCCCTTCTTCCTCATGCTGCCGTTCGCCGTGGTGTTCGCGCTGCTGCCCGGCCAGGTCAGCGTGCGGGTCACCATCGTCGTGTTCCTGCTGTTGTCCGGTGTCGGGCTGGGTTTCGCGACCAGCGGCTACTTCCGCAACCGCCGGCTGGAGCAGCACAACTTCCCGCCGGTCTTCCCGCCCTCCGACTAGCCGCCGGCCACCCGCTGCCGCCGGCCACCCGCTGCGCCGGGCGGGCGCGGTCACCGGGAGCGCGGCCGGCCCGGTTTCGCGCCGGCCGCGGGGAAGCTCAGACCGCTCCGTAGATGCGGTCCCCGGCGTCGCCGAGGCCCGGCACGATGTAGGCGACGTCGTTGAGGCGCTCGTCCACCGCCGCGGCGACGACCCTGGCGTCCAGCCCGCTGCGTTCGAGGGCGGCAAGCCCTTCGGGCACGGCCACCACGGAGACCACGACGATGCCGGTGGCGCCCCGGCTGGTGAGCAGCGACAGGGCGTGCAGCGCCGAGCCGCCGGTCGCCAGCATCGGGTCGAGCAGGAACACCGGCCGTCCCGCCAGGTCCGCGGGCACCGACTCCAGGTAGACCGTGGGCGCGAACGTGGTCTCGTCCCGGGAGAGCCCGATGAAGGCGGTACTGGCGTCCGGAATGAGGGCCAGTGCCGCCGGCAGCATGCCGAGACCGGCCCGCAGCACCGGCGCCACGACTGGTTCGGCGGCGAGCACCGTGCCGGTGGTGGTGGCCAGCGGGGTGGTGACCGAGACCGGCATCGTGGGCAGCCCGCGGGACGCCTCGTAGACCAGGATCGACGCCAGATCGTGCAGGGCGGCGCGGAACTGCGGCCGCGCCGTCCGCTCGTCGCGCAGCACGGTGAGTGCCACGGCTGCCAATGGATGATCGACGACCTGTACCTGCACGGTGGGGCTCCTAGCCGAAAGGCGGACGGGTCCCGCCGGCTGTCCGGGCCGGCGACGGCGATAGGCGATGATGCAACCATGACAACGGACCCCGCCCTTCCCGGCCGTCCCGCGCCGGACACGGGCGTGGTGCCGGGCCCGGGCGCGGCGGCGCGTCCGGGCCCGCCGCGCCGCGCCGAGCTCGCGCGGATCATCGATCACACGCTGCTGCAACCCGCGGCAACCGGCGAGGAGATCGTCAACCTGTGCGCGGACGCCGCGAAGCTCGGTGTCGGCACGGTGTGCGTCGCGCCCACCCATGTGTACCTGGCCGCGGCGAGCGCCCGGCAGGACGGCAGGGACGTCGACCCGTCCTTCGCGGTGGCCTCCGTCATCGGCTTCCCACACGGGACGCACCTGACGGTGATCAAGGCGGAGGAGGCGCGCCGGGCGGTCGCCGACGGCGCCACCGAAATCGACATGGTCATCGACATCGCCAACGCCATGGACGAGAACTGGCGCGCCATCGAGACCGAGATCACCGAGGTCCGGCTGTCGGTGCCGCCGCACGTGCTCCTCAAGGTGATCCTGGAGACCGCGCTCCTGCCCGACGAGAGCATCGTCGCCGCGTGCCGGGCCGCGGAGAGCGGCGGGGCGGAGTTCGTGAAGACCTCGACCGGGTTCCACCCGGCAGGTGGCGCGTCGCTGCGGGCGGTGCGGGCCATGGTCGCCGCGGTCGGCGGCCGGCTCGGGGTGAAGGCCTCCGGGGGCATCCGCACGGCGCAGCAGGCCCTGGCGTTCGTCGAGGCCGGCGCCACCCGGCTCGGGCTCTCCGCGACCAAGGACATCCTGGCCGAGCTTCCCGCCTGACCGGTTCCGCCGACCCGGGGCCGCCGGGCCGGGGCCGCCGCTGTTCCGACACCGCATCTGGCCCGCGTCAGGCGGGCGGCAGGTCCAGGAGGTCGACGACGGCGGTGCGCAGGGCGGCCAGATCCTCCTGGGCCCGGTCGCGCGCCGCCGCCGGGCCGGTCGCCGCCACGTCGGCGGGGCCGACCACCGCCTGCAGGTAGACCTTGAGCTTCGGCTCCGTCCCGCTCGGGCGGGCGACGACGCGGGCGTCCCCGTCCAGGTGCAGGATCAGGACGTCGGCGGGCGGCAGACCGTCCACCCCGCCGAGCAGGTCGCGGACGGCGGTGACGGTCCGGCCGCCCAGCCGTCGCGGTGGGGCGGCACGCAGGCCGCGCATCGCCGTGCCGATCGCCGCCAGGTCGGCACACCGGGCCGAGACCTGGCCGGTGGCGTGGACACCGACGCGGCGACACAGGTCGTCGAGGACGTCCAGCAGGGTCCGGCCGGAGCGTTTCGCGTGCTGGGCCGCGCGGGCGAGGGCCAGCGCGGCGGTGATGCCGTCCTTGTCCCGCACCAGGTCCGGCGCGACGGCGTAGCCGAGAGCCTCCTCGTAGCCGAAGACGAGGCGCGGATGCGCCCGCATGATCCACTTGAAGCCGGTCAGGGTCTGGGCGCAGGGGACCCCGTGCAGCCGGGCGAGTGCCGCGAGCGCGGAGGAGCTGACCACCGTCGTGGCGACCGGCCCGGGCCGCCTGCGCAGCACGTGGTCGGCGAGCAGCAGGCCGACCTCGTCGCCGGTCAGCACCCGCCCGTCGACCGCCACGGCACAGCGGTCGGCATCCGGGTCGTTCGCCAGGACCAGGTCGGCGCCGATGCGCTGGCCGAGGCGGAGGACGGCGTCGAGCGCCCCCGGCTCCTCCGGGTTCGGGAAGGGGACGGTGGGAAAGGCCGGGTCCGGTTCCCGCTGCTCCGGCACGGTCACAGGCGCGGCCAGCCCGGCTCGGGCGAACACCGCGTCGAGGACCACCGCTCCCACCCCGTGCAGGGGCGTGTAGGCGACAAGCAGCGACGCGGCAGGCTGCGCGGCGGCAGGCTGCGCGGCAGGCGGGCCGTCGACCGCCCGCACGGCGGCGTCGACGTAGGCGTCGAGGAGGCTGCGGTCCAGGCGTTCCCATCCGTCGGCGAGCGGGATGTCCGCCGCCGGCCCGACGGCGGCGATCGCACGCTCGATCTCCGCGTCGGCCGGCGCCACCAGCTGGGCTCCGCGGCCGGCGTCCTTCCCCGGTTCGCCGCCGGCGCCGCCAGCGCCGTCGGGACCGTCGGGACCGTCGGGAAGCAGGCCGTCCGAGGGGCCGCCCAGGTACACCTTGTAGCCGTTGTCGGACGCCGGGTTGTGACTGGCAGTGATCACGATGCCGGCATCCGCGCCGAGGTGACGGACGGCGAAGGCCACCACGGGCGTGGGCATCGGGGCGGGCACCAGGAGGGCCCGCGCTCCCGCGCCCGCGAGGACCCGCGCGGCGTCGAGAGCGAACCGGTCGCTGCGCCGGCGGGCGTCGTGGCCGACCACGACCAGGGGGCACGGGGTGGACCGGCGCAGCCAGTCCGCGAGGCCGGCGGTGGTCCGCCGCACGACGGCGGTGTTCATGCCGGCGGGCCCGGCCCGTAACGGCCCGCGCAGGCCGGCGGTGCCGAAGGCCAGCGGGCCGGCGAACCGTTCCGCGACGGCCTGGACGTCCCCGGCGGCGACGAGGCGGGCCAGCT
Source organism: Parafrankia elaeagni (assembly GCF_000374165.1). Taxonomy (GTDB): domain Bacteria; phylum Actinomycetota; class Actinomycetes; order Frankiales; family Frankiaceae; genus Parafrankia; species Parafrankia elaeagni. The sequence goes on from NZ_KB893683.1 coordinate 137,204, forward strand.
CCGTCCGGTCATCCGGGTCGGGGTCGCCTGCCAGCCAGGCCGCGACCCGCGCCGCCAGCTCGTCCGGCAGCACGGAATCCCTCACAGCGCCGCCACGAGCTTCGCCAGGATCCCGCCGACCCGGTCGGCTGCCGCGGCGCCCGCGGCAAGCACCTCGGCGTGGTCCAGCGGCACGTCGGTCATCCCGGCGGCCAGGTTGGACACCAGCGACACGGCGAGCACCTCGACTCCGAGCGCGCGGGCGGCGATCGTCTCGTGCACGGTGGACATGCCGACGAGATCGGCGCCGAGTCCGCGCAGCATGCGGATCTCGGCCGGTGTCTCGTAGTTCGGCCCGGGCAGGGCCGCGTAGACCCCTTCGGCCAGGCCCGGTTCGATGCTGCGGGCCAGCGAACGCAGCCGGGGCGAGTAGGCGTCGGTGAGATCGACGAACTGCGGGCCGACCAGCGGCGAGCGCCCGGTGAGATTGAGGTGGTCGGCGATCAGGACGGGCTGCCCGACGTACATGTCCGACCGCAGGCCGCCGGCCGCGTTGGTGAGGATCACCGTGTGCACCCCGGCCGCGCGGGCGGTGCGGACGCCGTGCACGACCCGGGACAGGTCGTGCCCCTCGTAGGCGTGCACCCGGCTGAGGAAGAGCAGCACCCGCCGCCCGGCCAGTGGGACGGAGCGGGCCGCCGGTATGTGCCCGGGCACGTTCGTCGGCGGGAAGCCGCCCAGATCCGCGAACGGGATGTCGACCGCGCCTCCGCCGGCCCGGCTGATCACCTCCGCCGCGGGCCGCCAGCCGGACCCGAGCACGATCGCCACGTCGTGCCGGGCGACGCCGGCGATCTCGGCCAGGCGCGCCGCCGCGGCCACCGCCTCGGGCCCCGGCCCTCGCCCCGCTGCCGGGGCGCCGCCCTGTTCGCCGCCGGGGTGACCCTGCCCGCCGGCACTGCCCTGCCCGCCGGGAAGGCCGCCGGCGCGGCCGCGTTCTGCCACCAGGCGACTGTACGGGCACGGTCCGACCACGCCCGACCACGCCCGACCGCGCCACGGCACGCCTCGGGGCGGCGTTCACGGAGCACACTGGAGGTGTGTCCCTCGTGCCCTCCGTGCGCAAGCCGCCGCGGGTCCCTCTCGAAGAGGGCGAGTTCATCGAGGTCGTGCTCCGTGGCCGGATGACCGACCCTGCCGGTGCCGGGCGCACGGTGGCGAAGGCCGAGCGCTTCGTCGGCCACCGGCTGGGGCTGTCGCGCTGGATCCTGCTGACCACCCGGCGGCTGCTCGTCGTCGCACCGTTTCCCCGCGAGGGCGACTGGTTCGACGTGTCGTTCGACCGGCGGGAGGTTTCGGCATCCCGGGGTCTGCGCCACGGTGAGGTGATCGTGGTGGAGCTCACCACGCCCAGCGGCCGGCAGATCCTGCGGATTCCGAACCGTCTGCGCTCGGAGGCCGCACGTTTCATCCGCGCCCTGCGCCGCTGACCGCGGGAGGCACGGCCGTCTCCACCCCGGTACACGGCCTCTCCGCCCCGGTAACCGTCACAACCCTCGCAGCCACGCCGCGCCACCACCTCCGGCGGGCCGGGCTCGGCGACGGCGATCACCGCCTGCCTCGTCCGATAGGGTCGGCGGTGAGCGCGGCCCCGGTGACCTCCAGCTCGGTGACGTCGCCGGTGCGCGCGGCTCGGTCGCCTGCCACAGCGGCGGCTTCTGACAGCGGTGACACAGGTTCTGACAGCGGTGACACAGGACGGATGAACACGGATGGCAATGTCGGCGGCCGCCAGCACGCCCGGAACGCACAGCACCGCGATGCGTACCCACCTGTGCGGTGATCTGCGGGCCGACAACGCCGGCCAGCAGGTGACGGTCTGCGGCTGGGTCGCCCACCGCCGCCAGCACGGCCAGTCGTTGATGTTCGTCGACCTGCGCGACCACTCGGGTCTGCTGCAGTGCGTCGTCGACGGCTCGGTCGACGTCCGCTCCGAGTACGTCCTGCGGATCACCGGCACCGTCTCCGCCCGCCCGGAAGGCACCTCGAACGCGGCGTTGGCCACCGGTGGCGTCGAGCTGACGGACTGCTCGGTCGAGGTGCTCTCCACGGCCACGCCGCCACCCTTCCCGCTGGACGACCGCGCCGACTCCGTCGAGGAGAGCACCCGGCTCGCCTACCGCTATCTGGACCTTCGCCGCGAGCGGATGCAGCGCAACCTGCGCACCCGCTCGTCGGTCCTCGGTGCGCTGCGGGCCGCGTTCGCCGAGGGCGGGTTCGTCGAGGTGGAGACTCCGCTGCTCATGCCGTCGACACCGGAGGGCGCGCGGGAGTTCGTGGTGCCGTCCCGGCAGTTCCCGGGCAGCTTCTACGCTCTGCCGCAGTCGCCGCAGCTGTTCAAGCAGCTGCTGATGGTCGGCGGGGTCGACCGGTACTTCCAGCTCGCCCGCTGTCTGCGGGACGAGGACCTGCGGGCCGACCGCCAGTACGAGTTCACCCAGCTCGACCTGGAGATGAGCTTCGTGGATGTCGACGACGTCCTCGGTGTGGTCTCAGCGGCGGTGCTCGCCGCGGCGCAGGCGGCCGTCGCGGGCTCCGGCCGGGCAGTGCCCGAGATCGAGCGGCTGACCTGGCACGAGGCGATGAACCGGTTCGGCGTCGACAAGCCGGACCTGCGGTTCGGCATGGAGCTGGTCGAGCTCACCGCGATCTTCGGCAGCAGCGGTTTCAAGGCGTTCTCCGGTGCGCCGGCGGTCAAGGGCATCCGGGTGCCGGGCGGTTCCGCCAGCCACAACCGCAAGGCGCTGGACACCCTCACCGACCGTGCCAAGAAGCTCGGTGCGAAGGGCCTGGTGTGGATGCGGGTCGCCGCCGCCGGGGCGCTGGAGTCGCCGGTGGCGAAGTTCCTCTCCCCCGAGGAGCTCACCGCGATCGTCACGGCCACCGAGGCGAGCGAAGGCGACCTGCTGCTTCTCGTCGCGGACGAGTGGGAGACCGCCTGCGAGGTGCTGGGCCAGCTCCGCAACGACCTGGGGCGCCCCCCGGCGGGCGAGGGTGATCTGCGTTTCGCCTGGGTCGTCGACTTCCCCCTGTTCGTCGGGGTCGACGCGGCCACCGGCCGGCCGAAGCCGGGGCACCACCCGTTCACGCGGCCGCATCCCAGCGACGTCGAGAAGATGGAGTCCGACCCGCTGGCCGTGCGCAGCCTGGCGTACGACCTGGTGCTGAACGGGTGGGAGCTGGGTTCGGGGTCGATCCGGATCCATGAGGGCGACCTGCAGCAGCGGATCTTCGGGCTGCTGGGCATCTCGCCGGAGGAGGCGAAGGCCCGCTTCGGGTTCTTCCTGACCCCGTTCGGGTACGGCGCGCCGCCACACGGCGGTTTCGCGTTCGGTATCGACCGGCTGGTGGCGATCCTCGCCGGCGAGGACAACATCCGGGAGGTCATCGCCTTCCCGAAGACCCAGTCCGGGCTCGACCCGATGACGGGTGCGCCGACCACTGTCGACGACCGGCAGCTGCGTGAGCTGGGTATCCGGGTGGTCGCCCCGGCCCTTCCGGCCGCCGCGCCGACCGCTCCCGCCGCTCCCGCCGCTCCCGCGAAGCCGACTTCGTAGGTCGCCCCGCCAGGAAAAAAGTCCGCCGTTCCGGCGTTCCCGACTACCAGCACGAAATGTGACCTTAATATCGCTCCCAGCGGGGCAGTTCCGGGAACGGCGTCCGCCCGATGCCGTGAGCGTGGTCACGAAGTGGCCAGTTGTCGGCATCCGTCGGGGGGTACGACCGCGCGATCTGGGTAACCAGCCCGGAGAGCTCGCTGCCCGAGTTCCGGGTCCGCCCTGGGGCGTGCCCGCTCACCCGGAGGAGCCGCGGTGCACATTCCCTTCTCGTCGTCGCCGAGTTCTAGCCTGGGAATCGAGTGGGAGCTCGAACTCGTCGATCTCCGCAGTCGCGACCTGCGCTGCGGCGCGTCCGAGATCCTTGACGACCTGCGTGCGAAGGTCGGCGACGAAGGCGCGGCGAAGGCCAAGCACGAACTGTTCGAGTCGACGATCGAGGTGATCACCGGAGTCTGCTCGACGGTGCCGGAGGCGCTCGACGACCTGCGCGGCACCGTCGACCTGCTGCGCGACCTGGCTGACCGGCGCGGTCTCGGGCTGATGTGCTCCGGCACCCACCCGACCAGCGATTACGCGACGCAGCGCATCACCGCGGACGAGCGCTACGAACGCCTGGTGGGGCAGATGCAGTGGCTGGCCCGCCGTCTGCTCATCTTCGGGGTGCACGTGCATGTCGGAGTGCGCTCACCGGACAAGGCAATGCCGATCATGAACGCGCTGATGGCGTACATTCCGCATTTCCTGGCGCTCTCCGCGTCGTCGCCCTACTGGAAGGGCACGCACACCGGGCTGGCCTCCTCGCGTTCGCAGATCTTCGAATGCCTGCCGACCGCCGGCCTCCCTTACACGCTCGACGACTGGGCCGCGTTCGAGGGGTTCATGGAGACCCTGATCGCCGCCGGCACCATCGAGACCATTCGGGAAGTGTGGTGGGATATCCGCCCGCACCCGAACTTCGGCACGGTGGAACTGCGGATGTGCGACGGGCTGCCGACGCTGATGGAGATCGGCGCGGTCGCGGCGCTCGCGCAGTGTCTCGTCGACCGGATGAACACCCAGCTCGACCGGGGGTACACCCTGCCCGCGCAGCCCCGGTGGGTGGTGCAGGAGAACAAGTGGCGCGCCGCCCGCCACGGGCTGGACGCCGAGATCGTGGTGGACGGCCACGGCGGGCTGCGCCCGGTCCGCGCCGACATCGAGGATCTGGTCGAGGACCTGCTTCCGGTGGCCCGCCGGCTCGGTTGTGCCAGGGAGCTGGGTGACGTCCACCGCATACTGCACGCAGGCGCCAGCCACACACGTCAGGAGCAGGCCGCGCGGCGGGCCGGCGGTGATCTCACCGCCGTGGTCGATACGCTGCTGAGTGAGATGAACGTGGGCCGGCCGGTTACCCCCGGGTAGCCGGCCGGAGCATTTCGGCGGAGGGCCCGGCCCGGTAGATGACAGCGGACACAGCGGACATGGCACACAGGACCGCCGCGGCGATGGCGCCGACCGCGACGGCCTGGCTGGCGGAGCACGAGGGCGAGCTGATCGCGCTACGGCGTGACCTGCACGCCCATCCCGAGCTCGGCCGCCAGGAGCACCGCACCACAGCTGCCGTCGAGGCGCGGCTGCTCGCCGCCGGGCTGAGCCCGCAGCGGTTCCCCGACGTGCCGGGCCTGTGGTGTGACATCGGGGCGGGCGTCGACGCCGGGCCGGGCATCGACGCCGAGGCCCCGGTGGTGATGCTCCGTGCCGACCTGGACGCGCTGCCGCTCACCGACCTCAAGGGCGTCCCGTACCGCTCGACGGTGCCCGGGGTGACGCACGCCTGCGGGCATGACGTGCACACCACGGTGGCGCTCGGCGCCGGCCTCGCCCTCGCCGCGCACGCCCGGGTGCATCCGCTGCCCGGCACCGTCCGGCTGCTCTTCCAGCCGGCGGAGGAGACCATGCCCGGCGGCGCCCTGGACGTGATCGACGCCGGGGTGCTCAAGCCGGTGACGGCCGCGATCACCGTGCACTGCGACCCGGCACTCGACGTCGGCACCATCGGTCTGCGCTCCGGCCCGATCACCTCCGCCGCCGACGCGGTGGAGATCACACTGGCCGGGCCCGGCGGGCACACCTCCCGCCCGCAGAACACGGTGGACCTGGTCTACGCGCTGGCCCGGCTCGCCGTCGACCTGCCGGCGGCGCTGTCCCGCCGGGTCGACCCCCGATCGGCGCTGTCGCTGGTCTGGGGCCAGGTCCAGGCGGGCACGGTCACGAACGCCATCCCGCGGACGGGGAAGCTGCGCGGGACGATCCGCACCCTCTCCCGGGAGACCTGGGAGACGGCGCCGGAGCTGGTCGAGCGGCTGGCGGAGCAGATCGTCGCGCCCTACGGCGCGGAGATCGCCGTCGACTACGTGCGCGGGGTGCCCCCGGTGGTCAACACCGCCGAGGTCGTCGACGCCTTCGGCGCAGCCGTCGACACCGTGCTCGGGCACGGGGCGTCGACGACCGTCGCCCAGTCGCTGGGCGGCGAGGACTTCGGCTGGTACCTGACGCACGTGCCGGGCGGCCTGGCCCGGCTGGGCACCCGCACCCCCGGTGGCACCACTTTCGACCTGCACCAGGGCACCTTCGACGTCGACGAGCGGGCCATCGGAGTCGGTGTGCGTTTTCTCTCCGCCGCGGCCTGCGAGCTGCTCGACCGCTACGCGGACCCCGCCGGGCCCGACCCGGACACCGCCTGAGACAGACGCCACCTCTGAGACAGACGCCACCTCCGAGACGGGCGCCACCACCTGGGGACGGGACGCCGGCCCGGGACAGGCTGGGCGCTCAGGCGTTCGGGCGGCCCCGCAGCTCCTGGACGTACTCGGACGGCGCCCCGGCCTTCTCCGCCGCGTCCGCGATCATCTCCACGTGGTTGCGCGACGGCAGACCGCCCTCGTAGGCGTTGAGGATGTAGGTCCAGGCCAGGCTCTCGCCGTCGAGCGTGGACACGCGCACCCGGATGCGGGTGTACAGGCCGGTGTCGGCGCCCTCCCAGACGTCGAGACGCTCCAGGTCGTAGCGGTCGAGGTCGTAGAGCAGCACGTACACGTGCGAGCCGGGGGATTCGACGATGGTCGAGAGCGCCCCGTCCCAGCCCACGTTCTCACCGCCGAAGGTCAGGCGCCAGCCTCGGATCCAGCCGGTGCCGATCACCGGGGAGTGCGGCGCGCGTTCCTTCATGTGCGCCGGATCGAGGTTGCTCGCGTAGGCGGCGTACTTCATCATCGTCGGGATCTTCCGATCTCCCCGCTCGGTGCTGCTGCGCGGGGTGGCTGCCACGCCGGGAGCGGCCGCCGGCGCGCGGGGACTGGGTCGCGAGGATGGGTCATGGGATGAACGACGTCACTCCAGGTCGTCCGACGTCGGTGCAGATACTACGGAGCAGCCCGGACCGGAACGAGAGGGACGTCGGAAGAGGGGCAGACTAGAGGGGTACCGCGAGCTTTGGGAGGACCACACGTGACGCGCATCGTCATCCTCGGCGGCGGGCCGGGCGGCTACGAGGCGGCGCTGGTCGCAGCTTCCCTCGGCGCGACCGTGACCGTGATCGACTCGGACGGGATCGGCGGCGCCTGCGTCCTGACGGACTGTGTGCCGTCCAAGGCCCTGATCGCGACGTCCGAGACGATGACGAACTTCGCGATGGCGCCGGCGCTCGGAGTGCGTCCACACGGCGATCCGGCGGTCGAGGCCGGGAGCTGGGAGTCCACCGCGCGGGGGCACCTGACCCCGCCGGACGTCGTCTCGGTCGACCCGGAGCAGGTCAACGAACGGGTCCGCGCGCTGGCCCTGGCGCAGTCCGCCGACATCCAGCGCCATCTGGAGCGCGAGCAGGTCAAGGTGGTGCACGGGGCGGGGCGGCTGGTCGGCCCGCACGCCGTGGAGACCGCGGACGGCGAGACCTTCGTGGGCGACATCGTCCTCGTCGCGACCGGAGCATCCCCCCGCGAGGTGCCGGGGTGCGAGCCGGACGGCGAGCGGATCCTCACCTGGCGCCACCTTTACGACCTGAAGGAGATCCCCGAGCACCTGGTGGTCGTCGGGTCCGGCGTGACCGGTGCCGAGTTCGCCAGCGCCTACCGGGCGCTGGGGGCGGAGGTGACACTCGTCTCGTCCCGCGAGCGGGTCCTGCCCGGCGAGGACTCCGACGCCGCCCGGGTGATCGAGGACGTCTTCGTCCGCCGTGGCATCCAGGTGCTCAACCGGTCCCGGGCGGCGTCCGTCCGCCGGATCGGCGACGGTGTCCTCATCGAGCTCACCGACGGCCGGACGGTGACCGGCAGCCACGCTCTGATGGCGGTGGGTTCGGTACCGCGGACGAAGGGCCTCGGCCTCACCGACGTCGGCGTCCGGCTCGGGTCGGGCGGCCACATCGTCGTCGATCGCATGTCCCGGACGTCGGTGCCGGGCGTGTACGCGGCCGGTGACTGCACCGGGGTGCTGCCGCTGGCGTCGGTCGCGGCGATGCAGGGGCGCATCGCCATGTGGCACGCGCTCGGCGAGGCCGTCACCCCGCTGCGCCTCGGCACCGTCTCGTCGAACATCTTCACCGAACCCGAGATCGCCACCGTCGGTGTGACCCAGCGGATGAAGGACTCCGGCGCGATCGCCGCCGAGGTCACGACGGTGCCACTGGCGCGCAATCCCCGCGCGAAGATGATGGGGATTGCGGATGGTTTCGTGAAGTTGTTCTGTAGGCCCGGAAGTGGCAGCGTCCTCGGTGGCGTCATCGTTGCTCCGCGTGCAAGTGAACTGATCCTCTCAATTTCACTCGCAGTAGAGAACGGTCTGACAGTGGACCAGGTCGCACACACCTTCTCGATCTATCCCTCCTTGTCCGGATCCATCACGGAAGCGGCCCGTGTCCTGCGGCCCCGCGACCTGTTCGCCGGATTCGACACCCCCGCCTGAACAGGCCGCCCACTCCGGCCCAGGCCGGATAATGGGCCCATGAAAGGCGTGTTCGTCGGCCTGACGACGCTGGATTCCATCTACCTGGTGGACCAGCTTCCGGGTGCCGACGAGAAGTGTGTGGCCCGGGATTTCGTGATGAACGCCGGTGGGCCGGCGACGAACGCGGCGGTCACGTTCGCCTACCTCGGCGGACGGGCCTGTCTGGTGAGCGCGGTCGGCACCTCGCCGGCCGCGGCACTCGTACACGACGATCTCGCCCGGGCCGGGGTCCGGCACATCGAACTGGTGCCGGAGCCCGGAGCCGCCGGGGCCGGAGCCGACCCGGCAGCAGGCGGCTACGGGGCACTCGCCGCGCCGGGGGCGGCCGGCGGTGCCGGGTCGCACGTCGGTCGACCCGGCCGGCTGTACAAGCCCACAGCGGCCAGGACCAGTGGCGTCCGCTCCGGCCGAGGCCTGCCCGGGCCCGGCGTGCCCGGAGGCGTACCCCTCGGCCCGGTCGGCCACGGCGCCGCTCTCGGGCCCGCCGACACGGGTGGACCCAACGGTGCGGGCCACCCCGGCACGGGGCACAACGGCACGGGCCGCCTCGGCCCGGGGCCCCCGGGCACCGGCCGCCTCGGCACCGGGCACAACGGCACCGGCAGCCATCCGGGGCACGGCGGCGCCGGGGCGCACGGCGCCGCGGCGGGCCTGCCCGCCGGGAGTGGACCCGCCGGCCCGAAGCCGGCCGCGGCGCATCCGGCCGGCTCCTCCCCCATGTCCTACGCGCTGCCCATGTCGGCGGTCATGGTGACGTCCGTGAGCGGCGAGCGGGCTGTGACCTCCACCCACGGCATGGTGCCGCGGTGCACCGCCAACACCGCCGCCGCGGCGGCCGTCGCCAACGCCGACGTGGTCCTCGTGGACGGCCACCAGGTCGACGCCGCGGTCGGGCTGCTGCGCACCCTGCGCGGCGGCGGGCCCCCGGTCCTGCTCGACGGCGGGAGCTGGAAGCCGGGCACCGAGCAGATCCTCCCGTTCGTCGACGTCGTGATCTGCTCGGCCGCGTTCCGGCCGCCGGGCTTCGATCCGGCCGCGGACATCCTCGACCTGCTGCTGCGGTACGGGCCGTTCTTCGTCGCCGTGACCGACGGACCGGGGCCGATCCGCTGGGCGACCACGGACCGGCGTGGGTACGTGCTGCCCCCGGTGGTCACTGCCCGCGACACCCTCGGAGCCGGCGACGTCTTCCACGGCGCGTTCGCCTGGCTGATGGCCCACGGCGCGCTCGCGACGGACGAGCTGGTCGGATCCCTTGGTGAGGCCTCCCGGGTCGCCGCCCGCTCCGTGCAGACCTTCGGCCCGCGCAGCTGGATGACCTGACCCGTCGACGGCGGAATCCACGACCGGCGAAACCGGCGAAACCGGCGAAACCGGCGAAACACCGCTGTCGCCGCCGGAGCCCGTTGGGGCGAATGAAAGAAACGTGCCGTCTCCTCCCGGGCCATTACTCATCCGGGAAGTGCCTACGCGGGGAGCTCCGGCTGTGCCCCGGCCTGCTCGTGGTCGCCTCGCGGCGACGGCCCGCGGGCGACGCAGCCGGCGAGGTGGTCGTCCACCAGCCCACACGCCTGCATGAGGGCGTACGCGGTGGTCGGGCCGATGAAGACGAAGCCCCGGCCGCGGAGCGCTCTGGCCAGCGCCTTTGACTCGTCGGTCATCGCCGGCACGTCCGCGAGGGTGCGCGGGGCGGGCCGTGCGGCCGGCGGCGCGAAGGACCACACGAGGTCCTCCAGCGGCTCGTCCAGCGCGAGGACGGCGTGCGCGTTGGCGATCGTCGCCTCGATCTTGCGCCGGTTGCGGACTATGCCGGCGTCCCGCAGAAGCGCCTCCACCGTGTCCTCACCGAACGCCGCCACCGCCGCCGGGTCGAAGCCGGCGAACGCGGCCCGGAACGCGGGCCGCTTGCGCAGGATGGTCAGCCACGACAGGCCGGACTGGAAACCCTCCAGAACCAGACGCTCGAACAGGCCCGCGGTGTCCCGGACGGGCTGTCCCCACTCGGTGTCGTGGTACTCGACGTACAGCGGTGTGGACAGGGCCCACGGGCAGCGCGGCACACCGTCCGGACCGGCCACGGCGCCGCCGGCGGTGTCCATCGCCATGGCTGTCAGTCTCTCACCCGCCCGGCCGCTCTCCGCGGCCGGGCGGCGGTGGTCTGCGGATCAGAGGGATCAGGGAATCAGGGAATCAGGCTGGCGAAACCGGGCTTGATGACGTCGTTGATCAGTCTGAGTCGCTCGTCGAACGGCAGGAAGGCCGACTTCATCGCGTTGATGGTCAGCCAGCGGATGTCGGACCAGCCGTACCCGAACGTCTCGACCAGGGCCGCGAACTCGCTGGCGAGCGTGACCCCGCTCATCAGCCGGTTGTCGGTGTTCACCGTGACCCGGAAACGCAGGTCGCGCAGCAGGCCGATGGGATGGCGGTCGAGGCTGGGCGCGGCACCGGTGTGCACATTCGACGACGGGCACATCTCCAGCGGCACCCGGACGTCCCTGACGAAGCCGGCGAGGTTGCCGAGCGTGGCCTTTCCGTCCGGGTCGACGGTGATGTCGTCGACGACCCGCAGGCCGTGCCCGAGCCGGTCGGCGTTGCACCACTGCAGCGCCTCCCAGATGGACGGCAGCCCGAACGCCTCACCCGCGTGGATGGTGAAGTGCCCGTTGGCACGCTGCATGTACTGGAAGGCGTCCAGGTGCCGGGTCGGCGGGTTGCCCGCCTCGGCGCCGGCGATGTCGAAGCCGGCGACGCCGGCCTCCCGCCAACGCACGGCGAGCTCCGCGATCTCCAGCGAGCGCGCCTGGTGGCGCATCGCGGTCAGCAGCGCGCGCATGTGCAGGCCGGTGCCGGCGGAGCCGGCCCGGAAACCGTCCAGGACCGCCTCGACCACCTCGTCGAGGGACAGGCCCTGTTCGACGTGCAGCTCCGGGGCGAAACGGACCTCGGCGTAGACGATCCCGTCGGCGGCGAGGTCCTCGGCGCACTCCCGGGAGACCCGGGCGAGCGCGTCCGCGGTCTGCATGACGCCCACCGTGTGGCTGAACGTCTCCAGGTAGCGCACCAGCGAGCCGGTGTGCGCCCCGCCGCGGAACCAGGTGGCCAGCTTGTCCGGATCGGTGGTCGGCAGGCTGGTGTAGCCGGTGGCGTCCGCCAGTTCGACGACGGTCTCGGGCCGCAGCCCACCGTCCAGATGGTCATGCAGCAGGACCTTCGGTACCTGCCGGATCTCGGCCTCGGTGATCACTTCAACCACCCCGCTTCACGCGTGCTCCAAGCCGCCCCGCGCCGCCCCGCAAGGTCGGCTGACCTGGCCTGACCAGGTCGTTCCCGCACGGTAGTCCACCACCGGGGCCTGCGCCGTCGCCTTTGCGGCCGCGGTGGCGCCGCACCCCGACCATGTGCCGCCCGGGTGTCGGACGAGTGCCGGACGCGTGCGGCCAGAGGGTGCGGCGAGTGCCGGTGTGTGGTCAGCGGACGTGCGCGAGGACCAGCGGGGCGGCCGCGGGCGGGGTGGTGCCGATCGTGACCGCGCCGTCCAGCGCGGCCAGCGCCCGCGGGAAGGTCGCCTCGTCGTCGCTGTGGAGCTCGAACAGTGGGGCGCCGGCACGAACCTCCTCCCCCACCGCCGCGAACCAGCGCAGGCCGGCTGAGGCCGACACCGGATCCTCCTTGCGCGCGCGGCCCGCGCCGAGGCGCCAGGCGGCGACGCCGACCGCGCGGGCGTCCAGCCGGGTGAGGTGGCCGCTGGCGGGCGCGGGCACGATCCGGGTGAACGCGGGTGCGGGCAGCGCGGCGTCCGGATCACCGCCCTGGGCCGTGACCATCGCGCGCCACACCGGGTAGGCCGCCCCCGAGGCGAGTACCTGCGCCGGGTCCGGCGCCGGGTCCGGCCCCGCCGCGCCGAGACCGACCAGGTCCAGCATGGCGCGGGCGAGCGCCACGGTGATCTCGACCAGGTCGGCGGGGCCGCCCCCGCGCAGCGTCGCGACGGCTTCGGCCACCTCCGGCCCGTTGCCCGCGGTCCGGCCGAGGGGGGCGTCCATCGCGGTGAGCAGGGCCTCGGTGCGCACGCCGGCCCGGGTGCCCAGGCGGACCATGGCCCGCGCCAGCTCGTGGGCGTCGTCCAGCGAGGTCATGAACGCGCCGGTACCGACCTTGACGTCCAGTACCAGGGCGGACGTCCCCTCGGCGATCTTCTTGCTCATGATCGAGGAGGCGATCAGCGGGATCGACTCCACCGTGCCGGTGACGTCACGCAGCGCGTAGAGCCGGCGGTCGGCCGGGACGAGGCCCGGGCCGGCCGCGCAGATCACCCCGCCGACGTCGGCGAGCACGGCGCGGATCCGCGCGGCGTCGAGATCCGCGCGCCAGCCGGGAATCGCCTCCATCTTGTCCAGCGTGCCGCCGGTGTGGCCGAGCCCGCGGCCGGAGAGCTGCGGGACCGCCGCGCCGCAGGCCGCCACCAGCGGGGTGAGGATCAGCGAGACCTTGTCGCCCACGCCGCCGGTGGAGTGCTTGTCCACCGTCGGCCGGGTGAGCCCGGTCAGGTCGAGCCGGTCGCCACTGGCGATCATGGCGGCGGTCCAGCGGTCCAGCTCCTCGTCGGTCATGCCACGCCAGACCACGGCCATCAGATAGGCGGCCATCTGCTCGTCGGCGACCCGGCCGTGGGTGTAGGAGTCGATCAGCCAGGCGACCGAGTCCCCGGGCAGGGCGGCTCCGTCCCGCTTGGCCCGGATCAGGTCGACCACGTCGTACGCGGCCCCGCCCGCCCGGCCCGGCCCGCCCCGCCCGGCCGGCCCACCCGGCCCACCCGGCCCGCCCGGCCCGCCGCTCATGGCGTGGGCTCCGCCGCGGGCGGCAGGTCGGCGGGGCCGAAGGCGTCCGGGAGCAGCTCACCGAGAGTCCGGACCCCGGCGGTCGTCGCGAGCCGCAGCCCGGGGCCGCCGTGTTCCTGGAGCAGCTGCCGGCAGCGGCCGCACGGTGCGAGGGGAGCACCGGCCCCGTCCACGCAGACGAACGCGACCAGGCGCCCGCCGCCGCTCGCCCGCAGCGCGGACACCAGCCCGCACTCGGCGCACAACGTCAGCCCGTACGAGGCGTTCTCGACGTTGCAGCCCACGACCACCCGGCCATCGTCGACCAGTGCCGCCGCCCCGACGCGCAGGCCCGAGTAGGGCGCGTAGGCGTGCCGCGCCACCCGCACCGCCTCGGCGCGCAGCAGCTCCCAGGCGCTGTCGTCCACACACCCTCCCGGAGTCGTCCCAGATGGTCCCGGGACCGGCCGGCGCCGGCGCCGGGCTGGCCCCGCGCCGGGCCGGGCCAGCCTCGACCAGCATGCCCCACTGCCCGCGGCCGTCCCGGATGTGATCCCATGGGTCGGGGAAGTGCCGGGTCAGTGCCGAGGGGAGACGACCACCGATGGCAGGCGCGCGCCACGACGCTCCCGAGCCCGCCGGCCAGCGCGCGCTCGTCGGGGGCCGGTACCGGCTCGACGGGGTGATCGGCCGCGGCGGTTTCGGTGTCGTGCACCGCGCGACGGACGAGCTGCTCCGCCGCCAGGTCGCCGTCAAGGAGGTGCTGCTGCTCACCGACGGCAGCGAGGAGGAGCTCGAGCTGGCGCGGGAGCGGGTCCTGCGGGAGGCCCGGGCCGCCGGCCGGCTGCACCACCCGGGCGCGGTGGCGGTGCTCGACGTCATCGCCGACGGCGACATGCCGTGGATCGTCATGGAGCTCGTGGACGGCCAGTCCCTGTCCACGCTCATCGACGAGCGTGGCGCGCTCAGCGTGGCCGAGGTCTGCCGGATCGGCATCAGCCTCGCCTACGCCCTCGAGGCCGCCCACCGGCTGGGCATCGTTCACCGCGACGTCAAGCCGAGCAACGTGCTCATCACCGCCGACCAGCGGGCCCGGCTCACCGACTTCGGCATCGCCGTCAGCTACGGCGACTCCCGTCTCACCAGCACCGGGATGGTCCTGGGCTCGCCGGCCTACCTGGCCCCCGAGCGGGCCCGCGGCGACTCCGGAACCGCCGCGAGCGACCGGTGGGGGCTGGGTGCGACGCTGTTCACCAGTGTCGAGGGCACCTCGCCGTTCCCCGGGACGGACCCGATGTCCGTCCTCGCCGCGGTGGTGCAGGGCCGCCGCGAGCCCTTCCGGGCCGCGGGGCGGCTGGCGCCCGTCATCGACGGGCTGATGGCCTCCAGCGAGGCACGCCGGCCGAGCCTGTCGACAGCCCGCGCCCGGATGCGCGAGATCCTCGAGCATGACGGCCGCGGGCGCCCGCTGCGGGCACGCAGCCGGCCGTCCCGCCCCTCCGTCACCGGAGTCACGCCGACCGCGGGCACCCCGCAGCTCCCCCCGCCACCCGAGGCCCGAGCCGAGACGGGCCCGGTCCTCGACGAGACCCGGCTCCTCACCGGGCAGACTGCCCCCACGGGCCCGACCGGTGCCGTCCCCGACGCGGGCGAGGCTCCGGCCACCCCCGGGGGCGACGCGACGGTCCGGGTCACCGCCGCCCCCGCACCCCCCGCCCCCGCACCCGCCGCGCCCGAATCCCCCGCGGCGGCGTCTGCCGCGGACGTGCCTGCCACGGGCACGCCCACGGTGGGCACCTCTCCCGTGAACGCGACCGGCGCGGACGCCACCGTCCTGAAACCCGCGACCGCCCATCCCGTACCCACCGTCGCGCCGACGGGCCCTGACGCCCCCGGGCCCGCACGGGAGCAGGATGGCGAGGCGCGGGAACAGGACGGCGATGCAGTGGACACGCCGGTTACGGGCACGGACGGGACAGACACCGCCGTGGTCCGTTCCCGGCGGACCGGGCAGTCGGGAACGGCGCCCCGTTTCACCGCAACCCGGCTCACCAGCAGGCTGGAGCGCATCCGCACCATGGACCGGCTGCGCGCCGCCGGCACTCAGGCTCAGGACACGAACAGACCACGTCCTGCCGACGGCGCTCGCGGACTCGACCGCATGCGCGGACTGGACCGGATGCGCGCGCTCGGCGGGATACCGGCGCGGGCCCGGCCGGCCCAGGCCGAGCCCCCGGCAGCCGACGAAACGGGCCCGCAGGCCGCCGACACGGCGGACAGGACGGGCGGGCCAGTCCCGTCAGCCGGGGCGCTCTCAGCCGGGGCAGACGCAGCCGGGGCAGACGCAGCCGGAGCGGACGCAGCCGGGGCGGAGGGCCAGCGTGTCCCGGCTGCCGACCAGCTCCCGGCCGCGGTCCCGCCGGCCGCTCCCCGGCCGACCCTGCGTTTTCCCGCCGCGAAGGCAGCCACTGACGCGGCCACCGGCACGGTCGCTTCTGCCGCGCAGGCGGCGGGAACCACCACTGCCTCCGAGCCTGGCGAAGCGTTCTCCTGGACCGCTCCCGGGGCGGACGCCGGCGCCGGAGGCGGTACGGGCGCCGGAGGCATCACGGATACCCGTGTGCACGCCGGAGCCGGAGCCGGAGCCGGCGCCAGCGCCGGCGCCGGTTCTGGTGCGACTGCCGGTATCGGGGTCGCCGGCAGCGCCGATGACCGCGACGGCACGGGCGCCGACGCCGTGCGCGGGGCCGACGCGCGCTCCGGAGCTCGGCGCCGGGCTGTGATTCTCATCGCGCTGGCCGTGGTGGCCGCGCTCCTCGC
Organism: Parafrankia elaeagni; assembly: GCF_000374165.1. Taxonomy (GTDB): domain Bacteria; phylum Actinomycetota; class Actinomycetes; order Frankiales; family Frankiaceae; genus Parafrankia; species Parafrankia elaeagni. Next base: position 153,423 of record NZ_KB893683.1, read on the forward strand.
AGTGATCGTTCTCGCTCTGCGCAGCGGCGGCGAGGAGGCCCCCGGGCCAGGCCCGGCTCCGGCCGGGGAGGTGGACTCCGGCAGCGCGGCAGACGGGAACAGCGACGTCGTCGCCACCGATTCCACCCCGGTCGTTCCGGCATCAGGATGGGTGTCCTACGTGGATCCAAGCGGCTGGTCGGTCGCCTACCCGGCGACGTGGGAACGCCGGCCGGGCCCCCGCGGGGTGGGGAATGCGGACTTCGTGGATACTGCTACTGGTACCTTCATGCGCATCGGAAGTATCGCGAGGGCGAACACCTCCGCGATCGAGGCCTGGCGCAGGAACGAGACAAGCTTCCGAGATCAGGTGCGGGACTACCGGCGGGTACGGATCGAACCAGGCGACGGGGCTGACGGCGCACGGCAGGCCGACTGGGAGTTCACCTACGCCTCCGGTGGGGGGACGGTGGTGCATGTGCTCAACCGTGGCGCTGTGCGAAACGGGCATGGATACGCTCTGTACTGGCATACGGCCGAGGAGCTGTGGGAAGCGAACGAGCCGCTGATGCGTCAGCTCCTCTCGACGTTCCGGCCGGCAGCATGAGTTGCCAGTTGTCCGACTGCCGTCCCGCCGGCGAGCGGGGTTACCCCCGCCGCGGCCAATTCGTCTGTCAGACTTGATTCGATGGCCAGATCGGCGAGCGTGCCCCCCGACACTTCTCGGCATGGCACTCCGCGCTACGTAGCGCAGCGCTACCGGCTCGACGCGCCTATCGGTCGCGGCGGTGCCGGCGTCGTGTGGTGCGGCGAGGACGAGCTGCTCCAGCGGCCTGTCGCTATCAAGGAAATCCTGGTTCCCATGGCCGGCGCGCAGGCCGAGCGGGACGCGATCCGCGCCCGGGTGCTGCGTGAGGCACGGGCACTGGCCCGGCTGCACAGCCCGGCCATCGTCTCGGTCTTCGACGTCGTCGAGGAGCACGAGCGGCACTGGATCGTCATGGAGCTCATCGACGCGGACAGCCTCGGTGACACCATCAAGAACCACGGCCCGCTGCCCTTCGACCAGGTGGCCGCGATCGGTCTGGCACTGGCCGACGCGCTCGCCGCGGCGCACTCGGCCGGGGTCCTGCACCGCGACGTCAAGCCGGGCAACGTGCTGCTCGGCCGGGACAACCGCGTCCGCCTCACCGACTTCGGCATCGCGGCGACCGAGGGCGACGTCACCCTGACGGGCACCGGCGCCCTGGTCGGCTCCCCGGCCTACATCGCCCCGGAGCGGGTGCGTGGGTCGTCCGGCACGCCCGCCAGCGACCTGTGGGGGCTCGGCGCCACCCTGTACTCCGCGGTCGAGGGCTGCCCGCCCTTCGAGGGCCCGGAGACCTACGCCGTGCTGAGCGCGGTCGTCGAGGGCCGCCGCCGGCCGTTCCGGCTTGCCGGGCCGCTGCGCGGGCTGCTCACCGACCTGCTCGACCGCCCCGCCGAGCTCCGGCCGGACGTCGACGAGATCCGCCGGCGGCTCACCCCGATCGCGCGGAACGCCACCCCCGTCCCGACGGTGGTGACGAACCCGCGGGGCCGGCAGGCGGAGCCCGACGACGACGACGTCTCGGACGACGGCCTGGAGAACCTGGCCGCGGGACCCGCAACGCACGGGAGTCTGCCGGGGCTCTCGAAGCCCGCGACTCCCGCGCCGCTGTCGCGGACCGACCTCCAGCCGCCGGCGGCTGTCGACGTCGGCGCGACCGACCGGCTGCTGCCCGGGCAGGAGATCACTCCGGTCCCCCCGGTGACCGGGCTGCCCGAAGCGAGCGAGACCCAGACAGCGGTCAGCTACACCCCGGTCACCGGGCCGCGGGCGACGGTGTCCACCGGCCCGCACGACGACCTCACCCAGATCGGCGCGCTGACTCCCGCGGCCGACCCGTTCGACCAGGACGACGCGAACATGGCGGCCGGCCTGCTCTCGCTGGACAGGGACGGCGAGCGGGCGGCCCGCGGGTCGGCGTCGCACCGGGCTCCGACACCCGGCCGCGGTGAGCACCGCGGCGATCCCTCCCGCGGCGCGGGGCAGGGCGGGAGGTCACCGAAGCTGGCGATCATCGCCGGGGCTGCGGTGGCCGCCGTCGCCGGTGTCGCCGTGCTGCTGACGCTGCTGTTGTCCTCCGGAGGCGGGGAACCCACCCGGGGTACCAGCGCGGAGGGAACGTCGTCTCCGCCCTCGACCGCTCCGGAGTCACCAACCGCGCCGCCGGCTCCGGCAGTCGTGGTGACCACGACCCCGACACCGGACCGGCCAGCCTACACCCGCGCGCCCCGCTGGACCACCGCACCGCCGCCGCAGTCGGTGCCCGCGACCACCGTTCCACCTGTCGAGACGACTCCCCCACCCGGGGCGACCACACCGCCGGTGTCGACCACGGGCGTGACGACCCCGCCGGTCGTCACGCAGACGCCGGACCAGTCGTCGTCACCGGGCCCTGGGCCGTCGGGACCGGCGTCCACCACCCCGTCAGTGGGATCCGACTGACCGGGCCGGCACCGAGCACGGCCGGATGCTCTCCGGACCCGCCCCTTCCCTCTGGGCGACAAGGCTGAGCGGACGCAGATCCGTCCAGTGGGTCTCGACATGGTCGAGGTAGGACTGGCGGGTCTCCTCACCGTGGACGACAGTCCAGCCCACCGGGACCGCCGCGAAGCTCGGCCACAGCGAGTGCTGACCCTCCGTCGGCGTGGGTGCAACGCCGCGGCAAGGCCCGGCGAGGAGACCGACGGGTCCGCGAGCCAGCCGCCGATCCGCAGCGGCATCCCCTCCGCACGCAGCCGCCCCGGACTCGAACCACCCGAGTGGACGGAGCTCGCCGGCGGCCCCCCTCGTCCCACAGATGCTTAAGTTAGGTTAACCTATAACCTATCCCGCCAGGCTGGTCAAGGGCGAACGCATCGCAGAAGGGACGCGTCCGAGCCACTTGACCATCAAACGCGACACACCTAAGTTAGGCTCACTTAAATTCTGTAGTCACCCACTTGACCCAACACCACCACCTTGGTCAACATCCACCACCTTCTGCCAGGGCCAGGACCGGAAACGGCGAGGCGACCCTCCGGAGATCACCGGGCTCCGCACCGCCCCATCACCGCGGGAGCGGCTCGACTGATCCAGAGCCGCACTCCGACCTCGGCGACCCCTTGGCGACGCAAGTCCTCGACCACAGATTTTGACCTGGGCCAGCACAGTTCGACCAAGGGCCGACAAGAGGCCGGTGGGATCCACCAACCAGAGGGGCAGCCGTGGTAGACCGTCCGCCGACCGGAGAACTCGGTGTGCACGACATCATCGGAGTCGGGTTCGGTCCGTCGAACATCGCCCTGGCGATCGCCATCGAGGAACACAACAGCAGTGTCTCGGCCGGCGCAGCGTTGCGTGCGGTGTTCCTGGAACGCCAGGCCCGGTTCGGCTGGCACCGAGGAATGCTCATCGACGGCGCGACCATGCAGGTTTCCTTCCTCAAGGACCTCGTGACGCTCCGGAATCCGTCGAGCAGTTTCAGCTTCCTTTCCTATCTCCATTCACGGAACCGTCTCGTGGATTTCATCAATCACAAGACGATGTTTCCGCTGCGCGCCGAGTTCCACGCCTATCTGGAGTGGGCCGCAGGCCGTCTGAGCGACGTCGTCGAATACGGCGCCGAGGTGGTGGACCTGCGCCCGGTCGTCCACAACGGTGAGATTGCCTACATCGATGTGATCAGCCGCCACGGAGGCAGTTCCGAGGAGATCGTCCGGCGGGCCCGCAACGTGGTCGTCGCGGCCGGCCTCGAGCCCAGGCTCCCCGACGGGATCCAGATCGACGAACGGACATGGCACAACCACGAGCTTCTGCACCGTCTCGGGCAGCTGCCCGCCATGCCTCGTGGGCGCTTCGTCGTGCTGGGTGCCGGCCAGAGCGCCGCGGAGGTCACCGAGCACCTGCACACCCGCTTCCCGCAGGCCGAGGTGTACTCGATCTTCGCGCGCTACGGGTTCAGCCCGGCGGACAACAGTGGCTTCGTCAACCAGATCTTCGACCCGGTGGCGGTCGACGAGTTCTACCATGCACCCGACAGTGTGCGCGCCATGCTGATCGGGTACCACCGGGGCACCAACTACTCCGCCGTCGACATGGATCTCATCGACGAGCTCTACCGGCGGACGTACCAGGAGAAGGTCCAGGGCATTCGGCGGCTGCACTTCCTGCGGGCATCCCGGGTGGAATCCTTCGAGCGTCTCCCGGACGGTGTGCGGCTGAACATCCGCGCCCTGTCGACCGGGGAGATCCACGTCCTGGACACGGATACCGTCGTTCTCGCCACCGGTTACCATGCCCGCGACCCGCGGCGGGTCCTCGGAGGCCTGGCGGACAGCTGCCTCACCCAGGACGACGGCCGGCTGCAGGTCCGACGTGACTACAGCGTCGAGACCATTCCGGGCACCACGGCCAACGTCTACGTCCCGGGAGCCAGCGAGTATGCGCACGGGATCTCCTCCTCGCTGCTGTCGAACATCTCGGTGCGCGCGGGCGAGATCCTCGCCTCCATCCGGGGCCGCCAGGAGATGGAGGCTCCCCTCGCCGGTGCTCCGGCAGGCCCGGAGGCCGCGGACGCCCTCACCCCGCAGGCTCCACCACGGAGCTGACCCGGACCACCGCCGAGGGACCGGAGGGAACAGGGCTACTCCGGCCCCTCGCTCGCTCGGGACTCCCCACGGGGGCGGCCGAGCGGGCATCACCGGCACCGTGGCCCTTGAATCAGACAGCGGCGAAGGCCGGCTCGACGCCCGCCGCTGGCGATATCAGCGGTCAGCCGTTCTCGACCGCGAGAACCAGCGGCAGGACGCCGGGCGCGCCCGCCGCACGCAGCGCCCTTGCTGCCACTGTCATCGTCCAGCCTGTGACGATCAGGTCGTCCACGAGCAGCACCGGGCCGGGCAGACCGCCGAGTGCGTCGGCGAGCTCGGGCGGCGCGTCGAACGCCGACCACAGGCCGGCGAGGCGGTGCGCGCTGTTGTGCACCTGGCCGGCGAACGGCCCGCCGGCGACGCGGGGCAGTTCACCGAGCAGCGGCAGCCGCCCCACCTGGGCGATGCGCTCGCCGAGGCTGGCGACGAGCCGAGGACGGGTCCTCGACGCGACTGTCACGACCGCGGCCGGGCGCCGCTCCCACTCCCACGCCGCGAGCATCTGCACCAGGGCGTCGAACACGTCGTCCGGCACCGGCCGGTCAGCCCCGGCGCCGCCGGAACCGCCGGAACCGCCAGAACCGCCGGCCACGCCGGACGGGCTGGCGCCGCCGTCGGCGGCTGGCGGGGTGAGCAGGGCCCGGAGCCGGTTGCCCCAGCCCAGGTCGTTGAGCCGGGCCAGCGCCCGGCCGGGGAGGGCGCCGGCCGCGGCGGGAATCCGCCCGGAGGCCTCGACGCCCAGCGTGCGCATACCCGTCGGCCACATCCGGCGCGCTTCGACGACGACGCCGGGGCGCCGCAGCTCGGTGCGGGCGCCGGCCCGTGCCCCGGCCGAGACCTCTGATGTCCACTCCCGGCCCGTGCACCGGTCGCAGCGGCCACAGCGGCTCGCGTGCGGGTCGTCGAGGGCCCGGCGAAGGAACTCCATCCGGCAGTTCGGGGTCGCGATGTAGTCGAGCATCGCCTGCTGCTCCACGCCGCGTGCCGCGGCGACCCGGGCGTAGCGGGGCGCGTCGTAGGCCCATGGCACACCGGTCGACTCCCAGCCGCCCTTGACCCGCCGCACGGCACCGTCGGTGTCGAGCACCTTCAGCATCTGCTCCAGCCGGCTCGGCCCCAGGTCGACCACCGCGAGCAGCGCCTGTGTCGACATCACCCGGGTGGCCTGCTCCAACGCCCCGAGCACCACCCGCACCAGGTGCTCGGGCGGGAAGGACGTGTCCGCGAAGTACTTCCAGATCGCCTGATCCTCGGCGGCCGGCAGCAGGATCGCCTCCGCCGACTCCAGCGCCCGGCCGGCCCGGCCGACCTGCTGGTAGTAGGCGATCGGCGAGTTCGGCGCCCCGACGTGCACCACGAACCCGAGATCGGGCTTGTCGAAACCCATCCCGAGCGCGCTGGTGGCGACCAGGCACTTGACCCGGTTCGCCAGCAGGTCCTCCTCGGCGGCGATCCGCTCGGCCGGGTCCGTCCCGCCGTGGTACGTCGCCACCGGGTGACCGCGGGTCCGCAGGAACGCGGTGAGCTCCTCCGCGGCGGGCTTGGTCAGCGTGTAGACGATGCCGGAGCCCGGAAGCTCGGCAAGCCGGTCGGAGATCCAGCCGAAGCGCTCCTCGGCCGATGGCAGAGAGACCACGGCGAGACGCAGGCTCTCCCTTTCCAGCGACCCCCGCAGGACCAGGGTGTATGCACCCGCCGCATCGGCAGCACCCGCGCCGAGCTGCTCGCTCACGTCCTCGACCACCCGTGCGTTCGCCGTGGCGGTCGTCGCGAGGACGGGCACATCGGGCGCGAGCCCCCCGATCAGCGACCGCAGGCGGCGGTAGTCCGGACGGAAGTCGTGGCCCCAGTCCGAGATGCAGTGCGCCTCGTCGATGACCAGCAGCCCGGTCGTGCGCGCCAGCTCGGGCAGGTAGTCGTCCCGGAACGTGGGGTTGTTCAGCCGCTCCGGACCGACCAGCAGCAGGTCGAGCTCACCGGCCCGCAGGGCCGCGTACACCTCGTCCCACTCGGTGACGTTGCCCGAGTGGATCTCCCCGACGCGCACGCCGAGGCGCGCGGCCGCGGCCGCCTGGTTGCGGATCAGCGCCAGCAGCGGCGAGACGATCACAGTCGGCCCGACCCGACCCTCGCTCCGGCCCGGGCCACCGCCCGCGCCACCGCGCAGCAGCGCCGTCGCGAGGAAGTACACCGCGGACTTCCCCCAGCCCGTGCGCTGGACGAGCAGCACCCGGCGCCGGCCGGTGACCAGGGCGTCGATCGCCCGCCACTGGTCATCTCGCAGCGCAGCGCCGGGACCGGCGAGGGCACGCAGCATCTCCTCAGCCCGCTCCCGCGACGCCCCGGCCCCGCCTGCCTGGTCGCTTCCGGGTGCCACGCCACGGGATGCCTCCGGGAGGGGGCCCGCACCGTCCGCCGCCAGTTCCGTCATGCCCCCTGTCTACCGAACACCACCGACAGTCCGGCACTGCGGCATGCGGCACGCGCGCCCCACCCTCACCACGCGGTGCACATCGGCTGCGGGCGGCGTCGGCCGCTCAGTGCGCCCCGTTCTGCTTCTGGTAGCTGGCCACCTGCTCGGCGGCGGCCCAGTGCAGATGGCGGACGGCGAGCTCCTGGTCGTTGAGCGGGAACTCCGAGACGGCCCGAGTCTCCAGCATCTTCTGGGTCGCCTCCAGGGTGTTGCAGTCCTGCAGCGCGAACTCCTTGAACGTCACGGCGGCCAGTTCCTGGCGCAACCGATCGCTCGGGGTCCTCGGCGGGACGAAATACAGGGTGCCTTCGAAGATGTGCTTGTCGTAGGCGGTCGGCCAGTAGTGGTAGGTGAGGTACCAGCCCGGCGCCCACACCACGATCATGAAGTTCGGGAAGAAGACGTACGAATCGAGACCCCAGGCCTTGTGGCCGGCGGGGTTGACACCCGGCGGAAGAGGGTCCAGCCCGGGAATGTCCGGCCGGTCCCACGGCCCGAAGTTCCCGCTGCGCAGCTTCTGCTCGATCGGCTTCACCATGTTGAGGTCGCGCGGCGGGGCCATACCGCCCCACGCGGACTGCATCGAGTGCAGACCGTCCAGCTCGTAGTGCAGCGACTCGTAGCCGTAGCCCAGGAGCTTGCGTGACTCCTCGCCCACGTACTGCTTCGCGTGCAGGACCGGGGCGTGGTAGAACTCCGCGAACGCGTCGATGTAGAGCTTCCAGTTGCTGCCCACGTCCGCCCGGTACCGGTAGACCTCCGTCATCTCGCCGAACGGATAGCCCTCAAGGCCGGCCGCGAAACGACCGAGATATTCGCGCAGCGGCGCGGCCTCGTCGTCGAAGTTGACGAAGATAAAACCTTCCCACACCTCGCAGCGCACCGGGACGAGACCGAACTTCGACTTGTCGAGATCGAAGAACTCGGACTCCTGCTGGACGAAGGCGCACGCACCGTCCAGCCCGTAACGCCAGGCGTGGTACTTGCAGATGAACTGCCGCGCCGAACCGCTTGTCTCCGCCTGCGGGAAGTCGTTCCAGACCAGCTTGTTGCCGCGGTGCCGGCAGATGTTGTGGAACGCGCGGACCTCGCCGTCGGTGTCCCGCACGATGATCACCGAGGCGTTCGCGGCGTGGATCTCCCTGGTGAAGTAGGCACCCCCGCGGGCGATCTGCTCCACCCGGCCCACGTTCAGCCAGGTGCGCCGGAAGATCGCCCTGCGTTCGAGCTCGTAGTGCGCCGGGGAGATCGAGTCCTCGAAGGAGACCGGACCCGTCCCGAGATCGGGGTAGTGCTCCGTCCAGCTGCCCTCGGCGGGCTTGGAGAAGTGGGCCATGGTCTGCCTCCGTGACTGCAACCAGGTGGACTTGAGGAAAACGTACGATGCCGTCCGGTTTTGGTCAACCGTCCTTGACGCTGGTTCACCACCCCCGATCAGGCCTGACGGTGGCTGGGAGCAGGGGCTGCTCCGTCCCCGCGAGCGACGCGACGGGATGCCTTGACCCAGAAGCCGACGGTCTCGTACGTTTTTCCGGTGGAGCCCAGACAGAGCGACGGCGGACGTTCCCGGGCCGGCCGGCCGACGTCCGCCCAGGCCGCCCGGCTCACCGAGAGACTCCGCCGCGCGGCCGTCGACACGTTCCTCGAACACGGGTACGACGGGGCCACGATGGAGGCTGTCGCACGCGCCGCAGGGGTCACCAAGAGCACCCTGTACAGCCGCTACCCCGACAAGCGGACGTTGTTCATCGCCGTCAGCTCCTGGGCACTGACCCGCCAGGAACGCGACACCCGTGTCCTCGAACCGCTGCCGGACGACCTGGCCGCCGCCCTCACCCTGATCGCCCGGGCGATCCTCGCCCGGTCCGTCGACCCGGACATCGTCCGTCTCAGCCGGATGGCCATCGCCGAGTCCCCCCGGTTCCCGGAGTTCGCCGTCAGCTCCCAGGCCACCACCTGGTCACCGCGCATCCAGGTCATCATCGATCTCCTGCACGCCCGCGAGCGTGTCGGCGACGTGACCGTTCCGGACGTCGCCCTGGCCGCCGAGCAGTTCTTCGCCATGGTCGGCGCCATGCCTGCCTGGCTCGCCGCCTACGGCATCTACCGCACTCCCGAGGCCGAGGACGAGCGCCTCCAGCACGCCGTGCGGCTCTTCCTGAACGGGATCCTCACCCGCGGCCCGGCGCGGCCGCCAGCAACAGCAGCAGCAGCAGCAGCAGCAAACCATCCGACCGTGGCCGAACCGGGCACGGCGCGCACCGCAGCCACCGCCGGGCCGCACGTGACGTCCAGCACTGCCGCCACCCGGCCGATGCGCTACCAGCCGCTCGGCCGCGGGGGCCTGTACGTCTCCCCGCTCGCCCTCGGCACCGGTGTCCTCGGCGACCCCCACCAGGGCTGCGACCAGCGAACCGCGACCGAGCTCGTCACCCGTTACCTCGACGCCGGCGGGAACCTCGTCGACCCCACCGAGCTGCGCGACGCCGACATCCACGCGCGGGCGGAGGAGATCACCGGTGCGGCTCTGCGTGGTCGGCGCGCACAGGTCGTGCTGGCCACCAGCGCCGTCGCGGCGCCCGACCCGGCCCGCCACGGCAGCCGGAACAGCCGCCGCCACCTGCGCGCCGCCTGCGACGCCAGCCTGCGCCGGCTGGGCACCGACCACATCGACCTCTACCAGATCGCCGTCGACGATCCGGCGACGCCGCTGGACGAGACGGTCGAGGCACTCGACGATCTCGTGCGCGCCGGCAAGGTCCTCTACACGGGCGCCGCGGGCATCCCCGCCTACCGGCTCATGAAAGCGCTCGCCGCCAGTGACCGCACCGGCCGCGCTCGCTTCGTCTCCCTGCAGGCCGCCTACGGCCCGACGGCACGCTCCGTCGAGCGCGAGCACCTCCCCCTCCTCGCCGAGGAGGGGCTCGGCTTCATCGGCGTGACCGGCGCCGGGCCCGCACCCGGATCCGACCCGTCCGGGCCCGGCCCCGGGTACCCGGCCATCGTGCGGGCAGTGGCGGCCCGGGTCGGCTGCACACCCACCCAGCTGGCGCTGGCCTGGCAGTGGGCGAGGCCCGTCACCGCGGTGCGCGTCGACGCCCGGAACACGGTCTTCCTGGACGAGGTCCTCGCCGCCACGGGCCTGGAGCTCCCTGTCGAGGCCCTGGCCGAGATCGACCAGCACACCGAGCCCATCGGGATCAGCGGGTCCGGCAGGCCCGGCAGGCCCACCGACGGACACCCGAACAGACATCCGATCTGACCGGCCTTCGATCCGACGGGCTTCCGGGCCGGCCCAAATCCAGCGTCCGGGCGGGCTCCCGCCGCCCGTGACGGACATCCAACGCAGCCAGCATTTTCTTCCGCCGCACGCTCACCTCGCGGGCGGTCGACGTCGAAAGGACACGAAATCATGGCCGGACCACAGATCGGCAGAGTCGCCGTCGTCACGGGCGGTGCCTCGGGCATCGGACGTTCCTGCGCGCTGCGGCTGGCCCGCGACGGCGCCAGGGTGGCCGTGCTCGACCTCAACGCCGCGGACGCCAAGGAGGTCGCGGCCGAGATCCAGGCCGAGGGCGGCTCCGCACTCGCCGTCGGTGTCGACGTCGCCGACCGCGCGAGCGTCGACGCGGCCCTCGCCGAGACCCGTGAACACCTCGGCCCGGTCGCCATCCTGGTCAACTCGGCCGGGAAGACCGCCTCGAACCGCTTCCTCAACATCTCCCTCGAGCTGTGGACGTCGATCCTGACCGTGAACCTCACCGGCACGTTCCACTGCTGCCAGGCCGCCGTCCCCGACATGATCGAGGCCGGCTGGGGACGGATCGTCAACATCTCCTCCTCCAGCGCCCACAGCGGCCAGGCGTACATGACCCACTACGTGGCCTCGAAAGCCGGCGTCATCGGCCTCACCAAGTCCCTCGCACTCGAACTCGGCCCGAACGGCATCACCGTCAACACCATCCCGCCCGGCTTCGTCGACACCCCGATGCTGCGCGACAGTGAGAGGAAGGGCCGTTTCGGGATGAGCGTGGACGAGCACGCCGCCCGTACCCCGGTCCGCCGCGTCGGCCGCCCGGAGGACATCGCCGCCGCCTGCTCGTTCCTCGCCTCCGAGGAGGCCGGCTACATCACCGGCCAGATCATCGGCGTCAACGGCGGCCGCAACACCTGAGCCGGCCGCGACGCCTGAGCCGGCCGCGACGCCCGACCCGGCCGCGACGCCCGACCCGGCCGGGGCGGCTCAGCCCCGGCCGAGCATGGCCTCCAGGGCGATGTTGTCCGGGTCACGGAAGGCCAGCAGCCAGCCGAACGGCAGCTCCTGGGTCGGGGTGAAGACCGCACCGGCCGCAGCGAGACGCTTCTCCAGCCCGTCCAGCCCGTCCCGCCCCGACACCGAGAACGAAAGATGATCCAGCCCCGGGCGCCGCTCGTCGAACAGCTCCGCGCTGCTCTCGTCGTGCTGCCGCAGGACGATACCGAGACCTCCGGGAAGCACCCCGTGGGCGAACGACGTCGTCTCCCCGCGGCCGCGGACCAGCTCCCTCCATTCCAGGACCGCCGTGTACCAGGCACAGCTACGCTCCAGGTCCCGAACTGTCAGACCCACATGTGACACCCCGTCGAACGGCATTGACGTCCTCCCCTGCTGACCCGATGACCGACATCGCGTCCCGCAGCACCTCACCCTCCCGGCCGGCCCCGTCCCCGAAGGCCCGCCCGCCGGAGCCGCCCGCGGCGCGACGTGCCTCACTGTAGGAACGATCAGTCAGTCGTGCGCGACCCGAACGGCCTTCCTCCATCCCACACCGGCCGGGACGTCGAGACACCGTGAGTCAGCCGCCTCCCGCTCCCCAGCTTCCCCGCCCGGCCATCCCATCCATCGGCGGCCTTGCTGGGAAACAATAAGAATCCCGGCCATACGGTCGGCGGAGCGGGCAACAGGAAGCTGACACTGGAGGGGCGCCACATGGGCCAGACACTCGCGGGCAGGGTCGCCGTCGTGACCGGCGGCGCCTCCGGCATCGGACGTTCCTGCGCACTGCGGCTCGCCCAGGACGGCGCCAGAGTCGCGGTCCTCGATCTCAACGCGGCCCACGCCGGGGACGTCGCCGCCGAGATCCAGGCCGAGGGCGGCACCGCCCACGCCGTCGGCGTCGACGTGGCCGACCGCGCAAGCGTCGACCGGGCACTGGCCGAGGTCCGGAAGCACCTCGGCCCGATCGCCATCCTCGTCAACTCCGCCGGGAAGACCGCCCACGACAGCTTCCTCGACATCTCCCTCGAGCTGTGGACGTCGGTCCTGACCGTGAACCTCACCGGCACGTTCCACTGCTGCCAGGCCGCCGTCCCCGACATGATCGAGGCCGGCTGGGGACGGATCGTCAACATCTCCTCCTCCAGCGCCCACAGCGGCGTGCCCTACATGACCCATTACGTCGCCTCGAAAGCCGGAGTCATCGGCCTCACCAAGTCCCTCGCACTCGAACTCGGCCCAAGCGGCATCACCGTCAACACCATCCCCCCGGGATTCATCGACACCCCGATGCTGCGCACCGCCCAGGCCGGTTTCCTCGACACACCGACGGAAAAAGTGATCGGCCAGACACCTGTCCGGCGCGCCGGGCGCCCGGAGGACATCTCCGCCGCCTGCGCCTTTCTCGTCTCCGAAGACGCCGGCTACATCACCGGCCAGGTCATCGGCGTCAACGGCGGCCGCAACACCTGACAGAGCCGCCCGCGGGTCAGTGCAGCAGCACCCGCAGCAGGATCAGCGCGATCCCGAACACGCCCGCGACCATTCCGTAGGCGAGAGAGACCACGGCACCACGCCCGGCGCGGCGGCCGGCGAGCTGTCCCCACAGCACCAGCGCGGCCACCCCTGTCCACATCCCCGCAAGGGCCGCCGTGTGGACGGACGCCCCGGCCGCCGCCGCCAGCAACACCGCGGTCAGCGGAAAGAAGGACGCTGTCACCAGAGACCACTCGTGGCCAAGCGTCCCCACGAAACGGTGCAGACCAGCCCGCCGGCTCCCACTCGGCGGTGAGCCGAGGAAGTCGGCGTACACGTGGGCGAGCCAGTACACGATCACCGTGATCAGCTCGGCGTAGATCAGGTCGCTCAGCTTCGTCTGGCGCTCGGACTCCACCGCCAGCACCGAGTCGGCCACCACCGTCCCGTAGATGGAACCAGTGGGATTGCGCGCGAACGCGAACAGGGGAACACGCCACCCGCGAACGGACGCAGCCGGGCGGTCGGCGATCTCCAGTTCAGACGCATCCACGCTCCCGGTGCTACCCGGAACACCCCGCATGGCACGCCGGGCCGTCACAGATCCCGCAGCCGAAGCCGGCTCCCCCTGGCGACTCCGACGTCAACGACCAGAACCCATCAACTGGTCAGACGAAGCAACATCGCCAGCGGCATCGGCACGACCGGCACGCACTCCTCGGATACCGAGCCAACCGACAACGGAACCGACGGCGAGGGAGGTGACGGTCAGGACCAGGTGCACCGTGAAGAAGCTGGTCGGGCCGTTCTCCCAGGATCGGTCGTCCTTCCAGATGTTCCTGAGGAAATTCGGCCAGATCGCCCACGTCCACACACCCACCGCGATCAGGAACCAGGACGCACGCTTCGACAGAGTCACCCCACCAGCCTCGCACCCGTACGCACGGACGGGAGGATCGAGAGCTGCCGCGGGCCGTGAAGCTGGACACGCACGCGACGCCAGCGCCATGGCTGCCGTACAACCCACGAGCACCACGCCGCCGCGACCTCGCGGCCTGTCTCACGGCGACCACCTCAGGACCACCATGATCACCGTATGCTGAAGTACGAGAGGAGGTGGCCAGTGCACTTCACCCGCATCACGGTGAACCCGGCGCAGATGGGCGGGGTTCCCTGCATCCGTGGGTTGCGCATCCCGGTGGCAACGGTCGTCGGGATGATCGCGGACGGTATGTCTGCCACCGAGGTCATTACTGAGCTGCCGGACCTCGATGGGGACGACATCCGCGAGGCGCTCCGCTTCGCAGCCGAAGCCGTCCGCGAGCAGCAGCTTCCGCTGATCATCCCAGCCTGACCAACGTGCGCTTCCTGCTCGACAACAACCTGTCGAACACTCTCGCGACCGGTCTGCGCGAGGCTGGGCACGACGTTCTCCATGTTCGAGACGTCGAACTCGGCGCGGCCGACGACACCACCGTCCTCGGCTTCGCGCGAGACGAGCGAAGGGTTCTGATCTCGGCCGATACCGACTTCGGCGGCATCCTCGCCCGGAGCGGACTCGACAGCCCTTCCGTGATCCTCTTCCGCCGTGAAGGTGGTCGTCGCCCCGTCGAACAGATTCGGCTTCTCCTCGCGAACCTCGACCAGCTGGCAGAAGCGCTGAAGGACGGCAGCATGATCGTCCTCACCGATCGTCTTGTCCGGATCCGGAAACTGCCGCTGATCCCCTGATCTCTGCCAACCACCTTCGGTGTAGCGGCGCAGTACCTAGGTCATAAGTGAATGTTCTACAAATTCGGCCAGATCGCCCACGTCCACACACCCACCGCGACCAGGAACCAGGACGCACGCTTCGACAGAGTCACCCGTCCAGCTTGCACCCGGAACCACGCGCAGCTCAGGTGAGCAACGTCCTAAGCCCCTCCGCCTCGATGCCCGCCTGACGCAGAACAGAGGCGAGAGTTCCCGTCGCCAGCTCCCGGTGAAGCGGGACGATCACGACCCGGGCGTTCTCCTTGTGTCGCAGCTTGCAGTGCGAGCCACGCGTGGCGACCTCCTCGAAGCCGGCACGCCCCAAAGCCTTCACCACCTTCGCCCCGGAGACCCGAGGCAGCGCGGGTGTCACGCCGACAGGCGGATGTCCAGCGGAGCGACGATGGGGCCGTCCGCGGCAGTCACAGGGAACGGCTGGTCCTCGAAGTACAGCTCCAACGCCTCACGAAGATTCGCCAGCGACTCCTCGACGCTGCCGCCCTGGCTGGTCACCTCGACCTCCAGGGCCCGCGCNCNNNAAANNNGGCCAGATCGCCCACGTCCACACACCCACCGCGACCAGGAACCAGGACGCACGCTTCGACAGAGTCACCCCACCAGCCTGCACCGGCCGCGAGCCGTGGTCTCCGTGTGGGGGCGCGAGTTCGGACACGTCGATCGCCATAAAGTGGGCGGACAGACAAAACCCCGGGGGCTTGCCACCTGAGCCGTCAAGGGCATCCAGTGGTAGAGGCCATCCGGGGTCTACACCGCGACTGTAGAAGATCCGGTGCAGCAATGTCCAACCCTCAGTGGATCTTGCGAGCCGACTTCTTCGCCGGCCGCCGCGGCGCACCGGCCGGCGGGGTGCCTGCCGGACGTCCGATCGGGGGGCGCGGGCGCGCGGGGCCGTCGTCCAGGGGAGAGGTCGAGGTCATGAGGGCGGCCAGGATGCGCCCGAATCGTCCTCGCGGCTGGCGAAAGAGCATGCGATTCCTCCGTGGAGTCCGGACGCTGGCCACCGGCTCCGTAAGTCGAGAACCACAAAATGTTTCTCGCGGCTGCCGTACGTTCACTGTACGTCCTTGCCAAAGCGCCGACTCCCCTTCAGCAGAGTCGGCCGCTATCCACGATCAGAATTCGGTGTAAGAACCCTGACATCCTGCCGGGCGGAATGTCAGGTCCGCCAATGTCCGTCCCCGAGCTGGGCACGGACCCCGGCGGCCTGCCGGGTGAGGTGGTCGCGTTCCAGCACGCTGGTCGCTTCGCACCCGCGCGAGAGGTCCCAACCGATCACGAGCGGTCGCACCACGTGAGGTCGAGCACGGCGGACACAGCCACATTTTGTGTCCGGATCTCTGCGGTCTCTACGCGCTGAGCTTCAGCCCGGGCCCGGTGAACGTCGTCATGATCTCGCCGAAGGTCGTGTCCGGCAGGTAGCCAACGTCGACCGGCCCGGCACCAACTCGGCTCCCATTACCGAACTGCAGGGTCCACAACATCGATTCTGCCGCGGGCAGCGCAACGACAACCGGATCGGCGACGTCGTCAACCTGAGCCGTCAGCCAGGAGATCGGGTCAGTCTGCAGCGCGCACACATAAACGATCTCCCCCGCGGAGTTCGGTGGCGCCGCACGCAGCCGCTCCGCCTGATCCTCGACGCCGAGCGCAGCACCCAGCCGCTCCGCGACCAGTTGCCGCTCCCACCCGAAGACATCCTGAGCGATCCGAACGACGACCCCGCGCAGCTCCTGCTCAAGATGCACAAGGATCTCGAAGTCGGAGTCTCCGTCGAAATACCAGGTAAGCGCCTCGGGCAGGGCCCCACGCAGCTCCGCCGCGGTCGGCTCCGCAACCGCCAGACCAGGGCACTGCGGCGACCATGCCGACCAGGACTCGCCGTCCCGCCGCACGATCACCGTGATCACCCTAGTCACCGTGGATCACCTCCAGTGCCTCCTCCACGGTCAGGCCCACCTGCTTCACCAGTATCTGACGAACCAGGCCTGGACCAACAGTCACACGATCGTGGAACGCCAACCGGAGCCGCGGGCGCCCTTCCGCCTCCAGCCATCGGTGGGACGAGCCGTTCTGCCTGGTCACCTGGTACCCCAGCCGCCCGAGCACGCGCAGGAGCTGCCGAGCCTTCAGCGACGGGAACTCTCCCGTCACGACAACATGGAGATCAAGGCTCGCCGACGGTGGCACCCGTCACCATCAGTTCGAGAGAACGCCTCCACCCACACCTCCACACCTCCACACCATGATCACGCATGCGATCCAGCGTAGACATCCACTCGCGGAAGAAGGCGGCCTGGACACGAGGAGACACGACACAAGCTCTGGAAGCGCCACATCTAGGTCATAAGTGAATGTTCTACAAATTCGGCCAGATCGCCCGCGTCCACATACCCACCGCGACCAGGAACCAGGACGCACGCTTCGACTTCAGTCACCCCACCAGCCTCACACTCGCACACGCGAACGAGATGATCAACAAACATCCCGACCGGTGAGACCGAACATGTCGACAGCGAAGACAGCCGACCAGCGGGCCCTCAGCGGCCCGGCCGACCCCGCAGCACAGACGTGACCTCCACCGCCTCAAAGACACGGCCGTAGCTTCGCCCGGTTCGCTCCCGCAAAATTTTAAGATCCACAAGCTTGGCGACAGCGTTGCTGGCCGCCTGCAGAGTCCTGCCGGTGTCTTCACTGACTGAACGCACTGTGATAAAAGGGCTGCCGATCAGTCGATCTATGACATCGCGGACCAGTCCACCGGTCAGACCTGCCGCCTTGAGACGTCGCACGTATTCGACCTGCAGGCCGAGAAGATCGTCCACCGTCCGAATAGTTTGTTCGCAGGACTCAGCCAGGCCCTCAGCAAAGAAAGAAATCCAGCCGTCCCAGTCGCCCGCCGCACTGACTTCTCCCAGACGGTCCTGATATTCTTCACGACGCGCTTCCAACCAGGGAGAGACAGCCAGCAACGGCTCCGAAAGAATCCCCTTCCAGCAAAGATCGAGAACCACCAGAAGACGCCCTATCCTGCCATTTCCGTCATTGAACGGATGGAGCGTCTCGAACTGGTAGTGGGCCATCGCGGCAGCCACGACCGGATCGATTCCCTTCGAAGCCACATTGATCCAGTCCAGCAGATCACGGACAGCGGCATCCAGTTCCAGCCCGGGTGGCGGCGGGACAAACCGAGCGGTTTCGATCGCTCCGCCGCGACTGCCGATCGCAACCTGGATCGAGCGAATCCTCCCCGCATCACGCGTATCCGCTGGAGTTCCTCGCACGAGATCTCGATGCATCCGACAGAGCGCGGTGACCGTGAGCGGACGGCCGTCACCTATCCATGCGAATGCCGCCTCGGCCGCTCGAACGTAGTTGAGGACCTCACGAACCTCCTCACTCTGCGAGGCCAGCTCTGTGACCTCCGCCGCGAGCACGTCCTCCAACGGAGCGAAGGTCCCTTCCAACGCCGACGTGCTCTGCGCCTCCGTCCGAAGCGTGGGTTGCAGGAGCAACGCAGGTTCAGGAATCTGTCGGCCGGCTTGATCGAGACGACCGAGCGCGCGCCCCGCGCGGGCTACGTCTCGCCACGTCCCTCCCGCCAGTGACGGCTCGGCGTCCGCCAGCGGGTCCGGCTGGAAGGCCACGTGTTCGTATGCGGCACCCGTCCGCCCGTCCGTTCCAACGATCTTGACTAGGTGTCCAGTGGGGCTTCGCTCGAACCGATCCCGATCCACAATCCAAGTCTACGAGCGAAAACTTGAGATCTTCCCGCGCAAGTCCAAGTCTTCTTGCAGAGCCCGCCTCAACACCATCCCGCCGACCTGGCGGTCGACACGGCCTGGGCGCGCCTCGCTCCAACCGTGGGACACGGTCGCTACGGCAGCATCCCCTCCGTCGCCGAACGTGACGGGGCGAGAGGGAGTACCTAGGTCATAAGTGAATGTTCTACAAATTCGGCCAGATGGCCCACGTCCACACACCCACCGCGATCAGGAACCAGGACGCACGCTTCGACAGAGTCACCCCACCAGCCTGCAGCGGCCGCGAGCCGTGGTCTCCGTGTGGGGGCGCGAGTTCGGACACGTTGATCGCCATAAGGTGGGCGGACAGACAAAACCCCGGGGCTTGCCGTCTGAGCAGGAGAGGCCATCCGGGGTGTCTACCGCCACTGTAGAAGATCCGGTGCACCTATGCCCAGCCCCTGCCACCGTCCCACGCTGCCGGGCTCCACCGAGCGCCGGCCGAGAATCATCAGCGACCGCATTGGACTTCTGAACTAGTTCAGATATCCTCCTGTCATGGTCGCCTCCGCCGCCCGTGTCTCCTTCCCCTACAGCGACCTCCTGCGAGAGCCGAAGCGCGTCCTCGCCTTCATCGACCAAGGCGAAGCCGTCGAGCTCGCCAGACGAGACGGCCCAAACCTGCGCATCGAGCTGGCCGACCGAGCCAGCGACGTCGAGGAAGCGTTGGCGATCACCGCCCGCATCCTGCGCGCGACCCTCCACGAGCCCGCCGCCAAGCAGACCCTTGAGCACGTCCTGGCCGAGGTCTTCCCCTGGATCGAGCTGCTCCCGGAGGACGAGCAGACCGAGTGCGTCACCACGTTGCTACGCAGGCTCCAGGCAGGCGCGGAGGCCGGTGTGCTCGCCCCCTTCACGCAACTCGTCCACGAGTGGCGCCAGACCGCTGCCATCCACGCCGATCCGCATCTCGCGACAGAACTCACCAGACCGCTGCCCGGAGACGGCCCAGAGTTGAGCCCACCCCTGTGACCCGCCGCGGAGACCGTGTTCCCCGTCCCGCCGACCCCGACAAGTGGGACCTGTTCGCCGCCGACAACCCGGCAGGCGAAGGCTGGGACAGTCTGTGCCGAAGCCATCCCTCGGCGGCACGCGCCGCCTTCGATGCCATCCAGCGGGACCCACGCCATCGAAACCAGCGGCAGCATCCGCTGAAAGGCTCACTCGGCACCCGCAGCATCGGCGGTCGTCCGATGCCCCAGTGGCAGTACGAAGCGACCGGTGGCGGACGCATCTGGTACTGCATCGACGACGACAGGCACCGCATCTGGATCACGCATGCAGGCGCCGCCCATCCCAAGGTCACCGAATAGGGCCGACCCAGGGAGCCCGAGACTCAGAACTGCCGTACCTAGGTCATAAGTGAATGTTCTACAAATTCGGCCAGATCGTCCACGTCCACACACCCACCGCGACCAGGAACCAGGACGCACGCTTCGACAGAGTCACCTTTCCAGCCTCGCACCCACAGGCGCCGTGGCCTCTCTGTGGGCGCGCGATTTCAGCCACGTTGATCGCCATAGGGTGGGATAGCGGCCGGAGTCGCGACGGGCCTGCTGCTCAGCCTGGATGCACCGTCCGATTTGGCCTGTGATCGGCGTGGTAAATGAGAAAGTGCCCTCTGGCCTGGGAGGATGGGAGTTGCGAAGCTACCGTCCACCCTGCTCGAGAGGGCACTTCCGAAGTGCGATTGTTGCATACTGCCTCGAAGATCCATCTTGCGTGTGATGATCCGAACCTGGTCGCCGCGGCCGGGCTGGTTCCTGTGATGCGGCTGGCCGAGCGGGCTGGTCTGGCGGAGCTGGTCGCCGAGCATGTCCGTCTATCTGCCTCTGCCGGGTCGGCGGGGGCGAACGTCGAGGCGAAGGTCGGCTGTGTGGTCGCGGGTATGGCCGCCGGGGCGGACTGCATCGACGACCTGGCGCTGCTGCGCCACGACGCGCTCGGGGAGCTGTTCGGTGGGGTCCGGGCGCCCTCGACACTGGGCACGTTCCTGCGCGGGATGAGCTGGGGCAACGTCCGCCAGCTCGGCAAGGNCGGTCGGCTGCTGCTCGCGGAGCTTGCCGCGACGACGCCGCTGCTCGACGGGGCCGGCACGCTGGCGTTCGTCGATCTGGACTCCTGCCAGCGCCGGGTCTTCGGCCCGGCCAAGCAGGGCGCCGCCTTCGGCCACACCAAGATTGCCAGCAAATCGGTGTTCGTCCGCGGACTGAATGCCCTGGTCGGCACGG
>NZ_KB893684.1 GCF_000374165.1 Parafrankia elaeagni
CGGGACGCACGGACATGCTCCTACAGGGCGAAAGACACAAAAGCCGTCGGCATCAAAGGTGATTTATCGTCACCAGGACTACGTAAACATCCAGTCAGAGGGTGTTCTGCGTGGTTTTGCCGGGTGTCAGTGTGGGTTGATCTCTGGGGTGGGTGGAGTCGGGCGGGGCAGGACGAACAGGCCGGGTTCGGGTTCGGTGAGCACGCCGCGCTCGACCAGCCGTTTCAGCTTGGCGCGCATGCCCTCGACGTGGCGGGGTTCGGTGCCCGCACCCAGCGCCCGGCAGGCGTCCTTGGCGCGCAGCCCCCCATCCTGGTCCTGGACGAACAGGGCGAGGACGTCCCGGTAGCCGTCGGGGAGGGGATCGGCTGGTGTGGGGGTGTCCTCGGTGGTCAGTTCCACCAGGGTCTGATGGGTGATCTCCAACCGTTCCAGGGCGTGTTCGGCGGTGGTGAGCTCCTCACCGAGCCGTTTGATCTCTTCTTGTAGCTCCTCGACGGTCCGCCGGATCCGCGCACGCCGGTTCTCGATCTTTTCCAGCAGGTCGGCGCTCACGGTTCCACCCCTGCCCGGCCAGCAGGCCGCTCAGACCGGCGGGTCCCGCCAGGTCGGGGTAGCGCCCCGGGTCAGGCGGCGTGCCATCACGTCAACCATCGACCAGCGGATCATCGCGACCGCGCTGGTGGGTTTCGCCTCGTAGTCCCGGGCGAGGCGCCGGTGCAGCATCATGATCCCGAACGTCTGCTCGACCACCCATCGTTTCGGCAGGGGGGTGAATCCCCGTGCCTCGACCGGCCGGCCCACGATCTCCACATCGATCCCCAACCCGGCCCCGTACTCGATCACCGTGGTCTTGAACCCGGCATCCACCCACGCCTTGCGCACCGACGGGGCCGCGGTAGCGACCCGGTCCAGCAGCGCGGTACCGATGAGGTTGTCGTGCACGCTCGCGGCGACCACAGTCACCGCGATCAGCAGACCGAGGGTGTCGGTGGCGATCCCCCGTTTACGACCCGGGCTTTTCTTGCCCGGATCCAGGCCGGTGGTGTCCGCGGGGGCGTTCGTGGAAGCCCGCACCGTCTGGGAGTCCAGCACGACCGCGCTCGGGTCCGCGCGGCGGTGGTGGTGTTCCCGGACCTGCCAGCGCAGCAGGTCATGGATCGTCTCGGTGGTCCCGTCATCACGCCACCGGCCGAAGTAGTAGCACACCGCGGAGGTGGAGGGCAGATCGTGCGGGAGGTACCGCCACTGGCAGCCGGTCCTGGCCTGGTAGAGGATCGCGTTCACGATCTCCCGCAGCGCGTAACGGCCCTGATGCCCACTCGCCGAGGGATGCCGGGCCTTCCACGCGGTCAGGACCGGACAGATCAGCTCCCACGCCTCATCGGAGAGATCACTGGGGTACGGCTTACGTTCCGCCATACCTTCCAGCAGAACGCACCAGCCCCCGAACGCAACACGATCATCTCCGCACGCCAGACATCACCCCAACCCGAAACCCGGCGAACACCCTCAGAACACCCTCTCACCGCTCCTCTCCAGCAGTACTGCGGGTGGTCGGTGCGCTGGCTACCGAGCTGGGTGCCGGCCCGCTCGAGTCCGCCAATCCGGCGCGGTGGACCGGCCGGGGACGCGTCGAGGTGCTGCGTTCTCCGAACATCCAGGCCGAGGCTACCGCGGTGGTGCGGCTGATCCAGGAGTGGTTGACACAGGACCCCATGCCAAGCGTCGGAGTGATGGCCCGCACCGCTGCCCGCCGCGCCTACGTCGATGACGCAGTACGCGCCGCCCGTGTGGAGGCAGAAGTATGGGACGACCCGATCAGCACAGCCCGAGTCGTAGACCTACTGCGCACCCACGCACCTGGCGCGATCGCCACGGCCGACAATGACGCAAGCCGCCTCGACGAACTGCACCGGCGCTGCCGCGACGCTCTGGATCCTGACGATGTCGAGGCCCGCGACGAGGTTATCTCTGCCTGTGTGGCCCTACGTGAGCGGGCCGCCGCGATGCCGCTTGCCGACGCGCTCGCCGGGATCCGCGTTTCCGGCGACCCGGACGAACCCACTTCCCCCGGGCTGCACCTTCTCAACGGCCACCTCGGCAAGGGCCAACAGTTCACCAAGGTAATCATCATCGGGCTTGAGGAGGACTTTATCCCGCACTTCGCCGCCATCAAGAGCAACGACCCCGCCGAGATCCACGACGAGTTGGCGGTGCTACACGTGATGGCCTCACGCGCCGAAGAGGATCTTATATTCACCGTAGCCGACAGCGTGCCCACCCGCAGTGGCTATCCGCGGCGGCGTACACCGTCCCGCTGGCTCAACTCCATCCTCCAAGCTACGGACTCCGGTACCCTTAAAGCTGGCAACTCCTACCTGTCCGACGCAGCGGCGGCAGGTGCGGCTATCTTCCCAGCCTAATCGAGTGCCGGAGCGATGAACTCCCTGCCCCGTTTCAGCGGCCAGACGTCATCCTCAGTCTCGGCGCATGACATACCGGACAGCGATAGTTAGTGATCCATGCCGCATCGAGAGCACGGAAGATACATCTAGATTCTTTGGATGCAACTACGCTATGTTGAATCCTGCGATCGATGTGGCCACATCGCTTTACTGTAGCAGTTTGCAGCACCAACAGGATATGTAGATGGGTGTAGTTCCGGCTGAGTGAGATCGTTGCGCTAATGATCTCTGGGTGGCGTGCTGCTATTGATCAAGAAAGAAGCTCCTTCTCGCTACG
>NZ_KB893685.1 GCF_000374165.1 Parafrankia elaeagni
CGCGGCGGCTTTCGACGAGGTCTGTGCCCTGTTGGACGCTCACCTGGATCGTCCGCTGTCTGAGGTGATCGACGGTGAGGCGGTGCTGCTTGACCGGACCGGTTACGCGCAGCCGGCGATCTTCGCGGTGGAGGTTGCGCTGCTGGCGCTGGTCCGGTACTGGGGAGTCGATCCCGATGTCGTCGCCGGCCATTCGATCGGTGAGATCACCGCGGCCTACGCCGCCGGTGTGCTGAGCCTCGCCGACGCGTCCGCCCTGGTCGCCGCGCGGGGTCGCCTCATGCAGGGACTACCGGCCGGCGGCGGGATGCTGGCGGTCGGTGCCGGCGAGGCTCAGGTCACGGCCGCGCTGCGGGAGGCGGGCGCCGCCAACGCCAACGCCAACGCCAACGTCGACATCGCGGCTGTGAACGGGCCGACGTCCGTGGTGCTTTCCGGCTCGTACGCCGCGCTGGACCGGGCGGCGGCGATCGTCGAGGAACACGGTTGGAAGGCCCGGCGGCTGCCGGTGAGCCACGCTTTTCACTCGGCGCTGATGGAACCGATGCTGGCCGAGTTCGAGGCGGTCGTCCGCGGCCTGACCTTCAGCGAAACCCGGCTGTCGGCGGTGTCCACCGTCACCGGAGCACCGGTCGGCGTGGGCGAATGGTCGGATCCGGCCTACTGGGTGGCACAGATCCGCCGTCCGGTCCGCTTCGCCGACGCCGTCAGCGCGATGACCGCCCAGGGCGTGAACCGCTTTCTGGAACTGGGCCCGGACGGCATTCTCACCGCGATGGTCCAGGACACCGTCCTGGCGGGAGAGCCGACGGTGCGGCCGGTCGGCGCGGTCGGCGCGGACGACGCGGTCGGCGCGGACGACGCGGTGCGGGCCGAGGAGGCAGCGCCGGCGGGCGGCGGTGAGCTGGTCGCGGTGGCGGCGGTACGGCGGAACAGGGACGAGCCCGCCACCCTGCTCGCCGCCCTGGCGCAGATCTTCGTCGGCGGAACCGACGTCGACTGGACCGCCGTCTTCCAGGGCACCGGTGCCCGGCTGGTCGACCTGCCGACCTACCCGTTCCAGCACGGTCGCTTCTGGCCGAGGCCGCGGACCGGAGGCGGCGGAGACCCCGCCAGTCTGGGCCTGATCGCCGCGGAACACCCCCTGCTCGGCGCCTGGACGGTCCTTGCGGACGGCGAGGGCACGATGCTCACCGGTCGGCTGGCCGTCGACCGGGCACCCTGGCTCACGGATCACGTGGTGCTCGGCCGAACCATCCTGCCGGGCACCGCGCTGCTGGAGATCGCGCTCGCGGCCGGTGAACGGGTCGGGACGCCCGCCGTCGACGAGCTGGTGCTGCGGGCCCCGCTGGAGGTGCCCGAGCGTGGCGGCGTCCGCCTGCAGGTGGTGGTCGCGACGGCCGAGGACGGCGGCCACCGCGCGATCAGTGTCCACTCCCAGCCGGAGGACGCCGACGACGAGCCGTGGACCCTGCACGCGACCGGGACCCTGGCCCCGGAGAGCGCAGACGCGCGGGAAACCGGTCTGATGCCCTGGCCGCCCCAGGGCGCGGACGAGCTGCCCGTCGACGGGCTCTACGACGTGTTCGCCGACGCCGGTCTGGCGTACGGGCCGGCGTTCCAGGGGCTGCGGCGCGCGTGGCGCCGTGGCGACGAGGTCTTCGCCGAGGTCGCGGTCCCGGCCGATGAGCTCCCGGTGGACGGCTTCGGAATGCACCCGGCGCTGCTCGACGCCGCCCTGCACGCCATCGGCGTCGGTGGGCTGTTCCCCGACGACGGCACCGTCAGACTGCCGTTCGCCTTCTCCGGGGTGCGTCGGTCGGGCGTTCTCGGGTCGGCCCTGCGCGTCCGCGTCACCCGCGGCAAGAGCACGGACGCGGTATCGCTGGACATCGCCGACGCGCTGGGTCTCCCGGTGGCCCGGATAGCCGGTCTCTCGCTCCGCGCGGTCTCGGCGGACCAGCTGTCGGCAGCCGCCGGCACCCGCCTGCTCTACACCGTCGAATGGGCAGCCCATCCGCTGCCCGACTCCTCCGACGCGGACGACGACTGGACCACGGTGCCCCTCGGCGGAGCCCTTCCGTCCCCGGCGAAGACACTGGTGATCGACTGCACCTCGCCCTCGCCCTCGCCCTCGCCGGCGGCAGGCGCAGACACGGACGCAGGCGCCGAGTCCGAGTCCGAGTCCGAGGCCGCGGCCGTCAGACGTCGTACGGCGGAGCTGCTGGCGATGATCCAGGCCTGGTTGGCGGACCCGGACCAGGCGGACGGCCGGCTGGTGGTCGTCACCTGCGGCGCCGTCGCGGCCAACCCGGGGGACGAGGTTCCAGGGCTGGTGGACGCCGGGATCTGGGGACTGGTGCGCTCGGCGCAGTCGGAACATCCGGACCGGATCCACCTCGTCGACATCGATGACGCCGGCCGCGACCTGCTGGCCGGCGCTGTCACGGCCGGACTGGCGCAGGCAGCGCTCCGGCACGGCCGACTCCTGGCCCCCCGCCTCGTCCGGGTCGCCGCCGATCAGCCGTCGGCGGCCGAGGCGAGCATCGGTTTCGGTGGTGACACGGTGGTGGTGACGGGTGCGACGGGGACGTTGGGGGCGGTGCTTGTCCGGCATCTGGTGGCGGCGCATGGGGTGTCGGATCTGTTGTTGCTGA
>NZ_KB893686.1 GCF_000374165.1 Parafrankia elaeagni
TCAGCAACAACAGATCCGACACCCCATGCGCCGCCACCAGATGCCGGACAAGCACCGCCCCCAACGTCCCCGTCGCACCCGTCACCACCACCGTGCCACCACCGAAACCGACGACCGGCGCATCCGTGACCACGGCCCGGGCGAGGCGGGGTGTCAGGACTCTGCCGTCACGGACCACGGCCTCGGGCAGGCCGGCGGCCACCACCCCGGCCAGCAGCGCGCGACCGTCACCGTCCACATCGATCAGCTGGATCCGGTCGGGGTGCTCCGACTGCGCCGCCCGCACGAGGCCCCACAGGCTGGCCTCGGCGAGCCCCGGGATCCGCTCCCCCGGCCCGGCCGCGACCGCACCCTCGGTGACCACGACCAGCTTCGCGTCCGACCACGACTCGTCGGTGAGCCAACGCTGAAGCGTGTCCAGCATGGTGGCGGCGCGTTCCTTCACACGGTCCGCGGTGACGTCGTCCCAGGTGGCCTCGTCCCGGGCGGCGTTGTCCCGGGGGACGTCGCCCCGGGCAGCGTCGTCCAGGTCCCGCGTGCCGGCGTCCTGCCTGGCGGCGCAGTCCACGACCAGCACGTCGGTGGGCTCGGGCAGCGGAGCACCGAGCGCCACGGTGGTCCAGCCTTCCGGCTGACCCACCGACGGCACGGACTCCGGCGTCCAGTCCAGGGCGTAGAGAAGGCCCTGCGCCGGGGATTCGGCGGCAACCGGGCGCAGCGCCAGCGCGGACACCGCGGCGACGGGCCGGCCGGAACCGTCCGCGAGCGTGATCCGGACGGTGTCGGCGGCGGGAACACCTGCGATCCGCACGCGCAGCACCGTGCCGGCCGCGTCGGAGGCGTCGGAGGCGTCGACGTCGCTGGAGGCGCCGAAGGTGCGCAGGCCGGTGAACGCGAACGGGAGACGGGCGCCACCCGCCGGCAGCAGAGCGCCGGCCCCGATGGCGTGCAGGGCCGCGTCGAAGAGCGCCGGGTGCAGCGCAAAGCCGTCGAGCATCGCCTCCTCGGCGGCCACGACCTCCGCGAACACCTCGTCGCCGGATCGCCACACCCGGCGCAGCCCCTGGAAAACCGGCCCGTAGGAGAGTCCGACCGCGGCCGCGGTCTCGTAGAAGCCGCTGATGTCGACCTCGTCCGCGCCCGCCGGCGGCCAGCTCGGCATCGGCTCCACGGCAGCCTGCGTGCCATCGGCAGCCTGCGTGCCATCGCTGGCCCGCGTGCCATCGCTGGCCCGCGTGCCGTCGGCGACCAGCACGCCCGTCGCGTGCAGCACCCAGGAACCGTCGTCGCCGGTGCGGGAGTGCACCGTCACCGTGCGGCGGTGGTCCCCGTCGGCGGCGTCCGGCGCGGGGACGTCAACCGTGACCCGCACCGGGACCTCGCCGTGTTCGGGCAGCACCAGCGGGGCCCGCAGCAGCAGCTCGTCCACGACCGGGAACCCGACGCGGGAGCCGGCCGCGAGCGCCAGCTCGGCGAGTGCCGTCCCGGGCACGAGGATCTGACCGAAGACCACATGGTCGGCGAGCCAGGGGTGGGCACCGACGGAGAACGAACCGGCGAAGACCAGCACCGGCGAGTCGGGCACGTCGATCGCCGTACCGAGCAGGGGGTGGTCGGTGGCCTCCAGACCGAACCCGGCCGCGTTCCCGGCGCCGGCCGGGCGCGGACGCGGCCAGAAGTGCTCCCGGCGGAACGCGTAGGTGGGCAGCTCGACCCGACCGGCCGGGGTGCCGGCGAACACGGTCCGCCAGTCGACGGCGATGCCGTCGGTGAACAGCCGGCCGAGCGCGGTGAGCAGGGTGGTCGCGTCCTCCCGCTCGCGGCGCAGCGCCGGCACCGCGAGCAGGTCGGGCGCGGTGTCCTGGACCATCGCGGTGAGGACGGCGTCGGGCCCGAGCTCCAGCACCCGGTTCACGCCGAGGGCGGCCATCGCCTGGACGGCGTCGGCGAACCGGACCGGACGGCGCACCTGCTCCACCCAGTAGCGCGGGTCCGACCACTCGTCGGGCCGCACGGCGGCACCGGTGACGGTGGAGACGGCCGGCAGCCGGGTTTCACTGAAGGTCAGGCCGCGGACGACCGCCTCGAACTCGGCCAGCATCGGTTCCATCAGCGCGGAGTGGAAGGCATGGCTGACCGGGAGCCGACTGGTGCGCCAGCCCTGGTCGGCGGCCAGGGCCGTGGCCCGGTCGAGTAGATCATGCGGCCCGGAGAGCACCACTGACGTCGGCCCGTTCACGGCCGCGACGTCGAGGGCGAGGCCGGCTTCGGTCAGCGCGGCCGTCACCGCGGCCTCGGGAGCGCCCACGGCGAGCATGCCGCCGCCGGCCGGTAGCGCCTGCATGAGGCGGGCCCGGGCCGCGACCAGGGCGGACGCGTCGGCGAGGCTCAGCACACCGGCGGCGTGGGCCGCGGTGATCTCACCGATCGAATGGCCGGCGACGACATCGGGATCGACTCCCCAGTACCGGACCAGCGCCAGCAGCGCGACCTCCACCGCGAAGATCGCCGGCTGCGCGTAACCGGTCTGGTCAAGCAGCACCGCCTCACCGTCGATCACCTCAGACAGCGGACGATCCAGGTGAGCGTCCAACAGGGCACAGACCTCGTCGAAAGCCGCCGCG
>NZ_KB893687.1 GCF_000374165.1 Parafrankia elaeagni
GCATCGGTCTCACCGCTCGGCGCGTAATGGTAGTTCGCCAGAACCCGACTCAACGTCAACTCGTCCGCGTTCACCCACACCGCCTGGCTGTAGAACCGACTATTGTCATTCAAATGATCCAAAACAGCTTGGGGGGCGGAGTCCGCACGTCCGTAGAAGCCGAGTGACGCGATGTAGGTGACGTTTTCGGTGCTCTTGACGGTGGAGCCGTGGAATCCGCAGAGGGCGACACTGCCGGTATCTTCGGTGACGGCGGGTGGTGTGGAACTGTCCGCTGCTGGTCCGAAGGCGATCGGACCAGCTTGTGTTGTGAGGCGCAGTCCAGACAGGCAGCCGCCCGCCGCGGCGCCGGTCCAGTAGTCGACCTGGAGAAGTCTGTCGCCGGCTTTGAATGTGTGGGTGGCGTAGGAAAGGTCGGGCGAGGTGACGCCTTCGGTGTGGGTTCCGCTGGTTCCGGGCATGGTGAGGCGGACGCCACGGATTCCGGCGTGGTCCCACCAGACTTCCAGCCGCACGGCCCATCCGGCGTCCGGAGACGGCGGATGGTCGAACGCGGTGAGCGTGCCTCGGCTCGCGATCTGCACGGCGTTGCCGTTGACGTCGAGCAGCCACAGCTCGCGGCCGTCGGAGATGCCGACCTTCGAGTAGGTCGCCATGCCAGTTCCGTCTACAGTCGCGGACGTCCAGGTGCTCGCACCGGGAACGACCGAATAGATTTTGAAGTCGCGGGTCATGCCCCAGACAGAGCCGTCCGAGGCGCCGGTCATCCGGACGATTCCCGGGGATTCCCGCTCCACTCGGCCTGTGCCGCCGACCTCCCACGTCTTGCCCTGGCGGCAGCTCCAGACTCGATCGCGATTGGCGACGGCGACGCTCTCAGCCAGGAACCCGAGGTTCAGCCAACTGTCGGTACGCCGATGGAGGTAGCCCCTGACTCCGATCATGTAGACGGACCCGTCGGTACCGCAGGAGACGTCACGGGCGTCGTTCCGGGACCGTTGCCAGGTAGGGGCGAGGTACTGCACGACGAAGTTCTCCGCGTCGACTCCCCAGACCGCGTCACCCGCGGCGGCGATCTTCTTGAGGCCGGCTCGCGGTAGACCGGTGGTGGGCAGCGCTTTCCACTGCCGCGTGGCGAGGTCGAAGCGGACGGGGACCCCGTCGCTGCGGACCCCGTAGGGAGCCCGGGGCGAACCGGACAGGTCGAGGAGCTTGGTGGTGTCGTAGCGCACCGGGCCGGTCGCCGCGGTCGCGGTGGCGCCGTCGAGGCGGCGCACGACGGTCTCGAACGGGTCGATCGCGCGGATCCGTGCGGCCCAGGCGGGCGGCGCGGCCTTGGCGAGCAGAGCCCTGAAGTACTTCACGTTGCTCGGCGTGAAGCCGAGTTCCTGCAGCGGGACGAACAGGCAGCGTTCGACGGTCCTGGTCCGGGTGAGGACCTTGTAGACGTGGATGACCTCGTAGTACTGCATGGACATGGCGTGCATGTGGTTGTAGTTGGTGACCAGTCGGGTGGAGACCTGTTCGCGCTCGGTCTGCGAGGTCTCTCGCACCACGGTCGTCTGGCGGCTGCGCGCCACGGTGGCGAGCTGACCGGTACGGGAGCTGATCCGCTGCGCGACCTGCGCGGCGACGTCGCGTGTGCCGGTAGTCCGGGCGACCGAGGTCGCGATCCCGGCGTTGGACGACGTGCTCCACGACCCACCGAGCGACGCACCGAACAGCGCGAGCCCACCGCTCGCCCCGGCGCTGTCCGAATGGCCGGCCTCGACGGTGCGCGAGAGGCCGTGCTGCTCCTCGCGGGCGATCATGTTCGCCAGCTCGCTGATCGACCGGTCCTGCGTCGTGCCGCTGGTCAGGGCGTCACCCTCGACGGTCGTCTCGTCACCGTCTCCCCGGGTGCGGCGTTCCCAGCCGACCACGGCGACCTTCGTGCATTCGCCGGGCGCCAGACTCAGGCTGTGCAGCAGCCGGCCCAGGGTGACGCCTTCCACCGTCCACGACTGCTCCGTAGTAATGATCATACCTTCGGCGGGCCGGTCGTAGACCGACAGGTCGTCCCTGCCGAGGTTGACCGTCCCCTTCAACTCCCGTGACGCGACCGCACCAGGCATGTCGGTCAGGACCACCGTCTGGTAACGGACGGTCTCCTCGGGGTGGGAATCAGTGGTGGGAAGAAGGTCGTGCGGGGTGGGGCCGTCCAGACCCCCGATGTCCGCGGCGCCGCCCGCGGACGTGCTCGCCGAACTGCCCGTGCCGGCCATCGCGTTTGATGTCCTCTCTAACACGTGAGACGCCGACCAACTGGACCTGGCGGTCCGTAGCCGGCCTGGGTAGACCCAGGCGACTACGGAGCGCCGGATCCCTGTCCGTCGGGCTGGACGCCGGAAGATCCCGGTACTCAGCACATTCCGACTGGTTCAGACTCGGCCGAGCGTCCGCGCGGGAACGCTCGACTCCGCTGGCAACCGTGCTGAGCCAAGAGCCTGACGTGGGTCTATGGCTTGGTGGAGTCGGTCGTTGCCGCTGTGTCCGTGTCGGCCTTGTCGGTCGTTGCCGCCGTG